>NZ_SHLD01000001.1:2422380-3633571 GCF_004217615.1 Micromonospora kangleipakensis | reverse complement strand
CCACAGCCAGGGCATCCACAAACTACGCGACGCCACCGCGCAGGCGCTCGGGCTCGACGCCGAGACGGTCACCGTGGAACACGCCGAGAACGCCGGCTGCTACGGCCACAACGGCGCCGACGACGCGGCCTTCGACGCCGTCCTGCTCGCGCGCGCGGTGCCGGGCGCGCCCGTCCTGGTCCAGTGGACCCGCCAGGACGAGCTCGGCTGGTCGCCCTTCGGATCGGCCATGGTGGCTGAGGTGGCGGCGGAGCTCTCCGAAACGGGGCAGGTCGCCGGGTGGACCTACGACGTGTACGGCCAGGGGCACACGGCTCGGCCCGGCTACCGGGGAACTCCCGGCCTGCTGGCCGGCGCCTACCTGGAGCGACCGCTGCCCAGCCCGGTCGCCGACGACCCGCCCCTGACCGCCGGTGGTGGCACCACCCGCAACGCCGTTCCGATCTACACGGTAGGTGCGCGCCGGATCACCGGACACCGTCTCGTCGAGACCCCGATCCGGTCCTCCGCGCTGCGTGCGCTCGGGGCCTTCATGAACGTGTTCAGCATCGAGTCGTTCATGGACGAGCTCGCCGCGACGTGCGAGGAGGACCCGCTCAGCTTCCGGCTCCGCCATCTCCAGGACGACCGGGCGCGGGCGGTCCTGGAGACCGCTGCGCGGGCCGCCCGATGGGGCACGCCGGTTCCCGAGGGACGTGGGCGCGGCATCGGCCTCGCCCGGTACAAGGACCGGGGCGCCTACTGCGCGGTGGTCGCGGACGTCGAGGCCGAGGAGCGTGTCGTCGTCCGCAAGCTGACCGTCGCGGTCGACGTCGGCCGGGTCATCAACCCGGACGGCGTCCGCAACCAGATCCAGGGCGGCGCCACCCAGGCCACGAGCTGGACGCTCAAGGAGCGGGTGCGCTTCGACCGGCGACGGGTGACCAGTGTGGACTGGGAGACCTATCCGATCCTGCGGTTCAGCGAGGCGCCCGAGGTCGAGGTACACCTGCTCGACCGGCCCGATCTGCCGTCCGTGGGCGCCGGCGAGGCGGCCCAGGGACCGACCGCAGCAGCCATCGGCAACGCGGTCGCCAGCGCCCTCGGCGTTCGCGTCCGTGACCTACCCATCACCACCGAGGCCGTCATCGCAGCCATCGACTCACAGACCGACTGAAGCTCCACCCACCCAGAAAGGGAGTACCACCATGGCCGACCCGTACATCAGCTACGTGCCGCTGGAGCAGATGGACGAGCGGATGCAGGAGGAGATGCACCGCTGTGCCCGCGAGGGCACCCCGCGTCCGGAGAGCTCCGCGGTCCGCGCCCACGCGCCGAACGCGTTCTGGGCCTTCGCCGACTCGTGGAAGTCGCTGTTCCACAGCGGCGTGTGTGACCACGCGATCAAGGACCTGTGCCGGGTCTACATCTCGCGGACCGTGAAATGCGAGTTCTGCGGCAACCAGCGCTCCGCCAAGGCTGCCGCCGCAGGTCTGGAGGAGGCGAAGTACGACGACCTCCTCAACTTCGAGTCGTCGGACAAGTACGACGAGCGGCAGAAGGCCGCCCTCGCCTACGCGCAGGCGATCGCCTGGGGTGAGCAGGACCTCGACAAGCTGTGGCGGCGTCTCCATGAGCACTTCACGGAGCCGGAGCTCGTGGAGCTCGGCTGCTGCATCGCCTTGACGTTCGGCCAGCAGAGCTGGATCCGACTGCTGGGCATCGACCACCACCAGTACATGGCCGGCACCAACGCATCGATGGCGCCGGGCTTCCGCACCGCGGAGGAGCTGGCGGCGAGCAAGGCGCGCGACGACTACTGGGCGAAGCAGTAGGGGCTGCAGCCCGGGACACAACAGCGGCGGCCATCCGCGAGGATGGCCGCCGCTGTTGTGTCTACTGTTCGTGTCCGCCGTTCTCCTTGCCGCTGTTCTTCTTGGCCGGGGTCACCATTGCACGGCGATGTACTTCGCCTCCAGGTAGTCCAGCATCCCGTGGTGGCCGCCCTCCCGGCCCACGCCGCTCTGCTTGGTGCCGCCGAACGGGGCGGCCGGGTCGCTGACCAGGCCACGGTTGAGGCCGACCATGCCGGAGTCCAGCGCCTCGCTGACCCGCAGGCCGCGCGCCAGGTCGCCGGTGAACACGTACGACACCAGTCCGTACTCGGTGGTGTTGGCCTGCCGGATCGCCTCGGCCTCGTCCTCGAACGTCACGATCGGCGCCACCGGCCCGAAGATCTCCTCCTTCAGGATCGGTGAGTCCGGGGTGACGTCGAGCAGCACGGTGGGCTCGTAGTAGAAGCCCTCGCGCTCTGGACGCCGGCCACCGACCACGGCCTTCGCGCCCGCGTCGACCGCGCCCCGAACCAGCTCCTCGACCTTGGCGGCGGTGTCGTCGTTGACCAGCGGGCCCACCTGGTTGGTTTCGTCCAGCCCGGGCCCGACGCGGAGCGCCTTCATCCGCTCCGCGAGCCGCCTGCTGAACTCGTCGGCGATGGAGGCCTCGACGTAGAACCGGTTTGCGGCCGTGCACGCCTCACCGGCGTTGCGCATCTTCGCGACCATGGCGCCGTCGACAGCGGCATCCAGGTCGGCGTCGGCGAACACGAGGAACGGGGCGTTGCCGCCCAGCTCCATGGAGCAGTTGATCACCTGGTCCGCGGCCTCGCGCAGCAGGATCCTGCCCACCTCGGTGCTGCCGGTGAACGACAGCTTGCGGACCCGCGGGTCGTGCAGCATCGCCGAGACGACGGCACCCGAACGACGGGCGGGCAGGACGTTGACGACCCCTGCTGGCACGCCGGCGTCCTGCAGGATGCGGGCCATGGCGAGCGCGGTCAGCGGCGTGTCGCTCGCGGGCTTGAGCACCATGGTGCACCCGGCCGCCAGTGCGGGACCGATCTTCCGGGTCGCCATGGCGGCCGGGAAGTTCCACGGGGTGACGAGTACGCAGATGCCGACCGGCTGCTGCAACACCAGAATCTTGTTCGTCCCAGAGGGGGCCGTCACCACCTCGCCGGTTGCCCGGACCGCCTCCTCCGAGTACCAGCGGAAGAACTCGGCGGCATAGGCCACCTCCCCGTGGGCGTCGGCCAGCGCCTTCCCGTTCTCGAGCGTGATCAGCCTGGCCAGGTCGTCGGCCTGCGCGGTCATCAGCTCGAACGCCCGGCGGAGAATCTCGGCGCGCTGACGCGGGGGGGTCGCCGCCCACTCCGCCGCCGCCTGTTCGGCTGCGTCCACGGCAGCGATCGCGTCCTGGACGGTGCCGTCTGCGACGGTGGTGATCACCGAGCCGGTCGCCGGGTCGACCACGTCGAAGCGACCGCCGTCGGCGGCGGGCACCGCCTTGCCACCGACGTACAGGTCGGTGAGCAGGTCGGCAACCCGGAGAGGACTGGGGGCAGAGGTCGTCTCGGGCATGGGGTGTCGCCTTTCGAGAGAAGTGGACACGAGAGAAGGAGCAGGGGTGCCGCCAGGTCGGCTCAGTACGGGTTGGCGACCACGAGGTCCTGGGCCGGGAAGAGGGTGAGGATCCGAGGCCCCTCCGGCGTCACCACAACCTCCTCCTCGATCCGCGCCGCCGAGAAGCCGTCGCTGGCCGGGCAGTAGGTCTCCAGCGCGAACACCATGCCGGGCTGAAGCTCGATCGGCTCCTTCATGCTGTTGAGCCGGGAGATGATCGGACGCTCGTGGAGGCCGAGGCCCAGCCCGTGGCCGAACTGGAGGCCGAAAGCTGCCATCTCGTTCTCGAACCCGAACTCCTCCGCCTTCGGCCACACCGCCGCCACCTCGTCGGTGCCGACACCTGGCTTGATCATGTTGATCGAGGCGTCCATCCACTCCCGGGCCTTGGTGTAGGCGTCACGCTGGCTCGGGGTCGCACTGCCCACGCTGAATGTGCGGTAGTAGCAGGTGCGGTAGCCGTTGAACGAGTGGATGATGTCGAAGAAGGCCTGGTCGCCTGGCCGGATCAGGCGGTCGGAGAAGTTGTGCGGGTGAGGGTTGCACCGCTCACCCGAGACGGCGTTGATCGCCTCGACCTGGTCGGACCCCATCTCGTAGAGCCGCTTGTTGGCCAGAGCGACGATCTCGTTCTCCCGGATCCCGGGCTTGAGGACCTCCACGATGTCCTGGTAGACGCCGTCGACCATCGCGGCGGCCTGGGTCAGCAGCATGATCTCGTCGGGGGACTTGATCTGCCGCGCGTCGAGCATGAGCTGCTGGGCGTCGACCACGGTGAGCCCTTGCCGTTGCATCTCGAAGAGGAACGGCGGCTCCACGATGTCGACGCCGACCGGGGCGTCCGCGACTCCGGCGTCCTCGAGCAGGCCCTTGATCTGCCGCACCGCCTGCTCCATGAGGCCGGCGGTGGGGGCGATGGCGCCGCGGAGCCCGAGCATGCCGGCATGGCAGTTGGTCGGTTCCAGCCAGGGCGAGTAGAGGCGGTGGTGCCGTGCGGCCGAGCCGAAGTCCCAGAGGATCGGCTCGCCGTCCCGGGTGAGCAGCGCGTAGCGCGTCATCTTGTCGCCGAGGGCACCACCGATCCAGGTCTGGGTGGTGTACCGGATGTTGTAGAAGTCGAAGAGCAGGAAGGCACCGCACTCGCTGGCCTCCAGGGAGGCCTTCGCCCGAGAGAGGCGGTACTTCCGCAGCCTGTCGAAGTCGACGCGCTGCTCGTAGTCGACGCCCATGTGACCGGGGGCGGCCATGGGTGCGGCGGCCGGAGCTGACGGTCCCATGGCTAGTTCACCTCGTCCGCTGCGCTCAGCCCGTCGTCGACGACGACGTCCTCCGGCTTGAGCACGAGGCCCGAGGCCGCCGCCTGCTGGTCGAGGAGGATCGCGAAGTCCTCGTCGATGCGGCCGCTGCTCACCGTGGCCTGCACCAGCTGGGCGGTGGCTGCGGCGACCGGCATGGGTACGTCGAGCTGACGAGCCGCGGCAAGACCGAGGTCGAAATCCTTCCGCAGCAGGGTCGGCGTGAAGGTGGGGGTGTAGTCGAGGTTCACGAACGCCGGCGTCTTGTACCGGGAGAACACCGAGCCCATCACGCTGTTGTTCAGGAAGTCGAGGAAGGCCGCCCGGGAGACGCCGCCCTTCTCGGCCAGGACGGTGATCTCGACCAGCGACTGGGTCACCACGCCCAGGAACAGGTTGTGGCAGATCTTGACCAGCCGCGCGACATCACCCTGACCGACATACGTGACCGACTTGCCCAGGTGCGCCAGCAGTGGAGCGACGAGGTGGTAGGTCTCCTCGGGCCCGGAGACGACCAGGCTGAGCCCGCCGGCCTTGACCACCTTGCCGTTGCCGCTCACCGGCGCGGCGAGGAAGGCCACACCGCGTTCCGTGCAGGCCTCCCGCATCCGCTCCGACGACTCGGTCGAGACGGTGGAGCAGTCCACGACGACGCCGGGGACGTGGTCGCGGTCCTCAAGCAGGCCACCCTCGCCGAGGAGCACCTGCTCCAGGTCGGACGGGGTGGAGACCATCGTGAACACAACGTCGCGGTCCCGCAGCTCGGCGATCGAGTCCACCACGGTGCTGCCGACCTCGGCTAGGGGTTCGGCCTTGGCCCGGGTGCGGTTCCAGGCGGCGAGATCCACGCCCCCCTTGCCGAGACGGCGGGCCATGGCGAAGCCCATCCGGCCGGTCCCGATCCAACCCACCGTCAGATCGGTGGAGTCACTGTTGCTTGTCATGAGCCTGCCTTTGCAATCGTTTGTATAACAAAGTAGTAACGGCTGATTCTCGAGTCAAGCCGAAGATCTGGGGTGTGCGGACCCGGCTGCCCCGAGCTTCCGCGCGAGCCAGTCGGCGGTGTAGGGCCGGTGCCAGGGGGCGACGTTCGCGCAGCCGTGGTTGCCGTTTTCGAGCATGACCAGCTCCACCTCTCCACCCGCCTCACGCCGCAATCGCTCGGCGTGGTGCCACGGAATCAGCCGGTCCTGCCGGCCGAAGACGATCAGCAGCGGGACGGTGATCTCGGACGCGGACTTCTCCAGCGACAGGGTGAGGGCGATCCCCCGCGCCTGCGCCTCGTCGCGTGCCCGCGAGCGGACCTCGAACGTCTTGCGGGTGACCTCGGGGAGGCCCTCCCAGCACTCCCCGAAGTTGAACGGGCCGGCGAGGGCGACGCAAGCCTTCAGCCGGTCCCCGAGGGCGGCAGCGATCCGTGGTGCGTAGTAACCGCCCAGGCTCACCCCCCACACGGCGATCCGGTCGCTGTCCACCTCAGGCATCTCAAGGAGAACCGAGAAAAGCGCCTCGGCGGGCGCAGTCCAGTCGCCCCTGATCGGCAGGTCGTACTCCGCCTCGCCCTGCCCGGGGCCGTCGACGCTGAAGGTGGCCAGGCCACGGTCGAGGAACGTCTCCGCCGTGCTGTGCAGCTCCTCCTTGGTCGAGTCCAGGCCGGGGATCATGAGCACGACCGGGTGGGGGCCCTCACCCTCAGGTAGCCGGAGCACGCCGACCAGGCTGGCTCCCTCGAACGGGAACTCCACCCGCCGGCCAGGTCGTCGCAGGTGAGGCAGCGCGTCGCGGTAGCAGCGAACCGCCCGCTCATGGGCCCGGCGCATCTGCTCGAGGTCTTCCACGAAGACGAACTTGCCGAAGTGGTAGTAGACGGCCGCCTGGGTCAGGTGCTGTCCGGCGGAGAGAAGCCGGTCCTGCGCGAGGGCGTCCCGACCGAGGCGCTCGTGCTCCGCACCCACCTCGGACCATGCCCGGCACCAGTCCTCCCAGCGGTTGACGCTTGCGGTGATCCGCTGAAAGTCCCAGACGGTGACTCCGTTGGTGGTGAAGCGGGGGGCCCAGTGGGCGATGGCCGAGGCCACCCTTGCGTCCGTGTCTGCCACTCCTCGACCTCCCCGGGATCCGACTCCTGCAAACGACTGCAGTCTCTCTGCGCCCCCTATGGCATGTCAAGCACACCGCTCAGCTCGATCGCGCGCCAGGGATGGGAAACTTCGGGGCTGGACTACTGCAATCGACTGCACGTTGCGCTAGTCTGCCCAGCAACGTCAGGGCGGCGGAGAATGAGGAGACGCAGGTGGAACTGGTTGTCGGATCCTTCACCCCGTCGGTCCTGCTCGCCGTGGCGCGGCGCACCGGGCGGCTGGAGGAACAGAGTCTCGAGGTGGCGGAGGTGGCAGTGCCGTCCTCCCCCGCGCAGTTCCGCTCCCTGATCGCGGGCGAGATCGACGTCGCGCTCACCAGCCCTGACAACGTGGTGGCGTACCGGTTCAGCCTGGAGAACCCGTTGGGGGTCAAGGCCGACGCCCGCATCGTCAGCGCCGTGGACCGCGGCCTGGGGCTGGGGCTCTACGGCAGGCGGGGTCTTGCGCCCGAGCAGCTTCGAGGTGCTCGGGTGGGTGTCGACGTATCGACCTCTGGTTTCGCCCTCGCGATGTATGCGCTCGCCGAGTCGCTGGGCGTCGGGAGGGACGAGTACGATCTCCTGACCCTCGGCTCGACGCCCAGGCGACTCGAAGCCCTGCTGGCCGGTGAGTGTGACGCGACGATGCTCAACGCGGGCAACGAGCTGCTGGCTGAAGCAGCGGGAGCGGTCACCCTTGCCCGGGTGAGCGATGTGTGCTCGCCCTACCTCGGCACGGTCGTCAGTGTTGTGGGCGAGCGCTTCCTCGAGCCGGCGCGTCGCTTCGGTGACGCCCTGAGGGAAACGGCTCGCGACATCTGTCACGGAACAGCAGAGACAGCGGCCGTGGAGGAGGCCGCGTCGGTGCTCGGCCTTGCCGGGGACCTGGCCCGGCGCTACGTGGCACGCCTGCAGAGCAGCAGCGAGGGCCTGGTCCTCGACACGGCGGTCGACCTGGCGGCACTCACGACCGTCGTGGACCTGCGCCGACGCTACCTCCCGACCTGGAGGGACGGTCGGGACGTGCTCGCCGAGGCATTGGCTCCCGAGTCGGGTCTGGTGTCGTACGTCTCCTCGAAGCCGTGATGAGCGGCATGGCCTCCCGGGGCTGGTCCTCGCCGATCCGGCTGCTGCAGTACACCGCGTTCGCCACCACGCTGGACCGCTTTGCCATGCCCCCGATGCTGCTCGCCATCGCGGTCGACCTCGACGTGCCCCTGTCCCGCGCCGTCCAGGCGGCGGGCGCCTACTTCGTGGCGTACGGCCTCATGCAACCGGTCTGGGGGCTCGTGTCGGACCGGCTGGGGCTCGTCCGGACGTTGCGCATCACGCTCATCCTGTCGGCGCTCACCACCGCAGCCTCGGCACTCGCCGGTTCGGTGCTCGCGTTGGCGGTCTTCCGCTGCCTGGCCGGCGGCTTCTTCGGAGCGGCCTTTCCCGCCGCGCTGATCTACATCGGCGATACGGTCCCCGCACCAGAACGACAGAACCAGATCACCCGGCTCATGGTCGGGGTCGCGCTCGGTACAGCGATGGCGTCCACACTGGCTGGCCTCCTGGCGCACGTGGCAACGTGGCGTCTGGCCTTCCTCATCACCGGGGGCTCCGCGCTGCTGCTGGCCGGCGGCCTGGGGCGCCTCGCCGAACCGGCGGTAACCCGCACGCACCGGACCGTGGTCGCACCGCTCGTGCAGGCGATGCGGTCGCGGGTGACCGTGCTGGTCCTCCTGCTGGCCTTCATCGAGGGTGCAGTCCTGCTCGGCGCGCTCACCCTGCTGCCGCCGGCGGTGGAGGCAACGGGGGTGAGCTCCTCGGTGGCCGGCAGCGTCACCGCCGGCTACGGCGTCGCCGTCGTCGTGTCCGCGCGCCTCGTAGGGCGTCTCTCCAGGGACCTGCATCCCTCTCGGCTGATCGGTCTGGGCGGCGCCGCGGCCCTCGTGGGCTGCATCGTCATGGCGGTGTCCCAGGCGCCGGCGGTGGCCCTGCTGGTCGCGCTCCTGCTCGGCCTTGCCTGGGCCGCCATGCACTCCTCCTTGCAGACATGGGCGACGGAGGTGCTGCCGGGAGCCCGGGCGACGGTCGTGTCCCTCTTCGCCGGGTCACTGTTCATCGGCAGCGCCGTCGCCGCCGTCGTGGTCTCCGGCCTCGCCCAGGACGACCGCTACCGAGAGATCTTCCTGCTCGCTGCTGCCACAAGCGTCCCGCTCGCGCTGCTCGCGGTGTGGGGCCGCGCGACGTGGCGCCGGTCGGAGGAGGAACCGGCGTGAGGGGTGGACGATGAGCAGGCCAATACGCAAAAGCCGCACTATCATCACTGCCGTGCCCAACCCCACCCTCCGCGACGTCGCCGAAGCTGCGGGGGTTCACGCCGCCACCGCTTCCCGAGCCCTGAACCCCGAGACGCGGCGACTGGTGAACGCGGAGACGGCCCGGCGGGTGCTGAAGGCGGCTGAGTCGCTCGGATACCAACCGAACCCGATCGCACGCAGCCTGAAGACCGCAAAGTCGCGAACGATCGGGCTCGTTATCCCGGACCTGACCAACCCGCTGTTCCCCCCGATCGTCCGCGGCATCGAGGACGTCCTCGGACCTGCCGGCTACAGCGCCCTGATCGTCAACACCGACAACGACCCGGCCCGGGAGGAGGCCCTCGTGGCCTCACTCCGGTCGCGGCAGGTCGAAGGGTTCATCATCGCCACGGCCCGCCTCGACCACCCCCTGCTGCAGGAGCTGCACCAGCAGGGCGTCCAGATGGTGCTGGTCAACCGCCGCTCCGAGAACGTCGACGTTCCCTGCGTCACCCCCGACGATGCGGCGGGGATCGCCATGGCCGTCAAGCACCTCGCCGGGCTCGGGCACACCCGGATCGCACACCTGGCCGGCCCGACCAGCACCTCCACGGGTGTCGCCCGCGCAAACGCGTTCCGCACAGCCCGACACGAGCACGGTCTCGATGACGACCCATCGCTGATCGTCGCCTGCGAGTACTGGACGGAGGACGCGGGCGCGCGGGCCCTGCGGCACCTCCTGGACTCCGGAGCGGACCCGAGCGCGATCGTCGCCGGCAACGACCTGATCGCCCTCGGGTGCTACGACGTCTTCGCCGAACGAAGGATCTCCTGTCCTCGAGATATCAGCGTGGTCGGCTTCAACGACATGCCCTTCCTGGACAAGCTGCGTCCGCCCTTGACGACGATCGCGGTTCCGCACCACCAGGTCGGGGTGGAGGCGGCCCACATGCTGCTGGAGCTGTTCGAGGACTCCGCCCGCCCCTCGCGGTCGGTTCTCCTCCCCCTGTCGCTCGTCGTGCGCGGCTCCACGGCACGCCCGTCCCGCAGGTGACAGATGACCGCAGGCACGACCAGCCCGTCCGCCGGCACCCGAGGTTCAGCCAGGATGGCGCGCCGAACGCCGCCCTCGACCAGGTGATGCGGGACGCTGAGGCCGAGCACGTGGTGGTGTAGGGCGCCAACAACTCCGGCAGCGGGGCGCAGTGGCTGACCGGCTGGCCCGTCACCCGGAAGGCCTGTACCGCTCGGAAAGCGGTCACAGCTACGCGGCCTGAGAGTATTCGTTGATCAGTCCGTTGAGGATCTTCCTGCGGCGCACTCGTGCGGCGGTCATGTCGGCGACCGTGCCCTTGCCGAAAACCTCCGCCCAGTCGGGACCAGCTGTAAGCGGATCCTGACGGCGGGCGCAGGAGCCCGTTCCTCTCCCGACTGTCTCTCCCACCCGCGGCATGATGATCGGCTGTGCTGCTTCGACTGGCCTATCTCGGTGTGACGAACGCGTTGGCCTTACTGCGACTGCTTCCGAGGAGCGACCGGGACAAGGACGTGGAGATCCTGGCGCTGCGCCACCAGATCACGGTCCTGGAGCGACAGCTGGGCAAGACCCGGCTGCGGTTCTCCCCCAGCGACCGGGCGTTCCTGGCCGCCCTGCTGCACCGGCTCCCGCTGGACGTGCTCCATCGGCTCAGGCTGCTGGTGCGCCCGGACACGGTGCTGCGCTGGCACCGCGACCTCCTCGCGCGCCGCCACGCCGCCAAGTCCCGGCCAAAACGGCCGGGCCGGCCGCGCACCGTCCGCTCCATCCGCGCCCTGGTGCTGCGCCTGGCCCGGGAGAACCCCAGCTGGGGTTACCGCCGCATCCACGGCGAACTGCTCGTCCTGGGGATCAAGGTCGCCGCCTCCACCGCCACCAACGGCGGCGACCTGCACAACGAACGCGGCGACCCGGCCAATGCGGATAGGGCCCAGTCCGGCGATCTCGGGCCACCGCGCGAGCCCGTAGCCAAACACCGCGCCGCTGGTCGCAGCGAGTGCGATCGCCAGCGACGCCCACACCACCCACGGCTGTGTCCCGCGGTGCGGGGAGGCCAACGAGACGACCAAGCCGAACACGACGCCTGCCATCAGATAGGCCGCGCGCGCCACCCGGCCACGCCACCACTCCACGGCATCCTGCACTGCTGCCTCCTTCGAGGTAAGGGGCTGACGGGCCGGCGGGCCACGGACCAGCCCCGGTAGCGGGCGACTCGCAGAGTAACCCTGACCCTCGCAAGATCACTCGCAACCTAGATCTGACATTCGCAACCCTTCGCCTGTACAGGACAACAACAATTGTCCTGTCCGGCCTGAGGTTGCGGGGCGCCGACGCGTTGACCAGGAGCGACGCAGAGTAAGTCCGGACGACCTTGCCAGCGGTCGTCCGGAATTAAGCTTCGGCGGATTCGGCGCCGTCGAGAAGAGCACCGCACCCGTCCGGAGGAGCGTCCGGTGCCCCGCGGACTCCCGAAGAGGCGGTCATGCTGCTGATTCAGGACCCTGCCCGGCTGCGGCGTCGGCGGTCGGAAAGCCGACCCCGTCGCGATGGCGACCGTTCCCGCCGAGTACCCGGCCTAGCGTTGGGAGCACCGAAATGTCGGCTTGTGCGCGGGCGCTGGCGGCCAGGGAGAGTCTGATGCTGGGGAGCTTTCTGCCATCACGGAATGGTTTCGCATTCGTCAACGCGTGGCCGACCCAGCCGGCGGTCGTCCTGCCCACCCCGTTGGGCACCATCCGTTTGGGCGACGCCGCCGCCGGCCTGTGCGGCGGAATGGTCTTCGCGGCGCTTGACTACTGGCGCGCCGGTTTGGCGGCGCCGGCCGAGCGACCCACGGCGGACGACCCGCTCTACGGTTTCCTCGTTCACCGCCTGGTCGATTCCTGGCATGTGCCCGCCGGAGTCGTCCAGTACTACCAGTGGATGAACCTGCCGGACGGGGACTCCAGCTTCACCATGTTCGGCCGCCGCGTCCTCATCGAACGCGGCGTCTGCTGGCGCACGATCAAAGTCCAGTGGCCGCAGATCTCGTCTGACCTCGACCGGGGCGTGCCGGTTCCGCTCGGTGTCGTCACGGTGGCTGCGAGGGACCCCCGGGATCTGGCCCTCAACCACCAGGTGTTGGCCTTCGGCTACAGCGTGGCTGGGACCCGGGTCACGGTGCAGGTGTACGACCCGAACCGGGGCCGCCGCGACGACATCTTAATCGGCTTCGACACAGGCACCCCGACGAAGCCGACGACGTTCGAGCACAACCTGGGCATCGGTGAGAGCCGGGTCCGTGGCTTCTTCCGCGCCGCCTACGCACCGGAGCACGTCCCCGGGCGATGAGGGCCCGAGGCGAAAGCCGCGTACGAGCACGACTGCGACGCGGCGAGGTGATCGTCCATTGGCTGGACCGGAGCGAGGTCCCGGCCGGACGCGGCGACATGTTGGTCGAGGCCGTGCGAGTGCGCGGTTCCCGTCGGGCTCGGTCGCCGCGTGGCTCGCGAAGAGTCGGGCGCGGTGCGCGCACTGCGGCGACACCTCGTCGAGGAGCGCAGCGTGGACAAGCGCTCGATCGAGTTCACCGGGTGCTGGCGACTTCGCATGACTCAGGACGACGCCCCGACCGAGGAGGATCTCGCCGAGGTACAGGAACGGCTGGCGGACGCCACCGCGGCATGCTGACGCGAGGCCGGCCTAGCGCGATCCAACAGATCATCATCGACGCTCCTTGTCACGGCCCTGTTCCTACCACGATCACCGATCGCCGGAATCCGTCACTCCCACCGCGCCACCACGCTGCGAGGTCCCAGCCGCCCCTCGCAGGCGACCCCTTCGGGTCCGCCGAAGAGGTCACCGAGCAGGAAGCCTTGGTCAGCGGGCGGGCCGCCGTCCCGGTCGGCCGTCGCCGTCTCGCTGGTCGGGGTGGAGGCGGCGGGTGGGGTGGAGGCAGTGGTCGGGGACGTCGAAGCTGGCGTCGTTATCCGCCGGTGTCCTCAGGCTGGTCGGATCAACGGGGGCGCCGGCCAACGGCCGACGCTCCCCGTCAACACTCGGCTCAACGCCGCCAGATCACCTGAGAGGTGGTGGTCGGATCGAGGACGACGTCGCCGTTCCAGGTTAGGAAGGACGCCTGGGGCAGGTAGTCCTGGCCCAGGAAGAAGCCACGCTGGATTCCGGTCACGTGCACTGCCGCGCCGTTGTCGGCACCGACCACGACCCGGTGGACACTCACCTCGGCGATGTCGTCGGTCGTGGTGCCCGCGGGCAGTTCGACGGTGGTGGCGGCCGGGATGTCGCGCTGGATCGACCAGGTGGGGTCGACGTGGTGCGACAGGTAGACGGTCTGGCCGTTGACGAGGCGTACGCCGAGCGAAGCCCCGACCCAGTTCGACCCCGAGTTGGCCGGCAGAGTGGTCTTGTCGACCACGGCGTACAGGTAGTTGCGCTGGTCGCTCACGTTCGGCGTGAGTGCCGCCGCGGTTGAGGCCGGCTCGATCTTGCCCTCGCGGAGCATCTCCTTGGCCATGATCTGGTACGTCCAGGGATTCGTGTCCATGAGGTACTCGCGCGCCTTGCCGGTGGGCAGGCTCTGCAGGGTCGACAAGAAGAACCGCATCGGGTCGTCTACCACGTCGCACATGTTGTTGTTCGAGGTGCAGGTCTGCAGGAGGGCGTGGTCATCCTCGTATCGGCCGAAGAAGTGCAGCGTCTGGTGGTTCGGCGCCTGGTAGACATCGCTGCCCGCGACCCGGTTGCCGCTTCCATCGACCTCCACCGAGTAGATCCACTCGACGTCCGTCGTACGACCCCAGCGGGCCATCAGCGCGGGCGAGTTGGTCCCGCCGTCCTCGTTGCTCCACACCACCGAGTACGTGAGCAGCTTGTGGCCCGGGGTAGCGGCCGGCGCGATCTCGTGCCAGGCCATGAGCGGCGTGTCGGTGGTCCCGTTCTGGTAGGGGCTGCCGAGAGCCGCGAGGTTGCGGCCGTAGACCACCGGCGCGTACCGGAGCACAAGGTATTCCGAGGTGTCCGGCGCGTACGTGGATATGCGCAGGCCGTCCAGCAGGACGGACGTGCTCGCGGCTGCGGAGCGCTCCGCCGCAAAGTGCAGGCGCAGCTGGTGCACTCCGGTACCGAGGTGCCCAAGCGCGAGCTGCCGGTGCAGCGGCTGGTCGCCGGACGCGACGAGATCGGCGACGTACCGGTCATCGACCGAGATGGAGACGACCGCCGACTCGGCGCCCGCAGTCGACCAGTCGGTGCCCGGGGCTGCCACGTCCAGGTCGACGACCGCCTCGCCCGGAGTCCGCACGACCACGGGAACCCGCACGTCCGGGTGGTCGCGGCGGACGGCGGCGTGTGGAACCCCGGTGGTGGTGCCCGGTGCGGACTGCGCCTGGGCCGGCACGGCCAGGCCGGCAAGCGCGGTCGCGGCGGCGATCGGCGCGGCCAGCAGGTGAACGAATCGCATCAGTTCCCTTCCGACGTAGATGTAGGGCAGCGCGAGCGGGCGGAGATCCCACCAGGGGACAGGGTCGCCGCTCGCAAACAGCAGCTACCCACCGATATATCTATCGATCGGGACTGACTAGGCAACCAACGGCGGGGAACGGCGGCACAAAGAGCGCAACAAGCAACATCAACGCTGTTGGGTGCAGTTGGGTGCTGTTCAGTGCACCCATTGCTCTCAATCCGCTCCCCCAACCCCGCCCTGCGCGGTCGTCAGCGAGGGCCCAAAGGTCGGTCCAATATCACCTGTAGGCGGATCGGCCGGTGGGCGAGCGAGGGCGCTGGCGAACACTTGTGCGTCGGGATGACGTTGCCAAGCACCAGGTGCCGCCATCGCGACCCCGCGGCAAGCGGTTGATCGAGTTGCTGGCGCGGTCAGAGTGCCCCAAGCCGCACCGCCGGCTCTGAGGAGCGGGACGTCCGCTCTTGCCGCTGGTCACGCTCACAGCCACCGGCACCTGGCACTACCGCAGGTCGGGCTGACCGCCCGTACGCTACTCGGCGCCGCGCTGTTCTCCCTCGCGCTCGCCGTGCTGGTGACGATCCTCGCCGTTCGGCTGACCGCCCGGGTCAATCCTCGAAGATCCGCCAGCAGGCGTCCCGTGCCGCGGTCAGCTGCTCCGGCTCGAGGCCGGCAAAGAGCCACACGTACCGGTCCGCCGGGGGTCGTACCGCGCTGCCGGGGACACCGGCGAGCGCCTCGGCGACCATCGGCCCGCCCTTGACCAGCGCCAGGCCGGTTTCCAGGACCGGTATGAGCTTCGGCTCCACCACACCCGGTGCGCGTTCGCGGATATCCGCGGCGTAGAGGTGGCCGTCCTCGTCGGGGACCAGGTTCAGGCCGATTGAGCGGGGACGCCGCCCGGCGGCCACCAGGTTGGCGACCATCGTCAGGCAGGTGTGCCGCACCATGGTCAGCTGCCCGGGGTCGAGCCGACCGAGGACCGGCGCGAACCGGGCCGCGACCATGGCCGGTGCCGGGCGCCGGTCGGCCGGGTCCGGCCGGGCGCTGACCAGTTGCTCGAGTGCGTGGCCAGCGGTGGCGATGGCGGCCACCGCCTCGTAGCCAGGAACGAGCTCGGGAGGCAGCAGGAACTCGGCCACCTCCCGGACGGCGGCCGGCCCGGACGGGAGCGGCCGGGTGTCCCGTGCCTCATCCGGCTCCACGGCGACGGCCGGCGGCTCGGCCTGCCGCTGCCAGACGACGCTGACGTACCAGTACAGCGGCGAGTGGGTCGACCGCGCCTCGGACTGGTACAGCGTCACGCTTCCCCCGGCGCCGTCCCGCCACAGCGTGTACCGGACGGTGCCGTCGGCGGTGAGCGGCCGGGGGACGGCACCGAACGTGCAGCCGTAGGCGCGCAGCCGATCGAGGTATCCGGTGAACGGGCCGGTCGACCGGCGCCACGCCGCGTGTTCACCCGTACCGTCCCGGGAACGCCCGGCCTGGACGAGGGTGGCCTCCTCCGGCACCGGGAAACCGTCGGGGAAGCCGGATGGCAGCCCGCGCGCGTCCAGTTCGGACAGCGGTTCCATGTCCGTGAACCGGGCGGCCCTCGGGTCGTATTCGAACGGATCTTCCGGCTGCCGCTTGGGTTCCAGTTTTCCGTCGACCCCGGCGGCGGCCAACGCGTCGAGGATGATCCGGACGATCAGGGCGGCGTACCGGATCTCGTCTTTCATGTCCAAGTGCAGGACGGGCACGCCGTCCTCATCGAGCACCTCGCACCAGTTCGGCAGGCTCCACGTCGGCTCGTCCGGGTGGCGGATCTGGGAGATCTCCGCCGCTGCGGCCTGCAGCGCGGCACCGGCCACGGCCGGGTCGGTCGCGTCGTAGACGGCGAGCGCGACTCCGGAGGAGTTCTCTGCGACGTAGACGACGAGCGCTGGTTCATCGGGATGCGGCACGCCGAGGATGCTGCCACATACGCATCTGCCGCCGACCGCGCGCGTTCGGCGCCGCCCTGTCGTGCCGAGATCAGTAAGTCGATCGTTGTGGGAGGCTTCGTAGGTGACGAGCTTTCAGGAAGCCCTGGATGCGGCCGCAGCCGACCCCGGTTCCCCCGGCGTGGGATCTCATCTGGCAGGAATCGTGTCACCAGGGCGCCTGCAATCCCGCAAGCGCCGTTCTGCTGCCCTGGTTGGCCCAGACCTGCACCATCTTTCGCCCTCAGGACCGCGAGCGCGCCGTAGTACTCGCCGGGTTCATCGCCGTAGACACCGACGACAAGAGTCGTGGTTTGTACGCCGATGACATCGCCACATTGCGTGCGCTGACCCTTGAATGCCTGGCGTCCGGCGGTTCCAGCGACACGATGTTCGTATACCTGCAGCAAGCCGTACTCGGTTTTGACGGTGACGAGGTCTGGGGCAAGGAGCTCGACCGCATCAACGACGGGGAGGTCGATGTGCAGTGTCCGGCGTGCGCTGAGGACCTGCTTATCGACCTGCAGTCAGGCGGTTCCTCGATCGAGCCCGGGCTTTCCTCGCAGCTGGCCACGCGTCTGCACGCCGAGGCGTTGCGGGTGGGCCACGAGTCGGTGGCGACTGCACTCACCTACTTGTTTGGTCGGATGAGCTGTCCTGTATGCGGTGCCACGTTCAACGTTGCGGCCGAGGTGACCGGCAGTTCTCCCCGACGACCGCAGGCATCCTCATTTCCGCTGACCGCGCGTCGGCCCCGCCCGGCGCAGTGCGCTGTCGTGCCGATGAGCGTGCACTATGCGCGTGTGTGAAGCGTGGACGATGATCGCCCACCGAACGGCCTTGCTCTGATCGGGGCCGGATCGAGTTTCGACGTCGAGGTGTCGATTTCGCGGCTCGCCGTTCGTCTTACTGCGAATCTGGTACCGACGAGGAGGTAGCGATGAAGTACGTCATGCTCATCTACCAAGGCCCGGCGCTCGAACGGCAGTCCGCGCTCACCGAGGAGGAGCAGAAGCAGGTCTACGCCGACTACCAGGGGATCAACCAGACACCGGGTGTCACCACCGTGCCGCCGCTGGGACTCGCCGAGAACGCGACCACTGTGCGGGTCGAAGGAGGCAAGACCCTGACGACCGATGGCCCGTTCGTCGGGATGAAGGAGGCCGTGGGCGGTCTGTTCATCCTTGAGGCCGACGACATCGACGGGGCCATCGAGGTGGCCGCTCGCGTCCCGGCGGCACGTTATGGCGGAGCCGTCGAGATCCGGCCCTCGGAAGTGTATTGGTAACGGCACTCGACGAGATCTTCCGCGACGAGTGGGGGCGCGTCCTGGCCACCCTCATCGGCGTCCTCGGCGACTTCGACCTCGCCGAGGACGCCGCGCAGGAGGCATTCGTCATCGCCGCCGATCATTGGCCACGCGACGGCGTGCCAACCAACCCGCGCGCCTGGCTGATCCGCACGGCGCGTAACCGCGCCACCGACCGCATCCGCCGCGACCGAGCTTTCGCCGCCAGGCTCGGCCTGCTCGTCGCTGCCCAGGAGGTCGAGATGCCCGTGGACACCACCACGTTTCCCGACGAACGCCTGGAACTCATCTTCACCTGCTGTCACCCGGCGCTCGGCATCGAGGCGCAGGTCGCGCTCACGCTGCGTACCCTCGGGGGCTTGACCACCGACGAGATCGCCCGCGCCCTACTCGTCCCGGAGCGCACCATGGCGCAGCGTCTGGTGCGGGCCAAACGCAAGATCAAGGCGGCGGGAATCCCGTTCCGGATCCCGCCGGATCACCTGCTCCGCGAGCGTCTCGACGCCGTACTCACCATCGTGTATCTGATCTTCAATGAGGGTTACGGCGGTCGCGACGAGCTCGCGGCCGAGGCGATCTGGCTGGGACGTGCACTGACCGAACTGCTTCCCGACGGCCCCGAGGTTCGCGGGCTCCTGGCGATGATGCTCTTGCACGACTCCCGCCGCGAGACGCGGTTCAACGACGGCGAATTGGTGCTGCTCGAAGATCAAGATTCGTCACGGTGGAACACCACGCAGATCGCCCAGGGACGTGCCGAACTCGACCAGGCGATCGCTTTGGGAGGCCGCGGGCCCTACGTCCTCCAGGCTGCGATCGCCTCGCTGCACGCCGAGACGCCGTGCGACTGGGCGCAGATCGCCGCCCTGTACGGCGAGCTCACCCGCCTGACCGCCTCGCCGGTCGTCGAGCTGAACCGCGCCATCGCCGTCGCCGAGACCGAAGGACCACAGGCCGGTCTGCGTATCGTCGACGAACTCGGTCTGGAGGACTTCCGCTACCTGCACTCAACTAGGGCCGAACTGCTGCGACGGCACGGGCGCACCGATGAGGCGCGCGACGCCTATCGACGTGCGAGGGAACTCACCGAAGACGGAGCCGAACGGCGCTTCCTCGAACGCCGGCTAACGGAACTTGCCAACAGAACAGGTTCCGGTAGCGACCCGGCCGCACCGGAGTGTGAGTCCTGACCAGGTACCGGGCACCGCCGATCATCGCATCCGGATCTGCCGCTGGTCGAGCGGTCATGCCGACGTGAGTGCGCCGTTGCCGGTGCTGGGGATGCGATGGTGGGCGCCGATTCAGCAGCGCGGCTCTCCCCTGGGCGCAATCCCCGGCTCGTACATCTGCTGGCCGGTGCTGCATCTTGAGAACATGTTGCCGTTCCTTGCTGCGCTCGCCGCCGACCCCGCTCAGCTGACTCGACGGCTGACGGTGGCCGGTACCCCGTTCACGATCCGGGCACTGCGTGCCGACGATGGCGCCGCGCTGAGGTCGTTTCTCGCGGGACTGTCCGACACAAGCCGCCGTTACTGGCACGGCGACGCCGACCCCGCCGACGAGGCCACCGGCTGGATCGACGGCATCGGACGCTACGACAAGCTGCGGCTTGTCGCCCACCACGCGGACCGGACCGGTCACCTCGACGCTGTCGTGGATCTCAGCTTCGCGCTACCGCCCGAGGCGGAACCGCTCCGGTACGCGGCCTACGGCCTCCCGCTCGACCCCGCACGAACCGTTCGTTTCGGACCGTGTGTCGCGGACGACTGGCACGGCTCCGGTCTCGCCGCTGCGCTGCTGCCTCCAACCTGGGACGCGGTGCGGCTCCTGGAGCGCGACCGCATCGTGCTGCTCGGCGGCGTCCACGCCGACAACCACCGCGCCCGTAGGTTCTATCGCCGCAGCGGCTTCGTCGAAGCTGGCACCTTCACCACCGACGCTGGAGTAAGCATCGACATGGCGCTCGACCTTCCCTGACAGGACGGCCGCACCACTCCGCGCGCCGTTGTCCGGGGTGTTCGCTTCGCCAATAACTCCGACACAGCCTTTAATCAGACGGCCGGAGTCGGCGGCTCGCCACCGATCGGGGGTGTCCGGATCTGCCGCAGACAAAGCGCGCCTGGTGCTCCGGATCTCATCACCATGCGTGGGCGGAAGGCTCGATCGGCGGCGAGGACGGTGAAGCTGAGGCGGAACTTAGGGGTGGGCCGCGTCGTGTCGCCGGAGGTAACCCGACGGCCCGGCGTACGGGGGTGCCCCCTCGCGCTGGCCGCATCCGTTTGCAGCGGCCAGATGGGAATAGCGGCGGCCTCGGCCACACCGATTGCCCGCATGTGAAGGTGGCTCGTCATGGCTCTCTGGGTGGCACCCTGTCTGCGGCGAGGGTGCAGTGCAGGACCGGCACGAGCGCCAGCGCGGGCACCAGGCGGATCGGGTCGGGGCGGCTGCGGCGGTTACCTATCGTCCGGGCTGGTGCGGAGCCGGGTGGCCAGCGTGATCGTGTCGTCCTGTGGTTCGGCGTCGAGGTCCGCGAGGGCCCTGGTCAGGGCGCGCAGCAGGGTCCGGATGCCGTCGGCGTCGGCGATGGCGTGGCGGGCGTGCATGGCCTTGGTGTAGAGGGCTTCGTTGTACCGGTCGAGTTCGATGGCCTTGTCGAGTAGGTCGGATGCGGCTTGCGGGTCGTGGTCGAGCAGGTCGTCGGCGAGCAGCAGGTGGGCTTCGGTGCCCCAGCGGCGGACCGTTTCCCGGTGCGGCTGCAACCACTCGTAGTCCTGGCTCTCGGCCAGCGGCGCGGTGTAGAGGTCGCAGGCGGCGGTGAGGAGCTCCCGGCGGCGCGGCTCGGTGGCGATGGTCGCGCGGTGCATGAGATCGCGAAGGGTCCACACGTCGACGTCCACGGTGGCCGGGTCGAGCCGGTACCGTCCGGCGGTCTTGATGACGTAGGCGTTCTTCGTCTCTGCGGTGCCGGCGCGGCCGAGTACGTGTCGCAGGTTTGAGGCGTTGGTGTGGACGCGTTGGTCGGCTTGGCTGATGCGGGCGTCGGGTTCGAGGTATTCGCCGATGTCGCGGGTGGTGACGCCGTCGGGGTGGCAGGCAAGGAATACGGCGAGTTCGAGGGCTTTGGCGCGCAGCGGCCGGCCGGGCTTGGTGATGTTGTCGATCCGCGGCTGTCCGAGCACCCGGAGTCGTGCTTTGCCGGTGGTGGTGTCGGCGGGCGGCGCCGTGGCCGGAGCAGGCTGGTCGTCGGGCTTGGTGTCGTTTCGGCTGGTGTGCAGCGGAACGACGGTGACCGGTACGGCTGGTGGGGCGATGGCGGGCGGTTCACCGGTCTGCGCTTCTCGCAGCGTGTGGGGTTCCAAAACCGCGTCACCGTAGCTGACCTGGCCGGATCCGATGTCCGACAGTGTCGCCGGGCATGATCGTTGCTCGTGTCGCTACGACTTCTCTACCTCGTGCTCTGCCGCATCGCCGGCTGGCTCACCCTGATGACCCGCACCAGCGCGGCCAAAGACGTGGAGATCTTGGTTCTCCGTCACGAGAACGCGGTCCTGCTCCGCCAGAACCCCAGGCCACGTCTGGACTGGGCCGACCGCGCCGTGCTCGCCGCCCTGATCAGACTCCTGCCCCGGGCGTTGAAGCGGCACCGGCTCGTCACCCCGGCCACGGTGCTTCGTTGGCATCGGCGGCTGGTGGCCCGCCACTGGACCTACCCTCATCGGCCCGGCCGCCCGCCGGTCGACCCAGCCATCGCCGCCCTGGTTGAGCAGATGGCCCGAGATAATCCCGGCTGGGGCTACCAGAGAATCCGAGGCGAACTGCTCGGCCTCGGCCACCGTGTTGGCACCTCCACCATCCGCCGGATCCTCAAACGCTGCGAGATACCGCCGACGCCGGTACGCCGTGACCACACCACCTGGCGGCGCTTCCTGCGCACCCAAGCATCGACCATGCTCGCCTGTGACTTCTTCCATGTGGACTGCGCAATCACCCTCAAGCGCCTGTACGTGTTCTTCGTAATAGAGGTGGACAGCCGCTACGTGCACATCCTCGGCATCACCGCCAACCCGGACGGGCCGTGGACCACCCAGGCGGCCCGCAACCTGCTCATGGACCTGGGCGAACGCGCCGACCAATTCAAATTCCTCATCCGTGACCGGGCTGGGCAGTTCACCGCCGCCTTCGACGCGGTGCTGTCCGACGCCGGCATCACCGTGTGCAGGATCCCACCGCGCGGCCCGCGGGCCAACGCCTTCGCCGAAAGGTTCGTCGGCACCGTCCGCAGGGAGATCACCGATCGCCTGCTCATCCTCGGAGAGCGTCATCTACGCCGAACACTCGGCGAATACGCCCGTCACTACAACGGGCGGCGTCCTCACCGAGCGCTGCAGTTGCAGCCCCCGCGCTCCGATCGCCCTGTAGTTGACCTAACCCACGAGCGGATCAAACGCCGTCCCGTCCTGGGCGGACTGATCATCGAGTACGAACGAGCCGCATAGAAGCCCAGCCCAGACCAGACGACAGGGTTTTGGAACCCGACACGCCGCCGGAACCAACACGGGCGAGCGCGAAGAGGAAGCGGCCGCAAGGCTCGCTCCCTTTCTTCGTTCCTCGGGCCTCAGTGCCGCGCTGCCGGCCCCCAGTCGATGAACCGGGGGACGATCGTTGACGACTGGAAGATCTTGTGGAGGTCCGACCCGTCGGGGCGGATCCGGTACATCGTAGGCACCAGGCCCGGGCCCTCGAGCCTAAAGACGATCCACTGACCATCCGGCGAGTAGCCGCCCACGTTGGCGCGGAACCCAGCCGGGTAATGCGTCAAGTAGGTCCAGTCGCTGCCGTCCGGCCGGACCGTCACAATGTTGACGGCTTCATCCGGGGCAGGCTCAGAGTTGTCACTAACGACCAGGTGCTGGCCGTCCGGCGACCAGTCGTGCTTGTAGGTGACCGAGATCGACGGCGAGATCTGGACAATGCCGCTGCCGTCGATGTTCGCTACGAACAAGGCGCCGTCGGGCGGGCCCTTGAAACTGGTCTTCCGACCATCGGGCGAGACGTTCGGATCGGGCCCACCAGGGTCGGTGATGAACCGCTTGTCGGAGCCGTCGACATCCATGCTCCAGATCTGCTCGACCTCCAAGGCGACGTCGAAGCGGGTGTACACGAGCCTCGAACCGTCCGGAGTGAAGGACGCATCACCCTGGCAGAGACCCGGATCCTCGGCGAGAACGCTGAGGTCGCCTCCGTCGGCGTCCATGATGGCCACCGAACACTCGTTGAGTGTGAACGCGATCCGGCGCCCATCCGGGGACCAGTCCGGGAGGGCCGCGGCGCCGTCGACGTGGGTGATCTGGTGCAACTGGTGCCCGTTCGCCCGAACGGTGAAGATCTGCAGCCCCTGCTCTGTTTCGGCCTGGAAGGCGATGAGGCCATTGCGGCCTGGGAAGGTTGCGCCCGCAGCGGGCGCAAACGCGATGGTCGCGACGGTCGCGAGAGCCACAATTGCCAAGACCGCCGCTCCACGCCTTGGTCGTTTCATCGGGAAACTCCTATCTCGTCTGATATGGCGATCAAGCCCGTCGTGGAATAACTCGTCGCGACCACCGTGGACGCAGTGCTCCCTGGATCGGGGCGTGAGTTATGCACAGGATAGAGCCGTCGATATGGACGGTCCAGATTTGCGAATCACTCACTGACACGACTGCCAGTTCGCCTCGGCGTTCGGCGTCCGGGCGTTCGAGGAGGTCCGACACCGCGCCGATCCCGGCCGCGTCGTAGATCCGACACGCTGGAGGGTTTCGGTACGCGATCATTGACGCCATGGACGACCACACCGTCACAGGCCGGGTGATGGCGGTGCTCGAGGCGGTCGGCGCCCTCGAGGAGGCGGCGACGCTGGCCGCGCTGACCCGTCACACCGGCATTCCGAAGCCGACCGTTCGGCGTATCGCGGCCGATCTGGCCGCCCGTGGAATGCTCAACCGCGACGCCACCGGCTACCGGTTGGGCCCGCGTCTGCTGGAGTTCGGCGCCCAGGCCGCCTGGCAGCAGGGCCTGCGCCAGGCTGCCACCCCGTACGTACAAGATCTCTTCGCGCGTACCCGTGAGATCGTCTGGCTGTCCGTCTTCACTGAGACGACCAACGTGGTGCTGGAAACCGCTTTCGGAACCGACCGGGTGGACGACATGCGCCGGCCCTGGCCGACCGCAATCCGCGGCGCGCATTTCCTGGCCACCGCGTCCGGGCGGATCCTTCTCGGCGACCGGCCGGACCTGACGGAATACCTACGCTCGCGACCCCTGCCAAGGATGACGCCGTACACCCCCACCCAGCCGGAAAAGGTTCTCGCCGCCATCGACACAGCCCGCAACGCCGGTGTCGCCATCGAACATGAAGAGTCCATGCGCGGATACAACTGCATCGCCGCCGGCGTGCACGGCCCGGACCGGCGGATCATCGGCGTCGTCGGTGTGAGCGGCCGGACCGGAAGCCTTGCCGTCGAACGCCTCGCCCGCCCACTGCTCGCCGCAGCCTCGTACATTGAGCAGGCATTCCACCGTACCGAGACCACGTAATAGCGGCAGCCCACCGCCGAGGATTTCGTGAAGTGACGTTGTGGGTGCCGAAAACGCCATCCATGGGCTGTGACTTGCGGTTCCCGGATACAGCTGAAGGCCGAGATACGCGGTACGCCAGGATGATCGATCGTGCTACTGCGACTGCCCTACCTGGCGCTGACGAGCGTGTTCACCCTCATCCGGCTGCTGCCGACGAGCGATTCCGACAAGAACGTCGAGATTCTTGCGCTGCGCCACCAGCTCGCCTGACGGGTGCAATCTGGCGGCTCGGACGTTGCGAAGCGCCGCGTCGACGTTGGTCAGGGTCGGCGCCGCCAGCGCCACCGCGAACCCATACGAGGGCAGCACCCCGAGCACGCTGGCAACCACAATGCTCAGCTCGCTGCCCTCCCCGACACGCCCGTCGTCGACAAGCGCCGTGACGGCGAACCCGGCGACGGCCAGGACCGTCGCCAGCACTGGCCAGCGCGTGCGCACGCGCTCCTCGACCGTCGACCGGCGCCGATACCGGTAAACCTGCGCCCCCAGCATCACGACGATGCTGACCATCATCGTCGACCCCTGCGGGTGCCGAAAGCTCGGCCGAGCCTGTGACCTGGCACTCCGTCTCCCATCTCGATCGACCTACATGATCGACTTGAACGCGTTCAGGAACCATGTCTCCTAATCTGAACGCGTTCATCTTCAGAACGCCGTCGCCGGGCATAATTCGGAAAATGCCCAGGTCGCGGGCTTGGCTGAGTATTGGCACCCCACAGGCAGCGTAGCCGAAACGACTTTGCGAGCCCCACAGGCAACCTCCACGAATACCGACGGGCCCCTTGACCTGCCCGGACGGTATTTCCGGCACCTACAAGGACAAGCTACCTCAAACTAGCTGAACAGTTTCGGCTCCAGCCATTCATCGATGGCGCGGGTCAGCTGCGAACGAACTCTAACCGGATCCGATTGTCGTCGGGCAACACAATCACGACTCCCCGCGTGAGCGTCCAGTCGGCTGGCACGAGAAAGTATTTGCCGCCCCTGCGATCCATCATTCGCAACCCCGAGTACCGGTATCGGAACGCGGTCTGGTCCGGACCGACGACCTCGGTGCGGACTCCGGGCGCATCTATGTGCAGCGGATTAGTGCTGTAGACCACCACGCCGACCTGGCCTGACAACTGATCGGCGAAATCGCGGGCCAGCGAGTCGCCTTGCACCTCCGCGTAGTTCGAGGCCGACCAGAAGAGGCAGGCCGCCGTGCCGAGCGCAATGAGCCCTCGCAGAAGATCGTAGTGGGATTGCTCCCTGCCGGTGTACTCACGGTTAAGGTGCGCCCGGTAGAGCAGGAGCAGCAGTCCAGCGGCGATGCTGAGCGGGAACGCCACGTACCCCTGGGCGCTCCACCGGAATGCGGCGACGTAGGCCAGGGTCAGCGGGATAGGCCATACGGTGGCCAGGATGCGGCTGAGCCAGCGTACGGCGTGGGGGCGGCCGCCGATCATCCGGGTTATCCCGTGGTCAATCCACAGCCAGGCGAACCCTGCTACCCCAAGCAGGGCCAGCAGGCCGAAGACCGGACCGACGCTGCGCAGCACGTACTCCTGAGTAGTCATGCTAAACAGGCTCTCGTCGATGCCGAGCGCTTGGGCCTGGGTCTTGCTGCGCCGCCAGCCGAAGTACACCAGCAGTGCGGTCAAGGCGCTCAGGTTGGCCAATAGCAGGAGGGCTAGCCGACCGACAAACCCTTGCCCGTTGTCATGGCCATCGGCCGACGCCGCCGGGGTTGCCCGGTGGCGCTGTTGTTGGATCGCCCGCCAACCTGTCGGGCTCGTCGCTGCGGGTCGGCTCACGACGGCGACTGGGACGACGTCGACTCGGTCGGATCAGGTGGCACCACTTCGGGCGGCGCCAGCGGGGACGGCGACAGATTGCCGACCGGATCTTTCCTCGGCTCTTTTGTCCACGGCGGAGACTGGCCCCCAGGGCACGTGTAGGCGCTGCGGGGCCGCTGGTAGATCAGGCTCGACGCGGACTTGTAATATTCGCACGCTGCGCGGGGTTCAGGATCTGGCAGAAGGCCTTGCCAGCCATAGCCTTTCGCTCGGAGAAACGTCCTGGTGCCCCGCTCGACATTGCCCTGGCAGAAGTAGATGGCAGCCTGAGCCAACAGCACGTTGCGCGGAGTGAAGAAGGTAAACCAGGTGCGGTTGAGCTCATCTTGCGCGGCTCGGCACCGGCCCCGTCGCAGCTGGTCGTAGACGTCCCGTTCCTGCTCCTGCGGAGCCACATCGCCGGTCGGCAATCCCCATGTGTACTTCTTCTTCGGCAGCGGCGCCGGCTGAGGCGTGCGTGTGTAGCTTGAGGCTGCGCCCGGGCCAGACTGAGAGTCGGCGCCAGGCGCCGGAGCGGGACTTGTGCTGGAACCTAGTCCTGAATCGGGGCCTTGCAGCGCCGGACTGTTACAGGCGCCAAGCATGATCGCGACAAAGAGCGGAACGCCTAATTTGGCGGCTCGGCGAACGAAGCGGAAGGTGGGTGTCCGCATACCGGCCCCCTATTGCAGGTGTCGAAACCTACCCTATCCACGCTAAGCCAACCGGCGCCGGACCGGCATCGGCTTTTGGGCTCTACTGACGTTGTCGTCGGTGGGTTGAGCGCGTCGTAGTAGTAGGTCCCACCGACCTTGACAAGTTCCGGGACGCCGGGACGGCGCAGCGGTCACACGCCGATCGGACGCCGAGCGCAAGTATCCCGAGTCGGCTGACGACGGCGTGTTAGTCGACGCCTTCGAGTTCGACGGACCCGAGCCACGCGGCCGGTAGTCGTGGTTGCTTCGCTCCAGCGGTTGCCCAGGGCGACTGCCGAGCGATGCCGTGTCCTGGAAGGACCTGGTCGCGTTGGCGACTAACGGGCACCTCCGGTGACGTTGGTGTGGTCGAATCGTGGCGTCCGCTCCCGCGGCGACCCGGGGAGGGCTGGCATGACGTCGACCTACTATGTGGCCTGGTGGAACGTCGAGAACCTGTTCGACGAGGAGAACTCACCACGGCGCAGCGAGAAACTCGCCCGCGTGCTCGGCAAGTCGATCGTGGGATGGACCGCCGCCCTACGTGATCGCAAGATCGACCAGTTGGCGTCGGTCATCTCGCGGATGAACGCCGGCGCCGGCCCGGACCTGCTGGGCATCTGCGAGGTGGAGAACGAGGTCGTCGTAGGTCGGCTCGCCGGGGTAGTCAACGCCCGACTGCCGCAGCGCAACTATCAGGTCGTTCACGCCGACACTGCCGACGAGCGGGGGATCGACATCGCGTTCCTGTTCGACCCGGCGCTGCTGAGCGCCCCCGTCGGCGAGCGATTCCAGCACGTGGTCATGCGCCGTACGGCCACCAGAGAGATCGTCCAGGTCAACTTCCGCACGCACCGGGGCCGTACCTGGGCGGTCTTCGGTAACCACTGGCCCTCGCGCAGCGGCGGGCAGGCAGAGTCGGCTGGCTACCGTGCTATCGCCGGGGAAACCCTCGCCTACTTTCATCAGCGGGTGTGGGAGGTCCACGGCGAGCACACCCCGGCCCTGGTGATGGGGGACTTCAACGATGAGCCGTTCGATGAGTCCCTGGTCCGCCACGCATTGAGCACCCGCCAACCTGCCAAGGTAGTCCGTGCCGACATCCCAAGGTTGTGGAACTTGATGTGGCCGATTGTCGGTGCCGGGGAGGGCACGTTCTACTTCGACAACTTCACCAACGTGCTCGACCAGTTCCTGATCAACCGGAACATGGTCAGCGATACCTCCACCATCCTGGCGGTAACCGACAGCGTCGAGATCGTTCGCTTCCCGGGGATGGCAAGCACCGGCACGTACGCCAGCCCGTTACCGTTCGGCGGAATGGGAAAGGCAGTCAACCCCGACGGCTTCTCCGACCACTTCCCGATTGCGGTGAAAGTCCACGAGGCCGACTGAACCCTGTGGCTCGTAAAGTCGGTTCGGCTGCGCTGCCTGCCAATATTCGTTGATCAATCCGCCCAGCCTCGATGATTCGTGGGTTTCGCCTGCTCTGTTCGCCCGGCCACATTAATCGTATTCCGTTGATGGGTTGTGTCGGCTGGGCATGGTGAGGGGCCGTCTGTCGCGGCGGTGGGCGTGGTCTCCTGGGTCCTCCGGTCGTCGGGATAGCGGCTGGGTTGGGTCAGCCGGGTGCGGGGATCGCCGCGATCCGGGTGAACGCGGCGGTGATCTGGGCGGCCCAGGGCCAGGTGGCGGGGATGCGTAGCCAGCGGCGACGTTGGCCGCGGGTCAGGTGGGCGGCGGTGTGCAGGACGCGGTAGCGCAGCCGTTTCGGCTCGGCCTAGGCGAGGTCGCCGTCGAGGGCGAGGATCTGCAGCCAGGCGATCAGGTCAGCGGCGATCGCGGCGGAGGCGCACCAGGCTTGGTTGATGGGGAACTCGCGGGAGGGTAGCCGGCGCAGGCCGGTGTCCTTGGCGCAGCGGATCCGGTCCTCGACGCGGGCGTGCGCGCGGTGCCGGGCTTCCAACCACTGCAGCGCCCCGGCCGGGGTGTTGGTGACGAACGCTGTGTAGCGCCAGCCGTCACGCTCCTCGAACAGCGACAGCTGCGCGCCTGGGTGGGGCCGTTCCCGGCGCACGATCACCCGCATCCCGTCTGGCCAGCCAAACGGGGTAAGCAGGCCGGTCAGCTCGGCCACCTCGGCGCCGTCGCGCACCTGTCCGTCGGCGCTGATCGCCGGTGACCAGGCCGAAGCGGCCAGCGCGGTGATGGCGGCGCGTTCGGATTCGCCGATCGACCAGCCGATCGAGTACTCCATCCGCCGCCGGGCGGTGTTCTCGGCGGTGAGCCAGTCCAGCACGGCGTGGGTGGCCGCCGCGCTGTCGCCGCGGATGAGCAGTTGACGCCGATGCTGGGCGGGGATCTGCGCGATCGCTTCGCTGAGCACGTCCAGGTGATCGAGGGCGGTGTTCGCTCCGGCGTTGCCCGGCCGCAGCTTGACGACCAGCAGTTCGCCGGTGTTGTCGCAGGTCACCAGGATCGGATGGAAGCCATAGCTGTGCTTGTAGGTCGGCGCGGCACCGTCCTTGTCGCTGTGGGCGATCACGATCGTGGAGTCCACATCCAGCACGACCATCCCGGCGCCGATGTCCCGGCCGGCCGCCTTCGCGGCCGGTGGGCCACCGAACACCTTCCACAGCCGGACACGCACCTTGGCGCGGGCTCGGGCGATGCGACGCAGTTGTCCCGCGCCGATGTCGTCGCACGCCACACCGTGGTGGCCGAGGCCACCAGCCCGAACACCTCACGCTGATGGCGCAGCACGTCGATATCCGCGATCGCCTCACCGCCGTCAGCGATCAGCACGGCGAGACCGCCATGGTCGGCAGGACGTCGGAAGGCGGACACCGTCTCGAAGGCGACTGCGCATGGCGGGGTTCCGTTGACCCTGGAGACACGTGAGAGGTGTGTGTGATGGACCAGCTCGTTCAGCTACGTCGGGAGCAGGTGCGGCAGTGCGCGGCCGCCTCGCAGCGATTTGAGCAGTACCGCAGCGCCCGCGCGGCCAACCTGGAGAAGCAGGAGGCCGGGAAACGGCTGGTGGGCACGCAGGAGCAGCTCGAGGCCAGGGCCGGTCGACTGATCCGCACCGGTGAGGTGCAGGTCGGGGCGATGCTCGACGCTGCTCGGACGGAGTTGTCGCGACCGTTGCTGCTGGAGCGGATCATCGGCGAGTCGAAGGACCTGCAGGCGTCGAGCTTCCTCGCCCGGGGCGCTCGCGCGGCGGCGAGCGTGGCCCGCATCTCGATCCGGGACGACGGTCGCGAGCTGCCGCTGGGCACCGGGTTCTTGGTGTCGCCACGGCTGCTGCTGACGAACAACCACGTGCTGCCGGACCCGGCGGTCGCACGCCAGGTGGTGATCGAGTTCGGTGCCGAGATGAGCGTGGAGAACCTGCCGCTGGTGCCGCTGCGCTACGACCTCGATCCGGACGGCTTGTTCGTGACCGATGTCGAGTTGGACTTCACCCTCGTGCTGGTGTCGCCCGGGGCTGATCGGCAACCGCCGGGCGTCGTGTTCGGCTGGAACCGCCTGGTCGCCCAACTGGGCAAGATCCTCGTTGGCGAGGCGGTGAACATAGTCGGCCACCCGATGGGCCGGAAGAAGGAGATCGCCATCCGGAACAACCGGCTCGAGGTTGAGCTGACGAAGTTCCTGCACTATTCGACTGACACCGAGCCCGGCAACTCCGGCTCCCCGGTCTTCAATGACCAGTGGGAGGTTGTTGCGCTGCACCACTGCGGCGTTCCGCGCACCGACGACCAGGGTCGAGTGTTGCGCCGTAGCGGGGCCCTGTGGAGCGAGGGTGACGGCGACGACGCGATCGACTGGATGGCCAACGAGGGCGCGCGGGTCAGCGTCATCGTCAAACATCTGGCCTCCCTCGACCCCGACGCACAACACCGTACGTTGCTGGCCGAGATGGGCCCTGAGGCGGGACTCGGGGGCGGCCCGATCGTCGTGGCCCCCGCCGCCGCCGTCCCGGTCTGCGCCGGCCCGTCGGTCGACCTCGAGGCGGCAGTCGTACGCCGCGGCGTACCCGCCCGGCCGGGGGCGCTCGGTGGTAACCATCTGCTGTTCCTGCACGGCCGCGGCCAGGAAGGGCACGACCCGGGCGCGATGCGCCGGTCGTGGACCGCGGCGCTGAACCACGGGTTGACGCTGGCGGGGCTGCACACGATCGACCCCGTCGACGTGTGGTTCCCATTCTACGGCGACCGGTTCATGGAAACGGTGCGCACGACCGAGAGCGCGTTCGTCTCGATCGAGGCGCTGTCGGCGCAGCCGGCGGCGACGCTGGCGCCGGCGGCACCGTCCACCCGCATCCTGTACGAGACGCTCGTCGCCGAGGCGGCCGCGTGCGCGGGAATGCCCGACGTCGACGTGCTCGCGCCCGAGGGGCGGTTCTCCCACCTCGTCGGGCTCGTGGTCTCCAAGCTGCAGCGGCAGCTGAGCTGGGTGGCCGCCCGCAGCGGCCTGGACACGTTCGTCATCGCACAGATCCTTCGAGACGTCGCGGCCTACCTCGACAACGAACGTGTCCGCCGGGCCGTGCTCGACGCCGTCCGCGAGACGCTGCCCGCGTCGGGCCGGCTGGTCATCGTCAGCCACAGCCTCGGCACCGTGGTGGCCATGGACCTGATCCACGAACTGGCGCCCAACCTTGACGTCGCCCTGCTCGTCACGGCCGGCAGCCCACTCGGCATCGACTCGGTATACAACCGCCTGCTCCTATGCGGGCCCAACCGGCCAGAACGCATCGCCCGTTGGCTGAACACCTGGTGCCCGGCCGACGCCGTGGCGATCGGATGCCCGCTGCACGACGACTGGCGAGGCCAGCTCGACGAGATCGCCGTCGACAACCCCAAGGAACGCGCACACAACATCACCGACTACCTCACCCACCACCCGGTAGCCCGGGCCGTGGCCGAAGCACTCAAGCTGTCATGAGGCGAGCCCGGCCCCTCGATCCGCGGCGGGGTCAGCGCAGCGCGCAGATGCCAGTGGCGCCGTCTTCCGCAGGATCAACAGCTCGACGTCCTTGGGCGCCGCCGTCCCAGGCGAGTTGAGCCAACATCTGCAGGATCTGGCGAAGGCGCAGGTACGCCAACGAGGCACTCACGGCCTGGATCGTCGTCGCCGCCGTTAGGCGAACCCCGCACAAAACCGCACGTCACAGTCTTCGAACCAGATTTACGAGACCCACAGGTTGTTGGTGCCGGGCTTGGTGCGGCCGGTGCTCGTTGTAGTGGGCCACGGACTCGTCGAGGGTGGCCAGTAGGTGCCGCCAGTTGTAGATCAGCATCCGGTCGAGGCACTCACGGCGGACCGTGCGGACCCACCGCTCCGCGTACTCGTTGGTCCGCGGCGCCCTCGGCGGGGTTCGCAGGATCTCGATGCCCTCGGTGGCGAAGACCTCGTCGAACGGCGCGATGTACTTGCTGTCATGATCCGGGATCGAGAACCTGAACTGGGCGACTCTGTCGCCGAGGTCCATCAACAGGTTCCGGGCCTGCTGAGTGACCCACTCCCCGTCGGATGCTCGGTGGCGCCGAGAATGTGCACCCGCCGGGTGCTGACCTCCATCAGGAACAGTGCGTAGATGCGGGTCAGCCCGATCGTGTCCACGTGCAGGAAATCGCAGGCCAGGACGCCGTTGGCCTGGGCGGTCAGGAACTGGGTCCAGGTCGGCCCGCCGCGCCGCGGAGCCGGGTCGACACCGGCATCGGTCAGGATCGTCCACACCGTGCTCGGTGCCACCCGATAACCCAATCTGAATAGTTCTCCCTGTACCCGGCGGTGGCCCCAGGTCGGGTTCTCGCGGGCCAGGCGCAGCACCAGGGCGCGGATCTCCGCCCCTATCGGAGGGCGCCCGGGTCGTCGTTTCGGGTAGGTCCACTTCCTGGCGACCAGCTCACGGTGCCACCGCAGAAGGGTGGCGGGGGTGACGACGAACGTCGACCAGCGGGAACGAGGCAGCAGCTGAGACAGGGCTGGCAGGACGGCTCGGTCGACGGGCTCCAGGTCCAGGCGTGCGACCTGGCGGCGCAGAACCGCGACCTGATGACGTAACACAGAAATCTCGACATCTTTCGATCGCTCGCCGCGCATTCCCTGTGCCACCAGCCGCAGGATCTGACACAAGATCAGATATCCGAAGTGCAGGAGCATGCCCGACACCATGCTCCCCGACGGGCTGGCGGGCCACACAAAGCCGCACCTCAGAGGCCAGAGCCGGGTTTCCGAGCGGTACAGGCGCCCTTGTGCTTGTCCCGGGCCCGCAGATACCGGCTCAGCGCCCGAGCGGTCTTGGGCCCGAACCGTACCCGCCGGTCCTTGGCGCCCTTGCCGTGGAAGTGCACCGACTCCGTGTTGAGGTCCACGTCGGCAACCAGAAGGTTGCCCACCTCCGACAGCCGGGCGCCGGTGTTGCAGTACAGCCGAATCAGCGCCTCGTCGCGCAGGTTCGCGAAGCCCTTGCCCTTACACGCGTCGAGGAGCTTGCCGGTGTCCTCGTCGCGCATGACGGGGATCAGCTTGCGGGGTGTCTTCGGTTGCCGCACCCGATCCATCGGCGTCCGGTCGAGTGCTCCCCCACATAGCGGCCAAGCTGGGCAGCAGCGAGAAGGTAGTTGTAGCGGGTCGTCTCCGGGTAGTTCCCGGCACGCAGCGACCGGTCCCAGTCCCGGAGGAACCCGGCCCAGGTCCGGGACAGTCCGACGGTGAGCTTCTGAAGATCGAGGAGTGGCATTCGGCACCTGCCCGAGTCAAGGAGTCCAACAGCGGCGTGCTAGACCAGGCATCCATGCCGAGCAATGAAAAGAGGGCTCCCGCAAGTCTCTGAACTGCGGGAACCCTCTCGCTGTCGGGACGGCCGGATTCGAACCGACGACCCCTTGTTACCGACTGCAGCCGCCCCGAGCTTGTCATTGCTTGCTGCAAGTGGTCCTTGGCCTGCACAGACAGGGCGGGGCGTTGGTCTCTTCTTGTCACTGGTTGTGGACGTCAGGACAGGGTTTTCGGGGGGTAAACGGGGGGCACCGTCGGAACCGCCCACGCCTGAACAGCACTCCCCACCACTATGGAGTTGCACGCGCACCGAAGGACGCACCGGCTCTTCGCATCACTAGCAGTCGAGCCGTGGGGGTTCGTGTCGGAGGGGAATTGAGCACTCACGCGTAGCATCCGTTATACAAACGAGTGTTCCTGCCCGATGCTGGTCTGGCCAGAGTCGGAGGATCCTGCGGAGGAGCCGCTCCCTGCGGAGCAGTCGGCGAGGACGAGGGCGAGAGCCGCGGCGACGCCGACAATGCTGAGCTTCTTCATGGTTGTCCCTGCTTGGTTTGTGCGGTGGAGGCGACTGCCGTGGTGAAGGCCGTCATCAGCGTGGCGAGTTGTTCAGGGTCGGCGTCGGGGTCTTCGGGGTGCCACTGGACGCCGAGCACCCAGCCTTCAGTGCCCTCGATGGCCTCGATGACCCCGTCGGACGCGGCCGCGGAGGCCCGAAGGCCGGCGCCGACGGCATCGACGGCCTGGTGGTGGCCGGAGCGGATGTCAAGCTGCGCGCGTCCGTAGATGCCGGCCAGCAGCGTGCCGGGGATGATCTCGATGGCGTGGGTGGTCATCGTTGAGTTATCGGATTCGATGTTGTGTATCGTTCCGGGGCCTAGATCCTGTATCAGTGACCCGCCGGCGGCGACGTTGAGTGCTTGCATGCCGCGGCAGATGCCGAGGAGCGGTAGACGGGCGTCGAGCGCGGCGCGGGCCAACCCGAGTTCGAAAGCGTCGGCGGTGGCGTCGATGCCATACAGGTTCTTCACCTGGCACTGTCGCCCATAGGTGGCGGGATCCAGGTCAGCGCCACCGAGGATGAGCACGCCGTCTGCGTCGCCCACCAGCTCCGCCGGATCGTCGACGGGGCGGGCGGCGTCGACCAGCAGGACCTCTGCCCCGGCCGCTTCTGCCGCGGCTGCCGCATTCTTCGCCAGGGTGTGGAGGAACTGCCGGAGCCAGTCGGAGCTCTGCTCCGCATCCATCGAATAGGACGCGACTAGCCGCCCCCGACGCCTCGCGGCGCTTGCAGAAGAGAGCTCAGATTGAGGCATGATTCTCCTTCGGCACACGGCCTCACGGCCTGAGAGCCGGAACCTATAACATGGTGCAAGAAGCTCTGGACGTGGTCCTTGCCCCGGTCACCGGCCGCGGCACCGCTGAGGTGATCGTCCGCCGCCTGACGGAGGGCATCACGTCAGGCGCGCTGCAGCCCGGCGATCGCCTGCCCGGGAAGAAGAGCTCGCGCGCATCTTCGGCGTGGCACCGATGCCCCTGCGCCAGGCGCTGTCCGCGCTCCGGAAGCTGGAGTACGTGGAGAACCTGCGGGTACCGAAAACCTCGTCCGTCCTGGTCACAATCCTCTTGATCACTGAGATCAGAACGCCGGTGCAGCCCCAAGCCCCTCGGCCCGGATGCGACCGTGATCGACGTTGAGCGCTGCGCGAGGATGACCGGCTGTGCTGTTGCGACTGGCCTACCTCGGTGTGACCAACGCTCTCGCGCCACTGCGGCTGCTGCCGATGAGCGACCGGGACAAGGACGCCGAGATCCTCGCGCTACGCCACCAGATCACCGTCCTCGAGCGGCAACTGCACGGCGAGAAGGTCCGGTTCACGCGGACTGAACGGGCATGGCTCGCCGCCCTGCTACACCAGCTGCCCCGCGACGTGCTGCGTGATATCCGGCTGCTGGTGCGCCCGGAGACTGTGCTGCGCTGGCACCGGGACCTGATCGCCCGCCGGCACGCCAGAATCTCCCGGCCCGCACGGGTCGGCCGGCCACGAACCATCCGGTCGACCCGCCGGCTGGTGCTGCGCCTAGCCCGCGAGAACAGCACCTGGGGTACCGCCGCATCCACGGCGAACTCCTCGTCCTGGGGCGTGAAGGTCGCGGCCTCCACCGTCTGGGAGATCCTCCAGCAGGCTGGTATCGACCCGGCGCCCCAGCGGACCAGCACCACCTGGGCGACATTCTTGCGTTCACAGGCGCAGGCCATCATCGCCGCCGACTTCTTCGAGACGACAACGTTGACCGGTGCCAGGCTGTACATCCTGGCGGTCATCGAACACGCCACCCGCCGGGTCCGGATCCTGGGCGCCACCGCCCACCCGACCACCGCCTGGGTGACCCAGGCCGCCCGGAACCTAGTGATGGACCTCGAAGACGCCAGATGCCAGGTGAAGTACTTGATCCGAGATCGAGACGGTAAGTACCCGGCCATGTTCGACGCGGTCCTCGCCGACGCCGGGATCACGGTCGTCCTCAGCGGTGTCCGGACGCCACGCATGAACTCGATCACGGAACGATGGATCCAAGCCGGCCGGCATGAACTGCTCGACCGGACACTGATCTGGAACCCAGCCCACCTGCTGCACGCCCTGCGCGAGTACGAACGCCACCACAACCGGCACCGCCCGCATCGCGGCATCGCCAACGCCCGCCCCCTGCATCCGCTGCCCGAACTGATCACCGACCCCGCGACGCTGACACGCCTACACGTCCACCGACACGATCGACTCGGCGGACTCCTCTACGAGTACCAGAATGCCGCTTGACCAGCGCGGATGAGGTTTTCGGCACCCGCAACGCCTTCATGCGGAACCTGCGCCGCCGACACTACGAACTCGCCGTCGACACCCCGCCCGCCACGCGGGTCGCTGCGGCGTTCGCCGAGCTGGCCAGTGCGATCTAAACCAAGCGCAAACGCCGGTTCACCGCGTCTGCCGAACTGTCAACGCAACAGCGCCGGTTGAACCGCAGACACCAGCGGACCGCGAGAACGATCACCTCGGGCGGGAACCGGAACCCGGCGAACGCCGACCTCGGTGGTGACCAGGACGGGGCACGAGATGGTGACCTCACCGGTCCAGCCTGACCACGCCGGTCAAGCCTTCTCCGATCATGCTCACGCTGAACGCAACAGAGCCCGTACGTGTGGCTGGACAGGTGTTGGGCGGATTGCTGATGAACACGGAGCCCTACACGGCTTAGTGTCCAAGCACCAGCGCGACGCCGGTTGGAGGTCATCATGTACCCGAAACTCGTGGTCGGAGGAGTCTGCGGACTCGCTTGGGCAACCGGTCTGCGTGGCCTGATGGCGCAGGTCGCCGGACAGGAATCCACTGTGAGCTGGATTTTCACCTTCGGGTTCATCCTGATGCCTGGCGTGGTCGTTGGCGTCTTGCTGGGCTGGGCTGAGCATCTGCGTACGACGGGAGGCCGGCGGGGATGGCGCTGGCTCGCGCTGTCACCGTTCCTCTTTGCGCTCTTCAACCCCGCCGCCCTGGCTGTGGCGCTGCTCGGCACGGCCGGCGGCTACGCGGTGTCAAGACGAGGACCTTTGTGGGCACGCATTGCTTCCGGCCTCTTCGCGGTGGCCATCATCCCGCTGTGGTCGGTGATCGCGACGGCCGTCGGCGGTCCGCGTCTGGCGTTGGATACGCCGCGCGGCGCCTGGATCGCCGTTTACCTCTACTCCTTCCTCGCCGTACTGGCGCTCGCTTGCGCCATCCCGCACCGCCCAGTCGTTGCGGTGCCGGAACGACCGACACCCGAAACCGCTGAGGTGCTCTCGCTCGAGCGTGGCGCCCTTCCATCGGAGTGAACCGGCATCATCGACGGCTGAACGGAGCCAGTATGGCGCGGACGCTGTACCTGCCGAAAAGGGCATCGTGCAGCTCGCGGGCTCTCTTGACGTCCGGGTCGGGCCTTCGCCTGGTCGAGGACGTCGCCCGTACCGATCGTCACCGATGACTACGCGATGGTGCCGCCTCATGCTGCTGCGACTGGCGTACCTGGGCATCACGAAAGCGTTTGCGCTGCTGCGGCTGCTGCCTGGCGGCGACCGTGACAAGGACATCGAGATCCTGTCGTTGCGGCATCAGCTCGCGGTGCTGCAGCGCCACCTCGACGGGCAGCGCGTCCGGTTCGAGCCAGTCGATCGGGCGTGGCTGGCCGCGCTACTGCACCCACTGCCGAGGCCGACCCTGCAGGGTCTGCGGCTACTGGTCCGGCCCGACACAATTCTCAAGTGGCACCGTGACCTGATCGCCCGCCGCCACGCCGCGGCATCGCGGCCACGGCGGCGCGGCCGGCCCCGCACGCCGCGCTCCATCCGGGTGCTGGTGTTGCGCCTGGCGAAGGAGAACGGCAGCTGGGGGTATCGCAGGGTGCACGGCGAACTGCTCACGCTCGGGATCAACCTCGCCCCGTCCACCGTCTGGGAGATCCTGCGCCAAGCCGGGATCGACCCGGCACCCGACCGGGCCGCCACCACCTGACCGGACTTCCTACGTTCCCAAGCCGAAACGCTGCTGGCCGCCGACTTCATCGAGACCGTGACGCTGACCGGAGCGCGGATGTACATCCTGACGGTGATCGAACACGCCAGCCGCCGGATCCGGGTCCTGGGCGTCACGGCGCGCCCGACCTGTGGGTGCCGAAAACCCCATCCAAGGGCTGTTAGCTGCCGGTTCTCGGATACGGCTGAAGACCGCGAGACGGGTACGCCAGGATGATCCATCGTGCTGCTGCGACTGCCCTACCTCGCCCTCGCGAAGCTCGTTCACCCTCATACGGCTCATGCCGATGAGCGATTCAGACAAAAACGTCGAGATTCTGATACTGCGCCACCAGCTCGCCATCCTGCAGCGCCAGATCGACAAGCCCCGTCTCACCCCGCCCGACCGCGCGTACCTCGCCGCCCTCCTCCACCGGCTACCGAGGCCGAAGCTGCGGCAACTGCACCTGATCATCTCCCCCGACACCGTCCTGCGCTGGCACCGCGACCTGCTCCGCCGCCATAACGCCAAACAATCCCGACCGAAACGGGCCGGACGGCCGCCCACCGTCCGCAGCATCCAAACTCTCGTCTTGCGCCTCGCCCGAGAGAACCCGAGCTGGGGCTACCGACGAATCCGCGGCGAACTGGCCGTCCTCGGCATCAAAATCGCCCCCTCCACCATCTGGGAAATCCTCAAGACCAACGGGATCCAGCCCGCGCCCCAGCGCGACCACCAAACCTGGCCGACCTTCCTGCGCAGCCAAGCACACGCGATCATCGCCGCCGACTTCTTCGAAACCCGGACCCTGACCGGCGCAGGGCTGTACGTGTTCGCTGTCGTCGAGCACGCCACCCGCCGCGTCCGTGTTCTCGGTGCCACCGCCCACCCCACCGCGGCCTGGACCGCGCAACTGGCCCGCAACCTGGTCATGGACCTCCACGACGCCAGCGTCACGGTGAAGTACCTGATCCGCGACCGCGACAGCAGGTACACGGCCGCGTTCGACGCTGTCTTCGAAGACGAAGATATAGGAATCGTGAAGACCGGTGTCCGCGTACCGCGCATGAACGCGATCATGGAGCGCTGGGTGCGCTCGTGCAGAGCCGAACCTCGACCGCACCCTGATCGTGAACCCGGCCCACCTGATGCACGCGCTCCGCGAGTACGAGACCTTCTACAACGAGCACCGGTCCCACCGGGCGCTCCGCGCCGCGGCACCCCTACGCCCGCTCCCCCACCCGATCACCGAACCGCACCGACTCGACCACCTCGACATCCGCAGACGTGATCGACTCAGCGGCGTCCTCCACGAGTACCGACACGCCGCGCGACCTGTATGGACGGTATTTCCGGCACGCACAACGCCGAGCACTACAACGGGTGGCGACCGCACCGGGCCCTGCACCCGACTCCACCGCGCTCAGCCCGGCCCGCCGTCAATGCCGACCACCGACGCATCGCGCGAGCGGTCCTCGGCGGGCTGATCAAGGCGTACGACCGAGTCGCATAAGACCAGCCCAGGGCCCGCGACCGAGTTTTGACACCCCACAGGTCGAACCTGGCCCGGTCGAGCCGCAGATCGCCGAACCGACGCCCGGTCCGCGGCTCATACCTCGGCGGCTTTCTCATCCGGCCGTCAGGCTCGCTGACCTTGGGCCAAACACGGACATCCGCAGGTCGGCACCGGTGTCGTGTGTTGCGCGTAGAGCGAGGGCGGCCTGCCTCCCCCACTGGATCAGCTGAGACTCCCGGACCACGGCGCCGACGGCGGCGCGGCCGCTGTGCCCGATCTGCATATGTAAGCAGTTGAATAGAGAGGTCATGTAGCCGAGCCGTTCCGCCGGGTCGCAGGTTCCGGCGAACTCGGGTGGGTAGGGCGTCTCGGCGACGACGATGACACCCCCGGGTGACAACTCCCGACGGGCGGCGGTGAGGACCGCTGCTGGGTCGGGCATGTCGTGCAGGGCGTCGATGACAAGGATCAGGTCGAAGGGACCACAGTCGACGACCGACACTGCGTCGGCCGGCCGGAAGGTCACGCCGGGACGCCGAGGCCGCTGCGCCGCCAGGTCGAGCGCGGCCTGGCTGAGGTCGTACCCGGCGAGGTGCGCGTCCGGCCAGGCGGCGGCCATCGCGTCGATGTGCAGTCCGGCGCCGCAGCCGAGGTCGGCCACCCGCAGCGGCCGGCGGCCGAGGACCGCGGCCACCTCAGCCACTGCGGCGAGCTGCCCGGGCAGATCACCGGCGGACAGGCCGGTGAACATGGCTTGCAACCAGGCGCGGTCGGGTTCGTCGGCGTCGATGTAGCCGCTGCGGTCGTGCTGCCAGGCGGACACCAGCCGGTCCGCCCGGCCGACGAACATGGCGCACGCCTCGGCCAGGGCTCGAGCAAGCGTGGGTTTGTCCGTACCGTCTTCGCCGAGGAGCACGGCGGCGGCCTCGCTCGGAAGGCGGAACGTCGGCGGGCGGGTGGACAGGTCTGCGGCGAGAATTCCGACGGCGGTCTGCTGGCGAGTCCACTCTTCGGTGAATCGAGGGCCGGTGGCGGTACGGGTGCTGAGCTCCTCGGCGGTCATCGGGCCATGTTCGGCCAGGCAGGCGTACCAGTGGTACCGGTAGCCGGCGTGGATGGCGATCAGCTCGGCCGTACCGGCGTAGGCCGCCTGTACCTGCTCGAGGAGCCCGTTCCCGGACCCGTGCGCTTGGCCGTCAGCGCTCATGCCGCCTCCCGCTACAGTGCGAACCTTGAATACGGTCTGGATAGGAACGCGTCGCCCGTACGTGCGAGATGTCGTTTCGTCCGTGGCTGCGATGCCGATGCGGGGAAGGGGCTGCGGGGCAGGGCAGCGCCGGCGGCGACAGGTAGCTGGACCCCGTTGGCCGCCCGCGCCTGGGCCGCGCCGAGCTCAGCCCCCCCGGCACGGTCGCTATCAGCGACCCGTGAGCTAGCCGGCCCCGCAGATGGTTCCAGCGGGTGAGTCAGTGACGCACTGATTGCCGGTCCACGTGTTGACCGGTCGGTTGTCGTCGCGGGCGTCGACGGCGACGTTGAGAAGCGCGGTGTTGCCGATGAACGTGTTGTCCCGCGCACCGGCCGCGTAGATGCCGTTGCGCCCGTTGCGTTCAGACACGTTGCCGCGGACCTCGTTCCCGCTGTTCCCGGCGAACAGCACGATGCCGTCACGGCCGTTGTCAGTGCTGATGTTGTCGGCCACGGTTGAGTCGTGCAGGTCGCCCGGCTCCTGCGCCGTGCCGGGGTTGGCGTTGATGCCGCTGAACGTCATGCCGCGCACCGTGTTGCGGGTGACCTGGACCCGGTGGCTCGTCTGGCGGAACCGGTCATTGAAGCCGTTGGCGGTGAAGATAATCCCGATCCGGCCGTTGACGACGATGTTCGAGTCGATGGTCAGGTCGGATGTTGCGCCGCCGATCTGGATCGACGAGCTCGACGCCCGGGCCACGTCGTTCTCGAGGATCGCGCTGCCGTTCGAGTTCTGTAGCGCGATGCCGGCGCCGTCCTCCCGGGAGACGTTGTGGTCGATCGTCAGCTGGTCGTGGTGGCCGGGACCAGCAAGGTCTATGCCCGTCACGTTGCGGAACGTAAGGTTGTGGTCGACACGAGCGTTGCGTACGTCGCGTTGGTTCCACTCCGAACGCTCGTCGGCCACCGGCGGCGAAGCCCAAAGGCTGTCGTCGTCGAGCTCGGACACAAGTCCATACCGGTTCTCCCGCAGGCAGCTGTGGTCGGCACGCGTCTGTCGGGGGCCTGCGCTGCCGAAGTCCACCCCGAACAGCGAGTTCAGCCGGATCAGGTTGTGGTGGATCCGGTAGCCGGAGAACCGGTCGCTGGCGTCGACGCCGACCGACGCCCCTTGTACGACGATTCCCGCCACCTCGATGTCATCTGCCCGAAGCGCCAGGGCGATGGTGAACCCGCCGCCCGCCGGGTCGATGATCACCTGCCGAGCGGAGTCGGCGTCGTCCAGCTGCGACGGCGTGGGTTGGAAGCAGTCCACTGCGTCGACCGCGTCCGGATCACCGAACAGCGTGAGCGGCTTGTCCACGGTCACGCTCTCGGCATACAGGTCGGGACAAACCTTGATTCGATCCCCCGGTTGCGCCGCGTCGACCGCCGCCTGGATCGATATGTACTCGGCGTTGCCGCACTGCACGCCATCCCGGTCGACCACCAACGTCGACGACGCCGGCTCGGCCGCCTCGGCCGAAGATGGAACGACAAGAACCGCGGCCAACGCCGCGAGTAGGGCCATTGCCCCGACCCGAGTCTTGCGCTTCGTGCGAGCTTCCGCTCTTGGATCGCCGGCCCCTACCGTCGCCAAGGCGGGCTGAAGAGACTGAGTTGATGCTCTTTCCAGCCCGAAGGTGCGGGCGATGCGGGACAGGCGCGCGGCTCCGATTTGCGGGTGAACCCGCATCGTTATTGACATGGCTGCCTCCTGAGTGCCTCGTGCGAGTACAACGGGTGAGAAAAGCTTCAGCACCAGGCAGCTGGTGCACTACGTCTTCGGCTGTCGCCGAAAAGCTTGCTGCTTGTGTTCAGGAGAAGGTGCAGCTTGGCGCCGATGGCGGTAGGGGCGTGGACGGCACTACATGTCGGGTAGTCAGTAGGGGGATACCTCCTATTGGCCGGCGCGCGGCCCTGGGTGTCAGGGTTGGGTGAGACCAGCGGTTCAGAGCAAGTGGCCCTCCCAGGGCGAGGATGGATTCTCCTTCGATGACGATTTCCAGCACCGACCGGCCTGTCGGGCACGATGGGGCCATGACGACGGAAGGACCCCGAGCAGACCGGCCCCGGCGACGTCGTTCGTTCACTGCAGTGGAGAAGCTTCGGCTGCTCGGTGAGTATGAGCAGGCTGTCGCCGAGGGCGACGGCAACGGCTATCTGCGCCGTAACGGCCTGTACTCGTCGCTGATGAGTGAGTGGCGCCGCGCCCGCGACGCCGGCCTGCTCGAGGGTAAGAAACCCGGCCAGAGCATCGGCAAACCGAGCGGGGAGCAGGCCGAGATCGCCCGGCTGCGCCGCCAGTTGGAGCTGGCCAACCGCAAGATTGCCCGGACCGAGGCGGCGTTGGACATCATGGGAAAAGCACACGCGCTCTTGGCCGAGATCTCCGAGAGCGCGGACACCGACACCAAGCCGACCAAGCCCTGACCGGCGCCCACGCGTAGCTGCTGGCCGCGCGGATGGCGACCCGCGCCGCGGCCCGGCTGACCGGGATCGCCCGCAGCACTGCCCACCGACGCTCCCGCACCCCCACCGGGCGCCTGCCGGCGCCGCGGCCAGCGCCAGCGAACCGACTGTCCGACGCCGAACGCGCCCACGTCCTGGCCGTGCTCGACAGCGACCGGTTCGTCGACACCACCCCGACGGAGACGTTCGCGACGCTGCTCGACGAAGGAGTCTACCTGGGCTCGATCTCCACCCTCTACCGGATCCTGCGCGCCAACGGCCAGGTCATCGACCGGCGCCGCCAGGCCCGACACCCCACCCGGACCCGCCCCGAGTTGACCGCCACCGCACCCGGGCAGGTGTTCACCTGGGACATCACCAAACTGCCCGGCCCGGCCAAGGGCGTGTACTACGACGCCTACGTCATGACCGACATCTGGTCCCGGTACGTCGTCGGCCACCACGTCGCCGCCAGAGAGAGCGCCGAGATCGCCTACGACTTCATCTCCGAGATCATCACCACCCACGGCGTCCCGCACGTCGTGCACGCCGACCGCGGCACCTCCATGACCTCCAAACGCGTCGCGACGCTGCTGGCCGACCTCACCCGCACCCACTCACGGCCACGGGTCAGCAACGACAACCCATTCTCCGAAGCGGCCTTCAAGACCGTGAAGTACCACCCCACGTTCCTCGAACGCTTCGGGTCACTGGCCGACGCCCGCGCGTTCTGCGACACGTTCTTCCAGTGGTACAACCACGAACACCACCACGCCGGCATCGGCTTGCACACCCCCGCCGACGTCCACTACGGCCACACGCCGCCCAGCAGAAGCAACGTGCCCACGCCCTCGACACAGCCTGGACAGCGCATCCCAAACGCTTCTCCGCCCGACCCAGACCTAAAGCGCTACACCTGCCCGATACCGTCTGGATCAACCCACCCGAACCAGCAACCGATCAACCGCTACCCCAAGCGGCGTAACACCCACTGGTCCCACCGACCTTGACAAGTTTCGCGGCGGCAACACTTGGTCCTCTTGGCGGACGAGGCGTGAGGGCCGCATAGTACGAGAGGGGCATTCCCGGGGTAAGCGATTGTCTCTTCCCGTGGCGGAGGGCAGGTCGATGGAATTTCGTTTGCACCTGACGCCGACCGACCTTGGCAAGATTCGGTTGTCGCCGCGACCCAGTCCGGTCGTCGAGACAGCCCTCAGCGCGCTGCTGCTGCGCCAGGCGACCACCGATCCCTTCGTACGGCGCTGGCGTGCCCGAGCCGCCAACGCACTCGGTCCCGCCGGCGCACCGATCATGCAGGTCATGGGTTCTGGCCTCGTCCAGATCAGCGATCTGCTGTACCGTCACGCGTTGACGGCCGCCAGCTACGACGAGGCAGTCGAGGCGTTCCTGGCCACTCCACAACCAATCATCAGCCGGGACCTGACCCACGTCATTGGCGACCGCCCGGCCGCGGCGGCACGCGACCTGCGCGATGGAAACCGGAACGTGATGGAAGCAGTTGCCGCTAACTTACGGCGGTATCACCGGGCCGTCGCCGACCCACAGTGGATCAACGTCGTGCGCCAAGGCCACATCGCGTTCGCCACGCAGCGGCGCAGCTTCGCTGAGAACGGAGTGGATTGGCTACTTCGAAACCTGTATCCGACGGTGCGGTGGGACCCGCCGGTTCTGACGCTCTACATCCCGTGCCCGACCGACGAGCGCTTCGGATCGTGTCGCTACCATCACCTGCACGACATCCACAGTGACGTGTTTCTCCAAGGCCGAGGTCTCGTCCTCGTCCCGTCCCTCTTCGTCCCCTCCTTCTCCTGCTGGCTTTGGTGTGACGATTACGATGACCGGCCGGCCATCCTCATATATCCGGCGACGACAGACCGGACGGCCCTGGAAAGCCCCGACGCACGACGGCCCGGTCAGCTGGCCCCGCTGCTGGGTTCGACCCGCGCTGCGGTGATGGAAGCGTTAGGCGACCGGCCGCGTTCGACCACCGAATTGGCCAGAGCGGTGAAAATATCGATCGCGTCCGCGAGCGAGCACGCCGCAGTCCTGCGAAACGCGGGTTTGATCGTGAGTACGCGCGAAGGAATGAGCGTTACCCACTCCCTGACCGCCAACGGTGCGGCACTCCTTCAAGACGTCTCCTGACCTCCGGGGTCTGTTGCAATGAGCGTTGGCAAGATCGCGGAATCCTGGACGGGTGAAGCTGTCGAGCCTGTCGGGCTCGAGACCACCCAGCAGGCCCAGCAACCTTGCCCTTGCCGAAAACGTCATCCGCCCTGGTGGGATCCGGGGTACCGGTTGGTCGGCGCCGGTTACCGGTGCTGGCGCTGCGCGCAGCCGGGTGATCGCTGCGGCATGATGGGCAGCCGTGCTGCTCCGACTGGCTACTTGAGCGTGACGAACGCGTTCGTGATGCTGCGCCTGCTGCCGATGAGCAATCGGGACAAGGATGTGGAGATCCTTGCCCTGCGCCATCAGATCACGCTGCTGCAGCGCCAGCTGGGCAAGGAGAAGGTGCGGTTCGACGCGACTGATCGGACGTTCCTGGCGGGACTGCTGCACCGGCTGCCGCGCGACGTGCTGCGCCGAGTGCGGCTGCTGGTGCGCCCCGAGACGGTGCTGCGCTGGCATCGCGACCTGGTCGCCCGCTGTCACGCGGACGTCTCCCGGCCGAAGCGTCCGGGCCGGCCACGAACCGTGCGTTCCGTCCGCACCCTGGTATTGCGTCTGGCCGGGGAAAATCCCAGCTGGGGCTACCGACGCCTGCACGGCGAACTGCTGGTGCTGGGCGTACGAGTGGCCGCGTCCACGGTGTGGGAGATCTTGAAGGAGGCCGGCATCGACCCGGCACCCGAACGAGCCTGCAGCACCTGGGCCGACTTCCTGCGCTCCCAAGCCGACGCCCTGCTGGCCTGTGACTTCCTGGAAACGGTCACCCTATCCGGGGCGCGAATGTACGTGTTCGCGGTGTTCGAGCACGCCAGCCGCCGAATCCGGATCCTCGGCGCCACCCCGCACCCGACCACCGCATGGGTAGTACAGGCCGCGAGGAACCTTGTCATGGACCTCGAAGACACCGGCTGCCGAGCCCGATTCATGATCCGCGACCGGGACGGCAAATTCCCCCACTTGTTCGACGCCATCCTCGCCGACGCGGGCATCGACATCGTGCTCAGCGGCATCCAGATGCCAAGAATGAACTCAATCATGGAACGCTGGGTACAGACCTGCCGCCGCGAACTACTGGACCGGACGTTGATCTGGAACCAGCGGCACCTGCTCCACGCCCTACGCGAGTTCGAACAGTTCTACAACGGACACCGCCCACACCAGGGCATCGCGAACGCAGGCCCGCTACGCCCGTTGCCCACACAGACAATAGGGGTGGCCGGGCGCCGCTGTCTCGTGCGAGCCGACCGCGCTCGGCTCCATATCCGTCAGCTGGAGGACCGTCCGAGGATGCCCCGATGGGGCATCCTCGCAACCCGGTTCAGGACAGGCACTGCGTGAAGAAGACCTCCACGTTGGTGATGCCGTGACACGCCGGACCGTTGAACTGCGCCTGTTCCGGGAGCTCCATGTTGGGCCCCACGATGAAGGTGCTCACGTCGGCCGTGCCGTCGCTGTTGAGATCCAACCCGAGCAAACCCGAGAAACCTTCGCCCGTTTCGAGGTTAACCAGGCCTTGGTCTGCCCGCTGCTGCAATCCGTTTGATAGCCAAACGATTTTTCCGGTGTTCACGTCGATGACGACCTGAACTCCCGCCGCCGCGTTCTTGCTCGCGTTCACGCATTCATGGGCCCAGGCTGGCCCGGCGGCCGCAAGGAGCGCGGTCGTCACAGCGACCGAGCCCAGGAAGAGACGACGAACTGTTCTGATCATAGGTGACCTCCCGATCCAGGTTTGCCGACGCCGCGCCAGTGCGCGAAATCTCTCGGCTGCGGAGAATCCTGGTGCCGGTATTCCTAACGCGTCTACGTATTTGTCGAATCATCGACATCGCCTGCTACGCACGCCGGTCAAGCTATGCGGGAGTCTGGCCGCGGTGTCGCAGGGGCGCGCTTTCCCCTTCACCGGCGAGGCCGGTGACCAGTCCGTGCTGCCGGTCCCGCTCGGATACGCCCTATCCCCCCTCTTCCTCACCACGGCGGGGCTGGGTTACTTGCTTCGGGGGTGTGCCTGGCCCCGCGCTTGTAAGGCGCATCCGGCGGTGGTCGCAGCGTCCGCCGCTGTTTGGGACGTCCGCGGCCTCCCCCCTGATCTGTCCGCTGGTGTTCGCCTGCAGTCGGCTCTGTTGATGTCGGCTGCGGATGTCAGGCGAGACGTGACCCCACCCTGCCAGGGGGATCGTTCGAAGTCGACCACCTCGAGCATGTGCAACCCAACCCCAGCCTCGGCGAGAAGGCGCTCGACTTCGGCCAGCGAGAGCCGGTCCAACAGACTGTCGTCATGGACCAGCCGGAAATACCTTCGCCAACCAACCGACTCCGGCAGTTGACGTGGCGGCCACGCCGCGGCACCACGTCCCCACCGGGAACACGTGCGACCGCCACCACGGACCCGCCCGGCTGGTGGCGGCGATGGTCGCTGGCCCGGGCCGCGAGTCGACCCGTGTCTCTTTCCCCCGTCGCCGTCGGCCTTCTTGGCTGCGGTCGCGAGCACGCGTAGCGTGACATCGTCCGCGCTGAAGGTGTGCGTCACGCTGGTGACACAGAAGGATCACCGCTCGGAGGGCCCTCGTATGCACACGTCGTTGGGTCTGCAAGGTCCTGTTCTGTTGCTGGTGGTCGTCGGGTCCGCGGCGTTGACATTCGTCGTCCCCAGGCCGCGACTGTTGTGGGCATCTCTGCTCGCGGCGGCGTGCGGGTTCTGCGAAGCGCAATTAAACAACGTCTGCGATGCCATGTTCGGCGCAACGGCTCCGGCTTGGCCGCTGCTGCTACCAGCCGTTGCGTTGGGGGCGGGATTCGCGTGGCGGGTCCCTGGTTGGAGCACCATGGCAGCCGGGTGGCTGGGGATCCCGTGGGGGCTCGCGCTGACGGTAGGCGTGTATTGGGGTCCCTGCTGGAACTGCGGCGAGCCGTACTACGTACCTTGGGCGCTCGGTTCTAGCATGGTCGGAGTCGTCCTCACCATTGTGGGCGCTGCGCTCACCGTGGCCCTTCGAGTCCTGATCCGCCGATTGCGGTCCTGACCAATGGCCGGCTGTAATGCTGGCCCGCTCAATGCCGGGCCGATGATGGCCCCCTCCAGATCCTGGATGCTGCCCTACGGCTCCGCCCGCTGCCGCTGCATCAACGAATGGGCCTGTGGGGCTCGTAAATCAGGTTCAGCCCCGTTGACGTGGGATTCTGTGCGAGGTCAGCCTTGCGGAAGCTGCGACGATCCGGGCCATGAGCGCTTCGTTGGTGTACCTGCTACTGCGCGAGGTGCTGCAGATGTTGACCCAGCTCGCCCGGGACGGCGGAACCAAGGATGTCGAGATCCTGGTCCTACGGCACCAGGTGGCCGTACTCCGCCGCCAGGTGAAGCGCCCCATTCTCGAGCCGGGCGACCGGGTAGTGTTGGCGGCGTTGTCGCGGCTGCTCCCCCGCCCGCAGTGGGCTGCGTTCTTCATCACCCCGGCGACCCTGCTCCGGTGGCACCGGCAACTGGTCGCCCGGCACTGGACATACCCGCACGCGCGGCCCGGCCGGCCGCCGGTCGACCAGCAAGTGCAGGACCTGGTACTGCGACTGGCCGCCGAGAATCCGACCTGGGGGCATCGCCGGATTCAGGGTGAGCTGGTCGGCTTGGGCTACCGGGTGGCGGCCAGCACCGTATGGAAGATCCTCAACCGGGCCGGGGTCGAGCCGGCGCCGCGGCGCTGTGGGCCGACCTGGAAGCAGTTTCTGACCGCCCAGGCGCACACGATGCTGTCCTGCGATTTCTTCACCGTCGATACGGTGTTCCTCAAGCGGATCTACGTGCTGTTCTTCGTGGAGATCGCCACCCGGCAGGTGCACGTCGTCGGGGTGACGGCCCATCCGACCGGCGCCTGGGTGGCGCAGCAGGCGCGGAACCTGTTGATGGACCTCGACCAGCGGGTTACCAGTTTGCGGTTCCTGCTTCGCGACCGCGACACGAAATTCACCGCGGCCTTCGACGCGGTGTTCGCCGCGGAAGGTATCGACGTGGTCAAGACTCCGCCGCAGGCGCCGAGAGCCAACTCGTTCGCCGAGCGCTGGGTGGGCACTGTACGCCGCGAATGCACCGACCGGATGCTCATCGTCGGCGAGCGCCACCTGGCGACCTTCCTTGCCGGGTACACGTCGCACTACAACGATCACCGGCCGCACCGTTCGCTGGGACAACGGCCACCCGATCCGCCACCGCACATCGTGGACCTGACCGCCGCCCGGATCAAACGACGCCCGATCCTGGGTGGATTGATCAATGAATATTCGCAGGCAGCGTAGCCGGACCTGATTTACGAGCCCCACAGGTTTTCGGGGGGAGGTTCAAAACCCCATAGAAGAAAGTCAAAGCCCTGACCAGCGATACTGCTGGTCAGGGCTTTCTCTCTGTCGGGACGGCCGGATTCGAACCGACGACCCCTTGTTACCAACCGTAGCCACCCCGAGCTTGTCATTGCTTGCCGCAAGTGGTCCTTGACCTGCACAGACACGGCCGGGCGTTGGTCTCTTCTTGTCACTGGTTGTGGACGTCAGGACAGGGTTTCCGGGGGGTAAGCGGGGGCCAGCGTCGGAACCCGCCCACGCCTAAAACAGCACCCCCACCACTACGGAGTTTCCCGCGCACCGAAGGACGGACCCGCTCTTCGCATCACTGGCAGTCGAGCCGTGGGGGTGTGCGGTCCCGTCCCTCAAATTCGGGACGGGACCGCAAGACACCCTGGTCTCGTTGTCGCGGACTACCCGACGTTGCTCGCCACCGCCGGGGCGTTGGCAACCGCTCCGGCCACGGGAACGCTGCTGGTCGAGCGTGCGAACAGCAGGACGACCGCGGGGATGAACAACGCCACTGACCACAACCAGAAGTTGGCCGCGGGAGGGAGAGCGGCCGCAGCCACCCAGCCACCGGCCGCAGTGAGGAAGATCGCGCCGGTGCGGCCGACTCCAAATGCGAGGCCGACCATCGTGGCGCGAACTGCCGCCGGGTGCGAGTTCGCGATGAAGCCGTTCATGATGTAGATCGTGTTCAGGAAGCCCAGCGCGAATACGAGCACGTAGACCAGCGCGGCGACCTGCAACGCGGCTCCGATGAGCAGCAGGGTCGCTGCTCCGCCGAAGCAGCCGATGACGACGATCAACTTGGGGTTGGTCCGGTCCTGCAGCCACCCGCCGACGAGACTTCCGACGATGGCGCCGGCGAAGGTGGTTACCGAGACGAGCAGGGCGTTGGTGATCTCGAAGCCGCCGAGGACGAGGTACTGGGGCAACCAGGTCGATGTCAGGCCGAGCGCGACCCCCATGATGAAGAACTCGGCGATGAGTAGCAGCACCGTTCGCGCCACTCTCGATCGGTTGAACAGGTACCGCAGCGCGTTGCTCCGGGTTCGCTTTCCGTCGGAAGCCATCGGCGCGACGGTCTCGTCGAGCTCGATCCCGTACCTGTCAGCGATCGTCCGCGCCTCATCCGCTCCGCGCGTCAGCAGATACGTCGGCGACTCGGGGACGAACTTCCCGACAAGCGGCACGAGCACAATGAGCGGGAACAGGCCACCAACGATGAAGAGCCAGCGGAAGTTCGCGTGGGGCAGGATCAGAGCGCCACTGAGCGGGGCAAGCAGGCCTCCCACGGCGGTTCCCATCAGCAGGACCGTGTTGTTGAGGTGTCTACGGCCGGGCGGGGAGAACTCCGAGACCAACACGATCATGACCGGGATGATCCCGCCCAGGCCGAGGCCGCCGAGGAAGCGGAACGCCCCGAACACGGCCGCGTTGGGCGCCAGTGGCACGGTAGCCGTAAAGATCGAGAAGAAGAGCAGGTTCAGGATCAGCATCTTGCGGCCGCCGATCCGGTCGCGGAGGTAGCCGGACAGGATCGCGCCGATCAAGAGGCCGAGCATCTGAATGCTCGCCACGACGCCCGCAGTGGCCGCCGTGAGTCCCCATTCGTGTTTGGCAAGGATCACCGGCAGCGCCGCCGACAGCACCGTGAGGTCGTAGCCGTCGGCCACGGCGATCACGGTAACGAGTACGAGCAGAGCGGCGAAGCTAGCTTTCTGGGTGGGCTGGGACGTGCTCTTTTCCATTTCCACTAATCCTCTTTCATCCAGTGATGTCTACGGATAAGGATGTGGTGACTGAACGCTAGGGCTAAAACATGAACTCGCCGCCGTTGACGTGCAGTACCTGTCCGGTGACGAATCCGGCAGCGGGCGAGGCGAGGTAGAGACAGGCCTCGGCGATGTCGTCGACCGCCCCGAAGGTCCTGGTCGCGATGCGTCCGCGGAGGGCTTCCACATCGATGTGGGCGTAATCCTCCGGGTTGCGTTCCGTCTCGATCGCGCCTGGTGCCACGGTGTTCACGGTGATCCCGTACCGCGAGTACTCCCGGGCGATGGCCTTCGTGAGGCCGTGCATCCCTGCCTTCGCAGCGATGTTCGCGGCGCGGTTTTCGATGTGGCCCGTCCAGCCGTCGTAGCCGGAAATATTGATGATGCGACCACGCCTACGCTCACGCATCCCCGGCAGGACGGTACGCGCCAGGTAGAACACCGAGTCCAGGTTCGTGGCGAACGTCGATCGCCAGTCCTCGATGGTGATGTCTTCGAACTTCTTGGCCTTGCGGACGCCGACGTTGTTGACGACGATGTCGACCGGGCCCAGTATGCTGCTCGCCCGCGAAATCATGTCGGCAACTGCGTCCGGGTCTGAAACATCGGCCATCGCCGGTATGGCCTTTCCGCCCTTGCTCTGAATCTCCTCGACGACCGAGTTGACCGCGTCGACATTGCGGGAACCGTTGACGACAACCGCAGCACCCTCGGCAGCGAAGAGAAGGGCGATTGCGCGGCCGATGTTCCGGCCGGCGCCCGTGACGACAGCGACCTGTCCGTTCAGGCGGCCTTCGGGCATGACTTACCTCCCACACCTTGCGAAGCGATAGCCCAGCTCCCGTCTTTCCCGGGAGCCAAGCTGGCAGTGATCAAGATTGCCCAAGCGCTGGCCGCAGTGGATATCGGAAGACTCCGGCGTGTCGCTGGGTGGAACGTCGTGTTGACCAGTGGTGTGACGAATCTTGCTCGGGCACTACTGGGATGTCAAGACTGTTACTTGATCATTGCCGGGGCAGGCGCGGATCGGTTTCGCAACCGCTGCTGCTCGCGGTGCCCACGTCGTAGCGGGCGACGGGTTGGCGGTTGGCGCGGCCTGGTGGACGTCCGGGCCCTGACCGGGTGGGTTCCAGTGCGCCGGCGGGACAGGCTTCGACGCAGGCCTAGGTTCTGTCTCGCGGATCATGGCAGTCGCGGACGGCGCGTAGCCAGTCGAGCATTTCGACCAGGTCGAGGGTGGCTTGGACGCGGGCCATCCCGCCCGCCATAGACCCAGGCACGAGCCGAGCAGACCGACGCCGGGGCCGCCAGCGTAGTCGCTGGCGGCCCCGGCGTCCGCGCGTCGTGGTGGCCCCGTCGTCAGCCTTCGTTTGCCCTGGTAGGGCGTGTGTTCGCGGGTTGGTCCAGGGGTGGCGCGAGAAGCACGGCCTACCTAAGTAGACGATGAAGGTGCCGGGTTGGTCGTCACCGCCGACGCAGCCCAGCAGCGATACCGCCTACCTGCGAGGGGCGAGGCGCGGACTATGGGTTTACCGTGACGCTGAGGACCACAGGCCCTGGCTGACCCCACCCGGCAAACGCTCTGAAGGGCCCGCACCTCTGCCCAGCAACGGTTTCAGCACCCGAAACCCGTCGAACCAGCGCACCGAACCGACCCCACCCGCCCGACAACGGGGGCGGTTGATCGGGACCCGGTCGACCGCCTTTAACACCAGCTACCTAGTGCGCGAAGGCGTCCGTGATCGCGCGCGCGGTGTCCCGAACCCAGGCGCCCCACTCCGGCACGCGCGCGGGTTCGAAGCGTACGTCGGGCATCGAGATGGTGACGGCGGCCACCGGTCGTCCGCCGGGACCGGCGACCGCAGCGCCCACGGCGCAGACATGTGGCCGGTTCTCGGAGATGTTGACCGCGTAGCCCCGTTCCTTCGCCTCCAGCACCTGGTGCATCAGATGCCGCGGGTCGGTGCTCGTGTTCGGCATGACCTTCTCCAACGGACGCGCCAGGATTCGCTCGGCCTCGTCGAGCGGGAGCATGGCCAGCACCGCCTTGCCGCTCGCGCTGGTATGCAACGGCGTGCTGGCGCCGATGGCGTTGAAGGTTCGTACGGGGTGGATCGAGTCGACCCGGTCGATCAGCACCATCTGGACATCCCGGTCGAGCACCGAGAAGTGGATGGTCTCACCGGTCTGCGCGCCCAGGGCGGCGAGGTGGGGCATCGCCGCCTCGCGCAGGGTCTTCCACGGGGTGCCGGTCCGGGCGAGCGCGAGCAGCCGAGGGCTGAGCTGCCAGCGCGTCACAGGATCGCTTGACATTTCGGCCCAGCCCTCCTGGCCCAGCGTGCGTAGCAACCGCTGCACGGTCGACTTGGGTAGGTCGATCAACCGCGAGAGCTCGCCCACCCCGATGGGCCGATTCTGCGTCGCCATCACCTCGAGCACCCGGAGCCCGCGGATGAGGGTCTGGGTGCCGGCCGGGCCTTGCGCCGCCGCCTCGTCAGGTCGCTCGGTTACGGACATCATCCAGTCTCCTCGATCAGGAGGTCGGCGGGCTGGCGCGGCCCCGTCGGAGCAATTCGGCTGGGCAAGTGTACCGCTACGCAGCACAGCCGTGTCACCGGCCATGGTCGCGCTCGGTCTTCCGGGCAGGCCGCCCGCGAAGCCCGGTCTTCGAAGGGGTCTTCCGACGCTGAACCGAGGAGATCGTTTAGACCACCCGGAGGGCTTGACACCGCGCGTCCTCGCGCCAAAGACTGTGCGGACCAGCTAGAGGCACAGCGTCTCACCCAATGACACGGAGTCGTCGATGACAACGTTCGATCTGGCGAGCTGGCCGGTGATCTCACGCGGCACCTTCTTCGAGGACCACGTCGTCGGCCGGGTTTTCGACCACCACTGGGGCCGCACCGTGCACGCGTCGGACAACATCGCGTTCACCACCCAGACGCTCGCGTTCAACCCCGTGTACTTCAACCGCGATGCGGCAGCGGCCGCAGGCTACCCCGACGAGGTCGTCAACCCGCTGCTGGTCTTCACGGTGGTATTCGGGCTCAGCGTCGAGGACCTCAGTGAGCGGGGCGGGCCCTTCCTGGGGGCGAACGACATCCGACACCTCCGCGCGGTGCATCCCGGGGAGACGCTCTACGCGTCCAGCACGGTCGTCGAGGCGCGCACCTCGGAGTCGCGGCCCGACACCGGCATCGTCACCTGGCACACCGTGGGCCGGGATTCCTCCGGCAATCCGGTCATCGAATTCCGGCGCACCAACCTCGTACGCAAGCGCGCCGCCAACCCCGAACCCGCAGCCGTGCGGGAGGGCTTCGCCGAGGACTTCCAGGTGGGCGACCGCTTCCGCCACGCGCGCTCCCGTACCGTCACCGACCTCGATCTCAACGGCCTGACCCTGCTGGTCATGAACACCGCCGCCGGACACTTCAGCGACCAGGAGATGGCCGACACGCCCTTCGGCGAGCGGATCAACTTCGGCGGTCTCACCCTCGCCCTCACCATCGGCCTCGCCACTCAGGACACGAGCGGCCAGGCGATTCGCGAGGTCGGCCTGGACGACGTCAGGTTCGCCGTGCCCGTCCGGCGCGGCGACACCATCGGCGCCGCCACCGAGGTGCTGGCCGTCGAGCCCGACAGGGACGAAGCCGATGTGACGTTCCGCCACCTCGGCGTCAATCAGCGCGGCGAGATCGTCTGCCAGGTCACCCGCACACTCCGCGTACGCACGCGCGCCGCGCAAGCCCAGCCCAGCGAGGGCGCCTCCGCACTCGCTCCCCATGCCCCGATCGGAAGGTGAACGACACCGTGAACACCGTGCGTCCTGCGCTCCCCCGTCGTTCCTGTCTCGCTGTCCCGGGAAGCAGCGAGAAGATGCTGAAGAAGGCTCAGGGCCTTCCGGCAGATCAGGTGTTCCTCGACCTCGAGGACGCCGTGGCTCCCATCGCGAAGCCCGCGGCGCGCGCCAACATCATCCAGGCGCTCAACCACGGCGACTGGTCGGGCAAAACCCGGGTCGTACGGATCAACGACGCCGACACGAAGTGGGCCCACGAGGACGTCCTCACGGTAGTCCGCGGCGCGGGCGCCAACCTCGACTGCATCATGCTGCCGAAGGTCGAGCGAGTCGCGCACATCCACTGGCTCGACGTGCTGCTGACCCAGGTTGAGCGCGAGCTGGGGCTCCCGGAGGGCGGGATCGGCATCGAGGCGCAGATCGAGGGCCCTGCGGGGCTCAGCGAGATCGAGGCGATCGCCGCCGCGACCTCTCGGACCGAAACGCTCATCTTCGGCCCGGGTGACTTCATGGCCGCGATGAAGATGCCCGCCCTGACGATCGGTGTGCCGGGCGCCACCGGGTACGACCCCTTCGACACCGTCCTGATGACCATCGCGATGACCGCCCGCAAGTACGGCCTACAGGCGATCGACGGACCGTTCGCCCTGATCAAGGACATCGAGGGGTACCGGGCGTCCGCCGAACGGGCCGCCGCCTACGGCTACGACGGAAAATGGGTGCTCCACCCCGGCCAGATCGACATTGCCAACACGGTCTTCGCGCCCACCCAGGATGCTTACGACAAGGCCGAGCTGATCATCGAGGCGTACGAACACTACACGTCGGAGTCGGGCGGCGGCGTCGGCGCCGCCATGCTCGGCGACGAGATGATCGACGAGGCCAGCCGCAAGGTCGCCCTGGTCACCGCCGAACGAGGCCGCGTCCTCGGGATGCGGCGGACGACGCACTTCGACCCGAACGCATAAATCCGGTGTGCCGACGAGAACCGCTGCGTGATTCCGCCGGCCACTTTCGTCCCGCTGAGCGGCAGCCACAAACCGTGCTCCTCACCGGCCTTTCGGTAGGTGGCACACTGCCACCGATTTCGCCTCGACGGTTGAGGAGGAGAAAGAGAAGATGACCGCCACCTTCGACCACCGGCTCGGCCCTGGGAGGGCGCTATGACACTGCTGACCCCAGCCCAGGAGAAACTCCGGGACGAGGCTCGCGAGTTCGTGTCGGCGGAACTGCTGCCCGTCGCGAACGAGCTGGACCCTCAGCACGCGGACATTCCGTGGTCGATCATCGACCGGATGGCCGAGCTCGGCTACTTCGGCATCTTGATCGACCGCCAGTACGGTGGGCTGGGCCTCGGCATGACCGAGTACTGCCTGGTTACCGAGGAGCTCGCGCGGGGCTGGATGAGCGCCGCGAGCGTCATCGCCCGCGCCAACGGCACCGGAGCCGCGCTCGCCGACCCCGACCGGCGGGCGGACATCCTCCGCCGCCAAGCCGCCGGAAAATTCATCTCGGCCGGAGCGTTCAGCGAGCCCGAGGCCGGATCGGACATCGCCGCGGTGTCCTGCCACGCCGAACGTCGCGGGGACGTCTACATCCTCAACGGTGTCAAGCGCTGGTGCGGCTGGGCGGAAGCCGCCGACGCCATCCTCATTCTGGCCCGAACCGCGCCCGGCCGCCGGGACGGCCTCGACGTGTTCCTCGTGGAGAAAGAGCGCGGCGAGTTCCCCGAAGGCATCACCGGCACCCCGATCCCCAAGATCGGCTACCACGGGATCACCTCGTGGCAGCTGACGATCACCGACCTCGAGGTGCCCGCGAGCAACGTGCAACTCGCGCCGGATGGGACCACAGGCCAAGGCTTCGCACTCTTCGGGAATCTGATCAACTGGGCCCGGCTACACACGGCAGCACGGGCCGTGGGTGCGGCGCGCGGTGCGCTGGAGGACGCCACGGCCTATGCCCGGCAACGGGTCCAATTCGGCAAGCCCATCTCCTCGTTCCAGGGCATCAAGTTCCGCTTGGCCGACATGGCCACCCAGGTCGCCGCCGCACGTGCTCTCTACCTCGACGCCGCCGCTCGGTTCGACGCCGGGCTGGACTGCCGGCACGAGTGCTCGATGGCGAAGCTCTTCGCCAGTGAAGCCGCCGAGCAGGTCGCGAGCTCGGCCATGCAGGTGCTGGGCGGCAACGGCTACACCACCGAGTACGCCGTCGAGCGGCACTGGCGCGACGGCCGTCTCACCCAGATCTTCGAAGGCACCTCCGAGATCCAGCGCACCATCATCGCCCAGCATCTGCTGCGCGAAGAGTGACGCCGATACCCGCGAGAAAGGAACGAGGATGACTCCCGTCCCGCTTGACCCCCGACAGCACCGTGCCACCAACGTCCGCGCCGGGGTCATGAGCCCGCACGTCCAGCCGATCCTGACGCGGGTGCCGGTGCGATGACCGGGGGACCCCTCACCGGCGTACGGGTCGTCGACCTCACCCACGCCCTCGCCGGCCCGTACACCACCATGCTCCTCGCCGACCTGGGTGCGGACGTACTCAAGGTCGAGCCGCCCCGGGGAGACATGGCCAGGACTGCCGGGCCCGTCCCGCCAGGTAGCGACCCGGCCGCCTACGGCGGATACTTCCAAAGCGTCAACCGCGGCAAGCGCAGCGTCGTGCTCGACCTCAAGACGGCGGAGGGCGCCGCCGCACTGCGTGCCCTCGCCGCCGACGCTGACGTGCTGGTCGAGAACTTCACCAACGGCGTCATGGAACGGCTCGGCCTGTCCTACGAGTCGCTCAGCGCGACGAACCCGCGGCTCGTCTACGCGGCCGTACGCGGTTTCGGCGACACGCGGTCCGGCGAGAGCCCGTATCTCGCCTGGCCGGCCTTCGACCTCGTCGTCCAAGCGATGGCCGGGATCATGAGCATCACCGGTACCGAGGACGGCACCCCGATCAAAGTGGGACCCGGGATCGGGGACATCTATCCCGGCACGATGCTCGCGCTCGGCATCAGCGCCGCGCTGTACGAGGCCCAACGCAGCGGCCGAGGGCAGTTCGTGGACATCGCGATGTACGACGCCGTGCTCGCCCTCTGCGAGCGCATCGTCTACCAACACTCCTACACGGCCGCGGTGCCGCGTCCCGAAGGCAACCGGCACCCGCTGCTGAGTCCATTCGACATCCTCCCAGCCGCTGACGGCTGGGTCGCCGTCGCGGCGCCCAGCGACGCGCGGTGGCGCAAGCTCTGCGAGCTCATCGACCGCCCCGATCTCGCCAACGATCCAGCTCTGGCGACAAACCAGCAGAGGGTCGCCCGTCGAGACGAGATCTTCGACGCGCTGGCCGCGTGGAGCCGACGGCGGTCCAAGGCGGAAATCCTGGACCGGCTGGGCGGCCACGTCCCCGTCGGCGCGGTGCGGGACGCGGCCGAGATCGCGGCCGATCCCCATGTGACCGCCCGGGAGATGCTCGTCGAGCTCGACCATCCGGGCACCGGACGGACCTTCGCGGTGGCCGGCCAGCCACTGAAGTTTTCCCGGACCCCCGCGCGGCCGAAGCACCGTGCCCCGCTGCTCGACGAACACGGGCCGATGGTGCGCGCGGAGCTGACAACCGACGATATGCCGGCAGCAGAAGAGGCAGGGGTATGTCCGGGACAGCGCCGCCCTACGGAGCCGGCGGACTCGCCTCACGGTGGGTGAGTTGGCAGGTGGCGCCACAGCGCCGGTCAATTGCTCGCCCGTCGTGGGCGGCCGGCAGGGGGATCGTCCTGCCATGAGACGGGCCAGCGGCGGGCGATGGAACCTGGTTAGCTCTGCCCGGTGAGCGGTCTGGCCCAGGGCATCTATGAGCATCTGATCACCGGCGAACTCGCCGATCAGCTTCACCAGGTCGATTCCGGCCTGGTCCAACGCGACAAGCTCGACCCCGCTGACGCCCCCGACGCGCTCGCCCGGCACATCGCCGCCCTGGCCCGCCGGGCCCTGCACGCGGTCCCCGGCGGCGACGACAAGCTCGCCCGCCAGGTCGACCTGGCCAACCGCATCGCCGAGATTATTGCCGCCTTCAGCCCACAAGCGGCCACCGCCCAGGACCAGGTGGCCGACGCCAAGTACCTCCTGCACGCCATCGCCGCCCCGCCGACTCCACCCGCGCAGCCCGTCTTCCCGGCACGCCCACCACCCCGCTCTCCACCGGCGCGCTGCTCGTCAACGGCCGTCACCAGCCGCGCATCGGTCACGAGGTCACCCACGAGATGGCCTCCGCCGACCAGGTGGACCTACTCTGCGCGTTCATCAAGTGGCACGGCCTGGGCATCGTCGAGCCGGCCATCCGCGACCTGATCGCCCGCGGCGGCCGGCTGCGGGTCATCACCACGACGTACCTGGGCGCGACCGACCAGCGGGCCCTCGACCGGCTCGCCGAACTGGGCGCCCACATCAAGATTTCCTACGAGACCCGGACCACCCGGCTGCACGCCAAGGCCTGGCTGTTCCGCCGCCGCAACGGCACCACCACCGCGTACGTCGGCTCGTCGAACCTGTCGAAGGCCGCGCTGATCGACGGCGTGGAGTGGAACGTGCGAGTCTCCAACCTGGAGCAGCCGCACGTCATCGACACGTTCACCGCCACGTTCGAGGACTACTGGCACGACCCGGCGTTCGAGGAATACGACGCCAAGACGGACGCGGATCGGCTCCGGATCGCGCTGCGCGGGGAGCGCCCCGACGAGGCGCCCACCGAGATCGCCAACCTGGACGTGCGTCCGTACCCGTCAGGCGGTGATCCTGGCCGACCTGGACGCCGAGCGTGAGGTGCACGGCCGCTGGCGCAACCTCGTGGTGATGGCGACCGGCACCGGCAAGACGATCGTGGCCGCGCTGGACTACCGCCGGCTGAGCCGCCGAGGACAGGTCGACTCGCTGCTCTTCGTCGCCCATCAAGAGCAGATCCTGCGGCAGAGCCTGGCGACGTTCCGGCAGGTGATGGGGGACGGCAGCTTTGGCGAGACGCTCGTCGGAGGCAGGGAGCCGCAGCACTGGCGGCACGTCTTCGCCTCCATCCAGTCGCTGCACCGGCGGGAGATCAACCCCGAGGCGTACGACATGGTGATCGTCGACGAGTTCCACCACGCCGAGGCGCCGACGTACGCCCGGTTGTTGGAACGGCTGCGACCACGCGTACTCCTGGGGCTGACCGCGACCCCCGACCGCAGCGACGGCGGCGACGTGCGGCGGTGGTTCGACGGCCGCGCCGCCGTGGAGTTGCACCTGTGGGACGCGTTGGAGCGGCAGTTACTGGCGCCGTTCCAGTACTTCGGGCTGTACGACGATACGGACCTGTCGCAGCTGCGGTGGAAGCGCGGGCAGGGGTACGAGGCGGCGGAGCTGGACGGCGTCCACACCGGCAACCACGCCCTGGCGCGGATGGTGCTGCGGGCGGTCCGCGACACCGTCGACGTCGGACGGATGCGGGCGCTGGGGTTCTGCGTGAGCATCGGGCATGCCGAGTTCATGGCGGACTGGTTCACCAAGCACGGCGTACCGTCGGCGGCCGTGACCTCGCGGGTCGACGCCGGCGGGCGCCAAGCGCTGCTCACGGCATTTCGCACAGGCGAGCTGACGGTGCTCTTCACCGTCGACCTGTTCAACGAGGGTGTCGACCTGCCGATGGTCGACACGATCCTGATGCTCCGCCCCACCGAGAGCGCCACGATCTTCCTGCAGCAGCTCGGCCGCGGGCTGCGCCTGGACGACGACAAGCCCTGCCTGACCGTGCTCGACTTCATCGGCGGGCAGCACGCCAACTTCCGCTTCGACCTGCGCTGGCGAGCCCTGACCGGGGTGAGTCGGCGGGCCATCATCGATGCCGTAGCGGATGACTTCCCGAGCCTGCCCAGCGGCTGCCACATCCAGCTGGACCGGGTGGCGAAGGACATCGTGCTGGCCAACCTGCGCTCGGCGCTGCCCACGTCGAAGCGCGGGTTGGTCGCCGAGCTGCGGCAGCTCGGCGACGTGAGCCTGGGCGAGTTCCTGCGCGAGACCGGCGTGGAGATCGAGGACATCTACCGGTCGGCCAGCGTCGGCGGGTGGACCGGGCTGCGGCGGCTCGCCGGGCTGGAGACGTCAGCACCCGGGGCCGGACGATCGGGAGCTGGGGCGGGCAATCGGGCGGATGCTGCACCTCGACGACCCGGACCGGCTGGACCTGCTGGCGGGGGTGGCCGCCGGCGAGCGGCCGGACGCCGGGCGCACGACCAGCTGCACAGCACGGTGAGCGATGCGCTGCGTCACGCACAGGCCGAAGGCTCGATCCGGCCCGAGGTCGACGTCGACACAGAGGCTCGACTGGTGGTGGCCGGCCTGCGGGACGCTGCGTACCAATGGCTGATGGACTTCAGCTATCCGTTCGGCGACGTCCTCGGCACGCTCATCACGTCCACCGAGCAGCGGCTCCAGCTCGTCCGGGCCTGACGAAGTCTGAGGCGGTGCGCTGGCTCGCCCGGGCCTCAGAACATGTACTCGCCTGCATTGAGGTAGAGCACCTGCCCTGTCACGAACTTCGCGCCGTCGCCGGCGAGGTAGACGCACATTTCGGCGATGTCCTCTGGTTCTCCGAAATCCGCCGTCGCCAGCCGCTGCAGGATGGCATCCACGTCGACGTGCGCGTAGTGCTTCTCGTCCCGCACGGTCCTGATCGCTCTGGGGGCCACGGTGTTGGCGGTGATGCCGTTAGCGGAGAACTCGCGAGCGATGGCCTTGGTCAGACCGTGCATTCCTGCTTTGGCGGTGATGTTGGCGGCCCGGTGGTGGATGTGTCCGGTCCAGCGGTCGTACCCGGAGATGTTGATGATGGGGCCCCAGCCACGTTCTCGCAAGCCCGGCAGGACGAGCCGGGCCAGGAAGAAGACCGCATCCAAGTTGCTGGCCATGGTCGAGCGCCAGTCCTGCACGGTGAGCTCCTCCAACGGTGCCGCCTTGCGGACGCCCACGTTGCTCACCGCGATGTCGATCGGACCGAGCTCGTCGTGCACGGCGTCGACCATCCGCGCCACCGCGTCGGGGTCGGACACGTCCGCCATGACGCCGAACGCTGTCCCACCGGCCGCGCGGATCTCCTCGACGACGGCGTCCACCGCACCCTGGTCACGGGAACCGTTGATCCCTACAGCTGCACCGTGAGCGGCCATGCCATGGCTATGGACCTGCCGATGTTCTGCCCCGACCCGGTCACCAGGGCGACCTTCCCGGAGAGCCTCGGCCAATCTAGCTCATTGCGTCCCATCACTTCTTCTCTCGCTGCTCCAGCGCCTGTCGAACAACTCTGTGGGCTTCTCGCACGTTCTCCGCCAGGGTCCTGGGGACGTAGGCGTCGCCGACCTGAACGATCCGCACCCCAGGCACCTCGAGCGGGTCGCGACCCCGGTAAGACCCGGCGGAGACTACCGTGCCCTCCGGACCCAGCTCCACCGCGCACCCGGAGATCGCGCGCACCCCCACCAGCTGTCCGTGGGCCGTTCCGGTGACCGCTGTCTGGGTGGCGACGACGACACCGGCGAGATCGAGACGACGCGAGATGCCGAAGGCACTCACCATGGCGACGCGGCGGGCCGGCGTCGGGCGAGGTGTCACCAGGACCACGCGGTGGCCGCGCTGGGCGAGCCACTCCGCGAGGGCGTACACGGGCTCGTCGTCGACGGAGTCCAGGAGGTAAACGTGCTCGTCGAGCGACAGTCCACCTGCCAGCACGTCCTCGACCGGCACGACGTCCACACCCAAGATGACCGGTGGAGCGGGCAGCCGGGATCGGGCGTCGACGACGAGGGCGGCTGCGGACAGGGTCGCCGGGTGGGGCTCGGAGCCGAGGCGGATGTCGACCCCGAGGTCGGCGAGCTCGTTCTGCCACCAGTCCACCGCCCGGCGCTGATCGGCACGACCAGGGATGCGGGCCTCCAGCGCCAACCGGCCGCCGAGATAACCGGCCTCCTCGTGCAGCTCCACCCGATGACCGAGGGTGGCTGCCACCCGGGCGGCCTCGAGACCGGCCGGTCCCCCACCCAGGACGACGACGAGGTCGGGCGCCGACCTGACCTCGGGTTCGAGGTCGGCGATCTCCAGCTCGTGTCCCGTCCGGGGGTCGTAGAAGCACTCGACGCCTCGCTGCTCGTGCAGAGCAGCCCAACAGGCGTTGCAGAAGGTACAGGGCCGCACGGTGGCCCCCACTGCGTCCCGCCGGACCAGGTCAGCGTCTGCGAGCAGAGGTCGCGCGAGGCCGATGAGGTCTGCCGTCCCCTCGTCGATCAGCCGGTCACCGACCGCGAGGTCAGGGATCTTGGCCAACGCCATGATCGCCACCTCGGGTGGGACCACGCTGCGGATGCCGCGAGTGAGGTGCTCGAACGGCGTGTCCGCCCAGCTCATGTCCGGCGAGTGCCTCTCGAGACTGGGGCCGTAGCGCGACTGGGACACCGCGATGTAGTCGGGATCGGCGACCTCACACACGTGTGCCGCCACCTCTTGCGCCTCGGGCAGCTCGATCCCTCCCGGCGCGTACTCATGAGCCGTCAGCTTGATGCCGAGGATGAAGTCGGGGCCGCAGGTCGCCCTGATGCCTTGCAGCACCGCTGTCAGGAACGCGGCCCTCCCCCGCAGGTCGCCTCCGTAGGCGTCGGTGCGGTGGTTCGAGATCGAGGAGAGGAACTGCGCCGGGAGGTAGCCGTGGGCGGCGTGCACCTCGACGCCGTCGAAGCCGACGCTCTGCAGGCGTCGCGCAGCGTCGACGTAACCGTCGATCACCTCCTCGACCTCGGCGACGGTCATGGCGTGCGGCACGGTGCCCGACAGGGGGTCGGGCGTCGCGGAGGGCGCCCAGGCGATGCCTTCGGGCGTGTAGAGGCTGGAGGCTCCGACGTGCCAGAGCTGACCCACAACGACGGAGCCTGCGGCGTGGATGTCGGCGCACAGCCGCTCGTAGCCGTCGACATGAGCGTCGTCCTCGATCCTCGGCACGGCCCGGAAGGGCCGGGACGAGGGGTGGACCGCCAAGCCGTCGGTGACGATCAGCGCGGCACCGCCGCGGGCGCGGCGCACCAGGAATTCGCGCTGTGCGTCGCTCAGGGCCGTCGGTCCGTTGAGGCCCGTGGTGACCGAGGCGAACGCCACCCGGTTGGGCAGGGCTCTGGATCCGACTGTGATCGGCGTGTGTACCGCCGCGGACCGCCCTCCGTCGGCCGACGTCGATGCTGTGTTCAGACGCATGGGTGACTTTCCTTCCAGACGTCGACGCGACAGATGTCTCGCAGCGCCGGCCTCGTAACGGGTCGACGCCTGACCGACCCCGGGACACGGCCGCTTGCCGTGCCCGGACTCGACCTCCGCATGATCACCATGCCGCCAGTGCTTGCCGCGAGGTGGACGGGTCAGGCGTGCGACCGTCGCCGGAGGTGGTAGGGCGGGGGTAACCGCGCACTTGATCAAGGATCGTCGCGACGTCGGCGCTGTCGCCGGTGCCCCGCCAGGCGACGTGCTGGTCGGGCCGTACGAGGAGGAGGTCGGCGCCGACGACGTCGCGCAGGTCAGGGCGGTGTAGGTGCAGCCGGGTCAGGGGCATGCCTCGTTCGTCGGCTGCGGTCTCCCATTCCGGGCCCGCCGGACTCCCCAGCTCGATGAGGGTGAACCCGGGGCCAAGTTCGTCGAAGAGGGAGCGACCGGGTCCTAGCCACAGGTGGGGGAGCCGTGCGCCCGGCGCAGCGGAGGGCTGGTAGTGCGACGTGGTGGACTCGGGTGCGGGCCCGTCCTCGTCGATGACGATTGGTGATTCGCGGTAGCGCGCGCCGAGGACGAACCCGAGCGTGTACATCTCGGCGGTCTTGGACCGCCGTATTGCTGCGGCCGCGTTTGCGCGCGCTCGCTGGCCGGCGGGTCCGTCGTCATCGAGCTCGGGTTGGACGAGATCAGGAGGGAGTACCTTCATGTTCCGCTCGGCCTCGGCGATCGCGCGATGGGCCATCGGACGGCGTTCGGTTTCATAGGAGTCGAGTAGGTCCGGGCCAGCCCAACCGGTGATGGCGGCGGCGAGCTTCCAGCCAAGGTCGGCGGCGTCGCCGATGCCGAGGTTGGCGCCGAAGCCGCCGAACGGGGGGTTGAGGTGGGCGGCGTCGCCGAGCAGGAAGCAGCGCCCGGCACGGTAGCGGTCTGCGACGAGCATGCGGGGTGACCACGGGTCACTCGCCAGTATCGTCATCGGATAGTCCGTGCCGATCAGCGTGGCGATCGCTTCTCGCAACCACTCCGCAGAGACGTCGGCCCGGGCGCTGGGCATGTTGGCCCACCACGTGTCCGCTGTGTCCAAAGTCCCCATCAGGCCGCTGACTTTGTTGTTGACGATCCAGTACTGCACCGCTGGCCCGTGTGGGTGGGCTGCACTCAGCCCGGGTGCCCGGAAGATCGTCTGAATGAACCGCATCTCGTGGCCGCGCCCGGACAGTTCGATCCCGAGGAGACGCCGGACGGTGCTGCGTGAGCCGTCGGCTGCTGCAAGGTAGCGGCTCCTGATCCGTATTTCGCTGCCGTCCGGATCAGTGGCGATCGCGGTGACGCCGTCGGCGTCCTGCTCGATGTCGGTCAGTGCGGCTCCCCAGCGGGCGGTCACCGTCTTGCGGCGCTGCAGCGAGGCGCGTAGCGCCTCCTCCAGCTGGTCTTGACCGAACCACTGCGCCGGCTCGACCAGCTCGGAGCGCGGCACGTCGGAGAGCGCGAAGACCTGGTCGAAGCGCTCGATTTGGTGTCCCGTGAGGCTGGTGGCGAATACCGCGCGGTCAGACCAGCCGAACGGCAATCGGGAGTGACGCCGGATGTCCTCAGCGATCCCGAGCCTACGGAAGATTTCCATGGAGCGAGGGTTGACCTGCTTGCACCGGGGCGAGTTGCGGTCCGGTGTCTGGCGGGGTTCGAGCAGTACGCAGCGGATTCCGCGGGCGCCCAGCTCGTGGGCCAGTGTCAAGCCGACCGGCCCAGCGCCGACGATGACAACATCGGTCTCTTCGGGTACGCGGGTGCTGCTCATGCCGATACCTCCACAGGGTTTGTCGTCGTCGCGTGCACCCTCGACGGGGCGGGCAGGATGGCGATCGTGAGGGCCCCGATGACCGCCGGGACGATGAAGGCGTAGAAGCCGGCGTCGGGGACAGTGATCAGGATCGTGACGGCCGCGAGGTAGCTGGGGCCTGCGATCGCCCCGAGCCGCCCGATGCCCAGGCTGAACCCGAGTGCGGTGCTTCGCAGCTGCGGCGGGTAGAACTGCGCGACGTAGCCGTTGATGAGGTTCTGGGTGCCGAGCGTGCCGAGTCCGGCGAGGGCAGACATCGCCAGCAGCAGCCATCGTGGCTGCGGGGTGCTGAGGACGAGCATCGCCACCGCGGCGAGGAGGAAGCACCCGACCGTGGTCGGCTTCAGGAAGCCACGATCGGCGATCAGGGTGACCACCACGGTTCCGACGATGGCGCCGAGGGTGTAGGTCATGGTGAATTCGAGAGCTGAGCTGAGGTCGTATCCAGCGTTGACCATGAGGGTGGGCAGCCAGTTGCTCGCCCCGTAGGACAGCAGCAGGCCGATGAAGGTCGCGAACCAGAACAGCACTGTCGCCATGCCGTAGCCTGGCTGGAACAGCTGCCCTGCCTTGTTCTTGTTCTGTGTGAACACCGGTGCAGCCGCGGCCTCGGGATCGGGCTGTGGCACCTTGCGGCCCACGAGCCACCAGACCAGCGGGACGATCAGCAGTGATACCCCGCCGACGAGGAACAGCCGCTGGAATTGCAGGTGTGGCAGCAGGGCGCGGCCCAGGAGCGCGGTCGCGAAACCGCCGAAGGCGATCCCGGTTAGGGTGATCCCGACGAAAAGGCTGCGTCGCCGCGGTGGCGCGGCATCGGCGACCAACGCCACCACGACGGGTACGAGTGCGCCGAGCCCGATCCCGGTCGCGGCCCGGGTCGCGACGAACAACCCGAGGGTGGGTACGAACGCGCTCAACAGCATCCAGAGTGAGATCCAGCCGAGGCAGACAGCCAGGGGTACGCGTCGGCCCCAGACGTCGCTGGCCCAGCCGGCCGCGATCGCACCGAACGGCATGCCGAGGGCTGTGACACTGCCGAGCAGTCCGAGGGTTGCGGGTGTCGCGCCCCAGGGCTGGTAAGCGAGCAGGCTGGGTCCAACAGTGCCGAGGACGAACAGGTCGTATCCGTCGACGAGCATGACGATGAAGCCGAGCAACAGAACGATGTGTGAGCGGCGAGCGGTTGGGGCGGGATCAGCCATGGTCGGACTCCTTCGTCCGCTGCGTAGGAGAGTGGTGAGACCGGGCACCCGGCACCTGCGGGGGCGTACGCCCGTCGTGGTAGCGAGCGGCATCCGGTCGGTCAGTTGTCGGCGGTGACGCCGTCGTATCCCCCGTGATGTCGGTGAGTGTTATCAGGGCCTTCCTCGCTGGCCGCCCTGGTTGATCGGACCTTGTCGTCAGGCCTGCATCTGCTGACGTCGTCTACTGCAACCCACGACCGGGTGCTCGCCCATGACCCGGTCCCCACATCGTGAGCCGGGCCATCGAGAAGAACACGAGCGGCCGGGAGGCGTCGTCACTCTGTCTCTCGAGGTCGAGCCCGGGCGCAACCCGGTAGGAGCGCAAAGCTTCCCGGCCGTTCGCATGCGCACTTGTAACCTCCACGAAACGATGCGGCTCATCGTTAGCCGGGTAGATTCGATTGTCAATAGCAGGATCGACTTTGCTCAGAGCAGTGCTAGGGTGCGGCGATGGCGAAGAGAGCGGGCGGCGAGAGCTTGGCCGTGAGCATTTACGAACGGCTCCGCCTCGACATCCTCAACCGCCGGCTGGCACCCGGCGAGCGGCTCAAGGCGGCGGAACTGAGCGGGAGTTTCGACGTCAGCCTCAGCGTCATCCGCGAGGCCCTCAGCCTGCTGGCGGCCCGGGATCTGGTGCGCGTCGACCGAAACCGCGGATTCCACGTCACGTCGCTGTCGCTCGAGGCGCTCAACAACCTCACCCTGGCTCGAAAAATCAACGAAGGTGTGGCGCTGCGACTGTCGATCGAGCGGGGCGGCGTCGCCTGGCAGTCCGAGGTGCTCGCCGCCCATCACCGCATGGACGTCCTGCCCATGGTGCAGTCCGAGAATCCGCTCGTCCGCAACGAGGAGTGGGCTCGGGCCCATCTGGCCTTCCACCACAAGCTGATCGAGGCCTGCGGCAACGCCGTGCTGCTCGGCATCTGCACCCGGCTCTCCGACGCTGCGGAACTCTATCGTGCCTGGTCGACGCAGGGCAGCCGGGAAATCAAGCGCGACGTCGCGGGTGAGCACCGGGAGTTGCTCGACGCCGCACTGGCACACGACGCGGAGCGCGCGGTAGCGCTGTTCGAAGCGCATGTGGATCGCACCCGCGCGATCGTCATGGAGTTCGATCCGGCCGCCCTCATCGGCCGTACAGATGCACACGTTGATCAACGTCAGGCTCGACGGGCCCGAGGGGTTGCCCCGTCGGGTCACCGAGAAGATGCGCCGTCACAGCTGACTCCAGGCCTTCACCAGGCAGCAGTCACGCCACGATCTTCAGGATGACCGCCTCGCGGGCGGCCGCCGCAGCCCGGAACAGTCCGGTAAGCTCCCGGACGTCGTTGACGACCTGCTCGGCCCAATCGTCGTCAAACGGACGGCGGTAGCCAAGCCAGGGTCGCGCCGCGGCTGTCTCCGCGGCACCTGGGTCGGCCACTGCCGAAGGGGCTGCTCGACCGGTTGGCGGGGGTGACTGACCCTCGTGACCCGCGTGGCGTGCGGTACGCGTTGGCGACCCTGCTCGCGATTGGTGTCTGCGCGATGAGCGCGGTCGGCCATAACTCTCTGACCGCGATCGCGAAGTGGGTTCGCCGTTGTGACCAGCGGGAACTTCGCCGGCTGGGCTGCCCATTCAATCCGTTCACTGGCCGCTACCGGGTCCCGGACGAGCGGACCCTGCGCGACGCCTACAGCGGAGTCGATCCGACTGATCTGACCGCCGTCGGATTCGGGTACCTGGCCACCCTCGCCAGACCCGGACCCGCCCCGCTGACGCCCGACGGTGTGGCGGAGCGGGAGCAACGCCGTGCTCACCGCGCCGTTGCCGCCGACCCTCCGCGCCGCCCCGCCATCGCCGTGGACGGCAAGTGTCTACGCGGCGCCAAACGCCCCGACGGCAGCCAGGTATTCATCTTGTCCGCCGTGCGTCACGCCGACGCGGTCACCCTCGCGGCCCGCCAGATCGGCGCGAAGACCAACGAGATTCCCGAGTTCGCGCCCCTGCTGGACCAGATCGGTGACACCGACCTCACCGGCTCGGTGATCACCGTGGATGCGCCGCACGCGCAACGCGCCCACGCCGTCTACCTCGTCGAGCAACGCCACGCCCACTACCTGTTCACCGTCAAAGACAACCAGCCCACCCTCGCCGCCGCACTGCGGGCGCTGCCTTGGAAACAGGTACCCGTCCTGCACCGACAGACCGGCCGCGGCCACGGCCGCGAAGAGATCCGCGAGGTCCAGCTCGTCACCGTGGATGATCTGCTGTTCCCCCATGCCCGCCAGGTCGTGCGGATCCGCCGCCGACGCCGCCAACAGGCACGAAGAAGTGGACCACCGAGGTCGTCTACGCAATCACGGACCTGCCCACCCACCAGGCCCGACCCGAAGAAGTCGCCGCATGGGCCCGCGAACACTGGACCATCGAGAACAGCGTGCACTGGATACGCGACGTGACCTTCGGCGAAGACGCCAGCCAGATCCGCACCCACCACACCCCCGCCGTCATGGCCGCCCTCCGCGACATCATCCGCGGCACGTTCCGCCTCACCGGCTGGGCCAACACCGCCAGCGCCTGCCGCGCCCACACCACCCCCGCAGCCGCCCTCACCCTCCACCGCATCCCATGATCAAAACGGACAATCACGGAACACTCCGGGGCCCTAGTGCTTGAGACTCGTCGTATCGAACCTGTTGTGCTCCGGGGCGCGCAACAGAGAGCTGTACATGGTTGGCACGCCGGCGAGGATCCTGGCTCGGTACCGCTCGACGGTCGCCAGGACCAGGTCCGGATCGAAGCGCTCGACGATCGTCACGCAGCCACCGGCGAAGAGGGTGCTGTTGAGGACGCAGGTCATGCCGTAGACGTGGAACAGCGGGAGCGCTGCGACGGACACAGTCCCGTCGTCCAGCTGGGCCAGATCGCGGTGTGCCGTCGCCGCGGCGCTCACGTTGGTGTGACTCAGGACGGCGCCCCTTGGGGCGGCCGGCGGTCCCGGAGGTGTAGATCACGACCGCAGCCGCGCCGGCTGCGACGCCGACCGGCGCTTCGGATGTCACCCCGCCGTCCGCCAGCGCAGTGAGAAGTGATTCGAGAAGGACCAGGCGAGCTCCGGCCCCGGCTGCCGCTGGCGCCGCCTCCTCGGCCAGGGAGCCCATCGTGACGATCACGGCGGCTTGGCTGTCCGCGAGCTGGTGCTCCAGTTCATGTCGCTTCAGCATGGGGTCGTCGGCACGACGATCGCGCCCGCACGGAGCACTGCATTGTAGGCCACCGGGAACCCGATTTGATTTGAGAGAAGAAGAGCCACCCGGTCTCCGGGCACGACCCCCTGACGACGCAGCTTCTGTTGCGACCCGGGAGCTGGCCAGGTCGAGCTCACCAAACGTCATCGTCCGGGCACCAGCCCGCACGGCCACGCGGTCCGGCCGACGAGCCGCCTGGTGGGCGATCTGTTGCGCGACGTTGTAACGCTTGTCGACGTGGGCTTCAACCATGGGTCACGTAGCCTGCGGAGACGTTCAGGTCCTCGCCAGTGATGCAGGCGCTTGCTGGCGAGCTGAGGAACAAGACGGCGTCCGCGACATCGTCGGGCTCGACTAATCGTCGCAAAGGAGTGCGTCGCAACACGCCTTCGCGCACCTGCTCTGGGGTCTGACCGAGGGCTGTGGCCTGAGCGGCGATGATCCCTTCGATCCGCTCACCGACCACGGCCCCGGGTGAGACCAGATTCACCCGTACGCCGCTTGGTCCGACCTCCAGCGCCAGAGTGCGTACCAGCCCGATCAGGCCAGCCTTGCTTGCAGCGTACGGCGTGCGCCCGTGCAAAGGTGCCTTGCCAGTCGCCGACCCGATCACGGTGACGCTGCCAGAGCCGTGGGCCACCATCGCTGGAATGAATGCGCGGCAGCACAGGAACACACCTGTCAGGTTGATGCGCAGAGTGTGTTCCCACTGCGCCAGATCCTGCTCCCACAGTGGCAGGGTCGGCCCCGGGATGCCGGCGCAGATGACGGCAGCGTCGCAGGCGCCATCACTCCACTCCAATGCACGCTCGCGCAACTGGGCGACGGATGACTCCTGACTCACATCCGCGGGGACTCCAAGCGCCTCTGCGCCGAGGTGGCGTACGTCCTCAACCACACTGGCGAGTTCGTCGGAAGATCGCGACGCCAGCACGAGCTTGGCGCCGCAACGTGCGAACGAGAGCGCGATTGAGCGACCGATGCCCCGGCTGGCGCCGACGACGACGACGGTGCTGCCCGCGAGTCGGCCACCGTGGTGCCCTTGGTCCGTCATGCCCGCGCGCCCACCCTCAGACTCAGCGGTGCCGCCACCTCACGCACCGCGTCTGAAGCGCAGTCCATCGTCGTCGCTGCCGACGAGACGTAGTAGTCGGGGCGTACCAGAGCAGCCGAGATCTGATTGTCGGCGAAGAATGCCCGTATCCGGCCGGTCTCGTCCCGGACGGTGCCGTCTGTTCCGTCGCCGAGGACGAGTACGCGGGCACACAACGTCTGCAGGACTGCTCGGGCTGCGTCGTCGAGGTTTGGCGGTCCTCCCGCGCTGACCAGGAGGAAGCCATGGCCGACCACATCGTGGAGCAGCCCGCTCCGATCCCCCACGTTGACCTCGGCCTGGGGAAACAGCTCGCCCACGGGTGGCCGGGATAGGCCGGACCCGTCACAGCTCAGAGCACCGCTGATCAGCCGCGGGGGTGGCGGCAGCGGCGGGAGTTCCCCGGCGAGCAGCTGTGCGTCGCGGGCTGCGGCGATCTCCGGGTCGAGCACTTGCGAGATTGAGCCGACAGTGATCGACGTGTCGATCCAGTGCTCGACGTGCGGGTACCTCTCCTGCTGGTAGGTGTCGAGCAGGCTCGGCTCGGCTGCCCCCCGCATCACCAAGTCCAGCTTCCAGGCGAGATTGGAGGCGTCCCGGATGCCCGAGCACAGGCCTTGGCCCATGAAGGGTGGCATGGTATGAGCCGCGTCGCCGAGAAGGAACACCCGCTCCGTCCGCCACACGTCGGCGAGCCGCGCCTCGAAGGTGTAGACGATCTGGCGAACGATCTCGACGTCGTCGGGCCCCACGCCGTAGGTGCCCATCACCTCCCACGCCATCTCGGGTCGCAACGCCTGCTCCGCGGTCTCGCCAGGGAGCAGGGCGCACTCGAAACGGTGGTATCGCTTGCCGAGGGCGCCTATGTACATCGGCCGGGCGGGGTCGCACCACTGCCCGTCAATCCCTTCGGGAAGCGGACGCAGGATGCGTACGTCAACGTCGAGCCACTCCTCATTAAAGCCCTTGTCGACCCGCCCGGTACGCAGCACCTCATCGCGGATCTGACTTCGAGCGCCGTCGGCAGCGATGACGAACTTGGCGGAGTAGGTGCGGCTGCGTTGCCCCGGCTCCGGCTCGCCCGCTGGCGAGTAAACGGTGTCGGCGACCGTGATCCTCACGCCTTCGTCTTCCTGTTCGACCGCGGTCACGGTGCTGGAGTGCAGGACCGTCGCCGTGTCGGCAACGGCGAGACTGTCATACAGCGCGTCCTCGAGCACCGGCTGGTACATCATCGTGTCGGGCTTGAAGCCCGACACGCTCACCCCGCCGAAGTCGAAGCGAAGCAAGGTCTGTCCAGATCCGTTGCGCCACTCGTACGTGGTCTGAACGAACTCGTCGTCGATGACCGGCTGATGCGCCTCGACGCCCTGCAGAATGCGCAAGACCTCGTGATCGACGTGGCCGGCACGCGGCAGCCCGTAGCGCCCCGAGTGCTTCTCGAAGACGACGACCTTCCATCCCTGTCGGGCCAGCAGCGCGGCAGCAGTTAGGCCGCTGGGGCCGCCGCCGACGACGGCGACGTCGTAAGGTTCCTGTGGCATCTGTGCATCCCCTCGTGCTGCGGAAGCGGTTGTGTGTGTTGAGCTCATGAGCCGACCTTCCACGCAGTCAGAAACGCCTCCGGGACACCGGGGGTGTCGGGCGCCGAGTCGGTGTGGACGACGTTGGCCTTGGTGAAGATCTAGTGCCAGCCCACTGCGTCGCGCAGGTCGCCCAGATCGACTCCCGCCGCAATCCGCGCCAGCTGGTCGATCGCCCGGTACCCGCCCGCGGAGTTCTCCTCGTGGACCGTGGCCCACTGAGCACCGCTCTCGACATCCGCCATCGTGGTCGCGCTAGGTGCCCTACTGACGATCTTGACCTTGCCGCTGAGCCCGGCGGCTGCGATCGCCTGCGGACGCCCGTGGCCTCGTCCGAGAGACTGAAGGCCACGTAGGTGACGTCGGGGTGCGACTGCAGGTAGCTGACCACCTGGCCCGGGATCGACTTTCCGATGTTAGAGTTGCTCACGCCCATCACATCGACCGCGCCCCCTGCACCCTCGACGGCGTCGGAGTAGCTCTTCTTCACTGGATCGAACAGAGCCGAGGTCGAGGGGTCCCACACGAACGGGGTCTTGGCGTTGCCGCCGGAGTCGGCGACCACGGCGTCGCCCATCAGCTTCCCGCTTAGCGAGAGCAATGGCTTGCCGACGACGACGCCGTAGACCGGCCCCGCCGCCGAGGGAGACGTGCCGGACGGGGCCAGCTCGACGATCTTGGTTCCCGCGTTAGCGAGCGCCGTGAACTGGCTGGTGACGGCCGCGTCAGGAATAAAGGCGGTGATCACAGCGAAGTCGGTCGGGCTCTGGACAGTCTGGTTGATGGTGCTCTGGTAGCCCTCCGGAGTCAGCGGCGTAGAGAGCTGAGTGACTTTCCACCCGAGCAGTTTCGCCGCCGCCACAGCGGGGATAAATTCTACTACACACCCAACATATATCGAACTCTCTACAGGGGATCGATTCCTCGTAACTGTATCGACGTTCAAGGCCGACCCCCACCGGAAATTCCTACCTCGATTACGTCGACGCGCCCCTTGCTCATACCCCGAGGCAAGTCCTGCAAGGACGTCTGGGCCGAGCAGAGCGCCAAGGTCGACCGGTCGGCACCGACAAAGACACACGCCACCGCCATCGAGGCCGGCGCCGGGATCTGGTCCACGATGACCCCGGTCGTGTCGCAACAGACGAACCTCGCGTCGAAAGTCGCGGCGAGCCAGACGTTCGCGGCACCGTCGAGACAGATGCCGTCGGGCCGGAAGCCGAGCTCGGCGACCACTCTGGGCTCGGTCAGGTGACCGTCACGGCCGACGGTGAATGCGGTCAGCCGCTGCCCGAACGTCTCGGCCACGTACAGCACCGACTCGTCGTCGGTGAGTGCCATGCCGTTGGGAAAGGCCAGGCCCTCTGCCGCGACGTGGATCGACCCATCTGGCCGCCGCAGAATGATGCGACCGGGCGCATTGGCTTCCGAGCCCGGCCGAAACCCCGTATCGCCCACGTAGCTTGTACCATCGCGCCCAACCACCATGTCGTTAAGCAGGCCTGTCGTCAGCTCCGAGAGGTCGTTGACCTCTCGGAGTCGGCCGTTCTCGAAGATGCCCAGCCGGCGGTCTAGCGCCGAGGCCACCAACAACGAGTCGTCGGGGAGGACCCCGAAACCTGCAGGTCGTGCCGCGACGGGAGCCTGCACCTTGACACGGCCGTCGAGTCCAACCGACTTGATCGCGTAGTCATGTACATCTGAGATCCAGATGCTGTCGCGGTACCAGCGCGGCGACTCCGGGTAGACGAGTTCACCGGTGAGCTGACGGAGCGTGCGATCCGCCCGGGTCATTGGGTCCTCGCCCGCGACGTGGTCCGACTCACGACGGCCGCGTGCCGACGCTGGCTGACCACAGCCACCCCCACCGCGCCGGCCAAGGCGAGGCTGTTAAACAGGTCCGTGATCCACAGCTGTCCGCCGACCAACTGTACGCCCTTGATTCCAGGCGCCAGGAGGTAATTGGCCAGCACCGTGCCCCATACATTGAACCTCCCCATCTTGAGCTGAGTGGTGCCGAGGAAGCACGCGGCGAAGGCCGGGAGCAGGTAGGGCGGTCCGATGCTCGGTGACACCTGGCCCACCTTCGCGGTGGCGAGCACCCCGGCAAGGCCAGCGACCAGCCCTGTGACGACGAATGAGCACACCACGACGCGCGAGGTCCGCACCCCGGCCAATCGTGCCGCATCGGCGTTCGCGCCGGTGGCGTAGAAGCGGCGTCCGACGGGCGAGTGCTCGAGGAGGTACCAGGCGACGACGGCGAGACCGAGCGCGTGCCACGCCACGATCGGCAGGCCGAGTGGGGATGCGGCCGTCGCCACTACCGGGCCCGACCCACCCGCCTCGAGCCGGAAGCAGTAGACGGTCGCGGCGTAGACGCCGTCGGCGTCCGGCCCCTCGACCAGCAGGTTGGTGGTGTGGTGCTTGGTGGCCCTGCGGACTTCGTCCAAGGGCTTGGGCTGCTTCGTCTCATACATCTCGCAAATCGCCGCGGGGTTGGACAGAGTCTGGGCGCCGACGCTGATGGTTGCGCCGGCCATGATCTGCATGACCTCATCGCTGTCGGCGCGGTCGCAGGCGTCGAAGTAGCGGGCGAAGTGCACCAGCAAGGTCTGCCGGAGATCCTGGCCGTCACGACGCCGACGAACCTCCGCTCCGGATCTTGCCGGAGATGGTCTTCGGCAGCTCGGCGAACTCCAGCCGCCGGTGTGGATCTCCGGGTCGACGGAGACGCTCACGATGCCGCCGCGGCCGCGCGTTCGGCGATCACGAGCGCACCCACCGGGACCACGGCCCCGTTGGAGGCCTCGTGGATGGCGGTCCAGATGTGGCGGGCGCAGGTCTCGGGACTCGCGAACTCGCCTGCCGTCTCGACGTGCCGGAAGTAGTTCACCAGCGGGACCTCGTCGGGATCCTTCGTCATGACGCTCTTCACGATCTCGGTGAGCACCGCGTAGGGGACAACCGTAATGACCCGGTTGCCCGACTCCGGCGTCATCTCCATCGCCACGATGCGGCCCCAGTGCTGCATCCCGTCCTTGGCGGCGCAGTAGTGCGCCATGCCGGGGACGTCCTTATCCGCGGCCGGCGAACCGGTGAGCACGAGCGTGGCTCGCATCCCCCTCAGGTGGCACGCGCGCAGGAATGCCTGGCCCAGCGCGATGCCGGACGCCGCGTTCATGGTCACGACGAGCCCGTACTCGAGCGGGTCGAGGTCGACCACCCGTCCGACCGGGTCGCCGCCCCCCGAGCAGTGGAAGAAGATGGCGTGGTCCGGCTGCTCGGCATCGAGCGCCTGCTTGAACGCACTCACAACCGTCTCCCACTGGCGCTGATGACCGAGGTCGACCTGGGTCCACCTGCCGTCTGCAGGACGCCGACTGAACGTGTGCGGCTCGTTCACGTCCGCAGGCACCTGCTCGAGGAACGCCGCGCCGATGCCGCTTGACGCACCGGTGACGAACAGCGAGGTGGCCATTGGTCTCTCCTTTGTCAGGTGGCGTGCTTGAGCAGCACGTCGGTCGTTTGTGAGATGTGGTCCTTGAGGCGCTCGACCGCGGTCTCGGCGTCACCGGACTGGGCGGCCTCGAAGATGGCCCGGTGCTCGCCCACCAGGTCACGCTCGTGCTCGCCGCCGATCGGAGCGGACCAACGCCGGTACAGCTCGGCGGAGTCGCGCAGGGACTCGGCGATCTCGAGCAGGCGCCCGCTGCCGCAGGCGGCCAGCAGCGTGTCGTGGAACCGCTTGTGCGCCAACGCCCACTCCTCGCTCGTAATCGGAGGCTCCACGTCGACGTCGTACCAAGGCGTCTGCTCGAGCCGGTAGTGAGCGGCCACCAGGGCCGTGCGCCACTCGACGTCACCGTTCTCCACCGATCGGCGCAGGGCCAACGTCTCGATGTCGAGGCGCACCGAGGTGAGGTCGAGCAGGTCCTCCCGCGAGATCGGGGTGACGGTGAACCCGAGCTGTGGCTGGGAGACCACGAGCCCCTGCTCGGCCATTCGCGTGAGCGCCTCGCGGACGACGCTGAGGCTCACGCCGTACTCCTGGGCCGTCGCCGACGGGCTCAGCTTCTCCCCCGGGTGGAGGGCTCCTCGCAGGATGTCCCGCCGGACCGTGGTCCAGACCTCCTGGACCCGCGTCTTGGCCTTGGCCGACACCCGGACACCGCTCATCGCACGCTTCCCGTCTCGGGAAGAGGTCGTGACCGATGCGGGCTCGGTGACGGGTGCCGCCGACGTCGGGCTATCTTCCCGCGGGAGACCAACCCGGTCAGCCACGTCCAGCCCTGCTGGAGGACTCCCATGATCCCACCCGGGAACAGGACGATGACGGCGATGATCAGCACGCCCGACAGGAGCGCCTGCAGGACCGGCTGGTTGTCCAGTGACCGGTCCACGACGTAGTAGATGACGTAGGCTCCGATCACGGGCCCCCACAGGGTGCCCATGCCGCCGACGATGACCATGACGAGGGCCGTGACCGACCAGGTCAGGCCGAACATCGAGTTGGGCTCGATCGAGGCCTGGTTCAGGGCCACGACCCCACCCATCAGGCCGGTGAGAGCGGCGCTGAGGACGAATGCCTGTCCCTTCACGCGTCGGGGTGAGACACCGAGAGCGGCCGCGGCGTCCTCGTTGTCGCGCACTGCCATGAGCCGCAGGCCGAACGTTGACCGCAGCAGCACGTAGGTCACGACGCAGGCGAGGACAGCGGCGAAGGCGACGACGCGGAACTTGGTGGCGCGGTCCGGGATCGCGTCGAGGGGGATGTTCAGGCCGCGGCTCTCCCCCGTCCACTCCCACGTGACCATCCATGCGAGCAGGCCGAGTGCCACGGCAGATGAGCCGATGGTGAAGTGGACGCCGGACAGCCGCAGCAGCGGGAAGGCGAGCAGCCAGGCCACGAGCGCCGACACCACGACCGCACCGACCAGCGCCGCGGGCCAACCGGGCTGCAGCTTGATCATGGTCATCGCGACGGTGTAGCCGCCCGCGCCGACGAACACCGACTGCCCCAGCGACATCTGGCCGCCGATGCCGCCGATGATGTTCCAGGCCTGCGCCACGCCGACCCAGATCAGGAGGGTGAGCACGAGCTCCTGGTTGCCGCGGCTCACGTGCCCGGGCAGCGCGAGCAGCATCGCAAGGATCGCCAACCAGATGACGAGGCCGCCGAAGAGTCGCTTCACCGGGACGGTGATCACGCTGCGGCCCTCCGTATCGTCAGGCCGGTGAGCAGGCCCCGGGGACGTACCAGCAGCAGGACGATCAGCAGGACGTTGACGGCAAGCGGCGAGTAGACCGGCCCGAACAGCCCGCCGACCGCGGCCGCGATGACACCGACCAACACGCCGCCGAGCAGGGTTCCCGGGATGTTGCCGACCCCGCCCATGACCACCACGGTGAACCCGAGGACGAGCAGGGGCAGGCCGGCATTGGGCGTGACCGAGAAGGCCGTTCCGTAGACGATCCCGGCAAGGGCCGCGATGGCCGAGGCCGCTCCGAACGTGATGGCGTGCATCCTGCTGATGTTGATGCCCAGCGTGCTGGCCGTCGCCGAGTCGATCGCGGCGGCGCGCAGCGCGGTCCCGAAGCGGGTTCGCGCGAGGACGAGCTGCGTGCCGGCGATGATGACGGCGGCAAGCACGAAGGCGACGCCGTTCACCGTCTGGACGGTGACACCGAACAGCGTGATCCCGCTCTGGCCCCACGGGGCGTTGAGCGCGAGGGGGTCGCCCCCGAAGACCTGCGCCAGCAGCCCCTGGCCGATCAGCAGCAGGCCGAACGTGGCGACCAGCGGAGCCTCGAGCGACGTGGAGAGCAGCCGCGAGAGGACGTACCGCTGGGTGAGGGCTGCCACGACGAAGACGGCGGGCCCCACCACGAGGAAGGTCAGCAGCGGGTCGATGGCGGCGTGCTGCGTGATCACGATCGCGACGTACGCGCCGGTGAGCACCGTGATGCCGTGCGCCAGATTGACCACCCGCATGATGCCGAACACCAGCGAGAGGCCGAGTGCCACCAGGGCGTAGAGACCGCCCAGGAGAGCGCCGTTGAGCAGGGCCTCGACGGACATGGGTCAGCTCACCAGGCCGGGCACCGGTGCGAGGAACTTGGTGGTGGCCTGGTCGGCGGGCCAGACCGTCGGCTGGGCCGCTCGCTGCCACTGCGTCATGGTGGCCTGCAGCACTGAGCGGTGGTCGGGCCCGAAGGTGATCTTGGCGAGGACGGTGGCGAGGTCCTTGGTCTGCGACAGCGCCTTGTTGACGGCCGTGGGGTCCGTGCTGCCGGCTCGGGAGAGCGCGTCGGCGGCGATCTGGACGACCGCATATGTGGCGACGATGCCCTGCGCGCCAAGCCCATCGCCGTACTTCGCCTTGGCCGCGTCGTACACGGCCTGGCCACCGACGTTGCCGTTGGTCGGGGACCACCAGCCGAACACGCACGCGCCCTCGGCGACGTCACCGAGCGCCTGGTCGAAGCCGAACCCACCGCCCTTCTCGGGGAACGCCACCTTCGGCGAGTACTTCAGTGCCTTCATCTGCTTCCAGAGCGCCACCGCGTCCGGCGGGATGACCTGCGCGATCATGACATCGGCGCCGGAGTCCTTGGCCTTCTGGATGAACTGCGAGAAGTCCGTGGTCCCGACGGGGAACTGGGCCCGGTAGACGATGGTGTAGCCGTACTTGGGCGCCTCGGACTCCCAGAGGGCGCCCATCGCCTTGCCGTCCTCCTCGGTGTCGGTGAACAGGGCGACCTTCCTGTTCGTGGTGGTGAGGTCGGAGGCCTGGAAGTTCACCGCGGTCTGCTGCGTCTCGTCGACGAAGACGTCGTACGCGTACTTCCAACCGTCCTTGTTCGCGCCCATCCAGGCCAGGGTCGGCGCCAGGCTCATGACGGCAGGCACCTGCTCCAGGTCCGCAACCACCGACAGCGGGATGTTGAGTGGAGGCGTCACCGACCCGAGCAGGACAGCTGCGCCGTCGTCGTTGATGAGCGACTTGGACAGGGCGGTGACCTGCTGCGGGTCGCTCTTGTTGTCCTTCACGACCAGCTTGAGCTGGTGCTTGCTGCCCCCGACGTTGACGCCGCCGGCGGCGTTGATCGCCGCGACGCCCTGCTCGTAGCCCGACTGGATCAGGGGGCCGAAACCACCGAGCTGACCGGTCAGAGGCAGAGACGCCCCGAGGACGATCGGGGCGCCGGCTGCGCCGCCCGGGCTCTGGGACGCCGAGGCGCCGCAGGCGGCCAGCGTCAGCGCCAGGGTCGCGCCCGCGGCGAACGCGAGGAGTGACTTCCTTCGCATCATTCGTGACCTTTCTGGTGAGCCGCGGGACCGTCCCCGGACGGCGTGGGCAGTCGGCCTAGTGGCCGGCTCCGAAGTACGCCGCCGACAGACGGTCGACGTCGTCGAGGTGGTGGGCCGGTCCCTCATAGGTGATCCGGCCGCGATCGAGCACGTAGGCGTGGTCCGCCACCGCGAGGCTGCGGTGGGCGTTCTGCTCGATGAGCAGGATGGAGAGCCCCGCCTGACGCACGCCCGCAATGGCCTCGTACACGGTGTCGATGGCCACGGGAGACAGGCCCAGTGAGGCCTCGTCGAGAATGAGCAGCGTCGGGTCGGACATCAGAGCCCGAGCCATCGCCAGTAGCTGCTGCTGACCGCCGCTGAGCGTGCCCGCCGGCTGAGCGCGCCGCTGGCCGAGGATGGGGAACAGTGTGCAGAGCTCGTCCGCCCGGGTCAGACGCGCGGCCTTGTCGGTGGTATATCCGCCGAGCAGCAGGTTCTCCTGCACGGTCAGCTCGCCGAAGATCTGCCGGCCCTCGGGGCAGCAGGCCACGCCGCGCCTGACCCGCTCGTGCGGCCCGAGCCTGCTCACGTCCTCACCCGATATCCGGACCGTGCCGGATGCCACCGGCAGCAGGCCGGTGATGATCCGGGTCATCGTGGTCTTGCCTGCGCCGTTGGCCCCCAGGACCGAGACCACCTCACCGGCCTGCACGCGCAGGCTCACGCCGTCGAGCGCGACCGCCTTGCCGTAGCGCGCACTGATGCCGTCGAGCTCGAGCAGGGGCGGCGTCGACGACTCGGTGCGCTCGCGCACCTCCGTCCGCTGCAGGGCTGCCCCATCACCGAGGTAGATGGCGCGCACTGTGGGGTCGGCCGAGATCTCGTCCGGGGTGCCGGTGGCGACGACCTTGCCCCAGTCGATGACGATGACGCGCTGCGCCAGGTCGCGGATGACCGTCTCGACGTGCTCCACCACCAGGAGCGCGACACCCTCGGCGTGGACCCGACGGATGATGTCGATCATCTGCTCGGTCTCGTGCTGCACCAGCCCCGCGCAGACCTCGTCCAGGAACAGCACGCGCGGGTGCAGGGACAGCGCCCGGGCCATCTCGAGCCGCTTGAGGTCGAGCAGCCCGAGGCTTCCCGCCGGACGCTTGGCCTTGCCCGCCAGGCCGCACAGCTCGAGCACGTCCAGGTCGCGCAGCCGATCACCCCTGGCCAGGCTGCCGACGTGGACGTTCTGCTCGACCGTCATGCGCATGAAGGGCCGAGGCACCTGGTTGGCCAGTGAGACCCCAGCGCGCGCGATGCGGTACGTCGGCCAGCCGAGCACCGACTTCCCGTCGAGCAGCACGTCACCGCCGTCCAGCCGGATCTCGCCCAGTAAGGCCTTCAGCAGCGTGCTCTTGCCGGCGCCGTTGGGACCCATGACACCCACCACGTCCCCGGCCTCGATGGCGAGGTCGAGGTTGTCGAGGGCGGTCACGCCCCCGAACCGCTTGGTGAGGCCACGCGCCTCGAGCAGGGCCAACTCAGACTCCCGGGGGATAGACGTACAACTTGGTGCGCAGTTCGGTGACCGCTGCGTCGAGGCCCGCGAGCGCACCCGCGTCGTAGATGTAGAAGTCGGGCCGCACGATGATCGTGTCGGCGCCGAGCTCCTTGAACCAGGCGGCGTACTTGCCGTCGACGTCGACGAGGTCGACGGCGCCATCCTCGCCGACGCTCGCGAGGATGGCGCCGTTCTCCTTGGCCCACGTGAGGTTCTGCGGTCCGAGCGCTGCCGCGGGCGACCCGGCGGTGCTCAGGATCGCCCAGCCGTATCCCATGACGTGGTCGAAGAAATCGGTGACGGCGCCCCTGCGCACCCGGTACTGGTGGGACAGATGACCTGCGAACGGATGCGTGCCGATGATGCCCGCGGTCAGGGACGGGGAAGGCGGGGGCGGCGGGGCCTGCGACGGGTCCTCCAGCGCCGCCTTCATCGCGGCGTCGCGCGCGGCAGCCGCCTCGGGGTCGAGCACGCAGATGATCTCGCCGAGGCCGACGGCGAAGTTGATCCAGTACTGCGTGTTGTTGCTGCGCTCGGGACCGTAGGTGTCGAGCAACTCGTCGCACGCGTGGCCGCGCAGCACCGCGTCGAGCTTCCAGTAGATGTTCTGCGCGTCCCGGATCCCGGCGCACATCCCCTCACCGGCGAACGGCGGGGTCAGGTGGGCGGCGTCGCCGGCGATGAGCACGTGACCCTTGCGCCACTGCCCGGGGAGCGCCCACATCGCCCGGAACGTGTAGACGGCGTGCCGCTCGAGGACCGAGTTCTGCGGGGTCAGGCCCCAGGCCGCCATGCGCTTCCAGGCGGTCTCCTCGGTGTTGAGCTGCTCGATGGTCTCGTGCGGCAGGCGCATGAACTCCCAGCGCCGGCGTCCGGGACCGCCGGGCACCACCGTGGTGGGTGCGGCCGGATTGCACCACTGCCACGCCGGCGGGTCGAAGGTCATCGGCTCGTGGGGGACCATGTCGACAATGAGCCAGTCGAACTGGAAGCCGAGGTCGTGCGTCTCGGCCTTCATCCACCGCCGGACGAAACTGTTGGCCCCGTCGCAGCCCACGACGTACTTGCCGCGGAAGGTCCTGGTCAACAGCGCCCCGGCGTCCTGCGGGCGCATCGAGCGGGCGGTGACGGTGGCGCCGTCAGCGTCCTGGTCGATCTCCTGGGCCTCCCACCCGCGGTTGACCTGGATCGATCCGATCTTCTCGATGTAGGAGTTGAACTCCCGCTCGAGCTCCGCCTGTGAGAAGAAGTTGGACATGTGCCAGCCCGAGGGGCCGACGCCCGTCCAGTTGAGATCGAGCAGGACCTCATTGTCCGCGTTGACCCAGCGGTAGATGTTGTCGTACTGCTCGATGATGGGGTTGGTGATCGAGTCGAGCCCGACCGACTTGAACAGGCGGGCGATCTCGTGGTCGTAATGGACCGCCCGGGGCAGCGCGTACGGCGTGGGCCACTTCTCCACCACAGCAACCGAGTAGCCCGCGTGGCCCAGCTTGAGCGCGAGGTACTGCCCGACGGGCCCGTAGCCGACGATGACGACGTCAGAGGTCTCGGTCATGTCATGCCTCCGATCGGTCAGCTCGACTGTGCGGCGATGATCTCGGCGACGTCTGAGGGGGCCATGAAGTCCGGCGAGGGGACCGGGCCCCAGCTGTATAGGCCGCTCTTGCCCTCGCAGACCTGGGGCGTCCAGAGGTCGTCGACGGTGATCTGGTCCATGTCGGCGTAGTACTCGCTGAACGTGCCGGCCGGGTCCTTGAGGTACCAGAAGAAGTTCGACCCGGCGTAGTGACGGCCGAAGCCCCACGCCTGCCGTCCGGCGTCGGCAGCCAGCAGGTCCTCCGCGCCGCGGCCGATGTCGTCGAGGTCGTTGACCTGCCAGGAGCTGTGATGCGGGAAGGAGGCCGGCCCGCTGAAGACCGCGACGTTGTGGTGGTCCGGCGAGCAGCGCATGAATGCGGAGCTCTTGCTGCCGGCGTAGTCGCTGACCTTGAAGTCCAGGCCGTCGGCGAAGAACCGCATGGTCGCCTCGGAGTCCGCCGAGACGAGCGCCACGTGCCCTAGGCGGCGTGGCTTGACCCGCTCCGTTCGCATGATGCCGTCCGCTCGCGCGTTCACGCGCTCCACGCGCCCGGGGCCGTTGGTCGGCGCCGGCGCGATGGTCGGCTGTGCGACACGCTGCTCGACGACCACGTTCACCCGGGTGCCACTGATGGGTTCGGCGGTGCGCAGCCGCTCGCCCTCGACGGTGCACTCCACACCGAGGGCGGCCAGCGACGATGAGATCCTGCCCAGATCGTCGGGGTCGTCGGCGCCGAGCGTGATGGCCGTGATCCGACGGTAGGGACCCTGCTCGACGTAGAGCTGCCTGCCGCCGTCCACGGTGGACATCGAGCCGTCACCGTTGTCGGTGAGCCCGAACTCCGTGTAATAGGACATCACCTCGGCCACGTTCGGGACCGAGTAGGTGAACGAGCTGAGCCGGTGCAGTGGCATCGGGTCCTCCCTCAGAGGCCGTTGACGAGGTTGATGGTCAGTTCGCCGACGCGCTCGATGGAGCTCACGAGCTGGCCGGGCCCGAGGAAGCGCATGGGGTTGCGACCCGCGCCGACGCCCTCCGGCGTGCCGGTGTAGATCAGGTCGCCGGGGTAGAGGGTCAGCGCCTGCGACAGCCGGCTGATCAGCTCGGCGACCGGGAAGATAAGGTCTTTTGTGCGGCCGTGCTGCAGCGTCTCGCCGTTGAGCGCGCATGAGATCGCCAGGTCGTCCTTGTCGGGCAGCTCGTCGACCGTGACGACGGCCGGGCCGAGGGGGCTGAAGCCCGGGTACGACTTGCCCAGCGAGAACTGCGGTGCCGGTCCCCGCAGCTGCACCGCCCGCCACGACAGGTCTTGGCCGACCGTCAGGCCGGCGACGTGGTCCCACGCCTTCTCGACCGGGATCTGATGGCCCTCCCTGCCGATGACGACGACGAGCTCGACCTCCCAGTCGATGCCGTCGCTCGGCAGCACGACGGTGGCGCCGTGCCCGACCAGCGAGCTGGCGAACTTCCCGAACACCACCGGGTACTCGGGGATGTCCAGCTTGGCCTCGTTCGCGTGGTCGCGGTAGTTGAGGCCGATCGCGATGAGCTGGCGCGGCCGGGGCACCGGCGGGTCGAACACCTCGACCTGCTGCGCCGACGAGTCGTCCACCTCGTCACGGGCCCAGTCCACGAACTCGTCCCAGCGGCCGTAGACCGCCTGAGGATCCGAGGAGAAGCGTCCGTCGCTGGCCTTCTCCACGTCAACCCAGCCGTCGCCTGCGGCGACGACCAGCCGCCCTCCCGTGCTCGCTACACGCATGTCACGTCTCCGTCATGGCCCGGTAACCGAGGTGTGATGTGCGTCATTCAAGCACCGCCCGATCGACCACACAAGAGGAAATCGATTCTGATTGTGGCATCGATTTAGGGACGAGCGATCGGTAAGATGCGCGCGGATCGACCGCAGCGCCCGAAGACCGGGCCGGGGTTCCGTTGCCCGGTGATCGTCGCGGCATCGATCAAGGAGGAGGCCGCATGAGTAGCCCGGACACGCATCGCCAGGTCGTGCTCGTGTCCCGGCCCGACGGTATCCCTCAGGCGGAGAACTTCGCGATCGTGCAGGCCGGAGTCCGCCCGCCCGGGCCCGGCGAAGTCCTGGTGCGCAATACATTCCTGTCGGTCGACCCCGCGATGCGCGGCTGGGTGAGCGCGGTGGCGAACTACTCGACGCCAGTGCCGCTCGGTGCCGTCATGCGCTCGTACGCGGTCGGCCGCGTCGAGGAGACACACTCGGACCGCTTCGCCGTCGGCGAGCGCGTCATGGGCATGTTCGGGTGGCAGGAGTACGCAACCGTCGACGCGTCGGCGATCCTGCGACGGGTGCCCGACGACGGGATGTCGCCGTCCTTGTCCCTCGGCGTGCTCGGTCTCACCGGGGCGACGGCCTGGTTCGCGATGAACGAAATCGGGCGGCCGCGGGTGGGCGACAGCGTCGTCGTCTCGACCGCGGCCGGAGCCGTGGGCTCCGTGGCCGGCCAGCTGGCGCGGCTGACCGGCTGCCGCACCGTCGGGATCGCCGGCGGACCCGAGAAGGTGCGACTTGCGTCGAGGATTTCGGGTACGACGCCGCCGTCGACTACCGCTCCCCCACGTTCGAGGCCGACCTCGCGGCGGCCTGCCCGGACGGCGTCGACGTCTACTTCGACAACACCACCGGGGCGATCAGCGATGCGGTGCTGCGGCTGATCAACCCCCGTGCGCGCATTGTCGTGTGCGGCACGGCCTCGGTGGTGAGCTGGGACCCGTGGCCGGTCGGACCCCTGGTCAGCCGCCACCTGCTCATGAAGCGCGCAAGCATGGAGGGCTTCCTGTTTTTCGACCACGAGCACCGCCTCGGCGAGGCGGTCGCCCGGCTCACGCCGCTCGTACGCGACGGGCGGCTGCGCCACCGCGAGGACGTCCTCGAGGGGATCGACAGCGCACCGGACTCGATCGCCGGCCTCTACCGCGGCGACAACCTGGGCAAGCGCGTGATCCGCGTCTGACCACGGGAGCCTCCAACCCGGCCGGCGCAACTGCTGAATGGTGGGTCAGCCCCACGGCCGCTCCGGGACACCACCGTTGCACACACTGGCCGGCGGCCCGTCACGAGAGAGCGACCTATCCGGCCTTGCGCGCCCGTGCGGTGGCACCGGCACGGGATGGTCGCCACAGGGCTGAATGCTCAATTTCGGGAGCTTCGAACTGCAGTAGAATCTGCGCGGTTCGCTCGATGTGCGCCTCGAAGAGGCGCACCGCGCGGTCGTCGTGATCGAGGGCGGCCTCCATGAGCGCCCGGTGCTCGGCGGCGAGGTCCCGATGCGGATCTCCACCAACTGACGAGGACCAGGCCCGGTAGAGCTGGGCGGCGTCGGACAGCCGCACGCAGATGTCCAGCAGGACCTGGTTGCCGCATGCCTCGATCAGCCTGTGGTGGAACGCGAGATGCGCCTCCGACCACTCGTTGTTGCGGATCGGTGGATCGCCGGGGAGGAAGACCGGACGGCTGGCGAGCCGGTGATGAGCGGCAAGCACTTCCGCCTCCCACGCGACGTCGCCGCGCTCGATGGACAACCGGAGGGCCGCACCTTCGTTGATCTTGCGCGCCTCGGTCAGGTCGTGCAACGCCTCCCGCGATAACGTCGTGACGTGGAAGCTGCGGTTGCGCTCGATCTTCACAAGGTCCTGCGCTGCCAGCAGGCCGAGCGCTTCCCGCATCACGCTGAGGCTGACACCGAATCGGATACAGAGGTCGGCGGGCTTCAGCCGTTCGCCGGGTGCGAGCTGCCGGCTGAAGATGTCGTCGCGCAGCTGCGCGCACACGTCCTCGGTGAGGCTCTCACTGCCAGCTCGCTTGACCACGGAAGAAGGGTAACAGGCGCAGAATAATCGATTCTCTCTTGACAGTCGACTCTGGCCCTCATGATGGCCGAGTCCGCCCTGCTGCTGAGGGAGCTCAGATGCGTTTCGCCAACCTGATGGGCCGCGCCACGCTGGTCGACGGCTCTGGCGCCGGACTCGATGTTGAGAAGGCCAGCGACGGCCGGTTCCCGGCCGAGCCACAGTCGCTGTTCGCGCAGTGGGACGAGTTCCGCCAGTGGGCTGCCGCTCAGGACGGGCGGGCAGATCTCGCCGTCGACCCCGCAGACCTGCACGCGCCAACACCGTTTCCGCGCCAGGTGTTCGCAATCGGCCTCAACTACCGATCACACGCGGCCGAGTCCGGTCTCGCGGTGCCGCCGGTTCCGGCGGTCTTCACCAAGTTCCCGACCTGCGTCGTCAACGCCAACGAGACGGTCGCGCTTCCCAGCGCGTACGTGGACTGGGAGGTCGAGTTGGTTGTCGCGATCGGCAGACGGGCGCAAGCGGTGGCCGAGCAGGAAGCATGGCAGCACATCGCCGGGCTCATGGTCGGCCAGGACCTTTCCGAACGACTGGTCCAGTTGGCCGGACCGGTACCCCAGTTCTCCGTCGGCAGGTCCTACCCCGGCTTCGGCCCGGTCGGTCCGGTGCTCGTCACGCCCGACGAGTTCGCCGATCCGAACGACCTCGAACTGGGCTGCCGGCTCGGCGATGAGGTCCTCCAGTCGGGCCGGACCGGTGATCTGATCTTCGCCGTGCCGGAACTGATTGCCCGACTCTCCGCCGTCTGCCCGCTACTACCGGCCGACCTCATCTTCACCGGAACGCCAGCGGGCGTCGGCGGTGCCCGCGACCCCAAGCGGTTCCTGGAGCCGGGGGACTGCAGGGCCCCGGAGTAGTCCGCGAATGCCCGCTTTGATCTGATCTTGTTGCCGGTGCCCGGATGCGGAGCGAGGACGACACCTGTGGATCATGGAGTTGTCTACGCTTCAAGATCCGCAAAGATGTCGTGGGGCTGTTGCATTGCCCGTGTCCAGGGATCGAGGCAGCTTTGACGGGTGCAGCTGTCGAGTCCTGGTCGCCCCTGGTCGCCTCCGAAGTCGGCGTTCATCGGATTCCGGTTCCCCACAGAGGCGATCGTCGTCGCGGTCTGCTGGTACCTGCACTACAACCTCTCCTACCGGGACGTGGAGGAACTCCTGGCTGAGCGCGGTGTCGAGGTCGACCACGTCACCGTGTTCCGGTGGGTGCAACGGTTCACCCCGTTGCTGGCCGACGCGGCCCGGTTCGTCCGCCACTCGCCCGGTGACCGGTGGTTCGTCGACGAGACCTACGTGAAGGTCAACGGGGTTTGGCGGTACGTCTACCGGGCGGTCGACCAGCACGGGCAGGTCATCGACGTGCTCGTCTCGGCCCGCCGTGATGCCGCCGCGGCCCGGCGGTTCTTCCAGGGTGCACTGCGGATGCTGAAGGTGACGCCCAGCGAAGTCGTCACCGACGCCGCCCCGGTCTACCCAGCGGTGCTCGACGACCTGATCCCCTCGGCCTGGCACCACGTCGAACGGCACGCGAACAATCCGATCGAGGCCGATCACAGCCAGCTCAAGCACCGGTTACGACCCATGCGTGGACTCCGGACCGACTCAAGCGCACAGGTGATCATCGCCGGACACGCGTTCATGCAGAATCTCCGCCGCGGACACTACGAACTCGGGCTCGACAGTCAGCCCAAGCTCCGAGTCGTTTCGGCGCTCAGTGAACTCGCCCGGGTGATCTGACCGCAGACCCGACCCGGGCGTACCGCGTCTCCCGATCAGATAATGCAACGGCACCCTCCCCCGTTGTGTATGAGGGGCGCGCGCATGCGCGCGCCCCTCATACCGGGATCGGCTACTTGTAGCAGGCCTTGCTCAAGTTGAAGCCCGTGGCGGTCGGACCCGCGGTGAGCTTCTGGACCTCGGTCACGCCGGTCGGCGCGGCTTTGTCCGGCTTGGAGATGACCGTGACGCGGACCTGGCCCTTGTCCGGTCCGGCGGCGTAGTTACCTGAGCCAGCCGGAAGCATGCCCTCGTAGTCCACTGAAGTCAGTGACTTCGCTGCGGCGAGCAGACCGGCACGGGTGAGGTCCTTGTTCGCGGCAGCCTTCTCGAGCGCGGCCTTGAGCGGGTAGGACCACACCCAACCAGAGGTGTAACCGTCGGAGAGCGGGCTCGGGGTCGGGGTCAGCGCCTCGCGCATCGCCTTGTGACCCGGCGTGTCCGCACCCCACGACTGCCACGGTCCGGACTGGAGGTAGACCGCGGCCAGGGCCGGAGCGGCCGGGCTGCCGTTGAGCGCGGGGTTCCAGGTCGGGCTGGTGCCGATCACCATGCCGCGGAAGCCCTGCGCGACGGCGGTGCCGACGATGGTCGCAGCCTCGGTCGGCGCGGTGGTCAGGATGACCAGGTCCGGCTTGCCGGCGACGATCGCCGCGATGGCGGCGGCCTGCTTGTCGGCACCGGGGTCGGTCTTGACATCGGTGTACGTGAGGCCGAGCTTCTCGGCCGCGTACTTGACACCGGCAGCCGCGTCGTCGCCGTAGTCACCCGCGTAGTGCACAGCCATGACGTTTTTGAGCGCAGGGTTCTTGGACTTGGCGAAGTCGACGGCGTTCATGGACTCGACGCAGTAGTTGGCACCGGACTCGAGGATCACGTCCTGGAACGCCCAGTCCGACGTCCACGACGCCGGCGCCGCGACGATTTTGCTGGCAACGAGGTCCTCGATGATGGCGGCCGTGGTGGGAGAACCCAGGGTCTGCGCCAGGGCCAGGATGCTGGGCTTGATCTCCTGGTAGACCTCGTTGTGGGTCTGCGGGTTGTACTTGTTATCCTTGACGTACTTGGTGACGTCGATCTCGTAGCCGCCGATACCACCGGCCTTGTTGACCCGGTTCCAGAACGCGGCCTGCGCCTTGGTGATCGGAACAGCCAGCGGGGCGAAGGGGCCGACGGTCAGGTCGGAGATCGTACCGAGGTAGATGCAGCCCTTGGTCGTATCGATGGCCTGCGGGCAGGGCTCAGCGGTGACACCGATGTCGGTCTTCATGCCGGCGGACGTTGTCGTGGTCGGGGTATCCGTACCCCGGCAGCCGGCGACGGCCCCGACGAGTATCAGCGCCGCAGCGGCGGTCGCCGCCAAGCGTGATCGGTTCAATGACATTACGTGCTCCTTCTACGTGCTAGGAGTTCTGGTGCGGGGGTTGGGACGGGTGGTGCAGGGTTCATTCCATTGCGCCGGATCAGTACTTGAATGGCCAGGCCTTCCAGAAGTTGCGAACTCGAATCCAGAGGCCGAACAGACCTCGGGGCTCGAAGAGGAGGAACCCGATGATGAGTGCGCCGTAGAGCACCAGCTGCAGTTGGAAGATGTTCGGGGTGTCGGTGGCAGCTCCGCTGATGACATCGGACGGAATCTGCCGGGTCAGGGTGGGCAGGTAGGTGAAGAAGAACGCGCCCAGGATCGCCCCGGAGATGCTGCCTGCCCCGCCGATGAGCACCATCGCGATGAACAGGACCGACATCTCCAGGTTGAACGAGTCGGGCACGAAAAAGCCAACCGAGACATAGAGCAGGGCCCCGGCGCAGCCGGCATAGAACGATGAGACCGCGAAAGCGATGGTCTTGTAGCGGGCCAAGTTGACGCCCATGACGCCAGCGGCGATGTCGCGGTCGCGGATGGAGGTGAACGCTCGGCCGACCCGGGACCGGGCGATGTTGCGGGCCGCGAGCGCGAAGATCACCAGCAGGATAAGCATGAGCCAGTAGAGCCTCTGGTCACGGGTGAGCACATATCCGTCGAAGATGGGTGTCGCAACGTCGAGCCGCTGGCCGAACAGTGCGGGTGTCGGAGCCGGACGCCCGATCCCTGTGCCGCCGGTAACCTCGCTCCACTCGCGCAGGACATACTCGCCGATGAAGACCAGCCCGAGCGTGACGATGGCAAGGTAGAGCCCTCGCAGCCGCGTGGCCAACGGCGCCACGATCACACCGGCGAGGCCGGCCACGATGCCCGCGGCGGGAAGCCAGATCAGAATCTCCTGCACCCCAAAGCCCAGGGTGCGGCCCTCGGGGTTGCCACTGATGACCGCGGCCGTGTAGGCGCCCACGGCCAGGAAGAACGCGTGGCCCAGGGACACCTGCCCGGCGTAGCCGGTGACCAGACCGAGGCCGATCGCACCAATCGCGGTCACGCACGCGGTGGCGAGCAGCTTAAGATCCTTGTCCACCAAGCCGAGCGGGGCGACTGCGGCGAGCACAAGCAGCAGTCCCACCATCACCTTCTTGGTGAGCGTGTTGAACAGGGCCATCTCCTGGCCGTACGCCGTATACAGCATCGGCCGACCGAACGGTCTGCCCCTGGTGGCCCTCGTCGCAGCAGTAGTCGTGGACGTCGCGGTCGTGGACGTCGCGGTCGTGGGCGTCGCGGTGGTCATACGCGTTCCACCTCTCGGGTGCCGAACAAGCCGTAGGGGCGGACCAGCAGAACGATCAGCATGAGCAGGTACGGCGTGAGGATGGAGACGTTGCCGCCCAGCCACTCAGGCAGCGACTGCTGGTAGAACGCGATGACTTCCTGCACCACACCCACGAGCAGACCGCCGATGACTGCCCCCGGGAGCGAGTCCAGTCCACCGAGAATGATCACCGGGAGCGCGACCAGCGCGATGATCCACAGAGTCGACTCCACACTGCCGCCGATGGCCGCGAAGGTGCCGCCTACCGCGGCGAGCGCGCCAGCGATCGCCCACGACAGGGAGAAAACGCCACCCACCGAGACACCCTGGGCCAGTGCCGCCTCCTGGTCGTAGGCCGCCGCCCGCATCGCCAGGCCCATCGTGGTGAATTGGAAGAACGCGAACAGGATCGCTACCAGGATGGTCATCGTGACGATCATCGCGAGGTGCCGCTGTTGAACCTCGATCCCGAACAGCGTGGTCGACTTCAGTCCCCACGGGTCGCCGACCTGGCGCAGGTTGATCCCGATCGCGGCGCCGGCAACGACGCGGATGATGACGTCAATGCCGAGGGTGATGATGGCGACCGTGAACGCGGGGCGGCCCACCATCGGGCGGATTGCTGCCCGTTCCACTCCCCAGCCGAGCATCGCGGTGCCGAGCATGGCGAGCGGCAGCGCGACGAAGAAGCCAAGCGGGCCCACCAGGTAGGTCACGAGCACCGCACCGGCGAGCATGAACGCGGGCTGAGCGAAACTGATCACCCGGGTCGACTTGTAGATGATGACGAATCCGAGCGCCAGCAACGCGTACATGCTGCCGATGCCCAGCCCGCGGCTGAGGATCTGCACGATCTCGGTCATCGCCCGCTCCCGTACATGTCCTCGACCAGGTCACCGAAGAGCTTGACGATCGCGGACCGCTTCACCTTCTGCGTGGCAGTGAGTTCGCCATCCTCGTGGTCGAGCTCCTTGGGGAGCATGCGGAACTTCTTAATCTGCTCGGCCGTGGCGAAGCGGACATTGACCTCGTTCACGATGTCCTGCACCAGCTTGAGGACCTCCGGCTTCTCCGTGAGGTCGCGGTAGGTGGTGTAGGCGACCCCCCGACGCTGCGCCCAGTCGCCGACCGTCTCCAGCTCAATGCCGATCAGGGCAACCACGTACGGGCGCCGATCGCCGACGACGATCGCCTCCTTGATGAACGGCGATGCCTTGAGGGCGTTCTCGATCTCGCTCGGAGAGATGTTCTTTCCCCCCGCCGTGATGATGATGTCCTTGGCCCGATCGGTGATCCGGATGTGCGTCCCGCCCACCCACTCACCGACGTCGCCGGTGTGGAGCCAGCCATCGGCGTCCTTGGCCTTAGCCGTCGCTTCCGGGTCTCGGAAGTAGCCGACGAAGACCGCAGGATGACGGGTGAGGATCTCGCCGGTCTGCTCGTCGATCCGGACCTCGACGTTGGTATGTGGCTCGCCGACCGTGCCGAGTTTGATCCGACGGGGACGGTTGATCGTGGTGACGGCGGCGTTCTCCGTCATACCGTAGATCTCGTACATCGGCACTCCGATGCCCATGAAGAACTTGAGCACCTCCGGCGCGATCGGCGCAGCTCCCGAGCTGGCAAACCGTACCCGCCGCATCCCGATGCGCTCCCGCAACGCCCGGTACAAGAAAAGCCAGCCGACCGCGTAGACCACCCGGGTGGACAGCGTATGCCGGCCACCGGTGCGCACCAGCGTGTCGCCGATCCAGTTCGCCATCTTCAACCAGACCGCCGCGTTCGTCCGCTTGATCCACCCTGCATTTCGCAGACCGATGGTCACGCTGGCGAGAATCCGCTCCCAAATGCGGGGCACCCCGAACAGCAATGTGGGCTGCACCTCGCGCAGGTCTGCCTGAACGGTAGCGATGGACTCGCCAAAATGCACCTGCACTCCGGCGGCCGCGTTCTGGTGGATGGTGAAGGTGCGCTCGGCAATGTGGCAGAGCGGAAGATAGGACAGGCCAAGGTCGTTGGCATTCGCCGGCGGCGATGCTAGGCCATGCTGCTCCACGAGCGTCTCGATCGCGAAGTTGAGGTTAGCCACCGACAGCATCGCGCCCTTGGGCGGCCCGGTGGTTCCGGAGGTGTAGATGAGGTTGGCGATGTCATCCGGGGTCGCCGACGCCATGCGATCCTCGACAGCGCTCGGATATGCGGCGCGATGCTCCGCACCGAGCTGGAGCAGATCGTCCCAGGCGAGCAGGGCAGGGTGATCATAGTGAAAACGGATGCCACGAGGTTCGATGTAGACGATCCGCGTCAGAGCTGGACACTCGTCGATCACAGCCAGTGCCTTGTCCACCTGTTCCTGGTCTTCGGCAACGAGCAGCTTCGCTTCGGAGTGGGACAGCAGATACCCCACCTCAGCCGGCGGGTTCGTCGGGTAGAGCCCGACGGTTGTCGCCCGTACCGCGACCGTCGCGACGTCAGCGTATAGCCACTCTGGACAGTTCTCCGCGTGGATCGCGACTCGGTCACCCGGCTCGACGCCTAGGGCCAGCAGGGCGTGCCCGACCGTCAGCACCGTGTCCCAATAGGCCTTCCAAGTGATTTCTTGCCATACGCCAAGGTCCTTCTCGCGCATGGCCACGCGGTCGCCCGTACTCCAGGCCCGGTCCCGCACTCGGGTTGCGATCGTTCTTGCCGCGGACGCACCGCCTGTTGTCGCAGCCCCACCTGGCCTCGTCATCGACTCGGTCAATTCTGTGCCACCTCCCCGAGGTAGGCGCGGATGACTTCCGGATTGCGTTGAACCTCGGCCGGTACTCCGGTCGTGATCGGGACACCGAAGTCGAGCACCATAACCCGGTCGGCCAGGTCCATCACCAGGCCCATGTCGTGCTCGACCAGGATCATCGGGATGTTCAGCTCGTCGCGGATGTCGAGGATGAAGCGGGCCATGTCCTCGGTCTCCTCGAGGTTCATGCCCGCCACCGGCTCGTCGAGTAGTAAGAGCTTGGGCTGCATGGCGAGGGCCCGGCCGAGCTCGACCCGCTTCTGTACGCCGTACGGGAGTAGACCGACCGGCAGCCGTCGCCACTGTTGCAGCTCAAGAAAGTCGACAATGTCCTCGACGGCCGCGCGCGCGGCGAGCTCCTCCCGCCGCGCCCGGCCGAACCAGGCGATCGCGGCGAACGTGCCGTAGCGCAAGTGGGTGTGCCGGCCCAGCAGCAGGTTGTCGAGAACCGTCAGGTTCGAGAAGAGCTCCACGTTCTGGAAGGTCCGGGCCATTCCGGCTGCGGCGATCCGATGCGGACGGTGCCCGACGAGGTTCGCGCCGTCGAACATGACCCGGCCCGACTGCGGACGGTAGACACCGGAGAGAACGTTGAAGATCGACGTCTTACCGGCCCCGTTCGGGCCGATGATGGCGAAGAGCTCACGGCGGCCAACGGAAAAGCTGACGCCGTCGATCGCCTTGACCCCCTTGAACGCCAGCCGGATCTCATCGACGGCCAGGATCGGCTCCTCCGTCAGCGCGTACCTTCCCCGCCCGAACGCGGGGCTGGTCAGCTCGCTCGTGGCGCTCAAGACAACCACCGCTTCCGCCGCTTGTAGTGCTTGACCTCGCGGAACGACTTGGTCGTGCCCTCTGGATGCAGGCCGAGGTAGAACTCGCGCACGTCCTCGTCGGCGAGCAGCTCCGCCGCGGGCTTGTCAAGCACGATCTTGCCAGTCTCCATGACGTAGCCATGGGAGGCGATCGACAGCGCCATCGTCGCGTTCTGCTCGACCAGCAGCACGCCCGTACCCTGACGGTTGATCTCCGCGATCAGGTCCCGAATCTGCTCTACCAGCTTCGGCGCGAGCCCGAGGCTCGGCTCGTCCAGGAGTAGGTACTTCGGCTGCGCCATCAACGCCCGCCCCATCGCGAGCATCTGCTGCTCACCGCCGGACAAGTACCCCGCGGTGTCCCGCCGCCGCTTGGCCAGCACCGGGAACAAGCCGTAGACCTGCTCGATCCGGGCCGCTCGGCCCCGTGGGTTGGTGTGCGCCCCAAGCCGCAGATTCTCTTCGACCGACAGCTCGGCGAACGTGCGCCGTCCCTCCATCACCTGGGAGACCCCGCTCCGCACGATGGCGGACGGGCGCATGCCGTGGATCGGACGCCCGTCCACGGTGACCGCGCCCTTCGTGATGTCTCCGTCGTGCGGGTCGAGCAGCCCACAGATCGCCCGCAGCAGAGTCGTCTTGCCGGCGCCATTCGCGCCGAGAAGCGCCACGATCGCGCCCTGCGGAAGCTCGAGACTCACGCCGCGCAGTATCAGCATCACGTCGTCGTAGACGACTTCGAGGTTCTCTACCCGCAGCATGTTCGCCCTACCAGCCCCTCAGGCCCAGCGGCCTCGCGTCCGGTCGTGCACGGCGTGCTTCTAGCATGTTGAGAGCGCACCTTCGCAGCGTGATGACACGTTCGGGTGCGTACGCACATGACGGTTGGGTTACGAGGGTGGGCCGTCGGCGCGATCTGCGGTAGATACAGGTGGAGGTCACCCAACGTGTATCTCCATCTGGAGGTGGTCCGCATCCAACCCGCTGCCCGACGATTGCACGACAGCGACAGCGACATCGGCGAGTCCAGCCGGGTGCAGATCGGAACAATCATGAGCAATCACGGCCATCGCGGCCACGAGCCCTCGATGCTGCCCGACATCCTGGCCCGGATTGACCAGGAGTACGTCGAGATTCTTGAGCTGCTAGACGCTCCCGCGGCGACCAACCGGATCATGCAAGTCGTACCCGACGCGACCGGTGTCGATCTCGCGTGGATCGGCGAACCCGCGGGCGCCGACAAGATCGTCCTTCAGTACCCGGTTAACACCGTTACCAACCTTGTACGCGGCATCGTGGTGCCGATTGGTACCGGACTCGGCGGCAAGGTGATGGCGGCACGCCGTCCAATGTGGGTCGGCGACTACTGCGAATCGGACGATATCAGCCCCCACCACAAGGCGCCGGCCGCGGCCGAAGGGATCAAGGCGATGATCGCCGTACCGGTGATGCACCGCGGCGCCCTGCTCGGCGTGCTCTACGGCGCCAACCGAGGCCCCACGCCGTTCGGCGATCGAACCGTGCAGGCGATGGAGCAGGTGGCCGCACGCGTCGCCGCAGCGGGCGCGGTGGCCGAACGGGCACGGCACGCCGCCGAGGTCGCCGTCCACGAGGAACGGCGCCTCGTGGCGCTCAGGCTCCACGACACGGTGGGCGCGGTCCTGTTCACGCTTCGGGCCGGGATCCGCCGGCTCGGTGACGAGGTCGAGCTGGACGAAGAGATCAAGACCCGGCTCCACACGCTCGAGCAGCAGGCTGCTGAGGCGTCGGAGGCGCTACGTGGATCGCTGCGAGTGCTCAGCGCTCCGCCGGGCGAGGTGGCGCTGGGAGTGGCATTGCGGGGGCACTGCCGCGCGTTCCAGGAGCGGACTGGGATCCCGGCCCGCCTAATTATGCTGACTGATCTACCGACCTTGCCGCAGGACCGCATCGCGACGCTGGCCGACGCCACCCGCGAAGCGCTGCTCAACGTCGAGAAGCACGCCAGGGCCAAGTCGGTAGTGCTGAGCGTGTACTGCCAACGCAACGGCGTCGCGGTCACCATCGCCGACGACGGGGTCGGGTTCACCGACGAGGCATCGTGGGGCGACGGTCTTGGCCTCGCGGCCACGGCCGAGCGCCTAGGCCGCGTCGGCGGCACCATGAACATTGGGTCTAATGAAGACGGTGGTATTACCGTGCAGGCGTGGCTACCGCAATGACGGCTGACCTGGTTCGGGTACTCGTCGTCGACGACCACCCCATCGTCCTGGACGGGGTGACCCTCGCGGTCCACCACACGTCCTGGCTGCACGTGGCCGGTTACGCCCGTTCAGGACGAGAGGCGGTCGCGGCAGTCGACGCGCTGCGTCCCGACGTGGTCCTGCTCGACCTTCGCCTGCCCGACATGCTCGCCCCGGAAGCGGTGCACTCACTACGCAAGCGCAGCCCCGAGTCGAAGATCATCATTTTCACGGCGTACCCCGACCATGCCGCGCTTGACGCGGCGTTGGCCGCAGGCGTCGACGGTGTCGTGGTCAAGGACACCGCGCGAGAGGTCCTGATCGACGTGATCCGGCGGGTGGTCTCCGGCGAGCGGGTGGTCGAGGTCGATCACGACACCAGCAGCGCGCTGGTCAGTCGCAAGCTCCGGGAGCACGGATTGACCCGGCGCGAGTACGAGATCCTGCGCCATGTCGCGATGGGCCAGACCAACCCGGAGATCGCCGCGGAGCTGGGGCTGACCCGGAACACGGTCAAGACGTACCTGCAGCGGTCGCTGGAAAAGCTCGGCGCCCGTAACCGGGTCGAGGCGTTGGCCCGCGCCAGCCAGCTCGGCATTTTGTAGCCGCGCGGGTCAGAGGCGGCTGTCCGTCGCCGGGTCGGGCTCGGCATCGAAGTAGCGTCGCAGCACAGATGCGAACACGTCTTCTTCTGGCGCGGCCCGTAGGAACAAGGTCATCGACGAGCGCAGCTTCATCGCGTCGATGCCGCCGAAGATCTGCTCAGCCGTGCGACCGGTCGTCTCCGCTACGACCGCCGCGCACGTTCGCAGTCGTGGGCCGAGTACCGGATGAAGAAGGTAGGTCCTTGTGGGGTTCCAAAACCCTGTCACGTGCGCTGAGCTGGTTCTTCTATGCGGCTCGTTTGTACTCGTTGATGAGCCCGCCGAGAACGGGCCGGCGTTTGATCCGCTCGTGGGTCAGGTCGATGACAGGACGATCGGAGCGTGGGGGCTGCAACTGCAGCGCTCGATGGGGACGCCACCCGTTGTAGTGACGGGCGTCTTCGGCGAGTGTTCGCCGTAGGTGCCGTTCACCGACGATGAGCATCCGATCTGTGACCTCTCTGCGGACGGTGCCGACGAACCTTTCCGCGTAGGCGTTCGCGCGCGGACTCTGCGGCGGGATCTTGCAGACGGTGATGCCTGCGTCGTGTACCGCTCGGAAAGTCGGTCACAGCTACGCGGCCTGGGAGTATTCGTTGATCAGTCCGTTGAGGATCTTCCTGCGGAGCACTCGTGCGGCGGTCAGGTCGGCGACCGATGGGGGCGGTGTGTCGGCGGCGTTGGGCGGTTGTTGGTGCCGGGCTTGGTGCGGCCGGTGGTCGTTGTAGTGGCCACGTACTCCTCGAGGGTGGCCAGTAGGTGACGTTGGTTGTAGATCAGCATCCGGTCGAGGCATTCACGGCGGACCGTGCGTACCCACCGCTCCGCGGACGCGTTCGCCCTCGGCACCCGAGGCGGAGTGCGCAGGATCTCGATGCTTTCGGTGGTGAAGACGTCGTCGAAGGCGGCGGTGTACTTGCTGTCACGGTCGCGGATCAAGAACCTGAACCGGGCGACTCGGTCGCCGAGATCCAACATCAGGTTCCGGGCCTGCTGAGTGACCCACTCCCCTGTCGGATGCCTCGTGGTGCCGAGAATGTGAACTCGCCGGGTGCCGATCTCCATCAGGAACAGGACGTAGATGCGGGTCAGACCGATCGTGTCCACGTGCAGGAAATCGCAGGCGAGCATGCCTTTGGCCTGGGTGGTCAGGAACTTGGTCCAGGTCGACCCGCCACGACGCGGAGCCGGGTCGACACCGGCGGCGGTCAGGATGGTCCACACCGTGCTGGCCGCGACCCGATAGCCAAGCCTGAGCAGTTCGCCCTGCCCCCGGCGGTGGCCCCAGGTCGGGTTCTCGCGGGCCAGGCGCAGTACCAGGGCGCGGATCTCCGCCCGTATCGGCGGGCGCCCGGGCCGTCGTTTCGGGTAGGTCCACTTCCGGGCGACCAGCTCCCGATGCCACCGCAGAAGGGTGGCCGGGGTGACGAAGAACGTCGACCAGCGGGACCGAGGCAGCAGCCGCGACAGGGCTGACAGCACCACTCGATCGGTGGGCTTCAGGTCCGGGCGTGCGACCTGCCGGCGCAACACCGCGACCTGATGACGCAACACCAGGACTTCGATGTCCTTCGACCGCTCGCCGCGTAAGCACTGCACCACCAGCCGCAGGATCTGACACAGGATCAGGTAGCCGAAGGACAGGAACATGCCCGCCACGATGCCCGGGGACGGTTGATCCGCCCCGCACAACACCGCACTTCAGGGGCCAGAATCAGGTTTCCGAGCGGTACACGCTTCCCCCGTGGCGGCCCCTGCACGAAACTACCCCCGCACGGCCTGCGCACGAACCAGGGCGAGCGGGGGTCGTTCCGTGTCCGGGTCAGGTCAGGCCGAGCGCGATGAAGTCCTGCAGATCCGACGAACTGCACCTTCCCGCGGTTCGATACCTCGACCCCGTAGATGCCCTTACCGCTGGGAACGCCCGGGATCTTGAAGCTGAACAGGCAGGCTGTCGCCCGGTGCGGATCCTCCGTGTCGACCCGCGCCTGGCCAGCGTCCAGCCTGCGACCGCGAGGTTCACCCCGGCCGGGTCGGTTACCAGCACCTGACTGCCGGCGACGATGTCGTCGTGCTCGCCCGAGCCCGCGCAGGCCATCGTGTCCTGACCACAGGAAGGCGGGCAGGTCCAGAACAAGGTACGCCAACCCTCGGCGTCTACCCTGTAGGCGGCAGCCACCGCCGCGTCATGGTCAGTCCACACAACCGTCCATGATCGACGGTGGCTGCCGCCGTTCACGAAACCGGCCACCGGCGCGCCTGACCGTGATCACGATCCCCGGCTGGAGTATTAGACGAAGGCCGATGTAAAGACAGTCAGATTAACAGTCTGCCCAGGCTCGTGACTCGGCTCGCTGATCACGATTGCCCCTCGGATTCGGTGAGGAGCAATTCCCATTCCTTCTCCAGGGCTTGATTGATTCGATGGTCGCGGGCGATGGCTTCTTTGAACCAGGCGATGGTGGCGGGCGCCATGGCGAGAATCTGGTTGTAGTTGAGGGCGGCCGGGTTCATGCCAAACAGTAGCCCGGTCTTGACCAGCGTGCCGGAGGTGGCGATGGTGTGCCCGAGCAGCAGCATGGAGGTGAGTTTGGCGTGCTCCAGCTTCCGTTGCGCTGCGGTACCGCCGGTGGCGTAGCTCTTGAGAAGCCAGTACCCGCGGATGATCGCGGACACGACGCCAGGAGTGATGCCCATTGTGAAGAAGTGGCGCAGGTCGTAGCCGTTCGTATACATGTAGCGGGCGACATCGGTCCAGGGCAGCTTGACGCCGGAGGGGCCTAATGCGAACGGGGAATTAATCTGTCCGAGTTGAAGCAGGCTGAAGAACGGGGGCTGCAGGCCGGCAGGAGTGTAGACGTCCGAGAGCAGATGGCGCACCTGGGTGATGAAAGCGTTGATCAGGTCGATCGGGGGGGCGCCGGTGGCGACCTGGATCAGTTGCCCTGCCTCGTCGATGTACGTGCCAGCTCCGTGCATCAGATCTGCCACGCCGAAGAGGAAACCCAGGGCCGGATCGTGGCCGAGGCTCTGGAGCCGATGGGTAGCTGGCCGCATGCCGCTGACCAGGCCCCCGGTGGCCCACGTGGTGGAGGCGTCATAGGGCACTTTGGCCAGCTTCTCGAACCTCTTGAAGAATCGGGCGTGGACGTCTTGAGCCCGATCCTTGTCCTGGAGCCACTTGGTGAGGGGCGATCCCGTCTGCTCTTTGCCCAAGAAGGTGGAATCCTGGGGAATGCGGACGAGGATGACGTCAAGGAGGGTCGCGAGGACTCCGGCAACCAGGACGACCGTCCAGTCGGTCTCGTCCCAGCTGACGTCGCCATGTTCCTCGGCGTAGCTGCGTAGGCTGCGAGCTATCTGGCCGGCGGGAAGAACCTGCTGAAGCGGGTCCCGGGTCAGATCGATACCCAACAGATCCAACCGGGCTTCGGCAAGCCTGACGAGCTGATCGAAGTCGCCATCAGTCGGGACGACGGGCACGGCGTAACGGCGGTAGCTCGATGTCTCGACACTCACGGTGGCCACTGCGCTCGACTGGGACTCTTGAGCTGGTACGAGGATGCCCATTGCTTGGAGACGGGCGCGCACCGCGTCGAACTCGGACTCGACCGAGTCCAGGGTGTCGCTGACGCGAAGTTCGCGTTCGAGGACATCCTTGAGGTCGAATTCCACCTGGTCGAACAAGCCCCGCAGTTCGGTCAGCGTGACGGCCTGGTAAGCCACGACCGCGGCAGCAGCCGAAAGCTGGTCACCCGACACTGAGCGGCTCCCGCCGTTCGAAGGCCTCCTGACTGTTCTGCAGATTCACCAGGGCCAACTGAAAGGCGGCCAACTCATCCCTGAGCGTGGCGAGTCGCTCCTCGTTCCTCGTGGTCTGGGTGAGGTAGGCCTCCATCCGGTGACCGAGCCCCGCGATGTCGTCGGTGAGCTCGGCCATCGCCTGCTGGTGATTCTTGATGACTTGCTGAATCAGATGCTCGCGCCGATTTTCTCGTTCACGCTCGTTGGTGGCCAGCACCCAACGCGCCCCCTGATGGACCGCGACCCCGAGAATCACCACGGTGCCGATCCCGGTGACCATCGCGCTCAAGCCCAGCAAGCCGCCGAACCCCAAGGCCGCCAAACCCGAGGTGATTCCCGCCCCGCTGAGGCCGGAGACGCTGCCAGCAAGACTGATCGCGGCGATCGGGGCACCGAACGCAGCCGCCTTGGCAGCGATGTCCTTGGTGGTGGTCTCCAACTGGCTGGTCGTGATCTTGCCGGAAGCGAAGTCCTCTTCCGCAATCACGAACCGTTCGGTCGCCTCCACGACCTTGTCAGCTGACTCGGCGAACACGAGTCCTGCGACCAGCACGATTCGCTCACGCTCGGCGTCCGCAGCATGCCTGTCAGCACGCGAAATTCGCACCAGATCGCGCACCAGCACCGTGAACACCGGCTCGCGCTGATCCTCCTCGAGGCGGTCGTGCAATTCCCTGGACAGCTCCACCGTGGCGTCGGGGACCCCTGCGTCGCTCGCTGCATCCCGTTGCGCCCCAGTGATTTCCCTGCGCAACTCCGATCGCGCTTCGCCGTCGAGACCAATCGTCGATGCGAACAAGTACAGATTCGCGATCTCGCGAGGATCGAGGAGGCCGTCGACCAGCGCCAAGCTCACCAACACCCGGCAATAGAGCAACTTCCCGTCCGCGCTGAGCGCGGACAAGTCGCCAAAATCGGCGGGGTTGCGGGACGACCAGGCCGACAGCCCGTCCTTGACTTCTCCGACCTTCGCCATCACCTGCTCGGCGGACTGCTTCACTCTCCCCTGTGCATCGCCAGCAGCATCAGCGACAAGCTGCCTCGCGACGCTCGTGCTGTCGGCAACCATCCGTCCAGCGGCGTCGGCAACGCCCTTCAGCCGTCCAAGCCCAACTTCACGAAGGTCCATCGCCATCCCTTTCACGTCTTTGGCGAAAGGCTATCGGTAGCCACCGACGAGACGACGTCCTCCCAGCGGCCCTAGCGCATGTCCTCATCGGCCAAATTTCGATGCCCTACGGCTGTGGCGCCGCCAGCCTCGCCGAGCGCCTCTATGCCTGGCGAGCCACCCCGGAACGCCCGGCCGCCGCCGCGCTGCTCATCTGCACCATGGCTTCTGACAGCGAGGGCACCCTCGGCGGGCTCGTCGCGCTCAGTGAGCCGTCGCGCTTGGCCGGCGTCGTCACCTCGGCACTGCACCGCGCCGCCCGGTGCTCGTCGGACCCGGCCTGCGCCGGCCGCACGCCGTCGGACCCGGAGGACTTCCTGCACGGCCTGCCACTGCTGCAGCTTCGCCTCCGAGACGTCCTGCGAGCGGGCCAACCGGTTCCTGGACCGCCGGTTCCTGCTCACCCTGCCCTCCAGCGACGCCGACCAGGTGCCCGGCTTCTTCGTCGCGGCGCTCGTGGTGTGATGGACCCTGTGCGGCTCGAATACTCGGTTCGGCTGTCTGAAGTGCGGTTCTGTGCGAGCTCGAGCCCTGCGCAGCCGTCATGCTCGTGGCCATGAGCGCGTCGTTGGTGTACCTGCTTCTTCGCCAGGTCCTGCAGATGCTGACCCAGATCGCCCGCGACGGTGGGGCCAAGGATGTGGAGATCCTGGTGCTCCGCCATCAGGTGGCGGTGCTGTGTCGCCAGGTGCACCGCTCTAATCTCGAGCCGGCCGACCGGGTGGTGCTGGCGGTGCTGTCGCGGCTGCTGCCCCGGCCGCGGTGGTCGGCGTTCTTCGTCACCCCGGCCACGCTGTTGCGGTGGCACCGTGAAGTGATCGCCCGGCGCTGGACGTACCCGCATGCCCGGCCGGGCCGGCCACCGGTCAACACACAGGTCCGCGACCTGGTGCTGCGACTCGCGGCGGAGAACCCGTCGTGGGGCCACCGCCGGATACAGGGTGAACTGCTCGGCCTGGGCTACCCGGTCGCGGCCAGCACGGTGTGGAAGATCCTGCACAACGCCGGACTCGACCCGACACCCCGGCGGCCCGGACCGACCTGGCGGCAGTTCCTGACCGCCCAGGCCGGCACGATCCTGGCCTGTGACTTCTTCACCGTCGACACGGTGTTGCTCAAGCGGATCTACGTGCTGTTCTTCGTCGAGATCGCCACCCGCCAAGTCCACGTGGTGGGGGTGACCGCGCATCCAACCGGCGCCTGGGTGACGCAGCAAGCACGGAATCTACTGATGGACCTCGACCAACGCGCGGCGGGGCTGCGGTTCCTGCTCCGCGATCGCGACAAGAAGTTCACGAACACCTTCGACGCCGTGTTCGCCGCCGCAGGCATCGACGTGATCAAGACCCGCCGCAGGCACCCCAGGCGAACGCGTTCGCCGAACGATGGGTTGGCACCGTACGCCGGGAGTGCACCGACCGGATGCTCATCGTCGGCGAGCGCCACCTCGCGGCCGTCCTCGCCGAGTACACGACCCACTACAACAGCCACCGCCCACATCGATCCCTCGGCCAGCAGCCACCGAAACCTACGCCGCACGTCGTGGACGTGAACGCCGCCCGGATACAGCGGCGGCCGATCCTAGGCGGATTGATCAACGAGTATTCGCAGGCAGCGTAGCCGAATCGGCTTTACGAGCCCCACACGGTGCTGTCGCGGCTGCTGCCCCGCCCTCGCTGGTCGGCGTTCTTCGTCACCCCGGCGACCCTGTTGCGGTGGCACCGTGAACTGATCGCCCGACGATGGACGTACCCGCATGCCCGGCCGGGCCGGCCACCGGTCAACGCACAGGTCCGCGACCTGGCGTTGCGACTCGCGGCGGAGAATCCTTCGTGGGGGCACCGCCGGATTCAGGGTGAGCTGGTCGGCTTGGGCTACCGGGTGGCGGCCAGCACGGTGTGGAAGATCCTCAATCAGGCCGGGGTCGACCCGGCACCCCGACGGTCCGGACCCACCTGGAAGCAGTTCCTCTCTACCCAGGCCCACACGATCCTGGCCTGTGATTTCTTCACCGTCGATACCGTGTTCCTCCGGCGGATCTACGTTCTGTTCTTCGTAGAGATCGCCAGCCGCCAAGTCCACGTGGTTGGGGTGACCGCCCACCCAACCGGTGCCTGGGTGGCCCAGCAGGCACGGAATCCGCTGATGGACCTCGGCCAGCGCGCAGCGGGGCTGCGGTTCCTGCTGCACGACCGCGATACGAAATTTACGGCCGTCTTCGACGCGGTGTTCACCGCCGCGGGCATCCAGGTGATCAAGACCCCGCCACAGGCGCCCCGGGCCAATGCGTTCGCCGAGCGGTGGGTGGGCACAATACGCCGCGAATGCACCGACCGGATGCTCATCGTCGGCGAGCGCCATCTGGCGGCGGTCCTCGACGAGTACGTGGCTCACTACAACGGCCACCGCCCACATCGTTCGCTGGACCAGCAGCCACCCAGCAGCCACCGATCCCGCCGCCACAGGTCGCAGACCTGAACGCCGCCCGGGTCCAGCGACGCCCAATCCTCGGTGGCTTGATCAGCGAGTATTCGCAGGCGGCGTAGCCGAAACTCAATTTTCGAGCCCGACAGGGTAGGGCGCAGTCGGCCAGAGGTCGCCCGCTACTGCCTCGTCCGCTCCTACCTCGCCACCGCCCGCAGCCACGGCATCCACCCACTCGACTCCCTCCGCGACGCGCCCGCCGGAGACCCCTGGATGCCGCCACAAACCGCCTGATCAGTCACAGTTCCTGAATGGACACGGCGCGAGGTGGACAGGAGTACGAGCGCGACCCTCGTGGCGCTGTGCAATTGCCTGGGTCCCTTACTGTGCAGCGGGGATGCATCCGGGGGCTGAGAGGGTCCGGAATGAGAGCTGCTGCTGCCTGGTCAGTGATCTTGATGGTGGTTGGTCTAGTGGTTGGTCAAGCCCTCGACGTTGTGCCGACCACCGTCGCGCCAGTGTTCCTAGTCCTTACCACATTCGCCCTTGCGGTGGAGCCATACGCAAACACTTTTGGCCTTGACGTCAGGGAGCTGGCCCGCAACAAGAAGACCATACTGCAATCGATCTCTATTGGTGTTCTGCTCAAGATTGCGATCATTGGCGGCGCAATGTCGCTGATTTTCCGCGATCCCATCTGGTTCTTGATCGCCTTGGGGGTCTCACAAATCGATCCCATGAGCGTAGGTGAGTTCATGGAGGGGTCAGAGGCATCCCCGCAATCGAAAGCATTGATGCGTGCATGGGCAGCATTTGACGACACTACAGTTGTCGTGATGCTGCTTGGGCTCATTGCAATTCTTCGGCCGTCAGGCTTGACGAAAGCGCTTAGCGGTCATGTCGGATTGGTGGAGATAGCACGCACGGTTAGCATTGCCTTGTCGTTTGCTGCGGCAGTCTGGCTCATATACCGAATCGCACTCACATACAGTGTTATGCGCCTGCGTCGAGACCCGGGCCGCTCCCGACGCAGGCCACGAGTCGCAAATGGATTCGGCACAAGGATTTCGAACCTGGGGATATGGGTCGTCGCATTTGCCGTCCTTGGTTCTATCTTCATAGGCTCGACAGCGTTGGCCCTGGTCGGGTTGTTCGCGCGACCTGCGGGTCTCAACCCTCGATGGTTGTCGTGGCTTACCCGTTCGGGTTCAGCCTTGGCCTGCCTTGGCCTAGGATTCTTGCTTGACCTTCGCTCGGGTGTCTTTCATGGCGTTCTTCTCGGACTTCTAGCGTTTACAGCGCACGCTCTCGCTAGCCAACTTGTCATACGCAGACTGCCACGCACGGATCGGCTGGCCGTGGTCTTTGCTCAGCAAAATGGAACGGCAGCGGTGGCCGTGGCACTCCTGTTGCATAACGACTTTCCAACGAGCATCAGTGTACTTAGCTGGGCTGTTGTCACCGTCAATGTCGCAAGCTTGATATCTAATCACGCGGCCATCCGCCTCAACTGGTCTCGCAGAATCCCTCTGAGCTGAACTCGGCCGCCACCCGGGCGCGCGCCGCGGCGGCCGGTAGACACGAAGAAGCGCCCCGCCTCCCCCGGCGGTAACCGGAGGAGGCGGGGCGCTGTGGTCCTGCGTGACGCGTTGTTCGCCTTGTCCCTCGACGCCCTACGGCGCGGGGAGCGGGTAGCGCAGGGCTGCCCTGAGCTTGATCGTGCTCAGTCGAGGGCCGGCGGCGCGGTCTCGGCGGCCGGCGGCGTGCCGTCGATGGGCCGCGGGTTGGTGGCCGGCGTGGACTGCGGGCGGATCACCAGGGCGGTCATCAGGGCGACCGAGGCGGCGGTGATGGAGCCGACCTGGGCCTGGCTGAGCGCGAAGCCGTACGCGGCGGCGAGGCTCGCGCCGGCGGTGATCAGACCGGTGAACAGGGTCGGCGCCATCGGGCGGACCTTGGCGGCGATCCAGCAGGTGGCCGCCGCGGCGAGGACCGCCTCGACGGCGCCGGCCTGCTGGGCCGACAGGAAGTCCAGGCCGAAGGCGACGAGCAGCGCCAGGACGCTGGTGACGGCGCTGATCAGCACGGCCGGCTCCCGGCCGAAGATGGTGGGCCGGGTGTCGTAGGTGGCGGGCTCGGTCATGACCCTTCCTCGAGGGATGATCTTGGAATGCAAGGAAACCGGCCGAAACTTGCAATCGAGCCGGCCGAATGAGGGCCGGCGTACGATCGCCGGCATGCGCGAGGCGGTGGACTGGAGCAGGTGGCTGGTGCGCGTGGGCGCGTACTACTGCCCCGAGCACAGCGAGGTCCGTCCCCGCGACGAGCTGGTGCCGGCGTGCCCGCACCGCCTGCGGGCGGCGCACCTGGGGGCGCTCGTCGGCAAGGAGTTGACGACGGTGGAGGTGGCCCCGCGCACGTGCGCCGGCGCGCCGGCGCACCCGCTCGGGTCGGGCCAGGTCTTACTCGGCACCTGGGCGTGCAGCTGCGCGCCCGACGGGGTGCACCGGACGTGGACGTGCCGGGCGTGCGGGGATGTGCAGCACTGACCGCCGCATGACGAGACCGACGCCGCCCCGTAGTTCGGGCCAGGCGCCCACTCGTCCCAGGCCGACCCCTCCTAAGGGCAACGCCGTTCAGTTAGGCGGGTTGGCTGGCTGTCAAGGCGTGTCGGTGAGTGGAGGAGCAGCGGAGCTCCGGTATAGAGGGCTGTCACTCCAAGACATCCTCAATACCAGGAGCTCCGCTGTCTGGACAGATTGCCATAACGCGCACGGTGACGGTCGCGGCGGGCCGGTTCGCGCCGGGTCATCTCGGCGAGCTGACCCGGCTTGTGCCCTTCGAGATGGTCGACGACGCTCTCGCCCGCACCGCGGCGGTGCAACGCCGGATCAGGCTGCTGCCGGCGCGGGTCGTGGTCTACCTCCTGCTCGCCGGGTGCCTGTTCGCCGAACTCGGCTATGTGCAGGTGTGGCAACGGCTGACCGCTGGTCTGGGCGGCCTGGCTGATGTAGTGCCGACGGCCAGCGCGCTGCGTCAGGCCCGGCAGCGACTCGGCGTGGCGCCGTTGCGGGCGTTGTTCGACCTGCTGCGCGGCCCGGCCGCAACCGCGAGCACGGCGGTGTGGTGGCGTGGGTTGCTGCTGGTCGCGGTTGATGGCACCACGATGACCGTGGCGGACAGCCCGGCCAACCTCGCCGAGTATGTCCGCCAGCGTGGTCTGCATGGCGGGTCCGGCTACCCGATGATGCGGCTGAGCACCCTCGTCGCCTGCGGCACCCGGAGCCTGATCGACGCCGTGTTCGACCCGATCAGCCGGCGAGATCAGCCACGCCGGTCTGCTGGCCCGCAGCCTGCGGCCGGGGATGCTGCTGCTGGCCGACCGCAACTTCGCCGCCGCCGACCTGATCGGCAAGCTCGCCACGACAGGCGCCGCTCTGCTCATCCGATGCAAGACCAGCCGAAGACTGCCGATCATCCCCCGCCTGAACGACGGCTCATACCTGTCCCTGCTCGGCGGTGTCCGGGTCCGGGTCATCGATGCGCAGATCAGCATCACCACCAGCGCCGACCGCCGCACCGGCTCCTACCGACTCGTCACGACCTTGCTCGAACCCCGCCGCTGGCCGGCCACCGAACTGGTCACCCTCTACACCAGCGGTGGGAGATCGAGACCGCCTACCTCGAACTCAAATCCTCGATCCTCGGTGGCCGGGTCCTCCGCGCCCGGACCCCAGCCGGCGTCGACCAGGAAGTCCACGCCCTCCTGATCACCTACCAGCTGCTGCGCACCGCCATGGTCAACGCCACCGACAGCCAGCCCGGCGTCGACCCCGATCGGGCGAGCTTCATCGCCGCCCTACACGCCGCCCGCGACCAAGTCGTCCACGCCGCCGGCGTCATCACCGACACCGTCATCGACCTCGTCGGCGTCATCGGCCGCCACGTCCTGGCCAACCTCCAACCCCCACGGCGAGTGCGCACCAAGGCCCGCACCGTCAAACGCCCGAACTCGAAATACCAAGCCCGCGGCCCGCACATCGACCGCACCAGCTACCCCGCCACCATCAACATCGACATCCTCACCGCCGAACCTTGACTGTCAATCCCCTGGAATCGTGGAGGGCTCCGTTATGCGGCCTGGGCCTCCAGGGCGCGGGTCTCTGATCGTTCGTAGTCGATGGGTGAGCGCCAGTCGCAGACGGAGTGCCGGCGGCGCTGGTTGTAGAAGTCGGTGATCCAGGTGGCGATCTTCAGGCGGGCTTCGGTGCGGGTGCGGAAGTGGCGGCGGTGGACGTACTCGACCTTGATGGTGGAGAAGGTGGCCTCGGCGACGGCGTTGTCGAAGCAGGACCCGACCCGGCCCATCGACTGGCGTACCTTCCATCGGGCGCAGGCCCGGGCAAAGTCGGCCGAGGTGTACTCGCTGCCCCTGTCGCTGTGAAAGATCACCCCTTCCACGCGGCCGCCGCGGGTGACGGCGGCCATGTTCAGCGCTGCGACGACCAGCCCGGCGTCGTGGTGGGCGCCCATCGCGTAGCCGAGGATCCGGCGCGAGTACAGGTCGATGACAGTGGCCAGATAGAGCTTGCCCTCGTCGGTGCGGATCTCGGTCATGTCGCCGCACCAGGCGACATCCGGCGCCGGCGCGGTGAACACCCGCTTGACCAGGTCCGGTGCGGCCGGACGTTTGCCCTGGCGGGTCAGGCTGCGCCGGCGGCGCTTGATACGGGCGGCCAGGCCGAACTCGGCCATGAGCTGCGCGATCGTGTTGTCGGAGACCTGCCAGCCCTGCTCGCGCAGCTCGATCCCGATGCGCGGGCTGCCGTAGGTGCCGCCCGAGTCGTCGAAGACCTTCGTGACCGCGGCTGCCAGCCGGGCACGCCGATCATCGCGGGGCGTTGGCGGCCGGTCGCGCCATTTGTAGAACCACGACTCGGACACTCCGAGGGCCCGGCAGGCGATCGCGTGCGGCACGTCATGCTCGGTCCTCTGGGAAGCGATGAACCCGGCCACGCTCACCGGCCCGTCGCTTCCTTGACCCACAGGACCACGGATCGCTTGAGGACATCACGCTCCATCGCCAGCTCCGCGTTCTCCCGCCGCAGCCGGGCCAGCTCCGCCCGCTCGTCCTCCGACAACTGCCCGGCAGCGGCCTCACCGCGAGTCTCGCGGTCCTTCTTCACCCAGTTGGCAAGGGTGCCGTCGTTGATCCCCAGGTCACGCGCGACCTGCGCGATCGACTTCCCGGTCTCCCGCACGATGCGCACCGCGCCCGCCCGGAACTCCGGATCGAACTGGCGTCTCGTCTCAGCCATGAACCTCTATCCCTCAAGCTCTGGCCTCCACGCTACGAGGGGAGTGGCATGACAGCTCACTCAACGGACTAACTGAACGGCGTTGCTCCTAAGGGACGTCTCGCAACTCGGTGAAGGCGTTGCCCGTGACCGGGTTGGCGCTCACCCGGCGAGGACGATGTTGTGGAGATGGGCGATGCCGGAAGCTGCCGGCCCGGCCGACCGTCAGCGATCGTGTCCCCGCCTCGCTCGGCGACCAGGCGGACCAGCTTGCGGAGCTGAGCGGGTTGCAACCCCGCGAACGGGAAGATCCACTCGGCGCGCGCTGCGGAGATCACCTGCACCCAGGCATCCTCGATGATCGTCCTCAATAAACAGACACCGGGGTTACGAGACGTCCCTTAGTCAGGAAGTGGACAGAGAAGCAAAATAGCTTTCGATGTACGCTGCCCGCAGCCGGCTAACGGGGACGATGCGGCACCCGGTTTTCCTTGCCGCACTAAGGGACGTCTCGTAACTGGGTGGAGGCGCTGCCCGGGGCCGGGTCGGCGGTCAGCCGGCCAGGATGATGTTGTGGAGGTTGGCGATGCCGGAAGCGGCGTCGGTCAATGTGTGGGCGGCGCGGCGGTAGTCGCGCAGGATCTTGAAGCACTTCATCCTGGCCAGGGCGTGTTCGACCCCGGCGCGGACCCTCCGGTGCTCGACGTTGAGGTCTTCCTTCCAGTCCGGCAGGTCGCTGCCGTCGGCGGGCTTGCGGTACGGGATGATCACCTCTGGGTTGCCGCGGTAGCCGCCGTCGGCCATGACTGGCCGCCCGTCCAGCTTCTGGTCGATGCCGCTGGTGCGGTAGACGATCGTGTCGTTGCGGTTGCCGGGCTGCGGGTCGCCGACGGCGATGACCAGGCGGGTGCTGGCGTCGATGGCGACCTGCAGGTTCGTCGAGTACCGGTAGTTCTTGCTCCGGGCGGCCAGGCGGTGATCGCGGGTGGGGATCAGGGTGCCGTCGACGATGGCGATCTGGTCGACCGGCCGCCGGCGCACCGGCGCGAGGGCCAGCAGCGGGCCGAGGGTGTCGATGACCCGGTGCGCTGCGGAGTGGGACACCCCGAACAGCGGGCCGATCTGGCGCATGGTCAGGTTCGTGCGCCAGTACGTGGCCACCAGCAGCACCCGGTCGGCGAGGTCCAGGGCCCACTGCCGGCCCGGCCGGCCGTCGGCGATGGCGTCACCGCCACGCTCGGCGACCAGGCGGACCAGCTTGCGGAACTGGGCGGGCTGCAGCCCCGTGAACGGAAAGATCCACTCAGTGTGGGCTGCGGTGATCACCTGCACCCAGGCATCTTGACCGGTCGTCCTCAGCAGACAGACACCGGGGTTACGAGACATCCCTTAGCAACGATGGAGCACGCTTGTGTCCACTCGCAAGTTCGCTGCAATCGTGGTAGCGACACTAACCCTCGGCACAACGATCCTGACCGGCGGACCAGCCAACGCGGACGACTCCACGGCGACGACCGCCTCCGCACGGGCTGCGGCGCAGCGGCCCGACGTCCGTCCAGGTCCTGCGGGAGTAAGAAATTCTGCGGTAGCCAAGAAGCAGGCCCTCTCCGCCGCCCAGCTTGCGAAGCGGGACGAGTTCGCCAATCGCACGGGATTGGCGGCCCGCGATCTGTATGGTCCTTATCACATCATCAATCAGCACAGTAACAAGTGTCTGACCATCTACACCGCCAGCACTGCTAACAATGCCAACGCGGTCCAGTACACCTGCGACTTCTCCTACCCCTTCAACGAGGAGTGGTACCTAGAGGACGTGTACGGCGACCAGACCGCGTGGCATTTGCGGAACGCCCACAGCGGCAAGTGCCTGACCATCTACACCGCCAGCACTGCTAACAATGCCACCGCGGTCCAGTACACCTGCGACTACTCTTCCCCCTACAACGAGGAGTGGTACATGGAGGACGTGTACCTCACAGGGGCCCGGTGGCATTTGCGCAACGGCCACAGCTTCAAGTGCCTGACCATCTACACCGCCAGCACTGCTAACAATTACGCCGCGGTCCAGTACACCTGCGACTGGAACAGTCCCTTCAACGAGGAATGGCGCTTCCAGTTGGTCTGACGCGCCAGAGGTAGCCCACGGCGCTCGCCATGGGCTACCTCGACCAGGCCGTGAGGTCTTCGGCGATCTTGACTCACATCACCAGCCGGAGCCTCATCCGATCTACGGTGCTGGCACACCTCTCCTTGATGGTTGTCGGGTGAGGTCAAAGGATGCAGCCGACGATGGGCAGGCAGATCAGGCCGCCGCCCTCGGGGAGACCGCGGACCGTGCGCTCCATCCGCACCCTGGCCTTGCGCCTGGCGAGGGAGAACCCCGGCTGGGGATATCGCAGGATCCACGGCGAGCTGCTGGTCCTCGGGGTGAAGGTGGCCGCCTCCACCGTGTGGGAGATCCTGAAGGAGGCAGGCATCGACCCGGCACCCGAGCGCGCCTGCAGCACCTGGGCCGACTTCCTGCGTTCCCAGGCCGACGCCATGCTGGCGTGCGACTTTCTCGAGACGGTCACCCTTGACCGGGGCACGGATGTACGTATTCGCGGTGATTGAGCACGGCAGTCGCCGGATCCGGATCCTGGGCGCTACCGCACACCCGACAGCGGCCTGGGTGGTGCAGGCCGCGAAGAACCTCGTCATGGACCTCGAAGACGCTGACTGTGTGGCGCGGTTCATGATCCGGGACCGGGACGGCAAGTTCCCCGAGCTGTTCGACGCCGTCCTCAACGACTCGCGGATCGAGGTCGTGCGCAGCGGTGTCCGGGTGCCACGAATGAACTCGATCATGGAGCGGTGGGTGCAGACCTGCAGGCAAGAGCTCCTCGACAGGACCTTGATCTGGAATCAGCGCCACCTGCTCCACGCGCTGTGCGAGTTCGAACAGTTCTACAACGGGCACCGGCCTCACCAGGGCATCGCGAACGCCCGTCCACTCCGCTCGCTACCCACGCCGATCGCCGATCCAGACAAGATTGCTCATCTCGACATACGCCGACGTGATCGGCTCGGCGGCATTCTCCACGAGTACAAACATGCTGCCTGACCTGTGCGGATAAGGTTTTCGGCAAGGGCACCGTCCTGAACTGCCCGTCGGCACCTGGGGCAAGATCCGCACCGAGAAGCTTGGCCCCAACCGGTTTCGGGCACGCGCCCGGTTCCGCGACTACGACGGCAAGACCCGCGACATCGAGGCCACCGACACCACCGGCCCGGCCGCTGAACGGGCCCTGAAGGTCAAGCTCCGCGACCGCGCCACCCCCAACGACGACGAGATCACCCGGGAGACCCGCGTCAGGAGGCTCGCCGAACTGTGGGTCGAAGAGATCACCGCGGAGGAGCGGATCGCACCACAGACCATCCAGCGATATGAGACCAGCGTGCGCACCGCGATCCTGCCCGCCCTGGGCAACCTCCGAATCCGAGAAGCGAGCGTCGGGCGCCTGGATCGGTTCCTGCGTGACATCGCTAAGGACCGGCCCTCGACGGCAAAAGGCGCGAAGGTCGTCCTGGGCCAGATGTTCGCGCTGGCCGTCCGGCACGGCGCGATTCCAACCAACCCCGTGCGCGACACTGGCCGGCTACGCAAACCTCGCCGCACAGTCGTCGCACTCACCGACGAACACCTCCAAGTCGTCCGCGCGGCGATCCGCAACTGGCAGCAACCGGTCCCCGGCAAGCCCGGACCTCGACACACCGGCGACCTGGCCGACATCGTCGACCTCATGCTCGCCACCGGTGCCCGCATCGGTGAGATCCTCGCCGTGCGCTGGGAAGACCTGGATCTCGCCGCCGAACGACCGACCCTGACGGTCTGCGGCACGCTGGTCTTCGTCAAAGGCCAGGGCTTCTTCCGACAACCCTGGACCAAGAGCGACGCCGGCTACCGAATCGTCGTCCTGCCCCGATTTGCGGTCGGCATGCTCCTAGCCCGCAAACTCGTCGCCGCCGACAACGTCCATGACGCGGTCTTCGCCTCCCGACGCGGCACCTGGCTGTCCCCTAACAACGTCCGTCGTCAGTGGCGCGAGGCCCGCGCCGACACCGACCTCGCCTGGGTCACCCCCCACACCTTCCGCAAGACCGTCGCCACCCTCATCAAGGAGGAGACCGACACCAAGAGCGCCGCCGCGCAGCTTGGACACTCCAGCGAGGAGGTAACCGACACCTACCACATCGCCAAGCCGGTCCAAGCACCGGACGTATCCGGCATCCTTGAGCGCCTCGGCACCAACCCGAACGGACCGCACCCACCCGCAGTGCACAACGACGCACAACGATGACAAACCTGGTTGCCGTAGGCGGTAAGTGGGGGGTTTTCGGGGGGAGGTTCAGAACCCCATAGAAGAAAGTCAAAGCCCTGACCAGCGATACTGCTGGTCAGGGCTTTTTCTCTGTCGGGACGGCCGGATTCGAACCGACGACCCCTTGACCCCCAGGCAACGATCTCGAAGCTCTCACCTGCTGCTCTACCGGGTCTGAACTGCCGGAACGATCCAGGCGCGTCCGTGCTCGTCCACTGGTGTCCGACCCGATCGTCACCCAGTTAGTCACTCATCTCCCGCAGCAAGGCCTCCGCCTCGCGCACGATGTCCTGCTCAAGTTGGGCGCGCTCACCCACGTTGTCCTGCCACAGGTCGGTCAGGAAAGCGAACGTGGCAAGGGGCTCTGGGAACATCAAAGAACCGGCATGCGAAGCGATGGCATGCGCGCCATCCACCGGCGCGATAGCCCCGAACACGATACGGCGCGCGTAGGAACGGGCCACCTCCCAGACGGCCTGGTCCTCGTCCGGCAGCTCAGGCAAGCCCAGCTCGTCGATCACCTGGTCCAACAGCTCACGCGCCTCGCGGTACTCACCCGGCGAGAGTCCAGCGAGTTCCCGCAACGACGGACTGTCCAGCCCGTCGGCAAGCGCTTGCGCTGCAATCATCGGCAACTCCTCGCTAGCCAGCTCACCAGCCAGCACGCACACCCCGACGTCCCGCATGTCGATCACACGCCGAGTGTCGGGGCTCCGCTGATCCCCGTCCAGCGGGTTGCACCGGACCCCTCGCTTGTAAGTTCTGGGCAGCCTGCCGGCCGCGTCCATCTCCGGCTGGCCCGTCACCGTCCGACCCGTCATGAGCCCCGTGATCGTGCGCCATCATCCGTCATCGTTGCTACAGCCGCTGCTACACCCTCCGTAGGCCGGACCAGCGGATTAAGAGGGTCACTCGGCATCCGTTGAACGCGCCGCGGGACTGTGGATTTAACGGTGTTTCCGGCCTGACCCGCCGGGCGTGGTGCCTGGCGAGGAAGGTGCCGTGATGACCGCGACACTGAACGATGTGACCCCACGGAAGAGGAAGCCTGAGCCGTCGGCGGAGGAGCAGGCCGCTGCCGAGCTGGTCCGGCTGGCCAAGGAACAGGGCTTGTCGCTGACCGGCCCGGACGGGCTGCTCAAGCAGTTGACCAAGACGGTGCTCGAGACTGCGCTGAACGAGGAGATGACCGAGCACCTGGGCTATGAGAAGTACGATCCGGCCGGCGCCGGGTCGGGCAACATCCGCAACGGCACCCGGTCCAAGACGGTGCTGACCGAGGCGACTGGTCATGTCGAGATCGACGTGCCACGTGATCGGGCCGGCACGTTCGAACCGCAGATCGTCCGCAAGCGGCAGCGCCGGTTGTCCGGGGTCGACGAGGTCGTGTTGTCGCTGTATGCCAAGGGGCTGACGACCGGGGAGATCTCGGCGCACTTCGCCGAGATCTACGGGGCGTCGGTGTCGAAGGAGACGATCTCCCGGATCACCGACAAGGTCATCGAGGAGATGACCGACTGGTCGCACCGGCCCTTGGACGAGATCTACGCCGCGGTGTTCATCGACGCCATCGTGGTCAAGGTCCGCGACGGGCAGGTCGCCAACCGGCCGTTCTACGCCGCGATCGGGGTCACCCTCGACGGGGACAAGGACATCCTCGGGCTGTGGGCCGGCGCCGGTGGTGAGGGCGCCAAGTTCTGGATGGGCGTGCTGACCGACCTGCGCAACCGAGGCGTCAAGGACGTGTTCTTCCTGGTCTGCGACGGCCTCAAAGGGCTGCCGGAGGTGGTCACCAACGTGTGGCCCCAGACCGTCGTGCAAACCTGCGTGATCCATCTGATCCGCAACACGTTCCGGCTGACCTCCCGCAAGTACTGGGACGAGCTGAAACGCGACATCAAGCCGATCTACACCGCGGTCAACGCCACCGCGGCCCGGGCAGCGTTCGACGACCTCGCGGACAAGTGGGGTGGACGGTATCCGGCGGTGATCCGGTTGTGGGACAACGCCTGGGCCGAGTTCATCCCGTTCCTGGACTACGACGTGGAGATCCGGCGGGTGATCTGCTCGACCAACGCGATCGAGTCGTTGAACGCCCGCTACCGCCGGGCGGTCAAGGCCCGCGGCCACTTCCCGAACGAGCAGGCGGCGCTAAAGTGCCTGTATCTCGTGACCCGGTCCCTGGACCCGACCGGAACCGGCAGGACCCGATGGACGATGCGCTGGAAACCCGCGTTGAACGCCTTCGCCATCACCTTCAGCGACCGCTTCCCGGCCGCTGAGACCTACTAGAAGATCGCCGGAAACACCGTTAGCGAGATAGTCCCCGCGCCGCAGCCTTGCTCATCTCGTCGGTCGCCGTGGGCGGGGAGGGGCTAGTACGGCAGCCGCCGTTCGGGATCATGGCTGAAGTTCGGCGTTGAGGCGTCGTTTGTAGTGGGCTTGTCGGGCTCGGGCTTGATGGCGGCGCCGCCATTGTGACCAGCGCAGACGATGGGCGAGTTCGTGGATCGGCCGGATGGTGCAGGTGTTGATCAGCCGTCGGACTTCGTTGACGGTCAGCTTGATCAATCCGCTCTGCGGGGGTTCGTCGGCGGCGTCGGCGGCGCAGATCGCCAGGACGGCGAGGGCGGCCAGGGCCAGGGTGGTGAAGCGGTGCCAGGAGTCCCAGCGGCGGACCTGGTGCTGGTCGAGGCCGACCTGACCCTTGGCGGCCTGGAAGGCTTCCTCGACGGTCCAGCGGATCCCGGCGACCCTGATGAGTTGGGCGAGGGTGGCCGGTTGCGGGGTCCAGCAGCGGTAGAAGGCCAGCTCACCGGTGGTGGTGTTGCGGCGGATCAGGAGGCTGTGGTGGCCGTCGTCGTCGGGGTCGGCGTCGGTGGTGACATCGTCGAGCCAGGCCCAGTCGTAGAGGCGTGGCCCTTTCGACCCGGCCCCCGCGCTGCGGCGTTGCCACGCCGAGGCCGGTAGTTCGGCGGCGATGCGGTCGGCGCGGATCTTGACCTTGCCGCCGTCGAGGGGCACCTGGTGGCTGCGAGACACGGCCAGGACGTAGCCCAGTTGGTGTTCGCGCAGGTGGGCGCGGAAGACGCTGTTGTTGCCGTAGGCCTCGTCCGCGGTAGCCCACCCTGCGGGCACGCCGGCGTCGGCGGCTGCGGTGATCATCTCGGCTGCCAGCTCGGATTTCGTGGCGAACTCGACCTCGTCCGGGACCCCGGCGCCCTGGCATCGGTCCCGATCGTCGGTCCACGACACCGGCAGGTAGACCCTGCGGTCGATCAGGGTGTGCCCGTGCCCGCTGGCGTAGCCGAGGAACACCCCGACCTGCGCGTTCTCGATCCTGCCGGCGGTGCCGGTGTACTGGCGTTGCACCCCGACCGAGTGAATGCCCTTCTTCAGGTCCCCCGTCTCGTCGACGACCAGAACCGCGTCCGGGTCACCGAACCGATCGACGATCACCGTCCGCACATCGTCACGGACGGCGTCGGCGTCCCACACCGCCCGGTACAACAGCCGCTGCATCGCATCCGGCCGGGCGTGCCCGGCCTGCTCCGCCAGCTGCCAGCACGTCTTGACCTCGATATCGGCCAGCAGCCCGGTAACAAACGCCGCCGCCGTGCGACGCGGCTCGACCCGCCCGAACCGGCCCGCGAACGAGGCGAGCACGCCAGCCAGCACCCAACGCCACGGGGCAACGTCTACGCTGTGGCTCGCGGCCACCGCCAAATCTGATGTTGTGTCCACAACGCACAGACGATCACGCGGTGGCCGCCTCGCGTCCACCCCTCCCGACCAGTGACATCTCAAACGGCGGCTGCCGTACTAGGGTCGGTTGCTGTCACCGCTACTGTCACTTGGATCCGCTGCCACCGCTACTGTCACTTGGATCCGCTGCGCCCGGAAGTGCATCGGCTAGTTCTCGTCCAAGCGACCGGAAGTACGGCCAGCCCGCCTCACCGCCCGGGTAGCGCAGCCGCACCTCCAAGAACGCCTCCGCAGCCAGCCACAGCCGCCCGTAGGCGACGCCCCACTCCCCCACGAAGTCATCTCTATCGACGTAGCCGCGTGCTACATACATCGCAGCAACATCGCTCATCGCTATCGCACGATTGATCAAGTCGTACTCGTCAGGCGAGGAGTCTCTGAGCGATTCGACTTCCCGGACCGTACGGGCCTTCGTGTGCAGCAGGCGTCTGCCGCGCTGAAGGTCAGGTTCGAGAAGCCGCTCGTGGAGTTTGAGAAACAGATCGCGTCGGTCTTGCTGTCGCCGGTCGCGGTACGTCAGTCCACTGACGATCAACGCGACCAACGAGACAGCAACCGGCAGCACATCGATCGGGCCATCCAGCGTCCTCACACCTGAACGCTACCGTCGTCGTGCAACGTCTCGTTTGGCTCACGTGGAGCGGCTGCCCGCCGTCTGGGCGCTGGGCCAAGCGCCGTAGGCGGGCAGCCAACTCCCGGTACGCGGCCATGCTCTACGAGACGGGCACAAGTTCGCTTCGACCGGAGCCGCCGCCAGACGCTGAAGCCCTTGGTGCCCCACACTGCCAGGAGCAGGCAAAGGGCCGTCAGCCTCGCCCGGCGCTGCTCAACCGTTCCGCCGACGTACGGGGTGGTCCGGCCGGGTGCACCGCCTTGGCTACTCGCGTGGCTACTCAGGGCGCCGGCCCCGGGCTCCGACCCCCGTCGGGGGGAACCGGGTACATGCTGTCGACGAGTGAGGTTCAGCGCCGTGCAGCGCTGGCGGACACCTGCTGCACACCGTCCGTTGGCAATCCTGCACAGTCAGCGCCAAAGCGTTCGCTGCCTCCTTGCTGCCTCAGCCGAGGTCCATTGGGTCACCCGGGACATGCTGATCGGCCGACCGTGGACAGGTCGGCCGCTAGCAGCCGAGGGCGGATCGAAGGGCTCCCGACCGCGGGGATAGGCATTCCACCTTGCGCCCACGCAGACTCAATGCATGCCGGTGTCGGACATCTCGCCTCGACTCCGACGTCGTGTCGACGCCGACTTCCCACAGCATGCCGACGTGGTCTTGGTCAAGCTGCACCGTCTCGATCCACTCGTCAGGGATTCTCGTCAGGATTCCGAACGGATGTTCGCAGCGATGGTGCGCCTCGCTCAGGGCCGACTCGACGAGCTGGATCGCGCCTTGCGCTTGGCCCGACAGGACTGGCGGGTCCGCCTGTCTGCCTGGCTCGATGCCCCGGCGCATGCTGCTGACGCCAACCAAACGGCTAGCCCGCGACGCGTCCATCAACTCGGCCACGATGCGGCCCCGGTCATCCTCCGACGGTCGGCGTAGCGCCAAGTGGTCGCCCACATCGACGCGGCGCTCAGCGAACCGGAAGAGGGCGGGTGAAAACGGTGACGAGTGACACGGTTACTGTCGCTCACCCCGAAACGACATCTGGGCACCCACCCTCAAGGGGTGGATGCCCAGATGATTGCTGGTGCGCCGCCAGGGACTCGAACCCCGAACCCGCGGATTAAGAGGACACCCGCCGGGCAATGGCCAATCGTCGCCACCTCGGCAGCCCTCCTATGGTGGCTTGGCTCATCGTTCTGTTCTATCGCCACGTTGGGGTCATGCAAGGCTCAGTCTCGTGCTCGAGATTCTAACCAGCGTCACGCCTCTTGGAGTGAGCTACTGGCTGGCCTTGCAGTATTTACGAGCGAGGTGCGCAAACGTCGAAGCAGCGGGGGTGATGGAGCAGTGCAGGATTCCGGTGGTGGGTGTCCCCCACGAGGAAAAGGTGCCGATCATCGGGTTGGTCTTCGTGCCTGGGCAGGAGGCGGTGAAGGTGGCGTTGACCTTGATGATTCCGGAGAATGCCACGACCGTGCCCGACTGCTTGTTCTCCGCGAGCGTTGTTCTTGCCAGTTCCGCTTCGTCGTCCGACGTGGGTTGCGTCTCCACCGGTAGGCCCTTGGTGGTGGAGAGTGAGTCGGCCAGAGTCGGGATCCAGCCCGTGAGCAGGGGGGTGCCTGAGAGAGTGGGTTGCACCCCGTCTTCCTTGTGAACGAGGGTCGTCTTGCTCGCCGCCCCGTCTCGGACGAAGACGTTGGTGAGCTTCTTTTCCTGTGACACCCGGGACCATGTGATCTTAGCCTGCTCTGGGGTGCAGATCGACGGCGTAGGGGAAGCCGCCACGGAGGCGTCTGTCGCTGCGGCGGTCTTCGCTGCTGATGGGTCTGGTACGGCGGTTGCGTTGCACGCGGCGAGGACGAGGAGTGCGGGGGTGAGCGCCAGTAGTGACCTGGCCTGGTGGCGACGCATGGATGACCTCACTTGTCGAGCTGGGCGGTGCCGCCGTCAGTCATGCTGTCATGTCTGACGGCGGCACCGATCTTGCTGCCAGCTAGTAGCAGTACTGCGACTTGGCCTTGACGGCCAGGCCGATGGGACTGGTGCCCCTGCATCGCACCGCGCCGTCGGTTTCGATCGTCCACGACTTCGCTTTGCCCGACTGCAACGTCTGCATAAGGCCGCTGTTGTTGCAGTATTGGTACTTGTAGCTACCGCTGTAGACCAATGTTCCGCCGTAGAAGATGTACACACCGTAGAGGCCGCTGCCCGACTTCATGGTAGCGGTGACGCTGATATTGGTTTCGGTCGTCTTCTCGCCCGCTGCCTGCAGCGTGTAGCCGGTTTGCACGTCGAGGTTGGCGACCACCACGCTCGCGCTCACCGTAGCTCCGGACGTGTAGGAGAGACTGGCGGTGATGGTCTGCTTGCGCGTGACAGAGCGGGTGAGAGTCATGTCGGAGCCGGTGAAGTTCTCGAGGCGACGCGCATGCGTCACCGTTTGGCTGGCGACCTTGTTGGACCATTCGAACCACTTCTTGCCTCTGTTATCACACACCACAGCTTGAGCGGTCGCCTCTGGCTGAGGCGAAGTGTCGACGTAGGGCTGGTCGAGCGACGGATCTGGCTCGCCGTCCGTAGTGCCGGTACCCACGCCGAAGTGGTAAGCGACCGTCGCCGACAGGACGCCGGACGAGTCGCGCGACCGGACATACAGAACATGGGCTCCGCTCGAAGCCGGTGTCACGGTTACCGTTGCGGAGCCGCCGGCTGCAATCACGTCCGTGTCAGGATTGCTGCTGTCGAGTGCGAACTGGTAGCCCGTCACATCCGGCCGCTGGGCCGGCCCGAAGGTGAACGATCCAGGCGTCCCGGGCGAGCCGGCGTACTGGTTCTCGGGGTAGGTGCTCGATGTGATTGTGGGCGCCGAGGTGTCGATGGTGAACTCACACCAGGAGGACCACGGCGAGCTGAGGCCCCCGTCCGACGCTTGTACCCGCCACTTGTAGCTGCTGGCGCTGGTCAGACCCCAGCCCGCAGCAACGTCGGCTGCCGTCCACGTGTCGACAGGCACGGACGGCTGGACGATCTCACCCAGGCGCGTGCTTTCGTCCAGCGTCCACACCTCGAAGGCGAGACGGACAGTGGCCGAGTCGCGGTCGGTAGCGACGCTCTTAAGCTGGGGAGTCGTGGTATTGATCACCGACCGCTCCGGGCCGGTGAGGCAGGAGGACGAGGGCAGGGTGGCCTGCGACGTGATCTCCGGTGCGGTGTTGGCGACGCTGAACTCGCAGAAGCTGCTGAAGGGGCTCCAGTCGGTGCCATCGTAGGCCCGCACGCGCCAGGAGTAGGCGCCTCCGCCGACCATTATCCCAGTGGGCACCTGGGCCTCCAAAGCCAAACCCGAGTCGACCTCATCAGTGACGAAACCGCCCAGCTTGGACCCACCGACCGCCCACCACTCGAACTCGGCTGTAACCGTGGGCGATTCCGCGTCGGTCACCACGGCACGCAGGACCGGCGAGGTGGTGTCGATCGTGGGGCGCGAAGTTCCGGTGACGCACGTCGACGCGGGATCGGTCGAGCGCGTGCCGATGACCGGGTACGAGTTGTAGGTGACGACGGCGTAGGGCACCTGCGTCGCGTCAGCCGCATTCCGCGAACGAAATTGCTTGAAGGCATTGCCGTCCGTCTCCGACGTGGCGCGAATGCCCATGTCCGCTCGGGTGTCACCGGCGTTGGCAGCTCTCTGGAAGAAGCTGGTAGCGGCGGCGGACACCCAGCCGTCCCCACACGTCGCGTCGAAACCCTTCGTGCCGGTCGCTGTGGCCTCGCGGTACGTCCACGCCGGCTGGTTCGCCCACAAGATGCCGTCCGCGATGGTGCCAACGGTCCAGATCTCCCACGACTTGGCGGTGCAGCTCGGCGACCACCAGTTCCAGAAGTTCACCGTTGCCGAGGTGATGGCCTTACCGACAAGGTCAGTGGTGTCCCATCGGGCGAAGGAGCGGGTGATGTCACCTGAGACGAGGCCCAGCACCGCCGCTGCCGCCCTGACCGCCGCTCCGCGCCGAAACCTCTTTCCTACCTGCGCACCGCGGTAGCGAACCTGCCGGTGGCCACCGAGGTCGCACCGGCTATGACCGCAGCCTGTATCCACACTCGATCGACGCCAACGGCGACAGCTGCAACACCCGCAACTGCGTCCTCATCGCCGAAGCCACCACCAAACCCATCATTCCCCGGCTGCTTCCTGTCCGACGGCCGCTGGTACTCCTACTACGACAACGCCTACTGGACCCTCACCAGCGACCGCGACATCGACCACATGGTGCCCCTCGCCGAAGCCCTGGGACTCCGGCGCCCGCAACTGGACCAGCCGCCGCCAGTCCTACGCCAACGACCTCGGCGACTCCCGCCCCCTGGTGGCCGTCATCGACACCGTCAACCAGGCCAAGGGCGACCAGGACCCCGCCACCTGGATGCCGCCCTACAGCTCCGCCCGCTGCCGCTACATCGACGAATGGGACCATCCAAAATCCGCCGGCGTCCACACCACAAGCGACGGCCCAGCCTCCGAGCAGGTGAAGCCACATGTCCCTGGCGGCTCGCGTTCGCGCCAGTCTCGGCCGCAGTCAAAACAGTCCCCGTACAAGGATGGTCTCCTTCGTGCCCGCCGCGACACCGGCCTCTGCCAGCACGGCCGCCCTGCCGTGTGCTGGGCGCGCCATGAGCCCGGCGACCAGGTGCTGGGGCAGCCGCTGTGCCTGGACTGCTACGACCACGACCACCAGGTCGTCTGGAACCTGTTCTCCGGCGAGCTGTGGCACCGCACCAAGCAAGCCGCGGAACGGTGGCTCGCCAAACTGGCCCGCCGCCGGGGAATCCCCCGCGTCGAAGTCGTCACCGCCCCCGGCAACACCCGCAAGGTCCCGCCCGTCCGGCTGTCCCACGGCAAAGCCGCAGAGTTCCAGGCACGCGGGGCAGTGCACTTCCACGCCCTGGTCCGCCTCGACGGCATCGACCCGACCGAACCCACCGCCGTCGTCCCCCCACCGCCCGGGTTCACCGTGACCGACCTGGAAGACGCCCTCCGCGCCGCCGTCGCCCAAGTCGCTTTCACCACCCCCGGCCACCCGGACCGGCCCGAGGGCTGGCCGATCGCGTGGGGCGAGCAGGTCGACATCCGCCCCATCTCGCTGACCGGACGCGGTGAGGTCACCGACAGCATGGTCGCCGGCTACCTTGCCAAGTACGCCACCAAGAGCACCGAGGTAACCGGGCACCGCTCCGTCAGGCTCGACGCCGACTCCATCGGCGACTACGCCGACCCCGACGGCGACCACGCCGCCCGCCTCATCGACGCCTGCTGGCGACTCGGTCGACCCACCACCACACCCCGGCCCCTACTCGACCGGCCAAGGGACCATCGACTCCGGCCCGGCTTCGTCGACCGCTGGGAATGCCCCGACTGCGGCACCCACACCCGCTACGCCACCTGCCCCGTCTGCGTCGCCCAACGTCAAGCCATCCTTGACGCCCAACCGACGAAACCGGCGACGGCCAACCCTTACGCCCGGCTACGCCGGTGGGCGCACATGCTCGGCTTCGGCGGCCACTTCCTCACCAAGGCCCGCCGCTACTCCGTGACCTTCCAACTCCTGCGCGACACCCGCGTGAGCTTTCGTCGCCACGAGGACCAGGACCAGGGCGCCGGCGAGCACATCAAGGCCGTCGACCACCTCGACGACACCACTCTCATCGTCGGCACCCTCACCTTCGCCGGCGTCGGCTGGCACACCACCGGAGACGCACTCCTCGCCAACACCGCCGCCGCCCTCGCCCGCACACGACACGCCGCCGGCCGCGAAGAACTCGCCCACGAACTCGGCACCACCCCCGCCGGCACCGTGCCGGCCGCCGCTTAGGTGGCACCAACGAGAGGAGAGTGATTTGACCGCATCCACCATCGACGCGACGTCCAAGGCGCTCTACCGCATCCCTGAGGCCATGCGGCTGCTCAGTCTGTCTCGGACCGTGATCTACGAACAGATCCGGGCCGGCCGGCTGCGCACCGTCCGACAGGGACGATCTCGGCTCGTCTCCGCCGCCGCGATCACCGCCTATGTCGACCTGCTCGAACAGGAAGCCCGGAAAGGAGGCATCCGATGAGCCAACGCCGCGCCCGAGGAGATGGCGGCCTGCACTGGGACGAAACCCGGCAACGCTGGATCGCCGGCGTCACCGTCGGCTACACCCCGGCCGGTAAGCGGATCATGCGCAGAGGTAGCGGCAAGACCAAGACCGAAGCCCGCGCGAAACTGCGGGAGAAGATCCGCGACTACGAAGACGGCCTTGCCCTGGTCCAGGATGGGCACACCGTGGCCGACGCTCTCAACGACTGGCTCGCCTACGGCCTGAGTCGCCAGTCCGAGAACACCAAGGCGAACTACACCACCCTCGTGCGGTCGCACATCATCGGCGACCTCGGTGCGAGGAAGCTGCGAGACCTCAGCGCCACCGACGTGGACCGCTGGCTCATGGGCAAAGCCCAACACCTGAGCACCCGCACCCTGCGACTCCTCCACTCCTTGCTCAACCGCACGGTCAATCGGGCCATGGCGCGGGACAAGGTCAAGCGCAACGTCGTGGCACTTTGCGCAGTGCCCTCCGGTCGTGGCGGCCGTCCGTCGAAGTCACTGACACTTGACCACGCCAAGTCGCTCCTGACCGCTGCCGAGAGCAGCTCGTTGCACGCCTACATCGTGCTCTCACTGCTGACCGGCGCTCGCACCGAGGAACTGCGCGCGCTCACCTGGGACCATGTCGACCTCAACGGCAAGCCGGACAACGATCCGCCGGTACCGCCGTCCATCCAGGTGTGGCGCTCGGTCCGCGCCGATGGTGACACCAAGACGAGGAAGTCCCGTCGCACCCTGGCTCTGCCAGCCCGGTGCGTTACCGCGCTCACAACCCACCACGAGCGCCAGGGCAAGCCCTCCGCTGACCGCCTCGTGTTCGCTTCCACCGCCGGCACTGCCCTCGATCGGCATAACGTGCTTCGGGCCTTCCGACCCGTCGTCGCCAGGGCGGGCCTTGACCCGTGCGACTGGACACCCCGCGACCTGCGACACAGCTTCGTGTCTCTGCTGTCCGACAGCGGCGTGAGCATCGAGCAAATCGCCGACCTCTGCGGTCACTCCGGCACCACGGTCACCGAGAGCGTCTACCGGCACCAACTCCGGCCCGTGCTCCTGGCCGGGGCCGTCGCCATGGACAAAATCTTCGACGATGAGGCGTAGACACTCAGTTAGACACTCAGACGCGAAAAGAGGGCATATCCATCGATCGGATATGCCCTCTGAGCTGCGTCGGGACGGCCGGATTCGAACCGACGACCCCTTGACCCCCAGAGATTGGCAGTGGAGTTCCGTTCGATGCGCAGCGCTGGTCGGTGGTCCCGTGCCGCTCCTAGCCGTGCCGCTCGGTGGGGTCGGTTGCTGTACTTCGCTGCTGTACCGCTACGCGTAGCCACGGCCCGATGTCGGCTCTCGCTGAGGACTTCAGTTGCCGGGCCGCCGACCTGCGGAGTGAAATGTCGCCGCACTCGTGTCACCGTAGATCGTCCCGCTGAACATTTCCGTGGGCACAAGTGCTGCCACGCCGATGACTCCAACGCCCGGGCAGGCGACGGCCGCCTACGCCCGCCCGGCCGACGCAGCCTCGCCGAGCAGGGCGGTGCGGGCCGGCTGGTGAAGTCGATGCCGGCGAGGGGCACCCCGTCACCTAGTCAACGGGCCCGCCGCGGCCGACGCGCCGACGATCGGAGTGCCGCGCCCGAGGCCTGGGACGAATCAGCGCCACGGTGCGCGCAACTCGCCTCGGGCCGTCGCGTAGGGGTCCCAGCCAGGAGGGCGCGGACCGCAACGACTGTCGCTGGTTTTGGTAAAGGCAACGGTCCCGGCAACCTAGCTGGTTGATCAGACGCCGCTTGGCTCGAGCGCCTTGAGCAGTGACTCTGCGCCTTCCTTGTCCAGCTTCGGGTAACTGAGCAGCAGCCCCTTGCCCTCGCCGCCGATCGACAGCGTCACCGACGTCATGACTGCACGCTTGACGTCCGCGACCGACAGGAGCGGCCGGGGGATGTTGCCGACGACCTTTGCGGTGGGGCGGCTGGTTAGCCAATGCGGCTCGAGCAGCAGCAGCCGCTGGTTGGTCAGCAGCACGTAGTGGGCCCTGTTGTAAATGCCGAGCGAGCCGACCCGGCCCACGCGGGCCCGACCGGTCGCGGCCGGCGTCTCACCCGGGTTGAGGAGTGGGGTTGCGGTCCTGATCAGGGCATCGTGCAGCTTCTGCCTCATGTGGTCTCCCCAGCGTGGCCCGATCCGTCATACGGCGTCGGCCAGTGGACATTCCCAACGGCAGGTTACGGGCAACGACGCCGGTGAGCCAGAGACCGTTTGGATGAGTGGGCCGCTGACCTGCGACGAGCCCGGCTGACGCGCCGTGGGACGCCGCACGGGTGTAGGAATTCCTTCACCTACGCGCGCTCGGGAGGCCTGTTGACCGGACCACGAACCGGGGATTTACGGCCTACTCCAATTCGGAGCTGTTCCGTTCGGGCCTAGGCGACCGGGCCCAGCTCGCCCCACCGAACACGCGGACGGCGGCGCGGGACCAGCCGCGCCGCCGTCGCTCGTCGCGAAGGTCAGGCATTCTTGGTCAGGCAGAGCAGGTAGTACCTGTCCCCACTGCGCTCGTTGCCCCAGAGTGAGGTCTCGGATCCTCTGGGCGCCCCCATCGCTTCCGTTAAGACAAGAGTTCGCGCGGCAGGGTCTGACGGCCGACCGGCGTGCTGTCGAGCCAACGGAACGCGCTTATTTAAGGGTCGCTGGTGCCTCGCGGCCGAGGCGGGCCCGGGCTCGGGCCACACGAATGGCGGCGGTCAAGGTCGCGATGTCGTAGGCGCCGTAGTGGCGGCGGCCGTTGATGAAGAACGTCGGGGTGCCGGACACTCCGCTGTTGTCGGCCGAGTCGATGTCGCTCTCGATGCGGCCGGCGTGGGCCTGGCTTGTCAGATCGTCGTGGAAGCGTTTCTGATCCAGACCGAGGTCGCCAGCGTATTTGATTAGATCAGTGATGTTCAGCCTGTCCTGGTGGTCGAGGAGCAGGTCGTGCATCTGCCAGAACTTGCCCTGAGCGGCCGCTGCTTCGGCGGCCTCGGCTGCTAGCCGGGCGTGCGGGTGCACGTCTGACAGAGGCAGGTGACGCCACACGAAACGCAGGTCGGCGTGGCCCAGCAACTGCCGGAGGACTGGCTCGGCCTTCCCGCAGTACGGGCACTCGAAATCGCCGTACTGCACCAGCGTTACCGACGCACCGGCTGGGCCGCGGACGTGGTCCTGCTTCTCGTCGACCGCTGGGATGAGGTCGATCAGCTCCGTCATGTCGCCGAAGAGCGCCCGGGTGCGCTTGTCCTTGGGCAACATGTTGGTGACGCGGAACGCGGTCCAGGTCAGCGCTGAGGATACGATCGCGGCGCTGAGCACCCCGACTTTGGCCTCGGCCAGTTGGTCGCCGGTGAAGGCCAGGCTGGCGATCAGCAGCGACACCGTGAAGCTGACACCGGCGATCGTGCCGCTGCCGAGCACGCCCGCCCAGCCCACGGCCGGACGGATGCGGCCGTGTGAGATCCAGGTGAGCCCGGCCGAGGTGCCGATCACGGCGAGCGGCTTGCCGACGACATACCCGAGCAGCACGCCCCAGGTGACAGGCGACGCGAACGCCTGGGCCAGGAACGGACCGTCGATGCTGATGCCAGCGTTGGCCAGGCCGAACAGCGGCACGATGACGTAGCTGGACCAAGGGTGGTAGATGCGCTGGAGGCGGTCGTTGGGCGATAGCGTATTCGCGAGGCCGATCGAAGCCGTACGCGCGAGCTTGGGCGTCGGCTGCTCACGGAACGACCGGAACAGCCCGCTGACCTGCTCGAGCTCAGCTCGGCCGGGAGAGTAGGCGAACGCGGTCAACCCGATGGCCAGTCCGGCCACCACCGGGTCGACTCCGCTGACCAGCAGCGCGCCCCACATCACGATGGCGACCGGCACGTACGCCAAGCCACGTCGGACGCCGGCTGCGCGGATGGCCAGCATGACCGCGAACGCCGCTACGGCCACCACGATGGGCATCATCTTGATGTCGTCGCTGTAGACCAGGGCGATGACGATGAGTGCGATCAAGTCGTCGACCACGAACACGGTGAGCAGGAAGATCCGGACCCGGTCGGGCACGCCCCGGCCGAGCAGTGCCAGCAGGCCCAACGCGAGGGCGGTGTCGGTCGACATAGCCACGCCCCAGCCATGCGCGCCCGGCCCGCCGTGGTTGATCACCAGGAAGATCAGCACCGGGATCAGCATGCCGATCACGCCGGCCACGCTGGGCAGCACGAAACGTCGCCGGTCGCGTAGGTCGCCGAGGTCGAACTCGCGCCGCGCCTCAAGGCCGACGACCAGGAAGAACAGCGTCATCAAGCCGCTGTTGATCCAGGTGTGCAGGTCGCGGGAGAGCTCGAGGTGCCCGAGGCGCAGGGACAGTTGGGTGCGCCAGACGGCTTCGTAGGAGCCGAGGTCGATGTTGGCCCAGAGCAGTGCGGCGACGATGGCGGCCACGAGCACGCCGGCGCTGCCGGACTCAGTTCGCAGAAAGGCTCGCACAGGTGCCGCTAGATTCCGCTTCCAGGTCGTTCGGCCGCTCATCTTGGTTTCGGTCACACGTCACCTTCCGACGCGCTGGCCGGGCCAGCATGGATAGCTAGATCACGTGCCGCAATGCGGGCACGCGACCCCTCGGCTCAGTACTGATCGCGCTGCCCCAGCTGTGGCCGGCTGCGGAGAGAGCGACGAGGCCCGCCGATGCCCTGCAGGATGCGGGCGACTATCAGTGGGCTCATGGTCGGGACGCCCGCGCACATGATCGACGCGATGGTGAACCCGGCGATACCCACGAGGAAGATTCGCCCGCGGCCGTAGCGGTCGCTGAGCGCGCCGGCCAGCAGGATCAGCGCGGCCAGGCCGCGACCTGGATCAGCTCGCTGTCGTAGCTCAGCGCGTCAACGTCGAGCTCGCCATGTCCATCGCCTTCCTCGACGAGGCACTGCAACGCTCGCTCGAACCCGGCGCACCGTCCACCCGCGGCCCGGCCGATCACACTGCGAGCCATGCGCGACGCCGGCCTCACCCCCACCGTGTTCGTCGCGCCGATCCCGCCCGAACTGACAGACAGCACCGAGCAGATCGACGAGTTGATCGGCACCCTGGCCGACGCAGGGGCAGGCAACATTCTCCCGACACCGCTGTACCTGATGCGCAGCGTCAAAGACCTGTTCTTCGCTTGGCTGCGCCGCCAGCATCCCGAACTGCTCTCCACGTACGCCGAATTCTACGCGCACGGCTCGCGCACGCCCCGTCATTACCGTGACCTCGTCTGGGCACTGGTGGACCAGGCATTGCAGCGCCACGGGCTGCCGATCCCCGACGACACGACCTCCGACAACTTCGCCCTGCTCGGCAGACGCTTCAGCGTCATCGAGCCGACCGCACCGACTCTGTTCTGAGCTGCCGGCACGAGTCACCGGCCGTCCGCCAGGACTAGGACCTGCGCCGCAGGCAAGGTGCCGCATCGCGTTCAAGCTGTCGCGGCCGGCGGAAACACTGTCGCCGCCTGGGGCGGAACGACAACCGGTTGCTGCTCGGCCGTGATCGCCGAGCCGCGAGCGGCCTGATTTCAGCGCGGCCCGACGAACTCGGTTCTCACGCTCCATGCGAACTGGATCAGCAGGGTCACCGGGGACTTCTCGGCAATGTCATGCATCACCTTCAAGTCGTCGGGGTCAGGTTCTTCGCTCAGCGTGATCGTGCGCTGCAGGTAACGCTCTGCGCCTTCCTGCTCGGGTTCGTGGTAGTCGATCTCGACGGTGATGTCACCGGCGGTGTCGTACTTATAGTCGACGTACTGCCGCAGCGTCTGAGCAGTGCACGACGCGAGCGCCATCAACAGGTACTCCGTCGGCGTCGGGCCTTCGCCGAGTGCGCCGTTGTGCGGTTCATCGGCGACGAACGTGAAGCCGCGGGTGGTCATGTCCGTGCGCCGGCGCTCACTGGCCGGAAGGACAGCTCGGGCGGATGCGACGACACGATCCTGATCGGTTTCCATCAGCCGCGCCTTCCTGTAGATCCTGGTAGTGACGGTCCAGATACTCGGATCCAGCAGTAGCCGAGCCGCAGTCTGAGCGGGGGCTGTGGCCGGGCGAATCACCCCATGACCGAGTACCTCCGCAGGCTAGCCTTCGCGGACTGAATGGTCCAGTTGATCGCTCGTCGCCAGAACCGCTCGACCCCTCGCGAACCATCACCTCGGGGTGGCGTGCGCTGCACTAAAAGGCGGTTATGGCCAAGGTGCCCCCACCTGAACTCGCTCAACGCCAAACCAGGAATTGGACTCATCAGTCCGTTAGCGCTAGGCTTTGCCGTCGTTCACGCATCAGGGCGGCGATCGTCGTCGCCTCCCGCGACTCGGGCGGACCCAAATCCGGACAACATGGGAGGAACGACTCGATGGCAGCTTTCTCACCGCGGTGAAGACGACCGGCACCTACTGTCGGCCATCGTGTCGCGCCAAGACCCCTCGCACGGAAAACGTCGACTTTCGCCCGCCAGCGGCCAGCGCCCAGCTCGCTGGATTCCGAGCCTGGAAGCGTTGCTCCCCCCGACGCAGCGCCCCTGGCCCGGCCGGCGCCTGGCCAGTCGACGCGTGGGGTCGAGAGGCTGGCTTCGCCGCCGGTATAGAGGTCGGCGATGGTGTGCCGCAGCTGGGCCAGGGATACGACCAACGAGTGGCCTCGAACAAAGTGCACCGGCGTCGACGCCGCGTCACAGATCTTTCCGGTCAGCTGGGTAAGACACCGACCTCTGGCGTCACTAAATGGTGAAGTGAAGTGCCGTGTCGGCGAACGACTGATACAGAGAGGCGTCCAAATGAAAGCGATTGTTGTGACCGACGAGGCCGCAGGAACGGCCGGGATGATGCTGGCGGAGCGACCGGAGCCGGAGGCGACGGCAAACGACGTCCTCGTTGAGGTACATGCGTCGGGATTCACCCCGGGCGAGCTGACGTGGCCCGGGACCTGGACCGATCGACTCGGGCGGGACCGCACGCCGTCGATCCCCGGCCATGAGGTGGCTGGCGTCGTCAGCGCGCTCGGCTATGGCTCGAGGGGTCTGTCGGTCGGACAGCGGGTGTTCGGCCTCGCGGACTGGAGTCGCGACGGCACCCTGGCCGAGTACGTGGCCATCGAGGCGCGCAACCTTGCGCCGCTGCCGGGCGATGTCGATTTCACGGTAGGGGCGAGCCTGCCGATCTCGGGCCTGACCGCGTGGCAGGGACTGTTCGTGCACGGCCGTTTCCAGGCGGGGCAGAGCGTCCTCGTACATGGTGCGGCCGGTGGAGTCGGCTCGATGGTGACCCAGCTCGCCAAAGAGGCCGGCGCCTACGTCATCGGCACCGGACGTGCCGCCGACCGCCAGACCGCGCTCGACTTCGGCGCGCAGGAGTTCGTCGACCTCGGCAACGACGCCCTGGAAGACGTGGCCGGCGTCGATCTGGTTTTCGACGTGATCGGTGGCGACATCCAGAAGCGTTCTGCGGGTCTGGTCCGAGCCGGAGGAATGCTGGTGACCATTGCCGGCCCGCCCGAAGCACAGCCGGCGGACGGCCTGACGGTTGATTTCGTTGTCGAGGCCGATCGCGCGCAACTGGGTGAGGTCGTCCAGCGGATCAGGGATGGTCGGCTGCGGACGAACATCGGCAACGTCGCGACCCTCGACGACGCCGTCGCCGCCTTCAACCCGACGGAGCGGATCAAGGGAAAGACGATCATCCGCGTTCGCTCGTAAGGACTCGGCACACCCAAGCACGAGAACGACCCCTGCAGGAGCGAGAAGTACGTCGATGGCTGGGCGTTCACCTCCCGTCGACGACATGCGGCTGGGCGAGTACGACTACCGCCACGACCGGGAGTGATCTGATGACCATCAACGAAGGCGCACCCCCATGACCGACGCAACCGAGCCGACTCGCTACGCCTTCGAGTACCCCGACGAGGCCGGATACCCCGACGAGAAAGACACGCTCGGCCAGGATCAGGCCGTCCTCATCGACGAGGTAATCGACGATCCCCACGCCCCCGCGTTCGACTTCCAAGTCGTCAACGACGAGAAACTCGGTATCTACGACGCGCTTGTCGGGGACCGAGAGGTGGCCGGGCTGACCTACAACGTCGCCGGAGACGACCGACTCGTGCTGCTGGCCACCTCGGTGTTCCCCGAGTTCCGCAAACAGGGCATCGCCACCGAGCTGATCCGACGCGTCCTGGACGACGTGCGCGTGCAAGGCAAGACGGTCACAGTCATGTGCCCGATCGTGCGCACCTTCATCGATCACAATCCCGAGTACGCCGACCTCATCGACCCCGAGCACCCGGGAGCAACCCAGGGTCGCACCCATTTGCCCTAATCTCATCGACAAGGTCCATCCCGGCGTCGGCGCCTACCCCCAGCACAAACCCGCGGAAGGCGACCACGACGAGGAGCTCACCGCGTTCGAGAACGACGAGACGTAGCTGTCCGGCGTTCAAACGTCGTTCAGGTGGTCCAGCGGGTCCGGGATGGGCGACTGCGGGCGAACATCGGCAACGTCGCGACCCTCGACGGCGTCGTTGCCGCCTTCAACCCGACCGGGCCGGTCAAGGGCAAGACCATCATCAGCGGTCGTATAAGGACGCGGCCCAGCAGAGACCCCCGTTACGTCGTAAGCGGGTAGGCGAGGACTGATACAGAGAGGTATTCAGATGAAAGCGATCGTGGTGACGGACCAAGCCGCGGGAACGGCTGGGATGACGCTGGCGGAGCGGCCAGACCCCGACGCAGCGAGGCTCGCGAGCCTGGAGGGCGCGAACTACGGCGATGTCGTCGTTAAAGTTTATGCGTCGGGATTCACCGGGAACGAACTGGAGTGGCCATCGACCTGGGTCGATCGCCGCGGCTTCGACCGCACGCCGTCGATCCCCGGACACGAGGTAGCCGGTGTGGTCACCGCCCTCAGCTATGGCACAACCGGCCTGTCGGTGGGACAGCGGGTGTTCGGCATCACGGACTGGACACGCGACGGCACCCTCGCAGAGTACACAGTCGTCGAGGCACGCAACCTCGCACCGCTGCCGGGCGACGTCGACTTCACGGTGGGCGCTGGCGTCGCGATGGCGGGCCTGACCGCGTGGCAGGGGCTGTTCGATCACGGCCACCTCCTGGAGGGGCAGAGCGTCCTGGTGCACGGCGCGGCCGGCGCAGTCGGTTCGATGGCGACCCAGCTCGCCCGTGAGGCCGGCGCCTACGTCATCGGCACCGGACGTGCCAGCGGCCGGCAGACCGCAGTCGACTTCGGCGCGCACGAGTTCGTGGACCTCGACAACGATCCCCTGGAAGATGTCGGCGGAGTCGATTTGGTCTTCGATGTCATCGGCGGTGACATCCAGAAGCGGTCCGCGGGTCTGGTTCGAGCCGGAGGAACGCTGGTGACCGTCACCGGGCCGCCGGAGGCGCGGCCCGCTGACGGCCTGGCGATCGACTTCGTTGTCGTGTCCGACCGCGCCCAGCTGGGTGAGATCGTCCGGCGGGTCCGGGACGGACGCGTGCGGACGAACATCGGCACCGTCGCGGCCCTCGACGACGCCGTCGCCGCCCTCAACCCAAGCGAGCGGACCAAGGGGAAGACGGTCATCCGCGTTCGTCCATAGGGACTCGGAGGCAGCAACCGGGCCCTCGTGGATCAGCTTCAGCTACGTGGTCAGGGTCGGACGACTCGTAGGGACACCTCAGCGGACTGGTCAAGTGTCTGCGCACCCACCCGAAGCCTCCAGAAACTCCAGGGCCGGTTCAGACAAAGAAGAGGTACGTATCGATGCAAAACTGGCGCCAGTGATTAACCAGGCTCGCCGGGGCAGAACCCTCCGGCTGGCATTCTTATCTGGGGTGGTCTCCCTGGTGGCCTCGTTTGCCGCGTCGGCCGCGCCGATCCCCCTGTTCAACATCTACCGGGGTGAGGACGGGTTCACCAACGCCGGCATCTCGATGGCCGTCGTCACCTACTCCGTCGGCACTATCGCCGCACTGTTGGTGCTGGGGCGACTGTCCAATCATCTGGGCCGACGGCTCACCGCGATCGCCAGCCTCGGCCTGCTTCTGCTGGGCTGTCTGCTGCTGCTGAACGTGCACGACATCGGCGCCCTGCTGGCCGGTCGGCTACTGATGGGCGTCGGTACCGGGTTGGCCAGCAGCAGCCTCACCTCCTACATTGTCGACGCCGCACCCACCAGGCCGGAGTGGTTGGCCACCGTCGCCTCCAGCCAGGGACCCATGCTCGGCCTCACCCTCGGCGCCATCGCCTCCGGCGCCCTAGTCCAGTTCGGCCCCTGGCCACGCGACCTCATCTACCTGGTTTGCGCCGGTCTCCTCGTACTATCTGCCGCACTCATTGTCATCAGCCCGGAAACCGCAAAGCCGACGCCGGGCGCTTGGCGGTCACTGCTACCGCGGGTCCGCGTACCGGCCCGGATCAGGCATCTGCTCCCTGTCGCGGCAGCGGTGTTCCTGGCCACCTGGGCGACCGGGGCTTTCTACCAGGCCTTCGTGCCCACGCTGGTCGAAGATCGGCTCCACACTCACAGCCCGCTCATCCTCGGACTGGTGTTCGCCGCCTACATGGCCCCCAGCGTTCTCGGCGCTCCCCTCGGCGGTCGGTTCACATCCGCGGCGGCCCAACGCATCGGTATGCTCATCTTCCTGGCTGGATGGATCGGCATCATCGCAGCGATCGTCATCGGCACACTGGCGTTGTTCATCGCCGCAACCATCGTCGCCGGCGCCGGTCAAGGAATCGCCATCAGCGCCGCCACCCGCGGCCTGCTGCACGACAGCACCCTGGCCGACCGGGCACCGATCTTCAGCGTGATCTACGTCCTCTGCTACAGCAGCGCCGCCTTCCCCAGCCTCATCTCCGGGGAACTTTCGAACACCTTCTCGTTACCGCAGATCGTCCTCGGATACGGCGGACTTGCCCTCGTCGCCACCCTGTTCACTGTCCTCGCTGCACGCAACCCGTACATCGACACGACCAGGAACAGCCAGCATGGTGAATTAATCAAGGTGATCGATAGGAATACCTGATGAGCAGTCAGATTCCATACTTGGACTTCAAGGCCCAAAATCTGGGTCTTCTGATCGCGCGGCGTAACTACACGTTGGAAGGGTGAGCCGATGAGCAGTGAAGGACAGCCACTGGTAGCCGAGGAGCTGATCGACAGCCTCGATCATGGCCGCTTCGAGCTCTACCGCGACAGCGAGCTGGTCGGCTGGCTCTACTACACCCGCCTGAAGCCCAACCGGTACGCCCTCCGGCACACTGAGGTCGAGTCGAGTCATCAACACCAGGGCGTGGCGGGCGCGATGGTGCGGCGAGTACTCGACGAGATCCGGGCCCGCGAGGGCACGATCACCGCAATCTGCCCCTTTGTGGTCGACTACCTCTCGCGAACGACCGCCTATGTCGATCTGATCGACGCCCGCCACCCCGGCTACCCCGATCGTGCTGCTGCCGAGTCGGCGCTGGCGACGGCCGGTGGCTGAGAATGCAAACCGAGGTCAAAGGATCATGGGCGGCGGCGCGTCCGTGTGGTCGTCGTCCGGCCTTGCGGATCCGGTCAAGCCAGGTCAACGCAGGCCACTCCCCGCCATCCCGGGGCAACGTGCAGGTCGCTAAGGGACGGCTCGCCGCGACCAGCCTGATCACGATGAAAAGGGCTCAATTAACGGGTCGGCTCGCCGGACGGCTCCGAGAGGAACGATTTGATGTGTTCCAGCGCCATGTCCAGCGCAACTTCCATGGGTGCGACGTTGTGCGCGGCGTTCGCCAGCAAGTAGCCGCCTTGCAAAGCTGCCATCAACCCCGTGGCCAACTTCTCCGGGTCGGCGTCCTGGCGCAGGGCACCGCTGTCCCGCATCCGGTGCAGACCATCACTGATCAGCTTTTCCCATGCCGCGAACGTCTCCAACAGCATCGACCGAGCCTGCTCATCTTGATCGGACAGCTCGACCGCCATTGACCCGAGGCCGCACCCGTATTTGCCGTTGTTCAGCGAGTTGGCCTGGACCAGCGCGTTACGCCACCGGACCAGCCCTGAGAACGATCTCAGTCGTTCGAGCCCTCCGCGCTCGCGCTGAAGCACAAGCGCGCCTCGATATTTGACCAACGCCCGCACGAGCTCCTGCTTGTCGGCGAAGTGGTGGTAGAGCTGAGACTTGCTGGTCTGGCTTGCCTCGCGGACGTCGTCAAGGGTCGTCGCGTTCACTCCGCGCACGAACATCAGCCGGTTCGCCGCCTCGAGGATCCGCTCTCGCGTCGCGATGCCCCGTTGACTGATCCTCCGCCGATTCGTCGGCGCAGCCACCTGCTCGTCGCCCATCGGTCAAGTGTATCGGCGCGCCAGATAATCTCTGGAGACTAGTCACTGCCGTCGGTGCCGCTGTGGGCATCTGCGGCCCGCTGTTCGGTGACGGGATCCGGTCGGCCCGCAGGCCCGGACTACTCGCTTACAAGAGGAAGATGCCCCTGGCGGGGCGCCCGCGGGTTTGTGAACTCGATGCGTCGCCCGCTGACGTCGACAGAGCTTGGCATCTGCGAGCCCGTTTACAAGAGTGACGCTCCGTTCTTCCTCGGCACGGTCGCCGGCGGAATCGCCTCCGGGCGGGTGCCCGCCGACGGACACGGCAATCCCGTGACCAGTTGGGTCAACCCGACGTCGCTGCTCGGCGGGGTGCTCGCGGTCGGGGTGTGCGCGTTCGTCGCCGCGGTGTTCCTCACCGCCGAGGCCCGTACCTACGCCGACGCCGGCCTGGAGCGCTGGTTCCGCGGTCGGGCCCAGGCCAGCGCCGTGGCGACCGGCGCGGTGGCGCTGGCGGGCATCGCCATCCTGCACGCTGACGCCGGGCGCCTGTTCTCCGGGACGGCAAGTACCCGCCGCTGGCCGACGCGATACTCGCGGACACCGGCATCGAGGTCATCCTCAGCGGTGTCCGGATGCCCCGAATGAACGCGATCATGGAGCGGTGGATACAGACCTGCCGCCGCGAACTGCTCGACCGCACCTTGATCTGGAACCAGGCGCACCTGCTGCACGCGCTCCACGAATACGAGCGGCACTACAACGGGCACCGGCCCCATCGGGGGATATCGAACGCGAGGCCCATGCACCCGCTGCCCACCCCGATCGCCAATCCCAGCACGATCACGAACCTCAACATCCGCCGACGTGACCGTCTCGCCGGACTCCTCCACGAGTACGAGCACGCCGCTTGACCTGCGCGGATGGGATTTTCAGCACCCGCAAGGTGGGGTTCGATCGGGCGGTCGTCGAGGACGCGTGCCTCGATGAGGACGCCGACGGTGAGGTCCTCGTCGTTGCGGCCCGGCCACGCAAGGGCGCCATGCGCCGGTGCGGGCGCTGCTCGGATGAGGGGCAACAGCGCTCTGGGCGCGGTCGGCGTCAGCGTGATCAGTCGGCGGAGGGCGGGACGCGGAACGAAGCGGGATCGACGGGACGGCTCTGCTTCGGCAGGCCGGCGACGACGAGGAGGTACGACTCGGTCACGAGATTGTCGACAAGCGCGGGCTCGACGTCCGCACCCGCCCGCACCGTGATCCAGTGCTTCTTGTTCATGTGGTAGCCGGGCGAGATGCTCGCGTGAGCTGTGCGGAGCGCCTCCGCGTCGGATGGATCCGCTTTCAGGATCACGACGGGCTCGCCGGGCATGGACGTCTGCAGCATGAACACCTTGCCGCCGACTTTCCATACCTCCCAGTCGCCGGTGAACTGGTGTGTGTGCTCGGAGCCGGGAAGCTCGGCGGCGCGGGCCGCGGCTCGATCCTGCACTGCCTTATCCATCTGCATCTTGACCTCCTCGAAGTCCTTAGGGGGTCGATTGCCCTGCGTCCGTCGAGGAGGTGCGGACGCCGGGCAACCGAGTCGAAGTGAACGGGGCCGGCACCGCGGTCCGATGTCCGCCCCGTCCGTCACATGTGCGTGAAGATCTTCTCCGCGTCGAACCGCGAGACCGGCTGGCGGGAGACCCGAGCCTCGTCGGGGTAGCCGAGCACCAGAAGCAGCGTGGTCGTGTAGTCGGTGTCGGTCAGGTCGAAGGCCGCGTCCACGGTCGTGCGGTCGAAGCCCTCCATCGGCGTCGCGTCCACCCCGAGGGATGCGGCGGCCATCATCGTGGCGCCGACGACGAGGTAGGTGTTCTTCTCAAGCCAGTGGAGCACGTCCCCGCCATAGTTCTCCGTCTGGATCTCCACGAAGTTGGAGGCGCCCGCCTCCCATCCCTTCTGGATCTCCGGGTCGGCGAAGCGCCCGTCGGCGCGCTCCTTCTCGAAGATCTCCTGCAGGTGCGTGTCGGGGATGTCCTTGCGCGTCGTGAAGATGATGGCGTGCGACGCGTTGCGCACCTTCTCCGCGTTGTCCGCGAAGCGGCCGACCAGTGCGTCCGCGAGCTTGTCCTTGCCATCCTGCGTCTCCAGCACGTGGAAACGGTTCGGCTGGATGTTGATCGTCGTCGGCGAGGTGCGCAGGTAACGCAGCAGCTGCTGGAACGTCTCCTCCGGAATCCTCTTGCTCGGGTCGAAGTAGCGGGTGAGGTGCTTCGTGATCAGCTTGTCGAGATTCAACATCGTGCTTTCTGTCGTTTGAACGGCGGGTGGAGAGGAAAGTCAGGCCGACTGGTGGTCGGCGCCGGGGACGTCGACGACGGTGTCGCTGACGTTGTTGAGGTAGTTCGTGAGCAGGGTGACGACCACGATCGTGACGATCGCCTGGATCTCCGGGTCGATATACCCGACCTCGCGGATCGCTGCGAGGTCCTCGTCGCTGACCTGGCCACGCGTCTCGATCACGTGCTGCGCGAACTTCGCGACGGCGGCGCGCTTCGGGTCGCTGGACGTGCCCGTGCGGGCGAGCTCAATCTCCTCCGCCGACATACCGCCGAGGTTCGACGAGATGAAACCGTGGAGTGCCTGGCAGTAGTGGCAGCCGTTCGACTGAGAGACCGCGAGGGCGATCGTGTGGCGCGTCTTCGCGTCCAGGAGCTTCGCGATGCTGCCCTGCAGGCCCATCACGATCTCGAGCACGGTCGGGTTCGCGGCGAGCGTGGTGAACATGCTGGGCGCGAAGCCGAACTGCTTCGCGATGGCGTCGAGGGCGCCCTGCGTCTTCGCGTCGATGTCGGCGGGCGTGGGAGCGGTCAGGCGAGACATGGTGATGAACCTCCGCGTGACGTTACTGGACGATTTCGCCCACTCGCTTGAGTGAACACCATCGAAAATGGGCTGTCAAGCCCAGTTTGTGTTACGTTGATGACATGCAGTTGGACAGCGGGGATGTCGGCGGGCGCGGGAGCGGTCAGGCGAGACATGGTGATGAACCTGCGCGTGACGTTACTGGACGATTTCGTCCACTCGCTTGAGTGAACACCATCGAAAATGGGTTTCCAAGCCCAGTTTGTGTTATGTTGATTACATGCAGGTGAACAACGGGGCGGATGCAGCCCAGAAGCTCACTCCCAAGGGCCAGGCCACGCGCGAGCGAATACTGGAGCACGCGGCCGCGTTGATCTACGGCAAAGGGGTCCACGCAACCAACAACGAGCTCGTCCGCCGCGCTGCAGGCGTGAGTGGATCGCAGCTGAGTCACTACTTCCCCACCAAGGAGAGCCTCGTCCTGGCGGTCATCGACTGGCATGCCGACAGCGTCCTCGGCTTCCATCGCAGCGAACGGTTTGCCAGCTTCGACACCGTCGAGGCGTTCCAGGACTGGACGGACTTCTACGTCCTCTCGGGGCGTCCGTTCGAGGACGGCTGCAGCCTCGGCTCGCTCGCGAGCGAGATCGTCAAGACCGATCTCGACGTGCACGACCGGCTCGCGGAGGTGTTCGCGCAGTGGCGCGAGATCTTCCGCGTCGGGCTCGATCGCATGCGGCAACTCGGCCGCATCGACGCGTCCGCCGACCCCGCGCGGCTCGCCGACATGTTCCTCGCGGCGTATCAAGGCGGCATGCTCCTCGCTCAGGTCGCCCGGGACATCGGCCCCCTGCAGGACGCGCTCTCTGCGGCGGTTGACCATCTGCGGACGTTCGTGACGTCTGACGACCAGCACATGGGCTGACGCGGCGCATCCGAGCCTCGGGTGTCGGAGCGCGGAAGAAGGTCTGGCGAGCTGGTAAGACGACCACGTCGGGCGACGCGAAAGGGCGTCCGCTCTGTTAGCAGAACCGGACGGCTCGCCGACATCCAGCCTCACGAATTCATGGGCTCGATGGCGTGATGGCTGATTGCCGGCCCTGACGTGAAGGAGGTGCCGTCCTACCTGGAATGATCTGGGTTGCCTAGATCGAGAATCTTCCAGAAGGGCGGCACCTTGCAGGTGCCGAAAATCTCGTCCGCCCTGGTAGAGGCGGGTTTGAGCAACACTGCGGGATCTTGTTCCTGTCGACGTGTTTGGGGCTGGTCAAATCGTTGAAGGTGACTGGGTGACGATGGCTCGTCGTGCTGCTACGACTCGCATACCTGGGTGTGACAAACGCGCTCGCGATGCTGCGGCTGCTACCGATGAGCGACCAAGCCAAGGACGCGGAGATCCTCGCCCTACGCCACCAGATCACGGTACTGCAGCGCCAACTGCATGGGGAGAAGGTGCGCTTCGACCCCAGCGACCGGGCCTTCCTCGCGGCCCTGCTGCACCGTCTCCCCCGCGACGTGCTGCGTCGGGTACGGCTGCTGGTCCGTCCCGACACCGTGCTGCGTTGGCACCGCGGCCTGGTGGCTCATCGGCACGCGGTCGCTTCCCGTCCCAAGCGGGCCGGGCGGCCACCCACGGTCCGGTCCGTCCGAGCGTTGGTGCTACGCCTGGCACGAGAGAACAGCTCCTGGGGGTACCGGCGCATCCACGGCGAACTGCTCGTGGTGGGGGTGAAGGTCGCCGCGTCCACGGTCTGGGAGATCCTCCGCGAGGCGGGGATCAACCCGGCCCCGCAGCGGACGTCGGAAAACTGGGCTACGTTCCTGCGCTCCCAGGCCGAGGCCATTCTGGCGGCTGACTTCTTCGAGGTGGTCACGCTCACCGGCGCCCGCATGTATGCCCTCGCGGTGATCGAGCACGCCAGCCGTCGCGTCCGCATCCTGGGCGTCACCGCCCATCCAACCGCCGCCTGGGTCACTCAGGCCGTGCGGAATCTCGCCATGGACCTGCAGGACGCCGGCTGCACGGCGCATTACGTCATCCGTGATCGGGACGGCAAGTTCCCCGCGCTGTTCGACGCGATCCTCGCCGACGCCGGTATCAAGGTCGTGCTCAGCGGCGTCCAGATGCCCCGCATGAACTCAATCATGGAACGGTGGATCCAAAGCTGCCGCCACGAGCTGCTGGACCGAACTCTGATCTGGAACCAGCGCCATCTGCTGCACGCCCTGCACGAGTACGAGCGGCATCACAACGCCCATCGACCCCACCGGGGGATTTCGAATGCTCGGCCGCTACATCCGCTGCCGGAGCCGATCACCGTCCCAGACACGATCACACGCCTCGACATCCGTCGGCGTGATCGTCTGGGTGGCGTCCTCCACGAGTACGAACATGCCGCCTGACCTGCGCGGACGAGGTTTTCGGCACCCGCACCGGCGCACCTGCGGTTCCCTGCTGGTCGACCTGGACGTGCATCCCCGGGTCGCCATGGCGATCCTGAGACACGCCGACTTCTCGATCACAATGGAGATCTACAGCCAGGTCTCGTCTAAGGCGACCCGGGAGGCCCTGCGGAAGCTCGGTCAGAGCCTCGATCAATGAGCCGTTGCTGTACTTCGCTGCTGTGCAAGATCAGAAAAGGCCATCCGGAGAATCCCGAATGGCCTTTGACCTGCGTCGGGACGGCCGGATTCGAACCGACGACCCCTTGACCCCCAGTCAAGTGCGCTACCAAGCTGCGCCACGTCCCGATGCCCCGCGCGGTTTCCCCCGCGACAGCCGGTACAGCTTAGCGCAGGATCTTCCCGGCCCGCGCACGCCCCCTCCCGCGTCGCCGGCCCCACCCGTCACACCCTCTGGAGCGTCCTAGGAGGGTGGGGTCGGGTAAGGAAACGCCGGGCGGCGCGGTGCCGCCCGGCGTTCGGACGTACAGGTCAGCCGTGGGCCTTGCCGCGGCCGCCGGGGCCGAGCTTCTTGCGCGGGCGTACGGAGATCTCCACCGGACTGCCCTCGAAGCCGAACTCCTCGCGGAGCTTGCGCTCGACGAAGCGCTGGTAGCCGGCGTCCAGCGGCGCGGTGGTGAAGAGCACGAACCGCGGCGGCGCGACCCCCGCCTGGGTGGCGAAGAGAATCTTCGGCGCCCGACCACCGCGCACCGGGTGCGGGGTGGCCTGGACCAGCGCGGTCAGCCACTGGTTGAGCTGCGCGGTCGGCACCCGGGTCTCCCAGCTGGCCAGGGCCATGCGCAGCGCCGGGGCGAGCTTGTCCACGGCCCGGCCGGTCATGGCGGAGAGGTTCAGCCGGATCGCCCAGGGGATCCGGCGCAGCTCCCGCTCGATCTCCTTGTCCAGGTAGTACCGGCGGTCGGCGTCGACCAGGTCCCACTTGTTGAAGGCGATGACCAGGGCCCGGCCGGCCTCGGTGACCATGGAGAGGATCCGCTGGTCCTGCTCGCTGATCGGCTCGCTGGCGTCGAGCAGCACCACCGCGACCTCGGCCGCCTCGATCGCCCCGGCGGTCCGCAGGCTGGCGTAGTACTCGGTGCCGCTGGCCTTGCCGACCCGCTTGCGCAGCCCGGCGGTGTCCACCAGCTGCCAGGTCTCGCCGCCGATCTCCGCCAGGCTGTCGACCGGGTCGACGGTGGTGCCGGCGACCGAGTCGACGACCGCGCGCAGCTCGCCGGAGAAGCGGTTGAGCAGGCTGGACTTGCCGACGTTGGGCCGGCCCACCAGGGCCACCCGGCGGGGACCGCGCGGCCGGTTCTCGACGATCTTCGGCGCCTCGGGCAGCGCCTCCAGGATGGCGTCGAGCAGGTCGCCCGAACCCCGGCCGTGCAGCGCGGAGACCGGGAACGGCTCACCGAGGCCGAGCGACCAGAGCGAGGTCGCCTCCATCTCGATGGCGGTGTTGTCGGTCTTGTTCGCCACCAGGATGACCGGCTTGGCGCTGCGCCGCAGCATCTTCACCGCGGCCTCGTCCACATCGGTCGAACCGACCATCGCGTCGACCACGAAGAGCACCACGTCGGCGGTGGCGACGGCCGTCTCGGCCTGCGCGGCGATCGCGGCGGCCCGGTCCTTGGCGTCGGGCTCCCAACCACCGGTGTCCACCACCGTGAAGGCCCGGCCGTTCCACTGCGCGTCGTACGGCACCCGGTCCCGGGTCACCCCGGGAACGTCCTCGACGACCGCCTGGCGGCGGCCGATGAGGCGGTTGACCAGCGTCGACTTACCCACGTTGGGGCGGCCGACCACGGCCACCACGGGCTGCGGGCCCGACGGCTCCTCGGTGTCGAGGTCCGGCTCGCGCAGCTCCACCCATCCCGTCTGGTCGCTCATGCCACACCCCGCTCGGTGAGCAGCTCGAGCAGCCGGGCGACGACCTCGTCGATGCCCAGCTCGGTGGTGTCCAGCTCGACCGCGTCCGGGGCCTGCTGCAACGGGTTGACCTTGCGGGTCGAGTCGAGCCGGTCACGGCGGGCCAGGTCGGCCGCGGTGGCCGTCACGTCGGCGGCGTCCTCGGCGCTGCGCCGCTGGGCGCGGGCCGCCTCGGAGGCGGTCAGGTAGACCTTCAGGTCGGCGTCGGGCGCCACCACCGAGCCGATGTCGCGGCCCTCGACCACGATCCGGCCGGCGTTGGCGATGATCTGCCGCTGCCGGGCGACGAGCATCTCCCGGACCGCCGGCACCGCGGCGACCGCGGAGACCGCCGCGGTCACCTCCGGGCCACGGATCTCCTTGTCGACGTTCACGCCGTCGGCGGTCACGCCGTACCCCTGCGGGTCGGTGCCGATGCGCAGGTCCACCTCGCCGGCGACCTTGACCACCGACTCGGCGTCGGTCAGGTCGACCCCGGAGCGCAGCACCGCCCAGGTCAGCGCCCGGTACATCGCGCCGGTGTCGAGGTAGCGGGCCTCCAGGCTGACGGCGAGCCGCCGTGAGACGGTGGACTTACCCGAACCGGATGGCCCGTCCACTGCGACCACGCACCGCCCGGCCCGTTCGTTTTCCCCCACCGTGTTCCTCCTCAGCCCGTACCTCGCGGGTCGCCGGTTTCTCCGGCGCCGTTGAGCGGTTGTCCATCGTCAATGATGCCCGCGTTCCCGTCCGGGCACGCGTGCGACGTCGCCGGGCGCGACCCGCGACACGCGCGTCCACCTCGGCCGCGAGGAAGCCTACCCGCAGCGGTACCCGGAACGACTGCGGTCAGTCGCCGACGGCCTTGAACAGGGCGGCGACCTCGGCGTTGGTCAACCGCCGGAGCCGCCCGGTGCGCAGGTCACCCAGCCGGATCGGCCCGATCGAGGTACGCACCAGCCGAGCCACCGGGTGCCCGACCTCGGCCATCAGGCGCCGGACGATGTGCTTGCGTCCCTCGTGCAGGCTCAGCTCCACCTGGGCGGTCTTGCCCAGGGTGTCCACCACCTTGAACGAGTCGACCTTGACCGGCCCGTCCTCCAGGTCCACGCCGGCCATCAGCCGCCTGCCCAAGTTGCGCGGGATCGGCCCGGCCACCTCGGCGAGGTAGGTCTTCAGCACCTCGTACGACGGGTGCATGAGCCGGTGGGCGAGAGTGCCGTCGTTGGTGAGCAGCAGCAGGCCTTCGCTGTCCGCGTCGAGCCGCCCGACGTGGTAGACCCGCTGCTCCACCCGGATGCCGATGAAGTCGGCGAGCTCGGTGCGTCCCTTCTCGTCCGCCATGGTGGTAACCACCCCGCGCGGCTTGTTCATCGCCAGGTAGACCAGGCGGTTGTCAGCCTGAAGCCGCTCGCCGTCGACGTGGATCACGGCGGTGGCGGGGTCGACCTTGTCGCCGAGCTTGGCAACCCGGCCGTTGACGGTCACCCGCCGCCGGAAGATCAGGTCCTCGCAGGCGCGTCGGGAGCCCACGCCGGCGGCGGCGAGCACCTTCTGCAGGCGCTCGGTCCCCTCGTATATGGGGGCGTCGGGTTTCGGGGCACGGTCATCGCGTCGCATCGGCAAGCTCTTCTACGTCGTCGGGAAGGAACGGGGCAAGCGGAGGCAGGTCGGCCACCGAGTTCAGCCCCAGCTTCTCCAGGAACATCGTGGTCGTCCGGTAGAGGAACGCCCCGCTGTCCGGTTCGGTGCCGCACTCCTCGACCAGGCCGCGGGAGACCAGCGTACGGATCACCCCGTCGCAGTTCACACCGCGGATGGCGGAGATCCGCGAGCGGGTGACCGGCTGCTTGTAGGCAATCACGGCCAGTGTCTCCAGCGCGGCCTGGGTCAGTCGTGCCGACTGCCCGTCCAGCACAAACCGTTCGACGTAGGTCGCGTATTCCGGGCGGGTGTAGAGACGCCAGCCACCCGCCGCCCGGCGCAGCTCGAAACCGTGCCCGGCCGCCGTGTAGCCGGCGGCGATCTCGTCCAGCATCGGGCCGACCCGCTCGGCCGGCTGTTCCAACACCTCGGCGAGGGCCAGCTCGCTGACCGGCTCGTCCACCACCAGCAGGATCGCCTCCAGCGCGCCGCGCAGTTCGGCGTCGCCCAGCTCGGGCGCCGGCTCCGGCGCGGCCGTCACCCGCCGCCGCCCCGCCGCCTGCTTCCTCGGTACGGCGGCAGCCGCGCCCTCCCCCGCCGGCTCGCCCTGCCCCGCAGGCTCCCCCGCCGGTTCGGTGGGGACAGCAGCCGGCTCGTCCGCCGGTGCGGGCGGAGGGGCGTCGACCGCCGACGGGACCTGGTCAGGGCTCTCCGCCGGCGCGGTGGCGGCCGGCTGTGCCGGGATCATGGCGGACTTGGGCCCCTGGAGGGGCAGTTCGTCGCCCAGGTCTTCCGCCGGGGAGTCCGGTGCGGGGGTGGGACGGCGCTCCCACGGCGGGACCCACGCGGCGGCCTGGTCGGCCAGCGAGTCCCGGCGCTCCTCGTCGCTCATCGCGGTCCCTCCTCCGTCGGTTCGGTGTCGTCACCCCGGCCCACCGGCGGAGGCGGCGCCTCCGCCGGCTCCGGGGACCCCGCGTACTCGTCGATGTGCAGCTCGGTGTCGCCCTCGGTGGGGCCGGTCCAGCGGACGGTCAGCTCCTCCAGCGCCTGCTCCTGGACGAAGGCGACCAGGCCCTCCCGGTACAGCTCCAGCAGGGCGAGGAAGCGGGCCACCACCTCCAGGGTGATCTCGCAGTCGGCGCAGAGCAGCGAGAAGGTGGCCGTACCGGCGCGGCGCAGCCGCTCGGTGAGGACGGCGGCGTGCTCCCGGACGCTGACCCGGACCATGTGCACGTGGGCGATGGAGACCTCGGGCACCGGCTTCGGGGTCATCGCCCTGATGGCGAGCTTCAGCAGCCGCTCCGGGCCGATGCCGAGCACCAGGTCGGGCAGCGCCTCGGCGTACCGGGGCTCCAGGGTGACCGCCCGCGGGTAGCGGCGGCCGCCGACCGCCTCCAGCTCGGCGATGTGCGCCGCGGCCTCCTTGTACGCCTTGTACTGCAGCAGCCGGGCGAAGAGCAGGTCCCGCGCCTCCAGCAGGGCGAGGTCCTCCTCGTCCTCCACCTCGGCGGCGGGCAGCAGCCGGGCGGCCTTGAGGTCGAGCAGGGTGGCCGCGATGAGCAGGAACTCGCTGGCCTCGTCCAGGTCCCACTTGTCGCCCATGGCCCGGATGTAGGCGATGAACTCGTCGGTGACCTTGTGCAGGGCCACCTCGGTGACGTCGAGCTTGTGCTTGCCGATGAGCTGGAGCAGCAGGTCGAACGGGCCGGTGAAGTTGTCCAGCCGGACGGTGAAGCCGCCGGACGCCTCGGCGGTGCCGGCGGGCACGACGCCGTCGACCTCCGCGGCCAGCTCGGCGGCGACCGCCGGGTCGGCGGCGCCGGGCGGCGCGGCGGGTGGGTCGAGGGGCGGAGCGGTCACCCGACGACCGTAGTGGACGGGCCGGACGAGCCGGTGACCTGGTGCACCCCCGGACTACCGGTCCGCCTGGGCGGCGATCACCTCACGGGCCAGCTGCCGGTAGTTGCGCGCGCCGGAGGAGGCCGGGTCGAGCGTGGTGATCGGGGCGCCGGCGACGGTCGACTCGGGGAACTTGACGGTCTTGGTGATCACCGTCTGGTAGACCTTGTCGCCGAAGGCCTCCACCACCCGCTGGAGCACCTGGCGGCAGTGCGTGGTGCGGCTGTCGTACATGGTGGCGAGGATGCCCTCGAGCTCCAGGTCGAAGTTGAGCCGCTCGCGGACCTTGTCGATGGTGTCCAGCAGCAGCGCCACGCCCCGCAGGCTGAAGAACTCGCATTCCAGCGGGATGAGCACGCCGTGCGCGACGGTCAGCGCGTTGATCGCCAGCAGGCCCAGCGAGGGCTGGCAGTCGATCAGGATGAAGTCGTACTCCTTGCGGACGGTGCGCAGCACGCGCGCCAGCGCCATCTCGCGGGCGACCTCGTTGACCAGCTGGATCTCGGCGGCGGAGAGGTCGATGTTGGCGGGCAGCAGGTGCAGGCCCGCCACGTCGGTCTTGATCAGGACGTCCTCGGCGGTGACGTCGTCCTGCATGAGCAGGTTGTAGACCGACAGGTCGAGGTTGTGCGGGTTTACCCCCAGCCCGACCGAGAGGGCGCCCTGCGGGTCGAAGTCGACCAGCAGCACCTTGCGGCCGTACTCGGCGAGCGCGGCGCCCAGGTTGATGGTCGTCGTGGTCTTCCCGACGCCGCCCTTCTGGTTGGCCATCGCGATGATCCGCGCCGGGCCGTGCCGGTCGGTCGGCATGGGCTCCGGGATCGGCTTGCGCATCGTGTACGCGGCCGGGTCGGCCGGACCCAGGTCCGCGCCGAGCGACGCCTGCTGCTCGCGGAGCTCCGACGTCCAGGCGTCGGCACGGTCACCGTTGCCAGCCATGTCCTCGTTGCCCCCTCCCGACGACCACCCGGCGTCGGAGCCGTCCGACGTCCTTCGCGGCGCCGCTGCGCACCCCGGTTCGTCGCCCCAGGAGGTCCGCGCCGATGCCGACTGTACGCCACGCACCAGCAGCGCGTTCGGTACCCGGTCGGCGTGTCGGACGCACCGGCCGGTCAGGACGGTCGAGGCCGGCTCACCCGCGGGCGCGCGGGTGCGCGGTGGCGTACACCTCGCGCAGCCGCTCCACGGTGACCAACGTGTACACCTGGGTGGTGGTCACCGAGGCGTGGCCGAGCAGTTCCTGCACCACCCGCACGTCGGCGCCCCCGTCGAGCAGGTGGGTGGCGTACGAGTGGCGCAGGGTGTGCGGGGAGACCGCGCCGGGCCCGTGCACCGGCAGGCCGGCCCGCTCGGCGGCGCGGCGCAGGATGGTCCAGGCGCCCTGCCGGGAGAGCGCGCCGCCGCGGGCGTTGACGAAGACCGCCGGGGTGCCCCGGCCGGCGGCCACCAGCGGCGGGCGGCCCCGGACCAGCCAGGCGCGCAGCGCCTCGACCGCGTACCCGCCGATCGGCACGAGTCGGGTCCGGCCGCCCTTGCCGCGCAGCACCACCGCACCCTCATCGGTGTCCAGGTCGTCCACGGCGAGGCCGACGGCCTCGGAGATGCGCGCCCCGGTGCCGTACAGGAACTCCAGCAGCGCCCGGTCGCGCAGCGCGAGGGGCGCCTGGTCGCCGGTGGCGGTGACCGCGCCGGCGGTCTCCAGCAGCCGGACCACGTCGTCGACCGGCAGCGCCCGGGGCAGCCGGCGCGGCGGTGTCGGCGGGCGGACGTCGCGGCTGGGGTCAGCGCCGGCCAACCCCTCCCGCAGCGCGAAGCGGTGCAGGCCGCGCACCGCGCTGGCCGCCCGGGCCGCCGACGACACCGCCAGCGGCGGGTGGTCGTCGTCGCCGGCGCGCAGCCGGGCCAGGTGGGCCTCGACCTGGGCCGCGCCGACGGCGGCCAGGTCGGTCACCCCGGCCGCGGCGAGGGTGGTGAGGTAGCGGTCCAGGTCCCGGCGGTACGACGAGAGCGTGTTCGCGGAGAGTCCGCGCTCGACGGTGAGGTGGTCGAGGTACCCGCGGACGGCACGGCGCAGGGCCGGCGCGGGCTCCACGCCCGCGCCGGCCCCGGCCGGTGTTCCGGTCAGCCCGTCGCCCCTCAGGCCAGCACGTCCGCCAGCGGCAGGGTGGCCATGCCGTGCGCCTCGGCGACCGGGCCGTAGACGACCTGGCCCTCGTGGGTGTTCAGGCCCAGGGCGAGGGCCGCGTCGCGGCGCAGCGCCTCGCGCCAGCCGTGGTTGGCCAGCTCCAGGGCGTACGGCAGGGTGACGTTGGTCAGCGCGTGGGTGCTGGTGTTCGGCACCGCGCCGGGCATGTTCGCCACGCAGTAGAAGATCGACTCGTGCACCTTGTAGACCGGGTCGGCGTGCGTGGTGGGACGCGAGTCCTCGAAGCAGCCGCCCTGGTCGATGGCGATGTCGACGAGCACGCTGCCCGGCTTCATCCGGGAGACCAGCTCGTTGGAGATGAGCTTCGGCGCCTTCGCGCCCGGCACCAGCACCGCGCCGATGACCAGGTCCGCGTCGACCACGGCCCGCTCGATCTCGTACGCGTTGGAGGCGACCGTCTGCAGGTGGCCCCGGTAGATCGCGTCGGCCTGGCGCAGCCGGGCCACGTTCTTGTCCAGCAGCAGCACCTCGGACTGCAGGCCCAGCGCGATCGCGGCGGCGTTCATGCCGGAGACGCCGGCGCCGATGACCACGGTCTTGGCCGCGTACACGCCGGAGACGCCGCCCGGCAGCACTCCGCGCCCGCCGCCGGTGCGCATCATGTAGAAGGCGCCCACCTGCGGGGCGAGCCGGCCGGCCACCTCGGACATCGGGGCGAGCAGCGGCAACGAGCGGTCGGGCAGCTCGACCGTCTCGTACGCGATGCCGGTGACCTTGCGGTCGATCAGCGCGTCGGTGCACTCCTTGGAGGCGGCCAGGTGCAGGTAGGTGAAGAGCACCTGCCCCTCGCGCATCCGGTGGTACTCCTCGGCGACCGGCTCCTTGACCTTGAGCACCAGCTCGGCGGCGTCCCACACCTCGTCGGCGGTGGCGAGGATCTTGGCGCCGGCGGCGGCGAACTCGTCGTCGCTGATGCTCGAGCCGACCCCGGCGCCGGACTCGACGAAGACCTCGTGACCGTGGCGGGTGAACTCGTTGACGCCCGCGGGCGTGATCGCCACGCGGTACTCGTGGTTCTTGACCTCGCGTGGGATTCCGACCTTCACGATGCAGACACCTCTCTTCGGGGCTGCCCACCCCCGACTGCTCGGCGCCGCGACGGCCCCATTGCCGGCGCGGTCCACCGGTCCCGCCGGCGGCAGTCTAGGCGCGCCGGCCCGCCCCGGGAGCCAGCACAGTGACATCCGGTGCGCGGTCGTCCTGACGAAGTGTCAGGCGTCGACCGGGCCGGCGGTGGAGACCACCTCAGCCGTCAGGACAATGTTCGCGCTCATCGTCCCACCGGCGGCGCGGCGGTGCGGACAGGATCGCCGGCGATCACTAAGGTGTCCGCTCATGACCACTCCTCCTTACCAGCCCGGGTACCCCCAGGGCGTTTCCGACAAGAGCAAGGTCGTCGCGGGCGTGCTCGGCATCGTGCTCGGCTTCTTCGGCGCCGGCCGGTTCTACATGGGCGACACCAAGACCGGCGTGCTCCAGCTCGTGGTGAGCGTCGTGACGTGCGGCCTCGGCAGCATCTGGGGCCTCATCGACGGGATCCTGATCCTCGTCAACGGCGGTGTCGACGGCCAGGGCCGTCCGCTGCGCGACTGATCGGCGACATGGAAGGGGCCGCGCGATCCGATCGCGCGGCCCCTTCGTCGTACCCGCGGGTCAGCGGGGCAGTGGCGCGTTCGGCCGGCGCAGCTCGGCGAAGCCGGTCTCGCGGGCGCGGGCGGCGGCGAGCAGCCCGGCCACGCAGGAGGCGTTGGTGATCTCCCCGGCCAGCACCATCCGGACCGCCTCGTCGAGGTCGACCCGGACGACCTGAAGGTCGGCCTCCTCGTCGCGGCGGTCGTGCCGCTGCTCCGCCGGCACGTCGGCGAGGTCCCGGGCCAGGAAGACCCGGACCACCTCGTCCGAGAAGCCCGGCGAACTGTGCAGGTCCACCAGGACGTCGATGGCGCCGGCGGTCAGGTCGGCCTCCTCGGCCAGTTCCCGGGCCGCCGCCGCGGCCAGGTCCTCGCCGCTGACGTCCATCAGCCCGGCCGGCAGCTCCCACAGGTGCCGGCCGACCGGGTGCCGGTACTGGCGGATCAGCACCACCTGGCCGGCGTCGTCCAGCGCCACCACGGCCACCGCGCCGACGTGCTTGACGTAGTCGCGGGCCGCGGTGCCGCCGCCGGGCATGGTGACGTCGTCGCTGACCAGCGAGAAGATCCGGCCGGACCAGATCTCCCGGTGGTCGGTCACCTCGTAGCGGTGCTCGACGGCGCTCACGACGCCGACGCCGCCCTCGCCGCGGCGGCGGTGCCGTTGCGGCTGGTCTTCTTCGCCGCCGGGGTCTCCGCCGGCGCCGCGTCGAGGTCGACCGGGAGCTGGTCGGCCTCGGAGTACGCGATGGCCGCCTTGACGAAGCCGGCGAAGAGCGGGTGCGGCCGGGTCGGCCGGCTCTTCAGCTCCGGGTGCGCCTGGGTGGCCACGAAGAACGGGTGCAGGTCGCGGTCCAGCTCGATGAACTCGACCAGCCGGCCGTCCGGCGAGGTGCCGGAGAAGTGCAGGCCGACCTTGGTGAGCTGGTCCCGGTAGGCGTTGTTCACCTCGTAGCGGTGCCGGTGCCGCTCGCTGATCTCGGTGCTGCCGTACGCCTCGGCGACCAGCGACCCCTCGGCCAGCTTCGCCGGGTACGCCCCGAGCCGCATGGTGCCGCCCAGGTCGCCCTTGCCTGCGACGATGTCCTCCTGGTCGGCCATGGTGGCGATGACCGGGTGCTTCGCCTCCTCGTCGAACTCCAGCGAGTTCGCCCCGTCCAGGCCGGCGAGGTGGCGGGCCACCTCGATGGTCATGCACTGCAGGCCCAGGCAGAGGCCGAGCAGCGGGACGCCGTTCTCCCGGGCGTACCGGGCGGTGCCGATCTTGCCCTCGATGCCCCGGACGCCGAAGCCGCCCGGAATGACGATGCCGTCGACGCCGGCCAGGGCGGCGGCCGCGCCGGCCGGGGTGACGCAGTCGTCGCTGGGCACCCAGCGCAGCTGCACCCGGGCCCGGTGGCCGAACCCGGCCGCCCGGATCGCCTCGCTCACCGACAGGTACGCGTCGGGCAGGTCGACGTACTTGCCGACCACCGCGACGGTGACCGTGTGGTGCGGCTGGTGCACCCGGTCCAGCAGGTCGTCCCAGCTGGTCCAGTCCACGTCCCGGAAGGAGAGCCCGAGCCGGCGCACCACGTACGCGTCGAGGCCCTCCCGGTGCAGCACCTTCGGGATGTCGTAGATGCTCGGCGCGTCCGGGGCGGCGACGACCGCCTCCCGGTCCACGTCGCAGTAGAGCGACAGCTTCTCCTTGAGCTTCTCCGGGATCTCCCGGTCGCAGCGCAGCACGATGGCGTCGGGCTGAATGCCGATGCTGCGCAGCTGCGCCACCGAGTGCTGGGTCGGCTTGGTCTTCAGCTCGCCCGACGGCGCCAGGTAGGGCACCAGCGAGACGTGCAGGTAGAAGCAGTTGTCCCGGCCCAGGTCGTGGCGGACCTGGCGGATCGCCTCGAGGAACGGCAGCGACTCGATGTCGCCGACGGTGCCGCCGACCTCGGTGATCACCACGTCCGGGATCTGGCCCTCGGCGTCCGGGTCGGCCATGCCGAGGATCCGCGACTTGATCTCGTTCGTGATGTGCGGGATGACCTGGACCGTGTCGCCCAGGTACTCGCCGCGCCGCTCCTTGGCGATCACGTCCGAGTAGATCTGCCCGGTGGTGACGTTCGCCTTGCCCGAGAGTGCCCGGTCGAGGAACCGCTCGTAGTGCCCGACGTCGAGGTCGGTTTCGGCGCCGTCCTCGGTGACGAAGACCTCACCGTGCTGGAACGGGTTCATCGTCCCCGGGTCGACGTTGAGGTACGGGTCGAGCTTCTGCATCACCACGCGCAGTCCGCGCGCGGTCAGCAGGTTGCCGAGGCTGGAGGCGGTGAGGCCCTTACCCAGCGAGGAGGCGACGCCCCCGGTGACGAAAATGTGCCTGGTCGTCCGTGCTGAAGGGGCCAACGCCTGCTCCCGTGTCGTCCGTAGCGGTCGTGCGAACCGCCGTGCCGATCAGCCAAGTGATCACGCGATCCACGGGATTCCACGGTAACACCTCTCCCGGCCCGAGCAGGCGTCGCACCCGCCGTCGGCGCACGTCGGGCCCAGTCGGGGTCAGCCGGTGGCGGCCTCGGTCGATGCCGGACCGGGCTGGGCGGGCACCCGCACCGGTCCGGGCGGGCCGGCCGGGCCGGTGCCGCCGTGTCCCGCGGTGTCCCCCGCGTCCGGCGTCGGCCCGGCGCCCTCCGTGGGGTCGGCGCCCCGGCCCGGCCCGGCGGGGCGATCCGTCGGCTCGGCCGGTCGGCTGGAGACTCCGGCGTCGACGGTCCGCCCCTCCCCCGACGCGCGACCTCCCCCGGGACGGTCCCCGCCGCCGGTGGGGCCACCCGCCGTGCCACCGGGCCCCTCGTCGCGGGGTCGCCCCGCGCCGGGCTGCGTTCGGTCGGTGGAGTGGTCCAGCACCCGCAGCGCGGCCAGCGCGGCCATCGGCACCACCAGCGCGCCCGCCGCCCCGGCCACGTCCAGCGCCGAGCCGCCGAGCACCCCGCCGATGCCCGCGGCCACGGCGGTGCCCGCCATCGCCGCCCGGATCGCCGGGTAGATGCCGAACAGCCGCATCAGGCCGCCCCAGGGTTGCAGCAGCGCCAACCAGACCAGCGCCGCGCCGGCCAGTGCCAGGACGGTGAGCGGGCTGTTGACCAGGGTCTCCACGTTCGCGGTGCTCGAGCGGTGCACGGTGAGACCGCCGGTGCCGTCGCCGAGCGCGGCAAGGAACCGACCGAGGCTGCCCCGCTCCGTCGCCGGGCGGCGCACGTCCACCACGGCGAAGCCGATGGTGACCGCCAGCCCCGCCATGGTGGCCCAGGCGAGCCGGCTCACGGTCAGCCAGCCGCCGGTGCTGATCGCCGCGGCGACGCTCACCCCGGCGGTCAGCGCGATCGCGCCGATCGAGTCCGCCCCCAGGTAGGGGCTGCCGACGACGACCACGGCGGCGCCGCCGACGGCCACCATCACCATCGGCCGCCAGGCGCGGCGGACCCGCTGGGCCAGCCAGCCCGCGCTCAGCAGCGAACCGGCGATGAAGACGCCCAGGCCGACGGTGCCGAGCCCGGCGTACCGGCCGCCTTCGAGCGCGGAGTAGCCGACCACGCCGTTGAGCTGCAGCCGTGACCCGGTGAGCACGTCCACCCCGACCACCAGGGTGGCCAGGCCGGCGACCGCGCCGAGCGGGCCGAGGGTGCGGTCGTGGCCGGGAGTGAACCGGACCGCGGCCGTCCCGCCCACGATCAGCAGGGCGGTCACCACGCCGAACCACCAGCCGGCGTGCTGGCCCCGCCACCACGGGGCCGCGTCGGCGAGGAGGGCGGCCGGCACCGCCAGGGCGGCGGCGACCAGCAGCAGCTCCACCGCGGCGACCACCCGCCGGGAGACGGGCTCGGGTCCGTGCGGGCCGGCGTACCGGCGGGCCCGGCGCAGCAGCGGCAGCACCGCGACCGCGAGCGCCACCTGGGCGACGGCGAGCAGCGTGAAGAACCATCCGGCCACCCGGCGCTGGGCGGCGGCCTCGCGGTCGGCGTCGGCCGGTTGGTCGATGGCGGCCCGCAGGTCCGCCGGTCGGCCGCCGACCGAGACGGCGGGACGGCCGAGGAAGAGCCGTTCCGGCATGGGCCGGCCGAGCGCCGCCAGGGCGGTCGGCGCCAGGTCCACGAGCTGGAGGTACCCCTCCCGGGCGGTGCTCGGGGAGGTCAGCCAGCCCTTCTCCCAGCCCGGGCCGTCGGCGACGGCGACGTGCAGCCGGGACGGCTGGTCGGTGTCGGAGACGCCGGCGACGACCACCAGCGAGCGGGGCGGGCGGGCGGCGAGCACCCGGGCCAGCTGGGCGTCCGCCTGCCGGGCCTGCGCCGCCCGGGACGCCCGGTCCTCGCCGTCGACGCTGCCCAGGTCGACGATGCTCAGTACGCAGGAGCCCAGCAGCTTGGCCGGGTCGGTGGGGAGGACCGGCGTGTAGCGGTCAACCCGGCCGAACGGGCGGGCGGCGGCCACCGCCGCCCCGGGCCCGACCGCCACCGAGCAGCGGACGGACTCCGACAGCGCACCGGGCGTCGTACCCCAGGAGAGCCGGTCCTGGTTGTACCGGACGACGCCCTCCTGGTCCGGGAGGTTCGCGCCGATGCCGTCCGGCTGCTCCACCGTCACCCCGGTCGGCGGGCAGCCACCCTGCTGGCGGCTGCCGCTCCAGGCGGCGAAGTTGCCCGCGCCGAGGGTGAGCCAGCCGTCGACCGGACAGGTGGGCCGGTGCGCGGAGCGTACCGACAGCGAGCCGATCGACCCCTGCTCGGCCATCCGCCACAGCGTCGGGGTGGTCTGCGGGTCCACGTCGTCCCAGCGCAGCCCGGCCACCCCGGCCAGCACCACGAAGTCGGCGCGGCGCCCGGGCGGGCCGGTGTCCGGCCGGGCGGCCAGCGCGGTGATGCCGAGCGCCACCACGACCAGGGTCAGCAGGACCGGGGTCAGCCTGCGCAGCATCAGCGGCGTCCCGTCGACGGATTGGCCCCGGCCGGCGCCAGTTCGGCGTAGAGGGCGGCCAGGCTGGCAACGGTGTCCGCCTCGGTCGGCCAGGTCGCCGCCCGGGCGGCGCCGCGGCGCGCCAGTTCCGTCCGGCGCGCGTCGTCGTCCAGCAGCTCCCGCACCGCCGCATCGACCGCGTCGACGTCGCCGGCCGGGACCAGCACCGCGGCGTCGCCGACCAGCTCCGGCAGGCCGCCCACGGCGGTCGCCACCAGGGGCACGCCGGCCCGCAGCGCCTCCTGGGCGAAGAGCTGGCGGGCCTCCCAGTCGCTGGTCACCACCGCCAGGTCGGCGCCGGCGAGCAGGTCGGCCACGTCGGTGCGGTGCCCGAGCAGGGTCACCGGCGCCCGGGCGGTCGAGATCCGGGCGGCGAGCTGGAGGTACGCGGGGCCGCTGCCGGCGATGACCACGGCCGGCGCCGGGGTCCGGGTACGCCACCGGGCGGCGGCGTCGACCAGCACGTCGTACCGCTTCTGGGGGTGCAGCCGGCCCACCGAGAGGATCAGCGGACGGCCGGGGGCGACGCCGAACTCGGCGCGGACGGCGGCGCGGCGGCGGCGCGGCGCGGGCAGCGCGGGCGCGGCGACCGGGGCCAGCCGGGCGTCGGTCGCGCCCAGCGCGGCGGCCCGCTCCACCAGGTCGGCGGAGGCGCCCAGCGCCACCCGGGCGGAGCGCGCGACGATCCCCTCGGCCAGCCGGGAGAGCCGGCCGCGCAGCCCGCCGGCGAGCACCGCGTTGTGCCAGGTGACCACCAGCGGGGCGGCCGGGCGGGCGAGGGCGGCGACCAGGCCGGCCCGCAGCCCGTGCGCGTGCACGACCTGGACGGGGGTGTCGGCCAGGGCCCGGCGCAGGGCGGCGACGGCCCGCGCGTCGGCGGGCGTGGGGCTGGCGGGGATCTCCACCGGCGTGAAGCGGGCACCGACGCCGGTGAAGTCGAACTGTTCCTCGGTGGCGGCCGGGCCGCAGACCAGCACGGTGACGCCGGCGGCGGTCAGGCCGCGGGCGATCGAGCGGACGTGCTGTCCCACCCCGCCCGTGCTGGAGGCGAGCAGCAGGGCCACCGATCCGGGCCACCGCTGCGCCGACGTGGCGTCGGTCATTGCCTGCCTTCCGTTCGCGACTGCGGGGCTCGCAGACCCGGCTCACTCCTCGCGCTCACGGCACCCTCTTCCGTTCGCGACTGCGGGGCTCGCAGACCCGGCTCACTCCTCGCGCTCACCGGGACACCGTCTCCTTCCCGCCACCCCGTTCCGGGGGCGTCTGGTCCTCCTGCCCGCCGGCCGCGGTGGGCGGGCGTCTCCGGCCCAGCCAGCGCAGCACGGCGGTGAGCAGCGGCCGCACGTCGCGTTCGTCCGTCAGCCAGGCGACGGCGAGGAACAGGGCGCCGACCACGACCCCGGACAGCATGCCCTGAACGAGCGCCTCCGATGTCGTCGGGGTCCCGTCGCCCAGCCCGGCGAGCCAGCGGGACGTGGCGACCCCGCCGAGCCCGGCGACCCCGCCGGCGAGCAGACCGGCGGCCCCGGCCCGCCCCACCCCGGCCAGTGCGTCGCGGCCGGCCGAGCGGAGCACCGCGGCGATCAGCAGGCCACCGAGGACCAGCATGCCGCCCGAGGTGGCCAGGGTGACGGCCAGGACCCGGTCGGCGAGGGGCAGCAGGCGCCCGAGGAGCAGCGCCAGGGCCGGCACGGTCAGCCAGCCCACCGCGGTGGCGACGGTCGCCGCCCGGGTCTCGCCGCGGGCGTAGAGGGCCCGGGTGAGCACGGCGAAGAGGCCGTAGCCGAGCAGGCCGGGCGCGAACCCGGCGATGCCCGCCGCCGCCGCACCGGCGACCGGTGGGTCGAAGAAGAAGTGCCCCACCGGCACCGCCGTGCCGACCAGCGCGGCGGCGCCCAGCAGGCTGAACAGGACCACCCCGCGGACCGCCGGGGCGAGGGTCTCCCGGTAGGTCCGCTCGTCACCGGCCGCGCGGGCGGCCGCGAGGGTGGGGTACGCGGCGACCGCCAGCGGCACGGCCAGCACCGCCCACGGCAGGAAGTAGATGGTCTGCGCCAGGTTGTAGACGCCGGGGTCGGATGCCCGGCCGTAGCCGACCTGGTTGAGGCTCACGATCAGGGCGATCTGCTGGGCGGTGACGGTCACCACGCCAGCGACCGCGAGCGGGCCGACCCGGGCGCGTGCGTCGGCGGGGAAGCGGAAGCCCGCCCGCGGCCGGAGGCCGAGCCGGCGCAGCGGGATCAGCAGCGACAGGGAGAGCACCACCACGCCGAGCGTGGTGCCACCGGAGAGCAGCAGCTCGCCGCCGCGGCTGACGCCGCCGACGGTCGCCAGCCGCCCCTCGGCCGCGGTGAAGCCCAGGTAGACCGCGATGACGGTGACGCTGGACAGCAGCGGCGCGAGCACCGGCCAGGCGAACCGCCGGTGCGCCTGGAGCACCCCGGTGAGCACGATGCCGACGCCGTAGAGCGGCAGCTGCGGGGCGAAGACCCGCAGCATCCCGGCACCGGACTGCTGCTGGGCGAGGCTGAGCCCGTCGCCGAGCAGGCCGACCAGCGGATCGGCGAACAACGCCACCAGCACCGCCAGCGGGATCAGCAGGCTGAGGGTCCAGGTCAGCAGGGCGCCGGTGGTCGCGGTGACCGCCCGACGGTCGCCGGCGTCGACGGCCGCGGCCAGCAGCGGTACGACGAGACTGGCCAGCGCCCCGCCGGCCACGATCTCGAAGATGAAGTTCGGTACGGCGTTGGCGACGACGTACGCGCCGCCGAGGTCGGTCGGGGCGAGGGACCAGGTGAAGACGGCGGTACGACCGAAGCCGGCGAGCCGGCTGACCACGGTGAGTACGGCGATGAGGGCGGCCGCTCCGGCCACCCGGCCGGCGGCGGCGAGGGGCGCCGGGTTCTTCACGTCAGTCGTCGAGCCGGCCCAGCGCGTCGAGCTCCCGCAGCCCGGGGGTCCGCTGGATCACCTGGGTGAAGCTGACCTTCTCGCTGGCGGCGGTGAGCGCGGCGAGCACGGCGAGGATGCCGGCCCGGCCGAGCGGCCCCGTGCGGGCGGCCATGCTGACGCCGAGCAGCGCGCCGAGGGCGTTGGCGCCACTGTCGCCGAGCATCACCCGCTCGTCCAGGTCGTCGCGGATCAGGCCGGCGGCGGCGCCGACCGCGCCGACGGCGACGCCGCCGTGCGCTCCGCCGGACAGCGGCGCGCCGAGCAGCATGCCGGACTTCAGCGCCCGGCCGGGACGCAGGTCGAGCAGGTTGAGCAGGTTGGCGGTGCCGGCGACCACGCCGGCGCCGAGCAGCACGTCGACGCCGCGGCCGAGGGTGCCGTGGCGCTGCCGGCGGGGATGGGCGGCGACCCGGGGGTCGCAGGCGAGCAGCGCGGCCGCGCCGAGGCCGGCGGCGCCCACCCCGACGATCTTGAGCAGACCGGCGGTGACCCGCCCCTCCCGCAGGGCGGCGAGGTGCCCGGCGAAGCCCTTGGCGGCCTTCTGCTCGGGGCGTGCGCCGACCACGTCGTCATAAAGCCCGATCGCGCCCGCGCCGAGCCCGGCGACCAGCGCGGCCGCTCCGGACGGGGCGTTGCCGGCGCCGAGCGCGCCAGCCGTGGCGGCGCCGACCGCGAGCGCCGGGCCGGCCGCGAGGGTGACCGTCCGGCCGCGGAAGTTGGTCCGTTCCAGCGCCGGCCCCACCGGGGCGGTACACACCTCCCGCAGCACGTACCGGGCGGCGACCGCCCCCGCTCCGGCGGCCAGCAGCCGACCCCACCTGGTCACGCGACCCCTCCGATCCGGATGCCGTAGGCGATGCGGTGCAGACCGGACACCGGTCGGCCGCTCACTGGGGCAGTTTAGGCAGCAGCGCTGCGGCGTTGTCGCCGACACCGTACTGGCCGGCCTTCTTCTCGGTGAGCTGCTGCACCAGCGCGAGCGCGGTGACCAGCTGACCCTGGACGGTGTTGGCGTTGTCGACGGTGGAGATGGTCTGGGAGAGCACCGGGTCGCCGCGCACGACGGCGACCACGTTGCCGCCGGCCGAGCCGTTGCCGCCGACCACGATCGCGCCGGTCCGGTCGAACTGCTCGGCGACCTTCACCACCGACTCGTCCTTCTTCGCCGAGTCCTTGTCCACGTACGGCTGGCCGCTGACCAGGACCACCGCCTCGGCCGCCCCGGTGACCTTGTCTTCCGTGCTCAGGTAGCCGGCGTTGGAGTACGCCGCCAGCACGGCCCGACGATCCGCGTCGGAGACCGGCGGGCTGCCCTGGGGGCGGTCGAGCAGGACGCTGGCCAGCAGGGCGCTGGAGGTCTCCACGCCGTGCCCGTTGCCCGGCAGCCCCGCGGTGGGGGCGCTGTTCGGGCGGGCAGCGGTGACGGCCAGCTCCAGCAGGTTGTTGTTGCTGTCCGGGTTGATGAACTTGTCCTGCAGGTCGATCCGGCCGGTGACGTTCGCGCCGGCGAGTTCGAGCATCTTCGCCACGCCGTCGGTGTGCTCGCGGCCGCTGGGCAGGTCGAGCACCAGCACGCGTCGCCCGGTGAGCTTGCCGGGGAGGACGACCTGCGCCATCTCGGCGGCGAAGTCCTCCTCCATGTCCAGTTCCTTCTGGAGGCTGTTGACCGACTGGCGCATCTGCTGGTTGTCCTTGCGCAGCGCGTTGACGTTCTCCTTGAGCGAGTCGGCGACCGGCCCGTTGAGGGCGGCCGTGCCGACCACCAGGCCGATCGCCAACGCCAGGAAGACCGCGGTGAGGGACACCACGTGGTAGCGGAAGTTGATCACGCTTGCAGCCTCTTGATCGTCGGGGAGCTAGAAGAGCTGGCCGAGCTGGAACACAAAATTGTCCCACCATTCGGAGACCACGCCCAAATACGCCTTCCCGACGGTGGAGACCGCCACCGCGGAGGCCATCGCGGCGCCCGCCGAGAGGACCAGCAGCAGCAGCGAGGAACCGGAGATGCTCTGCCGGTAGAGCCGGCTCACGCCCTTGGCGTCGACCAGCTTGCCGCCGACCTTCAGCCGGGTCAGGAAGGTCGAGGCCATGCCGCCCCGGCCCTTGTCGAGGAACTCCACCAGCGTGGCGTGGGTGCCGACCGCGACCAGCAGCGAGGCGCCCTTCTCGTCGGCCAGCAGCATGGCCAGGTCCTCGCTGGTGGCGGCGGCCGGGAAGGTGATCGCCGGCACCCCGAGGCCGTTGACCCGGGGCAGGCCGGGGGCGCGGCCGTCCGGGTAGGCGTGCACGATCACCTCGGCGCCGCAGCGCAGCACGTCGTCGGTGACCGAGTCCATGTCACCGATGATCATGTCCGGGGTGTAGCCCGCCTCGACCAGGGCGTCCGCGCCGCCGTCCACGCCGATGAGCACCGGCTTGAACTCCCGGATGTACGGGCGCAGCACGTCCAGGTCGGCCTTGTAGTCGTAGCCGCGGACCACGATAAGGCAGTGCCGCCCCTGGATCTGGGTCTGGATGTCCGGTACGCCGACCCCGTCGAGCAGCAGGTCGCGCTCCTGCTTGAGGTAGTCCATGGTGTTGGCGGCGAACGCCTCCAACTGGACCGACAGCCCCTCCCGGGCGTCGGCCATCGCCTTGGCCACCGTCTCGGCGTCCTGCAGGGCACCGTGCGCGACCGGCTCCTCGCCGACGAAGACCGTGTTGCCCTCGATCCGGACGGTGTCGCCTTCGCGGATCTGCTCGAAGACGCTCTCGCCCAGGTCGTCCAGGAGCGGGATGCCGGCGGCCACCAGCACCTCCGGCCCCAGGTTGGGGTAGCGCCCGGAGACCGAGGGCTTGGCGTTGAGCACCGCGGCCACGCCGACGGCGACCAGCGAATCCGCCGCCACCCGGTCCAGGTCGACGTGGTCGATGACCGCGATGTCGCCGGGTCGGAGCCGGCCCACCAGCCGTTTCGTACGGCGGTCGAGGCGCGCGGTGCCGAGGACTGAGCCCGGTTCCGCGTTCCGGGTCCGGCGCAACGTGGGTAGACGCATCGTGACCATCCTGGCATGTGAGGCAGGTTTGCTGTCGCGACATGCCTGAGCAGGGCCGCCTACCCAGGGAAGCACACCCGAGCGCACGCCGGTGTGCTTGCGCTCACAAACCCGGCGTCACGGTCGTCTTTCCTTGGCCGCCACGGCCAGGAGTTCCTCCGCATGCGCGATACCCAGATCGGAATCCGGCAAACCCGCGAGCATCCGGGCCAGCTCCCGGGCCCGCTCTGTGTCCTCCACCACCCGGACCCCGCTGGTGGTCACCGCTCCCCCGGTGTCCTTCGCCACCACCAGGTGCCGGTCGGCGAACGCGGCCACCTGCGGCAGGTGGGTGACCACCAGCACCTGGTGGCTGCGGGCCAGCCGGGCCAGCCGGCGACCGATCTCCACCGCGGCCTGCCCCCCGACGCCCGCGTCCACCTCGTCGAAGACCAGGGTGGGCGGGCCGCCGGAGCCGGCGAAGACCACCTCGATGGCGAGCATCACCCGGGACAGCTCACCGCCGGAGGCCCCCCGCTGCAGCGGCAGCGACGGCGCGCCCGGGTGGGCCAGCAGGCGCAGCTCCACCTCGTCCGCGCCGTCCGGGCCGACGCCGGCCTCCACGCCGTTGACCGGCAGGCTCGGCTCGGCCCGACCGGCCGGGCGGGGCAGCACCGCCACCTCGATCCGGGCGTGCGGCATGGCCAGCCCGGCCAGCTCGACGGTGACCTGCTCGGCGAAGCGGACCGCCGCCTCCTGCCGGGAGGCGGAGACCCGCCCGGCCAGCTCGGCCACCTCGCCGGCCAGCCGGGACGCCTCCCGCTCCAGCTCCTCCAGGAGATCGTCGGAGGTGTCCAGGTCGGACAGTCGGGTGCGGGCCCGCTCGGCCCAGGCGATCACGCCGTCGACGTCGTCGGCGTACTTGCGGGTCAGCGCGCGCAGCGCCGCCCGCCGCTCGTAGATGACCTGCAACCGGGCCGGGTCCGCGTCCAGCGCCGCCAGGTACGCCGACAGCTCCGCGGAGACGTCGGCCACCAGGGTGGCCGCCTCCTCCAGGCGGGCCGCCAGCTCGCCGAGCGCCGGGTCGGTGCCGGACTGCGCCTCCAGCGTGCGCCGGGCGGTGCCGAGCAGCGCGGTCGCGTCCGGGGTCTCGTCGGTCGCCTCCACGCCGCCGGCGACGCACTGGTGCGCCAGCTGCGCCGCGGTGCGCAGCCCTTCGGCGTGCTCCAGCCGCTGCGCCTCCGCCTTCAGCTCGTCGTCCTCGCCGGGCTGCGGGTCGACCCGGGTGATCTCGTCCAGGCCGAGCCGGAGCAGGTCCGCCTCCTGGTTGCGCTCGCGGGCGTTGCGCCGCCGGTCGGCCAGGTCGTCGACCACCGCCCGCCACCCGGTGTACGCCTCGCGCAGCGCGTCGAGCAGCTTCTCGTGCGCCGGACCGGCGAACCGGTCCAGCGCCGCCCGCTGCTCGGCCGGGCGGAGCAGCCTCAGCTGGTCGGACTGACCGTGCACGGCCACCACCTGCTCGCCGACCTCGCCGAGCATCGACACCGGCATGCTCCGGCCGCCCAGGTGCGCCCGGGACCGGCCCTCCACGGTGACCGTGCGGCTCAGCAGCACGGAGCCGTCCTCGTCGGGCTCGCCGCCGGCGTCGGTGATCCGGGCGTGCACGGTGTCGGCCACCCGGCCGTCGAGGCGCAGCCGCCCCTCCACCACCGCCCGGCCCGGTTGCGCCCGCACCCGCCCGGCGTCGGCCCGGCCGCCGAAGAGCAGGCCGAGGCCGGTCACCACCATCGTCTTGCCCGCACCGGTCTCGCCGGTGATGACGTTCATCCCGCCGGTCAACGGCAGCGTGGTGTCCTCGATGACGCCCAGTCCGGTGATGCGCAGCTCTTCCAGCACAGCACCCGACAGTAGACGCGCCCTGCGACAGTTGACCAGCCGGCGTGGTGCGGGGGCTGTGGACTACGGCCGGTGACGTCGTACAGTTCTGCCCCGTGCTGGACGTGATCGGTCTGACGCCGGGCGAGGAGGAGCTCTACCGCTCCCTCGTCCAGCTCACCACGGCCCGGGTCGAGGAGCTGGTCGAGCGGCTGCGCCGGCCGCGCGCGGAGGTCGTCGCGCAGCTCGACGCCCTGCGCGGCAAGGGACTGGTGCTGCCGGCCGGGCCGGAGCCGGACGCGCCGCTGCGGCCGCTGGCACCCGACGTCCCGCTCGGCGAGGCGCTGCTGCGCCGGCAGGAGGCGTTGGAGGCGGCCCGGGCGGCGGTCACCCAGCTGACCGAGGAGTACCGGGCCGGGATGCGGCGGCACGACGCCGACCACCTGGTGGAGGTGATCACCGGGGCGCGGGTGCTCCGCGAGCGCCTGCGTGACCTGCAGGACGGTGCCCGGGTCGAGGTGCTCTGGTTCTGCCGGGCCAACCCACTGGCCATGTCCGGCGAGGAGAACGTCGAGGAGTTCGACGCGCTGGCGCGCGGGGTGCGCTACCGGGCCATCTACGAACGCGAGATGCTCCTCGAACCGGGCGCGCTGGAGGACCTCGAGCGGGGCGTCCGCGCCGGAGAGCAGGCCCGGGTGCTGGACCGGCTGCCGGTGCGGCTGGCCATCGTCGACGGCCGGACGGCGGTCTGCCCGTTGGTGCCGGACCGGGACGGCGGCGAGCCGAGCGCCGCGGTGATCGGCCGCAGCCAGCTGCTCGACGCGCTGCTCGCCCTCTTCGAGAGCCACTGGCTGATGGCGACGCCGGTGCGCTCGTCCGCCCCGCCCGCCGACCGGGCGGGTGACGGCTACCGGCCGGATGCCGACGAGGCCCGGCTGCTCTCGCTCTTCGTGGCCGGCGTGCCGGACAAGTCCATCGCCTCCCAGCTCGGGGTGAGCCGCCGAACCGTGCAGCGTCGGCTGGCCGACCTGATGGCGGTGGCCGGCGTGGACACCCGGCCCGGGCTGGCCTTCCAGGCCGCCCGGCGGGACTGGATCTGAGGCGACGGGGCGGGACGGCGCCACGGCCGTCCCGCCCCGCCCGGGTCAGCGCAGCTCGTACGCGTCGAGCACGGTCTGGTCGACGGTGTTGCCGGCCCGGTCGCCGGCGTGCACTCGCAGCGACACCGTGCCGCGTCCGGCCGGCACCTTGGCGGTGAAGCTGGTGCCCGAGCCGTTCACCGGCACCGCCCCCCAGGTGCGCCCGCCGTCGAACGACACCTCGACCCGCAGGCTGGTGCCGATCGGCGCCGGTACGCCGGCCGGCTGGCGCAGCGTCAGCCCGAGCTGGTGGGGCTTGTCGCCCGCCACCTCGCCGCGCAGGTCGGCGGGAACCTGGTAGTCCACCTGCAGCAGTGGCAGCGGCTGGGCCGTGTCCCCGGCCGGGCGGGCCGAGGTGAACTGCCACGCCGTCTCGGTGCGGGTGGCCCGCCGCCACTCGTCCGAGGACCGCTGCGTGGTGAGGTCCAGCCGGTAGCGGGCCGCGCCCGGCGTGGTCGGCACCGGCGCCCAGCCGGCGGAGAGGTCGGCGATCTGCTGCCCGTCCCGGCTCAGCCGGGCCTGCACCGTGTCCTGCTCCTCGCTGCTGCGAGCCGGGGCGTAGTGGCCGTCGGAGTCGACGAACTCGGTTACCCGCAGGTCCAGCGTGTCGCCGGTGCGCGTGGGCACCCGCGCCCCGCCGCCGGCCGGCACGGCCGGGCGGACCACCGGAGCGTGCCAGGTCTCGGTGACCCGGTCGTCGGCCGCGTACCGCCGGGGCTGCTGGGTGAGCCCGCCGAGCAGCGGCCCCCAGGACCAGGTGAGTTGGTGCAGCACCCGCTGCTGCCACCAGGAGTCCCCGGCGCTGACGAACTCCTGCCGGGTGGTGCCGGTACGCACCATCCGCTGGTCGTCGTTCCAGGAGTACTCCTGCCAGGGACGCCACCCGAACCGCTGCTCGCTGGCCCACTCGGACCCGCCGGTGTCGGCGTAGCGGGCGGTCACCTCGGCGGTGTTGTCCGCGGTGACCCGGTGCAGGATCCGATCCGGGACCCGCCCCTTCGACACCTGCCACACGTCGTACAGGTAGGGGCTGTCCACGGTCAGCGCCACGTCCAGGGTGGCGCGGCCGCTCTTCGCCGCCGCGATCATCGGCTGTCCGTCGTCGTACGCGACCACCATCGACGGGATCGGCAACCGATCCCCGTCCGGGCGCCAGACCGTCCACGCGCTCCGGTCCGACGGGCGGACGATGAGCACCATCGCGGCGCCGGCCGCCGTGGCGTCGGCGATCTGGTCCTCCTCGGCGCGGTCGTAGCTGCCGGCGACCAGCGCAGCCGCACCTCGGACCCCGGCCCGGGCCAGCTCGGCGGCGGTGCCGTCGCCCGCCCAGACCAGCGGCAGCTTCCGCCGGCCGGCCGGAGCCGGCGACTGGCCCAGCAGGTTGATGTCCAGCGGACCGGAGACGTTGCTGACCTGGGCGTCCACCATGGGCGCGACCAGCTGCCAGCGGGAGGCGAACTCGAACTCGCCCTTGCGCACCGCCCGGGTCGGCGTGACGTTCACCTGCTGGGTGGTGCTGAAGTTCATCACGCCGTGGTCGACCTGCCGGCCGTTGCCGAAGATCCGGTGCTCGTAGAAGCTGATCACCGCCCGCTGCTCGGTCGGCTTCGGCGTCTCGATCCGCACCGGGGTGCCCTTGCGCGGGTCGAGCACCACGGTGAGGTCGCGGTCCACCATCAGCTCGGGGTCGGTGACCAGGGTGATCTGCTCGTCCAACGGGGCGCCGTGCTCGATCAGCCCCTCGAGCAGGTACGGGCCCTCCTCGACCTGCACCTGCGCCTCGCCGGGGATCCAACCGATGTGGTCCGACTCGGGGTGCTCGCCGAAGAGGGTGACCACCGACGCCAGGCCGGGCTGCCCGGCCATGTCCAGGGCGCGCAGGGTGACCGTGTGCAGCGGGCCGCTGAGGGTGAGCCCGACGGCCGTGCGTACCGCGACACCGTCCGCGCCGGTGGCCACCAGCCACCCTCCGTGCACTCCCCGGTCCAGCTTCGCCGGGTCGGCGTGCAGCGGGACGTTCACGCTGCCGCCGGCCGGCACGGTCACCTCCGTGCCGTCGAGCGACACCCCGTCCGGCTCGGCGGCACCGCTGTCCAGGTTGCGGAGCTCCACGGCCAGCCGCAGGGTCTGCGGGGACGACGTGCTGTTGGTGTACGTCACGGTCCGCTCCGCCACCGCACCGCCGGTGTTCACCCGGCCGAAGTCAGCGGTGGCCGAGCCGTACACCCGCTGGCTCAGCGCGCGGGCCACGTCGACCCGGCCGCCGCCCTGCTCGAAGACGGTCAGCGCAGGGTTCGCCTTCGTCGTGCTGACCAGCGCGTCCTTGAGCTTCCCGGCGGTCCAGTCCGGGTGTTCCTGGGCGAGGATCGCCACCGCGCCAGCGACGTGCGGGGTCGCCATCGACGTCCCGGACGCCCGCGTGTACGCGTCGTCCACCGGCGTACCCATGGTGGTGCCGGCGGCGCGGGCGGCGACGATGCCGACGCCCGGCGCGGTGATCTCCGGCTTCAGGCCGTTGTCGCCGATCCGGGGGCCGCGGCTGGAGAAGTCGGCCAGGTTGTCGTCGCGGTCCACCGCGCCCACGGTGAGCGCCGCGGTGGCCGCGCCCGGCGTGCCGACGGTACCCGCCGCGCCTGAGTTACCGGCGGCGATCACGAAGAGCGTGCCGGTCTCGGCGGTGAGGTCGTTGACCGCCTGGCTCATCGGGTCGGTGCCGTCGGTGGCCGGGCCGCCGAGGCTCATGCTGACCACCTTCGCGCCGGAGTGGGCGGCCCACTCCATGCCCGCGATGATGTCCGAGCCGTAACCGCTGCCGTGGTCGTCGAGCACCTTGCCGATCAGCAGCTGTGCGCCGGGGGCGACGCCCTTGCGCAGCCCGTTGGAGGCGGCGCCGCTGCCGGCGATGGTGGAGGCCACGTGGGTGCCGTGGCCGTGGCCGTCCCGGGCGCTGCCGCTGCCGGTGAAGTCGTGCGCCTCGGCGATCCGGCCTGCCAGGTCGGGGTGGCCGGCGTCGACGCCGGTGTCGAGGACCGCGACCCGGACGCCGTTGCCGTCCCGGCCGGCCGCCCAGGCCGCCGGGGCGCCGATCTGCGGCACGCTGTGCTCCAGATCCGCGTGGACCCGCCCGTCCAGCCAGACGCGGGCGATGCCGGCGCCGAGCCGGGGCGCGCCGGCGGTCGTGCGGGCCGCCGCCGTGCCGCGCAGCGTTGTCCACAGGCCGCCGAGGTCGCCCTTGCCGACCCGCAGCGCCGCGCCGTTGATGCTCTCCAGCGGCCGGGCGGCGGTGGCGCCGGCGAGCGGCCGGACCCGGCCGGCGGCCGGCTGCTGGTAGCGCACGATCAGCGGCAGCGCGCCCTGCGCGGCGTCGCCGTAGCCCTCGGCGACCAGCTCCTCCACGTCGAACAGGTCGGCGTCGAGCACCCCGGCGGAGACGTATGGCACGACGTCGCTGGGCAGCACCCGCATCCCGCCGTCGGCCTCCACGGTGTGGAAGGTGATCCGCTCCCGGCCGGCGCCGGGGTGGACCGTCGCGGCGACCCGGCCGGGCGCGGCCTGGACCAGGTCGACCTGGTCGCCGGTGATCAGGGTGATACGGACGGGCGCGCCGCCCGAGGCGGGGGCGGCCGGGCTCGGGCCGGCCGGCGGGGCGGGCGGGGCGGCGGACGCCGGTGCGACGAGTCCGACCACCAGCGCGCCGACCGCGCCGGCGGCGAGCCAGCGTGGGGGCCAATGCATGCGATGTGCTCCTCTTCTCCGATGGCCGATCCCAAAAGATCGACCGATCGGAGTCTCCGACGGAGATCATCGATGGTCACTAGTTGCGGCCCGCCGCATCGGCGACATGTCGCCAGGTGGACAACGGACGGCCGGGGCCGGACCGCCGAAGGTCCGGCGGGTTGCCGCCGGGCGGCGACCGGCGACGGGGCGCCCGCGTCAGCGGCGGCTGCCCCGCCAGCCCTGCACCGGCAGGTCGAACTTGGCGACCAGCCGGTCGGTGAAGGGGCGGGCCCGGAGCCGGACGATCCGCACCGGCAGCGCGCCGCGGCGCACCGTCACCCTGGCCCCCGGGGGCAGGTCGTAGACCCGCCGCCCGTCGCAGCAGAGCACCGCCAGGGTGGTGAACGGGTCGACGGTGATCACGAAGGTCGACGTCGGCGCGGTCACCAGCGGCCGGCTGAACAGCGCGTGCGCGCTGATCGGCACCAGCAGCAACGCCTCCACCTCCGGCCAGACCACCGGCCCGCCGCCGGAGAACGCGTACGCGGTGGAGCCGGTGGGGGTCGCGCAGACCACCCCGTCGCACCCGTACCGGGACAGCGGGCGGCCGTCGACGTCGACGAGCAGCTCCAGCATCTGGGCGCGCTCGCCCTTCTCGACGCTGATCTCGTTGAGTGCCCATGACTCGATGGTGGGGCCGCCCTCGAATTCGGCGGTCACGTCGACCGTGAGCCGCTCGTCGACGGTGTAGTTGCGCCCGACCACGTCCCGTACCGCCGAGTCCAGGTCGTCGATCTCGGCCTCGGCGAGGAAGCCGACCTTGCCGAGATTGATGCCGAGCAGCGGAGCCTTCGCCGGCCGGGCCAGCTCGGCGGCGCGCAGGAAGGTGCCGTCGCCGCCGAGCGCGAAGACGATCTCCGCGCCCTCGGCGGCCTCCGGGCCGGTCACCGGGACGACGCCGGGCAGGTCCAGGTCGTCGGCTTCCTCGGCCACCACCCGCACCTCGAAACCGGCGGCGATCAGGTCCGCCGCCACCGCACGGGCGTGCTCGGTGCTGCGTCGGCGGCCGGTGTGCGTCACCAGCAGGGCGGTCCGGCTCACCGGGCGACCTCCTCGATCGTGGGATCCGCGGGTGGTGGGAGGCCCTCGGGGCCGGCGGCCACGACCGTGCGGACCCGCTCCGGGTCCGCGGCGGGCGCGCCCCGGCGTAACCATACGAAGAACTCGACGTTGCCGCTGGGCCCGGGCAGCGGACTGGCGGCCACGTCCGCGAGGCCCAGGCCGAGCTGCGCCGCCGCCGCGGCCACGTCGAGCACCGCCTCGGCCCGCAGCTCCGGGTCGCGCACCACCCCGCCCGCGCCGACCCGCTCCTTGCCGACCTCGAACTGCGGCTTGACCATCAGCGCCAGGTCACCGTCGGCCCGGGTGCAGCCGGCCAGCGCCGGCAGCACCAGCCGCAGCGAGATGAACGACAGGTCGGCCACGGTGAGGTCGACCTCGCCGCCGATGGCCTCCGGGGTGAGCGTGCGGACGTTGGTGCGCTCGAACACCCGCACCCGCTCGTCGTTCCGCAGCGGCCAGGCCAGCTGGCCGTAGCCGACGTCGACCGCCACCACCTCGGCCGCGCCGGCGCGCAGCAGTACGTCGGTGAAGCCGCCGGTGGAGGCGCCGGCGTCCAGGCAGCGCCGCCCGGCCACGGTCAGCCCGCCCGGGGCGAACGCCGCGAGGGCGCCGGCCAGCTTGTGGCCACCGCGCGAGACGTACCCGGCGGTGGGGTCCTCGCCGGTGACCAGCAGCGGGTCGGCGGGGTCGACCATCGCCGCGGGCTTGCGGGCCGGCACCCCGCGCAGCTGGACCCGGCCGGCCTCCACGAGCGCGGCGGCCTGCTCCCGGGAGCGGGCCAGGCCGCGGCGGACGAGTTCGGCATCCAGCCGGTTGCGACGTGCCATGGGTGGTTCTTCTCCGGTGGGGTCAGGCCTGGTCGATGCTGGCCAGGGTCTCGCGCAGCGTCTCGTACGCCGCCTCGTACTGGGCGATCTGGTCCGCCGGGGAGAGCGCAGCCGCGTTGGTCATGGCCTGCACGGCGGCGTCCACCGCCGGGTGCCGGGCTTCCTCGACGTCCTCGAACGACGGCGCCGGGCCGGAGCGGACCCCGGGCGGCGGTCCTGGACGCGCGCCGACCGGCGGGCCGGGCGGTGGGCCGGGGCGGTACGGGCCGGTCACGGCGCGGACCGGCGGCCGGTGGGGGCGGTCATGCCGTGCCGCCCGGCGTCTGCCTGCGGCCCGGCGCCTTCTTCGTCTGCCGGACCGGCGTGGCGGGCGACTCGTCTGCGGGGGTGCGCGACACGGTGGCCGGCGGCTTCTTCGCGATCGCCTTCTTCGCCACGGTCTTCTTCGCCACCGCGGTCGTGGGGGTGGGCGCGGGGCGGCCAGGCGGCGCGGAGACCGGCGCGGCGGCGGAGGCGCCGGCCGGCGCCGCCTTGGCCTCGCGCAGCTGCCGTTCCAGCTCGTGCACCCGGCGGGTCAGCTCCGCGACCTCGTCGGCGGTGGCCAGCCCGACCGCGCCGAGCGCCCGGTCCACCTCGAAGCGGACCAGCTTGGTCAGCGCCTCCCGATTCGCCAGGCCGGTGGAGACGAGCTCCTCGGCGAGCGCCTGCAACTGGCCGGCGGTTGCGCCGCCCTGGCCGACCGCGCGCCGAACGGCGTCCTGGGCCTTCTTCCGGGGCGCCTCCGTCAGGCCCATGGCCAGCTCGAGGTAGGCGCGCCACGCGTCCTGCATGCCTGAGTCCTTCCACGGGGCGGGGGTGTGCAGGTGTCACGCTACCGGGCCCCTCCGACCACCCGTTGCGGTACGGTGCCGGGGAACGGCGTGGCTTGGGGTGAGGAGATGATGTGGCCAGCGTGGACGAGTGCCGGCAGGCGTTGCAGGAGCTGGCCGCCCGGCTGGACCGTCACGCGGACGTGCAGGGCCGGATCGACCTGGACCGGACGCTGGCCTGCCGGGTCACCGACCTGGGCACCGCGTTCCACGGCCGGCTCTCCGGCGGTCGGCTGGTCGACCTGTCCGACGGCGACGACCCGAAGGCCAAGATCGCGCTGAGCGCCAGCAGCGACGACCTGATCGCGCTGGTGCACGGTCAGCTCGACATCACCAGGGCGATCGGCGCACGCCGGGTCTCCATCAAGGCCAACCCGTTCGACCTGATGAAGCTCCGCAAGCTGCTCTGAGCCGGTCCGGCGTCAGGCCGCTCCGGCCGGGCCGGGGTGGCGTCAGGCCGCTCCGGCCGGGCCGGGGTGGCGTCAGGCCGACAGGCCCAGCGCCGCCAGCGCCTTGCCCGCCTCCGGCGACTCCGCCCGCACCGCCGGGCCCGTCGAGGCCGCCCAGGCGACCGCGCAGAGCGCGGCCAGGGCGTCCAGCGGGGGTCCGGCGCCGTCGAGCGCCAGGCCGCCGTCGGTCACCGTCACCGACCAACCCCCGCCGTCGGGCACGCCGGGCAGCCGGACCACCGCCGCCGGGTCGAAGAGCCCGGCCAGGTCCATGGCGACGTACGTGGGCCGGCGCGTCTCGGGGGCGGCCAGCAGCTCGGGTACGTCGCTGACGCCGGTGAGGACCAGCAGGCTGTCCAGCCCGGCGCGAGAGGCGCCCTCGATGTCGGTGTCCAGCCGGTCGCCGACGACCAGGGTCTGCCCTCCGCCCGCCCGACGGGCGGCGGTGGCGAACAGTGCCGGCTCCGGCTTGCCGACCACGACATCCGGTTCCCGGCCCAGCGCGGTCCGCAGCACGGCCACCAGCGACCCGTTGCCGGGCAGCGGACCCCGCTCGCTGGGCAGCGTGCGGTCGGTGTTGGTGGCGTACCAGGGCGCGCCGGCGCGGACCGCCAGCGACGCCTCGGCCAGGTCGACCCAGCCGACCTGCGGGCCGTACCCCTGGGCCACGGCGGCCGGCTCGTCGTCGGCCAGGGACACCGGGCGCAGGCCGACGGCACGGATCTCGGCGCGCAGCGCCTCCGCGCCCACCACCAGCACCGGCGCGCCGGCGGGGAGCCGGTCGCGCAGCAGCTCGGCGGTGGCGGCGGCCGAGGTGAGCACCTCGTCCGCCCGGGCCGGTACGCCCATGCCGGTCAGCAGGTAGGCCACCTCGCTGGAGCGGCGCGAGGCGTTGTTGGTGGCGTACGCCACCGCCTTGCCGTCGGCGTGCAGCCGCCCGACCGCCTCGACCGCACCGGGGATCGGCTGGTCGATCAGGTAGATCACCCCGTCGAGGTCGAAGACGACCAGGGTGTACCCGTCGACCAGCCGCTCCCCGGCGTCCGCGGTCATCGCTGGTCCGACTCCGAACGGCGAGCCGGCTCGCCGCCGGTCGAGCCGTCCGCCGGGCCGGTCTCGCCGGACCGGACCTGGTCGGCGACCCCGCGCGCCTCGACGTCGGTCAGCTCGTCCTCGGCCAGGTCGTCGCCGTCGCCGTACCGGGCCTCGCCGGCGCGGTCCCGATCGTCGTCGTCCTCGTCGAGGTCGTCGTCGTCCTCGCCGTCGTCCTCGTCCTCGTCGTCGTCCTCGTCGAGGTCGTCGTCCTCGTCGTCGTAGCGGGCGTCGCCGTCGAGGTCGTCGTCCTCGTCCTCGTCAGACCGGTCGTCCTCGTCGTCGTCCTCGTCGTCGACGTCCGTGTCGTCGTCCGGCTCGGTGTCCCCGCCGGTCAGGTCGGCGTCGGGGCGGGCCGGCACGGCGCCCGGGGCACCCGGTCCGGCGGCGATCTCCTCGGCCGGGGACTCCTCGTCCTCGTCGTCGCCCTCGATCACCACGCCGTCGAGCTCGAGCAGCCGCTCCGCCGCGTCGGTCTCCCCGTCGGAGTCCAGGTCGGCGGCCCGGGAGAACCACTCCCGCGCCTCTTCGCGCCGGCCCACCGCGAGCAGCGCGTCCGCGTACGCGTAGCGCAGTCGCGGGGCCCAGGGCTCGGACGAGTCGGCGGTCAGCTCGGGGACCTGGAGCATCGCCACGGCCGCGTCCTTCTGGCCGAGGTCGCCCCGCGCCCCGGCGGCGACGATCAGCAGTTCGATCGCGACCGACTGGTCGAGCTTCTCCCGATCGGCGCCCCGGAACAGGTCGATCGCCCGCTCCGGACGCCCGAGGGCCCGCTCGCAGTCGGCCAGCACCGCCAGGTGGCTCTGCAGGCCGGTCATCCGGTGGTACGTGCGCAGCTCGGCGATCGCCGTCTGCCACTCACCCGCGTGGTACGCGGCCAGCCCGACCGCCTCCCGCACCGCGGAGATCCGCGAGGCGAGCCGACGGGCGGCGAGGGCGTGTGCCAGCGCCTCGGCCGGGTCCTCGTCGATCAGCTGACCGGTGGCGACCAGGTGCCGGGCGACGGTCTCCGCCACCGGCTTGGCCAGCGAGAGCAGCTCGGCCCGGACGGTCGAGTCCAGGTCGGTCGCGACGATCTCGTCCGGCAGCGCCGGCCCGGTGACTCGCTCGCCGCCCTCGGCCCGGTCCCGACGGTCGTCGTAGCCCCGCCGGTCGCCGTCCCGCTCGGTACGCGGGCCACCACGGAAGCCACCCTCACGGCGGTCGCCACCACGGAAACCGCCCTCACGGCGCTCCCCGCCGGCGAAGCCACCCTCACGGCGGTCGCCGCCACGGTAGCCACCCTCGCGCGGCGCCCCGCCCTCACGGCGGAAACCACCCTCACGCGGCGCCCCGCCCTCACGGCGGAAACCACCCTCACGCGGCGCCCCGCCCTCACGGCGGAAACCACCCTCACGCGGCGCCCCGCCCTCACGGCGGAAACCACCCTCACGCGGCGCCCCGCCCTCACGACGGTCCCCGCCCCGGAAGCCACCTTCGCGCGGCGCCTCGCCGTCGCGGCGGAAGCCACCCTCGCGGCGATCGCCCCCGCGGAAGCCACCCTCACGTGGAGTACCGCCCTCACGACGGTCACCACCGCGGAAACCGCCCTCACGGCGCTCGCCACCGGCGAAGCCACCCTCACGACGGTCACCGCCGCGGAAGCCACCCTCACGCGGCGCCCCGCCCTCACGACGGTCCCCGCCCCGGAAGCCACCTTCGCGCGGCGCCTCGCCGTCGCGGCGGAAGCCACCCTCGCGGCGATCGCCCCCGCGGAAGCCACCCTCACGTGGGGCACCGCCCTCACGACGGTCACCACCGCGGAAACCGCCCTCACGGCGCTCGCCACCGGCGAAGCCACCCTCACGACGGTCACCGCCGCGGAAGCCACCCTCACGCGGCGCCCCGCCCTCACGGCGGTCGCCACCACGGAAACCACCCTCACGCGGCGCACCGCCCTCACGGCGGAAGCCGCCCTCACGACGGTCACCGCCCCGGAAACCGCCCTCACGCGGCGCCCCGCCCTCACGGCGGTCACCGCCGCGGAAGCCACCCTCACGCGGCGCCCCGCCCTCACGGCGGAAGCCACCCTCACGACGGTCGCCACCACGGAAGCCACCCTCACGCGGCGCCCCGCCCTCACGACGGTCACCACCACGGAAACCACCCTCACGGCGCTCGCCACCGGCGAAGCCACCCTCACGACGGTCACCGCCGCGGAAGCCACCCTCACGGCGCTCGCCACCGGCGAAGCCACCCTCACGACGGTCACCGCCGCGGAAGCCACCCTCACGGCGCTCGCCACCGGCGAAGCCACCCTCACGACGGTCACCGCCGCGGAAGCCACCCTCACGCGGGGCGCCGCCCTCACGACGGAAGCCACCCTCACGACGGTCCCCGCCACGGAAGCCACCCTCGCGGTTGTCCCCGCCGCGGAAACCACCCTGGCGACGGTCGCCGCCGCCGAAGCCACCCTCGCGCGGGCCGGACCGGAAGCCGCCCTCACGACGGTCGCCACCAGCGGAGCCGCCCTCGCGGGAACCCGACCGGAAGCCACCCTCACGACGATCGCCGCCGCGGAAGCCGCCCTCGCGGGGACCGGACCGGGAACCACCCTCGCGGTCATCCCGGCGGAAGCCACCCTCGCGGCCCTCGCCGCCCCGGAAACCGCCCTCACGGGGTGCGTCACCGTCCCGGCGGAAGCCGCCCTCGCGGGGACCCGAGCGGAAGCCACCCTCGCGGCGGTCACCGCCGCGGAAGCCGCCGCCCTCACGGTTGTCGTCCCGCCGGAAACCGCCCTCACGGCGCTCGCCACCGGAACCGGTGCGCTGTCCGCCCGAGCGGTCGTCGCGGTTGCCCCGGTACGGGGGACGGTCGTCGCGGCGGGCGTCACCGCGCCCCTGCTCGCGGTCGGCGCGGTCCTCGTAACGACGGGGGCGATCTCCGCCCTGCGGTCCTGAACTCACGGGTACATCCTTCCTATTGCGTCACCAAAGACGCTAACGCAGTCGAGGGCCGACCCGGATGGGGCGGCCCTCGACTGGAAAGATTGTCCGGCGGCGTCCTACTCTCCCACACCCTCCCGAGTGCAGTACCATCGGCGCTGGAGGGCTTAGCTTCCGGGTTCGGAATGTGACCGGGCGTTTCCCCTCCGCCATGACCGCCGTAACTCTATCGACATGTCAAACAACACCACCACAGTGGTCTGTTGTTCGTTTGTCGGGAGTTGCACAGTGGACGCGTAGCTTCTTTGTAGTCAAGTCCTCGGCCTATTAGTACCGGTCAACTGAACCCGTTACCGGGCTTACATTTCCGGCCTATCAACCCAGTCGTCTAGCTGGGGGCCTTACCCACCCGAAGGTGGTGGGATACCTCATCTTGAAGCGAGCTTCCCGCTTAGATGCTTTCAGCGGTTATCCCTTCCGAACGTAGCTAACCAGCCGTGCCCCTGGCGGGACAACTGGCACACCAGAGGTTCGTCCGTCCCGGTCCTCTCGTACTAGGGACAGCCCTTCTCAAGTATCCTACGCGCACGGCGGATAGGGACCGAACTGTCTCACGACGTTCTAAACCCAGCTCGCGTACCGCTTTAATGGGCGAACAGCCCAACCCTTGGGACCTGCTACAGCCCCAGGATGCGACGAGCCGACATCGAGGTGCCAAACCATCCCGTCGATATGGACTCTTGGGGAAGATCAGCCTGTTATCCCCGGGGTACCTTTTATCCGTTGAGCGACACCGCTTCCACATGCCAGTGCCGGATCACTAGTCCCGACTTTCGTCCCTGCTCGACCTGTCAGTCTCACAGTCAAGCTCCCTTGTGCACTTGCACTCAACACCTGATTGCCAACCAGGCTGAGGGAACCTTTGGGCGCCTCCGTTACCCTTTAGGAGGCAACCGCCCCAGTTAAACTACCCACCAGACACTGTCCCTGAACCGGATAACGGTCCGAAGTTAGATACCCAAATCAACCAGAGTGGTATTTCAAGATTGCCTCCACCCATACTGGCGTATGAGCTTCACCGGCTCCCACCTATCCTACACAAGCTAATTCGGATACCAATGTCAAGCTATAGTAAAGGTCCCGGGGTCTTTCCGTCCTGCCGCGCGTAACGAGCATCTTTACTCGTAATGCAATTTCGCCGGGCCTGTGGTCGAGACAGTGGGGAAGTCGTTACGCCATTCGTGCAGGTCGGAACTTACCCGACAAGGAATTTCGCTACCTTAGGATGGTTATAGTTACCACCGCCGTTTACTGGCGCTTAAGTTCTCCGCTTCGCCCCGAAGAGCTAACAGGTCCCCTTAACGTTCCAGCACCGGGCAGGCGTCAGTCCATATACATCGAATTACTTCTTCGCATGGACCTGTGTTTTTAGTAAACAGTCGCTTCCCCCTGCTCTCTGCGGCCATACAACGCTCCACCCGCGTGGGGTTTCACGTCTCCGGCCCCCCTTCTCCCTAAGTTACGGGGGCAATTTGCCGAGTTCCTTAACCACAGTTCGCCCGATCGCCTCGGTATTCTCTACCTGACCACCTGTGTCGGTTTGGGGTACGGGCCGCTAAGAACTCGCTAGAGGCTTTTCTCGGCAGCATAGGATCACTGACTTCACCTGAATCGGCTCGGCATCACGTCTCAGCCTTTATGCACCACGGATTTGCCTATGGTGCGGCCTACACGCTTACCCCGGCACAACCACCGGCCGGGATCAGCTACCTTCCTGCGTCACCCCATCGCTTGACTACTACCCGTCAGGTTCCCACGCTCCCCAACATTGACCCGAAGGTCGCCGCCGGTTTGGGTGGTTAGCACAACGAGGTTCGTCAGGGTCGCTCTTTCGCGGGTACGGGAATATCAACCCGTTGTCCATCGACTACGCCTCTCGGCCTCGCCTTAGGTCCCGACTCACCCAGGGCGGATTAGCCTGGCCCTGGAACCCTTGGTCATCCGGCGGAAGGGTTTCTCACCCTTCTTTCGCTACTCATGCCTGCATTCTCACTCGTGCCGCGTCCACAGCTGGGTCACCCCGCTGCTTCACCCCCGGCACGACGCTCCCCTACCCATCCACACACCTGCACAAGGAATCAAGTCCAAGCGAGGTTGAAATGTGAATGCCACAGCTTCGGCGGTGTGCTTGAGCCCCGCTACATTGTCGGCGCGGAACCACTTGACCAGTGAGCTATTACGCACTCTTTAAAGGGTGGCTGCTTCTAAGCCAACCTCCTGGTTGTCTGTGCGACCCCACATCCTTTTCCACTTAGCACACGCTTAGGGGCCTTAGCTGGTGATCTGGGCTGTTTCCCTCTCGACTACGAAGCTTATCCCCCGCAGTCTCACTGCCGCGCTCTCACTTACCGGCATTCGGAGTTTGGCTGATTTCGGTAAGCTTGTGGGCCCCCTAGACCATCCAGTGCTCTACCTCCGGCAAGAAACACGCGACGCTGCACCTAAATGCATTTCGGGGAGAACCAGCTATCACGGAGTTTGATTGGCCTTTCACCCCTAACCACAGGTCATCCCCCAACTTTTCAACGTTGGTGGGTTCGGCCCTCCACGCGGTCTTACCCGCGCTTCAGCCTGCCCATGGCTAGATCACTCCGCTTCGGGTCTAGGACACGCGACTGAATCGCCCTATTCAGACTCGCTTTCGCTACGGCTCCCCCACACGGGTTAACCTCGCCACGTGCCACTAACTCGCAGGCTCATTCTTCAAAAGGCACGCCGTCACCCCGCAAGGCTCCGACGGATTGTAGGCGAACGGTTTCAGGTACTATTTCACTCCCCTCCCGGGGTACTTTTCACCATTCCCTCACGGTACTCGTCCGCTATCGGTCACCAGGAAGTATTTAGGCTTACCAGGTGGTCCTGGCAGATTCACGGCAGATTTCAGGGGTCCGCCGCTACTCGGGAACACTCACAGGAGGCCAGCCACTTTCACCTACCGGACTTTCACCGCCTACGGTCAGCCATTCCAGACTGTTCGGCTAGCAACTGGCTTTGTAACTCCTCCGACAATTGTCAGCTTGTCGAGCAAGGTCCCACAACCCCGACCACGCAACCCCTGACAGGTATCACACGCAGCCGGTTTAGCCTCAATCCGCTTTCGCTCGCCACTACTCACGGAATCACTATTTGTTTTCTCTTCCTACGGGTACTGAGATGTTTCACTTCCCCGCGTTCCCTCCATACACCCTATGTGTTCAGGTGCAGGTGACACCACATGACTGGTGCCGGGTTTCCCCATTCGGACACCCTGGGATCACAGCTTGGTTGACAGCTCCCCCAGGCCTATCGCGGCCTCCCACGTCCTTCATCGGCTCCTGGTGCCAAGGCATTCACCGTTCGCCCTTGACAACTTGACCACAAAGATGCTCGCGTCCACTGTGCAATTCTCAACAAACGACCAACCCACAACCCGATCCGCCCCACACCAAACCCGACAACCGCCGGCGGTATGCGAGGCCAGGCCATGCCTGGCAGCCCGCGAAGCTCACGCTCCGCTCAAAGGCTCCGAAAGAAACAACCACAGGTTGTTCTTTCAGGACCCAACAGGGTGCTTTACATCCTCCCCCAGCCGCACCAGGACTTCGTTCCACACCACCGAAGTGGCCGTACTAGAAGGAACCCGGCCGTTGCCGAGGAAAGACTAACCAGTGTCTCCGCCATTGAGCACCCCGACCCGACATTCGCGGGCCGCGGGCTCCTTGCACCCTTTCGGGTGAAGGTGCTCCTTAGAAAGGAGGTGATCCAGCCGCACCTTCCGGTACGGCTACCTTGTTACGACTTCGTCCCAATCGCCAGCCCCACCTTCGACGGCTCCCTCCCTTACGGGTTGGGCCACCGGCTTCGGGTGTTGCCGACTTTCGTGACGTGACGGGCGGTGTGTACAAGGCCCGGGAACGTATTCACCGCAGCGTTGCTGATCTGCGATTACTAGCGACTCCGACTTCACGGGGTCGAGTTGCAGACCCCGATCCGAACTGAGACCGGCTTTTTGGGATTCGCTCCACCTCGCGGTATCGCAGCCCATTGTACCGGCCATTGTAGCATGCGTGAAGCCCTGGACATAAGGGGCATGATGACTTGACGTCATCCCCACCTTCCTCCGAGTTGACCCCGGCAGTCTTCGATGAGTCCCCGCCATAACGCGCTGGCAACATCGAACGAGGGTTGCGCTCGTTGCGGGACTTAACCCAACATCTCACGACACGAGCTGACGACAGCCATGCACCACCTGTGACCGCCCCCGAAGGACCCGACATCTCTGCCGGTTTTGCGGCCATGTCAAACCCAGGTAAGGTTCTTCGCGTTGCATCGAATTAATCCGCATGCTCCGCCGCTTGTGCGGGCCCCCGTCAATTCCTTTGAGTTTTAGCCTTGCGGCCGTACTCCCCAGGCGGGGCGCTTAATGCGTTAGCTGCGGCACAGGAAACCGGAGAGGTCCCCCACACCTAGCGCCCAACGTTTACAGCGTGGACTACCAGGGTATCTAATCCTGTTCGCTCCCCACGCTTTCGCTCCTCAGCGTCAGTATCGGCCCAGAGACCTGCCTTCGCCATCGGTGTTCCTCCTGATATCTGCGCATTTCACCGCTACACCAGGAATTCCAGTCTCCCCTACCGAACTCTAGCCTGCCCGTATCGACTGCAGGCCCGCGGTTGAGCCGCGGGTTTTCACAGTCGACGCGACAAGCCGCCTACGAGCTCTTTACGCCCAATAATTCCGGACAACGCTCGCACCCTACGTCTTACCGCGGCTGCTGGCACGTAGTTGGCCGGTGCTTCTTCTGCAGGTACCGTCACTCTCGCTTCGTCCCTGCTGAAAGAGGTTTACAACCCGAAGGCCGTCATCCCTCACGCGGCGTCGCTGCATCAGGCTTCCGCCCATTGTGCAATATTCCCCACTGCTGCCTCCCGTAGGAGTCTGGGCCGTGTCTCAGTCCCAGTGTGGCCGGTCGCCCTCTCAGGCCGGCTACCCGTCGTCGCCTTGGTAGGCCATCACCCCACCAACAAGCTGATAGGCCGCGAGCCCATCCCAGGCCGAAAAACTTTCCACCACCAGCCATGCAGCCGGTGGTCCTATTCGGTATTAGCCCCGGTTTCCCGGGGTTATCCCAAAGCCTAGGGCAGGTTGCTCACGTGTTACTCACCCGTTCGCCGCTCGAGTACCCCGAAGGGCCTTTCCGCTCGACTTGCATGTGTTAAGCACGCCGCCAGCGTTCGTCCTGAGCCAGGATCAAACTCTCCAACAAAAACTTGTTGAAACAGTCATCCCGGCAACAAAAAGTGTTGCCAAAGGAATCCAAACCAGCAAACCCCTCCCGAAGAAAGGACTGCCAGTCCGGGGTATAAATCAATTTGGCACTGGCTTATCAAGCACCCTGTTGAGTTCTCAAAGAACAACCACACACCGCCCAGAAACCCCACACCGTGGAGCCCCGACCCGGGGTATTTTCGTTCGCCGCACCCGCCGCTCTCGCGCCGGGCACTTTTACTACGTTACCCGGTGGCTTTTGCCGTGTCAAACCGGTGTTTCGCGGTTTGTCGTGCGCCAACCCTTTTGCCGGGCACCACTATTCGACCGGCTCGCGCCGGGCGCTTCGTGGGTTTCGGCAGGACGGCCGCCGCGGTTTCCCGCGGTCTCGCCCGTTTCCCTGCAGGCCGATGAACCTTACCCGGTCGGTTCCGCCTCGCCAAATCCGCCTCGCGGCGAATCCGGGGCACCACCCGGTCCAGGCTCCGATGGAGTAGCCCATCCGACCCTGGCGTCATTCCCGCGCTCCGGCCTTCCAGGTCTTTCGCCTGTTTCGTCCGTTCCGCGCTGGCAGAGAGAAAGTTACGCGCCCAGCGGATTGATCGTCAAATCCGCTGGGCGCGTCCCGCGTCACACTCTTGATGTACGACTATCTGCGCAGCTCAACCCCCGCGAAGGAGCGCTTTCCGCGGCGCAGCACCAGGTACCGGCCGTGCAGCAGGTCCTCCGGGCCGACGGTGGCGTCCACCTCGGAGATCCGGGTGTTGTTGACGTAGGCGCCGCCCTCCGCGATCACCCGCCGGGCCTCCTTCGTGCTGGGCACCAGGCCGGACTCCTTGAGCAGGCCGGCCACGTCCGGCAGTTCGGTGAGGTGCACCAGGCCGGCCTCGGTGAGGGCGGCCCGCAGCGTGTCCGGGGCCAGCTCGTCCAGCGATCCCCGGCCGAAGAGCGCCTGGCTGGCGGCGACGGCCTGGCCCATCTCCCGCTCGCCGTGCACCAGCGTGGTCAGCTCCTCGGCGAGAGCGCGCTGGGCGAGTCGGGCCTGCGGCCGCTCGGCCGTCGCCTTCTCCAGCTCCTCCAGCTCCTCCCGGGAGCGGAAGCTGAAGTAGCGCAGGTAGCGGATCACGTCGCGGTCGTCGGCGTTGACCCAGAACTGGTAGAAGGCGTACGGGCTGGTCAGCTCCGGGTCGAGCCAAACGGCGCCGCCTTCGGTCTTGCCGAACTTGGTGCCGTCCGACTTGGTGACCAGCGGCGTGACGAAGGCCTGCACCGGCCCCGCACCGCGCCGCCGGATGTAGTCGACGCCGGCGGTGATGTTGCCCCACTGGTCGGAGCCGCCGTACTGGAGCTGACAGCCGTACCGGCGGTGCAGCTCGAAGAAGTCGTGGGCCTGCAGGAGTTGGTAGCTGAACTCGGTGAAGCTGATGCCGGTCTCCAGCCGCGCCTTGACCACCTCGCGGGCCAGCATCTTGTTCACCGGGAAGTGCTTGCCCACGTCGCGCAGGAACTCGACCACCGACATCTCGCCGGTCCAGTCCAGGTTGTTCACCGGCTGGGCGGCGTTCTCCCCGGTGTACGACACGAACGGCGCGAGCTGGTCCCGGATGCGCTGGACCCAGCCGGACACCACCTCGGGCGGGTTGAGGGTCCGCTCGGCGCTCTCCTTCGGGTCGCCGATCTGGCCGGTGGCGCCGCCGACCAGGAGCAGCGGCCGGTGCCCGGCAAGCTGCAGCCGGCGGGCTGTGGTGACCTGCATGAGATGGCCGACGTGCAGGCTCGGGGCGGTCGGATCGAAGCCCACATAGAAGGTGGCCCGCCCGCCGTCGAGCAGTTCGCGCAGCTCGTCGAGGCCGGTCGAGTCCTGGATCAGGCCCCGCCACCGCAGGTCTTCGGTCAGGGAGTCCCGCCCGTGCGGGAGGTTGCTCTCGGTCACGGTCACCGATTCTCCCCCATCACACCCCCGGGGCCGTACCGGGTTTGCCCTTTCGTCGGGGCGACTAGGCTGGCGGCTCCGTACGACGCGAGGAGGGGCTGCCGTGGAGATGCCGGATCTGACCGGGGGCTTCGTCGCCCTGCTTGGCCTGAAGTTCGACGAGGTCAGCGGTGAGAAGGTGGTCATCCGCTGGCAGGTGCGCCCGGAGCTGCACCAGCCGTTCGGCATCCAGCACGGCGGGGTCTACTGCTCCGTGGTCGAGACGGCGGCCAGCATCGGCGGCTCGCTCTGGCTGGGCGACAAGGGCCAGGTGGTCGGGGTGTCCAACCAGACCGACTTCCTGCGGGCGGTTCGCGAGGGTGAGCTGACCGCGGTGGGCACGCCGGTGCACCGGGGTCGCAGCCAGCAACTCTGGCAGGTGGAGATCACCGACGACGACGGGCGGCTGGTCTCCCGCGGCCAGGTGCGCCTGCAGAACCTCACCGCCGGCTGACCGCCGCCCGGAGCGGGCTGCCCGATTCGACCTGAAATGAGCGACTGACGCGGATATCGTCGCGTCGATGAGACCGCCCGCTCCCCCGCCGACGTGAGGAAGCTCCTCGCCGCCACCCTCGGCGTGCTCTCCGCCATCGGCGGCTTCGTCGACATCGGTGACCTGGTGGCGGCGAGCCAGGCCGGTGCCCGGTTCGGGATGGCCCACGCCTGGGTGCTCCTCGTCGGCGTGCTCGGCATCTGCGCGTACGCCGAGATGGCCGGACGGATCGCGGCGGTGAGCGGCCGCGCGGTGTTCGACCTGGTCCGGGAGCGGCTCGGGCCGCGGGTGGCGCTGCTCAACCTGGTCGCGTCCTATCTCGTCACGGTGGTCACCCTGGCTGCGGAGCTGGGCGGGGTGGCGCTGGCGGTGCAGCTGGCCACCCGGGTCAGCTACCTGCTGTGGGTGCCGGTGGCCGCGTTCGCCGTCTGGCTGGTGCTGTGGCGGATGCGCTTCGAGCTGATGGAACGGGTCTTCGGGCTCGCCGGGCTGGCCCTGCTGGTCTTCGCGGTGGCGTTGTTCGCCCTGCCCACCGACTGGGCGCGGCTCGGCAGCCAGGCCGTGCACCTGAGCACCGCCGGGCAGGGCTGGGGCGCCTACTGGTTCATCGCGGTGGCGCTCTTCGCCTCCACGGTCAGCCCGTACGAGGTCTTCTTCTTCTCCTCCGGCGGGGTGGAGGAGCGGTGGAGCGCCGCCGACCTGGCCCACGCCCGCTCGAACGTGCTGATCGGCTTCCCGGTCGGCGGGTTCCTCGCGCTGTCGCTGATCGCCGCCGCGGCGGTGGTCTACCACCCGAGCGGGACGTCGCTGGACACCCTCGACCAGGCCGCGCAGCCGGTGGTGCTGGCGTTCGGCGGGATCGGGCTGGCGGTGGCGGTGCTGGCGTTCTTCGCGGTGACCTTCGGCGCCGCGCTGGAGACCGGCCTGTCGGCGGCGTACGCCGCGGCGCAGTACTTCGGCTGGCAGTGGGGCAAGCGGGTCACCCCCCGGGAGGCCGCCCGGTTCCACAGCGTGCTGCTGGTCAGCGTGCTGCTCGGGGTGCTCCTGCTGCTGACCACGATCGACCCGGTGCGGCTCACCGAGTACATGCTGGTGCTCAGCGCGGTGGTGCTGCCGCTGACGTACCTGCCGATCCTGGTGGTGGCGAACGACCGGAACTACCTGGGCGACCGGGTGAACGGCCGCTGGAACAACCTGCTCGGGTCGCTCTTCCTGCTGCTCATCGTCGCCGCGTCGCTGGCGGCGATCCCGTTGGCGATCATCACGAGGATGGGACAGTGAGGGTCCAGCTCGCCAAGCAACTGCTCGACCGGCAGATCGTCGACCGGGACGGCCGGCTGGTCGGCCGGGTCGACGACATCGAGTTCGCCGTGGACGACGAGGGGTTCCCGTACGTGGACTGCCTGCTCACCGGGCAGGCGGCGCTCGGGCAGCGGATGGACGGCCGGCTCGGCCGGCTCCTGGTCGGGATCGCCGACCGGTTCGTCGACGATCCGCCGGTGCGGCCGGTACGGATCCCGGTCACCCTGATCGACCAGGTGGACAGCGCGGTGCGGCTGCGCGCCCGGGCCGCCGACCTGCCACCGCCGCCGGTCGAGGGCTGGCTGCGCCGGCACCTCATCGACCGGATCCCGGGAGCGAACCGTGCGAGCGGGTGAGCTGCTCGGGAGGACCGCGTACGACCTGCACGGGCGGCGGCTCGGCCGGGTGGTGGACGTGGTGGTCCGGGGTGGCTTCCCGCCCGACCGGCTGCGGCTGACCGACGTGATCGTCGCCGGTCACTGGTGGACCCGGGTCTCCGGCCGGCTGATCGGCCCGGAGCTGCACCCGTCGGGGCCGTGGCTGCTCCGGGTCGTGGCCCGGGTGCTCGGGCGGAGCACCCACCAACTTTCGGCCGACCAGGTGCGGCTCGTCCCGCCGGTGCCCGGCTTCCCGTTCGGCCCGCCGGGCGGGACGGACTGACCGGCGGCCCCGGACGGCAGCGGGCGCGACCCGCGGGCCTGCCCGGCACCGGCCCGGCAGTCAGCTACGGGCCTCGTCCAGCAGCGGTGCGTCGGCGTCGGCCGCCCCGTCCGCGTCGGCGTCGCGGCGGATCCGGACCTCGGTGATGGCCCGGTGGTCGATGTCGGCCACCACCAGCTCCCAGCCGTCGACGGTGACGCTCTCCCCCGCCACGGTGGGGATGTGCCCGAGACAGGTCAGCACCAGCCCGGCGATGGTGGTGTAGTCGCCGGTCGGCCGGCCGGGCAGCTTCACGCCGAGGTCGGCCAGGTCGTGCACCGGGAAGGTGCCGGGCAGCACCAGCGTGCCGTCGTCCTCCGTGCGGACCGAGCTGAGGTCCCGGTCGGTCTCGTCGTAGATCTCGCCGACGATCTCCTCGAGGATGTCCTCCAGCGTGACGATCCCGTCGACCGCGCCGCGCTCGTCCACCACCAGCGCGATGTGCTGCCGCTCGGCCTTGAACTGGCGCAGCGCGTCGACCACCGGCAGCGAGTCGGGCAGCAGCATCGGCGGTCGGGCGCACTCGTCGACCGGCCGGTCGTCCGGCACGCCGACCAGGTCGCGCAGGTGGATCACCCCGACCGCGTCGTCCAGGCCGCCGTGCCGGACCACCGGGGCCCGGGAGTGGCCGGTCGCGGCGAGCACCAGCCGGGCGGCCTCCGCGGTGGTCCCGCTGTCGAGCGTGAAGACCTGGAGCCGGGGTACGAGCACCGCCCGCAACTGCCGGTCGGCGATCTCCACCGCGCCGGCGATGATCGTCCGCTGCTCCTTGGTGAAGCCGTGGTTGCCGGCGACGATGTCGCGCAGCTCGTCCGGGCCGATCTCCTCCGGCTGGTGCTTGGGGTTGAGCCCGAAGAGGCGTACCACCAGGTCGCTGGTGGCGCCGAGGGCCCAGACGGCCGGCCGGGTGAAGGTGGCCAGCAGGTCGAGCGGCCGGGCCACCAGCAGGGCCCACCGCTCGGCGGACTGCATGGCGATCCGCTTCGGGGCCAGCTCGCCGAAGACCAGGGTGACGAAGGTCAGGGCCAGGGTGACCGCCACGATGGCGACCGTCTCGGCGGCGTCGCCGAAGACCCCGAGCAGCGGTACGAGCGGCTTGGCCAGGGAGACCGCCGCGGCGGCCGAGGCGAGGAAACCGGCGAGGGTGATGCCGATCTGGATGGTGGCCAGGAAGCGGTTCGGGTCCTTGGCGAGCCGGGCCAGGGTCCGGCCGGCGCGGCTGGTCCGTTCCAGCCGCTGGAGCTGGCTGTCCCGCAGCGAGACGAGTGCCATCTCACTGCCGGCGAAGGCCGCGTTGACGATGACCAGGACTCCGACCAGGGCCAGTTGGCTCCAGTAGCTCTGCACGCCCGGTTCTCTCCCTCACCGCGACCAGCGCCGGCCGGCACGGCCGACGCCGCCGGCCGGGAACCCGGTCGGCGTAGGCCCCACTGTGCCCAGCGGCAGGGTCGCTGAATCCTCCCGGTGGCGGCGGGCCGTCAGGCCGGCGCGGGCAGGTCGAGCACGTACGTGTCGCCCTCGGGGCGGAAGCCGAGCCGGTGGTAGTAGGGGGCGACCATGCCGGGCGGGCTGACCACCCGCCGGAAGCCCCGGTCGGTGAAGAGGCTGCTGCGCCGGTAGACGAACTCGCCCGGGGTGAAGTCGCGGAACCGCTGGGTGACGTAGTCCAGGTCGATCTGGGCGACCCCGCCGGGCTCGGCGTGCGACACCACCACGCCGACCACCTCGTCGGCGCGGACCACCAGGAACGCCGAGCGCCGCCCGTCGGCCGGGTCCCAGTGGAAGTCGGGGTTGAACCGGGCGACGTCGGCGGCGTGCACGCGCAGCGTGTGGGCCAGGAACGCGTCGTCGGTGCCCACCTCGACCACCTGGTACGTCTCCTCGTCGTGCCGGGTGGCCAGCATCTTCCGCAGGTACCAGACGTTGATCACCGCCAGCACCACGTTCAGCCCGACCATCGGCCAGACGTGCACCGCCCCGTTGTAGCCGATCAGGATGAGGCAGCCCATCAGGTTCAGCGCGCGCAGCCGCAGGATGCGCGTCTGCAGCAGGGACCAGACCAGCAGCGCGGAGCCGGCCCAGCCGACGAGTTCCAGCCAGTTCACCCCCGGGAGACTAGTGGTCGCCCAGCTCAGCGGCGTCGGCGGGCAGCTCCAGCACCCACTCCTCGACCTCGGCGCCGCGGCCGGGGGCGTACCCGGAGTCCTCGCCGACGACGACGAAGCCGCACTTGCGCAGCACGGCGAGGGAGGCACGGTTGTCCTTGGCGACGCGGGCGTGCACCGGGCGCTGCGGCACCTCGCGCAGCAGCGCGGCCAGCGCGGCGGTGGCGTGGCCCCGGCCCCACCGGCGCGGGTCGATCCAGTAGCTGACCTCGGTGCGCTCGTCGACCGGGAAGGCCGCCACGTGCCCGACCACCTCGCCGTCGACCACCACCGTCCGGGTGACGATGCGTGGGTCGGCGCGGATGCGCGTCCAGTGCGCGTCGAACGCCGCCCGGTCGGCCGGGTCGGCGGGGCCGAAGGCGGCCATCCAGTTGGCCTGCGGATCCTGCTCGTGCGCGAAGAACTCGGGCAGGTCGGCGTCGCGTACCGGGCGGAGGCGCACGTCAGAGGTCACCGCCGGAGGATACGCAGGCCCACCGACGCACTCGGGACCTCTGGCCCGGTGACCGTCGGCGTCCGACCCTGCCGGCCCGGCCCCGCGCATTGCTACCAACAGCGCCCGGCAGCGGCGCACCAGCCGCGCAGCGGAGCCGCCGCCGAGGAAGCCTCCTGCCGCCCGCGCGGGCCGCACACGTACGCCGGCTGGCACGGCGGGCGGCGGTCACCCGGGTGGTGGACCGCGCCCGGGAACCGGCGCGACGCGCCCGGGGGGCGGCGGAGGATCGTCGCATGAACAGGATGCGTCACCGCCGGGGCCGGCCGGCGATCCCGGTGCGGGTCCGCGGCGCCTCGGTCACGGGCGCGAAGGTGGCCGGCCCGCGGGCACTGGGCCCCACGGCGGCCGCCCCGCTGGCGCTCGCCGCTGCCGCGCTCGGGGCGGTGGCGGTGGGCACGCTGGCGATCGGACGGCTGGCCGTGCGCCGAGCGGTGATCCGCGAGCTGCGGATCGGCCGGCTGGAGGTGGACGAGCTGATCATCCACCGGCACTCGGCAGGTCAGCCGGTCGGCGGCAGCGCCGCCGGGTAGCCGTAGAGGTCGAGCAGGCGTACCCGGGACGCCTGGAGGCGGTCCACCACCACGCTCATGAACCGGGCGGTGAGCTGCCGGCCGAGCCGGTCGTCCGACTCCATCAGCCGGCGCACCCCCTCCGCGGTGAACTCCACCGCGGTGCTGCGCTGGGGGGCGACCGCCCCGAACTGCCAGCGGTACGGCGGGAAGAGCCACGACCAGCCGAGCACCCCGCCCGCGCCGATCGTCTCGATCCCCACGTCACCGCGCCCCGGCACCGGGAAGTCGAGCGCCAGCTGACCGGTACGCACCAGCCAGAACCGTTCCGCCGGCTGCCCCGCGCGGAACAACCGGTGCCCGGGGTGCCAGACCACCGGACGGGCGTAGCCGGTCAACCGGGGCAGCCACTCCTCGGGCAGGCCGGCGAAGAAGGGGTGCGCGCGGAGCATCTCGAGCGGGGTCATGGCCTCACGCCTCCGTGATCGGGTGAGGGACCCGGCGTACCGCCGGGCCCCTCGGCTGTCTGCTCACCGCTTGCCGCCGTGCTCCACGGTGATCGGGATCTCCCGGGCGGTCGGCTCGGTTCCGCCGACGGTGGCGGTGATCTCGAGGATGCCGTCCGCGTAGCGGGCCGCGATGGTCTCCTCCTTGACCCCGACGGGGAGCCGGATCAGCCGGGAGAAGGAGCCGTAGTGGAACTCCGAGTGGACCTTGTCGGTGTGGCTCTCCCGGCGGACCACGTCCAGCCGCAGGCTCTCGCCGGTACGGGTGATCCGCACGTCCTTCGCCGGGTCGATGCCCGGGAGTTCGGCGCGGACGACGTACCGGTCGCCGTCGAGGTAGTCCTCGACCCGGATGGTCGGCGCCAGCATCGGCAGCCAGGACAGGTTCGTCCAGTCGAACGGCGCCAACGTGCCGCCCCGGAACTTGGTGACAGTGGACATTTTCGACCTCCTTGTCGATCGTCCTGTCTCCATCCGACCGCGCCCGCGCCCGAACCGTCAGGGCCGATGGTCCCGGGCCGCCCGGGCGCAACGGCCTCTGCCACCGGCGGGTCGCGCGGACGACGCTGGAGGGGGACGGTGCGCGCCGCACCCCCGGAGGCGGAGGTCACTGGTGACAGCAGTCGGCTTGCTGCTGCGGCTGAACCGGCGGGCCGGGGATCACTCCGAGACCCGGGACCAACGGCCCGGCGGCCGGGTCCCCTGCCCCTGACGACGGCCCGCGTGCCGGAGCAGCCTGAAGGTAGGACGAAGGAGGACGTGATGACCAACAGATCCGGTGCCCCTGTCGTGGTGGGCGTGGACGGTTCTCCGTCAGCTCTGGACGCGGTCCGGGTGGCCGCCCGGGAGGCGGCGGCCCGGCACCGGCCGCTGCGGGTGGTGCACGCCTTCACCTGGCCGCTGTACGGCGTCCCGCTCGGCCCGGTCCCCGCCGCCCCGCCCGACGCCGGCCTGCGCCACGAGGCGGAGAAGCTGGTCGCCGAGGCGGTCGACGAGGCCGGCAAGGTCTCGGCCGAGCTCCAGGTGACCGGCGCGGTGGTGGACGGCGCGGCGACCCCGGTGCTGCTGCGGGAGAGCCGGGACGCGGCCCTGCTCGTGCTCGGCCACCGCGGCCTCGGCGGCTTCGCCGAGCTGCTGGTCGGGTCGACCGCCGTGCAGCTCACCGCCCGGGCCGGCTGCCCGGTGCTGGTGGTCCGCGGCGAACCGCGCGCCGACGGTCCGGTCGTGGTCGGAGTGGACGGTTCCCCGCTGTCGACCGAGGCGATCGGTTTCGCCTTCGCCGAGGCCGCGCAGCGCGGCACGTCCCTGGTGGCGGTGCACGCCTGGCTGTACCCCACGCCGGTCGGCCCCGGCGACATCGTGCCGCTGGTGTACGACCCGGAGGCCCTCGCCGCCGAGGAGGGGCGGGTGCTCGCCGAGTCCCTCGCCGGCTGGTCCGAGCGCTACCCGGAGGTGCCGGTGCAGCAGCGGCTGGTCGCTGCCGCACCCGCCCGGGCGGTGGTGGAGGAGTCGACGGATGCGCAGCTGACCGTGGTCGGCGCGCACGGCCGGGGCGCCTTCCGCGGGCTGCTGCTCGGCTCGGTCAGCCACGCGGTGCTGCAGCACGCGCGCAGCCCGCTGGCCATCGTCCGGCACCGCCGCGGCGGCGGCCCCAACTGACCGCCGGACGCCCGGTCCGCGTCGGCCGCTCCCCCGGCCGGCGCGGACGACCGTCCGGGGCGAGGTGTTCCCGGGGCGGCGCCGGGGCAAATGCGGACCGGCGGCGGTGGGTACGCCGACAATGACCTGATCGACCTCTGGGGGAGCTGATGAACCGACCTGTCGTGGTGGGCGTCGACGGATCACCGTCCAGCCTGGTCGCCGCGGAACACGCGGCGCGCAACGCGGTCCAGCGGTCCCGGCCGCTGCACCTGGTGCACGGCTACCTGCACCCGCTCGGCTACGGCGTGCCGCTCAACCCGTACGACCTCGGGGTGCCGGCGCCGACCGAGGAGGCGCAGAAGATGCTGGAGCAGGTGGCCGCCGAGCTGACCGGGCGCCATCCCGGCCTGCGGGTGGCGGTGCGGCAGGTGGCCGGCGGGCCGGGCGCCGCGCTGGTGGAGGAGTCCCGGCGGGCCGAGCTGGTGGTGGTCGGCAGCCGCGGCCACGGCGGCTTCGCCGGCCTGCTGCTGGGCTCGGTCAGCGGCCAGGTCGCCCAGCACGGGCACTGCCCGGTGCTGGTGGTCCGGCCGGCCGACGAGCCGATCCCGGTGGGCGGGCCGGTGGTGGTCGGGGCGGACGGCTCCGAGTCCGGGGCGCTCGCCGTCCGGCAGGCCGCCGACGAGGCGGTACGCCGGGGAACGTCCCTGGTGCTGCTGCACGTACGACGCGGCGAACGGCCCGGTGGCGTGCCCGAGGAGGTGGCGGAGTCGGGGGCGGCCGAGCAGGCCGAGTCGGCCGAGCTGCTGGCCCGCGCGGCCGGCCGGGTGCGGGCCGACCATCCCGGGCTGACCGTGACCGAGCGCCCGGTGCGGGCCGCCAAGCCGGCGCAGGCGCTGATCGAGGCCAGCGGCGAGGCCGCCCTGGTGGTGGTCGGCTCCCGGGGTCGGGGCGGCTTCGCCGGCCTGCTGCTCGGCTCGGTGAGCCACGCGCTGGTGCACCACGCCCATTGCCCGGTGCTGGTCGCCCACCCGTACGAGCCGGCCGACTGAGCCCGCCCGGCATGCGCGGCGGGCGCGGGCACCGGCCCACGCCGGGTGACGGCCGGATCAGGCCCGGGTCGCGGCCGGCTCAGGCCGGGTCGCGGCCGGCTCAGGCCGGGTCGCGGCCGGCGAGCAGCTCCTCGAAGCTGGTGGTGAGGGCGAACGGGTCGGCCGGCCCCGCGCCGGCGGGGCGACGGTCGACCTGCTCGGCGAGTTCGCCGCCGGCCCGCCGGATCCGGGCGCGCAGGGCCACGTCGGCCCCCTCGCCGGACCAGTCCTCGGGCGCGGCGAAGACCGCCGTCGGCACGACCAGCGCCCGCAGGTAGGCGAACATCGGCCGGACCGCGTGCTCCAGGGCGAGCGAGTGCCGGGCGGTGCCCCCGGTGGCGCCGATCAGCACCGGCCGTCCGGCCAGCGCGTCGGAGTCGACCACGTCGAAGAAGGACTTGAACAGCCCGTTGTAGGAAGCGTTGAAGATCGGCGTGACGGCGACGAGACCGTCCGCGCCGGTCACCGCGTCCAGCACCTCCCGCAGCGCGGGCGAGGGGAAGCCGGTGAGCAGGTGGTTCACCACGTCGTGGGCGTGTTCGCGCAGGTCGACCGGGCGGATCTCGACCTCGGCGCCGCGCCGCTCCAGCTCGTCGCGGGTGGCCGCGGCGAGCTGGTCGGCGAGCAGCCGGGTCGAGGAGGGCTGGCCGAGGCCGGCCGAGACCACGGCCAGGGTGCGCCGGGTCATCGGCCGCCCTCCGCGCCGCTCAGGTCCGCCGCCGCGGCGCGGGCCGCGACCAGCGAGGCGTGGGTGGGCGCCTCGGGTACGTCAGCGGGCCGCAGCGAGTCGAACTCCTTGCGGAGCACCGGGACGACCTCCTCGCCGAGCAGGTCGAGCTGTTCGAGCACGGTCTTGAGCGGCAACCCGGCGTGGTCCATCAGGAAGAGCTGGCGCTGGTAGTCGCCGACGTACTCGCGGAAACCGAGCGTACGGTCGATGACCTGCTGCGGGCTGCCGACGGTCAGCGGGGTCTGGGAGGTGAACTCCTCCAGCGACGGCCCGTGCCCGTAGACCGGGGCGTTATCGAAGTACGGCCGGAACTCGCGGACCGCGTCCTGGGAGTTGCGCCGCATGAAGACCTGCCCGCCGAGCCCGACGATGGCCTGCTCGGGCGTGCCGTGGCCGTAGTGGGCGAACCGCTGGCGGTAGAGGCCGACCATCCGCTGGGTGTGCTCCTTGGGCCAGAAGATGTGGTTGGCGAAGAAGCCGTCGCCGTAGTACGCGGCCTGCTCGGCGATCTCCGGGCTGCGGATCGAGCCGTGCCACACGAACGGCGGCACGCCGTCGAGCGGGCGCGGCGTCGAGGTGAACGACTGCAGCGGGGTGCGGAAGCGCCCCTTCCAGTCGACCACGTCCTCGCGCCAGAGCCGGTGCAGCAGGTCGTAGTTCTCGATGGCGAGTGGGATGCCGTTGCGGATGTCCTGGCCGAACCACGGGTAGACCGGCCCGGTGTTGCCGCGCCCCATCATCAGGTCCACCCGGCCGTCGGCCAGGTGCTGGAGCATCGCGTAGTCCTCGGCGATCTTCACCGGGTCGTTGGTGGTGATCAGCGTGGTCGAGGTGGAGAGCAGCAGCCGCTCGGTGCGGGCGGCGATGTGGCCGAGCATGGTGGTCGGCGACGAGGGCACGAACGGCGGGTTGTGGTGCTCGCCGGTGGCGAAGACGTCGAGCCCGACCTCCTCCGCCTTGAGCGCGATGGCCACCATGGCCTTGATCCGCTCATGCTCGGACGGCAGCCGCCCGGTGGTCGGGTCGACCGTGACGTCGCCGACGGTGAAGACTCCGAACTGCATGACCAGCTCCTCGCGTGCCGCCGGACCGCCGCGGCCCGGATCGCCCCGCACAACATATTTGACGTAGCAACTATTCCGTCGCGGGCCTGTCCGCGGGTGGCCCACCTCACGCCGTCGGACCGGGCCGGAAACGCCGTACCTAACGGTGGATGCCTCGGCGCGGAGGATGAGGGGTGTCAACTGTTGCCGTTTGAGTAGGCGTTGGTATGCGTTGGTGACCTTGAAAGAGTGGCTTGCGGTGTGGGTGGTGCGTTCTGTCGGGGGATCAGGCGGTCGGCGGCTCGGTGCGGTGGGAGGCGTTGGTGGTTGCGGGTTTAGTCGTACCGGGTGGTTACGGTGCTGGGCGTGGCGGTCCGGGAGCGGTTGGGCGTGGTGCAGGCGTACCGGTTCGCGTTGGACCTGACTCCCCGGCAGGAGCGGGCGGTGCTCGCGCATGCTGGTGCGGCGCGGGTGGCGCACAACTGGGCGCTGGCCCGGGTGAAGACGGTGATGGATCAGCGGGCCGCTGAGCGCAGTTACGGCATCCCCGACGAGCAGCTCACCCCCACGGTCGGCTGGTCTCTGCCGGCGCTGCGTAGAGCGTGGAATCAGGCGAAGGCCGATGTGGCGCCGTGGTGGGCCGAGTGTTCGAAGGAGGCGTTCAACACCGGTCTGGACGCGCTGGCCAGGGCGTTGACGAACTGGTCCGATTCCAGCACCGGTAAGCGCGCCGGACGCCGGGTGGGGTTCCCGCGGTTCAAGTCCCGGCGCCGCTCGACCCCGTCGGTGCGGTTCACCACCGGGGCCATCCGGGTCGAGCCGGACCGCAGGCATGTGGTGTTGCCGCGGCTGGGCCGGTTGAAGCTGCACGAGTCGGCTCGCAAGCTCGCCCGCCGGCTGGAGGCGGGCACCGCCCGAGTCTTGTCGGCGACGGTGCGCCGCGACGGTGGCCGCTGGTTCGTGGCGTTCTGCGTCGACGTCGACCGCGCCGCACGCACGCCACACCAGCCACAAGTGGTGGTCGGCATGGACCTGGGCGTCAAGCATCTGGCGGTGCTGTCCACCGGTGAAATGGAGCCCAACCCGCGCCACCTGGACGCCGCCGCCCGCCGGATGCGGCGTCTGGCCCGGCGTGCCTCTCGCCGGGTCGGCCCCGACCGGCGCACCGGCCGACGCGCGTCGAAGCGATGGGAACGGGCACGCGTCCGGCTCGGCCGGGCGCATGCCCGGGTCGGGAATCTGCGCCGTGACGGTCTGCACAAGCTCACCAGCCGGCTCGCCCGCGAGTACGGCACGCTGGTGGTGGAAGACCTCAACGTGGCCGGGATGCTCGCCAACCGGCGCCTGGCCCGAAGCATCGCCGACGCCGGGTTCGCCGAACTACGGCGGCAACTGGCGTACAAGACAGGTGAGGAATGGCGGGCGGCTGGTGGCCGACCGGTGGTATCCGTCCTCGAAAACCTGCTCGGGCTGCGGCGCGGTGAAAACCAAACTCGCCCTGTCCGAGCGCACCTACACCTGCACCACGTGCGGCCTCGTCCTGGACCGGGACCTCAACGCCGCACGGAACCTGGCCGCGCTGGCGGTCACCGTCGCCGGGAGTGGCTCGGAGACGCGAAACGGACGTGGAGCCGACCGTAAGACCCGCCCCGGCGGGCCGGTGGCCGTGAAACGTCAACCCGGCACCGCCACCGCGGGCAAGACCGGGACCGTCCCACCGCAAGGTAGGACATCCAATCATGAGCTCACCTACGCATCATGAAAGGAAACGGCAGCTTCGTGCTGCACCACACCACACCCGACGCGGGATCGGCGCTGTCCTGGACGGTCGTGCCCGACTCCGGCACGGACGAGCTGCGGGAGCTGCGCGGCGGTGGGCAGATCATCGCCGGCGCAAACGGCGGCCACCGCTACGTGCTGGAGTACGAGCTGCCCTGAGCGGTGGCACCGCGAGGGCAGACTGAACCCGTGTGGCGATCAGACGTGCCTCTCACCCTCTGGGCGGTGGACGGTCGGCGGCGGGGCGGCCGTGCTCGTCTGGGGCACCGGCGTGCACGTGGCGGACCTGATCGCCGGGGGCACCGATCCGTACCCGTGGGCTCCGGCGTGGCTGGCGGCCTACCTCGTCTCGCTGACGGTCGCCGACCCGGTCGCCGCCGCGCTGCTGCTCGCCCGACGCCGGATCGGCATGGACCTGACCTGCCTGATCCTGGTCACCGACGCGGCCGCGAACGGCTGGGCGCTCTACGGGCTGCACGGCGGTGATGGCGCGGCCCGGACCGGGCACGCCGCGGTCACCGCGATCGCGCTGGGCAGCCTGGTCGCCCGCCGCGCCCTGCGACCCCTCCTCGGGCCGCCCGCGCCCGACCCGCCCGGTCCCGCCTGTCAGCCGCCGGCCACCGAGGGGAGCACCTGCACCTCGGCGCCGTCGCCGACCGGGGTCTCCAGGCCGCCGACGTGACGGCAGTCCTCGCCGTCGACGTAGACGTTGACGTACCGGCGCAGCTCGCCCCGCTCGTCGCGGATCCGGCGGGCCAGCCGGGGCCAGGGCCCGGCCAGCTCGTCGAGGACCGCCCGCAGGGTGCCGGTGGCGGCCACGGTGAGCCGGCTCGCGCCCCCGGCCTCGCCGCGCAGCGGGCCCGGCAGCAGCACGGTGACCACTCAGACCGCCGCGGCGCGGACGCAGAGCACGTCGGGCAGGTGGGCGGCGACCAGGGACCAGGAGTCCCCCTCGTCCCGGCTGGCGTAGACCTCGCCGGACCGGGTGCCGAAGTAGACGCCGGCCGGGTCGGCGTCGTCGGCGCACATGGCGTCGCGCAGCACGGACGGGTGGAACGGCCCGTCGGGCAGCCCGACGGTCAGCGGCTCCCACTTGCCGCCGGCGTCCGTGGAGCGGTAGACCCGGCAACGGTGGTCGACCGGATAGCGCTGCGCGTCGGCGATCAGCGGGAAGGCGTAGATCGTGCCGGAGCGGGACGGGTGGGCGACCATCGGGAAGCCGAAGTCGCTGGGCAGGCCGGCGGCGATCGACGTCCAGGTGCGACCGTCGTCGTCGGAGCGGTAGACGCCGTGGTGGTTCTGCGCGTAGAGCCGCTCGGGGTTGCCGGCGTCGCGGGCGATCTTGTGGACGCACTGCCCGAACTCGGGCCACTCATCGGGCAGGAAGTACGCCCGGATGCCGGTGTTGCCCGGCGCCCAGCTCGCCCCGGCGTCCTCGGTGCGGTAGACCCCGCCGGTGGACATCGCCACCGCCATCCGGGACGGGTCGCGGGGATGCGGCAGGACGCTGTGCACCGCCTGACCGCCGAAGCCCGCGTCCCACCGTCCCCGGTGCGGGTGGTCCCAGAGCGCCCGGACGAGCGCGAAGCTGCGGCCGCCGTCGTCGGAGCGGAACAGCGCCGAGGGCTCGGTGCCGGCCCAGACCACGTCGGGCTGGTCGGCGCCGGCGGGGGTGAGCTGCCAGACCCGGCCGAGGCTGACGCCGGTGTCCGTCGGGAAGGCCACCGGCGCGTGGTCCGGCTCCTGCCAGGAGGCGCCCAGGTCGTCGCTGGTGGCCACGCTCGGCCCGAAGTGCGAGCTGGTCATGCCGGCGAGCAGCCGCGCGCCGCGGCGTTTGTCGATGGCGACCGCGTAGACGCCGGTCATCGGGAAGTGCGGACCGCTAACCTCCCAACTGCGCCGGCCGTCCGTGCTGGTGGCGAGGAAGAGTCCCTTGCCGGTGCCGATCGCGAGCAGCGTTGCCATGACGGTCCTCCGATCCGTCGGCGGACAGGTAGCCGGGGCCGGGCGGCGATCCGGCGATCCGGGACAGGCGGACGGCACGGCAGCGACCGGACTCGGCGTAGTGATTATGGCCACGCCCTCCGACAGAATGCCCCCGGCCGCGCCGCAGGGCTCATCGTCGCGCTCGGGGCACGTGCCGCCGGTAGACGCTCACGGTCGGATCGCCGGAGATCCAGAACCGCCAGGGCACGTCGTGCGCCCCGGTGACGCCGACCCGGGGGCCGGCCTCGATCGCCGCCTCCGGCACCGGCGCGACCGGCGGTCGTAGCCGCACCGGACCGTCGTCGAGCAGGTCGAGGCCGTAGGCGGAGCGGTCGATGCCGAGCGCCGCGCAGAGCCGGGCGGGTCCGCGGGCCAGGTCCACGTCCCGCCGTACGGCGGGACGGCGGGCCCGGGCGGCGGCGAGGCCGTCGACCACCTCGCCGGCCCGCAGCAGCACCGCCGAGGCCTCCCCGTCCGGGCCGGTCACCACGTTCACGCACCAGTGCATGCCGTAGGTGAAGTAGACGTAGGCGTGGCCCGCCGGCCCGAACATCACCGCGTTGCGCGGGGTACGCCCCCGGTAGGCGTGCGAGGCCGCGTCCCCGGCCGTGCCGGCGTACGCCTCGACCTCGGTGATCCGGACGGTGACCCCGCCCGCGGCGAGCCGGCAGCCGAGCAGCCCGCGCGCGGCCGGCACCACCAGGCCGGCGAGCAGGTCGGCCAGCCCGGCGCTGGTCACGGGGTCAGCGGTGGTCATGGCTCGACCATAGCCGGCGACCCGAAGATGAGCACGACTTGCTTTCAACAGACTGTTGACAAAGGGACGTTCAAGCGGCTGTGATGGAACACATGGTCACGCTGGACAACGACCCGTTCACCGCTCCGGATGCTGCCCAGGCCCGGGCGCACCGCAACTACGCGGCGCTGCTGCGGATCGCCGAGCGGCACGCCGGCACGGACGCACGCCGCCGCCGGTACGCTCACCCGGACGTGCCGGACGCGTACGAGGCGGCGACGCTGGTGATGGCGCTGGCGGGCGGGGCCGAGCTGGAGCCCGGCGAGGAGCCGGTCGACCAGGCCGACCTGATGGCCGCGCTGACCCTGATCCCGCACGTCCGCGCCGAGGTGGACGCCCTGGAGGCGGGGCTGTTGCAGGTCGCCCGCGGCCGGGGCCTGACCTGGCAGGCGATCGCCTTCGGGCTGGGGCTGGGCAGCGCCCAGGCGGCCCGCCAGCGCTACGAGCGGCTGACCGTCCGGACCGGCACCGCCGACTGAGCCGCGACGCAGGCGGCGGACTGTCGCAGGCACGGGCGAGACTGGACCCGCAATCGGGCGACGGGAGGACGCGATGACGCGTGCGGAGATGCTGGCGTACTGCCTGGCCAAGCCGGGCGCCTGGCTGGACCGCCCGTGGGAGGGCGACGAGGTGGTGAAGGTGGGGAGCCGGATCTTCGCGTTCCTCGGCTCCCCCGACGGCGAGGCGCGGGTGGGGGTGAAGTGCGGCCCGAACCGGGACGTCGCCGACGAGTGGCTGCACCGGTTCCCCGACGACGCGAAGGCCTCGGCCTACATCGGGCGGTCCGGCTGGAACACGCTGCGCCTGGCGGGCGGGATCGACGACGAGGAGCTGATCGACGCCGTGGACGGGTCGTACGACGCGGTGGTGGCGAAGCTGCCGAAGCGGGAGCGCCCGGCGGGCTGAGGAGGGTCGGCGCGGGTGGAGTCACCCGCGCCGACCCGACGACCTCAGCGGGGGACGACCCGCTCCGCGGCCCACTCCCGCCAGCCGACCAGCTTGTCCGCGGCGGTGGCGAGCTGGTCGGCGACCGGGCCCGGCCCGGTCGAGCCGGGCGTGGTGCGCGCGGCGAGCGCGGAGCGGACCGACAGCACGTCGCGCACCGACGGGTCGAGGTGCTCGCTCACCGTCGCGAGGTCGGCGTCGGAGACCTCGTCCAGGGCGCAGTCCCGGGCCACGCAGAGCGCGACCAGCTTGCCGGTGATCTCGTGCGCGTCGCGGAACGGCACGCCCTTGCGGACCAGCCAGTCGGCCACCTCGGTGGCGAGGGAGAAGCCGACCGGCGCGGCGGCCACCAGGCGGTCCACCCGGACCGTCATCGTGGAGATCATCCCGGCCAGGGCCGGCAGCAGCAGCTCCAGGGTGTCGACCGCGTCGAAGGCCGGCTCCTTGTCCTCCTGCATGTCCCGGTCGTACGTCATCGGCAGGCCCTTGAGCATGGTGAGCACGCTCATCAGCCCGCCGACCAGGCGGCCGGACTTGCCCCGGGCCAGCTCGGCGATGTCCGCGTTCTTCTTCTGCGGCATGATCGACGAGCCGGTGGCGAAGGCGTCGTCCAGCTCGACCCAGCCGAACTCGTGCGACGTCCAGAGCACCACCTCCTCGCCGAGGCGGGACAGGTGCACGCCGATCAGCGCGGTGACGAAGAGGAACTCGGCGACGAAGTCCCGGTCGGCGACCGCGTCCATCGAGTTAGCGAAGGACGTGCGGAAGCCCAGCTCCTTGGAGACGGCCACCGGGTCCAGCGGCAGGCCGGAGCCGGCGAGCGCGCCCGCGCCGAGCGGGCTGATCGCCGCCCGGTGGTCCCAGTCGCGCAGCCGCTCCAGGTCGCGCAGGAGCGGCTGAACGTGGGCGAGCAGCCAGTGCCCGAAGGTGACGGGCTGGGCGTGCTGGAGGTGGGTCATGCCGGGCGCGGCGGTGTCCACGTGCCGCTCGGCCTGCTCGACCAGCGCCTCGGCCAGCTCGACCAGCCGAGTGGCCACCCCGCGGGCGTGGTCGCGCAGGTAGAGCCGCAGGTCGGTGGCGACCTGGTCGTTGCGGGACCGGCCGGCGCGCAGCTTGCCGCCGAGGCTGCCGAGCCGCTCCAGCAGGCCGCGTTCCAGGGCGGTGTGCACGTCCTCGTCGTCGACCGTCGGGCGGAACTGCCCGGCGGCGCAGGCCGCCTCCAGGTCGTCCAGCGCGGCCAGGATCCGGCCCAGTTCGTCGGGGTCGAGCAGGCCGGCGCCGGCGAGGACCCGGGCGTGCGCCCGGGAGCCGGCGATGTCGTACGGGGCGAGGCGCCAGTCGAACTGGACGCTCACCGACAGCCGCGCGAGGGCCTCGGCGGGGCCGCCGGCGAACCGGCCGCCCCACAGGCTCGTCCGGTTGGTGGCGGCGCTGTTCTCGGTCAGGCTCTTGTCGTCCACCCCGCCCATTGTGGTCCCCACGATCAGGAGCCACCCAGCCGGGCGTCCCGCGCGGCGGCCATCTTGCTGGGCAGGCCCCAGAGCTGCACGAAGCCCTTCGCCAGCGACTGGTCGAAGGTGTCGCCGGTGTCGTAGGTGGCCATGCCGAAGTCGTACAGGCTGGCCTCGGAGCGCCGGCCGGTGACGGTGGCCCGGCCGCCGTGCAGGGTCAGCCGCACCTCGCCGGAGACGTGCTGCTGGGCGTCGGCGATGAACGCGTCGAGGGAGTTCTTCAGCGGCGAGAACCAGAGGCCGTCGTAGACCAGCTCGCCCCAGCGCTGGTCCACGCCGCGCTTGAACCGGGCCAGATCCCGCTCGACGGTGACCGCCTCCAGCTCCTGATGGGCGGTGATCAGTGCGATCGCCCCGGGGGCCTCGTACACCTCGCGGCTCTTGATGCCGACGAGGCGGTCCTCGACCATGTCGAGCCGGCCCACGCCCTGCGCGCCGGCGCGCCGGTTCAGCTCCAGGATCGCCTGGTACGGGGTGACGGTCTCGCCGTCGATCGCGACCGGGTTGCCGGCGTCGAAGGTGATCACGACCTCGTCGGCGTCCCGCGGCTCGGCCGGGTCGGACGTGTACGAGTACAGGTCCTCGATCGGGCCGTTCCAGATGTCCTCCAGGAAGCCGGTCTCCACCGCGCGGCCCCACAGGTTCTGGTCGATGGAGTACGGGGACTTGGCCGACACATCGATCGGCAGCCCCTTCTCCTCGGCGAAGGCGATCGCCTTGTCCCGGGTCCAGGCGAAGTCCCGGGCCGGGGCCACGATCTTCAGGTCGGAGGCGAGCGCGCCCAGGCCGACCTCGAAGCGGACCTGATCGTTGCCCTTGCCGGTGCAGCCGTGCGACACGATGGTGCCGCCGTGCTTGCGGGCCGCGGCCACCAGGTGCTTGACGATCAGCGGCCGGGACAGCGCGGAGACCAGCGGGTAACGGTCCATGTAGAGGGCGTTGGCCCGGATCGCCGGCAGGCAGTAGTCGGCGGCGAACTCGTCGCGCGCGTCGACCACCTCGGACTCGACGGCGCCGCAGTCCAGGGCGCGCTGCCGGATGGCGTTCAGGTCCTCGCCGCCCTGCCCGACGTCGACCGCGACCGCGATCACCTCGGCGCCGGTCTGCTCGGCCAGGTAGGGAATGGCGACGGAGGTGTCGAGACCCCCGGAGTACGCCAGAACTACACGTTCAGTCATCTGAGTTGCGGCGTGCCATCGAAGCGGGCGGGACGCGCCGCTCCCTCCCTTCAAGTGATTGTCGTACCCGTTTGATAGAACCTGAGGCGTGGCTGGGGTGAAGCGGTCGTTCAAGTACCGCTTCTATCCGTCTCCGCAGCAGGCTGAGCAGTTGAATAGGACGTTCGGATGTGTGCGTCTGGTCTACAACCGCGCGTTGGAGGCGCGGAGCCGAAAGTGGAAGGTGGACCGGCATCGAAGCAGTTACGCGCAGACCTCGGCTTGGCTGACGGAGTGGAAACGGACCGACGACCTGGCGTTTCTGAACGAGGTGAGTGCGGTGCCGTTGCAGCAGACGCTGCGGCATCTGCAGGCCGCATTCGCCGGCTTCTGGGAAAGGCGCTGCGGGTACCCGCGGTACAAATCCAAGCGCAGGTCGCGGGCGTCGGCAGAATACACTCGCTCGGCGTTCCGCTGGCGCGACGGCCATCTCACCCTCGCCAAGATGGACGCTCCCCTGGACATCGTGTGGTCCAGACCCCTGCCCACGGATGTCGAGCCGTCCACGGTCACCGTGTCGCGAGACGCGGCCGGCCGGTGGTACGTATCCCTCCTGGTAGAGGACCCGACCGTGCAGGCCCTGCCCGCACTGGATCGGGTGGTGGGAGTGGACGCGGGGATCACCAGCCTTGTCACCCTGTCCACCGGGGAGAAGATTGCCAACCCGCGCCATGAGCAAGCGGATCGACGGAAGTTGGCCAAAGCGCAGCGCAACCTGTCCCGCAAGGAAAAGGGCTCCGCCAACCGGGCCAAGGCCCAGGCGAGGGTGGGCCGGATTCATGCCCGCGTCGCTGACCGGCGGCGTGATCACCTGCACAAGCTGAGCACTCGACTTGTTCGTGAGAACCAAGCGGTAATAATCGAGGATCTCAGCGTCCGCAACTTGCTGCGCAACCACCGCATGGCCCGGGTGATCTCCGACGCGGCGTGGTCGGAACTGCGTCGCATGCTGGAATACAAGGCCGTCTGGTACGGGCGCGCGGTGATCGTTGTGGACCGGTGGTTTCCGTCGTCGAAGACATGCTCCACGTGTGGCCGGATCAACCCGTCGATGCCGCTGACTGTCAGGGAGTGGGTCTGCCCCGCCTGCCACACAGAGCATGACCGGGACGTCAACGCCGCACAAAACATCCTCGCCGCCGGGCTGGCGGAGAGGCGAAACGCCTGCGGAGCTGACGTAAGACCTCATGGGATCCCCTCCCTTCGGGGCAGTCGGCAATGAAACAGGAAGCCTCACGGGTGACCGTGGGAATCCCCTCGCTGCAAACGAGGGGAGCAGGTCAAGGTGTGGTGCTCCCTTCAACAACGTTTTCCTCCCGGCGGGCCCACGCGGCGAGCTTGTCGCCCAACGCGGCGCCGCCGACGGCCTCGCGGGCCACGACGAGGATGGTGTCGTCGCCGGCGATGGTGCCGACGACCTCGGGCAGGCCCGCTCGGTCCAACGCGCTGGCCAGGTAGTGGGCTGCGCCCGGCGGGGTGCGCAGCACGGCGATGTTGCCGCTGGAGTCGACCCCGTTGAGCAGCTCGTGCAGCAGCCGGACGAGCCGGGCCGGGGCGGCCTCGGCGTCGCGCAGCGGCCGGTGGCCGTCCTCGGGGATCAGGTAGACGCCCCGTCCGTCGCCGCCGCGCGCGGTGACCGCCCCCAGCTCCTTGAGGTCCCGGGAGAGGGTGGCCTGGGTGACCTGGATGCCGTCGCCGGCGAGCAGGTCGGCCAGCTCGGTCTGCGAGTGGACCGCCTTGTCGCGGATCAGCTCGACGATGCGGGCGTGCCGGGCGGTACGGGTCAGCGGGGCGGTCATGAGGAGGCCTCCAGGAGAAACGTCAGCAGCGCCTTCTGGGCGTGCAGGCGATTCTCCGCCTGGTCGAAGACCGCGCTCCGCGGCCCGTCGAGGACCTCGTCGGTGATCTCCTCGCCCCGGTGGGCGGGCAGGCAGTGCAGCACGATCGCGTCCGGCCCGGCGTGGCTGAGCAGCGCGGCGTTGATCTGGTACGGCAGGAACGGGGTGATCCGGTCCAGCCCGTCGTCCTCCTGGCCCATCGAGGTCCAGGTGTCGGTGGCCAGCACGTCGGCGCCGCGGGCCGCCTGGACCGGGTCGGTCAGCACCCGGACCGAACCGCCGGTGCCGGCGGCGATCTTCTCGGCCCGGGCCACGATCTCGGGGTCGGGCTGGAAGCCGACCGGGCCGGCGATCCGGATGTGCATCCCGGCGGTGGCCCCGGCCAGCAGGTACGAGTGGGCCATGTTGTTGGCCGCGTCTCCCACGTACGCCAGGGTCCGCCCGGCGACGGCGCCGAACCGTTCGCGGACGGTGAGCAGGTCGGCGAGGAGCTGGCAGGGGTGGTAGTCGTCGGTGAGCGCGTTGACCACCGGCACGGTGGCGTGCGAGGCGACCTCGGCGATCCGGTCGTCGCCGTGGGTGCGCAGCACGATCGCGGCGACGTACCGGGAGAGCACCCGGCCGGCGTCGGCCAGGGTCTCGCCCCGGCCGAAGTGGGTGACCTGGGTGTCCACCACGAGCGGGTGGCCGCCCAGTTCGGCGATGCCGGCGTCGAAGGAGATCCGGGTACGCAGGCTCTGCTTGTCGAAGAGCACCGCCACCGAGCGCGGCCCGGCGAGGGGCTGGTACGCGAACCGGTCGGCCTTCATCCGGGCGGCCAGGTCGAGCACCACCGCCTGCTCGGCCGGGGTCAGGTCGTCGTCCCGCAGGAAGTGCCGGATCATGCGCTGACCTCCGTGCTGGTCGCGGTCATCGGAGTCGGTGTCGGGATCGTGGATGCTGCCGGCCCCTCCGGGGTCCCAACAAGATCCGGAGCGGACGGGGCCGCCGCGTCGAGCGCCGCCGGGAGGGCGGCGAGGAAGGCGTCGGCCTGCGCCGCGGTGAGGATCAGCGGCGGGGCGAGCCGGACCACGCCGGGCTGCACCGGGTTGACCAGGAAGCCCGCCTCGCGCAGCGCGGTCGTCGTCGCGCCGGAGACCGGCTCGGTGAGCACGACGCCGAGCAGCAGCCCGGCCCCGCGTACCTCGGCCACCAGCGGGTGACCGAGCGCCTCGATCCCCCGGCGCAGCCGCTCGCCGACCCGCTTGACGTGGTCGAGCAGCCCCTCGTTGGCGATGGTGGCGATCACCGCGAGTGCGGCGGCGCAGCTGACCGGGTTGCCGCCGAAGGTGGTGCCGTGCGAGCCGGGACCGAGCAGCTCGGCGGCCCGCCCGAAGGCCAGGCAGGCGCCGATCGGCAGGCCGCCCCCGAGCCCCTTGGCCAGGGTGACGATGTCCGGCTCGACGCCCTCGGCCTGGTGGGCGAACCAGTGCCCGGTCCGGCCGACGCCGGTCTGCACCTCGTCGAGCACCAGCAGCGCGCCGCGCCGGGCGGTGATCCGCCGGACCGCCGCCAGGTAGCCGGCGGGCGGGACCACGACGCCGTTCTCGCCCTGGATCGGCTCCAGGATCACCATCGCGGTCGCGTCGGTCACGGCCGCTTCGAGGGCCGCCACGTCGCCGTACGCCACATGGGTGACGTCGCCGGGGAGCGGGCGGAACGGGTCGGCCTTGGCCGGCTGGCCGGTGAGTGCCAGCGCCCCCATGGTGCGGCCGTGGAAGCCGCCCCGCGCGGCGACGACGTGGGTGCGGCCGGTGAGCCGGGAGAGCTTGAACGCGGCCTCGTTCGCCTCGGCGCCGGAGTTGGCGAGGAAGACCCGGCCGGGGCGGCCGGCCAGGGCCAGCAGCAGTTCGGCCAGGGCCACCGGCGGCTCGGCGACGAAGAGGTTGGAGACGTGGCCGAGGGTGGCGACCTGCTTGGAGACGGCGGCCACCACGGCCGGGTGGGCGTGGCCGAGGGCGTTGACCGCGATGCCGCCGAGCAGGTCGACGTACTCCCGGCCGGCCTCGTCGGTGACCACCGCGCCGGTGCCGGAGACCAGGGCCAGCGGCGGGGTGCCGTAGTTGTCCATCATGGACTGGCCCCAGCGTTCCACCAGCGTGCTCATGACGGAGTCACCATCGTTCCGAATCCTTCCGAGGTGAAGACTTCGAGCAGCGTGGAGTGGGCGACCCGGCCGTCGACGACGTGCGCGGCGGGCACTCCCCCGCGCACCGCCCGCAGGCAGGCCTCCATCTTCGGGACCATCCCCGACTCCAGGGACGGCAGCAGCTTCGCCAGGTCGTCGGTGCTGATCTCGCTGACCAGGCTGCCGGTGTCCGGCCAGTCCGCGTACAGGCCGGGGACGTCGGTGAGGACGACCAGCTTGCGGGCGTCGAGGGCGACCGCGAGGGCGGCGGCGGCGGTGTCGGCGTTGAGGTTGTGCAGCACCCCGTCGACGTCCGGCGCGACGGTGGAGATCACCGGGATCCGGCCGGCCGCGATGAGGTCGGCGACCGCGGAGACGTCCACCGACTCCACGTCGCCGACCTGCCCGACGTCGACCGGCTCGCCGTCGACGTACGCCGGGCGGCGCACCGCGGTGAAGAGTCCGGCGTCCTCGCCGGAGAGGCCGACGGCGAACGGGCCGTACGCATTGATCAGGCCGACCAGCTCCCGGCCGACCTGACCGACCAGCACCATCCGGACGACGTCCATCGCCTCGGGGGTGGTGACCCGCAGGCCGCCCTTGAACTCGCTGGCGATGCCGAGCCGGCCGAGCATCGCGGAGATCTGCGGCCCGCCGCCGTGCACGACGACCGGCTTGAGGCCGGCGTACCGGAGGAAGACCATGTCGGCGGCGAAGGCGCGCTGGAGTTCGGGGTCGACCATGGCGTTGCCGCCGTACTTGACCACGACGGTCGCGCCGGAGAAGTTCGCCAGCCAGGGCAGGGCCTCGATCAGCGTCTCGGCCTTGGCCTGGGCCCGGGTGAGGTCCGCGGAGAGGCTCATGTCGAGTACGCCGAGTTCTCGTGCACGTACGCGTGCGACAGGTCGTTGGTCCAGATCGTCGCCGCCGCGTCGCCGGCGTGCAGGTCGATCCGGATGGTGACGTCCCGCCCGGTCAGGTCCATCTTGGACCGGTCCTCGGCGGCGGCGCCGGAGCGGCACACCCAGACCCCGTTGACCGCGACGTCCACGCCGTCCGGTTCGAACGCGGCCGAGGTGGTGCCGACGGCCGCGAGGATCCGGCCCCAGTTCGGGTCGTTGCCGAAGAGCGCGGTCTTGACCAGGGTGTTGCGGGCCACCGAGCGGCCCACCTCGACCGCGTCGTCCTCGTCGGCGGCGCCCACCACGTCGATCGCGATCTGCTTGGTGGCGCCCTCGGCGTCGGCGATGAGCTGCTGGGCCAGGTCGTGGCAGGCGGCGGTGACCGCGGCGGTCAGCTCGGCCTGGGTCGGCTCGATGCCGGACGCGCCGCTGGCCAGCAGCAGCACCGTGTCGTTGGTGGACATGCAGCCGTCGGAGTCGATCCGGTCGAAGGTGACCCGGGTGGCGGCGCGCAGCGCGGCGTCGAGGGTCTCCGGCCCGGCCACCGCGTCGGTTGTGAGGACGCAGAGCATGGTGGCCATGGCCGGGGCGAGCATCCCGGCGCCCTTGGCCATGCCGCCGACGGTCCAGCCGCTGCCCTTGGCGGCGGTGGTCTTCGACCGGGTGTCGGTGGTCATGATCGCCTCGGCCGCCGCCGCGCCGCCGTCGCGGGCGAGCCCGCGGATGGCGGCCCGCACGCCGGGGAGGAGTTTCTGCATCGGCAGCCGCTCGCCGATCAGGCCGGTGGAGCAGACCGCCACCTCGCCGGCGCCGAGGATCAGCCGGTTGCTGCTGGAGGTGAGCGCGGCGGCGGTGTGCTCGGCGGTGGCGTGGGTGTCCTGGAATCCGGCGGGGCCGGTGCAGGCGTTGGCGCCGCCGGAGTTGAGCACCACGGCGCGGACCACACCGCCCCGGACCACCTGCTGGCTCCAGAGCACCGGCGCGGCCTTGACCCGGTTGGCGGTGAAGACGCCGGCGATCCCGGCGTCGGGGCCGTCGTTGACGACGAGGGCGATATCGGCGGCGCCGCTGCTCTTGAGCCCGGCGGCGACCCCGGCGGCCCGGAAGCCCCGAGGGGTGGTGACGGTCACGGTGCCACTCCGAAGGTCGAGAGGCCGGCGGTCTCGGGGAGGCCGAACATGAGGTTGGCGTTCTGCACGGCCTGGCCGGCGGCGCCCTTGCCGAGGTTGTCGATGGCGCTGACCACGATCACCCGGCCGGAGTCGACGTCGACGGTGGCCTGGAGGTGGCAGGAGTTCGCGCCGGTGGTGGCGGCGGTGTGCGGCCAGGCCTCCTCGGGCAGCACGTGCACGAAGGGGGCGTCCGCGTACGCCGCGGTGAGCACCGCGCGCGGGTGGGCGTCGCCGGTGGGCACGGCGGTGACCGTGGCGAGGATGCCGCGCGGCATGGGGGCGAGCACCGGAGTGAAGGAGAGGCTGGTCGCGCCGGTGGCCTGCTTGATCTCCGGCACGTGCTGGTGGGCGCCGACCTTGTAGGGCGACAGATCGGCCATCACCTCGCTGCCGAGCAGGTGGGCCTTGGCGGCCCGGCCGGCGCCGGAGGTGCCGGAGGCGGCGACCACCACCACGTCGGTGGGGAGGACCGCGCCCGCGGCGATCAGCGGCGCGAGGGCCAGGGTGGTGGCCACCGCGTAGCAGCCGGTGCTGGCCACCCGGGTCGCGGCGGCGATGGCGGCCCGCTGGCCGGGCAGCTCGGGCAGGCCGTAGGTCCAGGCGCCGGCGTGCGGGCCGCCGTAGTACCGGGCCCAGGCGTCGGCGTCGCGCAGCCGGTGGTCGGCGCCGAGGTCGACCACCTTGACCGACTCGGGCAGGGCCGCGGCCAGGGCCGCCGACCCGCCGTGCGGCAGGGCCAGGAAGACCAGGTCCGCGTCGGCCAGGGCTTCCGGGTCGGTCGCCCCGAGCACCAGGTCCAGGCCCGCGAGCTGCGGGTGTACGGCGGCGACCGGCTGGCCGGCCTGCGCGTGTGCGGTGGCGGCGACCAGGTCGAACTCCGGGTGCCCGGCGACCAGGCGCAGCAGCTCGCCCCCGGCGTAACCGCTGGCCCCGGCGACCGCGACTCGGATGCCCATACTCACCTCCGCATGACTATGCAATGAAGGCTAGTCGGCGGGATGCCGTGCTGCAAGTTCATGCGTCCCATTGCATGGAAATGAGGATGTGATGGCGGTCACCCGGTAGAAACGCCGGCGGCCCGCGTCGCGGGGAGCGACACGGGCCGTGCGGGGACGAAAAGCGGACGTCAGAGGCGGCCCTCCTCGACCGCCCGGGTCACCCACGGGATGACCTCGTCGAGCATCTCGTCCAGCGACGTGGTGGCGGCGAAGCCGAGCACCTCGCGGGACTTCGTCACGTCCGGCACCCGCTTCTGCACGTCGTACTGGAAGGGTTCGTCGGAGACGTGCCGGAACGGCACGTCCGGACCCTTGATCTTGCGCCAGATCAGCTCGGCCAGCTCCAGCACGCTGGTCGACTCGGCGGTGGAGAGGTTGAAGTCGTCGTTGTGGGCGGCCGGGTGCTCGACCGCGGTGGCGATGCCCCGGGCCAGGTCTCCGCCGTAGGTGTAGTGCCGCACCTGGCCGCCCTCGCCGAGGATGTGCAGCGGGTCCTGCCCCTTGACGATCTTCTGCACCAGGTCGGGCACCACGTGCGACATGGCCAGCTTCACGTTGCCGGAGAGCACCTCGACCTGGCCCAGCGCGCGCCCCTCCCCCACGCCGACGCAGTTGAACGGCCGCACGATCGTGTACGGCAGCTGGTACTGCTCCCAGGCGGCTCGGGCGTAGTACTCCACGGCCAGCTTCTGGAACCCGTACGAGGAGAGCGGCGGCGGGATGAGCCGCTCGTCGCCCTCCTTGCTGGGCCAGTGCTCGGTGGACTCGAAGACCATCGAGGACGAGAGGTAGGTGACCTTCGCCAGGCTGCCCTCGCGGTGGGCGCGGATGGCCGCGTCGCAGGTGGCCGCCATGATGCGCTCGTTGGTGGCGAGCAGGTCGTAGGCGTACGCGTGGAAGTAGGAGATGCCGCCGATCATCGCCGCGCCCGCGACCAGGTGGTCACAGCCGTCGAGCAGCGTGGTCAGCAGGTCCACGTCGCGCGCGTCGCCCTCGACGAACCGGAAGCGGGGGTGGTCGTCGTAGCTGTGGGTGACCGGACCGTACTTGGAGAAGTTGTCGATCCCGACGACCTCGTGGCCCCGACCCAGCAACTCCTGCACCAGGTAGCCGCCGATGAACCCGGCCGAACCAGTTACCAGGACTTTCGCCACGTGCGCTCCTAAGCGGTCTTCTCGTACTCGGTGCTGTCATGCGGTTCGCGTGGTGCCGGCACCCCGGACGACCGCGAGCTGGCAGCCCGGGCCACCAGCCTCTCCCGGCTCAGCCGTCGACCGTAGGCGAAGAGGTACCAGCGCAGGTAACCGGGGAGGAACCGACCCAGGTCGAAGTGGGACTCCCCGAGCGGCCGGTCCAACCAGATCGTGGGAATCTCGGCGACCGGCAGGCGCAGCCGGTTGGCCTTGGCGGTCAACTCGAGCCCGATCTCGAAGCCGGTCCGCGACTCGATCCCCACCTCGCGGACGAATGCGGTGTCATAGGCCTTGAAACTGTTGGTGGCGTCCCGGGTGCCGACCCGGGCGAAGGTGTAGAGGCTGCGCCCGGCCCAGCGGGACATCATCCGCTTCAACCGGGGCCCGCCCACCTGCTGGCCGCCCGGCATGTAGCGGGACGCGGCCGCGACCACCACGCCCCGGTCCACCAGCCGGGCCAGCTCGTCGATCTGGCGCGGGTCGTCGCAGCCGTCGGCCATCGTCACCACCACGACCGGGGCGAGGGCCACGTCGATGCCGAACCGAATGGCGTTCGCCGGGCCCCGGCCGTAGGTGTTGAGCACCGCGCGCACCCGCGGGTCGGTGCGGGCGATCTGCTCCACGTACGGGACCGTGGTGTCCTCCGGCATGTCGTGCACGATCAGCACCTCGGCCGGAAGCAGCATTTCGCGCAGCATCCGCTCCAGGCAGCGCAGAATCGCCTCGCCCTCGTTGTAGACCGGCACGATCACCGACACCCGCGGCGTCACACCCGCACCCCGGTCCCGGTCAGGCCCCACATGTCGATGACCGGTCGGTCGGTCTCCAGCCGGGCGTACTGCTCGTGCGGGGCGGCGATCACCAGCAGGTCCGCCCGACGCAGCACCTCGTCCAGGTCGACCAGGCGGTCGTCGGCGACGTACGGGTCGGTGCAGAGCGTCTCCCGGGTCTTCAGCGCCAGGATCTTGCGCAGCTTGTACGCCAGGCTCTCCCGCGGGTCGTCGCTGCCGCCCTTGAAGGCCATCCCGAGGATGCCCACGGTCAGGTCCGCCAGGTCGAACCGGTCCTCCAGCCGGGACACCAGGTAGAGCGGCAGCCCTTCGTTGATCAGCATCGCGGAGTGGCCGAGCACGAAGTTGTTCCGGTTGAACGCGGCCAGCTGCATGGTGTCCTTGAACAGGCAGGGGCCGGCGGCGAAACCGGGCATCGGCAGATCGGCGGCGCGCGGGTAGTCGTGGGCGACCGCGTGCCGGATCCGGGCGAAGTCGAGCCCGAAGTCGTTGGCCATCATCCAGAACTGGTTCGCGGTGGCGAACTTGATGTACCGCCAGGTGTTGGTGAACAACTTCGCCAGCTCGGCCTCCTCCGGCTCGAGCGGCACGATCTCCTCGGTCAAGTGGCGGAAGAGCTTCTCCGCCCGGGCGAGGGCGTGCGGCGTACGGGCGGCGACGATCTGCGGCAGCGCGAACAGCTCCGTCATCGCCCGGCCCTCCGCGATCCGCTCCGGGCAGAACGCCACGTCGGCGCGGATGCCCTTGCCGACCAGCAGCTTCTCGGTCAGCGCCGTCACCCCCGGGTAGACGGTGCTGCGCAGCACCACCAGCTGACCGTCGCGCAGGTGCTCGGCGCAGCGCTCCAGCGCCCGGGGCACCGCACCCAGGTCCGGGTTGAGGTGCTCGTCGACCGGGGTTCCGACGACCACGACCAGGTGCTCGGAGGTGCCCACGCTGACCGGGTCGGTGCTGGCCCTCAGCCGGCCGGCGGTCACCGCCTCGGTGAGCGCCTCGGCGGCGCCCGGCTCGGCGAAGGGAAGGATGCCGGCGTTCACCGTGGCGACCGCGTCGGCGTTGATGTCATACAGCACGACGGAGAGGCCGCGGGAGGCGAACGCGATGCCCAGCGGCAGACCGACCCGACCACAGCCGCCGACGATGCAGACGTCGACGGAGATGGGTGGCGGAACCGGATCCTCGGACATGGCTGGACTCCCGTGGGGATGGCGGGGGTGTGATCCCGGCGATAGCCGGAATCCAAGCAGGCTAACCGCTCGCAGGTGAGCCGTGGGTAGCCGAAGATGCCGTCGCCGCTGACCTTTCGGCCCATCCGTGACGCTGCGCACCAGCCCGATCACGAGCGGCGAGAGACGGCGGTGGGTCGGCCCCGACCCGGGGGTGCCGGATCGGGGCCGTGAGCCGTACCGGTCAGGCGCCGCGCAGGGTGGCGCCGAAGCGGCGGGCCGCCTCGGCGACCGCCGCGTCCCGGGCCGCCACCGCCTCGTCGACGGTCAGCGTCCGGTCCGGGGCCCGGAAGGTCAGCTTGTACGCAAGCGACTTGCGCCCCGCGCCGAGCTGCTCCGAGGCGTACACGTCGAAGAGCCGGACGTCCTCGAGCAGCTCGCCGGCCCCCTCGGTGAGGGCCCGCTGCACCTCGGCGGCCGGGACCGACTCGTCCACCACCAGCGCCACGTCGATCAGCGCCGGCGGGAAGGTGGAGATCGCCGGCCCGGTCACCAGCGGTGCGGCGGGTAGCGCGTCCAGGTCCAGCTCCATGGCGCTGGTCCGACGGGGCAGCTCCAGGGTCGCCACCACGGCCGGGTGCAGCTCACCGGCGTGCCCGACCACCGTGTCGTCCACCAGCAGCTCGGCGCAGCGGCCCGGGTGCCAGGGGGCGTACTCGGCGGCCCGGACGGTCACCCGGTCGGCCGGGATGCCGGCGGCGGCGAGAACGGCCCGGCCGGCCTCGACCGCGTCCGCCCAGCCGGCCGCCCGACCCGCGCCCCACCAGCCGGCCGGCTCGATCTCACCGGCGAGCACCGCGGCGACGTGCCGCGGCTGGTCCGGCACCACCGCGTCGGCGGCGGCGAACTCCTCGTCGGTGGGCCGACGGTCCACGCCCATGGCCGGCGGGGCGCCGGCTCCCGGACGCGGGTGGAAGACCGCGCCGATCTCGTAGATCGCCACGTCCCGCAGGCCCCGGCCGACGTTGCGCTTCGCGATGCCGAGCAGCGGGCCGAGCAGCGTGGTGCGCAGCAGCGGCTCCTCCTCGGAGAGCGGGTTGGCCACCCGGACCGCCGCCCGGCGCGGGTCGTCGGCCGGCAGGCCGAGCTGGTCGGCCCGCTCGGCGGAGACGAACGGGTGCGCGAGGACCTCGACGTACCCGCGCTCGGCGAGCGACCGGGCGACCGCCCGGCGGCGCTGCTGCTGCCAGGTGAGGCCGCGGCCGGCGGGCGCGGTCGGCAGCACCGACGGCACCCGGTCGTACCCGTCGAGGCGGACCACCTCCTCGACCAGGTCGGCCGGGTCGGTCAGGTCGGGCCGCCAGCTCGGCGGGGTGACGGTGAGCACGTCGCCGCCGCCCGCGGCCACCCCGACCTCGCCCGGGTCCTCGGCGAGGCGGTCGGCGCCCCGGACCACGGTGCAGCCCACCTGCTCCAGCAGCTCGACCACCCGCTCCGGCGGGTACGCCACCCCGACCCGCCGGGACGGCAGGTCCGCCGGCAGGGTGACCGGGGTACGCGGCCGGACGTGGTCGATGTCGAGGATCTCGTCGCCGACCGTGCCGCCGGCGTGCTCGGTGAGCAGCCGCACCGCGCGCTCCAGGGCGACCAGCGGCAGGGCCGGGTCGACGCCCCGCTCCCAGCGCTTCGCCGCCTCGCTGAACAGCTTGTGCCGGCGGGCGGTCCGGCCGACCATCGCCGGGTCCCAGTGCGCCGCCTCGAAGAGCACGTCGGTGGTGGAGGCGATCACCTCGCTGGTCTCGCCGCCCATCACGGCGGCGAGCGAGATGGGCCCGGTGTCGTCGCAGATCACCATGTCCTCGGCGGCCAGGGTGCGGGTGACCCCGTCCAGGGTGGTCAGCTTCTCCCCCGGCTCGGCGCGGCGGACCACCAGCGGGCCGCTGATCCGATCGGCGTCGAAGGCGTGCATCGGCTGGCCGAGTTCGAGCATCAGGTAGTTGGTGATGTCGACCGGCAGCGAGATGCTGCGGATGCCGGCCACCGTGAGCCGCCGCGCCATCCAGCCGGGGGTCTGCGCGGTCGGGTCGACGCCGCGGACCATCCGGGCGGCGAACCGGTCGCAGCCGACCGGGTCGCGCACCTCGACCGGGTACGCCGGCCGCTCGGTGCCGCCGGGCGCGGGGGCCAGGGCCGGGTCGCGGAACGGCACGCCAAGGGCGTGCGACAGCTCCCGGGTGAGGCCCCGGACGCTGAGCGCGTAGCCGCGGTCCGGGGTGATCTCCAGCTCGACCACCACGTCGTCGAGGCCGACCACCGGCCGGGCGTCGTCGCCGGGCTTGGCCGTGGTGTCCTCGGGCAGCACGATGATGCCCGAGTGGTCGTCACCCAGGCCCAGCTCCTTGGCGGAGCAGATCATGCCGTTGGAGTTGCGTCCGTAGGTCTTGCGCGCGCCGATGACGAAGTTCCCGGGCAGCACACCGCCGGGGAGGATCACCACGACCCGGTCGCCGGGGGCGAAGTTCGTCGCCCCGCAGACGATCTCCTGCGGCTCGCCGGTGCCGTTGGCGGCGCCGACGTCGACGCGGCAGAACCGGATCGGCTTCTTGAAGCCGGTCAGCTCCTCGATCTCCAGGACCTCGCCGACCACCAGCGGACCGGTGACCGTCTCCCGCAGGTCCACGATGGACTCGACCTCGATGCCGAGGTCGACCAGCGCCTGCTCCAGGTCACCGACGGGCAGGTCGGCGGGGAGGTCGACGTACTCCCGCAGCCAACTGACAGAAACTCGCATGACTGTTAAACCACCGTCTCCGTAACTCGTGCCCGCACCGTCAGACCCCGAACGCGCGGGTGAACCGCACGTCCCCCTCGACCATGTCCCGCATGTCGCTGACCCCGTGCCGGAACATCACGGTCCGGTCGATGCCCATACCGAACGCGAATCCGGAGTAGACCTCCGGGTCGATGCCGCAGGCGCGCAGCACCCGCGGGTTGACCATGCCGCAGCCGCCCCACTCGACCCACTGGGGCCCCCTGCGGTGCTCGGGGAACCAGACGTCGAACTCGGCCGACGGCTCGGTGAACGGGAAGTAGTGCGGCCGGAAGCGGGTCTTGGCCCCCTCGCCGAACATCGCCTTGGCGAAGTGGTCCAGCGTGCCGCGCAGGTGCGCCATGGTGATGCCCTTGTCCACGACCAGGCCCTCGACCTGGTGGAAGACCGGGGCGTGGGTGGCGTCCAGCTCGTCGGTGCGGTAGGCCCGGCCGGGCACGATCACGTAGATCGGCGGCTTGCGGGTCAGCATCGTGCGCGCCTGCACCGGCGAGGTGTGCGTGCGCAGCACCAGCCCGGAGCTCTCCGCGCCCTCCGGCGGTGCGATGTGGAAGGTGTCCATCAGGCCGCGCGCCGGGTGGTCGGCGGGGATGTTCAGCGCGTCGAAGTTGGTCCACTCCAGCTCGACCTCGGGACCCTCGGCCACCTCGTAGCCCATCCCGACGAAGAAGTCGCTGATCTGCTCCATCAGGGTGCTCAGCGGGTGCCGGGCGCCGCGCGGCCGGCGGTCGTACGGCAGGGCGACGTCGACCCGCTCCTCGACCAGCACCCGCTCGGCCTGTTCGCGCTCCAGGGTCTCCTGCCGGGCGGCGTACGCGGCCTCGATGGCGCGGCGGGCCTCGTTGACCCGCTTGCCGGCGTCCGACTTGGCGGCCGGCGGCAGCGCGCCGATCTCCCGCCGCGCCAGCGAGACCGGGGACCGGTCACCGAGGTGCGCGGGGCGCAGCGCGGTCAACGCGTCCGGGTCGGCGGCGGCGGCGAACGCCTTCTCGGCGTCGGCCACGGCCCCGGCCAGGGCGTCCGGGTCGAGCAGGGCGACCTGCTTCGGGTCGTACGGATCGTTGCGGTAGCTCATGGCGTACGGGCACTCCCTCACGGCGGCGCCGGCCCTCACGGGCGGCTAGGCGAGTCTACGGACGCGCGGCTTCGCCGCAGCCCGCCGGTGGGAGTTACGCGCAGGAGGAAGGGTCAGGCCCGCCGCCCGCCGACACCGGCGGGCTGGCTAAACGAACGCCGTGGCGCGTTCATCATCCGGACGACTCCCCTGCTGTGACGACCGCGCGACCGGGTGACGGTCAACGCAGTGCTCTGGCTGAAGCGTACAGGCAGACGGCGGCGGCCGCAGCCAGGTTCAGGCTCTCGGCGCGCCCGTGCAGCGGCACTCGGACCCGGGCGTCGGCGGCGGCGGTCAGCTCCTCGGGCAGCCCGTGCGCCTCGGAGCCGAAGAGCCAGGCGGTGGGCGTGGCGAGCCGGCCGGCGTCGGCCAGGTCGTCCAGGTCGGTGTCGCCGTACCCGGTGGTCGCGAAAACGGAGAGCCCGGCCGTCCGTAGCGCATCGACCACCTGGCGGGGGTCGGGGGCGCGGACCACGTCGACGTGGAAGAGGCTGCCGGCCGAGGCCCGCACGCACTTGCCGTTGTACGGGTCGACCGCGTCGCCGGCGAAGACCACCGCCCCGGCGCCGGCCGCGTCGGCGGTCCGCAGCACGGTGCCGGCGTTGCCCGGGTCGCGGATCTCGGCGAGCACCGCGACCAGCCGCGGGCCGCGGGACAGGGCGGTCGCCAGGGGTATGTCGAGGTGCCGGCAGACGGCGACCACTCCCTGCGGGGCGACGGTCTCGGCGAGCGCGGCGAGCCCCTCCTCGGTCACCTCGGAGACGGGCACGTCGGCCCGGGCGGCCTGCGCCGCGAGGTCGGCGTACCGGTCGAGGGCGGCCGGCGTACCGAACAGCTCGGTGACCGTCCCGGCGCGGGCCAGGGCCTCGCGGACCGCCTGCGGGCCCTCGGCCAGGAACCGGCCGGCGGCCTCGCGGTCCCGGCGGCGCTGGAGCCGGCGGGCGGCGACCACCCTGGGGGTACGCGGGGTGAACGGGCCGGAGACAGCGTCGAGGCGCCTCCCGCGCGATGGTGACTGCATGGGAGACGCCTCGATCTGCTGTGGGTGGGTCAGGCGGCCTGAGCCGCGGCGCCACCGGTGCCCTCGGCCGCCACGGCGGCGCGGGCCAGCTCGACGATCGCGGCGAACGCCGCGGCGTCGTTGACGGCCAGGTCGGCCAGGATCTTGCGGTCGACCTCGATGCCGGCCAGGCGCAGGCCCTGGATCAGCCGGTTGTAGGTCATGCCGTTGGCCCGGGCGCCAGCGTTGATCCGCTGGATCCAGAGCTGCCGGAAGTCGCCCTTGCGGTCGCGACGGTCCCGGTAGGCGTACTGCATCGAGTGCAGCACCTGCTCCTTGGCCTTGCGGTACAGGCGGGAGCGCTGACCGCGGTAACCGCTCGCGGTCTCCAGCAGGGTACGACGCTTCTTCTGGGCGTTCACAGCCCGCTTGACGCGTGCCATCTCAACTCCTTATTACGTGAAGGTGGCGCGCGTCAGCGGCCGAGCAGCTTCTTGATTCGCTTGAGGTCAGCCTTGGCCACCTCGACCGTGCCGGTCAGCCGGCGGGTCTGGGTGGAGGGCTTCTTCTCCAGCTTGTGGCGGAGGCCGGCCTGCTGGGCAACGATCTTGCCCTTGCCGGTGACCTTGACCCGCTTGCCCATACCCGTGTGGCTCTTCATCTTCGGCATGTGGAACGTCTTCTCCCTGTTACTGGCCGCTGGTCTCAGCGGTCGGGCCGGTCTCGCCGGCTGCTGCGGTCTCGCCAGCCTCCGGGGTCTCGCCGGCCTCCGGAGCACCGGACTCCTCCGCGGCCCGTTCCCGGGGCCCGCCGCGGGACGCCGTGGCGGCGACCGCGGAGGCCTTGACGGCCCGGTGCGGAGCGAGAACCATGATCATGTTTCGGCCGTCCTGCTTCGGAGCGGCCTCAACGTATCCCAGGTCCGTGATCTCGGACTCGAGCCGGCGCAGGAGCCGGTAACCCAGCTCCGGGCGGCTCTGCTCGCGACCGCGGAACATGATCGTCACCTTGACCTTGTCGCCGGCCTTGAGGAACCGCACCACGTGACCCTTCTTGGTCTCGTAGTCGTGCGGGTCGATCTTCGGCCGGAGCTTCATCTCCTTGATGACGGTCTGCTGCTGGTTACGCCGCGCTTCGCGCGCCTTGAGTGCGCTCTCGTACTTGAACTTGCCGAAGTCCATGAGCTTGCACACCGGCGGGCGCGCCATCGGCGCAACCTCGACCAGGTCCAGGTCGACGTCCGCGGCCAGCTGCAGGGCGCGCTCCAGCGGGACGATGCCCACCTGCTCACCCTCAGGGCCGACCAGTCGGACCTCACGTGCCCGGATCTGTTCGTTCACGCGTGGTTCGACGCTGATGGGGCCTCCTCGAGTCGAGTCTCCTACCGTGCCGACTCCGCGGGCTCCCGGACGGGAGCCGACCCGGAAAGCAGAAGGCCCCGGCGTATGCCAGGGCCCGCTCGACCGGTCGGCACGATCACATGATCGCGCATCCGGGACCGGGTTGTCCCCGGAACCGGTGACCGGACCCGGCCACCGTCAGGGGCGACTCGGGTGGGAGCAGGCGCTCCGCTTCAGGACCGCCCGCACGTCGGAAACGGGGGCAGTCTGGTCGACTCGGCAACACTACACCCTGACCTCAGCCATCCCCAAACCGGGGCTCGCAGGTCAGCCGGGTCGTCGGGGCGGGTCGGGCCGCCCGGCGGGCGGGCCGTCGGGGCGGGTCGCCGGCGGTGGGCGAGCCCGGGCGGCGGGGTCGCCGTCAGCGGGCGGCGGGGCCGTCGGCGAGGGCGGCCAGGTGCGCCTGGTGGAGGCGGCGCAGGGCGCGCACGCCCTCGACCGCCAGCTCCTTGTCGGCCGCCTGCAGGGCGACCATCGGCAGCAGGTCGTCGTCGTGCAGCTCCAGGCTGGCCCACGGGGCGCCCCGGTCGAACCGGACCCCCCGGACGACCTCCCAGGGCAGCTCGTACGAGCCGATCACGTTGCGGACCCGGACGCCCCAGGCGTCGGCCACCACCCGTGGCCGGGTGAAGAGCAGGATGCCGAGCGCGCCGAAGACGCCCAGGCCGATCATGGCCAGCTGGTCGCCGCGCTGGAACGTGCCGTAGCCGTCACCGGTCCGGCCGGTCAGCGAGGTCGCCACCAGGCTGAAGACCACCAGCAGGGTCGCCGCCGAGGCCCAGCAGACCAGCCGGATCCGCCGCGGCCGCACGGTCACCAGTGAATTGCTCACCCGACCAGTCTGCCATCCGGCTCCGGGCTCCGGTCCGGTGCCACGCGGATCACGGCGCGTCGCCGGCCACCGGCCACCACGACCGCGACCAGGGTGAGCGCCGCGCCGGCCAGCACCGGCAGCCGCGCGCCGGCGCCGCCGGGCAGCAGCACGTCCAGCAGGAGGGCGCCGCCGAGCTGCCCGGCGACCAGCGCCAGGCCGGTCCGCAGCACGCCGACCGCGCGTACCCCGACCAGCAGGGAGAGCACAATGCCGACGCCGAGCAGGCCGCCCCCGTACAGCCACCACTGCCCCGGCCAGCTGGGGCGGGCGGCGAACGCGCCGACCAGCGCCGCGACCGCCAGGATCACCGGCGTGCCGACGGCGAAGTTGACCGCGATCCCGGCGGCGGTGCTGCCGGCGGCGGAGACCCGCCCGTTCAGCGCCGACTGGAGGGCGACCGCCAGGCCACCCGCCACCGCGAGCAGCACCAGCCCGACCGCCAGGTCGCCGACCGGGCGGCCGAGCTGGGCCAGGGTCACCGCGCCGACGCCGAGCAGCGCCCCGGCCACCCGGGGCACGGTGAACGGCAGCCGCCCCACCGGGGCCAGGCCGGCCCGGTCCACCGCCAGCCCGCCGACGCTGCCGCCGGCGACCTGGGCGATGGTGAAGACCGCCACCCCGAGCACCGGGACGACGTACGTGCCGATCACCACGATCGCCGCGCCTCCGAGCCCGCCCAGGTACGACCACCAGGGCAGCCGGGACCGACGCAGCGCGGCCAGCCCGGCGCGCATCGACGGGACGGCGAGCAACCCCACCGCGACGAGCAGGCTGCCGCCGAGGTTGTTGACCACCGCGCCGAGCACCGGGCTGCCGGCGCGCTCGCCCAGCTCGGCGTTGACCACGCCCTGGGCCGCGGAGGCCGCGCCGCCCAGCACCACCATGGCGAGGGCGGCCGACGGCGGGAGCGGCCTCACAGCCGGCAGGCGTGGATGTTGGTGACCAGGATCGCCCGGGCACCCAGCTCGTAGAGCTCGTCCATGATCCGGTGCACGTCGTCGCGCTGCACCATCGCCTGCACGGCGACCCAGCCCTCCCGGTGCAGCGGGGAGACGGTCGGCGACTCGATCCCGGGGGTCAGCGAGCTGGCCCGGTCGAGCAGGCCGGCCGGCACGTCGTAGGCGAGCATCACGTAGCGCCGGGCGACCAGCACGCCGTGCAGCCGGCGGAGCAGCTGCTCGGCCTGGGCGCAGCCGGGCGCCCCGGCGCGCCGGACCAGCACCGCCGAGGAGACCAGCAGCGGCTCGCCGATGATCTGCAGCCCGGCCTGGCGCAGGGTGGCCCCGGTGGAGACGACGTCGGCCACCACGTCGGCCACGCCGAGGCGGACGGCGTTCTCCACCGCGCCGTCGAGCCGGATGACGTCCGCGGTCAGGCCGTTGTCGTCGAGGTAGCGGCGGACCACCCCCGGGTACGCGGTGGCGATCCGGTGCCCGCCCAGCTCCTTGGGCGAGTCGATGGTGTCCGGGCCGGCGGCGAAGCGGAAGGTCGCCCCGCCGAAGGCGAGGTCGACGACCTCCTCGGCCGGGGCGCCGGAGTCGACCAGCAGGTCCCGGCCGGTGATGCCGAGGTCCAGGTCGCCGGAGCCGACGTAGGTGGCGATGTCCCGGGGACGCAGGTAGAGGAATTCCACGTCGTTGGCCTCGTCCCGGCAGACCAGGTCCTTGGGGTCGCGGCGCTGCCGGTAACCGGCCTCGCGCAGCATCTCGGCGGCCGGCTCGGCCAGGGTGCCCTTGTTCGGAATGGCGACACGCAGCATGACGGAGTGCTCCTTCGATCCGGATTGATCAACGGGTGGGGGCACTCACAGATGTCGGTAGACGTCCTTGAGCTCGAGACCGGTGGCGAGCATCAGCACCTGGGCCTGGTAGAGCAGCTGGGAGATCTCCTCGGCGGCCCGCTCGGGGCCCTCGTGCTCGGCGGCCATCCACGACTCGGCCGCCTCCTCGACGACCTTCTTGCCGATGAAGTGCACCCCCTTCTCCAGCGCGGCGACCGTGCCGGAGCCCGGGGTGCCGGCGGCGGCCTTGGCCTGCAGCTCGGCGAACAACTCCTCGAACGTCTTCACGGGATGCGATTCTTCCAGCCGCCCCGACCACCGGCACCCACCGGGTCCGGGCGCGTCATCCCCCCCACGCCCCCGCGGCGCCGCCACCCTGTGATCATGAAGTTGTCGCCACGACACGCCGCGGGGCGCCGACAACAACTTCATGATCACCGCCTGCGGGCGGGGGGCTGGAGGCGCCGTCAGCCGGTGAAGCCGACGCGGTGGCCGTTGGTGGCGACGCCGCGGATCGCCAGCGCGGCGTCCAACGCGGCGACGGTCGCCGCCCAGCCCTTGTCCTCCGCCGAGCCGGGCAGCCCGGCCCGGTCCCGGGCCTGCTCGATCGTCTCCACCGTCAGCACCCCGTGCGCGACCGGCTTTCCCTCGTCCAAGGCCACCCGGGTCAGCCCGTCGGTGACCGAACGGCAGACGTAGTCGAAGTGCGCGGTCGCGCCGCGGACCACCACGCCGAGGGCGACCACCACGTCGTAGCGCCGGGCCATCGCCTGGGCCACCACGGGCAGCTCCACCGAGCCGGCGACCCGGGACACCACCGCCCGGGCCCCGCACGCCTGCGCGGCGGCGACCGCCCGGTCGACCATGTGGTCGGTCAGGTCGCCGTGCCAGCGCGCGGCGACCACGCCGACGGTCAGCCCGGCGGCGTCCACCGACGTCACGCCCGGTTCGCCGAAACCCGCCATGTCTACGCTCCGATCTCGTCGCCGTCGACCGGGCGGCCCATCGGCGCCTCGGTCACCTCGTCCAACTCGTCCAGCAGGTGCCCCATCCGGTCCCGCTTGGTCCGCAGGTACCGCACGTTCTCCGGGTTCGACCGGATCGGCAGCCCCTCGCGGCCGCTCACGGTGAGGCCGTAGCCCTCCAGGCCGGCCCGCTTGGCCGGGTTGTTGGTGAGCAGCCGCATCGAGCGCACGCCGAGGTCGTAGAGGATCTGCGCGCCGGTGCCGTAGTCGCGGGCGTCGGCGGGCAGCCCCAGGTCGAGGTTCGCGTCCACGGTGTCCCGGCCCAGGTCCTGGAGCTGGTACGCCTGGAGCTTGTGCAGCAGGCCGATCCCGCGCCCCTCGTGCCCGCGCACGTAGAGCACCACCCCGCGCCCCTCCTGCGCCACCCGGGCCAGCGCGGCCTGCAACTGCGGGCCGCAGTCGCAGCGCAGCGAGCCGAAGACGTCCCCGGTGAGGCACTCGGAGTGCACCCGGACCAGCACGTCCTGACCGTCGCCGAGGTCGCCCATCACCAGCGCGACGTGCTCGGCCGAGTCGTAGTCGCTGCGGTAACCGAGCGCCCGGAACACCCCGTACGGGGTGGGCATCCGCGCGTCCGCGACCTGCTCCACCTGCTTCTCGGTCCGCCGCCGGTACGCGATCAGGTCGGCGATGGTGACCAGGGTCAGCCCGTGCTCGGCGCAGAACTTCTCCAGGTCCGGCAGGCGCATCATGGTGCCGTCGTCGTTGACCAGCTCGCAGAGCACCCCGGCCGGGCGCAGCCCGGCCAGCCGGGTCAGGTCGACGGCCGCCTCGGTGTGCCCGGGCCGGCGCAGCACCCCGCCCTCGCGGGCCCGCAGCGGCACCACGTGCCCGGGGCGGGCCAGGTCGGTGGGGTCGGTGGCGGCGTCGGCGAGCAGCCGGATGGTGTGCGACCGGTCGGCCGCCGAGATACCGGTGCTGACCCCCTCCCGGGCGTCCACGGTCACCGTGTACGCGGTGCCGCGCCGGTCCTGGTTGGTGTGGTGCATCGGCGGCAGGTCCAGCCGGTCGCACTCGCTCTCGGTCAGCGGCACGCAGATGTAGCCCGAGGTGTACCGGACCATGAAGGCGACCAGCTCGGGCGTGGCCAGCTCGGCCGCGAAGATCAGGTCGCCCTCGTTCTCGCGGTCCTCGTCGTCGACCACGACGACGGGCCGCCCGGCGGCGATGTCCGCCACCGCCTGCTCAATGCTGCCAAAGGTGGTCATGCGACGGCCTCCGAATAGGTGGGCGGGATCGGGGTGCGGACCGGCGGGGTGGTCCGCGAGGCGCGCCACCAGGCGGCCAGGCCCCAGACGCAGAAGGCGCCGTAGACCAGGTACATGGCGGCCGACGGGTAGAAGCCGCCGCGCAGCAGCAGCGGCACGCCGACCGCGTCGACGGCGATCCAGATCAGCCAGAACTCGACCCAGCCGCGGGCCATGCCGTACGTGGCGAGCAGGCTGCCGACCAGGATCCAGGCGTCCGGCAGCGGACCCCACGAGCCGAGCGCGGCGAGCACCGGGTACCCGGCCGCGGTGCCGACCGCCGCCGCGGCGAGCAGGCCGAGGCGTTCCCGGCCGGTGGCCCACCGGGGCGTCACGGCGGGCTGCTCCCCCGCCGCGGAGCGGCGGTTGCGCGACCAGCGCCACCAGCCGTAGACGCTGACCGCGAAGAAGAAGACCTGCCGGCCGGCCTGGCCGTAGAGGTCGTGCGCCTGCGGGGTGACGAAGACGCCGCCGAGGAAGACGGTGAAGAGCAGCGCGTTGCCGATCATGCCGACCGGCCAGGCCCAGACCAGCCGGCGCAGCCCGAACAGCGCCGAGGCCAGGCCGAAGACGTTGCCGACGATCTCCCGGACCAGCACCGGCGAGCCGGCCACCTGGACCTGGGCGTCGAGCAGCCAGCCGAGCGGGCCCATCAGAGCTCACCGCCCGGGACGGCCGCGCCGCCGGCAAGCCGGTCGCCGAGCAGCCGCTCGACGTACTTCGCCACGACGTCCACCTCCAGGTTGACCGGGGCGCCGACGCCCTTGGCGCCGAGCGTGGTCAACTTGAGGGTGGTGGGGATCAGCCCGACGGCGAACCAGTCGTCGCCGACCTCGGCGACGGTCAGCGAGATGCCGTCGATGGTGATCGAGCCCTTCTCCACCACGTACCGGGACAGCGCGGCGGGAAGCCGGAACCGGACCGTCTCCCACTGCGCGGCCGGCTCCCGGGAGATCAGCTCGCCGACCCCGTCGACGTGGCCCTGCACCAGGTGGCCGCCGAGCCGGCTGCCGAGCGCGGCGGCGCGCTCCAGGTTGACCGGGTCGCCCGGGCGCAGCGCGCCGAGCGCGGAGCGGCGCAGGGTCTCCCCCATCACGTCGGCGGTGAAGACGCCGCCGTCGACGTCGACCACCGTCAGACAGACCCCGTTGACGGCGATGGAGTCGCCGTGCCGGGCGTCCGAGGTGACCAGCGGGCCGCGGATGGCGACCAGCGCCGAGTCACCCCCGGTGTCGGTGGTCCGGACGACCTCGCCCAGCTCCTCGACGATGCCGGTGAACATGTCAGGCCTCCCTCTTCCGGGGCAGCGCGGTGATCCGCAGGTCGGGACCGACCTGCGTAACGTCGGTGATCTCCAGATCGATGGCGTCGGCGATGGTGCCCACACCCGCGTCGAGCAGGGCGGTGGGGCCGGCGCCAAGCAGCTTCGGCGCGACGTACCCGACGAACTTGTCGACCAGCCCGGCGGCGAGGAACGCGCCGGCCAGTTGGGGGCCGCCCTCCAGCAGGGCCGCCCGCACGCCGCGGTGGTGCAGCTCGGCCAGGAGCGCCGGCAGGTCGACCCGGCCGTCCGGGCCCGCCCCGACCTCCGCGGCGGTGGCGATCCAGGTCCGCGCGGCGCCGTCGCGGACCCGGGCCGCGGCGGGCGTACGCCCCGAGCTGTCCACCACCACGCGCAGCGGCTGCCGGATCGCGAGGGTGCCGTCGCGCAGGTTGCGGGCGGTGAGCCGGGGATCGTCGGCGAGCACGGTGCCGACCCCGGCGATCACCGCGTCGACGGTGCCGCGCAGCGCGTGCACGTCCATCCGGGCCGCCTCGGAGGTGATCCACATGCTGGTCCCGTCGGCCGCGGCCGAGCGCCCGTCGAGGGTGGCGGCGTACTTCCAGATGACGTAGGGCCAGCCGCGGCGCATCGAGGTCAGCCAGGCGACGTTGCCGGCCTCGGCCTCCTCGGCGCGTACCCCGAAATCGACCTGGATCCCGGCGGCGCGCAGGGTGGCGGCGCCACCGGAGGCGACCGGGTTGGGGTCGCCGACGGCGACCACCACCCGGGCCACGCCGGCCTGGATCAGGGCGTGGCTGCAGGGGCCGGTGCGGCCGGTGTGGTCGCAGGGTTCCAGGGTGACCACGGCGGTGCCGCCGCGGGCGCGGCGGCCGGCCTGGGCGAGCGCGACGATCTCGGCGTGCGGCCCGCCGGCGTAGGCGTGGAAGCCCTCGCCGACGACCTCGCCGTCCGGGTCGAGGAGCACGCAGCCGACCACCGGGTTGGGGCTGGTGGTGCCGAGCCCGCGGGCGCCCAGCGCGATCGCGCGACGCATCGCCTCGTCGATGGAGACGCTCGCCATCGCCTGTCCCTGCCCTCTCACTCGCCGGTTCGCGCGCGGGCGAGGGCGGGAGGCAGTCGGCACGGTATGCCGCAGGCAGGCGGCGGCGGAGATCCGGGGACGGCACAGCCGACCCCGGGAGCCCACGCGGCGCTGAGGATGCCAGCGGCCGGCAGGGGCCCTCCCCGTCCCGCGCGCTGTCTCCCATCCGGACTTTCGGGGAGCGGACGGACCGCTCCCCACCGTCGGCCCCGGATTCTCACCAGGTCCACCGTCCGGCCGAAGCCGTCCGGGTCGCGGGCTTACCACGGTCGGACCGTGGATCACCGCCGGTTCGGAATTTCACCGAGCCCCGCCAGCGCGTGGTGGGTACACCGGCAGTCTTGCACGGAGAGCGGTCCGCGTCGCCATGAGACGAGCTATGGCCTTGACCACAAACGCTCGCGGGTGGTCGGCGTCGATAATTGTCGTACGGGTGTTGGCTTCGATTTGTGCCTCGCCGTCGCGATCCTGCCGCCCTGCCGGTCGTGCACGGCACCGCTCGCGTCGCATTGCGGGTGACGTCTGGACAGCGGCGGCGGTGTTTCGGGCTGCTGCGCTCAGCCGGAGACGTATGGGCGTGCGTGCTGGAGATCAATGCGTGGCGACGCCGCCGCCAGGATGCGCCGCTGGTGGGCTATCAGGAGTTGTGCCGGGAGTTGTCGGCATCGGGGCCGGGCACGTTCGGCGAACTGGACACCGCGGGTGCACGCTCGGTGTTGCGCCGGTTTTCGGACGCCGCCCCACCACCCGGTCGGGAGTCGCTCGCCCCCAAGGCGAGGATCCACCACACCCACCGGAAACCGGTTACTCACGTGACGCCGCGCCGCCGGTCGACCGCCACGTACGACCCGGGCTGGCTCTTCGCGACCGTCTTCATCTCCGAGGCCACCGCGATCGCCTCCAGTGGATCGGTGAAGCGCTTCCCGGAGTCGGAGAGGGAGACGCCGATGGAGAGGGTGACCAGGGCGGCCCGCCGGATGTTGCCCCGCCGGTCCTTGAGCTCGACGAAGCCGCGCTCCCGGTCGGTGGGGTCGTAGAGGGCGTCCGCGGCCTTCTCGAAGTCGACCACCGCCCTGCTGGTCAGCGGCCGGACCTGGCCGGGGGTGCAGACGATGACGAAGTCGTCGCCGCCGACGTGGCCGAGGAAGGCCGGCGGCAGCCCGATCGAGACCACCGCCCGGTGCAGGCTGCGGGCCAGGGCGGAGATGAACTCGTCGCCGCGGACGAAGCCGTACCGGTCGTTGACGCTCTTGAACCGGTCGATGTCGATGTACCCGACCGCGTAGTCCACCCCGTTGCGGACCCGGTCGCTGATCTCCCGCCGGATCCGGCTGTTGCCGGGCAGCCCGGTCAGCGGCGAGACCTCCCGGAACTCCTTGTTGCGGCGCAGCGTGGAGTTGACCCGGGCCACCAGCTCCAGGGTGTCGAAGGGCTTCACCAGGTAGTCGTCGGCACCGACGCTGAGACCGTTGACCTTGTCCTGCGTCATCCCCTTGGCGGTCAGCATGATCACCGGCAGGGCGGAGGTCATCGGGTCGGCGCGCAGCCGGCGGGTCAGCTCCAGGCCGTCGATGCGCGGCATCATCAGGTCGACCACGGCCAGGTCGGGGCGTTGCCGCTCGATCACCTCGAGCGCCTCCTGGCCGTCGCTGGCGTGGAGCACCTCGAAGCCGTGCAGCCGCAGGTTGAACTCGACGAAACGCGCGATGTCCTCGTCGTCGTCGACGACCAGGATGACGTCGGGTCGCTCACCGGCCGGGTCCACCTCAGGCCCCGGTGGCCGCGCGTTCCGCCAGGGCGCGCAGGCGGCGTACCGCCTCGGCGGGGTCGTCGGCGCCGTAGACGGCGGTGCCGGCGACGAAGGCGTCCGCGCCGGCGGCCGCCGCCTGCTCGATGGTGTCGGCGGCGATCCCGCCGTCGACCTCGATGCGCAGCTCCAGGTGACCGCTGTCGACGTGCCGCCGGGCGGCCCGCACCTTGTCGAGGAGCTGCGGGATGAACCGCTGACCGCCGAACCCGGCCTTGATCGTCATGATCAGCAGGGTGTCGAAGCTGGGCAGCAGGTCGAGGTACGGCTCGATCGGGGTGTCCCGGTCGATCGCCAGCCCCGCCTTCGCCCCGGCCGAGCGCAGGTCCTTCGCCAGGGCCACCGGGTCGTCGCACGCCTCGGCGTGGAACGTCACGTTGTACGCCCCGGCGTCGGCGTACCCGGGCGCCCAGCGGCGCGGGTCCTCGATCATGAGGTGCACGTCGAAGGGGAGCTCGGTCGCGGCGCGCAGGCTCTGCACCACCGGCAGGCCGATGGTCAGGTTCGGCACGAAGTGGTTGTCCATGACGTCCACGTGCAACCAGTCGGCGGCGTGCTCTATGGCGCGGACCTCGTCGGCGAGGCGGGCGAAATCGGCGGCCAGGATGCTGGGCGCGACGATGGGCGGCGGTACGGTCACGGGGCCAGTGTACGAACGCGGTCACCCGCCGCCTGCAGCACGGCACCAACCGGGACCCGCTGTGACCCAGCCGTGACCGGTGGTGCAGAATCGGCCCTCCCGGACCCGATTTCCCGGACGAAAAGCCAGTCGCGACTGGCCGATCGACGGAAACACCGCAACACTCCATCGGGGACGGTCACATCTGCCGCACGCCCGTTGGCGGGGAACGCCGCACGGGCCGCGGCGACCGGCTGCCATCTCCCGAAAGGGGCGGAGGATGCGACGGTGGCTCGTGGCGCTGGCGCTGGCCGGCACGGCGACGGCGGTCCTGAGCGGCTGCGTCCAGCCGCACCGGGCCGACGGCGACCTGACCGACGACTGGCCCGCCCTGCCGGCGCCCCAGTTGTTCTTGCCCGCCACGGACGCCTGCCTGCCCCGGGTCACCGCGGTCGTGCAGGCCGACACCTACGAGACGGTGGCCTGCGGGCGCAGCCACCTGGCCGAGGCCGTGCACATCGGCACCTTCACCGGGCCGGCGGCGGCCGACGCCCGCCCCGAACCGGGCTCCCCCGCGCTGCGGACCGCCCGGGCGGAATGCGACCAGCGGGCCCAGGAGGTGATCGGCGGGGACTGGCACTCCGCCCGGCTCACCATGAACATCGCGCTGCCCTCGGTGACCGCCTGGCTCGCCGGCGCCCGCTGGTACCGGTGCGACCTGGCCGAGACCGACAGCATCGACAACACCCGGCCGGTCAACCGGGTGGGCAGCCTGCGCGGCGCGATGGTCGGTGACAATCCGCTGGTCCACCGCTGCTTCGACCCCAAGCTGATCGGCGACAACCTGAACTACATGGCGCCGGTGCTCTGCACCGAACCGCACCGGGCCGAGTTCGTCGGCGTCTACGTGGAACGCGACATGAGCTGGGCGCAGTTCACCCGGTCCAGCCAGCTGGTGCACCGGCGCTGCAGGGCGCTCATCGCCGTCTTCGCCAACGTGCCGAACAACAGCGAGCTGCCGTACCGGGCCGGCTCGATCTTCTACCCGCCGTCCCAGCGGGAGTGGGAGGAGGGCGACCGGGGGGTGCGCTGTTTCCTGTGGAGCGACGACCGGAAGCTGACCCGCACGATGCGCGGCGTCGGTCCGCAGGGACTCCCCGTCACCTGAGCCCGATTGCCGTATGCTGCTGCGCCGTGGCGTACCGGCGGTGCCAGCCGGGTCGGCGCGACGACGGACGACGGGGAGGTCGGCGGATGCGACGATGGTGGACGGCGGTCGTCGTGACCGGGACGGCGGCGCTGGCGCTCACCGGCTGCGGCGCGCCGGCCGGGGTGGACCGGAACCTGGCCGACGACTGGCCGGACCTCGCGCCGGCGGAGGCCTTCGTGCCGGAGAACGAGGCCTGCCACCCCACGGTCCAGGACGTCGGCTACCTCAGCGGCTACAACCCGGTCGAGTGCACCGCCACGCACCGGGCGGAGACCCTGCACGTCGGCACGCTGACCGGGCCGAACGCCGAGCGGGGCGCTCCCCCGAAGGCCGGCTCGACCGGCGTACGGACGGCCCGCGCCGACTGCGACAAGCAGGTCAGCAAGGCGGTCGGCGCCGACTGGCGTTCCGGGCGGCTGTTGGTCTCCGTCATCTTCCCGTCGGCGCTGGCCTGGACGGGCGGCGCCCGCTGGTTCCGCTGCGACGTCTCCGAGGTGGCCGGCCTCGACGACAGCAGCATCACCCCGCGCAGCGCCTCGTTGCGCAACGCGCTGGCCCCGGGCTCCCCGCTCGCCTACGGCTGCTTCAACCCGAAGCTCGTCAAGGACGACATCGACCAGATGCGGCCGGTCGCCTGCACCGCCAAGCACCACGCCGAGTTCGTCGGCGTCTGGCAGGCGCCGGACATCAGCTACGACGAGTTCCAGCGCACCTCGCTGCGGGCGCACAAGGCGTGCCGGGGGCTGATCGCCAAGTACGTCAAGGTGCCGAACAACAGCGACATGCAGTACCGCGCCGGCACGGTCATCTACCACCCCTTCGAGCAGGAGTGGCAGGACGGCAACCACGGCGTGCAGTGCTTCCTCTGGGTCGACGACCGCACGTTGACCCGGTCGTTGAAGGGCGCCGGGACCAAGGGCCTGCCGGTCCAGTGAGCGGTGCGGGCCGTCGCCCGCCCCGCCCGGGTCCCGCCTAGTGCGGTGTCCACTAACGTTCACCGGGTTTGCGGTGGGTGTTGTGGATCCTCGCCTTGGGGGCGAGCGACTCCCCACCGGGTGGGGCGGGCCTCCGCGGGCCAACTGATCCTCGCGCCGCCCGGGGTGGGCGGCGGGGGTCACGTCGGGACTGGCCGGCGCCGGGGAGGTGCCGGCCGGCTCGACGGTGCGTGACCACCTGCGGCAGCACGACCGCTGCCGGGGTGGTGGATCCGCCGCCCGGAACACGGGTGGCGATGCTGGCCGCCGCGACCAGGTCACGGTGCCCGGAGAACGCGCAGTGCGGGCAGGACAACGTCCTGCCACGGGGTTTCGGTACCCGCCTTCGGCAGGCGGGGCAGGTGGAGGAGGTGCCGCGTTCGTCGACCAGCCGGACGGTGATCCCGGCGAGGGTGGCCTTGTCGGTGAGGACCTGCAGGAGCCGGCCGATCTGCCACTGCCGCAACCGCAGGTTGTGCCGCCGCCCGGTAGGGATGTCGAGCACCCCGCGGGGGTCACCGACGTGCAGGACACCGACCCGCTGCCGCACCGCCCACGAGACCACGCCGCGGGCGGCCTCGTGCTGGGCCTGACGGACCCTGCGCCGGTGCCGGCCCTCCACCAGGTGGGCCCGACGCCGGTACTGCCGCCACCGCCGCGACCCCTTCTCACCCGGCTTCGGCACCCGACGTGCCACAGCGCGGCGGCGGGCTTTGGTGTCGGCCAGGTGCATGCGGTGCTCGGCGCGGATCGCCCGCCCCGACACCAACAGTCCCTCCCCGTCCGGGCCGGCCACGGCGTACGGGTGGATGATCCCCAGATCCACCCCGCCCACCCGGGCCGGATCCGGTTGCTCACCGGGCGGGTAGACCGCCACCGGCACCTCAGCGGTCACGTCCAGGAACAGGCGGCCACCCTCACACAGCAGGGTGACCGACCGGACCTGCTCGACCGGATACGGCACGTCGCGCGCCAGGCGCACCCACAACGGCGACGTACCTTTCGCGGTCGGGATCCGGACCCAACGCCCGTCGAGGGTGAACGTGCCGTGGTACCAGCGCACCGGTACCAACCCCCGCCGGCGACGGGGAACCGGGCCGACAGGTCACCGTCCTTGCGGCGTTTCGCCGCCGCGAACCACGCATCGGAGAACCGGCGCAACACCGACCGGGCGCCGGTGGTGTCCAGTTCGGCGAACGTGCCCGGCCCGGATGCGGCCAACTCCCGGCACAGCTGTTGATAGGCGACCAGCGGCGCGTCGCGGCGGCGGTGGCACCACGCGTTGACCTCCAGCACACACGCCCACACGTCACCGGCCGAGCGCAGCAGCCCGAAACACCGCCGCCGCTGACCCGGCGTCACCCGCAACGCGACACGCGCGGTGGGATGCACCACCCGCGGAGCGGCGGGATCCCGACGGCGAGGCACGAACCGAAGCCAACACCAGCCCTACGACATTTCCCAACCCCGACCAACCCGGCCGACGTTTGTGGTCAGAGCACTAGTGTGGTGCGCCAGAAATTCGCCTGATAAGTGGGTATGGTGGTGGGATGCCGAGGACTGGGCGTCCCACCCCGCCGCTGACGTTGACTGATGAAGAACGTGCGACGTTGACCCGATGGTCGCGGCGGGCGAAGACGGCGCAGGTCCTCGCGATGCGTTCCCGGATCATTCTGTCCTGTGCCGATGGCGGCTCGAACACTGATGTGGCGGCGGCTGTGGGCGTTCATCTGTCCACGGTGGGCAAATGGCGTCGGCGATTTTTGAAGCTGCGCCTGGACGGAGTGATCGATGAGCCGCGACCGGGCCGTCCTGCGTCCATCGGTGTGGACCGGGTCGAAGAGGTCGTCGTCGCCACCTTGGAGCAGACGCCACGTAACGCCACCCACTGGTCGCGTACCTCCATGGCGGAGAGGTCCGGACTGTCGAAGTCCACCGTCGGGCGGATCTGGCGGGACTTCGGCCTCAAGCCGCATCTGGCCGACACGTTCAAGCTCTCCACGGATCCGCAGTTCATCGAGAAGGTCGTCGACGTGGTCGGGCTCTACCACAACCCGCCCGAACGGGCCGTGGTGCTCTGCGTGGATGAGAAGTCGCAGATCCAGGCCCTGGACCGGTCCCAGCCGGTGCTGCCGATGATGCCCGGCATGCCCGAACGGCGCACCCACGACTACGTCCGCAACGGCATCACCAGCCTGTTCGCCGCGTTCAACATCGCCGACGGCACCGTCATCGGCGAACTGCACCGCCAGCACCGCGCGACCGAGTTCAAGAAGTTCCTGGCCACGATCGACAAAGCCGTCCCAGCCGATCTGGACGTGCACCTGGTCTGCGACAACTACGGCACCCACAAGACCCCCGCCGTGCGGGCCTGGCTGGCCCGCCATCCCCGCTTCCACATGCACTTCACACCGACCGGTTCCTCCTGGATCAACCAGGTCGAACGCTGGTTCGGCTACCTCACAGAGCAGAAGATCCGCCGCGGCGCCCACAAGAGCGTTCACAGCCTGGAAGCCGACATCCGCACCTGGATCGCAGACTGGAACACCAACCCCAGGCCCTTCACCTGGACCAAAACCGCCGAGGAGATTCTCGAATCACTCGCACGATTTTGTAGGCGGATTTCTAGCGCAGCACACTAGCTAGCTGGCCTGCACCGTCACGTCGTCGACGACGAAGCTCGTCTGCAGCGACGAGTCCTCGACCCCGGTGAACTTCAGCGTGACGGTCTGGCCGGCGTACGCGGCCACGTTGAACGTGCGCTGCACGTAGCCGCTGCCGCCGTTGAGGTTCGAGTAGGTCGCCAGCGTGGTGGTGCCGACCTGGGCGGTCAGCCTGTCGTACGCCGTCGAGGTGGTGGTCTCGGCCGTGTCGATGTGCAGCCAAAAGGCCAGGGTGTAGCTGGCGCAGCCGGCCAGCACGGTCACCGACTGGGACAGCGTGTCGGTGTGGGTGCTGCCGTACCCGTCCAGCCAGGCCTTGTAGGAGCCGGTCCGGGCCGTCTGGCTGGTCGAGTTGGTGATCACGCCCGAGGTGGCGGTCCACGGCGTGGTGCCCGACTCGAAGTTGCTGTTGCCGATCAGCTGGCCGCCGGCGCCGCCCACCGTGAGCGTGTACTCGGTGTGCTGATGACGCTGTGGTGGTAGCCGACCCGCAGGGCCAGCTGCGCCTGGGTCAGGCCCGCCCGGCGCCGCCACACGCCAAGCTCACGGCCGAACCCGCCCCAGGGCGGCGCCTCCTCGGGGTCCATCGAGCCCGCCCGGACGACCCCGGGCGCCGGGTGCGCCCGCGGGTCGGGCGGTGCAGGCATACCCCACCGCATCCGAGCAGGTCAATGCGGTGCGTCGCGGGTTCAGCCCCGGCGCAGCACCGCCAGGAACATCGCGTCGGTGCCGTGCCGGTGCGGCCAGAGCTGCACCGTCGGCCCGTCGCCCAGCCCCGGCATGCCCGCCGGCAGCAGCGGCCGGGCGTCAACGAAGTCGACCGGCAGGCCGCAGCGGCGGGCGGCCTCGGTCACCGTCACGTGCGTCTCCACCGTGTGCGGTGAGCAGGTGACGTAGGCGACCACACCGCCCGGGCGGACGGCCCGCAGCGCCGCGGTGAGCAGCTCCCGCTGCAACCGGGTCAGCGGCGGCAGGTCGGACGGCTGGCGGCGCCAGCGGGACTCCGGCCGGCGGCGCAGCGAGCCCAGACCGGTGCAGGGGGCGTCGACCAGCACCCGGTCGAAGTGCCCCTCGGGCAGCGTCGGGTCGGCGCCGACCGTCCGGCCGTCGGTGGCGAGCACGGTCACCGGCAGCCCTCGGGTCGCCTGCTCGACCAGCCGGGCCCGGTGCTCGGCCACCTCCACCGCGGTGAGCCGGGCGCCCCGCTGCGCGGCGAGGGCGCCGAGCAGGCCGGCTTTGCCGCCCGGACCGGCGCAGAGGTCGAGCCAGCGGCCGTCCGGGCCGTCCAGCGGCGCGGCCACCAGGGCGTTCGCCACCAGCTGGGAGCCCTCGTCCTGGACGTGCGCCCGACCGTCGAGGACCGCCCGCAGCTCGCCCGGCGCGCCGCCGGAGAGGTAGACCGCGTACGGCGAGAAGGCGCCCGGGGCACCCCCCACCTCGTCGGCCAGCTCCACCGGATCGGCCAGGCCGGGCCGGGCGCACAGGTGCACCGGTGGTCGTTCGTTGTCCTCGATCAGCAGCCGTTCCGTCTCGCCGAGATCGCCGCCGAGTGCCTCGGCGAAGGCCCGGACGATCCACTGCGGGTGGCTGTACGCCAGCGCGAGGTGTCCGACCGGGTCGGTCTCCGTCGCCGGGGCGAGCTTCGCCACCCAGCCGTCGTGGTCCCGGGTGGTGATTTCCCGCAGCACCGCGTTGGCGAAGCCGGTGGCGCCCGGGACCACCGACCGCACCAGGTCGACGGTCGAGGAGACCGCCGCGTGCGCGGGCACCCGGGTGTGCAGGAGCTGGTACGCCCCGAGCCGCAGCGCGTCGCGTACCGGCGGGTCGATCCGCTGCACGTCGCGGCCGGCGGCGTCGGTGATGATCGCGTCGAGGGTGCCGGTCTGGCGCAGCGTGCCGTAGGTCAGCTCGGTGGCGAAGGCGGCGTCCCGACCGACCAGCCCCTCCTCCCGCAGCATCGCGGGCAGCACCAGGTTGGCGTACGCGTCGTCCCGGTGCACCGCCGCGATCGCCTGGTACGCGATCTGCCGCGGCACGTCGACGGCGGGCCGGACCGGCCGCCGGCCGGCGCCACGCCGGTCCGCGCCGAACTGGCCGCCGCGCGGGCGGTCCCCGCCCTGGCCCGCTCGCCCGCCGCGCGGGTACCGGTCGCCGCGCTCGGCCCCGAAGGACCGGCCCCGGTCCCCGGGCCGCTCGCCGCGGCCACCCTCGTCGGAGCGCGGACCGTCGGCACGGCCGAACCCGCCCCGCTCGCCGCCGGACGGCCGTCCGGTCGACGGGCCGCGTAGGCCCTCGTCGGAGTGGCGCTCACCCCGGGGCTCGGCCGGCCCGGTCACGCGAGCACCTCCCCGGCGGCGACCCGGGCGCCGCGCGCCCAGTCGCTCGCCGACATGGCCTTCTTGCCGGCCGCCCGCACCTCGCCGAGCAGCACCGGGACGGTGGCCGTACCGGCCAGCACCCGGGCCTTCTCCACCAGCAGCTCGCCGGGCTTCAGCTCGGGGCCGTTCGCCACCGGGACGACCGGGCCGAGCTTGACCCGCTCACCCCGGAAGGTCGTCCACGGGCCGGGGGCCGGCGTGCAGGCGCGGATCCGCCGGTCGACGGCGAAGGCCGGATCGCCCCAGCGCACCCGGGCGTCCTCGACGGTCAGCTTCGGGGCGAGGGACACCCTGTCGGCCGGCTGCGGCTCGGCCCGCGCGGTGCCGGCCTCGATCGCGTCGAGGACCGCCACCAGCAGGCCGGCGCCGGAGTGGGCGAGCCGCTCCAGCAGGTCGCCCGAGGTGTCCGCGGGACGGACCTCGTCGGTCAGCGTGCCGTACACCGGGCCGGTGTCCAGCCCCTGCTCGAGCTGGAAGACGCTGGCCCCGGTGAGCTCGTCGCCGTGCAGCACGGCGTGCTGCACCGGCGCCGCGCCCCGCCAGGCGGGCAGCAGCGAGAAGTGCAGGTTGATCCAGCCATGCCGGGGGATCTCCAGCGCGACCGGCGGGACCAGCGCGCCGTACGCGACCACCGGCACGCAGTCCGGCGCCAGCTCGCGGAGCCGGTCCAGGAACTCGGGCTCGCGGGGGCGGGCCGGGGTGAGCACCTCGACGCCGTGCGCGTCGGCCCAGGCGCCGACGGGCGAACGGACCAGGCCCCGGCCGCGACCGGCCGGCGCGTCGGGACGGGTGACCACGGCCAGCAGCTCGTGGCCGGACGCGGCGATGGCGTCCAGGGCGGGACCGGCGACGGCCGGAGTGCCGGCGAAGATCAGACGCACCGGCGACTCACCTACCCAGACCGAACGGATTGCTCAGATGCGGGCTGAGCTTGACCACCGGCGGGGCGGCCTGGTCGTACCACTCGGCCTGGCGGATCGCCTTCATGGCCTCCTTGCGCCCTTCGGGATCCAGCCGGTCGACGAAGAGCACCCCGTCGAGGTGGTCGGTCTCGTGCTGCACGCAGCGGGCCATCAGGCCGCTGCCCACGATCTGCATCGGGTCACCGAAGGCGCTGAACCCCTTGGCGATCACGTTCTGCCGGCGCTTGGTGTCGAAGTAGAGCCCGGGGATGGAGAGGCAGCCCTCCGGGCCGTCCTGTTCCTCCTCGTCGGGGAACTCCAGCACCGGGTTGACCAGGTGGCCGAGCACGTCGTCCACGTCGAAGGTGAACACCCGCAGGCCCACGCCGAGCTGGGGCGCGGCCAGACCGGCGCCGCTCTGCTCGCGCATCGTGTCGGTCAGGTCGGCGACGAGCTTGCGCAGCTCGGCGTCGAAGTCGACCACCGGATCGGCCGGCGTGCGCAGCACCGGATCCCCGAACAGACGGATGGGCTGAACGGTCACGCGGGGTGGCTCCTTCGACGGCGGGACGAATTCTGCAGTACCAGTCTACGGAGTGGCCCGGGCCGCCCCGGCCGGCGTACCGCGATCGGTGAGCGGGGACTCCTCACCCACGGTCACCGGCAGGGTGGCGTAGCCGCGCAGGGTCAGCCGGACCCGCCGCTCCGGCTCGCCGGCCAGGGCCAGCCCGGGCAGCCGGCTCAGCAGCAGCGGGAAGGCGACCTGCGCCTCCAGCCGGGCCAGCCCCGCCCCGAGGCAGTAGTGCGGGCCGGCGCCGAAGGAGAGCGGGTGGATCTGCGCCCGCCAGGGGTCGAACCGCCCCGGCTCCGGGTACCGGCGGGGGTCCCGGTTGGCGGCGCCGAGCATCACGATCAGCCAGCTGCCGGCGGGCAGGTCGAGCCCGCCGTAGCTGGCCGGGGCGGTGCTCATCCGGGAGGTGAGCTGGACCGGCGAGTCGTAGCGCAGCAGCTCGTCGACGTATGCGGCGGCGAACTCCGGGTGCCCGCGCAGCGCCTCGGCCGCGCGGGGGTGGCCGAGCAGCACCACGAGGCCGTTGCCGAGCAGGTTGGTGGTCGTCTCGAAGCCGGCCACCAGCAGCACCACCAGGTTGGCCAGCAGCTCGTCGCCGGAGAGCCGCTCGCCGTCGGCGTCGTGCACCTGCACCAGGGCGGTGGTCAGGTCGTCGGCCGGGGCGCGGCGGCGGGCCCGTACCAGCTCGGCGAAGTAGTCGCGCAGCTCGGTGGCGCCCCGGTCGGCGACGGCCAGCTCCTCGGGGGTGATCTCCGGCTCCAGCACGCCGGTCAGGTCGGCAGCCCAGCGCCGGAACAGCGGCCGGTCCGCCGCCGGCACGCCGAGCAGGGCGCAGATCACCCCGACCGGCAGCGGGTACGCGAAGTCGGCCATGAAGTCCACCGGCTCGCCGGCGTGCCCCCGGTCCCGCATCTCGTCGACCAGCTCGTCGGCCTGGGCGACCACCACGTCGCGCATCGCGGCGATCCGGCGCGGGGTGAAGGCGCCCGCCGCGAGCCGCCGCATCCGGCTGTGGTCCGGCGGGTTGGTGCGCAGCATCGACCGGGAGATCGACGCCACGGCCGGGCTCTCCCGCCAGCCGGGCAGGAACTGGTCGCGCAGGTCGTCATCCATCACCCCGAACCGGGGGTCGCGGAGGATCTCGTCGGCCTCGGCGTAGCCGGTGACCGCGTAGAAGACCGGCCCGGCCTGGACGACCGGACCGTGCGCCCGCAACCGCTCGTAGGTGGGATAGGGGTTCACCCGCCCCTGCGGGGACATCAGCAGCGCGAGGGCGTCGGCAGGATCCACGGTCAGCCTCCCGGGAGATAGGCGACCTTCATCATGCGCCCGTTGCGCCGATCCGGCGATCCCCCGCCGAACCTGCCGGCCGGATCAGCTCCACCCGGTGCACCAGCCGCGGCTCGCGCACGTCGACCCCGACCAGCTCGGCATGGGCCCGGACGGTCCCGGCGGGCAGCACCGCGAGGCCGTGGCCGGCGGCGACCGCGGCGAGCAGGCCGGCGACCTCGGTCCCGTCGTACCGGACGGCGGAACGGAACCCGTCCGTGCCGGTGGCGGCCCGCAGCTGCGGCAGCGGCGCCGCGACGTCGGGCGCGTCGATCCAGCGCGCGTCGGCCAGGTCCGCCAGGGCCAGGGCCGACCTGCCGGCCAGCGGGTGCGTCCGGGGCAGCGTCACGACGGCCGGCTCCTGCCCGTGCACCGACACCTCCGTCGGGCCGAGGTCGGTGACCGGCAGCGGGTCGTTCGGGGCGGTGAACCCGTCCAGCAGACCGAGGTCGAGGTCGTCGGTCGCGACCTGCCGCACCAGCTCGTTCCGCGCCGTGACCCGGAGCACCAGCCCGGCCGCTGCCTCGCCGGCCGCCAGGGTCGCCGCCGCCGGAACGGCCAGCGGCGTGGCGCCGACCCGCAGCCGACCGGGGCGCGGGGCGGCCAGCCGGGCCAGGTCGGTCCGGGCGGCGGCCAGCCTGAGCAGGATCGGCCCGGCATACGTCAGCAGCCGCTCCCCCGCGACGGTCGGCGCCACCGGCCGGCGGTCCAGCAGACGTGCGCCGAGGTCGGCCTCCAGCGCGGCGACGTGCTGGCTCACCGCCGACTGGGTGTAGCCGAGCTCCACGGCCGCCGCGGAGAACGACCGGAGGCGCGCCACGACGGTGAAGGTGCGCAGCAGGTGCGGGTCCATGTCGATAAGCCTTTCTGATCGCGGCAGCAGAGATCATCGTTGGACCTGATCCACCGCCGGGGCGAGGATGGTCGCATGACCGCTGCCCGCCTCGCCCTCGTCGCCGATCGCTCCCCCGCCGTCCGGTCGCATACCCGGGTGCCCGCCCTGCTGGCCGCGCTGCGCGAGCGCCACGGCATCGACCTCGACGCCTACTGGATCCCCACGGAGGAGGTGGCGGCGAGCCGGCTGGACGAGTTCGACGGGATCTGGCTGCTGCCGGGCAGCCCGTACCGCAGCGAGCAGGGCGCCCTCCGCGCGGTGCGCACCGCCCGCACCGGCGCCCTTCCCTTCCTGGCCACCTGCGGCGGCTTCCAGCACACCCTGCTGGAGTACGCCCGGGCGGTGTGCGGCCTGACCGGCGTCGCGCACGCCGAGAACACGCCCGGGGCGGAGGACCTGCTCATCGAGCCGCTCTCCTGCGCCCTGCGCGGACACGAGGGGGCGGTGCGCTTCACCGCCGGCTCACTGGCGCAGCGGGCGACCGGCGTCGAAACGCAGCGTGGAGCGGTACCAGTGCGGCTACGGCCTCAACCACCGCCACCTGGAGACTCTCGTCGCGCACGGCCTGCGTTTCACCGGGCGCGACGACGACGGCCAGGTACGGGTGGCCGAGCTGCCCGGACACCCGTTCTTTCTGGCCACCCTCTTCCAGCCCGAGCTGGCTGGCGACGGCGACGAGCCGCACCCGATGGTGCGGGCGTTCGCGTCGGCTGCCGCGGCCCGGGCGGACCGCCGCCACCCGGCCGCGCCGGTCCGGTAGGTCGCGCGCTCAGGCGCCGGTGCCCGGCTCCCCGGCCAGCACCGCGTCCCCGCCGAGCAGGGCGTGCTCGGGCAGCGGCAGCGCGATGCCGTGGGCGGCCTCCCAGTCGTGGATCATGCTGGGGCGGACCTGGGCGGCGAAGTAGTCGACCGCGCTCATCCCGCCGACCACCGGCTCCTCCACCTCGGCGACCAGCCGGGCCGGGACGAGGGGGAAGCCGCTCTGGACGGCGGCGCTGAGCCGGCGGTGCCCGTCGACGACGAAGAAGTACTCGCCGGTGTAGCCGATCCGCAGCGGTTCGAGGGCCTCGTCGCCGGCCCCGGCCACCTCGCCGACGAACTCGGAGTCCCAGAGCCCGCGCAGGGTGGTGATGTCCTCGGTCGGGTAGACCCGGGCCGGGTCGAGCAGCAGCAGCGGCGGGGCGTCGGCCAGCACGTCGGCGCCGAACCGGCCCTCGTACGCGTCGATGATGTGCGCGATCACCTGCTCCGGGGTGGCCCGGGTGGTGTCGCAGATCAGGTCGTAGTTGCGCAGCCGGGCCTTGTCGACGCCGTACCGGACGATGAACCGGCCGCGCTCGCTCTCGCTGCGCTCCCGGAGCTTGGCCTTCGCCTCCTCCAGCGAGGCGTAGCTCTCGGCCGGGCCGGACGGGCGGGCGAGCACCCGCCGGGCCGCCTCGGTCGGCTCGGTGATCATGTGCACCTTGAGCGCGTCGGTGAAGAAGTGCCAGGCCAGCCGGGAGTCCATCACCAGCGACTCGCCGGAGGCCGCGATGTCCCGCTGGAGCTGGTCGACGTAGCCGTCGACCGCCTGGTCCAGCTCGGCGTGCAGGTTGAGCTGGAGCGCGGTCATCTGCCGCTCCTGCGCCATCTGCCGGTAGAGGTCGCCGACGCTGACCCGGCGCAGCCCCAGCCGCTTGGCGATCTCGACGGAGACGGTGCTCTTGCCGCTGCCGAGGTCGCCGTTGAAGACGATCGATTGACGAACGGTCACGACTGGTCCACCCCTGCTCACCGGCTGATTGACATCATCGATTTGGCGTCGGATCGACGCGTTCCCGCCTTCGTCGCGCCATCCGTGCGCCCGGGCATGACGGGCGATGCTATCACGCAGCTACCACCCGTTTGCCGCACGCGTGGTCCGACGACCGGCCACAGGAGCCGCGCAGATTCACGGCAAGAGTAGCCATTCGACCCGGGATGGCCACTCGTTCCGTGAATATGGCTACTTGCCGGGCGTACGGCGGCGGTCAGAACAGGCTCAGCGGGTCTACCTGGAGGCGGACCGGATCGGCGGCCTTGCGGGCGCTGCGCTGCCCGGCGGCCGTGTGCAGCGCCTCGGCGAGGGCGGCGGCCCGGGCGCGCGGCACCCGCACCAGCATCCGCTCCCGGCCCTCGTCGGCGGGGACCGGGCCGAGCACCTCGGCGTCGTCCGGCAGCCGGGCCCCGGCGAGCAGGTCGGCCACCGCCTCGGCCGGGCCGGTGACGCTGGCCATCTTCACCGCCGGCGGGAAGCCCAGCTCCCGCCGCTCGGCCAGCTCCCGGGCGGCGAACCAGGCCGCGTCCCAGCGCAGCAGCGCCTGCACCGGCGCGAGGGCGCCGTCGGCGACCACCACCACCCGGCCGCCGGCCGCGCCCGGCCGGGCCAGGGCTGCGGCGGCCAGCCAGCGACGCAGCGCCTCCTCGCCGGCCCGCAGGTCGGCCCGGGTGAGCAGCGCCCACGAGTCGAGCAGCAGCACCGCCCCGTAGCCGCCCTCGGCGACCGGCTCCGCGCCGGGGGTGGCGATCACCAGGCCGGCCCCGGCGGGCACGGTGGTGAGCACCTCCTCCCGGCCCGAGGTGCGGACGGGCACCCCGGGGAAGGCGCGGCCCAGCTCCTCGGCGGTGCGCCGGGCGCCGGTGACGGAGGCGCGCAGCCGCCGCCCGCCGCACTCCGGGCAGGCGTACGCGGCGGCGACCCGGCCGCACCAGCGACAGGCGGGCGTCCCGGCGGCGGAGGGCAGCGCGAGCGGGCCGGCGCAGTGCGGGCAGCGGGCCGGGGTCCGGCAGTCGGCGCAGGCGACCGAGGGCAGGTAGCCGCGGCGGGGCACCTGCACCAGCACCGGGGCGTCGGCGCGCAGGGTGTCCCGGGCGGTGGTCCAGGCCAGGCTGGGCAGCCGGGCCGTCGCCGCGCCGGGGTCGCGGGCCAGCTGCGGGTCGTCGCCGGTCGGCGCGATCGCCGGGGTACGCGCCCGCACGGTCGTCCGGTCGGCGACCACCTCTCGGGCCCAGCCGGTCTCCACCAGCAGCTGCGCCTCGGCGGTCCGGGCGTACCCGCCGACCAGGGCCGCCGCCCCGCCGAGCTGGGCCCGGGTGAGCAGCACCTCCCGCGCGTGCGGGTACGGCGCCCGTTGCTCGGCGTGCAGGTCGTCGCCGTCGTCCCAGATCGCCACCAGGCCGAGCCGGTCCACCGGGGCGAACATCGCCGCGCGGGTGCCGATCACCACGGGCGCCTCGGCCCGCCGGGCGGCGAGGAAGGCGCGGTAGCGCCGGGCCGGTCCGAGCGCGGCGGAGAGACAGACGTGCCGGTCGGGCCCGAGCGTGCCGGTCAGCGCGGCGTCGAGCCGGTCCAGGTCCCGGGCGTCGGCCACCACGATCAGCGCGCCCCGGCCGCCGGCCACGGTGGCGGCGACGGCGTCGGCGTGCCGGGCGGCCCAGTCTTCCCCCGGCAGGGCCGACCAGACCGCGCGGGGCGCCCGCCCGTCGGTGAGCGCGCGGAGGAACGCCGGCCCGGCCGGGTAGTCCCGCCAGCCGCGCGGGTCGAGCGGTACCGCCTCGGCGGTCGGGCCGGCCGAGGCGGTGCCGGCGGGGACGACGGTTGCGCCGACCGGAGGGGTGCCGGTGCCGCCGGCGGTGCCGGCGGCCGGGCCGGCCGGGGCGGTGTCGGCCGGGGGCGGCGCGGCGCCGACGAGCTCCTTCTCGGCGCGGGCGTGCCGGGGCGGCACGGCGAGGCGGAGCACGTCGGCGAGACTGCCGGCGTACCGGTCGGCCACCGCCCGGGCCAGCCGGGCGATCTCCGGCGCGAGCACCGGCACCGGCGAGACGACCTTCTCCAGGTACGCCAGCCGGGGGTGGTCGGACTGCTCGACCCGCTCCAGCAGCCAGCCGTCGACCAGCTGGCCGGCGAAGCGCACCTTGACCCGGACGCCGGGGACCGCCTCGGCGTCCAGCTCGGCGGGGACCAGGTAGTCGAAGGGGCGGTCCAGGTGGGCCAGGGGCATGTCCACGCAGACACGAGCGACCGGCGACCCGGGTGCGGGTCGCCGGTCGCTGCGCCTGGTGCCGGTCAGGCTCCCGCAGCCGACTTGAGGTCGGCGGCCCGGTCGGTGCTCTCCCAGGTCAGGTCCGGCAGCTCACGGCCGAAGTGGCCGTACGCGGCGGTCTGCTGGTAGATCGGGCGGAGCAGGTTGAGGTCCCGGATGATCGCGGCCGGGCGCAGGTCGAAGACCTCGACGACGGCCTTCTCGATCGAGGCGACCGGCACGGTCTCGGTGCCGAAGGTCTCGATGAAGAGGCTGACCGGGTGGGCCTTGCCGATCGCGTACGCGACCTGCGCCTCGCAGCGCTCGGCCAGGCCGGCGGCGACCACGTTCTTGGCCACCCAGCGCATCGCGTACGCGGCGGAGCGGTCGACCTTGGACGGGTCCTTGCCGGAGAAGGCGCCGCCGCCGTGCCGGGCGTACCCGCCGTAGGTGTCGACGATGATCTTGCGGCCGGTCAGGCCGGCGTCACCCATCGGGCCGCCGATCTCGAACCGCCCGGTCGGATTCACCAGCAGCCGGTAGCCCTCGGTGTCCAGCTCGAGGCTCTCCAGCTCGGGGGCGATGACGTGCTCGCGCACGTCGGGGGTGAGCAGCGACTCCAGCGAGATGTCGGCGGCGTGCTGGCTGGAGACCACCACCGTGTCCAGCCGGACGGGGCGCAGCCCGTCGTACTCGATGGTGACCTGGGTCTTGCCGTCCGGGCGCAGGTAGGGGATGGTGCCGTCCTTGCGGACCGCGGAAAGCCGCCGGGCCAGCCGGTGCGCGAGCGCGATCGGCAACGGCATCAGCTCGGGCGTCTCCGAGCAGGCGAAGCCGAACATCATGCCCTGGTCACCGGCGCCCTGCGCGTCCAGCGCGCTCTCCGACGAGCCGGTACGCAGCTCGAAGGCGTTGTCGACGCCCTGGGCGATGTCCGGCGACTGGGCGCCGATGGAGACGCTGACGCCGCAGGAGGCGCCGTCGAAGCCCTTCTTCGACGAGTCGTAGCCGATCCCCAGGATGGTGTCCCGGACGATCGTCGGGATGTCGGCGTACGCCTTCGTGGTGACCTCACCCGCGACGTGCACCTGGCCGGTGGTGATCAGGGTCTCGACCGCGACCCGGCTGTGCGGGTCCTTGGCGAGCAGCGCGTCCAGGATGCCGTCGCTGATCTGGTCGGCGATCTTGTCCGGATGGCCTTCCGTGACCGATTCGGACGTGAAGAGACGTGTCACGGCACTCCTAAGCACTTGAAAACTCTTATACGGTCGCTCCGCGGCAGTTTAGTCACCGTGCCTCGAGGGTGACTCAGGGAATGCGGTGGTGACCAGTGTTCAGGACCGGTCGGCCAGCCGGGCCACGACGAGATCCCAGACGTCGTCGGCGAGGTCCTCCTTGGACCGCTCGGCAAGCCGGGCGACCGAGCCGTCCGCACCGATGACGGTCGCCGCGTTGGTCTCGGCGCCGAAGACCTTGTCCGGGCCGACCTCGTTGATGACGATGAGGTCCGCCCGCTTGCGGGCCAGCTTGGCCCGGCCGTTGGCCTCGGCGTCGCCGGTCTCGGCGGCGAACACCACCAGCACCTGTTCGGGTCGACGGCGACGGCCCAGCTCGGCGGCGATGTCCGGGTTCGTGACCAGGTCGATCGTCGGCGCGCTGCCGTCGTCCGCCTTCTTGATTTTGCCAGGCGCGTACGTCGCCGGACGGAAATCGGCGGGAGCGGCGGCCATCACCACGGCGTCCGCGCCGGCCGCGGCCTCCAGGGTCGCCTTGCGCAGCTCCTCGGTGGTGCCCACCCGGACCAGGTCGACGCCGGCCGGGTCGGCGAGCGAGACGTTCGCCGACACCAGGGTGACCCGGGCGCCCCGGGCGACCGCCGCGCGGGCGAAGGCGTACCCCTGCTTGCCGGAGGAGCGGTTGCCGAGGAACCGGACCGGGTCGAGTGGCTCGCGGGTGCCGCCGGCGGTGACCACCACGTGCCGGCCGGCCAGGTCGGCCGGGGCGGTGACGCCCCGGGCGAGGGCACGGCGGGCGACGGCGAAGATCTCCGCCGGGTCGGGCAGTCGGCCCTTGCCGGTGTCGGCGCCGGTGAGCCGGCCGACCGCGGGCTCGATCACCCGGACGCCCCGGGACCGCAGGGTCGCGACGTTCGCGACGGTGGCGGGGTGCTCCCACATCTCGGTGTGCATGGCCGGGGCGAGCAGGACCGGGCAGCGGGCGGTCAGCAGGGTGTTGCTCAGCAGGTCGTCGGCGAGCCCGTGGGCGGCCTTGGCGAGCAGGTCGGCCGTGGTCGGCGCGACCACCACCAGGTCGGCGTGCTGACCGAGGCGGACGTGCGGCACCTCGTGCACGTCGGACCAGACGTCGTCGGCGACCGGCCGCCCGGAGAGCGCGGCCCAGGTCGGCGCCCCGACGAAGCGGAGCGCCGACGCGGTCGGCACGACCCGGACGTGATGACCCGACTCGGTGAAGAGCCGGAGCAGCTCACACGCCTTGTAGGCGGCGATGCCACCGCCGACCCCGAGGACGATCTCGGCGGACATCGACGCGGGCGGGCTTACGGCTGGTCGGTCGGCTCGGCGGTGAGCAGGCCCGCGTTGATCTCGCGCATGGCGATCGAGAGCGGCTTCTCCTGCGGGGTGGTCTCCACGAGCGGACCGACGTACTCCAGCAGGCCCTCACCGAGCTGGCTGTAGTAGGCGTTGATCTGACGCGCGCGCTTGGCGGCGAAGATCACCAGCGCGTACTTCGAGGTCGTCTTCTCGAGGAGCTCGTCGATCGGCGGGTTGGTGATGCCTTCGGGGTTGGCGATGGATCCCACGAATTAACCTCTGCGTCTCTGCACCGCGCGAAAGCGGTGGTCTCTCAACCGCTCGGGCGCGGTTGGGCCGGAGCCAGGAAGGAAGAACCGAGCAAGCCTACCAGCTCGTCGGCCGCGCGCTCGGCACGGTCGTGCGTCACGGCATGGGAGAAGGTCGCCGCCAGGGCCGGGTCCGGCCGGTAGCCGGGCGGGGCGAGGAGCACCAGCTGCGCGTCCGGCGCCACGGCCCGGACAGCGAGCGCGCCGGGCAGGTCCAGCGGGAGCAGCACCGGCCGGCCGGCGGCCAGCCGGGAGCGGATCCCCGCGCGCGGGATACCGCGCCGGTACGGCCCGATCCGGCTCCACTCCAGCAGCTCGTCGCCGGCGATCATCCGCTCGAACGCGGCCGGGGCGAGGAAGAGCCGGTCCACGCCGTCCACCTCGCCCGCACCGGGCGGCCGGGTGGTGGCCGCCACGGGAACCCAGGCGGACGGGAAACGCGCCCGGACCAGCTCGACGACACTCTCCGTGCCGGCCCCGGAAGGTCCGGCCAGGACAGTGAGCCGAGCCGCCGGGCGCGCCTCGTCATCCGTGCTCACCGCTTGTTTCTACACGTTGCGGCGTTCAGTTGGCGGCGAACTCTCCAAGCAGAGCCTTGCGCTGCTGCTCGCCCAGGCCACGCAGTCGGCGGCTGTCGGCGATCTTGAGCTTCTCCATGATCTGGGTGGCCCGGATCTTGCCGATGCCCGGCATGGCCTGCAGGACGGCCGACACCTTCAGCTTGCCGACGACGTCGTTGGACTCGGCCTGCTCGAGGACCGTGGCGAGGTTGGTCTTGCCCTGCTTCAGGTCCTCCTTCAGCTTTGCACGGGCCTTGCGGATCTCCGCGGCCTTCTCCAGCGCGGCAGCGCGCTGCTCGGGGGTCAGTGACGGGAGCGGCACCAGTTCTCCTCAGGTCCCTATCGCGGCGGGCGGGGCGCACCGCCGCATCTGTGAAACGTGGTGTCGCTGGCAACCAAAGGGGTCCGTGGTTCCCAGCGCGGGGAAAACTAGCGGTCATCGGAGATTTCGGCAACGTGGACGCGCGAGGATCAGCGCAAAGTGACCGAGCCGTCAGTCAGTCAGGAGGTGGCCAGCGCGGCCCGGCAGTCGCCCAGAACCCGGTCCGCCGCAGCCCGCAGGCCGGCGATGTCCGGTCCCGCGTGCAGGACCTCGCGGGAGTACGAGGGCAGCACCGAGGGCAGGCTGGAGCCGAAGACGTTCCGCAGGTCGGCCGCCGTGCCACCCTGGGCGCCGAGCCCCGGCGCGAGCAGCGGACCGTTCACCGCCGAGAGGTCGTGACCGGTGTCGCCGATCGTCGCGCCGACCACCAGACCGAAGCTGCCGAGCGGCTCGGCACCCCTGTTGAGCTGGGAAATCTCGTCGATCACGGTCTGCGCGACGGTCCGCCCGTCGGCCGTGACGGCGCGCTGCACCGAGGTGCCCTCCGGGTTCGAGGTGAGCGCCAGGACGAAGACGCCACCGCCGTGCGCGGCGGCCAGCTCGAACATCGGCGCGAGGGATCCGACCCCGAGATAGGGGCTGGCCGTGATCGCGTCGACATACAGCGGGCTGGATGGATCAAGGTAGGCCGAGGCGTACGCGCTGACCGTCGAACCGATGTCGCCGCGCTTGACGTCGAGCAGAACGAGCGAGCCCGAATCCCGTAACTGTCGGATAGTTGACTCAAGAATTCCGACACCCCGGGCGCCGAACCGCTCAAAACAAGCCGACTGGGGCTTGACCACCGCAATCCGGTCACCCAACGCCTCGACCACAGTCCGGGCGAACCGGTCGAGCCCGGCGACGTCGTCGGACAGCCCCCAACGCGCCAGCAGGCCCGGATGCGGGTCGATCCCCACGCAGAGCGGTCCCCGTTCGGCCACGGCCCGGTGCAGGCGGACCCCGAAGCTCTCCATCGCGACTCTCCCTCTCCTCCGCGCGGCGCCGCGCCGCGGTGTCCTACGGCGGTGAACGCCGCCGCTCGTCGTGTTCGGGCGGCGTGGCGGACCATCGGCCCGCTCCCCCGGTACGCCTGCCTCAGCCGGCCTTGACCGCCGCCTCGACGCCGCTCACGATCCGCGCCACGTCGGCATCGTCGGTGACGTACGGCGGCATGGTGTAGACCAGGTCGCGGAACGGGCGCAGCCAGACGCCCTGCGCCACCGCGGCCGCGGTGGCCCGGGCCAGGTCCACCTCGTGGTCGAGCTGGACCACGCCGATCGCGCCCAGGATTCGCACGTCCGCCACCCCGGGCGCGTCGCGCAGCGGCTCCAGCCCGGCCCGCAGCCCGTCCTGGATCCTCGCCACCTGCCCGGCCCAGTCCCCGGCCCGCAGCAGGTCCAGCGAGGCGTTGGCGACCGCGCAGGCGAGCGGGTTGCCCATGAACGTGGGACCGTGCGCCAGCACCCCGCCCGCCGAGATGCCGCGGGCGATCTCGGGCGTGCAGAGCGCGGCGGCCAGGGTCAGGTAACCGCCGGTGAGCGCCTTGCCGACGCAGAGCACGTCCGGGGTGACGCCGGCGTGCTCGGCGGCGAACATCGTGCCGGTACGGCCGAGGCCGGTGGCGATCTCGTCGAAGATGAGCAGGACGCCGTGCGCCCGGGTCACCTCGCGCAGCAGCCGCAGGTAGTGCGGGTGGTGGAAGCGCATCCCGCCGGCGCCCTGGACCACCGGCTCCACGATCACCGCCGCCAGCTCGTCGGCGTGCCGCTCCACCGCGTCGACCAGGGCCTGCTCGTACGCCGGGTCCGGCGGGGTGTCGAAACCGCCCGGCGGCACCGGCGCGAAGACCTGCCGGGGCAGCACGTCCCCCCAGAGGTGGTGCATCCCGCCCTCCGGGTCGCACACGCTCATCGGATGGAAGGTGTCCCCGTGGTAGCCGCCCCGCCAGGTGCCCAGCCGGCGGCGTTCCGGCCGGCCGGTGGCCCGCTGGTACTGCAGGCACATCTTCACCGCCACCTCGACGCTGACCGAGCCGGAGTCGGCGAGGAAGACGTGTTCCAGGCCGTCGGGGGCCAGCTCGACCAGGGTGCTGGCCAGCCGGACCGCGGGCTCGTGGGTGAGCCCGCCGAACATCACGTGGCTCATCCGGCCGAGCTGGTCGGTGACCGCCGCGTCGAGCACGGGGTGGCGGTAGCCGTGGATCGCCGCCCACCACGACGACATCCCGTCGACGAGCTCCCGGCCGTCGGCCAGCCGCAGCCGTACGCCCTCCGCGCTCGCCACCACGTGGGGCGGGTTGGCCGGCGGCAGCGCCGCGTACGGGTGCCAGACGTGCCGGCGGTCGGCGGCCAGGATCTCCTCAGGCGTCACGGGCCCTCCTTCGTGTCCTCGCGCGGACTGGTGCGCACCCCGATGGCCGGCACGGGCGGACCGAGCCGCACGCCGGCGGGGCCGGACGGTGCTCCCGCGATCCCTTTGCTCTGCTGCAGCGACGGCAACACCGGGTGTCCGGATACCGGACGGCGGCCGTTGCGCCGGGGGCAGCAGAGCAAAGGGAGCGCCGAGGGGGCCTCTCCCGGCTCTGGTTCACCGGTGGCCGGCCGGGACCGCCGCCGCCCCGGCCGCCGCGCGGGCGGCCGCGCGGACCAGGGCCGGGCCACGGTAGATGAATCCGGTGTAGAGCTGGACGAGGCTCGCTCCGGCGTCGAACATCCGGGCCGCGTCGTCCGGGTCCAGGATGCCGCCGACGCCGATCACCGGCAGCCGGCCGCCGGTCTCCCGGTGCACGAAGGCGACCACCTCGCGGGCGCGTCCGGCCAGCGGACGGCCGGAGAGGCCGCCGCTCTCCGCGCCGCGCTCCCGGTCGGCCGGGGCGAGCCCGTCGCGGGCCAGCGTCGTGTTGGTGGCGATCACCCCGGCCGCGCCCCGGTCCAGGCAGACCTCCAGCAGCTCGGCGATCGCCGGCTCGGTGAGGTCCGGGGCGATCTTCACCAGCACCGGCTTCTCCCCCACCAGCGCCGCGAGCAGCGCGTCCAGGTGGGACTTGTCCTGGAGGGACCGTAGCCCCGGGGTGTTCGGCGAGGAGACGTTGACGGCGAAGTAGTCGCCGTGCCCCTGCAGCGCCCGGTAGGAGGCCAGGTAGTCCTCGACGGCCTCGTCCAGCGGGGTCACCTTGGACTTGCCGAGGGAGATGCCCAGCGGTACGCCGATCGGGCGGGGCAGCGCCGCCAGCCGGTCGGCCAGGGCCGCGGCGCCGGCGTTGTTGAACCCCATCCGGTTCACCACGGCCTCGCTGTCCCGCAGCCGGAACAGCCGGGGCCGGGGGTTGCCCGGCTGGGCGTGCGCGGTGACCGTGCCGACCTCGACGAAGCCGAAGCCGAGCGCCGGCCAGGCCGGCAGCGCCACCCCGTTCTTGTCCATCCCCGCGGCCAACCCGACCGGGTTCGGGAACTCCACCCCGAACAACGTCCGCGGCGCCCGCCGGAGGTAGCGGGCCCGCAGCGCGGCGAGCGCCGCCGGCCGCCGGGACACCGCGGCCAGTCGCCGCAACGTCCACTCGTGCGCCGCCTCGGCGTCCCCACCCCCCACCCGGAACAGCCCCGGCCGCACGACCTTCTCAAAGATCACGCGCGGCCTCCCCGGGAGTGATCGATCATGAAGTTGTTGCCCGCCGCCTCGGCGTGTCGAGGCAACAACTTCATGATCGACGCTGCGATCCGGGGGGTCACTGGGCGGCCCGCAGGGCGGCGTGGAGCTCCTGGAGGGGGCGGACGCGCATGTCGCCGCGGATCCTCGCCTCGATGCCCATGACCGCGGCGGCGGCACCGGGGACGGTGGTGATGCAGGGGATGTCCGCCGTCACCGCGGCGCTGCGGATCTCGTAGCCGTCGGAGCGGGCGCTGGCGCCGGAGCCCTGCGGCGTGTTGACCACCAGGGCCACGTCGCCGCCGAGGATCATCGAGACCGCGTCCTCGCCCTCACCGGCCTCATAGTGCTTGCGGATCTGCTCGCAGGCGATGCCGTGCCGGCGCAGCACCTCGGCGGTGCCGGTGGTGGCGACGATCTCGAAGCCCAGGTCCGCCAGGCGCTTGATCGGGAAGATCATGCCGCGCTTGTCCCGGTTGGCCACCGAGACGAAGATCTTCCCGGCGGTCGGCAGCGAGCCGTACGCGGCGGACTGCGACTTGGCGAAGGCGTGCCCGAAGTTGGTGTCGATGCCCATCACCTCGCCGGTGGACTTCATCTCCGGGCCCAGCAGGGAGTCGATCCCCTTGCCGGCCGGGGTGCGGAACCTCTTGAACGGCAGCACCGCCTCCTTCACCGCGATCGGGGCGTCGGCCGGCATCGTGCCGCCGTCCCCGCTCGGCGGGAGCAGGCCCTCGGCGCGCAGCTCGGCGATGGTGGCGCCGAGCGCGATCCGGGCCGCCGCCTTCGCCAGCGGCACGGCGGTCGCCTTGGAGACGAAGGGGACCGTCCGGGACGCCCGCGGGTTCGCCTCCAGCACGTAGAGCATGTCGTCCTTGAGGGCGTACTGCACGTTGAGCAGGCCGCGCACGCCCACGCCCTTGGCGATCGCCTCGGTGTAGCGGCGCACCTGGACCAGGTGCGAGCCGGCCAGGGTGATCGGCGGAAGCGCGCAGGACGAGTCGCCGGAGTGGATGCCGGCCTCCTCGATGTGCTCCATCACCCCGCCGAGGTAGACCTCGCCGTCGGCGTCGCAGAGCGCGTCCACGTCGATCTCGATGGCGTCGTCGAGGAAGCGGTCGACCAGGACCGGGTGGTCCGGGGAGATGTCGGTGGCCCGGCCGATGTAGTCGCGCAGCGTGGCGTCGTCGTAGACGATCTCCATGCCCCGCCCGCCGAGCACGTACGACGGGCGGACCAGCACCGGGTACCCGATCTCGTCGGCGATCGCCTTCGCCTCGTCGTACGAGGTGGCCATGCCGTGCGCGGGGGCGCGCAGCCCGGCCCGGGCGAGTACCGAGCCGAACGCGCCCCGCTCCTCGGCCAGATGGATCGACTCCGGGGAGGTGCCGACCACCGGCACCCCGGCGTCCTTGAGCCGCTGCGCCAGGCCCAGCGGGGTCTGCCCGCCGAGCTGCACGATCACCCCGACCACGCCCGGCCCGCCGGCCGCCCGGCCGGAGGAGTCCTCGGCGTGCCAGACCTCCAGGACGTCCTCGAAGGTCAGCGGCTCGAAGTAGAGCCGGTCGGCGGTGTCGTAGTCGGTGGAGACCGTCTCCGGGTTGCAGTTGACCATCACGGTCTCGTAGCCGACCTCCCGCAGCGCCATCACGGCGTGCACGCAGGAGTAGTCGAACTCGATGCCCTGGCCGATCCGGTTCGGCCCGGAGCCCAGGATGAGCACCTTGGGCCGGTCCGAGGGCGCGACCTCGGTCTCCTGGTCGTAGGTGGAGTAGTGGTACGGCGTGGTCGCCTCGAACTCGGCGGCGCAGGTGTCCACCGTCTTGTAGACCGGGCGGACGTCGAGCCGGTGCCGCAGGGTGCGGACGCCGTCCTCGGCGGCCAGCTCCGGGCGGAGCGCGGCGAGCTGCCGGTCGGAGAGCCCGGCCCGCTTGGCCCGGCGCAGCAGGTCCGCGTCGAGCACCGGGGCGTCCACGATCTCCGCGCGCAGCTCGACCAGCGCGGCAATCTGGTCCAGGAACCACGGGTCGATCCCGCCGGAGGCGGCGGCGACCTCGGCGATGGAGGCGCCGAGCCGCAGCGCCCGCTCGACGGTGTAGAGCCGGCCGTCGTGCGGCATCTTCAGCGCGGCGAGGGTGTTCTCCTTCGTCGCGCCGGCCGGGTCGGCGCCCGTCGCGGCAGCGACGACCGGATCCGGCACGGTCCAGAATCCGCCTGCTTTCGTCTCCATCGAGCGCATCGCCTTGTTCAGCGCCTCGGTGAAGTTGCGGCCCAGGCTCATCGCCTCGCCGACCGACTTCATCGTGGTGGTCAGCTCCGGGTCCGCGCCGGGGAACTTCTCGAACGCGAACCGGGGGATCTTCACCACCACGTAGTCCAGGGTCGGCTCGAAGGCCGCCGGGGTCTTCAGGGTGATGTCGTTGGGGATCTCGTCGAGGGTGTAGCCGATGGCCAGCTTCGCGGCGATCTTGGCGATCGGGAAGCCGGTGGCCTTCGAGGCCAGCGCCGAGGAGCGGGACACCCGGGGGTTCATCTCGATCACGACGATCCGGCCGTCGGCCGGGTTGACCGCGAACTGGATGTTGCAGCCGCCGGTGTCCACCCCGACCTCGCGCAGCACCGCGATGCCGAGGTCGCGCAGGCGCTGGTACTCCCGGTCGGTCAGCGTCATGGCCGGGGCCACGGTGACGCTGTCGCCGGTGTGCACGCCCATCGGGTCGACGTTCTCGATCGAGCAGACGACGACCACGTTGTCGTGGCGGTCGCGCATCAGCTCGAGCTCGTACTCCTTCCAGCCGAGCACGCTCTCCTCGATGAGCACCTCGTGCACCGGGCTGGCGGCCAGGCCGGCGCCGGCGATCCGGGCCAGGTCCTCGGGCGTGTGCGCCATGCCGGAGCCCAGGCCGCCCATGGTGAACGACGGCCGGATCACCACCGGCAGGCCCAGCTCGGTGACGGTCGCCTCGACCTCGGCCATCGAGTGGCAGACCCGCGACCGGGGCACCAGGCCGGTCGGGTCGTCCAGACCGAGGCGTACGCCGGCCTTGGCGACGATGTCCTTGAACAGCTGCCGGTCCTCGCCGCGGTTGATCGCCTCGATGTTGGCGCCGATCAGCTCCACGCCGTACTTCTCCAGCACGCCCGCCTCGTGCAGGGCGACCGCGGTGTTCAGCGCGGTCTGCCCGCCCAGGGTGGGCAGCAGGGCGTCAGGGCGCTCCTTGGCGATGACCAGCTCGACGAACTCCGGAGTGATCGGCTCGACGTACGTGGCGTCGGCGAACTCCGGGTCGGTCATGATCGTCGCCGGGTTGGAGTTGACCAGGCTGACCCGGATCCCCTCGCTGCGCAGCACCCGGCAGGCCTGGGTGCCGGAGTAGTCGAACTCGCAGGCCTGCCCGATCACGATCGGCCCGGAGCCGATCACCAGGATGTGCTTGAGATCGGTCCGCTTAGGCATTCTTGCCGCCTTCACTCTGCTGTCGGTCGAGGCCGCGGCCCTCGCTGCGCATCCGGTCGAGGCCGCGGCCCTCGATCAGTTCGGCGAAACGGTCGAAGAGGTAGTCCGCGTCGTGCGGGCCGGCCGCCGCCTCGGGGTGGTACTGGACGGTGAAGGCGGGCACGTCCTTCGCCCGCAGCCCCTCGACCACGTTGTCATTGAGGCAGACGTGCGACACCTGAACGCCGCCGAACTCGGTCTCGATCACCTGGTCGGGGACCACCGCCCCCGCCCCAGCGCCCGGGACCTGGACGGCGAAGCCGTGGTTGTGGCTGGTCACCTCGACCTTGCCGGTGGCCCGGTCGAGCACCGGCTGGTTGATGCCGCGGTGGCCGTAGCCGAGCTTGTAGGTGCCGAAGCCGAGCGCCCGGCCGAGGATCTGGCTGCCGAAGCAGATGCCGAACAGCGGGACCCGCCGGCGCAGCACCTCCTGGGCGAGCGTGACCGGGCCGTGGGCGGTGGCCGGGTCGCCCGGGCCGGGCGAGAAGAAGACCGCGTCCGCGCCGGTGGCGAGCAGGTCCTCGATGCTCGAACCGGCGGGCAGCACGTGGGTGGTGACCCCCCGGGCGGCGAGCCGGCGCGGCACGTTGCGCTTGATGCCCAGGTCCAGCGCGGCGACCGTGAACCGGTGCTCGCCCTGCGCCTCGACCACGTACGGCTTCTCTGTGGTCACCTCGGCGGAGAGGTCCGCGCCGACCATCTGCGGCGACTGGCGGACCCGGGCCAGCAGGGCGCGCGGGTCGTCGTCGATGCTGGAGATGCCGACCCGCATGGCGCCCCGCTCGCGCAGGTGCCGGGTCAGCGCCCGGGTGTCGACGCCGCTGATGCCGACCACGCCCTCGGCGGCGAGCCGGTCCTCCAGCCCGCCGGTGGCCCGCCAGTTGGAGCCGATCCGGGCCGGGTCGCGGACCACGTACCCGGCGACCCAGATCCGGCCGGACTCGTCGTCCTCGTCGTTCACGCCGGTGTTGCCGATGTGCGGGGCGGTCTGCACCACCACCTGGCGGTGGTAGGACGGGTCGGTCAGGGTCTCCTGGTAGCCGGTCATGCCGGTGTTGAAGACCGCCTCGCCGAAGGTCTCCCCGACGCTGCCGTACGCCTCGCCGTGGAACGTGCGCCCGTCCTCGAGAACGAGGATCGCGGAACGTCTGCGGGTCACTTGACTGCCTTTCCGTCCAGGACCGTCGGCTCGCCGCGCAGGAAGGTCGCCACGATGCGACCCGGCAGCGTCATGCGGGCGTACGGGGTGTTGCGACTGCGACTGGCCAGCTCCGCCGGCTCGATGGTGCGGCGGGCGGCCGGGTCGACCAGGGTCAGGTTGGCCGGCACGCCGGGGGCCGGGTCGACGCCGTGCCCCTCCAGGCCGGCGATCCGGGCCGGGGCGCGGGACATCCGCTCGGCGATCAGGTCCCACTGCGGGCCGAGCACGTCGAGCGCGATGGAGAGCGCCGTCTCCAGGCCGAGCATGCCCGGCCGGGCGTACGCCCACTCGCACTCCTTGTCCTCCACGGCGTGCGGGGCGTGGTCGGTGGCGATGATGTCGATCACGCCCTCGGCCAGCGCGGCGCGGAGCGCGGCGACGTCGGTGCCGGTCCGTAGCGGCGGGTTCACCTTGTAGACCGGGTCGTACGTCTCGGCCTTGGAGTCGGTGAGCAGCAGGTGGTGCGGGGTCACCTCGGCGGTGACCTTCACGCCGCGCGCCTTCGCGTGCCGCAGCACCTCGACGCTGCCGGCGGTGGAGACGTGGCAGATGTGCAGCCGGCTGCCGACGTGCTCGGCCAGCAGCACGTCCCGGGCGATGATCGCCTCCTCGGCGACCGCCGGCCAGCCGGTCAGCCCGAGCCGGGTGGAGACCTCGCCCTCGTGCATCTGCGCGCCCTCGGTGAGCCGCGGCTCCTCGGCGTGCTGCGCGATCACCCCGTCGAACGCCTTGACGTACTCCAACGCCCGGCGCATCAGCTTCGGGTCGGCGACGCAGTGCCCGTCGTCGGAGAAGATCCGCACCCGGGCCGCCGAGTCGGCCATCGCGCCCAGCTCGGCGAGCTGCCCGCCGGCCAGCCCGACGGTGACCGCGCCGATGGGCTGCACGTCGACCAGCCCGGCCTCCCGGCCGAGCCGCCAGACCTGCTCGACCACGCCGGCGGTGTCGGCGACCGGGGAGGTGTTGGCCATCGCGCAGACCGCGGTGTAGCCGCCCAGCGCCGCCGCCCGGGAGCCCGATTCGACGGTCTCGGCGTCCTCCCGGCCGGGCTCGCGCAGGTGGGTGTGCAGGTCGACCAGGCCGGGCAGGGCGACCAGGCCGGCGCCGTCGATCACCGTGGCGTCCGGCGCGGTCAGCCCCGCGCCGACCTCCGCCACGACGCCGTCGCGGATCAGCAGGTCGGTCGGCGCGGCGCCGACGACGCTCACGCTCTTGATCAGGTACGCGGTCACCGGTTGTTCCCTCCGAGCAGCAGGTAGAGGACGGCCATCCGCACGGAGACCCCGTTGGCGACCTGTTCGACGATGGTGGAGCGGGGCGAGTCGGCGACCTCGGGCGTGATCTCCATGCCCCGGTTCATCGGGCCGGGGTGCATGACGATCGCGTGCTCGGGCAGCCGGCGCATCCGCGGGCCGTCCAGGCCGTAGCGGCGGGCGTACTCGCGGGCGGAGGGGAAGTAGGAGTCGTTCATCCGCTCCCGCTGCACCCGCAGCATCATCACCACGTCCGCGCCGGGCAGCACAGCGTCGAGGTCGTAGGAGACGTCGGTGCCCGGCGCGAGCGCCCCGGAGATGTCGACGGGGATCAGCGTGGGCGGGCCGACCAGGGTGACCTTGGCGCCGAGGGTGGAGAGCAGCAGCACGTTCGAGCGGGCCACCCGGGAGTGCAGCACGTCGCCGACGATCGCGACGTGCAGGCCGGCGAGCCGACCCAGCCGGGAGCGCATCGTGTATGCGTCGAGCAGCGCCTGGGTGGGGTGCTCGTGGGTGCCGTCGCCGGCGTTGACCACCGACCCCTCCACCCAGTTGGCCAGCCGGTGCGGGGCCCCGGAGGCGGGATGCCGGACGACCACCGCGTCGGCGCCCATCGCCTGGAGGGTGAGCGCGGTGTCCTTCAGGCTCTCGCCCTTGGTCACGCTGGAGCCCTTGGCGGAAAAGTTGATCACGTCGGCGCTGAGCCGCTTGGCGGCCGCCTCGAACGAGATCCGGGTGCGGGTGGAGTCCTCGTAGAAGAGGTTCACCACGGTCCGGCCGCGCAGCGCGGGGAGCTTCTTGACCTCGCGGCCGGCGACGGTGGCCATCTCGGCGGCGGTGTCCAGGATCAGGGTGGCGGTGGCCGCGTCGAGGTCGCCGCCGGAGAGCAGATGCCGGATCATGCGGGATTCCCCCCGTACAGCTTGACCTCGTCGGCGCCGTCCGTCTCGCCGAGGGTGACCTTCACGCTCTCGGCGAGCGCGGTCGGGATGTTCTTGCCGACGTAGTCGGCGCGGATCGGCAGCTCGCGGTGGCCGCGGTCGACCAGGACGGCGAGCTGCACGGAGGCGGGGCGGCCGACGTCGCTGAGCGCGTCCAGGGCGGCCCGCACGGTGCGGCCGGAGAAGAGCACGTCGTCGACGAGGATGACCCGCTTGCCGTCGATCCCGCCGGGCGGCAGCTCGGTCGGGCCGACCGCGCGGGTGGCGTGCCGGCGCAGGTCGTCGCGGTAGAGGGTGATGTCGAGCACGCCGACCGGGACGGCCACGTCCTCGAAGGTGCTGATCCGCGCGGCGAGCCGGCGGGCGAGCGGTACGCCCCGGGTGGGGATGCCGAGCAGCACGGTGTCGGCGGCGCCCTGGGTCTTCTCGAGGATCTGGTGGGCGATGCGGTCGACCACGCGCGACACGTCGGCGGCGGCGAGGATCACCTTCACCGAGGGTTGTCGCGGCGGCGACGACTGGGCAGCCGGTGGGTAGGCCACGGCGGACCTCCTTCCCCGCCTCACGGGACGGGTCGTTAAAGGACGTCTGGGTTGCCGGTCCGGCCGCGAACGGCCCGGACCGGGGCTTCACGCCACGTTACCAGCGGTCACCGGGCCGACCGCCGCCGGTACTGACCCCAGGATCAGGGTGGCGAAATGGGGATAACTCCCCCCGTGCCCCCCAACGGTGTTGTCACGACCACTTGACCAGGTGTCGCAATCCCCGTACCGTCACGCTCCGTAGCGATAGCTGGGAGAACCCCGAGCAGCACTGGGAGTGTCCGAATGCCCTCTGAATACGCCAAGTCGCTGGGCGCCCGCCTGCGCTCCATCCGCCAGCAGCAGGGCCTGTCCCTGCAGGGTGTGGAGGAGAAGTCGAACGGGCGGTGGAAGGCCGTGGTGGTCGGCTCGTACGAGCGCGGCGACCGGGCCGTCACCGTGTCCCGCCTGGCGGAGCTGGCCGACTTCTACCGCGTTCCCGTCTCGGAGCTGCTGCCCGACGGCAGCGGGGTGCGCCACGAGCCGACCAGCAAGATCGTCCTCGACCTGGAGCGGCTCTACGACGAGGCCTCCGAGGACCTCGCCTACGTCGCCCGGTACGCCCGTGCCATCCAGCAGCAGCGCGGTGACTACAACGGCCGGGTGCTCTCCATCCGCGCCGACGACCTGCGCGCGCTGGCGATCGTCTACGACGCCTCGCCGTCGGGCCTGATCGAGCGGCTCACCGAGCACGGTGTGCTGGTCGCCGACCCCCGGGCGTTCTTCGCGTCCTGACCCGTAGCAGCAACCGAAAGGGCCCGTGCCGTCCGGCACGGGCCCTTTCGTCGTACGGGTGCGGTCGCCGCGGCGCGTCGGCCGCGACTCAGCGGGTGGCGTACTCGGCGATCCGGCCGAGCACCCCGTTGAGGAAGCGCGGCGAGTCGTCGGTCGACATCTGCCGGGCCAGCTCCACGGCCTCGCTGATCGCCACCGCGTCGTCGATGTCGTCGACGTACAGCAGCTCGTAGACGGCGATCCGGGCGAGGTTACGGTCGACCACCGGCATCCGCTCGAGCGTCCAGCCCTCGGCGTAGCTGGCGATCAGCTCGTCGATCCGGTCGAGGTGCGCGGCGACGCCCTCGACCAGGCTGACCGCGTAGCCCAGGTGCTCCGGGCGGGGCTTCTCGATCCGCTCGATGTAGCCGGCGAGCACCTCGACCGGGGGCCGGTCGCGCAGATCCGCCTCGAAGAGCACGTCCAGCGCCCGCTTGCGCGCCTTGCGGCGCGCCGGCATCTGCTGCTTGGGACCCTCAGCCATCAGGCGCGGCCGAGGTAACGGCCGTCGCGGGTGTCGACCTTGATCTTCTCGCCGGTGGTGATGAAGAGCGGCACCTGCACGGTCGCGCCGGTCTCGACGGTGGCCGGCTTGTTGCCGCCGGTCGACCGGTCGCCCTGCAGACCCGGCTCGGTGTAGGTGACCTCCAGCACGACGGAGGTCGGCAGCTCGATGTAGAGCGGGACACCCTCGTGCGTGGCGACGGTCGCCTCCGCCTCCGGCAGGAGGTAGTTGGCGGCCTCGCCGACGGTGCCGCCGGGGACGGTGATCTGGTCGAACGTCTCCAGATCCATGAAGACGTAGTCCTCGCCGTCGGCGTACAGGTACTGCATGGTGCGCTTGTCGACGGTCGCGGTCTCGACCTTGGTGCCCGCGTTGAAGGTCTTGTCAACGACCTTGCCGGACAGCACGTTCTTCAGCGTGGTGCGCACGAAGGCGCCACCCTTACCGGGCTTGACGTGCTGGAACTCGACGACGGCCCAGAGCTCCCCGTCGAGGTTGAGTACGAGGCCGTTTTTGAGCTCGTTGGTGGTGGCCATTTCCTGCCTTGATCATCAATTGGCGGACAGACCTGCAAAGTCTACTAGCTGTGTCGAACCGACAGGGCCGCCGCTGTCCCGCCGAGCCCGAGGGTCATCCCGGGTGCCGGCGCCGACCGCCCACCGGTCCCACCGCGCCCCCTCTGCTCTGCTGCAGTGGCGGCAACAGTCACACCGGGTATCGGCCCTGCGGCCCCGGGCGACCGGCTCAGTCGGTCGCGGCCAGCCGGGTGGCGATGTGCTGCAGGGCGAGGCGGTAGCCGTCCACGCCCAGCCCGCAGATCACCCCGGTGGCCACCGCGGAGACCACCGAGTGGTGCCGGAACTCCTCCCGGGCGTGGATGTTGGAGATGTGCACCTCCACCAGCGGCCCCCGCAGCATCGCGCAGGCGTCCCGCACCGCGATCGAGTAGTGCGACCAGGCGGCGGGATTGAGCACCACCGGGGCGCCCTCGTCGGCCGCCGCGTGCAGCCAGCCGAGCAGCTCCTGCTCGGCGTCGGTCTGCCGGACCACCACGTCCAGCCCCAGCTCCCGGCCGACGTCCACGCACCTGGTGACCAGGTCGGCGTAGCTGGTCACCCCGTAGACGTCGACCTGCCGGGTGCCGAGCCGGCCCAGGTTGGGGCCGTTGAGCACGTACACCCTCACGAGGAGATCTCCCGGTAGGCGGCGTGCAGCAGGTCGTCGTCGGGGCCCTCCAGGATCGCCGGCCGGGCCAGGCCGTCGAGCACGACGAAACGCAGCGTGCTGCCCCGGGCCTTCTTGTCGACCCGCATCGCGGCGAGCAGTCGCGGCCACGCGTCGGCGGGGTAGCTGGTCGGCAGGTCGAGCGCGGCCACCACGGCCCGGTGCCGCTCGGCGGTCGCCGCGTCCAGTCGACCGGCGAGCCGGGCCAGCGCGGCGGCGTAGACGAGGCCCACGGAGACCGCGTGCCCGTGCCGCCACCGGTAGCCCTCCACCTTCTCGATCGCGTGGGCCAGGGTGTGCCCGTAGTTCAACACCTCCCGCACCCCGGACTCGCGCAGGTCGCCGGAGACCACGTCGGCCTTCACCCGGATCGCCCGCTCGATCAACTCCCGGGTCACCGGCCCGGTCGGGTCGAGCGCGGCAGCGGGATCCCGCTCGACCAGGTCGAGGATCACCGGGTCGGCGATGAAGCCGCACTTGACCACCTCGGCCATCCCGGCGGCCAGGTCGGCCGGCGGCAGGCTGTCCAGCGTGGCGAGGTCGCAGATCACCCCGGCCGGCGGGTGGAAGGCGCCGACCAGGTTCTTGCCGGCGGCGGTGTTGACCCCGGTCTTGCCGCCCACCGCCGCGTCGACCATGCCGAGCAGCGAGGTCGCGATCGGCACCCAGCGCACCCCACGCAGCCAACAGGCCGCCACGAAGCCGGCCAGGTCGGTTACCGCGCCGCCGCCGATCCCCACCACGGCGTCGGTACGGGTGAACCCGGCCTCGCCGAGCCGGTCCCAGCAGTCGGCGGCGACGTCGATCTGCTTGCCCGCCTCGGCGTCGGGCACCTCGATCAGCAGCGGTTCGACCCCGACCGCGCGGACCCGCTCACCGAACGTCTCCGCCAACTCCTTGAGCGGGGGCGCGTGCAGCACCGCCACCCGGTTCGCGCCGGGCAGCAGCCGGGGCGGCGGGTCGAGCAGGTCGCGCCCCACCAGCACGTCGTACGGCCGCTCGCCGCCGACCGGGATCCGGGTCACCTCGTCCATCGCCGGCAGCCTAGCCGAGCCGGCGGTCCCCGGGCGGCGAGTGTCCACTCCGTGACCCGGGCGGCGTCCGCGACGTTTGACCGGTACGGCCCGGGCACGGAGCCACGGACCGACCACCGACCGCCGGAGGAGCTGGCGATGACCCGACACACCCTCGACGGAGCGGACATCCTGGTCCCCGCGACGATCCTCGGAGTCGGGCTCGGTGGCTTCGTCGACGGCATCCTGCTGCACCAGGTCCTCCAGTGGCACCACATGCTGAGCAGCACCGACACCGACCACGTCGGGATCCGGGCGTACCCGGTGGACACCGTGCCGGGGCTGCGGATGAACACCCTGTGGGACGGACTGTTCCACGTGGTGACCTGGGTCGCGGTGCTGGCCGGGTTGGCGCTGCTCTATTCCCGGGTGACCCGGTCCCGGGGCCGGCTCTGGCGCTCCCCCGTGCTCTGGGGCTGGGCGCTGGTGGGCTGGGGACTGTTCAACCTGGTCGAGGGGATCGTCGACCACCAGCTGCTCGGCATCCACCACGTCCGCGGCGGACCGCACCAGACCGCCTGGGACCTCGGCTTCCTCGCCCTCGGGGCGGCCCTCGTCGCGGTCGGCTGGCTGATCCAGCGGAGCGCCGGCACGGTCGACGTCTGCGCGCCGGACCGGCGGTGATCCTCGCCCACGCCGGGCACCCCGCCGGGGGCGTCCCGCCCGTCGCTCTCGTACCGCTGGGGATGTTCTGGGTCTACCTGGCCGCCGCGCTGCGACAGCGCGACCCCGGCCGGCCCGGGTGGAGCCACCGGCGGACGGCGAGCTTCGGTCTCGGCACGGCGCTGCTCGCCGCCGGGCTGGCCTGGCCCGCGGGCGGCCTACCCGGGCACATGTGGCAGCATCTGCTGCTCGGCATGCTGGCGCCGCTGGCCCTGGTGCTCGGCGCGCCCGGCACCCTCGCGCTGCGCACGGTGGACCAGCGCACCGGCCGGGCGGCGGTACGACTGCTGCGTCACCCGGTGGCCCGGGCGCTCGCCCACCCGGTCACCGGCCTGCTGCTCACCACCGGCGGCCTGTACCTGCTGTACCTGACGCCGCTCTACCGGGCCACGCTGACGAGCCCCGCCCTGCACGGCCTGGTGCGCCTGCACCTGGTGCTCGCCGGCTACCTCTTCGCCTGGTCCGTCGCCGGCCCCGATCCCGGTCCGCACCGCCCCCGCGTCCCGGTCCGCCTGCTCGTGCTCGGCGTCGCCGTGGCCGCGCACGCCACAATGGCCCAGCTCCTCTACGCCGGCGTCCTCGTCGACGTCCCCGCCACCGGGGACGAGCTACGGGCCGCCGCCACCGTCATGTACTACGGCGGCGACCTCGCCGAGATCCTGCTCGCCCTGGCACTCCTGGTCACCTGGCGTCCCGAGCGTCGCCCCGCGCCGACGCCGGTCAGGGCTTGAGCAGGGCGGCAACCTCCGCCGCGATCTCCTCCGGGGTGCGCCCGTCGGTCAGCACGGTCGCGGTGGCCACCTCGGCGTAGAGCGGACGGCGCTGCTCCATCAGGTGCTTGAGGGTGGCCCGCGGATTGATCGCCAGCAGCGGTCGCCCGGCGCCGAGACCGATCCGCTTCACCGCGTCGGGCAGCTCCACCGAGAGGTGCACCACGGTGTGCCCGATCAGCGCCGCGCGGTTCTCCTCGGCGAGGATCGCGCCGCCGCCGAGGGCGAGCACCCCGCCGTGCGAGGCCAGCGCCGCCGCCACCGCCGCCCGTTCGAGGGTACGGAAGTGGTCCTCCCCCTCGTCGACGAAGATCTCCGGGATCGGCTTGCCGGCGAGCTGCTCGATGTCGAGGTCGGTGTCCCGGAACTCGACGCCCAACTCGGCGGCGAGCGCCTGGCCGACGGTGGTCTTGCCGGAGCCGGGCGCCCCGACCAGCACGCAGACCGGCCGGTTCACCGGGCCACGCTCCCCGCCGTCACCGGGTCCGTCTTTCGTTCGCGACTGCGGGGCTCCGCTCCGCTGCACTCCTCGCGCTCACCGGATCACCAGGGCGTCGAGGTAGCCGGCGAGGTTGCGGCGCATCTCGGCGATCGAGTCGCCGCCGAACTTCTCCACCGCCGCCTCGGCGAGCACCAGGGCGACCATCGCCTCGGCGACCACCGCCGCGGCGGGCACCGCGCAGACGTCCGAGCGCTGGTTGATCGCGGTGGCCGGCTCACCGGTGGTGACGTCGACGGTGGCCAGGGCCCGGTTCAGCGAGGAGATCGGCTTCATCGCCGCCTTCACCCGCAGCGGCTCGCCGGTGGTGATGCCACCCTCCAGGCCGCCGGCCCGGTCGGTGATCCGGCGCACCCCGGTGGCGGTCGGCAGGATCTCGTCGTGCGCCTCGGAACCGCGGGAGCGGGCCTGCTGCCAGCCGTCGCCGATCTCCACGCCCTTGATCGCCTGAATGGACATCAGCGCGGTGGCCAGCCGGGCGTCGAGCTTGCGGTCCCACTGCACGTGGCTGCCCAGGCCCGGCGGGACCCCGTACGCGAGCACCTCGACCACGCCGCCGAGCGTGTCGGCGGCCTTCTTCGCGGCGTCGACCTCGGCGACCATCCGGGCGCTCGCCTCCGGGTCGAGGCAGCGCAGCGGGTCCGCGTCGATCCGCTCCGCGTCGGAGGGGGTGGGGCGCAGCCCGGGCTTGGCGGCGACCGGGCCCAGCTCCACCACGTGGGAGACGATCTCGACGCCGAGCGCCTGCTTGACGAGGGCCTTGGCGACGGTGCCCACGGCGACCCGGGCGGCGGTCTCGCGGGCGCTGGCCCGCTCAAGGATCGGCCGGGCGTCGGTGTGGCCGTACTTCTGCATGCCGGCCAGGTCGGCGTGGCCCGGCCGGGGGCGGGTGAGCGGCGCGTTGCGGGCCTGCCCGGCCAGCTCCTCCGGGTCGACCGGGTCGGCCGCCATCACGGCGCGCCACTTGGGCCACTCCGAGTTGCCCACCCGAATCGCCACCGGGCTGCCGATGGTGACCCCGTGCCGGAACCCACCGATGATCTCGATCTCGTCCTGCTCGAACGACATCCGGGCGCCCCGGCCGTAGCCGAGCCGGCGCCGGGCCAGCTCACCGGCGATCTCCCCGGTGGTCACCTCGATCCCGGCGGGCACCCCCTCCAGCATCGCGACGAGGGCGGGTCCGTGCGATTCACCTGCAGTCAGCCAGCGCAACACAGCGGTCAGTCTGTCACGCCCGGTGGCCGCCACGACGCCGTGCCCACCGCGTCCCGCCCTGCGGACGTGGCGTCCCGCCCTGGCCGCGCCCAGGCGGCGGGCATGGCCGGGTCGGCTGGCGGTCGGGTCGGCACCCGCCGCAGTCGCATTGGCGCCCGGCGCGGGTGATTCGGCGCCCGGCACGGCCGGGCCGGCTCAGCCGGCGCGAGCGGCGGCCAGAGCGGCGGCCATCGCCTCGCGGGGCGCGGGGACGCCGGTGAACTGCTCGAACTGGCCGACCGCCTGGGCCAGCAGCAGGTCCAGCCCGGAGACCACCCGGCAGCCGGCGGCGAGCGCGGCGGCGGCGAGCGGGGTGGGCCAGGGATCGTAGAGAGCGTCGAAGAAGACCGTCCCCGGCCGCCAGTCGAAGTTCTCGGCGAGGGGGTCGGCCACGCCCTTCGGCACGGTGGAGATCACCACGTCGGCCCGGGCGTGGCTCGGCGCCCCGTCCCAGGCCGCGCCGGTCAGCGGCACGCCCACCGCGCCGGCCACCGGGCGCAGTTCGTGGACGGCCTCCGGGCGCCGGGCCACCACGGTCACCTCGGCCGCGCCGAGCCGGGCTGCCGCGGCGAGGGCGGCCCGGGCGGTGCCGCCCGCGCCGAGCACGGTTACGACGACGCCCGACGCGCACCCGGCGGCCGCGAGCACCTCGACCATTCCGGTCACGTCAGTGTTGTCGGCGTACCAGGAGCCGTCGGGTCGGCGTACCAGCGTGTTGGCGGCGCCGACGGCGGCGGCGACCGGCGAGACCTGGTCGGCCAGCGCGAGCGCCGCCTCCTTGCCCGGCATGGTCACCGACAGCCCGGCCCACTCCGGGCCGAGCCCGGCGACCAGGTCGGGCAGTTCCTCGGCCCCGCACTCCAACCGGGTGTACGACCACCCGGTCAACCCGGCCGCCGCGTACCCCGCCTCGTGGATCACCGGGGAGAGCGAGTGGGCGATCGGCTTGCCGACGACAGCGGCCCTCACGACGTGCAGTTCGATCCGGTCAGCACCTTGTTGTCGCACATCGTCCGGATCAGCTTGCGGTAGTCCGCGTCGTTGGAGCCGTACCCCATCGTGCCCTTCTGGTCGATGGTCATGAAGAAGATCCAGTCCCCGGTCGGCGGGGTCAGCGCCCCCTTGAGCGCGTCCTCGCCGGGGTTGCTGATCGGCGTAATGGGCAACCCCGCCACGTCGTGCGTGTTGTACGGGTTCTTCAGGTTGTGGATCTCGCTCTGCAGCAGGTCGTCGGAGTCCTTCGGCTCCTTGCCCTGCAACCGCAGCCAGTAGTTGATGCCGCTGTCGATCCCCAGGCAGTTACAGCCGATCTTGCCGGCGTAGACCCGGTTGTAGATCACCCGGGAGACCTTCGGCAGGTCCACGTGGTTGACCGACTCGGCCTGCGCGATGGACGCGGTGATCAGCGCCTCGTACGGGGAGATCTTCCGCTCCTGCTGCGCCTTCTCGACGAAGTTCAACTCCTTGGTGACGGTGAGGAACTGGTCCACCATCATCGACAGGATCTGCTCGGCGGTCGCCTTCGGCGGGATCTCGTAGGTCGCCGGGAAGAGGAAGCCCTCGATGCTCTTCGGGCCCTTCTTGCCGTCGCCACGCGTGAACCAGTAGGCCGGCACGCCCAGCTTGACCGGATCCTTCGCGGCAGCCTTGAAGTCGGCGACCGGGATCTTGGTCTGCTTGGAGAGAATGTCGTAGATCGCCAGGCTGATGGTGCCCTCGGGGATGGTCACCCCGTTCACCACCCGGCTCTTCGGGTCGAGCAGCAGGGTCACCGCGTCGGCGGCCTTCATCTGCTTCCGGACCTTGTACCGGCCGACCTGGATGTTCTTGCTGCGGGAGTTGGCCTCCGCGGCCTCGATGAACGCCTTGGTGCTCTTCACCACCCCGGCGTCGTAGAGGGAGTCCCCGATGTCGGTGAGGGTGTCGCCGGCCTTCACCTCGACCAGCGCCTCGCCCGAGCCGGGGCCGTCGTAGTCCGGGGTGACGAAGTGGTTGCGGATCCGGTCGAAGCCGACGTACGCGCCCCCGCCGATGCCGCCCAGCAGCACGAGGGCCATCAGCAGGGCGAAGATCGTCTTGCCCCGGCCGCCCGACTTGCCGTTGCGCTTGGCCACGGCGCCGCGCCGGTGCCGGCCCTTCTCCCCCCTCTCCGACTCGTCGAGAACCAGATCCAGATCGTCGATCATTGCGTCCGCCTCCGCTGCGCGTCCAGCCAGCTCTGCAGAATCTCCACCGCGGCGGCCTGGTCGACCACCGCCCGTTGGCGCTTTCCCCGGACGCCACGTTCGGCCAGCCTACGACTAGCCACGACGGTCGACATCCTCTCGTCCGTCAGCGCCACCGGAACCGGCGCTATTACATCGGCCAGACGGGCAGCGTACGCCGAGACGTTCGTCGCCGCCGGGCCGTGTTTGCCGGCAAGATTGACCGGAAGGCCCACCACGACCTCGACGGCCTCGTGCTCCGCGATGAGGTCGACCAGCGCCGCCATGTCGGCGGGCACCGCGTCGGCCGCGGCGGTCAGGTCCCGGGCGAGGGTGACCAGCGGGGTGGCCAGGATGCCGTGCGGGTCGGAGCGGGAGACGCCGACCCGGACCTGCCCGACGTCCACCCCCAACCGGACCCCACGGGACAGCTCAGCCATTATCGGACACCGCCCTGTGACAGGCCAGGGCGGACCGGTGTGGTCCGCCCTGGCCGCAGTCGGTGCGCCATCACGCGTCGGCGATCGCCTTCTCCACGGTGGCCAGCAGGTTCGGCGCCTCGGCCGCCGGCAGGCCACCACCCTGGGCGAGGTCGTCGCTGCCGCCACCGCGGCCGGAGAAGGCCGTCTTGACCAGCTCCTTGGCGGTCAGGCCGCGACCGCGCGCGGCCTGGTTGACCGCCACCACCAGGGACGCCTTGCCTCCTGCCCGGGCCGCCACGGCGACCACCGCCGGCCGGGCCGGGTCGATCCGACCCCGGATCTCCTGGGCCAGGGTCCGCACGTCGTTGCCGGCCGCCCCCTCGGGCGCCTCGGTGCCGACGTACGCCACCCCGCGCACGTCCTTCGCCTGCCCGGCGAGCGCCGCCGCGCCGCCGAGGACCAGCTGGGCGCGGAGCTTCTCGAGCTCCTTCTCCGCGTCGCGCAGCTGGGTGACGGTCTGCTCCACCCGGTCGGCGACCTGGTCGCCGGGGACCCGGAACAGCTCGGCCAGCCGGGAGACCAGCAGGTGCTCGCGGGCCAGGAAACCGAAGGCGTCCATGCCGACGAGGGCCTCGATCCGGCGCACGCCCGAGCCGACCGAGGCCTCGGAGAGGATCTTCACCAGGCCGAGCTGCGCCGACCGGGCCACGTGCGTGCCACCGCACAGCTCCCGGGCGTAGTCGCCGACCTCGACGACCCGGACCCGCTCGCCGTACTTCTCGCCGAAGAGCGCCATCGCGCCGATCCGGCGGGCCTCCTCCTGGGTGGTGATGAAGGCGTGCACCTCCATGTCGGCCAGGAGCACCTCGTTGACCTGCTGCTCCACGTCGTGCAGCACGCTCGGCGCCACCCCGGTCGGGGTGTTGAAGTCGAACCGCAGCCGGCCCGGCGCGTTCAGCGAACCCGCCTGGGTGGCCGACTCGCCGAGGAAGTTGCGCATGGTCTGGTGCACCAGGTGGGTCGCGGTGTGCGAGCGGGAGATCGCCCGCCGCCGGGACACGTCGATCTCGGCGTACCCGGTCTCCCCGGCGCGCACCTCGCCCCGGACCACCCGCGCCCGGTGCACGATCAGGCCCGGCACCGGCTGCTGCACGTCGAAGACCTCGAGCTGGCCGCCGCCGACCGTGATCAGACCCTGGTCCGGCTGCTGGCCGCCGCCCTCGGCATAGAACGGGGTGGTGTCGAGCACCAGCTCGATCGTGTCGCCCTCGACCGCCGCGCCGACCTCGGCGCCGCCGGCGAGCAGCGCCCGCACCCGCGACTCCCGGTTCAGCTCGGTGTAGCCGGTGAACTCCACCGGACCACCGCCGTCGAGCACCGACCGGTACGCCGACACGTCGGTGTGCCCGGTCTTGCGCGCCTGCGCGTCCGCCTTCGCCCGGCTCCGCTGGTCGGCCATCAGCCGGCGGAAGCCCTCCGCGTCGACCTGGAGCCCCTGCTCGGCCGCGATCTCCAGGGTCAGGTCGATCGGGAAGCCGTACGTGTCGTGGAGCTGGAACGCCTTGTCGCCGGAGATCGCCGCCTTGCCGGCCGACTTGGTCTCCGCGATCGCGGTGTCCAGGATGGTGGTACCCGACCGCAGCGTGGCGAGGAACGCGTCCTCCTCGGCGTACGCGTACTGGGAGATCCGGCCGAACTCGGCGGACAGCTCCGGGTACGACGGCGACATGCAGTCCCGGGCCACCGGCAGCAGCTCGGGCAGCGCCCGGTCCTGATAGCCGAGCAGCCGGACCGCGCGGATCGCCCGGCGCATGATCCGGCGCAGCACGTAGCCACGGCCCTCGTTCGACGGGGTGACGCCGTCGCCGATCAGCATCAGCGCGGTGCGCACGTGGTCGGCGATCACCCGCAGCCGGACGTCGTCCGGGTGCGACTGGCTGGCCACGTGGCCGGAGCGCGCGCCGTACCGCTTGCCGGTCAGCTCGGCGGCCCGGTCGAGGATCGGCCGGACCTCGTCGATCTCGTAGAGGTTGTCGACGCCTTGGAGGATGGAGGCCATCCGCTCCAGGCCCATGCCGGTGTCGATGTTCTTCGCCGGCAGCTCGCCGAGGATCGGGTAGTCCTCCTTGCTGGTGCCCGGACCCCGCTCGAACTGCATGAAGACGAGGTTCCAGAACTCCATGTAGCGGTCCTCGTCGACCGCCGGGCCGCCCTCGCGGCCGTACTCCGGGCCACGGTCGTAGAACAGCTCGGAGCACGGGCCGCAGGGGCCGGGGATGCCCATCGACCAGAAGTTGTCCGCCTTGCCCCGGCGGACGATCCGCTCGGCGGGCACCCCGACGGAGCGCCAGATCTGGTACGCCTCGTCGTCGTCCAGGTAGACCGTCGGCCAGATCCGCTCCGGGTCCAGCCCGAAACCGCCCTGGTCCAGCGGCTTGGTGACCAGGTCCCAGGCGAGCGGGATGGCCCCGTCCTTGAAGTAGTCGCCGAAGGAGAAGTTGCCGTTCATCTGGAAGAACGTGCCGTGCCGGCTGGTCTTGCCGACCTCGTCGATGTCCGGCGTCCGGATGCACTTCTGGACGCTGACCGCGCGGGAGTACGGCGGGGTCTGCTGGCCCAGGAAGTAGGGGACGAACTGCACCATGCCGGCGTTGACGAACAGCAGGTTCGGGTCGCTGATGGCGGGCAGCGGAGCGGACGGCACCACGGCATGGCCGTTCGCCTCGAAGTGCGCGAGGTACCGCCGCTTGATCTCCGCCGTCTTCATCGCTGGTGCTCCTCCGGGAAAATCTCTCGGTCGCCGATGCGCGGGTCCTCGCGCAGCTCGGCGAACTGGTCGTCGAACGTCTCGCCGCGGGCGAACGCCTCGTGGATCTCCTGCTCGCGCTCGGCCATCCCGACCCGGACGTCCTCCACGAAGCTACGCAGCGACTCGACCAGGCCGCCAGCGGATTCCGACAGGCCGCTGGCGATGCCGGCTGGCGTGTACGCCTGCGCCGTTTTGGTCGCCTTGCGCACCACCAGCACGCCCACTGCCAGCCCGATGCCCAGCCAGAACAACCGCCTCATGTTCTCATCCTCCTGGTCAGCGCCGGCCGGTCAGCGGTTGCCGCGCTTGGCGGCCCGACGCTGCTGCTTGATGGTGTCGCGCACCTCGCGCTCGGTCTCCGCGTGCCGGCGGGCCGAGGCGGCCCGGCGCACGCCATAGCCGAACGCGGCCACCTTCACCAGGGGGTTCGCCGCGGCGGCGGAGACCACGGTGGCCAGGTTCGCCACGTTGGCGGTGACGTTCTGCGCGTGAGTGGTCATGGTGTCCACCTTGGCGAGCTGGAGGTTGACCCCGTCGAGAGAGGTCTGCACCTGCTCCAGGGCGACGTTGACGTTCTTCACGGTGGCGTTGACGTCGCCGAGCAGCGGCGTGGTGCGCTCATTCAGGTCGTTGATCATGCGGGTCGTCGCGTCCACGGTGTGCCGCAGCCGCAGGATCGGCACCGCCAGCACGAGCACCAGCATCAGGAACGCGCCGGCCGCGATCAGCGCAGCGATCTGTCCACCATCCACGCGCATGTCCTCCTCAAGCAGGCGTTCCGGGATCCGACGTCCCGGAACGCGCGACCGTCCTGCCCACTCGCCCCGCGCCGACCCACCACCGCGGTCGACGGGCGCACGCGGGCCCGCCAGCCCCAGACCCTACCGTCCGTGATGGAAACCGGCTCAGGACGGTGAGCGTGTCTGTTCGCCCAGTGGATCGTCGGTGAGGGTGGGGAACGGATCCTCACCGGTGAGTGACGGGTCAGTGCTCGGTTGTGGTCCGGTCCGCTCGTCGTCGATCGCGTTGCGCACCTTCACCGACACCAACGAGCCGGCGCACTCCCCCGCTGCGGGCGAGGGCGCCGGAGACGGCGCCGGTTGCCCGTTGACCGGCGGCAGGGCGCAGGTGGGCTCGCGTACCCACAGGTCGAGGGTGAGTTCGTCCCGGCGCCAGCAGGTGTAGCTGCCCTTGACCGGCTGCTCCGGGCAGCGGGTCACCTTCCACTGCCGCCAGCCGTCCCGGGTCAGCGCCTGCTCGTACACCTGGGCGGTTTCCTTCCACGCCTGCTGGGACTCCACGGTCCGCTCCCGCAGCCGACAGTCCTGCAGGCACCAGCGGCTGCCGCTGACGTTGTCGACGGTCTTCACCGTCGCCCAGCTCGGCACGTCGAGCGCGTCGAGGGAGTCGAAGACCGGGTCCCGGCTGAGCGTCCGGAGGCCGAAGTAGAGCGGCACCGCGCCGAGCAGCAGCAGGCTGACCAGCGCGAGGACGCCCATCCGCAGGCGGCGCCGCTCGCGCATCTGCCGGCGCAGCTCGGACCTGGCGCCACGCAGGCCAGCGGCCGGCGTCCGGTCGTCGTCCGCCGACTCCGACCCGGCCCGCCGCAGCGCCGGTCCGGAATGGTCCGCCGGTTGCGGCCGCGGACCGATCGGCTCCGGCTGCGGTACGACCGCGGCGGCGCGCGCCACCGCGGGAACGTCGCCGGGACGCCCGGGCGGCGGTACGGCCGCCGCGCCGCGCGCTTCCGGGCGGCCCGGCTCCCGCTGCGGCGGGGCCGACCGGCCGACCGGTGGCTCGTCGGGTCCGGCGGGCCGGGACACGGGGGCGGCCGCGCGGGCCACCGCGGGCTGCCCGCCCGTGGTGCGGGCGCCGACGTCGCCGGGCTGGGGGCCGACCCGGTCGGCCCCGGGCGACCGGGGTGGGACGGAACCGTCGGGCGCGACGCCCGGCCGGGCCGCGCCGCGTGCCGGCCCGGCCGGCCGGCCGTCGCCGGCGGCCGAGGGCGGAGCGGAACGACCGGCGGGGGCCGGACCGGGGCCGCCGAGGGTTGGCGCTCCCGGCGGGCCGGCCGGGGCGGGACCGGGGCGCGCCGCCCCGCGGGCGCCGGCGGGTTGATCGGGTACGGCAGCCGGTCCCGGCGGCACGGCGGCGCCGGTCCGGCCGGTCGCGGCCCGACCGGGGCCGGCGGGGCTGCCCCGTCGTCCGGCGGGCGGCTCCTCGACCGCAGGCCCGGCCGGCGCCGTCGGGTCGACCACCGGCAGGGCCGGGTCGCTGTGGTGTCCGCGGCCGGCCTGGCGCAGCCAGTCGGCCGGCCGCTCGGGGCGGTCGCCGCGCGGCCCGTCGCCGCCGTCCCGCCCGGCGCGGCGCGGGCTGGGCGGCGCGGACGCGTCGGCCCCGCCACGACGGCCCGACAGTCTCTCACCGTCCTCGCCGGCGGCCCGACGGCCGGCCGGCAGTTCGGTACCGCCGGCGGCCGCGCGACGGCCGGTCGGCGGCCCGGTGACCTCCGGCGCCGCCGGGCGGCCACCGGTCGACGGGGTGTCGGGCGCGGCGCGACGACCGGGCGCGGCCGGGCCGGCCGGCTCCGGTCGGGGACGCCGACGGTCAGCCGCACGTCCGGGGTCGGTGCCGGGCGCGGAGCGGGCGGTCCCGGGCGACGTGACGTCCCCCGGCACCGACGGTGCGTTGCCGCTCCTCGGCAGGACCGGCTCCTCGGGCTCGCTGGCGCGGCGACGACCGCCCGCGCGCGGTGCACCGGGCCCGGTCGGGCCGTCGGTCACTGGCGGCACACCGGCCGTGGCCCGGTCCGCGGGGCCCGACTGGGCCGGCGCGCGACGGCGCCGCCCCTCGGCTCCACCCGGGCCGGGGCGCGGCGCGCCGGTGGCCGGGTCGACGGTCGGGTAGGGCGCGCCGGGCGGAGTCGCCGCCCCCCGGGGCGGATCCCCGGCCGGTGCGCCACGACGGCCGGGCTCGGCGCCCGCCGGAGCGGAGCGACGACCCGCGCCGGAGACCGGGCGGACACCGGGATCGGCGCCGTCGGGCATCCCCCGCCGGCCCGCGCCCGAGACCGGGCGGACACCGGGATCGCCACCGTCGGGCAACCCCCGCCGGCCGGCGCCCGAGACGGGGCGAAGTCCAGGATCGGTGCCGCCGGGGACCGGGCGCGGGCCCGCGCCCGAGACCGGACGGCCACCCGGTTCGGCGTCTTCGGGCACGGCCCGCCGGCCCGCCCTCGAGGTGGGCGGGGCGGACGTCGGGGCGCCAGGGCCCTCGGGGCCGCGCCGGCCGGTGCCGGGCGGCGCGGAGCGGGGGCCGTCGGAGGGGACGCCCGACCCGGGCGCCGGCCAGCCGGTCGCGGGCGGCTGCCCGCCCCGGGCGGGTCCGCCGCCGGCCGGGCCAGGGTGCGGCCGACCGGTCGGAGCCTGCGGGCCGCCGGCGGTCGGCGGGACCGTGCCGTGCGCGCCGGTGGACCCGGCCACGCCGCGGCGCGGGGGGCGGGACGGCTCGGCCGGGCGGCGGACGGGCCCGGCCGGCTCGGGCGACCCGGGCCAGGGCCCGTCGGCCGGGCGCGACCGGCCGGCGGCCGGATCGGGCCCGGCGGGACGGACCGGGGGTGCCGCCGGCCCGGCCTCGGCCGGGTTGCGCCGCACGGGCGGCCCGTCGGGAGCGGGGCGGCCCGCGCCGGGCGAGGGCACGGTTCCCGGCCGGGCGCCCCGGCCGGGCCCTGGTGAGGGGGGCGCGGAGCGCGGCGGCGGGCCGGCGGGCGGCATCGGGCCGCGCGGCGACGCCGGGCCCGGGCCGCCACCTTCCGGGCCGAGCTCCGTGCGCTGCTCCTTGGCCGTACGCAGGTCGTCGATCCAGCCGAACTCCTCGCCGGCGACCCCGCCGTCCGGCTCGGCGTCGGCCTTGCCGCGCCCCCACCGGCGGCCCTTGGCACGAGGGTCCCGCCGCTCGTCGGGGCCGTCCTCCGGCCGCTCCGGACCACGCGCCATCACTGCTGACCCTCCCCGACGGCGTCGCTGCCGCCCTCATCCGCCGCGCTGGCCCGCTCCGGGCTCGCCGGGTGGCGACCGTTCACGGCGGCCGGTGCGGGCTGCTCCGCCCGCGCCGCCGGTGCGGCCAGCCCGCGGACGATCCGGCGCAGCAGCGGCAGCCGGGTGGCCACCGACCGCTCGGCGCCGTGCCCGCTGGGCTGGTAGTAGTCGGTCCCGACGAGGTCGTCCGGAGCGTACTGCTGGGTGACCACACCGCGGTGGTCGTCGTGCGGGTAGCGGTAGCCGGCGCCGTGCCCGAGGCCCCGCGCGCCGGAGTAGTGCGAGTCGCGCAGCGCGCGCGGCACGGCGCCGCCGCGACCGGCCCGCACGTCGGCGATGGCGGCGCCGAGGGCGGTGGTGGCCGAGTTCGACTTCGGGGCGGTCGCCAGGTGGATCACCGCCTGGGCGAGGTTGAGCTGCGCCTCGGGCAGGCCCACGTACTCCACGGCGTGCGCGGCGGCGGTGGCGACGCTCAGCGCGGTCGGGTCGGCCATCCCGACGTCCTCGCTGGCGAAGATCACCAGGCGGCGGGCGATGAACCGGGCGTCCTCACCGGCGACCAGCATCCGGGCCAGCCAGTGCAGCGCCGCGTCCACGTCCGAACCGCGCATGCTCTTGATGAACGCGCTGGTCACGTCGTAGTGGGCGTCGCCGTCCCGGTCGTAGCGGACGGCGGCGACGTCGACCGCCTGCTCGGCGGTGGCCAGCTCGATCCGACCGGCGCCGAGCGCCGTGGCGGTGGCGGCCGCCGCCTCCAGGGCGGTCAGCGCCTTGCGCACGTCCCCGCCGGCGAGGCGCACGAGGTGGTCCTCGGCGTCGGTCTCCAGGGTGAGCGCGCCGCGCAGGCCGCGCTCGTCGGCGACCGCGCGGCGCAGCAGGCCGCGGACGGCGTCGTCGTCCAGCGGCTGGAGGGTGAGCAGCACGCACCGCGACAACAGCGGCGAGATGACCGAGAAGTACGGGTTCTCGGTGGTCGCGGCCAGCAGGGTGACCGTCCGGTCCTCCACCGCGGCGAGCAGCGAGTCCTGCTGGGTCTTGCTGAACCGGTGCACCTCGTCGATGAAGAGCACGGTCTGCGGGCCGCCCGCACGACGCTGCCGGCGGGCGGTCTCGATCACCGCCCGGACGTCCTTCACCCCGGCGGAGAGGGCCGACATGGCGACGAAGCGACGGTCGGTGGCCCGGGCCACGAGGTGGGCGATGGTGGTCTTCCCGCTGCCCGGCGGGCCCCAGAGGATCACCGACATGGGCGCCGCGCCGCCGACCAGCTGCCGCAGCGGCGCGCCCGGGGCGAGCAGGTGGTCCTGCCCGACCAGCTCGTCGATGCTGGCCGGCCGCATCCGCACCGGCAGGGGCGAGTCCTCGCCAACGGCGGTGAACCCGTCGACGCCACCGGAACCCGCGGGGGCGCTGGGCGCTCCGGCGGGTTCGCCGAGGGTGAAGAGGGCTTCGGACTCCATCACGAAGACAGTACCGGGCCCGGCCGGCGACGCTGGAATCGCGCCGCGGACCAGGCCAGCGGTGATCCGTTCCGGTCAGCCACGACCCGGACGGCGACCCCGGTACCAGCGGCCGCCGCCACCGCCGCGCGGACCGGAGCCGACCCCGGCCAGGTAGAGCGAGAGCAGCAGGAAGCCGATCAGGGCCAGGGTCCAGTTGTTGAAGAGGTCGGGGGCGCCGAGGTTCGTGTTCAGGAAGTCGAGCAGCAGCGCGAAACCGAACACGATGGCCGCGAGAATGGCGAGCATGTCGTTCCTCCGGTGGGGGGTCCCAGTAGGTCGGCGCTTGATGTACCCAATCGGTCTGTTCGTCAATCTCCACCGTGGAACGGGGCCGGCCGGCTCACCGGTCCGTGACGAGCACCGCGTACCGCACCGAGTCCCACCAGCGGCCGCGGACGAACAGGTGCTCCCGGCTGACCCCCTCCGGCCGCAGGCCGGCCTTGTCCAGCATCCGCCGGGAGGCGGCATGGTCCGGACGGGTGGTGACCTCGATCCGGTGCAGGCCCACCTCCCCGAACCCGAGGCGCAGCAGCAGGCGGGCGACCTCGGTGCCGAGGCCGCGCCCCCAGTGGTCGGGATGGAGCACGTACCCGATCTCACCCCGGCGGTGGGCCGGGCTCTCCACCGTCAGGCTGCCCAGGCCCACCGGCCGGTCGCCCGTCACGACGGCCAGCCGGTAGTGCAGGCGCGGCTCGCCTGCCGCCTCGCGCCGCCACGCCGGCACGGCCGCCCGGATGTCGTCGAGCGAGGGCGGCGCCTCGTCCAGCACCCACTCGGTGACGCGGGGGTCATTGGTGAGCGCGTGCAGGGCCTCGGCGTCGTCGTCCCGCCACTCCCGCAGGGCGCACCGGCCGCCGGCCAGTTCGACCGGACGGACGGAGCTCAACTCGGTCATCGGTACTCCTCTCGTAGGCTGGCGGCATGATCACTGCCGACCAGGCGCTGACGGGTCGGGACGCCCTCCTGGCCGCCACCGGACACCACCCGTACGCCCGGCACGCGCTCTGGCGCGACCGCGAGGCCCGCGGCTGGCGACGGGACGGGACGGTGGGCTGGCTGCTGCCGCCGGAGCAGGGGCCGGCCGGCGGCGCGCTCGGTGCCCCCGGCCCGGCGCTGGACGTCTTCGCCGGCCTGGTGGCCGACGGGGTGCTGCGTCCGGGTCAGTGGCTGCACCTGCCGCGGGCCGACCGGGACGAGGTGACGGCTCGGCTGACCGTGGCCCGGCTGGACGAGTGGGACTTCCTCTGGACCACCGCTGCACCGCCGCGCCAGCCGGAGGAGGAGCGGGTGGTCCGCCTCACCGAGGCCGACCACCCGGCCCTCGCGGCGCTGATCGAGGAGTCCTTCCCGACCACCACCTCCCGTCCGGGCGACCCGCGGATCGTCGACTGGTACGGCATCCGGGACGGGGACCGCCTGGTGGCGTGCGGGGCGGACCGCAGCCGGGGCGACGTCGGCTTCCTGGCCGGGTTGACCGTGGCGACCGACCGGCGGGGCCGGGGGCTCGGGGCGGCGCTGACCGCCGGGATGACCCGGGCCCTGGCCGCGCGATACGGCCTCGTCGCGCTCGGCGTCTACACGGACAACGTCGGCGCGATCCGGCTCTACCGCCGGCTCGGCTACACCGGCACCGAGCCGCGCAGCTCGGTCCACCTGGGTTGAGGGCGGGACAAGCGGCGGGCCCGGCCGTCAGGGCCCGCCGTGGTCGTTCACCGGGCCCGGGCCGGGGTGCCCTCGGGATCCACGGCGTCGCCCGCCAGCGGCGGCACGACGGGAGCGGGACCGGCGAGGGTGTCGTCGGGACCGGTCGGCACGCGGGTGACCGGTCCGTCGGCCGCCGCCGCGCCGGCCCGCCCGGCGCGCCAAGCCGGCAGGTAGAGCGGGGCGGCCAGGGCGAGCACCACCGCGCCGACGAACATGGCGGTGCTGACGCTGCTGCGGTCCGCCAGGGCGGTCAGGACGAGCCCGCCGAGCGCTCCGGCCGGCTGGGCCATCATCGAGTTCAGCGAGATCACGCTGGTCCGGTACGGCCCGTCGACCTGGCGGTGCAGCAGCCCCATGTGCAGCGGGTTGGACGCGCCGTGCACGGTGTAGCAGGCCAGGTAGGCGATGAGCACCCCGACCGGGCCGGCGAAGACACCCATCCCGACCACCGTCACGCCCTGCAGGATCCGCAGCAGCGCGGCGCTGGGCGCGGCGCCCAGCCGGCGCAGCAGCAGCGGGGTCAGCGCGGCACCGGCCGCGTTGGCGAGCCAGGCCACGGAGCTGGCCGGGCCGAGCAGCGCCGCCGCCCGATCGGCGTCCCCGACCACCTCGGCGAGGCGGACCGGCAGCAGCGACTCGAAGGTCACCATCCCGAAGCCCCAGAACAGCTCGACGCAGACCAGGGCGAGCAGCACCCGGGAGCGGCGCAGCAGTCCGACCGCCTGCCCGACCATCCGGGGCGCCTCGACCATCGAGGCCCGCAGCGCGCCGGCGCCCTTGGCCGGTCGGATCTCGACCAGCAGCATCAGCAGGACGATCAGGGCGACCGTCTGGAGGGCGATGGCCACCAGCACGGGCAGGGTCAGCGCGCTGACCGGGCCGACCGGACCCAGCGCGACCAGGCCGCCGCTGAGCAGAGCGCCGGCGCCGATGGCGATGCCGATGACGGTGCCGGCGTAGCCGAGGCCGGGCTCGTACTCGGCCTTCGGGTCGGCGGCGAGGGTGGCGTCGACGTACCAGGACTCCAGCGGTCCGCTGTCCAGCGCCCGGTAGACGCCCTGCAGAGCCCAGGACAGGAAGAAGAGCCAGAACGAGTCGGCCACCGCGAAGATGGCCAGCGAGGCCAGGCAGACCACCCAGGCGGCAACGAGCACCGGCTTGCGGCCGAGTGCGTCGGCGAGCCCGCCGGTCGGCAGCTCCAGCGCGAGCACGATCAGCCCCTGTGCGGTGCCGACCAGGCCGATCTGGGTGAGCGTCAGGCCGCGTTCCTGCATCAGCAGGATCATGACCGGGATCATCAGGCCGGTGGGCAGCCAGCGCAGGCCGTAGAGGGTGAGGTAGCGGAACCGGACCTGGCGTACGGACAGCGCGCTCATCGCATCTCCTGGATCAACGGGTAGGCGGCGAGGAAGACCTGCACCTGCTCGGCGTCCGGCTCAGCCGGATCCGCTTCGGTGCGGTAGCGCTCGAGGACCTGCCACAGGTCCGCCTTGAGGGCCTCCAGGCGGGCCGGCGGGATGGTCATGAAGCTGTCGCCCATGCCGAAGGCGTCCCGCCAGGCGGGCGACCACTCGTGCTGAGCGGCGAACCACCGCTCGGCGTGCTCCACCAGGAGGCGCACCTGGTCGCCCTGGATCCACTCGATGGCCGCCCGGGCGTCGGGGTCGTCGTCGAAGTCGGTGGGCTCCCAGTTGGTGACGTCGTGCGCGGCCCGCCACCAGCGCTGCCGGCCGGTGCCCCGGTCGGGGTCCTCGACGACCAGCCCGACCTCGGCGAGCTGCCGGAGGTGGTAGCTGGTGGCGCCGGTGTTCGTGCCGAGCAGCTCGGCGAGGGCGGTGGCGGTGGCCGGACCCTTCACGCGCAGGGCGCCGACGAGGCGCATGCGCAGCGGGTGAGCGAGCACCCGCACCTGGCGGTGGTCGATCCGCACCGCGCGGGGCTCGGGTCGGGTCCCCGGGTCGTCGTTCTCCATGCCTTGCACAATATCCGTGCACACTTTCTATGCACAATAATTGTGCATAGAAAGTGTGCGTGATCTGACGACGGCGGCGAGGCGGGTCAGGAGGCGAGGAGTTCCCGGATCCCGCGCAGGCGGGTCCGCAGCAGGTTGGCGGCGCGGGCGGAGTCGAGGCGTACGTCGGTGGGGCGGTGCAGGCCGGAGGCGGCGCTGGTGGTGGTCTTCATCCCGGCCGGGTCGATCCCCTCCTGGCGGGCCACCAGCAGGCCCAGCTCGGCGCGGCTGACCGCGTCCGGGCCGGCCACGTTGAGCGGGCCGGCGTGGTCGGCGGGCACCAGTTCGAGGACGGCGGCGGCCAGGTCGACCACGTCGACCGGGCAGCGGAGCTCGTCGGTGAAGAGGGCGGCCCGGCCGGCGAGCGCGTCGCGGCAGAGCTGGATCTGCTTGCTCCCCTCCCCCACGATCAGCGAGGTGCGCACCAGCGTCGCCCGCGGGTCGATCGCCCGGACCGCGGTCTCCGCCGCCGCCTTCGCCGCCCCGTACGGGAAGACCGGGCTGGGCGGGTCGTCGTCCAGATAGGGCGACGGGCGCCCGGCGTGCAGCGCGTCGCTGGAGAGGTGGACGAGGCGGGCGCCCACCTCGGCGGCGGCGACGGCGATGTTCGCCGCCCCGTCGGCGGTGACCGCCCAGTCGTCGTACCGGTAGGGGGTGCCGATGAGGGCGTCGGGGCGTACCGCGGTGACCAGCGCGCGCACGGCGGCCCGGTCGGTGACGTCGAGCCGGTGGGCCTCGACGCCCGGCACCGCGACGGCGGCCGAGTGGTACGTGCCGACCACCCGCTCCCCCGCGGCCACCGCCTGCCGGCAGATCTCCGCGCCGAGGAAGCCGCTGGCCCCCACCACGAGCAGTGTCATTCGCATCCCCGTTCCCTGAAACGATCGAGAGGTCCGCGTCATCATGACGCAGACCTCTCGATCAGGTGGGGACGGCTCAGGTGGGGTCGGCGACCGGCGCCACCGGGCCGGCGGTGCCGGCGTGCACCCCGGTCGGGGCCTTCGGCTTGGCGTCGATGCCCGCCTCGGTGCGCTGCTGCGCGGTGATCGGCGTCGGCGCGCCGGTCAGCGGGTCGAAGCCGCCCCGGGTCTTCGGGAAGGCGATGACCTCGCGGATCGAGTCCGCGCCGGCGAGCAGCATGCAGACCCGGTCCCAGCCCAAGGCGATGCCGCCATGCGGCGGGGCGCCGTACTTGAACGCCTCCAGCAGGAAGCCGAACTTGTCCTGCGCCTCCTCCGGGGTGATGCCGAGCAGGTCGAAGACCCGCTTCTGCACGTCGCCCCGGTGGATACGGATGGAGCCGCCGCCGATCTCGTTGCCGTTGCAGACGATGTCGTACGCGTACGCCAGGGCCCGGTCCGGGGCCTCCTCGAACTTGTCGACCCACTCGGCGTTCGGCGAGGTGAACGGGTGGTGCACGGCCGTCCAGCCGCCCTCGTCGGTGCGCTCGAACATGGGCGCGTCGACCACCCAGCAGAACGCCCAGGCGCTCTCGTCGATCAGGCCGGCCCGCTTGGCGATCTCGACCCGGGCCGCGCCGAGCAGCTCCTGCGCCTCGCGGGTGTTCGTGCTGGCGGCGAAGAAGACCGCGTCGCCCGGCTTGGCGCCGACCGCGTCGGCGAGCCCGCCCAGGTGCTCGGCGGAGAGGTTCTTCGCCACCGGGCCGCGCGCCTCGCCGGTCTCCGCGTCGAGCACCACGTACGCCAGGCCGCGCGCGCCACGCGCCTTGGCCCAGTCCTGCCAGCCGTCCAGCTCCTTGCGGCTCTGGCCGGCGCCGCCCGGCATGACCACCGCGCCGACGTAGCCGCCCGCGTCGATCGCGCCGGCGAAGACCCGGAACTCGGTGTCGCGCAGGTAGTCGGTCAGCTCGGTCAGCTCGACGCCGTAACGCAGGTCCGGCTTGTCCGAGCCGTACCGGGCCATCGCGTCGTGCCAGGTGATCCGCGGGATCGGCCGGGAGATCTCGAAACCGGCCAGGTCCTTCCAGAGCGCCGAGACGATCGCCTCGCCGAGGTCGATCACGTCGTCCTCGGTGACGAAGGACATCTCGATGTCGAGCTGGGTGAACTCCGGCTGCCGGTCGGCCCGGAAGTCCTCGTCCCGGTAGCAGCGGGCGATCTGGTAGTACCGCTCCATGCCGCCGACCATGAGCAGCTGCTTGAACAGCTGCGGCGACTGCGGCAGGGCGTACCAGCTGCCCGGCTGGAGGCGGACCGGGACCAGGAAGTCGCGGGCGCCCTCCGGGGTGGAGCGGGTCAGCGTCGGGGTCTCGATCTCGAGAAAGTCGCGCTCGTGCAGCACGCCCCGGGCGAGCTGGTTGGCCCGCGAGCGCAGCCGCATCGCGTTCGCCGGGCCGCTGCGGCGCAGGTCCAGGTAGCGGTACTTGAGCCGGATGTCGTCGCCGGCCTCGATCTGGTCGTCCACCGGCAGCGGCAGCGGGGCCGCCTCGGAGAGCACCTCCAGCTCGGTGGCGGTCACCTCGACCTCGCCGGTGGGCAGGTCCGGGTTCTCGTTGCCGGCGGGGCGGCGGGTCACCTCGCCGGTGACCTTCACGCAGAACTCGTTGCGCAGCGCGTGCGCGTCCTCCTCGCGGAAGACCACCTGGACCACGCCGGAGCCGTCGCGCAGGTCGACGAAGATGACACCGCCGTGGTCGCGCCGGCGGGCCACCCACCCGGCGAGCGTCACCGTGGTGCCGGCGTCCGTCGCGCGCAGGCTGCCGGCGTCATGGGTACGGATCACGACTTGCGTCTCCTCATCTGCGGTACACCTCTGCCCCTCGCATTCTGTCAGGGGCACCGGACACCGGTCGCGCCACCTGGCGATCTCGCGTTCACATCAGCGGACGTTGACGCCGCCCTCCCGCCGTGGAGGCAGAATCCGTCAGCCTGGGATGTTCCACGCGGACGCGCTGATCGTCACGGCATTGTCGTTGCTCACCGGAACCCCGGCCCAGACGCACCGGAGCGGGCCGCCGGTCACCCGGCGACCCGCTCGCGGCTGATCGGTCAGTAGACGCTGACGCCGTAGACGCTCAGCGCCTCGGTCACCGGCTGGAAGTAGGTGGTGCCGCCGGAGGAGCAGTTGCCGCTGCCGCCGGAGGTCAGACCGAGCGCGGTGTTGCCGGCGAAGAGCGAGCCGCCGCTGTCACCCGGCTCGGCGCAGACGGTGGTGCGGATCAGGCCGGAGACGCTGCCCTCGGCGTAGTTGACGGTGGCGTTGAGCGCGGTGACGGAGCCGCCGTGGACGCCGGTGGTGCTGCCGGAGCGCGACACCGACTGGCCGACGTAGGCGTTGCCGGCGCCGGTGATGTCACGCGAGGTGCCGTTGTAGAGGTAGACGGTGCCGGGGTGCGACAGGCTGGTGTTGCTGTACCGGACGATGCCGTAGTCGTTGCCCGGGAAGCTGGTGCCGGCGCGCGGGCCGATGTAGGTCGTCTGGCTGGAGTTGGTGTACCAGCTCGCCGAGATGTTGGTGCAGTGCCCGGCGGTCAGGAAGTAGTAGGTGCCGGCGCTGTTACGCACGTTGAAGCCGAGCGAGCAACGCCCGCCGCCGCCGGCGTAGATCGCCTGGCCGCCGTTGATCCGGGTGCTCAGCACGCCGGCCTCGGCCTCGATCCGGACGGCGCCTCCGGTGCGGGCTGCCGCGGCCTTGACCTTGTCGAGCTTGGCGCCGGTGACGGTGCTGTCGACGGAGACCACGACCTGGTTGGTGGCCGGGTCGATCCACCAGGCGGTGCCCGGGATTCTCGCCGAACGCTCCAGCTCGGCGGTGGCCCGGTTCAGCACGGCGGCGCCCCGGGTGACGAGCTTCGGGGTGGCGCCGGCGGCGCGGACCTGGCGGGCGGCGGCGTCGTCGGTGACCGCGACGACCATCTTGCCGCTGGCGTCGGCGTAGGCGCCGGCGGCGCGGTCACCGAGGCTGGTGGCCAGGCTGGTCGCGGCGTCGGGGGACAGGGGCGAGGAGGGTGCCGCCTGGGCGGGCGCGCCGAGCAGCGAGCCGGCAACCAGGGTTCCGGCGACGGCGACGGTGACGGCGCGACGGAGCGATGACCTCGTGGGTCGCATGAACAGCCTCCCGGATGGGGGATGGGGGCCCAACTCGTGGCGAGGGCCCTGGACCAACCCGGCGAGCTGGGGGAACCGGCCGGGCTGAATGAAGTATTCACATATTTAAGATCCTAGGCAAGGCCATGGTTTGCCCGAATTCACCGGGCGGCCACATGTAGCTGCTCCGCAACATTGTGGACACAGATTGTCATCTATACCATCCGGTCACCGTCGCATTCCCGGCACTCGTGATCCGGAGGCCACGATGACCGTCCCCCGCCGCGTGCTGGCCGCCCTCGCCAGCCTGACCGCCCTCGTCCTGCTCACCGCCAGCCCGGCCATCGCCGCCACCACCCCACCGCCGGCCTCGATGGCCAGCCTCGGCGACTCCATCACCCGCGGCTTCAACGCCTGCGGCTGGTACGTCGACTGCACCTCGCGGTCGTTCAGCACCGGTGACTACTCCACCGTGAACAGTCACTACCTGCGCATCCGCGCCGTCAACCCGAACATCCAGGGCCGCAACTACAACGACGCCCGCAGCGGCGCGAAGTCCGCCGACATGTACAGCCAGGCCGGCACCGCGGTCAGCCAGGGCGTCGAGTACGTCACCATGCTCATCGGCGCCAACGACGCCTGCACCAGCTCGGAATCGACCATGACCTCGGTGACCACGTTCCGGGCCAACGTCGACAGCGCGCTCAACCGCCTCAAGGCCGGGCTGCCCAACGCCCGGGTGGCGGTGATCAGCGTGCCCGACATCCACCGGCTCTGGTACATCGGCAAGAGCAACTTCAGCGCGCTCAGCGCCTGGTCGACCTTCGGCATCTGCCAGTCGATGCTGGCCAACGCCACCTCCACCGCCCAGGCCGACGTCGACCGCCGGGCCCGGGTCCGGCAGCGGGTGATCGACTACAACACCCAGCTCGCCCAGGCCTGCACCGCGTACGGCGCGAACTGCGACTTCGACGGCAACGCGGTGTTCAACTACCCGTTCGTGCTCAGCCAGGTCTCCGGCTGGGACTACTTCCACCCCAACACCAGCGGCCAGGCGGTGCTCGCCAGCATTTCGTACGCCAACGGCTTCGGCTGGTAGGCGCTCCCGCGGCGCGCGGACGGACCCGCCGTCCGCGCGCCGGCCCGCGTACCCGAGAAGACGCCGCCGGTCAGTCGACCCGGCGGCGCGCCCCGGGGCCCGGCCGGGGCAGCACGTCCCGGGGGTCCGCCACCTGGTGCCCCTCGGCGCAGCGCAGCTCGGCGTGGACCTCGGCGCCGCAGTCCCGGTGGGTCACCCGCAGCGGCGAGCCCTCGGGGTCGGCGAGGTGGCGGTCGCCCCAGCCGAGCACGGCCACCAGCACCGGCCAGAGGTCGAGGCCCTTCTCGGTCAGCCGGTACTCGTGGCGCACCCGGCTGCCCGGCTCCTGGTACGGCTCCCGGCGCAGCACCCCCTGCTCGACCAGGGTGGCGAGCCGGTTGGTGAGCACCTGTCGGGGCATGCCGGTCCGCACCCGCATGTCGTCGAAGCGGCGGATGCCGTTGAAGACCTCGCGGAGCACGACCAGCGTCCAGCGCTCGCCGAGGATCGCCATCGCCCGGGCGATGGTGCAGTTCTCCACCGACCAGTCCAGTGCCGCGGGTCTCATGCCGACCAGGCTAGGTCTGATTGACAGACTCAGCAACGCGCTGCCAGGCTGAGTCCATGACTCAGACGCAGGACCCGACGCGCAGCCGCACCTTCTCCTGGTCCGACCCGGTGGCGGGCGCGGCGCACATCGGCCGGCGCAGCGGCCTGGAGCTGCTCCGGGCGATGATCGACGGCGAACTGGCCGCCCCGCCGGTGATGCACCTGATCGACATGGCCCGGTTGGAGGCCGAGGAGGGCCGGGTCGCGGTGGAGCTGGTACCGCAGGAGTTCCACTACAACCCGCTCGGCACCGTCCACGGCGGGGTCATCTCCACCCTGCTGGACACCGCCGCCGGCTGCGCGGTGCACACCACGCTGCCGGCCGGCGTCGGCTACACCTCGCTCGACCTGAACGTGAAGTTCCTCCGCCCAGTGACGGTCGCCAGCGGCACCCTCCGCTGCGAGGGCACCGTCCTCCAGCGCGGCCGCCGCACCGCCCTCGCCGAGGCGCGCCTGACCGACGCGCAGGCCCGCCTCATCGCCCACGCCACCTCAAGCTGCCTCCTCTTCCCCCTCGACACCCCCGCCTGACCCTCCCCTCCCCCTCCCCCGGTGATCTTGCACTTGGGGCCCTCGGTACGGGCAGGATGCGGCTTTGCCGGGGCACCAAGTGCAAGATCGCCGGGGCGGGGGCGGGGGCGGGGGTGGGACGGGGGTCAGCGGAGGGTGGCGAGGCGGGCGGCGCGGGCGGCGCGCTTCTCCTCGAAGCGGGACGCGGCCTGCTCCAGGTCGTCGAGGTGGCGGGCGATCTGGTCGCGGGCGGCCTCCCCGTCGGGGTCCAGGCCGGTCACCGTGAAGACGTCCCACTGGCGCAGCACGGGGACGACCACCTCGTCGCGGTGCTGGCGCAGGTCGTAGATGCCGGCCAGGGCGATCGCCACGGACTTCCGGGCGAAGCCGTCGATGCCCACGCCGGGCATCTGGAAGTCGGCCAGCACGTCGGCCACGGCCCGCATCGCCTGGCTCGGGGCCAGCTCGAAGGCCGCGTCGAGCAGGTTGCGGTAGAAGACCATGTGCAGGTTCTCGTCGGCGGCGACCCGGGCCAGCAGCGCCTCGCAGGCCGGGTCGCCGGTCGCCCGGCCGGTGTTGCGGTGCGAGATCCGGGTGGCCAGCTCCTGGAACGAGACGTACGCCAGGGAGTGCAGCACCTCGTCGCCGTGCGCGTTGACGTAACCGGCGGACATGTGGGTCATCCGGGCGCGCTCCAGGGCCACCGGGTCGACCGCCCGGGTCACCGTCAGGTAGTCCCGGATCGCGGTGCCGTGCCGCCCCTCCTCGGCGGTCCACCGGTGCACCCAGTTCCCCCACGCGCCGTCCCGGCCGAAGAGGGTGGCGATCTCGTGGTGGTAGGAGGGCAGGTTGTCCTCGGTGAGCAGGTTGACGATCAGCGCCGTGCGGGCCACGTCGGGGATGGTGGAGTCGCTCTCCGCCCAGGCCTCCCCGCCGAGCGGGCCGTCGAAGGTGCGTCCCTCGCTCCACGGGACGTACTCGTGGGGGAACCACTCCTTCGCCATCGACAGGTGCCGGTCGAGGTTCTTCTCCACCACGGCTTCGAGTTCGAGGAGCAGGGCGGTCTGGCTCATCGGGCCGGTCATACGAATCTCCCTACGGTGGCGTAACTTACGCTACCGTAGGTCCTCTACCCCGTACGCGCCAGTAAGGAACTCAGCCGACCAGTGGTTTCAGGTCCACCCGGGGCGGCGTCCACTCCCCAGCCGCCGCGGCGACCTGCTCGCCCGAGCGGATGTCCTTCACCTCGTCGCCCTCGGCGCCCGGGAACCAGACGTACGGGATGCCCCGCCGCTCGGCATACCGGATCTGCTTGCCGAACTTGGCCGCGCTCGGCGACACCTCGGTGGGGATGCCCCGGGAGCGCAGCGCCTCGGCGACCTTGTTGCTGGCCGGCCGGTCGTCCTCGGTGGTGACCGCGACCAGCACGCAGGTCGGCACGCTCCGCGAGACCGACAGCTCCTCGACGCCGAAGAGCAGGCCGAGCAGCCGGGTCACCCCGATCGAGATGCCCACGCCCGGGAAGCGGACGGCGCCGGAGCTGGCCAGGTTGTCGTACCGACCGCCGGAGCAGATCGAGCCGAAGCGCTCGTAGCCGACCATCTGGGTCTCGTAGACGGTGCCGGTGTAGTAGTCCAGGCCGCGGGCGATGCGCAGGTCGGCCACGCAGAGCCCCGGGGAGTGCGCAGCGGCGGTCTCCACCACCGCGGTCAGCTCGGCGATACCCTCGTCGAGCAGCGGGTCGGTCACCCCGAGGGCGCGGACGGCGTCGGCGAAGGAGGCATCCGGCGCGGAGATCTCGGCCAGCGCGAGGCACGCCTTGGCCTGCGCCTCGCTCGCCCCGGCGGTCTCGGCGAGCAGTTCGGCCACCTTCGCCGGGCCGATCTTGTCGAGCTTGTCCACCGCGCGCAGCGCCGCCTCCGGGTCGGTCAGCCCGATGCCCCGGTAGAAGCCCTCGCAGATCTTGCGGTTGTTGACCTGGATCTTGACCGGCGGGATGGGCAGCGACCGCAGCGCGTCGCCGATCACCAGCGGCATCTCCGCCTCGTAGTGCGCCGGCAGGGTGTCCCGGTCGACGATGTCGATGTCGGCCTGGAGGAACTCCCGGTAACGCCCCTCCTGCGGCCGCTCGCCCCGCCACACCTTCTGGATCTGGTAACGGCGGAACGGGAACTGCAGCTTGCCGGCGTTCTCCAGCACATAGCGGGCGAACGGCACGGTCAGGTCGAAGTGCAGGCCGAGCGAGTCGTCGCCGGCCGGGCCGTCGGTGTCGGCCTGAAGCCGACGCAGCACGTAGACCTCCTTCGAGGTCTCCCCCTTGCGCAGGAGCTGGTCCAGCGGCTCCACCGAGCGCGTCTCGAGCGGGGCGAAGCCGTACAGCTCGAAGGTGCCGCGGATCCGGTCGAGGACGAACTGCTCGATCATCCGCTGCGCGGGCGTCCACTCCGGGAAGCCGGAGATGGGCGTGGGCTTGCTCATGGCGTACTCCTTGCGTCCCGCGCGGGCCGCGCGGGGAGGTCGTGGGTGCGGTGAGTCAGAGACCGCGGGTGGGCGCCGCCGGGCGCGCGCCGCCGGTGCCCGCCACCTCGAGGAGGTACGGGTTGCTCGCGCGCTCGCGGCCGATGGTGGTCGCGGGGCCGTGGCCGGGCAGGACGACGGTGTCGTCGGCCAGTGGGAGGACCTTCTCCCGCAGGCTGGACAGCATCCGGGGCATGCTGCCGCCCGGCAGGTCGGTGCGGCCGATCGAGCCGGCGAAGAGCACGTCGCCGGAGAGGCAGATCTGCTCGGCCTCCCAGGGCGAGCCGGCGCCGGGCATCCGGAACAGCACCGACCCGCCGGTATGGCCGGGGGCGTGGTCGACGGTGATCTCCAGCCCGGCGAGGGCCAGGGTCGCGCCGTCGGTCAGCTCGGCCACGTCGTCCGGCTCGGTGTACGGCAGCCGGCCGCCGAAGAGCTGGGTGAGGTCCGCCGAGAGCGCCTTGGCCGGGTCGGCCAGCAGCTCCCGGTCGTCCGGGTGGACGTACGCGGGGATGCCGCGCGCGCCGCAGACCGGCGCCACGGAGAAGGTGTGGTCCAGGTGGCCGTGGGTGAGCAGCACGGCGACCGGGTGCAGGCGGTGCTCGGCGAGCAGGGCGTCGAGCCGGTCGAGCACCCCGATGCCGGGGTCGACCACCACGCACTGCTCCCCCGGCGCGGTCGCCACCACATAGCAGTTGGTGCCGAAGGCGTCCGCGGGAAAGCCGGCCACGAGCACGTCCGCTCCCCTTCCGTCGAGTCGTCGTCTCCGTCCAGCAGCCTAGTCGGACGGGCGAGCCCATTGTTCCGACCCAGCGGTCCCAGCCGTCCCGGTGGGCACAGTGACATACCCCGATAAACCCAGCCCGGACCTCGTACACCACTTTCACAGCGGCTACCCGTACACTCTGGCGGGCGTGTGGCGTGGCGCACTTGCCGCCCGACGGGCGGATGGCGCCCGGACGCCGGCGACGACCAGGGTAAAGGAAGGGGAGCACGGGTGGCTTCCAGCAGGGACCGGCAGCGCAAAATGGCGCGGGCCAAGCTCGACCGGCAGCTCGCCCGGCGGGCCGCGGCCGCGAAGCGCCGCCGGCAGATCCAGGCCGGCGTGGGCGCCGCCGTCGTGCTCGCGCTGATCGTGGTCGGGGCGGCCTGGGCGCTGGGCGCGTTCGACTCGAAGCCGGAGAAGAAGGCCGCCGAGGACGTCTGCGTGTGGACCCCGCAGGACGCCAGCGCGAACGCCAACCTCAAGGACGTGGGCACCCCGGCCACCACCGGGCTGCCGACCTCCGGCACCCGGCCGATGACGATCACCACGAACCAGGGCGCCCCGATCACCGCCCAGCTCGACCTGGCCGCCGCCCCGTGCGCCGGGGCGAGCATCGCCCACCTGGCCGGCAGGTCGTTCTACGACAACACCAAGTGCCACGAGATCACCGCCGAGGGCGCGCTGCGCTGCGGCGACCCGAGCGGCACCGGCATCGGCGGCCCCGCGTACTCGTTCTACGACGAGAACCTGCCCACCCCGGCGCCGAGCGCGTCCGGCAAGCCGGCCGCCGGGCAGCCCCCGGCGTACCCGAAGGGCACGGTCGCCATGATCGCGAACCCGCCGGGCAGCAACGGCAGCCAGTTCCTCGTCTTCTTCAAGGACTTCAACCCGGCCAAGCCGGCCTACCCGGTCATCGGGAAGGTCACCGCCGGGCTGGACGTGATCGAGAAGATCGGCGCCCTGCCGACCGTGGACAATGGGAGCGGGGCCAAGGTGAAGCCGAAGACCGACGTGGTGATCCAGAGCCTCACGGTCGGCGAGCCGACCACCGGACCGGCCGCCACCAGCGCGCCCACGGCCAGCCCCAGCGCCGGCTGACCCGGCCGCCCACCCACCGCAGCGGCACCGTCCGCGCCCGAGAAGTTTCGTAAGGAGTGACCGTGACGTCCACGAGAGAGCGGCAGCGCGCGGCGGCGCGGGCCCGACTCGAGCGGGAGATGGCCGAGCGCGCGGCCCGCGCCCGCAAGCGCCGGCAGACGCAGGCGATCGTCGGGGCCGGTGCGGTCCTGCTGCTGGTGGTCGCCGGCACCGTCTGGCTGGCCACCGCCCTCGGTGGCGACGACGACAAGAAGCAGACCGCCACGTCGGCGGGTGCCGCCCAGTGCGCCTACACCGAGGTCCCCAAGGAGGGGCGCACCAAGCAGATCAAGGACGTCGGCCTGCCCGGCGCCCAGCAGAAGAACACCGGCACCCAGACCATGACGATCGACACCAACCTGGGACCGATCACCGCGAAGATCGACCGGGCGGCCGTGCCCTGCACCGCGGGCAGCTTCACCCACCTGGCCAGCAAGGGCTTCTTCGACAACACCAAGTGCCACCGGCTGGTCTCCGAGGGCATCAAGGTGCTCCAGTGCGGCGACCCGAGCGCGACCGGCAAGGGCTGGCGCGAGACCGACGGCACCGGCGGCCCGAGCTACAACCTGGCCGAGGAGAACCTGCCGACCGACAAGCGCCCGCCGTACCCGGAGGGCGTCATCGCGATGGCCAACTCCGGCCAGCCGGGCAGCACCGGCAGCCAGTTCTTCATCGTGTACGGCGACTCGCAGCTCGACCCGAACTACACCGTGCTGGGTACCATCACCGGCGGCATGGACGTGGTCAAGCAGGTCGCGGCGGCCGGTGACGACAAGGCCTTCGCGCAGCAGGCCGGCGGCGGTCACCCCAAGAAGGAGATCGTCATCAACAAGCTGGCGATGAGCGACATCCAGGGCTGAGCCCGCCCGTACGACGACGAAGCGCCCGCCGGCTGGAGCCGGCGGGCGCTTTCGTGTGCGTGCCTCAGGCGCCCGAGGTGACCCGGTACGCGTCGAAGACGCCGTCGACCTTCCGCACCGCGGCCAGCAGGTGGCCCAGGTGCTTCGGGTCGGCCATCTCGAAGCTGAACCGGCTCACCGCCACCCGGTCCCGGGTGGTGGTGACGGTGGCGGAGAGGATGTTCACCCGCTCCTCCGACAGCACCCGGGTGACGTCGGCGAGCAGCTTGTGCCGGTCCAGCGCCTCGACCTGGATGGCGACGAGGAAGGTGGAGGCGGAGGTGAGCTTCCAGCTGACCTCGACCACCCGTTCGCTCTGCGCCCGCAGGTCCTCGGCGTTGGCGCAGTCGTCCCGGTGCACGCTCACCCCGCCGGAGCGGGTGACGAAGCCGAAGACCGCGTCCGGTGGCACCGGGGTGCAGCAGCGGGCCAGCTTGATCCAGACGTCACTGACGCCCCGGACCACGACGCCCGGGTCGCTGCTGTTCTGCCGGCTGCGCGGCGGCCGGGTGGCGACGGCGGTCTCGGCGATGTCCTCCGCCGCGCCCTCCTCGCCGCCGTACGTGGCCATCAGCTTCTGCACGACCGACTGGGCGGAGACCTGGCTGTCGCCGACCGCCGCGTAGAGCGAGGCGACGTCGGCGAGGTGCAGGTCCCGGGCGATCGCCATCAGCGCGTCCGAGGTGAGCATCCGCTGCAACGGCATGCCCTGCTTACGCATCGCCTTGACGATCGAGTCCTTGCCGGCCTCGATCGCCTCCTCGCGCCGCTCCTTGTTGAAGTACTGGCGGATCTTGGTGCGGGCGCGCGGGCTCTTGACGAAGCCCAACCAGTCCTGCGTCGGGCCGGCCGTGTCCGACTTCGAGGTGAAGATCTCGATCACGTCGCCGTTGGAGAGCGTCGACTCCAGCGGCACCAGCTTGCCGTTGACCCGGGCGCCGATGCACTTGTGCCCGACCTCGGTGTGCACCGCGTACGCGAAGTCCACCGGCGTCGACCCGGTCGGCAGCGGGATGACGTCACCCTTCGGGGTGAAGACGTACACCTCCTGGCTGGACAGGTCGAAGCGGAGCGCGTCGAGGAACTCGCTCGGGTCGGCCGCCTCCCGCTGCCAGTCCAGCAGCTGACGCAGCCAGGTCATCTCGTCGATGTGCGCCGGCGGGCCGACGATCTGGGTGCCCTTGTGCTCCTTGTACTTCCAGTGCGCGGCGATGCCGAACTCGGCGGTGCGGTGCATCGCGTACGTGCGGATCTGCATCTCCACCGGCTTGCCGGTGGGCCCGATGACCGTCGTGTGCAACGACTGGTACATGTTGAACTTGGGCATGGCGATGTAGTCCTTGAACCGGCCCGGCACCGGCTGCCAGTTGGCGTGGATGACACCCAGCGCCGCGTAGCAGTCCCGCACCGTGTCGACCAGGATCCGCACCCCGACCAGGTCGTAGATGTCGTTGAAGTCGCGACCCCGCACGATCATCTTCTGGTAGATCGAGTAGAGGTGCTTCGGCCGGCCGGTGGTCTCCGCCTTGATCTTGGCGGCCTTCAGGTCGGTCGACACCTTCTGGGTCACCTGACGCAGCAGCGCCTCGCGCTGCGGCTGGTGCTCCCCGATCAGCCGGTTGATCTCCTCGTACCGCTTCGGGAACAGGGTGCCGAAGGCGAGATCCTCCAGCTCCCACTTGATGGTGTTCATACCGAGGCGGTGCGCGAGGGGGGCCAGGATCTCCAGCGTCTCCTTCGCCTTCTGCTCCTGCTTGGGGCGGGGCAGGAAGGTGAGGGTACGCATGTTGTGCAGCCGGTCGGCCAGCTTGATCACCAGCACCCGCGGGTCCTTGGCCATCGCCACGACCATCTTGCGGATGGTCTCCGCCTTGGCCGCGTCACCCAGCTTGACCTTGTCCAGCTTCGTCACGCCGTCGACCAGGAGGGTCACCTCCGGGCCGAAGTCCGCCCGCATCTGGTCGAGGGTGTACTCGGTGTCCTCGATGGTGTCGTGCAGCAGCGCGGCGACCAGCGTGGTGGTGTCCATCCCCAGGTTGCCCAGGATGGTCGCGACCGCGAGCGGGTGGGTGATGTACGGGTCACCGGACTTGCGGTACTGGCCGGAGTGCCAGCGCGCCGCGGTGTCGAACGCGCGCTGGAGCAGCCGGGCGTCGGCCTTGGGGTGGTTCTCCCGGTGCGTAGCGATCAGCGGTTCGAGCACCTCGCTGACCTGCGAGGTCTGCCAGGGCGCGTTGAACCGGGCCAGCCGGGCGCGGACCCGCCGGCCGGTGGGCGCGTTGGACAGCGCGAAACCACCGCTCGGCGTGGGATCGACCGAGCCGTCGGTCGGGAACGGCACCACGACCGCGCCGCCGGGCGACGTGCCGTCGTCCGTGCCGGCGTCGGGGGCGACGCCGCTGCCAGAGCCCGTCACCCGGACCGGCGGGTTGCCGCTCCGCTCGGTCACCGAGCCGTCCGCGTCGCCTGTCGGGTGCACCGTGCCCTCCACCGGAGGGACGACATCGTGGGACACCGGCCTCCTCACCGCTCGCCGGGATGCGCCGACCGCACGGCCGACGTTCGTGTCAACCGGCTGTGGGGCCGGTGTTGTTCCACGCCGGCCCGCGGCCGGCGGTCTTCCCGCCGCCGGGCGGTCGCCCGCCCGGTCAGCAAAGGGCAATGCTACCCGCACGCAGGGTGCCCCGCCGCTCCGCCGGACGGTCCGCGCGGGCTCCGCCCGACGGCCGCGGCATCAAACGGTCAGCAGGGCATGGACCGGACGCGGGGCCAGTCGCTCCCGCCCCTTGAGGAAGGCCAGCTCCAGCAGGACGGTGAAGCCGGCGACGGTGCCGCCGGCCCGTTCGACCAGGTCGAGGGTGGCCTCGGCGGTGCCGCCGGTGGCGAGCACGTCGTCGACGACCAGCACCCGGTGGCCGGCGGTGAAGGCGTCCTGGTGCACCTCCAGGGTCGCCTCGCCGTACTCGAGGGCGTAGGAGGCCGAGTACGCCGGGCGGGGCAGCTTGCCGGCCTTGCGCACCGGCACCACGCCGATCCCGGTCGCGTACGCGATGGCGGCGGCGATCACGAAGCCGCGCGCCTCGATCCCGACCACCGCGTCGAACGAGTCACGCCCGTGGTACGTGACGATCCCGTCGATCACCTCGCGGAACACGTCACCGTCGGCGAAGAGCGGCATCAGGTCCTTGAACATGACGCCGGGCTTCGGGAAGTCCGGCACGTCCAGCACCCGGCTGGCCACCAGCCGGGCGACCTCCGGGCCGCTGTCTCCCCGTACCGCGGTGCTGTGGGTCTCCGTCACGGTTGTCCCGCTTTCCTTCCGACGACGACGGCGTCCGCCATGCTGCTCGCACAGCATGGCGGACGCCGTCAGGTCGATCGCTACCGGGTCCGGTGGAGCGGTCAGCGGCGCTTGGCGCCGCCCGGCCGGTTGCCCCCGGCGCCGGGACGACCGCCCCGCGCGCCGGTCGGGCGCTTGCCCACCGGTCGGGCGCCCACCTTCGGCGCCGAGCCGGCCAGCGCCGCCGTCTCCGGGTCGATGGCGGCCTCCTCGGCGGCCCGCGGCGCACCCTTCGGGGTCAGCTCGCCCCGGGCGATCGCGCCCCGGCGGGCCAGCACCCGCTTGTTGTGCGCGCTGATCCGCGGGTCCTGGTTCTTCAGGAGCACCAGCAGCGGGGTGGCCAGCAGGATCGAGGTCAGGAACGCCACCGCCATACCGACGAAGAGCACCAGACCGAGGTCCTTCAGCGTGCCCGCGCCGAGCAGGCCGGCGCCGATGAAGAGCAGACCGCCGACCGGGAGCAGGGCGACCACCGAGGTGTTCAGCGACCGCATCAGGCTCTGGTTCAGCGCCAGGTTGGACGCCTCGCCGTAGGTCAGGTTGTTGTTCGCGGTGATGCCCCGGGTGTTTTCCTGGACCTTGTCGAAGACCACCACCACGTCGTACAACGCGAAGCCGAGGATGGTGAGGAAGCCGATGATCGTCGACGGGGTGACCTCGAAGCCGACCAGCGAGTAGATGCCGGCGGTGAGGAACAGGTTCATGAACAGCGAGCTGATCGCGGCGACGGCCATCCGCCACTCGAAGCGCAGGATCAGGTAGATCGCCACCACCGCGATGAAGAGCAGCAGGCCGAGCAGCGCGCGCTCGGTGACCTGGCTGCCCCACGCCTCGGAGACCTGGTTGCCGCTGATCTGGCCGGGCTGGATGTCGAACCTCTCGGCGATCTCGCCCTTGACCGCGTTGGCCTGCTCCGGGCTGAGCTGCGTGGTCCGCATCTCGTAGTACTGGCCGCTGGTGCTGCCGACCTTCTGCGCGGTGACCACCTCGGCACCGCCACCCTCGGCCTTGAGGGCGGCGTTGACCTGCTCCTCGGCCCCGTCCAGCGTGCCGACGCTGGCCGGCACCTGGAACGAGTTGCCGCCGGCGAACTCGATGCCCAGGCTGAAGCCGCGCACGGCGAAGCTGAGCACCGCGAGCAGCACCAGCCCGGCGGCGACGCCGAACCACAGCTTGCGCCGGCCGACGATGTTGAGATCAGCCTCGCCCCGGTACAGCCGGGACGCCAGACCACTCTTAGCCATCTCAGGCCTCCTTGACGCGCGGGTTGCGGGCGGTGCCCTGCTCGGTCGACCGGGCCGGCAGGGCCCGGCCGAGGCCGCTGACCCGCGGGGACAGGAACGCCCGGGTCCGGGCGAACATCGTCATGATCGGGTGACGGAAGAGGAAGACGACCAGCAGGTCGAGCACGGTCGCCAGGCCGAGGGCGAAGGCGAAGCCCTTCACCGTGCCGACCGAGACGATGTAGAGCACCACGGCGGACATCAGGGTGATGGCGTTCGCCGAGATGATCGTCCGGCGGGCCCGGATCCAGGCACGTGGCACCGCGCTGCGCGGGCTGCGTCCCTCGCGGATCTCGTCCTTGAGGCGCTCGAAGTAGATGACGAACGAGTCCGCCGCCACGCCGAGCGAGACGATCATTCCGGCGATGCCGGCGAGGGTGAGGGTGAAGCCGATCGACCGGCCGAGCACCACCAGCGAGCCGAAGACCAGCAGCGCCGAGAGCACCAGGCTCAGGAAGATCACCGAACCGAGCAGCCGGTAGTAGAAGAACGAGTAGATGATGACCAGCAGCATGCCGATGCCGGCGGCGAGCAGACCGGCCCGCAGCTGGCTGTCGCCGAGCGTGGCGGTGACGTTCTGCTGCTCCTGCGGCACGAAGGTCACCGGCAGCGCGCCGTAGCGCAGCTGGCTGGCGAGCGCGTTCGCGGCCTTGTTGTCGAAGTTGCCGGTGATCTGGGAGTCACCGGTCAGCACGCCCTGGATCTCCGGCGAGGAGACGATCTGGTTGTCCAGGACGACGGCGACCCGGCACTTGCCGTCCTGACCGATCGCGGTCTGGTCGCAGGCCTGGCCCTCGTTGTTGAACGCCTCGCGGGTCAGGTTGGTCCAGTGTTCCTGGCCCTTGCCGGTGAACTGGAGGCTGACCACCCAGGAGCTGGTCTGGTCGAGCTGAGCGGAGGCGTCCTTGACGTCGGTGCCGACCACCTTGGCCACGTCGAGCAGGTACTTCCCGCCGGTCTCGCAGGCGACGGCCTGCTGCTTCTCGTCCTTGATCGACGCCGGCGGCCGCTTGTCGAGCTGGGCGCAGGTGATGGTCGGGACGTTGAACTGCATGTCCACCGGCAGCACCGCGATCTCCTGCGGGGAGAGCGCGCCGAACGGCTTGAGCTTCTCGGCCAGCGCCGGGTCGGCGGAGACGTCGGCCGGAGCCTTCAGGCCGCTGGCGGCGGCCCAGGCGGGCGGCCCGACCTTCTGCTCGACGGCCTTGCGCTGCTGCTCGACGCTCTGCGGCACCGGCTCGGCGGTGGCGCTCGGCGACGGCGCGGCGGCGCTCGGCGAGGCCGACGGGGTCGGCGCGGCGGCGCTGGCGCTCGGCGTCGGGGCCATGCCGCCCTGCCCGCCGGCGCTCGGCGAGGCGGTGGCCTTCGCGCCGCTGGCCGACGGCTTCGGGGCGGCGCTGCCGGACGGCTTCGGGGCGGCGCTGCCGGACGGCTTCGGCGTCGCGCTGCCGGACGGGGCCGGGGTCGCGCTGGCGCTCGGGGCCGGGGCCGGGGCGACGGTCGCGCCGCTGCCGTCGGTCGCCTTGAGCACCTTGCGGAAGCGCAGCTCGGCGGCGCTGCCGACGTCGGTCAGGTCCCGGTTCTCACCGGGCAGGGAGATGACGATGTTGCGGTTGCCCTCGGTGACCACCTCGGCCTCGGCCACGCCGTACGCGTTGACCCGGTTCTCGATGATCTGGCGCGCCTCTTCGAGGTTGGCGGCCGTCGGTGGCTTGCCGTCCACGCTGTTGGTGGCCTCGAGCGTCAGCCGGGTGCCGCCGATCAGGTCCAGGCCGAGCCGCGGCTCCAGCCGGTCCTTCCAGCCACCACTGGCGCCGCCCGAGAAGAACACCAAAAGATAGAGGACGACGAAGACGAGCCCGAGAACGGCGAGCTGCCGTCCGGGGCGCATCTGTCCCTGAGGTGGTGCCACGGCTGTCCTGTCTCCCTGTACGGTCGCGTCGCCGGCGCAGCGGCGACGAAAGTCGGACCGGAGGTGTCCGGCCGACTGCTCTGGCGGGTCGACGCCGCCGACCGACACGCCTCCGGGTCACGACGCGGCGGCGTCGGGGGGAGTTCCGCGTGTCGGCGTCGGGCGCCGACCCAACTATCCACTTGTCGGGATGAATCCGCTGCCCCTTCGGGGCGGTCGGTCACTCCTTGACGGCGTCGGCTTCCTCGGCCACCGGCTCGGTCTCCTCGGGGCGCTCGGCCCGGGTGACCACGCGGGCGATGGCCGGGCGGGCGTACCGGGTCTGCACGCCCGGGGCGACCTCGAGCAGGACGGTGTCGTCGTCCACCTCGGTCACCGTGCCGTAGAGACCGCCGATGGTGACCACCTCGTCGCCCGCGGAGAGAGCGGACTGCATCTGCTCGGCCTCGCGCCGGCGCTTCTGCTGGGGGCGGATCATCATGAAGTACATGACGCCGAAGAGCAGAGCGATCATGAGGATCGGCGTCAGACCGCCCGCTCCCCCGCCACTCGCTGCTGCGTTAAGCACGGTTGTCGACCTTCCCATTGGCCTCCGACCGGCACGAGGGGCGCCGGAGCGGAGGCGGAATCTCACGTCCTGTACAGACCGCGGCGAAGTCTAATCCCTGCACCTGAGAAGACCGAATGCGGCACAGATCACGTTCGGATCACGGCTGTTCGGGCTGTGCGGAGAACAGATCGGGCACGGTAGGGGCATCCGTGCCAAATGTACCATTCGGCGGTGTACGCCCCAGATGCCGCCAGGCGGCCTCCGTCGCGACCCGGCCCCGCGGGGTACGCGCCAGCAGGCCCGCCCGGACCAGGAACGGCTCGCAGACCTCCTCGACGGTGTCCGGCTGCTCCCCCACCGCGACCGCGAGGGTGGAGAGCCCGACCGGGCCGCCCCGGAACGAGTCGACCAGCGCGGTCAGCACCGCCCGGTCCAGCCGGTCCAGGCCCAGCGCGTCGACGTCGTACACGGTCAGGGCGGCCCGCGCGGTCTCCAGGTTGACCACGCCGTCGGCCCGGACCTCGGCGAAGTCCCGCACCCGGCGCAGCAGCCGGTTGGCGATCCGGGGGGTGCCCCGGGACCGGCCGGCGATCTCGGCCGCGCCCTCCTCGGTGATCGGCACGCCGAGGATCCGCGCGGAACGGTGCAGCAGCGTCTCCAGGTCGGCCGGGGCGTAGAAGTCGAGGTGGGCGACGAAGCCGAAGCGGTCCCGCATCGGCCCGGTGAGCAGGCCGGACCGGGTGGTCGCGCCGACCAGGGTGAACGGCTCGACGTCGAGCGGGATGGCGGTGGCTCCCGGGCCCTTGCCGACCACCACGTCGACCCGGAAGTCCTCCATCGCGCTGTAGAGCAGCTCCTCGGCCGGCTTGGCGATCCGGTGGATCTCGTCGATGAAGAGCACGTCGCCCTCGGCGAGGCTGGTCAGGATGGCCGCCAGGTCGCCGGAGCGCTCGATCGCCGGGCCGCTGGTCACCCGGATGCCGGCGCCCAGCTCGGCGGCGACGATGTTGGCCAGACTGGTCTTACCGAGGCCCGGAGGCCCGGACAGCAGGATGTGATCCGGCGGGGAGCCGCGCCGCATCGCGCCCTGCAGCAGCAGGTCGAGCTGGTCCCGGACCCTGTCCTGCGCGATGAACTCGGAGAGGCGCTTCGGCCGGACGCTGGCCTCCGCGTCGAGTTCGGCGTCGCTGACGTACGCCGAGACCAGGTTCTCCCCCGTCATGAGCTTTCCTTCATTCGCGACTGCGGGGCTCGCAGAGCCGGCTCACTCCTCGCGCTCATCACCGCGTCCGGCCCAGGAGGCGGATGGCCTGCTTGAGCAGGACCGGCACCGGCGGGGTCTCCCCGTCGACGGTCTCGGCGACCACGGCCACCGCCTGCTCGGCCTGGGCGGTCGACCAGCCGAGCCCGACCAGCGCCTGGCGGACCTGCTCGGGCCAGGCGCCGCCGGTCACCCCGGCCGCGCCGTCGACACCGACCGGCACCGGGCCGATCCGGTCCCGCAGCTCGAGGACCAGCCGCTCGGCGCCCTTCTTGCCGATGCCCGGCACCCGGGTCAGCGCGGCGGTGTCGGCGTTGGCGATGGCCTTGCGCACCGCGTCCGGGGTGTGCACGGCGAGCACCGCCTGGGCCAACCGGGGGCCGACCCCGCTGGCGGTCTGGAGCAGCTCGAAGAGCTGCTTGGCGTCGTCGTCGGCGAAGCCGTACAGGGTGAGCGAATCCTCCCGGACGACCAGGCTGGTGGCGAGCCGGGCCGGCTGGCCGACCCGCAGCTCGGCGAGGGTGCCGGGGGCGCACTGCACCGCCAGGCCGATCCCGCCGACCTCCACCACCGCGTGGTCGGGGCCGGTCGCGGTCACCGTGCCGCGCACGCTGGCGATCATCGTGCTCCTCCTCGTCGGGCCCGCTCGGCCGCGGCGGCCAGCTTGGACCGGGTGCCGCCGCGCCACACGTGGCAGATGGCCAGGGCCAGGGCGTCGGCGGCGTCGGCCGGCTTCGGCGGCTCGGCCAGCCGCAGCAGCCGGGTCACCATGGCGGTCATCTGCGCCTTGTCGGCCTGACCGGAACCGGTCACCGCCGCCTTGACCTCGCTCGGCGTGTACGTCTGCACGGGCAGCCCGGCTCGCGCCCCGGCGAGCACGGCGATCCCGCTGGCCTGGGCGGTGCCCATCACCGTACGGACGTTGTGCTGGCTGAACACCCGCTCGACGGCGACCGCGTCCGGCCGGTGCTCGGCCACCAGGTCGGTCAGCGACCGGTCCAGGTGCAGCAGGCGCAGCGGCAGCTCGTCGGCCGGGTCGGTGTAGACGACGTAGTAGGCGACCAGCGTGCAGGGCCGGCCCGGCACCCCCTCGACCACGCCGACCCCGCACCGGGTCAGCCCCGGGTCGACGCCGAGCACGCGCACGCCGCCTCCTCCCCAGCCGTCAGCAGTACGTGTGTTCGACACCCTACTGGTCCCCCCGGACGGACCCCCGGGCGGACACGCCGGGCGGCGCCGGCCGCGACACATACTCCGGGACCGGAGTATGTGTCGCCGCCCCATGTGCCGCCGGCCACACAGCTCGTAACTTCTTGCGCCATGACGGCAGAACCCGTGGCGGTCCCCCACGTCGTACGCGTCGACCTCTCCGGTCGTAGCGCACTGGTGACCGGTGGTGGCAGCGGCATCGGCCGGGCCTGCGCGCTGCGTCTGGCGGCGGCCGGGGCGAGCGTGCTGGTGGTGGACCGGAACGTGGAGGCGGCGAAGGCGGTGGCCGCCGAGGCGGGCGGCCGGGCCGAGGGGATCGACCTGGCCGACCCCGCCGCGGTGGACCGGCTCGACGCCGACGTGGACATCGTGGTGAACAACGCCGGCCTCCAGCACGTGGCGCCGGTGCAGGACTTCCCCACCGACCGCTTCGCCTACATCCACCGGGTGATGGTGGAGGCGCCGTTCCGGATCATCCGGCGGGCCCTGCCGCACATGTACGCCCAGGGCTGGGGGCGGATCGTCAACATCTCCTCCGTCCACGGGCTGCGCGCCTCGCCCTACAAGTCGGCGTACGTGTCGGCGAAGCACGCCCTCGAAGGGCTGTCGAAGGTGGTCGCGCTGGAGGGCGCGGCGCACGGCGTGACCGCCAACTGCATCAACCCCGCGTACGTCCGGACCCCGCTGGTGGAGAGCCAGATCGCCGACCAGGCGGCCGCCCACGGCATCGGCGAGGACGAGGTGGTCGAGAAGATCATGCTGGCCCGGGCGGCGATCAAGCGGCTGATCGAGCCCGAGGAGGTGGCGGAGCTGATGGCGTACCTCTGCGCCCCGCCGGCCGACTTCATCACCGGCGCCTCGATCGCCCTCGACGGGGGCTGGACGGCCAACTAGTGGCCTCGCGCACAATGTCGCTCATGTCGTCGCCGGTCGAGTTCCTGGAACTGCTGGCCCGGGAGGCCGCCGCGGTCGAGTTCGAGGGACCGCTGGTGGCCGCCCGGGCCGCCGGCCTGCCCGCCGAGCGGCTCGCCGAGCTGGAGCAGGCGAAGGTGGTGGCGCTGCGGGTCCGGGCGCTGCTGGAGCGCCGGCGCCGCCGGGAGATCGAGCTCTCCGGCCTGTACGACACGGCGAGCGACCTGGCCGGGCTGCGCGACCTGGACGACGTGCTGCGGGCGATCGTGCACCGGGCGCGGATCCTGCTCGGCACCGACGTGGCGTACATGACGCTCAACGACGACGAGCGCGGCGACACGTACATGCGGGTCACCGACGGCTCGATCTCGGCGCGCTTCCAGCGGCTGCGGCTGGAGATGGGCGATGGCCTGGGCGGCCTGGTGGCGCAGACCGGCACCCCGTACGTCACCTCCAACTACCAGGAGGACGACCGCTTCAAGCACACCGGGGAGATCGACGGCGGGGTCGGCGAGGAGGGCCTGGTCGCCATCCTCGGCGTGCCGCTGCGGCTCGGCTCCAGCGTGATCGGCGTGCTCTACGCGGCCAACCGGTCGGCCCGGCCGTTCGCCCGGGAGGAGGTGTCGCTGCTGGTGTCGCTCGCCGCGCACGCGGCGGTGGCGATCGACACCGCCCGGCTGCTCGCGGAGACCCGCTCGGCGCTGGCGGAGCTGTCGTCGGCGAACAGCACCATCCGGGCGCACAGCAGCTCGGTGGAGCGGGCCGCCGCGGCCCACGACCGGATGACCGCGCTGGTGCTGCGCGGCGGCGGGGTGGAGGACGTGGCGGCTGCGGTGACCGACGTGCTGGACGGGGCGCTGCTGGCGCTGGACGCCGAGGGCCGCCAGCTCGCCCGGGTCGGGCAGATCGACGAACCGGACCGGGCGGACATGGTGGAGGCGGTGGCCGCGTCGCGTACCGAGGGGCGCAGCGTGCGCCGGGGGCCGCTCTGGTACGCCGCGGTGGTGGCCGGCGCGGAGAACCTGGGCGCGCTGGTGCTGCGCCCCGACGGCGAGCTGGTCGACGCGGACCAGCGGATCCTGGAGCGCGCCGCGCTGGTCACCGCGCTGCTGCTGCTGTTCCGCCGGACCGTCGCCGAGGCGGAGGGGCGGGTCCGGGGCGAGCTGCTCGACGACCTGATCGCCCGGCCGCTGCGGGACGCCGACGCGCTGCGCAGCCGCGCCCGCCGGCTCGGGGTGGACCTGGACGCGCCGCACGTGCTGGTGGCAATCGGCGACGACGCGATCGCCGCGACCGGCTCGGCTCGGCAGCGGGTGCTCTCCTGGGCCACCACGTACGCCTCGACCCGGGGTGGGCTGGCGGCGGCGCGCGACGGCCGGGTGGTGCTGATGCTGCCCGGGCGGGACGCCGGCAGCAGCGCCCGGGCGGTGGCCCGGGACCTGTCCCGGGTGACGGGGCGCCCGGTGACCGCCGGGGCCAGCGGCCCGTCGGCCGGTCCGGCGTCGCTGGCCACCACCTTCGCCGAGGCGGAGCGCTGCCTCACCGCGCTGGGCGCGCTGGGCCGCTCCGGGCAGGGCGCGAGCACTGCGGAGCTGGGCTTCGTCGGGCTGCTGCTCGGCGCGGTCGGCGACTCCGGAGACCGGGACGTGGCCCGGTTCCTCACCACCACGGTGGGGCCGGTGGTCGACTACGACGCCCGGCGGGGCACCGCGCTGGTGAAGACCCTGGAGGCGTACTTCGGGGTGGGCGGCAGCCTGGCCCGCGCGGCGGAGCTGCTGCACGTGCACGTCAACACGGTGACCCAGCGGTTGGAGCGGGTCGGGCAGCTGCTCGGCGCGGACTGGCAGAAGCCGGAGCGGGCCCTCGAGGTGCAGCTGGCGCTGCGCCTGCACCGCCTGCGCACGCCCACCGGCTGACCCGGCGGGACCCGGCCGCCGGATCGCCGACTGGCGGCATCCGAGTCCTTCGGATACCCCCACGTCGGCGACCTGGAGTGGATGGGGCCGGGCTCAGCGGGGGCGGATGCCGTCGAGGACGGCGTCGACGATCCGCTCGGGGAGGATCCGGTCGTCGAGCTCGGGGTGCCAGCGCAGCATCCGCTGGATCAGCATCGGCCCGGTGAGCAGCGCCATGGTCAGCTCGATGTCGAGGTCGGGCCGCAGTTCGCCGCTGGCGACGCCGCGCCGGAGCACCTCGCGCATCAGCTTCCGCCGGGGCTCGATGATGTTCTGGTAGAGCTGGAAGTGGTCCGGGCTGCGGTTCACCTCGGGCACCAGGCAGGGCATGATCTTGGCGGCCCGGGGGTCGATGTTGTGCCCGACCGCGCCGACCAGCAGCACCAGGTCGTCCCGGACGGAGTGGCCGGCCGGCTGCGGCTGGATGCCCTTGAGCCGGCGCAGCGCGTCGATCAGCAGGGCGTCCTTGCCCGACCAGCGCCGGTAGATGGTGGCCTTGCCGACCCCGGCGCGGGCGGCGATCGCCTCGATGGAGAGCGTCTCGATGCTGCTGCCCTCGGCGAGCAGGTCGAGGGTGGCCTCGATGATGGCTTCGTCCGCGCGGACGCTCCGCGGTCGCCCGGGCGACCGCGGAGCATCGGCGGTGGAGGTCATGTCAGACATTGTCGCCCAACCTAGGCGGTCCCGGCCAACTCCGGCTCGACGGCCGGTCGAGCCTCGGTCGGGCCGGCCGCCGGGCGACCCGGCATCCAGCGCAGCGCGATCAGGATGCCGAGCGCGGCCACCACGGCGGAGAGCCCGGCCGCCCAGTGCATCGCCGCGACGAACGAGTCGTTGGCCGCCGCGATCAGCTTCGGCGCCGCCGGCCCGAGCTGGGCCGCCGCCGCGTACGCGCCGGAGATGGACTCGTCGGCCGCGTCCCGGGCCGGGCCGGGCAGGCCGGCGACCGCCGAGGCGATGTCCTCCCGGTAGACCGCGGAGAGCACCGAACCGAGCACCGCGACCCCGAGCGCGCCGGCGACCTGCCGGACGGTGTTGCTGACCGCCGAGCCGACGCCGGCCTTCTCCCGCGGCAGCGCCGACATGATCGATTCGGTGGCCGGCGGCATGATGTTCGCCATGCCGGTGCCCTGGAGGAAGGTCAGGACCAGGACCACCCAGATCGGCGTGACCTCGTCGACGAAGACGAACGCGCCGAGCGCCACCGCGGTCAGCACGAGACCGACCACCGCGACCGCCCGACCGCCGAAGCGGCGGACCATCGCCGCGCTGCGCGGCGCGAAGAAGAGCTGCGCGGCGGCGAAGGGCAGGAAGAGCAGACCGGTCTCCAGCGGGCTGTAGCCCCGCACCAGCTGCAGGTAGAACGCGTTGAAGAACATTACGCCCATGGCGGCGAAGAAGACCAGGCCGACCAGCGCCACCGGGGCGGCGAAGCGGGGCACCCGGAAGAGCCGGACGTCCAGCGACGGGTGTTCGCTGCGCAGCTCGTGGCGGATGAACCAGCCCAGCACGGCCAGGCCACCGAGGATCGAGACCCAGACCAGCGGCCGGTCGAAGCCGTGCTCGCCGCCGTCGATGATGCCGTAGGTGAGCGCGACCAGGCCGACCACCGAGAGCAGCACGCCGAGCAGGTCGACCCGGCCCGGGTTGGGGTCGCGCGACTCGGGCACCAGGACGGCGACCAGCACCACGCCGATCGCCACCACCGGCACGTTGATCAGGAAGACCGAGCCCCACCAGTAGTGCTCCAGCAGGGCGCCGCCGAGGATCGGGCCGATCGCCACGGCGAGGCCGACCGCGCCGGCCCAGATGCCGATCGCCCGGCCACGCTCGCGCGGGTCGAAGACGTTGGAGATGATCGAGAGGGTGACCGGCATGATGGCCGCGCCGCCGACCCCCATCAGGGCGCGGGCGCCGATCAGCTGCGCCGGGCTCTGCGCGTACGCCGACAGCAGCGAGGCGAGGCCGAAGATGATCAGGCCGGCCACGAGGAAGCGCTTGCGGCCGGCGCGGTCGCCGAGCACCCCGAAGGTGAAGAGCAGGCCGGCGAAGACCAGCGTGTAGGAGTTGATCGACCACTCCAGCTCGCCCTGGCTGGCCCCGAGGCCGTGCACCGGGTCGGCGAGGGTGCGCAGCGCGACGTTGAGGATGGTGTTGTCGAGGACGACGACGAGGAGGCTGATCACCAGCACCCCGAGGATCGCCCACCTCCTCGGATGTCCGGTGTTCTCGTGCGGTTGCATGTCCGGTTCTCCCCCCGGCTTTCCCCGCGTCGAAATACGAAACGGGGCAGACTCGTAACGATGCCGAGCCTAGGTGAAGAGGTTTCGATACGGAACCGGATCGTATCGTTTGTGTCCCAGCTCACCCGGGCGGGCCGGCGGCCAGCGCCAGCCGCAGCAGCGCGTCCCGCGCCGGCAGCAGGCGCCGGGCCTGCGACAACCGCCCCGCCCACCGGGCCGTCGCGGCGATCCGCCGGGTGGGGCCGCGGCGCCGGCGGTCGTAGGCCAGGAGCGCCGCCGGCACGTCGTCGGTGGCGCGCAGGCACTCGGCCAGCGCCACCGCGTCGATCAACGCCTGGCAGGCGCCCTGCCCCAGGTCGGGCGTCATCGCGTGGGCGGCGTCGCCGAGCAGCGCCACCCGCCCGGCCACGTACGAGGGCAGCGGCGTCAGGTCGCACACCTCGTGCCGGAGGACGCCCTCCGCGGTGAGCGCGGCCAGCAGCCGCGGGATCGGCTCGTGCCAGTCGCCGAAGAGCCGGCGCAGCTCGGCCCGATCGTCGGCGGGCGGCGGGTGCCCCTCGGGGAGGGCGACGGCCGCGTACCAGTTGGTCCGGCCCGGCCCCTCCGGGGTGACGCCGAACTTGCGCCCGCGTCCCCAGGTCTCGCCGCCGGTCGCCACCTCGACGTCGGCCACCCCGCGCCAGGCCACCGTGCCCGTGCGGCGAAGCGGGTACCGGTCGCCGTACAGCCCGGCCCGGACCACGCTGCCGATCCCGTCGGCGCCGACCACCAGGTCGTACGCCTCGGCGAGGGTGGCCGGGTCGTCGACCGGCGCGCCGAACCGGACCGTGCCCGTCGGCAGCGCCCCGGCGAGGACGCCGAGCAGCACCGGCCGGGTCACCAGGTGCACCGGCTCGCCGTGCCGGCGTTCCAGCCGGCCGACGTCGATGGTGGCGATCCGGGAGCCGTCCGGGCGGCGGATCACCCCGTCGTCCTGCCGGCGCCCTCGCCTGCGGACCTGCTCCCCCACCCCGAGCGCGTCGAGGGCCCGCAGCGCCGCCGGCCAGATGCCCAGCCCGGTGCCGGTCTCCGGCAGGCCGGCGGCCCGCTCCAGGACGGTCACCTCCCAGCCGGCCGCCCGCAGGCCGATCGCCGTCGCCAGCCCGCCGATTCCGCCACCAACCACCGCCGCGCGCGTCCCCATGACCGCACCGTACTACAGCTGTAGTCGCCGCGACTACACCTGTAGTGTGAACGGCGTGACGGATCGGCGACAGCAGCTCCTCGACGCGGCGATCCGGGTGCTCGGCACCCGGGGGCTACGCCAGCTCACCCACCGGGCGGTGGACGCCGAGGCCGGCCTGCCGGAGGGCTCGACGTCCAATCAGTTCCGCACCCGTGACGCGCTGGTCGCCGGTGTCTTCGGGCGCCTCGTGGAGGTGGAGACGGCGGCCTGGGGCCGGCTCGCCGGGCAGCTCCCGCCGGGCGACGTGGACGCGTTCGTCGCGGTGCTCGGCGGGCTGATCCGGGAGCTCACCACCGGGGGGCGGGCGATCGTGCTGGCCCGGCACGCGCTCTTCATCGAGGCGGCCGTCCACCCCGAGCTGCGCCGGGAGATCGGCGCCGGGCGGGAGCGGTTGGCCCGGTGGGGGATGCCGCTGGTCGCCGCGCTCGGGTCGCCCGACCCGCCGGCCCACTTCCGGATGCTGCTCAGCCTCGTCGACGGGCTGCTGGGCAACCAGCTGGCGTACCCGGAGGAGGACTTCGACCCGGAGACGGCGATCTCGGCCCTGCTCCGCGGCCTGCTGCCGCGCTGACCCCGCGACCACGCCAGGCGGCCTCGGCCGGCATGGGATCCGTCAGCACCAGACGTACCCCCGGGTAGACGTTCACTACCAGGGGGTTCGTCGGGACGGCGGCGTCCGGATGCGCCGTCGGGAGAAGTTATCCGCGCCGGGCTGCTCTCCAGCGCCTGGCCAGGGCGGCGACCGTGCCCCAGATCCCGCGCCGGAACAGCAGCACGACGAGGACGAAGATGCCGCCGGTGACCAGGCCGATGGCCTCGAATCCGGAGAACGACAGCCAGTCCTCCAGCCGGACCACGATCGCCGCGCCGAGCACCCCGCCCCAGAGGGTCCCGATGCCGCCGAGCACCACCACGATCACCGCTTTGCCGGAGGTGGTCCAGTGCAGCACGTCGAGGGAGACGAAGCGGTGGCTGACGGCGAAGAGCCCGCCGCCCAGCCCGGCGATGAAGCCGGAGAGGACGAACGCGGTCAGCTTGTACCGGTGCACCGGGTAGCCGAGCGCCCGGGCACGGGCCGGGTTGTCGCGGATGCCGACCAGCACCCGGCCGAACGGCGAGTGCACGATCCGCCAGGCGGCGGCCAGCCCGAGCAGCACGATCGGCAGGATCGCGTAGTAGAAGTAGTAGTCGTCGGTGAGGTCCAACCCGAAGAACTCCCGGGGCACGCCCTGCAGCCCGTTCTCGCCCCGGGTCACCGAGCGCCACTCGTTGGCCACGTAGTAGACCAGCTGCGCGAAGGCCAGGGTGACCATCGCGAAGTAGATCCCGGTGCGCTTGACCGCCAGGTAGCCGATCGGCACGGCGAGCAGCGCCGCGGCGAGCGCGCCGGCCAGCACGGCCGCCGGGAACGGCAGGCCGGCGTGGATCGCCACCAGGCCGGTCACGTACGCGGAGGTGCCCCAGAACGCGGCGTGCCCGAAGGACATCAGCCCGGTGAAGCCGAGCAGCAGGTCCACCGAGACGGCGAAGAGCGCCCAGCAGAGGATGTCCACCGCCACCGCCGGGTAGAGGCCGTTGGGCAGCCAGAACGCCACCAGCAGGCCGGCGGCGAGCAGCGCGTACCGGACCCAGCCCGGGGCGCGGGCGACGGCGACCAGGCCGGACGGTGGGACCGGCCGGGCCGCATCGGCGGGGGTGTCGACGGCGCTGGTCATGCCGGTGCCTCCTCACGGCCGAACAGGCCGGCCGGGCGCCAGAGCAGCACCACGGCCATCACCACGAAGACGACGGTCTGGGACACGATCGGGAACTCCGACAGGTACGCCTCGCCCCAGGCCTGGACCAGGCCGATGCCGAAGCCGGCGGCGACCGAGCCGAAGATCGAGCCGAGGCCGCCGATCACCACCACCGCGAAGACCACGATGATCAGGTCGGCGCCCATCAGCGGGTTCACCGCCCGCATCGGCGCGGCGAGCACGCCGGCCAACCCGGCCAGGCCGATGCCGAAGCCGAAGACCGGGGTGACCCACCGCCCCACGTCGATGCCGAAGGCCCGGGTCAGCTCGGGCCGCTCGGTGGCTGCCCGGACCACCATGCCGATCCGGGTCCGCCCCAGCACCCACCACACCGCGACGCAGAGCAGCAGGGTGAAGCCGAGGATGAAGACCCGGTACGTCGGGAACTCGAAGAGCCCGAAGTCCACCGAACCGCTCAGCGCGGACGGCGTGGCGTACGGGCTGGACTGGATGCCGTACCGGGACTTCACCAGGTCCTGCAGGATCAGCGTCACGCCGAAGGTGAGCAGGAAGTTGTAGAGCGGGTCGAGCCGGGTCAGCCGGTGGATCACCGCCCGCTCCAGCGCCATGCCGAGCACGGCGAGGGCCACCGGCATGATCACCAGGGCCGCCCAGAACGGCACGCCCGCCTCGGTGAGCAGGACGTACGCCCCGAACGCGCCGAGCATGTAGAAGGCGCCGTGGGCGAAGTTCACCACCCGGAGCATGCCGAAGATGACCGCGAGCCCGAGGGCGAGCAGGGCGTAGAACGCCCCGCTCACCAACCCGTTGAACGTGTTCTGCGCAAAGCCGGACATCAGCCCGTCACATCTTGCAGTCGGCCGAGGGGGCGCGGAACGCCTCGGCGGCCGGGATGGTCTTGAGGATCTTGACGTAGTCCCAGGGCTCGGTCACCTCGGCCTGCGGCTTCACCTGGGCCAGGTACGCGTCGTGGATGACCCGGTGGTCCTCGGCGCGGATCTTGCCGTTACGCAGGAAGACGTCGTTGACCTCCTTGCCCTCCAGGCCCTTGACCACGGTGTCGGCGTCGTCGGTGCCGGCGGCCTGCACCGCCTCCAGGTACTGCATGGCGGCCGAGTAGTTGGCCGCGTGGGCGAAGGACGGCCGGGTGCCGGTCTCCTTCTGGAACCGGTCGGCGAACTCCCGGTTCTGCTGGTCGAAGTTCCAGTACCAGGCGTCGGTGTAGGTGGTGCCGGCCAGGGCCGCCGGGGTCAGCGAGTGGATGTCGGTGATGAACATCAGGCCCACGGCCAGCCCGATGCCCTTGTCCCGGAGCTTGAACTCGTTGTACTGCTTCACCACGTTGACCAGCTCCGCGCCGGCCTGCATGGTGCCGAGCACCTGCGGCTTCGGGTTGAGGGTGGGCGCCTTGAGCAGGAACGACGAGTAGTCCCCGGTGGTGTTCGGGAACGGCGCCCCGTCCTTGCCGACCACCTGCCCGCCGGCCTGGGCGATCGCCGCGGAGAAGCTCTTCTCCATGTCCTGGCCGAACGCGTAGTTCGGGTAGAGGATGTACCAGTTCTTGCCGACCTGCTCGGTGGTGGTCTTCCCGGTGCCGTTGGCCAGCATGTACGTGTCGTACGCGTAGTGGAACGTGTACTTGTTGCAGCTCTTGCCGGTCAGTTCGGTGGTCGCCGCGCCGATGTTGAAGTAGAGCTTCTTCTTCTCCTTCGCCACGTCGGCGACCTTGAGGGCGGCCGAGGAGGTCGGCACGTCGAGGATGATGTCGGCGCCCTTACGGTCGTACATCTCGGCGGCCTTGCTGTTGGCCACGTCCGGCTTGTTCTGGTGGTCGGCCGTCTCCACGGTGATGTCCTTGGTGACCGCCTTGTCGCCGTACTTCGCCTTGAAGTCGGCGATGGCCAGCTCCACGGCCTTGACCGAGTTCTTGCCGGACAGCTCCGAGTAGGCCCCGGACTGGTCGTTGAGGACCCCCAGCACGATCTTGTCGCCGGTCAGCTTCTGGTCGCCGCCGGACTGCGGACCACCGCCGCCACAGCCGGCGACCAGCAGCACCGCCGCCGAGGCGGCGGCCACACCCACGCTCCTACGCATGTCCATCCCTTTCGTACCGCGCGGTCCGCGCGGGTCAGCCGTCGAAATAATTCAGATTCCGAGGTACGCGAGCAGCTCGCGCTCCCGCGAGCGCACCTCGGAGTTGTCCATCGCCTCCGCGATGCGCCCCTCGGCCAGCAGGTAGTGCCGGTCGGCGACGCCGGTGGCGAAGTGCAGGTTCTGCTCGACCAGCAGCACGGTCACCCCGTGCTGCTTGGCCTCCCGCAGCAGGTCGCCGACCTGCTGCACGAGCAGTGGGGAGAGCCCTTCGGTGGGCTCGTCGCAGAGCAGCAGCCGGGCGCCCATCCGCAGCACCCGGGCCAGGGCGAGCATCTGCTGCTCGCCGCCGGAGAGCATGGTGGCCGCCGAGTCGCGGCGGGCGTACAGGGCGGGGAACGCCTCGTAGACCCGTTCGAGGGGCCACGGGTCCGGGCCGACCCGGGGCGGCAGCGTCAGGTTCTCGGTGACGGTGAGGGTGGCGTACGCGCCGCGGTCGTCGGGGACCCAGCCGAGCCCGAGCCGCGCCCGCTTGTACGCCGGCAGCTTCGTCAGGTCCCGGCCGTCCAGGCTGACGGTGCCGCGCTGCCCTGGGTGCAGGCCCATCACGCAGCGCAGCAGGGTGGACTTGCCGGCGCCGTTGCGGCCGACCAGGGTGACCACCTCGCCGGCGGCGACCTCCAGGCTCACCTCCCGCAGCACCTGCGCCTCGCCGTAGAACGCGGAGAGGTTCTCAATGCGCAGCATCAGCGGCTCCCAGGTAGGCGGTGATGACCCGCTCGTCGGCGCGGACCTGCTCGTACGGCCCCTCGACCAGGACCTTGCCGGCCTGGAGCACGGTGACGGTGTCGGCGAGCCGCCCGACGACGCTCATGTTGTGCTCGACCATCACCACGGTCCGGCCCTTCCGGACCTTCGCGATCAGGTCGACGGTGCGGTCGACGTCCTCCAGCCCCATCCCGGCGGTGGGCTCGTCGAGCAGCAGCACCTTCGGGTCGAGGGCGAGGGCGATGGCCAGCTCGAGGGCCCGCTTGCGCCCGTACGCCAGCGCCTCGGCGGGGGCCTCGGCCAGTTCGGCGAGGCCGACCATGGCCAGCAGCTCGTCGGCGCGCTCCCGGTAGCGGTCCATCAGCTTCGCCGAGCGCCAGAACCGCCAGCCCAGCCCGCTCGACGACTGCAACGCCAGCTCGACGTGCTCGCGGGCGCCGAGCTGCGGGAAGAGGCTGGTGATCTGGAACGAGCGGGCCACGCCGAGCCGGGCGACCCGCTCCGGGGGCAGGCCGGTGACGTCCCGGCCGGCCAGCTCGATCCGCCCGGCGGTCGGCGGCAGGAACCCGGTGAGCAGGTTGAACAGCGTGGTCTTGCCGGCGCCGTTCGGACCCACCAGGGCGTGCACGGTCTCCGGTGCCACGTCGAGGTCGACGCCGTCGACCGCCCGGAAGCCCCGGAAGTCGCGGGTCAGCCCGCGGGCCGACAGGAGCGCTTGCCCGGCCATCGCCACATCCTCCGCAGGTGTCCGGCGACGACCGGGTCGGTGACCGCGGTCACAGGGCCGTCGCGTGGAGGAAACCTACGGTGCACCGGCCGAGTCGAGCCATGTCGGTCCCCCACACATTCCCGCCGGTCGACGCGGGGTCGGCGGACATGTCCGTCACCGCACGGCCGGTCGGGACGGATCGACGGTGGCGAGTGGGCGGGTCGGGCGAGCGCTCCCATGTGGCCCGGCCACCTGACTGCGCGGGGGGCGGTACGGTGCGTGAACGCCGGCCGTCGCTGCTCCTGACCGCCGCACGCGGGGTCGGCCGGACACCCCGGTCGACCCCACCCGGGCTTCACCCGGTCACCGCGTACTCCGGCAGGGGCAGGCCGTCGGCCTGGCTGAAGAAGAGCCGGGTGGTGAGCCGGCGCAGCGGGCGGGAGGTCATCGCCCGCATCGACGCGTCCCGCAGCCGGATCGCCGCGCGGCTGGCCGGCAGGAAGCCCGAGATCCCGCCGCCGGGCACCTCCTGGCCGCGCCGGACGTGCGTCCGCAGCACCTCCTCGTACCGGCGGTACGCGACCGTGTGGTCGCCCCCGGCGGCGGCCAGCTCGCCGGCGAGCACGTACGCGCCGACCAGGGAGAGGCTGGTGCCCTGCCCGGTCAGCGGGGACGGGCACCAGGCCGCGTCGCCGAGCAGCGCCACCCGGCCGGCGCTCCACCGGTCCGCCCGCACCTGCCCGTACAGGTCGAAGTAGAAGTCCGGGGCGTCGGCCATGACGGCCAGCAGTTCCCGGGTCCGCCAGCCGACGTCGGCGAAGCGCTCGGCGAGCAGGCGCCGCTGGCCGGCGACGTCCCGCCGGTCCAGCCCCAGCGGCGGGGAGACGAAGCTGAACAGCGCGCTGGTCCGGCCGTGCCGGGTCGGGCGGGTCCCCACCACCCGGCCACCGGGGGCGTTGTGCATCAGGAACCAGCCGTCGTCGTCCGGGTACGGCGTGCCGAAGTACGCCAGGTACGCCCCGAGCGGCCGGACGTACGCCGACTCCGGCCCGAACGCCAGCGCCCGGGTCCGGGAGTGCATCCCGTCGGCGCCCACCACCAGGTCGACGGTGCGCGGGGCGGCGCGTTCGAAGGTGACCCGCACCCCGTCGCCGGTCTCGGTCAACGTCTCGATCGAGTCGTCGAAGAGGTACTCCACCCCGTCGCGGGTCTCCTCGTACAGCAGCCGGGCCAGGTCGCCCCGCTCGATCTCGATCTCCGCGACGATGCCCTCACCGGCGAAGGCGTGCACCGGCATCCGCCAGGTCACCTCGCCGCGGGCTGACACGTAGGCCATCCCGTGCTCCGCGACGCACTCGGCGCGGACCCGCGCGGTCAGCCCCATCCGGTCGACCACCTCGCGGGCGGTCCCCCGGACGTCGACCGCCTGCCCGCCGGGGCGCGGGCCGGGGGCCCGCTCCACCACCGTCGGGCGGAAGCCGTACCGGCGCAGCCAGAAGGCGAGGGCGGGGCCGGCGATGCCGGCGCCGGAGATGAGCACGGTCCTGTCGTCCACCTGGGCGCTCCCAACGATCGTGCGTACACCGTCAGTCCGGCGGCGCCGGACCCGGTCGGAGGGGGTGCCTCCGCGCGGTGAACGGTAGGTTCCGCCGCGGCGCCCGCGCTCGCCGCGAACTAGTACGCTGCCCCGGCAGGCGGGTTCCGCCGCCGGTCGTACTAGTACACTCCGCCCGGAGGTGTCGCCATGCCCCGCGCAGCGCCCGGCTCGGAGCCGCCGTACCGGCGGATCGCCGCGGAGCTCCGCCGCCGGATCGACCTCGGGGAGCTGCGGCCCGGGGACCCGGTGCCCTCGGCCCGGCGGATCACCCGCGAGCACGGGGTCGCCATCGCCACCGCCACCAAGGTGCTCGCCCTGCTCCGCGCCGAGGGGCTGGTGCTGACCCGACCGGGGGCGGGCACCGTCGTCGCTCCCGGCCGCACCGGGACGCCCGGGACGCGGCGCGCCACCGACCGGCCGGAGCCGGAGCTGACCCGGGACCGGGTGATCCGTACCGCGATCGTGCTCGCCGACGCGGGCGGCCTGGCCGCGGTCTCCATGCGGCAGGTCGCCGCCGAGCTGGGGGTCGCCACCATGTCGCTCTACCGGCACGTGCGCGGCCGGGACGAGCTGGTCCTGGCGATGGCCGACGCCACGCTGGCGGACGCGCCGCTGCCCGCCGTCCGGCCGGCCGGGTGGCGGGCCCGCCTGGAGCTGCTCGCCCGCGCGCAGTGGGCGATCTACCGGCGGCATCCCTGGCTGCCGCACGTCATCTCGATCTCCCGGCCGCAGCCGATGCCGCGCGGCATGACGCACACCGAGTGGGCGCTGCGCGCGACCGCCGACCTGGGTCTCGACCGGCACCTGCGCTGGCATCTCGCCCTCACCCTGATGGCGTACGTCCGGGGCATGGGCACCAACCTGGAGGCGCGGGCCCGCTCGGAGCAGGACACCGGCCTCACCGACGACGAGTGGGTGGAGCGCCACGGGACCGAGTTCCAGCGGATGATGGCCGACGGTCGCTACCCCACCATGGCGGGGCTCTTCGCCGAGGGGGACGTGGACCTGGACCTGGACAGCGTCTTCGCGTTCGGTCTGCGGAGCCTGCTGGACGGCTACGCCACCCTGATCGAGGGGATCACCCGGGGAAGATGACCACCCAGCGGGCCCCCTCGCCGCGGGCCAGCCGGTCGAACGCGGCCGGCGCCTCGTCCAGTCCGACGGTGCCGCTGACCAGCGGGCGCAGGTCCAGCGTGCCGTCGCCGAGCGACCGGGCCAGCTCGGGCACCTCGCGGTCCGGGTCGGAGGAGCCGTACACCGAGGAGCGCAGCGTCCGCGCGGAGTGGAAGATGTCCAGCGCGGCGAGGCTGACCAGGTCGTCCTTCGCGCCCATGCCGACCACGGTGACCGCTCCCCCACGCCGGGTGATCCGCCAGGCCGCCCGGATGGTGGCGGACCTGCCGACGCACTCGAATGCGTGGTCGACGCCCCGGCCCTCGGTGCGGGTGCGCACCTCCTTTGACAGCTGGTCGTCGGAGCGGAGGAAGTCGGTGGCGCCGGCGGCCAGGGCCAGCTCGCGCTTGGCCTCGGCGACGTCGACCGCGAGGATCGGCGTCGCGCCGGCGGCCCGGGCGGCGGTGAGCACGGCGAGCCCGACCCCGCCGAGGCCGATCACCGCGACCGACTCGCCCGCGGCCACCCGGGCGGTGTTGCGGACCGCGCCGGTGCCGGTCAGCACCGCGCAGCCGAGCAGCGCGGCCTGCTCGGGCGGGAGCCCGGCGGGGACCGCGACGGCGGCGTGCTCCGGCACCACCACCTCCTCGGCGAGGGCGCCCAGCCCGAGGGTGACGTGCAGCGGGTCGCCGTCGGCGGTCTCGCCGCGGGCCACCGCCGGGGCGGTGTTGGCGGCGCAGAGCCACGGCTCGCCGTGGCGGCAGAACCAGCAGTCCCGACAGGCGGGCGCCCAGTTGAGCACCACCGGGGTGCCGACCGGCAACCGGACCCCGGGCCCGGCCTCGGCGACCACGCCGGCCGCCTCGTGCCCGAGCACCAGCGGGTACGCGGGCGCCAGCGTGCCGTCCACCATGGACAGGTCGGAGTGGCAGATGCCGGCGGCCCGGATCCGGACGCGCAGCTCGCCGGGGCCGGGCGCGGGGAGGCGTACCTCCTCGACGCGCAGCGGCGCGCCGGGGCCACGGGCCACCAGGGCCCTCATCGCTGGATCGCCTTGATCTCGCGGAACTCGTCGACGCCGTACGCGCCCAGCTCCCGGCCGAGGCCGGACTGCCGGTAGCCGCCGAAGGGGGCGAGCGGGTTGAACGCGCCACCGTTGACGTCGACCTGTCCGGTGCGCAGCCGCCGGGCGACCGCGAGCGCCGCCTCCTCGTCGGCGGACCAGACCGCGCCGGCCAGCCCGTAGCGGGAGTTGTTGGCGATGGCGACCGCCTCGTCGGTGTCGGCGAACGGGATCACGGCGAGGACCGGGCCGAAGACCTCCTCCTGGGCGAGCGCGCTGTCCGGGTGCACGTCGGCGAGGACGGTCGGCGCGACGAAGTGGCCGCGGGGCGGGAGCGGGGCGTCCGGGCCGCCGGCGACGAGCCGTGCCCCGTCGGCGAGGGCCCGGTCGACGTGCCCGCGGACCCGCTCGGCCTGGGCGGCGGAGACCAGCGGGCCCAACCGGGTCGCCGGGTCGAACGGATCCCCCAGCCGGTACCCCCCGACGGCCGCCGCGAGCAGGTCGAGCGCCTGGTCGTAGCGGTCGCGGTGGACCAGCATCCGGGTCCAGGCGGTGCAGGTCTGCCCGGAGTTGAGGAAGGCGTTGCCGACCCCGACCTTCACGGCGGTGGCCAGGTCCGCGTCGGCGAGGATCAGGTTGGCCGACTTGCCGCCGAGCTCCAGGGCGACCCGGGCGATCCGGTCGGCGGCGAGGTGGGCGATCCGGCGGCCGGTGGCGGTGGAGCCGGTGAACGAGACCAGGTCCACGTCCGGGTGCGCGGCGAGGGCCTCGCCCACCACCGGGCCGGTGCCCGGGACCAGGTTGACCACTCCGGGCGGCAGCCCGGCCTCGGTGACCGCGTCGAAGAGCAGGTACGCCGTCAGCGGGGTCAGCTCGCTGGGCTTGAGCACCACCGTGCAGCCGGCCGCCAGGGCCGGGGCGACCTTGGCGACGACCTGGTGCAGCGGGTAGTTCCACGGGGTGATCGCGCCGACCACGCCGACCGGTTCGCGGACCACCAGCGAGTTCCCGACGGTCTCCTCGGCGGGCGGACGGGCGGCGAGCTCGACCATGCTGCGGAGCACGGTCAGCGGCAGGCCGGTCTGCACCCGGGCGGCGAGCTTGAGCGGGGTGCCCAGCTCCCACGCGACGGTCCGGGCGATCTCGTCGGCGCGCGCGGCGAGCGCGGCGTGCAGCCGGTCCAGGTGGGCGGCCCGCTCGACGGGGGCGGTGGCCGCCCAGCCGGGGAAGGCGGCCCGGGCGGCGGCCACGGCCCGGTCGACGTCGGCCGGGGTGCCGGCGGGGACCTGTCCGACGGTGTCGCCGGTGGCCGGGTTCTCGACGGGGATGGTGTCGCGCCCGGTGGGCTCGACCCACTCGCCGGCGACGTGCAGGTGGTGACGGACCAGGAGGGCGGGCGGCGCGGCGGCGAGATCCATGTCGTCCTTCGCGGGGGCGGGAAACTAGCGCTGGGAGTCTGGACGCTACTCCGAACGGCCGGTCGGCTCCAGCGGAGCGAGCGGCCCGACGGTCCGCTCGTACTCGGCGGCCAGCCCGTGCAGCAGCGCGTCGAGGCCGAGGGCGAAGGCGCCCTCGTCGACGCTGCGCTGGCGCCCGGCGAGCCGGTGCGCCTGGGTCAGGTGCGGGTAGTGCGCGGCGTACAGCGCCGGGTCCTCGACGAAGCCCCGGGCGAAGGAGCCGAGCGCCGAACCGGCGACGAAGTAGCGCAGCGCCGCCCCGATGTGGGTGGCGCGGGCGGGCGGCCAGCCGGCCCGGACCAGGCCGCCGTAGACCGCGTCGGCCATGGCGAGCGCGGCCGGCCGCCGGCCGGGCCCCTGGGCCAGGTACGGCACGACGTTCGGGTGCGCGGCGAGCGCCTCCCGGTACGACCAGGCCCACCGGCGCAGCGCCTCCCGCCAGTCGAGCCGGGCGAAGAAGCCGGTGTCCACGGTGGCGGTGACGCTGTCCGCCACCGCGTCGAGGATGGCGTCCTTGGTCGCGAAGTGGTTGTAGAGCGACGGTCCCTGGACGCCGAGTGCGGCGGCCAACCGCCGGGTGGAGACGGCGCCGAGTCCGTCGGCGTCGATCAGCGCGAGCGCCGTGGCCACGATCCGGTCCCGGGTGAGCAGAGCCTGTCGGGGTCGGGGCACTGTCTCTCCCTCGTGGGCCTGGCCGGTTCGCCGGCGGTCGCCGTGACCCTAGCCGCGCCGCCCGGGGCGGCCCGTCCTCCGTCGGGTGGAACGTGGGGTCTGGACGGACTAAAACTTACACCGCTAGTTTGAGGGCGACCCATCGCCGCGCCAACGCAGGGGGACCACCGTGGACTTCTCACTCACCGACGAGGAACGGGCGGTGCGGGACACCGTCCGGTCGTTCATCACCCGCGAGGTGATGCCGCTGGAGCAGGAGGTGCTCCGCCGCGAGCGCACCCACCAGCCCGGCCTCGACCGCTCGGAGCTGCGGGAACTCCAGCTCAAGGCGAAGAAGTTCGGCTTCTGGGGGCTGGCCACCCCGGAGGAGTACGGCGGGATGGACCTGCCCGCGGTCATGCAGTCGCTGATCTGGACCGAGCTGGGCCGCACCTTCGTGCCGTTCCGCTTCGGCGGCGAGGCGGACAACATCCTGTTCCACGCCACCGAGGAGCAGAAGCGGGAGTTCCTCATCCCCACCATCGAGGGGGAGCGGATCTCCTGCTTCGCGATCACCGAGCCGGGCGCCGGCTCCGACGCGGCCAACATCCGGCTGTCGGCCCGCCGCGACGGCGACGACTGGATCCTCGACGGCGAGAAGACGTTCATCACCAACGGCAACGATGCCGACTTCGCGATCGTGGTGGCGGTGACCGACCGGGAGAAGGGCGCCCGCAACGGCGGCGCCACCGCGTTCCTGGTGGACCGGGCGATGGGCTGGCGGTCGGAGTTCATCCAGACCATGGGCGAGGGCGGGCCGGCGTCGCTGATCTTCGAGGGCGTCCGGGTGCCGCACCGCAACATCCTCGGCGAGGTCGGTCAGGGCTTCACGCTGGGCATGGAGTGGATCGGCAAGGGGCGCTACACCATCCCCTCGCACGCCATCGGCATCGCCGAGCGGGTCCTGCAGATGGCGATCGACCAGGCCAACACCCGGGAGACCTTCGGCGCGAAGATCGGCACCAACCAGGCCATCCAGTGGATGATCGCCGACTCGGAGACCGAGCTGGAGGCGGCCCGCTGGCTGGTGCTGCGCTCCGCCTGGACGGTGGACCAGGGCCTGGACCCGCGGCACGCCTCGTCGATGGGCAAGCTCTACGGCGCCGGCATGGTCAACCGGGTGGTGGACCGGGCGCTGCAGATCCACGGCGGCATGGGCTACACCCGGGAGCTGCCGATCGAGCGCTGGTACCGGCAGGTGCGGCTGTACCGGATCTTCGAGGGCACCGACGAGATGCAGCGGCTGATCATCTCCCGTGACCTGCTGCGCGGGTACACGAAGATCGGCGGCCACCTGGCCTGAGTGGGTGCTCCCGCCCGGTCCCGGGGCGGGAGCGCCCGCTCAACTCGTCAGCGCGTCGAGCGCCAGGTCGACGTCGTCCTCGGTGCAGTAGAGGTGGAACGCGGCGCGGACCCGGCCGGCGCGGACCGCCGCGCGCACCCCGGCCCGCGCCAGCTTCTCCTCCGCCCCGGGCACCTCGACGGTCACGATCGCGCTCTCGCCCGGCGGCTGGCCCAGCCCGGCGAGGAACCGGTTGGCCAGGGCGACATCGTGGTCGCGGACCGCGGGCAGCCCGATCTCGCCGAGCAGCTCAAGCGCGGGCGCGGCGCCCACGTAGGAGAACCACGCCGGGGAGATGTCGAAGCGCCGGGCGTCCTCGGCCAGTCGCAGCGGCGGACCGTAGTAGGAGGCGTGCGGGTCGGCGCCCGCGTACCAGCCGGCGGCGTCGGGACGCAGCCGGTCGCGCAGCGCCGGGGCGAGGTAGGCGAAGGCGGCGCCGCGCGGCGCCATCAGCCACTTGTACGCCGCGACCGCCACCACGTCGGCCCGGCCCGCGTCGAAGGGCAGCCAGCCGCAGGCCTGCGTGGCGTCCACCGCGACGAGGGCGCCGTGCGCGCGGGCCGCGGCGACGATCTCGTCGTACGGGGCGACCGCGCCGTCGGCCGACTGCACCAGGCTGAACGCGACCAGGTCGGTGTCGGCGTCGATCGCGTCGACCAGGCCGGCCAGCGGGACCGTGCGTACCGTGACGCCCCGCCGCTCCTGCACCAGCCAGGGAAAGAGGTTCGAGGTGAACTCGACCTCCGGGACCACCACCGTGGCCCCCGCCGGCAGCGCGGCCGCCACCGGGGCGAGCAGCTGCGACGCGGTGCTGCCGATCGCCACGTCCGCCGCCGCCACCCCGACCAGGGCGGCGAAGGCGACCCGGGACCGGTCGACCGACCCGCCCCACCCCTCCCAGGAGATCCGCCCCACCCGCCAGTCGGCCAGCGCCTCCTGCAGCGCCGTCCAGGCCGGCTCGGGCGGCAGCCCGTAGCTGGCGGTGTTGAGCCAGCCCGGCTCCGGCTGCCACAGCTTCTGCGCCTCTTCCAGCTCCATGGGGCCGACGTTAGCCAGGCCGGTCGCCGGCCGGAACGGCCAATTGACACCCCGCGGCCCGCGCCCGAGCGGTCCGACCGGTCCCGCGGGTGACCCTGGGCCGGAGTAGACAGCATCGACCCTGAAACCGGGTCCAGCACCCCGAACATCGCGGCCGAGCTGAAGCTGCCGGCCGACGCGGTGGAGGACCTCGACACCATCGGCGTTGAACGGTGGCGGCCCCGGGGGCACGGCGGTTAGCGTCAGCCTGTCATCCACTTCGGAGGCCGCCGATGATTCTCGAGATCCGCACCTACCGTCTCAAGCCCGGCACCATCGACGAGTTCGTCCGGGTGATGCGGGAGGAGGCGGCCCCGCTGCTCGGCCGCTTCGGCATCCGAGTGGCGGCCGCCGGGGCCTCGCTCGTCCGTGAGGACGGCCACGAGGAGGCGTACCTGATCCGGGCCTTCCCCTCCCTCGCGGTCCGCGACGAGCAGGAGGAGGCGTTCTACGGCAGTGACGCCTGGCGGGACGGCCCGCGCGACGCGATCCTGTCGCGGATCGAGAGCTACCACACCGTGGTGCTGGAGACCGCCGACCAGGCGGCTGAGGTGCTCGGGCCACGCCCCTCCTGATCCTCGAGCGCGGGCGGTCCGGCGTCACCCCGATGCGGGAGATGCCGCATCCGGAGGCGCACCGGAATACTCCGGCGCGCCCCCGGGCGGCACGGCCGTCCTCGACCGGCCCGGTCAGGCCGGCGCCCCCGCCAGCGTCGACTGCCGCGGGCCCGACTCGTCGTCGGCAGGCCGGGCCTCGGCCGGCTCCTCCTCGTCGAGCATGGTCGCCTCGTCGAACGGGCGCCGGCCGCCGAGCACCGCCAGCGCCTGCTCCCGGTCGAACTCGCCGGTCCAGGTGCCGACCAGCACGGTGGCGACCGCGTTGCCGGCAAAGTTGGTCAGCGCCCGGGCCTCGGACATGAACCGGTCGATGCCGACGATCAGCCCGACACCGTCGACCAGGTCCGGTCGGTGCGACTGCAGCCCACCGGCCAGGGTGGCCAGGCCGGCGCCGGTGACCCCGGCCGCGCCCTTCGAGGCGATGACCATGAACGCCAGCAGGCCGATCTGCTCGCCGATCGCCATCGGCTTGCCCAGCGCGTCGGCGATGAACAGCGACGCCATGGTCAGGTAGATCGCCGTGCCGTCCAGGTTGAACGAGTACCCGGTCGGCACCGTGATGCCGACGACCGACCTGCCGACCCCGACGTGCTCCATCTTGGCGATCAGCCGGGGCAGCGCCGACTCCGACGACGAGGTCGACAGGATCAGCAGGAACTCCCGGCCGAGGTAAGCGAAGAGCTTGAAGATCGAGATGCGGGCCACGAACCAGAGCAGCGCGCCGAGCACCACGAAGACGAAGACCACGCAGGTGGCGTAGAAGCCGAACATGACCTGCGCCAGACTCTTCAACGCGTCCACGCCGGTCGCGCCGACCAGCGCGGCGATCGCCCCGAACGCGCCGATCGGGGCGACCCACATGATCATCGCCAGCACTTTGAAGACGAGGCGTTGGAGCAGGCCCACCGCCCGCAACACGGGCTCGCCGCGCGTGCCGAGGGCCTGCACGGCGAAGCCGAACAGGAGCGCGACCAGCAGCGTCTGGAGCACCTCCCCCTCGGTCAGGGCAGAGAAGAGAGTGGTCGGAATGATCCCGAGCAGGAAGTCGACCGTCCCGGCGCTCTCGCCGCCGGCCGCGGCCTTGCCCGCACCGGCCACGTCGGGGCCCAGGTCCAGGCCGGCACCGGGGTGGATGAGGTTGCCGACCACCAGGCCGATGGCCAGCGCGACGGTGGACATGACCAGGAAGTAGCCGAGGGCGAGGCCGCCAACCTTGCCGACCTTGGCCGCCTGCCGGACGGATCCGACGCCGAGAACGATCGTGCAGAAGATGACCGGTCCGATCATCATCTTGATCAGGTTGACGAAGCCGGTGCCGAGGGGCTTCAGCTCCTTGCCGACCTCGGGGGCGGCGAGGCCGACCACGATGCCGGCGACGACGGCCAGGATGACCGCCAGGTAGAGGTACCGGGTCCGGTCCCGGCGGGCGGGCCGGGCGGCCAGGGGGGTTGGTGTGGTGGTGTCCATGCCCACAATGTGAAGCGCGTCTCAACACAGGGCAGCCTTGCGTTCATTCTGTTCACCCGCGTGACTCGCGGCCGAAATCGGGACCTGACCGGTGCGCCACACTTGCGGGCGGAAGCCGAGCGGTACGAGGAGGTGACCGTGGCCCGACGCCAATGGAGCATCGCGGGGCAGCTGTTCGCGCTCCAGGCCGTGGTGGTGACGCTGCTCGTCCTCGCGGGGGCGGGGGGCGCGGTCTGGCTCGCCCGCGCCGACTCCCGGCAGGCGGCGGAGGAGGAGGTGCTCGCCGTGGCGCAGACCGTGGCCCGCTCCCCCGACGTTCGCGCCGCCCTGACCTCCGCCGACCCGGCGGCCGCCCTCCAGCCGTACGCGGAGTCGACCCGGGTGGCGACCGGCACGAATTTCGTGGTCGTGATGGCCCCGGACCGACGGCGGTACTCCCACCCCAACCCCACGCTGATCGGGCGGCCGTTCATCGGGGACATCGGCCCCGCCCTGGCCGGCGAGCCGTTCACCACCACCAACGTCGGCACGCTCGGCGAATCGGTGCGCGCGGTGGTCCCGGTGTACGACGACGACCGTCGGATCATCGGCCTGGTCTCGGTCGGGATCACCACGCAGGCGATCAACCGCAAGCTGCTCGCCCAGCTGCCGGTGCTGCTCGGCGCCGCCGCGCCCGCGCTCGCCCTCGCCGCCACCGGCTCCTGGCTGCTCAGCCGCCGGCTCCGCCGGCAGACGCACGGCCTCGGCCCGGCCCAGATGACCAGGATGTACGAGTACTACGACGCGGTCCTGCACTCGGTGCGGGAGGGGCTGGTGGTGCTGACCACCGACCGCCGGGTGGCACTGGTCAACGACGAGGGCCGCCGGCTGCTCGGGCTCGACGAGGACGCCGCGGTGACCGACCGGCCGGTGGACGGAATCGACCTGCCACCCGCGGTGGCGGAGCTGTTGACCGCCGGGCGGGACGCGCACGACGAGCCCGTGCTGGCGGGCGACCGGGTGCTCGTGGCCAACCAGCGGACCACCCGCTTCGAGGGGACCGCGCTCGGCACCGTACTGACCCTGCGCGACCAGACCGAGCTGCGTAACCTGGCCAGCGAGCTGGACTCGGTACGCGCGCTGACCGAGGCGCTGCAGGCCCAGACCCACGAGTCGGCGAACCGGCTGCATACCGTGCTGACCCTGGTGGAGCTGGGCCGCACCGACGAGGCGGTCCGGCTCGCCACCCGGGACCTGGCGCTGGCCCAACAGCTGACCGACCGGGTGGTCGGCGCGGTGACCGAACCGGCGCTGGCCGCCCTGCTGCTCGGCAAGTCGGCGCGGGCCGGGGAGCGCGGCGTGGACCTGGTGATCGAGCCCGACTGCCGGCTCGACGACAGCCCGCTGCCCACCGCCGACCTGCTCACTGTCGTCGGCAACCTGGTCGACAACGCCCTGGAGGCGGTGGCCGGCACCGAACCGCCGCGCCGGGTACGGGTCTTCGTCGGCACCGTCGACGACGAGATCGTCGTCCGGGTCGGCGACAACGGCCCAGGGCTGGAGCCCGAGCGGGTGACCGACGCGTTCCGGCGCGGCTGGTCGACCAAGAGCGCCGGACGAGGCCTGGGCCTGGCGCTGGTCGGGCAGGTGATCCGCCGGCACGGTGGCCGGTCCGACGTCGGCCGGTCCGAAGACGGCGGCACCCTGTTCACCGTCCGGCTGCCGATCCCGGACGGTCGGTCATGACCGACATCCGGGTGCTGGTGGTGGAGGACGAGCCGCTGCTGGCGGAGGCGCACAAGGCCTACACCGAACGGGTACCCGGCTTCGTGGTAGTCGGGGTGGCGCACACCGCGCAGGCGGCGATGGCGGCGCTGCGGCACCGGGCGGGCGCGGACGTCGACCTGGTGCTGCTCGACTTCCGGCTGCCCGACCTGCACGGCCTGGAGGTCTGCCGGGCCCTGCGGGCGGCGGGCAGCAGCGTCGACGTGCTCGCGGTGACGTCGGCACGGGATCTGGCGGTGGTCCGCACCGCCGTCTCCCTCGGGGTGACCCACTACCTGCTCAAGCCGTTCACCTTCGCCGCCTTCCGCGACAAGCTGGAGCGGTACGCCGACTACCGGCGCCAGGCGCTCGCCGAGGGTGAGGTCGCCGCCCAGCACGAGGTGGACCGGATGTTCGCCACCCTGCGCGGCGCCGCGCGGCACACCCTGCCCAAGGGACTGGACGAGCAGACCCTGCACCGGGTGCTGGCCGTCCTCTCCCCGGGGGCGGGCCGGTCCGCGACCGAGGTGAGCCAGCAGACCGGCATCTCGCGGGTGACCGCCCGCCGCTATCTGGAATACCTGGTGACCGCCGAACGCGCGGTACGCACCCCCCGCTACGGCACGCCCGGCCGCCCTGAGGTCGAGTACCAGCCGTTGTGACGGCGCGCTGTCGCGGGACGCGGCCGCCACGGAGGGACCGGTCGGGACGGGCCCTGTCCTACCGGATGTTTCCGGTGTGCCCGAGAGAATAGCGACCGGGCTGCGGCCAGACGGCCAGGCCGTGGGGGCCTCGGCCGACGGGGATGCGGGCGAGCAGCTTGCCGGTCTCCGTGCTCAACACGTACACCTCGTCGTGGTAGCGCCCGGAGAGCCAGAGCTGCTTGCCGTCGGCTGAGAGGCCGCCCATGTCCGGGCTGCCGCCGGGGATCCGCCAGGTGGTGGTGGGCTTCAGGCGGGCCAGGTCGAGTACGGTCACACTGCCCTCGTCGCGGTTGGTGACGTAGGCCAGTCTGGCGTCGCGGCTGAAGTAGATGCCGTGTGCGCCCCGCCCGGTGCGGATGAATCCGGTCTGCCGGGTGGCCTGGCCGTCGAAGACGTACACCCCGTTGGCGTGCATGTCCGCGACCAGGAAATGCTGCCCGTCCGGAGTGAGCCGGGTGTCCTGAGGCATGCCGTCGGCCGCCTCGGTGAGCCGGAAGTCGCGGAGCTTGCGGAGGCTGGTGGTGTCCAGTACCAGCATCCGGTTGGCGAACTCGCAACTGAACAACATGGTTCGGCCGTCGGCGGAGTAGTCCATGTGGTTGATGCCACCGCACTCGGGGAACCGGACGGATCTCACCCGCCGCCACGTGGCCGCGTCGTAGAAGTCCAGGCGCTGGTACGCCTCGGCGACCACGATCGCCTGCTTGCCGTCCGGGGTGAAGTAGAGGTTGTACACGTCCTCGAGCTTCATGAACCTGCCCGGCTTGCCGGTCCGGGCGTCGATCGGGACCAGCCCGCCCCGGGGGACCTCGCTGGAGGCCACGTAGAGCGTGCGCAGGTCGTAGGAGGGGACCACGTGTTGCGGCTCCGGCCCGCCGGCGAACCGCCCCACCACCTGGTAGGTCGCGGGGTCGATCAGCCAGACGTCGTTGCTCTTGGTGTTCGGCACGTAGACCATCGGCCGGTCGCCGCGTACCTGCCCGGTGAGCCGGCCGGGGGCGGCCGCCGCGTAGACGTTCCCGGCGGTCGGGTACGTCGGCATGCCCGCCACCAGTGGCCCGAAGGCCGCAGCTGACGGGGCGACGGTCGACCGGCCGGTCAGGGCCTCCCTGGTGGGCTCCCGGCTGGTGCAGGCCACGAACCCGCCCAGCAGGAACAGGATCGGGACGGCGGCCAGCAGTCGTCTGCGGGGCATCCGCCCAAGATAACGGACAAATAAGACAGAAGCGGTGAATAAACGTCAACTCACCCGTCGGGGCCGGGTTCAGCTGACGTTGGTGGGGCCGAGAACGCTCTTCAGGTCACCCATCAGCGCGGTGGTGGCCGCCACCCGGAACGGTCCGAGCCGCAGCGTCGTCACCTTGCCGCCGTTGAGCAGCTTGACGTGCACCTCGGTGTCGCCCGGGTGCAGCACCAGGGTCTCCTTGAGCCGCTCCACCAGCGGCGGCGTGCACCGGTGCACCGGGATGGTGAGGGTGACCGGCTTGTTCGCCGGGTTGCTGCTGACGTCCGGCATGGACATGTCCATCGCCATGATCCGCGGCGTCTCGTCGCGGCGGTCCACCCGCCCCTTGACCACCACGATCGCGTCCTCGGCGATGTACTGCCCGATCACCTCATAGGTGTTGGGGAAGAAGAGCGCCTCCACCCCGCCGGCCAGGTCCTCCAGGGTGGCCGAGGCCCAGGCCCGGCCCTGCTTGGTGACCCGGCGCTGCACGCCGGAGAGGATGCCGGCAAGGGTGACCACCGCCCCGTCGGGCACCCCGCCCTCCTCGGCGAGCGCGGCGATCGTGGTGTCCGCCGCCGCGCCGAGGACGTGCTCCAGGCCGAAGAGCGGGTGGTCGGAGACGTACAGGCCGAGCATCTCCCGCTCGAAGGCCAGCTTGTCCCGCTTGTCCCACTCGCCCTCGCCGATGGTCGGCATGACCGTGGTGCTGCCGCCGGTGTCCGCCTCGCCGAAGCCGGCGCCGAAGAGGTCGTACTGGCCGACCGCCTCCTTGCGCTTGACGTCGGCGTACGCGTCGATGGCGTCGGCGTGCACGGCGAGCAGGCCCTTGCGCGGGTGGCCGAGCGAGTCGAAGGCGCCGGCCTTGATCAGCGATTCGATGGTCTTCTTGTTGCAGACGACCGCGTCCACCTTGGACAGGAAGTCGTAGAAGTCGGCGTACTCGCCCTTCTCCTCGCGGCACCGCATGATCGAGGCGACCACGTTCGCGCCGACGTTGCGCACCGCGGCCAGGCCGAAGCGGATGTCCTTGCCGACCGGGGTGAACGGCCCGGCGGAGGTGTTCACGTCCGGCGGCAGCACCTGGATGCGCATCCGGCGGCACTCGGAGAGATAGAGCGCCATCTTGTCCTTGTCGTCACCGACGGAGGTGAGCAGCCCGGCCATGTACTCGGCCGGGTAGTGGGCCTTGAGGTACGCGGTCCAGTACGAGACCAGCCCGTAGGCGGCGGAGTGCGCCTTGTTGAAGGCGTAGCCGGCGAACGGGACCAGGACGTCCCACACCGCCTGGATCGCCTCGTCGGAGTAGCCGCGCTCCCGGCAGCCGTCCCGGAACGGGATGAACTCCTTGTCGAGGATCTCCTTCTTCTTCTTGCCCATCGCCCGGCGCAGCAGGTCGGCCTGGCCGAGGGTGTAACCGGCGAGGATCTGCGCGGCGCGCTGCACCTGCTCCTGATAGACGATCAGGCCGTAGGTGGGGGCGAGGATCTCCCGCAGCGGCTCCTCGAGCTCCGGGTGGATCGGGGTGATCTCCTGCTGGCCGTTCTTGCGCAGCGCGTAGTTGGTGTGCGAGTCGACGCCCATCGGGCCGGGCCGGTAGAGCGCCAGGACGGCGGAGATGTCCTCGAAGTTGTCCGGCTTCATCAGCCGCAGCAGCGAGCGCATCGGCCCGCCGTCGAGCTGGAACACGCCGAGGGTGTCGCCCCGGGCCAGCAGCTCGTAGGCGGCCTTGTCGTCCAGCGGCAGGGACAGCAGGTCCAGCTGCTTGCCGTGGTTGAGCTCGATGTTCTTGACCGCGTCGTCGATGATGGTCAGGTTCCGCAGGCCGAGGAAGTCCATCTTCAACAGCCCGAGCGACTCGCACGTCGGGTAGTCGAACTGGGTGATGATCGCCCCGTCGGCGTCCCGGCGCATCAGCGGGATGTGCTCGATGATCGGCTCGGCGGACATGATGACGCCGGCGGCGTGCACACCCGTCTGCCGGATCAGCCCCTCGATGCCCTTGGCGGTGTCGATCACCTTGCGCACGTCCGGGTCCGACTCGTAGAGGCCACGGATCTCGCCGGCCTCGGCGTACCGGGGGTGCTTCGGGTCGAAGATGCCGGTGAGCGGGATGTCCTTGCCCATCACCGCCGGGGGCATCGCCTTGGTGATCCGGTCGCCCACCGCGTACGGGAAACCGAGCACCCGGGCCGAGTCCTTGATCGCGGCCTTCGCCTTGATCGTGCCGAAGGTCGCGATCTGGGCGACCTTGTCCTCGCCCCACTTGTCGGTGACGTACCTGATCACCTCGCCGCGCCGACGCTCGTCGAAGTCGATGTCGACATCCGGCATCGAGACGCGCTCGGGGTTGAGGAACCGCTCGAAGATCAGGCCGTGCGGGATCGGGTCCAGGTCGGTGATGCCCAGGGCGTACGCGACGAGCGAGCCGGCGGCCGAGCCACGGCCCGGACCGACGGCGATGCCCTGGCTCTTCGCCCACTGGATGAAGTCGGCGACCACGAGGAAGTACGACGGGAAGCCCATCTGGTTGATGACGCCCAGCTCGTACTCGGCCTGGACCAGGTGCCCCTCGGGGATGCCGCCCGGGTAGCGGCGGGCCAGCCCGGCGAAGGTCTCCTTGCGGAACCAGGACTCCTCGGTCTCCCCCTCCGGGACCGGGAAGCGCGGCATCAGGTTGTGGAACTCGAACATCCCGGTCGGGTCGACCTTCTCCGCGACCAGCAGGGTGTTGCGGCAGCCCTGCTGCCACAGCTCCGAGGAGTCGACCGCGCGCATCTGCTCGGCCGACTTGATGAAGTAGCCGCCGCCCTCGAAGCGGAACCGGTTCGGGTCGTCGATGTTGCTGCCGGTCTGCACGCAGAGCAGGACGTCGTGCGCGGTGGACTGGGCCTCGTGGGTGTAGTGCGAGTCGTTGGTGACCACCGGCGGGATGTCGAGCTTGCGGGCGATCTCGGTGAGCCCGTCGCGGACCCGGCGCTCGATGTCGAGGCCGTGGTCCATGATCTCCAGGAAGTAGTTCTCCCTGCCGAAGATGTCCTGGTAGCTGGCGGCGACCTTGAGGGCCTCGTCGAACTGGCCCAGCCGCAGCCGGGTCTGCACCGCGCCCGAGGGGCAGCCGGTGGTGGCCATGATGCCCTCGGCGTGCTCGGCGATCAGCTCCATGTCCATCCGGGGCCACTTGACGTAGTGGCCCTCCATGGAGGCGCGCGAGTTCAGCGTGAACAGGTTCTTCAGGCCGGTGGCGTTCCGCGCCCACATGGTCTTGTGGGTGATCGCGCCGTTACCGGAAACGTCGTCGCTCTTCTGCTCCGGCCGGCCCCACTTGACCCGCGCCTTGTGGAAGCGCGACTCCGGCGCCACGTACGCCTCGACGCCCAGGATCGGGGTGATCCCGGCGGCCATGGCCTGCTTGTAGAAGTCGTTCGCGCCGTGCATGTTGCCGTGGTCGGTGATGGCCACCGCCGGCATGCCGAGCCGGTTCGCCTCGGCGAAGAGGTCCTTGAGCCGGGCCGCCCCGTCGAGCATCGAGTACTCAGTGTGCACGTGCAGATGCGCGAACGAATCGCCCATGCGTGGCGCCCCCCGGGTCGGCTTCGTGGGTGGTGAGAAGTCGGTCGGCCCACCCTATCCCCGCCCTCGAAGGCACCTCCAGCAGCCGCGCGGACAGATCACCGTCGGGTGGCGTGGATCTCCCGCGCCGACCCTGGGCGGGGCGGCGAGTCGGCTGCCGGACTCGGCCGGGCCGGGGCCGCGCAACCGGTCGTAGCCTGGACGGCAAGCACATCGGCGAGCACGGGAGGGCGTCATGCCCCTCGCGGACGGTATCGACGATCTGGCCGGGTCGGCCTCGCTGGGCGACCGGGCGGCGCTCGACGCCCTGCTGGTGGCCGTCCGCCCGGAAGTGCTGCGCCTCTGCGCCCGCCTGCTGCCGAACCGGGAGGACGCCGAGGAGGCGTGCCAGGACACGCTGCTCGCGCTGGCCCGGGGCATCACCGGTTTCGAGGCCCGGTCCTCGTTCCACACCTGGCTCTACCGGCTGGCCGCCAACAGAACGCGGCGGCGGGCGGCGACGCTGCGGCGTGGCGCAGCGCCGCGCCGAAGCCGGAGTACGACCTGGACGCCGCAGGCTACCGCCGGGTGCGGGAAGGTCCCCACCGGACGCTGTGGAGCTGATGCCGTCAACGAATCAGCCGGTCGCGCCGGGCGATTCGTCTGCGACATCAGCTCCACAGGTCCCGCAGCGGACCCTCGGTCGGCGGGCCGGGGCCCGCCGCGCCGGGTCAGGCGTCGACGGCCGCCATCACGTCGTCGGGGACGTCGAAGTTCGCGTAGACGTTCTGCACGTCGTCGCAGTCCTCCAGCACGTCGATCAGCTTGAAGACCTTGCGCGCGCCCTCCTCGTCCAGCGGCACGTTCATGCTGGGGATGAGGGAGGACTCGGCCGACTCGTACTCGATGCCGGCGTCCTGCAGGGCGGTGCGGACCGGGATCAGGTCGGTCGGCTCGGAGACCACCTCGTACGCCTCACCGAGGTCGTTGACCTCCTCGGCGCCGGCGTCGAGGACCGCCATCATCACGTCGTCCTCGGTCGTGCCGGCCTTGGGGACGATCACCACGCCCTTGCGGGAGAACATGTACGACACCGAGCCGGCGTCGGCGAGCGAGCCGCCGTTGCGGGTCAGCGCGGTCCGTACCTCGGTGGCGGCGCGGTTGCGGTTGTCGGTGAGGCACTCGATGAGCATCGCCACGCCGTTCGGGCCGTAGCCCTCGTACATGATCGTCTGCCAGTCGGCGCCGCCGGCCTCCAGGCCGGAGCCCCGCTTGACCGCGCGGTCGATGTTGTCGTTCGGTACCGAGTTCTTCTTGGCCTTCTGGATGGCGTCGTAGAGCGTCGGGTTGCCGGCGGGGTCGCCGCCGCCGGTCCGGGCCGCGACCTCGACGTTCTTGATCAGCTTGGCGAACATCTTGCCGCGCTTGGCGTCGATGACGGCCTTCTTGTGCTTGGTGGTCGCCCACTTTGAGTGGCCGGACATCTCATACCTCCGTCTGTTGACTCACGCCTGCGTCGACTGTCCGCGCCAGCTCCACCGCCTGGACCGGCGCCGGTCAGGTGGAGGGCTGCGGCGGGCGGTGAGCCCTGCCGAACCGCGGCAATCCTACCGAGGTCGCACCCGGCGGTGTCACACACGCACCGGCCGGGCGTGGAGCGGGCCTCCCTCCCGACGGGAGGGAGGCCCGGGTCGGACGCCTCAGGCGGCGCGGACCAGCTCCACGAAGTAGCGGTGCAGCCGCAGGTCACCGGTGAGTTCCGGGTGGAACGAGGTGGCCACCAGGTTGCCCTGCCGGACCGCGACGATCCGGTCGGCGGCCGGCCCGTCGGTGACCCGGCCCAGCACCTCGACGCCCTCGCCGACCCGCTCGACCCAGGGGGCCCGGATGAAGACGGCGTGGAACGGCTCGCCCTCGACCCCGGTGATCGCCACCGGCGCCTCGAACGAGTCGACCTGCCGGCCGAAGGCGTTGCGCCGCACCGTCATCTCGATGCCGGCGAAGCCGCGCTGGTCGGGCCGGCCGTCCAGGACCTCGGTGGCCAGCATGATCATGCCGGCGCAGGACCCGTAGACCGGCATGCCGCCGGCGATCCGCTTGTCGATCGGCTCACGCATCTCGAAGATGTCGGCGAGCTTGCTGATGGTGGTGGACTCGCCCCCGGGGATGACCAGCCCGTCGACCGCGTCCAGCTCCGCCGGACGGCGGACCGGGCGGGCGTCCGCGCCCGCGCCGGCCAGGGCCGCGACGTGCTCGCGCACGTCCCCCTGCAGCGCGAGGACACCGATCTTCGGCTGGTCACCCATCGGCGTCACCAACCGCGCTCGGCCAGGCGGTGCGGCTGCGGGATCTCGTCGACGTTGATGCCGACCATCGCCTCGCCCAGGCCGCGGGAGACCTTGGCCAGCACGTCCGGGTCGTCGTGGAAGGTGGTCGCCTTGACGATCGCGGCCGCGCGCTGGGCCGGGTTGCCCGACTTGAAGATGCCGGAGCCGACGAAGACACCCTCGGCGCCGAGCTGCATCATCATGGCGGCGTCGGCCGGGGTGGCGATGCCGCCCGCGGTGAACAGCACCACCGGCAGCTTGCCGGTCTGGGCGATCTCCTTGACCAGCTCGTACGGCGCCTGCAGCTCCTTGGCGGCGACGAAGAGCTCGTCCTCCGGCAGCGACTGCAGCCGACGGATCTCCTGGCGGATCTTGCGCATGTGGGTGGTGGCGTTGGAGACGTCACCGGTGCCGGCCTCACCCTTGGAGCGGATCATCGCCGCGCCCTCGGTGATCCGCCGCAGCGCCTCGCCCAGGTTGGTCGCACCGCAGACGAAGGGGACGGTGTAGGCCCACTTGTCGATGTGGTTGGCGTAGTCCGCCGGGGTCAGCACCTCGGACTCGTCGATGTAGTCGACGCCGAGCGACTGGAGGATCTGCGCCTCGACAAAGTGGCCGATGCGGACCTTGGCCATCACCGGGATGGAGACGGCCTCGATGATGCCGTCGATCATGTCCGGGTCGCTCATCCGGGAGACGCCGCCCTGCGCGCGGATGTCCGCGGGCACGCGCTCCAGCGCCATGACGGCGACCGCGCCGGCGTCCTCGGCGATCTTGGCCTGCTCGGGGGTGACCACGTCCATGATCACGCCGCCCTTGAGCATCTCGGCCATGCCCCGCTTGACGCGGGCGGTGCCGACGACGGGCGTGGCGTTGGCGTTCGGGGAGGTGGATTCGGGCACGGGTCATCGCTCCTTGGGCGTGCTCAGGGGGTGGCTGCAGAAATGCTACGACGGCGTCAACGCCGGTCCGACAGCCAATCAGACCCACGGTGGCCTGCTCTGTGGCCCGCATCACCCCTGACCAGGGCCGCTGAGCGCGGCCGGCGGCCCGGTCAGCCGGTGGTGACGTCCGCCGGGACGGCCAGGGTGGGGTCGTCGACGTCGAAGTAGCGCGGCCACTGGTGCCGGCGTCCCATCCGTAACAGGCGTACCAGCGGACGGCTGCGGGCCGACCGCGCGTCCCGGACCAGGTCGGTGTGCACCTGCCGGGCCAGCGCCAGCCGCCGACTGGCCGCGATCACCGCCTCACAGGCCCGGTCGGCCGGGTCCAGCTGGACCCCGCGCAACTGCCGGGTGAGGTCGTTCTCGGCCGCCTCCCGCTCCTCGGGCGGGGCGTCCAGGGCGATCCGGGCCGCCGCGTACAGCTCCACGCCGTACCGCTGCTCGGCCAGGACCGCCGCGGCCGCCGCGCGGCGCAGCAGGTGCGCGTCGAGCGCCCGGGCAGCCGACTCCGCGCGGGCCTGCAGCCGCTCGACCCGGCCGGCCGTCCAGATCAGGTACGCCCCGACGAGCCCGACGACCAGGACCGCGCCCACCACCCACCACATGCCCGGCATCGTAGTGCTGCTCCGTTCCCGCCCGGTTCGGCGCGGCTGTCGCCGACGCGCTCGTCACATCGGCCCCAGCGGCCCCGCCGCTCAGCCCATCCCCACCCATTCCTGGTCGATGACCCGACCGTCGGTGGCTTCGATCGCCGCTGCGTATACCTCCAGAACGCGGCGGGCAACCACGGGCCAGTCGAAATTCGCCACCACCTGGTCGCCGCAGGCGGTCAGCGCGGCCCGCTGGTCGGCGTCGTCGAGCAGCGCGGCGAGCGCCGTATGCAGCGCGGCTGGGTCGCCGGTCGGGAAGAGCCGGCCGGCCCGCCCGCCGTCGAGCACCCGGCGGAACGCGTCCAGGTCGCTGGCGACCACCGTGGTGCCGGCGGCGAGGGCCTCGGTGAGGATCATCCCGAAGGATTCCCCGCCGGTGTTCGGTGCGACGTAGAGGTGCACGCTGCGCAGCATGCGTGCCTTGTCCGCCTCGGAGACCAGGCCGAGGAAGGTGACCCGGTCGCGCAGCGCGGCGGGGAACTGGTCGTACAGGTCGTCCGGGTCGCCCGGGCCGGCGACCAGCAGCCGCAGCCCGGGCCGGTGCGGGGCGAGCGCGACGAACGCGTCCCGGAGGATCGGGAAGCCCTTGCGGGGCTCGGTGAACCGCCCCAGGAAGCCGAGCGTGCCGCCGGTGCCCGGCCCGCACTCCCCCGGCCAGCCGGGCAGCGGCGCGACCCCGGCGAACTTGGCCACGGTCACCCCGTTCGGGATCTCCACCGCGCCGCCGTCCATGTGCTCGACCTGCACCTTGCGGGCGAGGGCGCTGACCGCGATCCGGGCGGTGAGCCGCTCCAGCAGGATCTGCAGCACGCCCTGCGCGGCGGAGAGCACCCGGGACCGGGTCATCGCGGTGTGGAAGGTGGCCACCACCGGGCCGCGGGCGCAGAGCACGGCGAGCATGGAGAGGCTGGGCGTCAGCGGCTCGTGCACGTGCAGCACGTCGAAGTCGCCCCGGGTGATCCAGCGCCGCACCCGGGCGGTGGAGACCGGCCCGAACGCGATCCGGGCCACCGAGCCGTTGTACGGCAGCGGCACCGCCCGCCCCGCCGACACCACGTACGGCGGCAGCGACGAGTCCTCGTCGGCCGGGGCGAGCACGCTCACCTCGTTCCCCAGCCCGATCAACGCCTCGGCAAGGTCCATGACGTGGTTCTGCACCCCGCCGGGGACGTCGAAGGAGTACGGGCACACGATGCCGATCCGCATTGCGCCCGCTCCCTCAGCTTGTCCGGGTGGCGGCCGACGGCTGCGCCGCGGTCCCGCCGTCGGTCGCCGTGCGCTGGTCCAGCCACATCCGCTGCAACATGTGCCAGTCTTCAGGATGGCGGGCGATGCCCGCCGCGAGACCGTCGGCAATGCGTTGGGTCAGCGTCCGGACCCGCTGGTCCAGCGGCCCGCTGTCCGGATCGGGCAGCTCCAACGGCCCCTCGAGGGCGGCGCACGCGGTGTCCGGCTCGTACCAGAGGGAAGCGACGTAGAGCGGCGCCCCGGTGCGCAGCGCGAGCAGGGCCGGCCCGGCCGGCATCCGGGTCCGGCCGCCGAAGAACTCGACCTCGATGCCCCGGGCGGAGAGGTCCCGGTCGGCCAGCAGCGGCACCACCGCCCCCGCCCGCAGCCGGTCCACCAGCACGTCGAACGCCGGCCGCTCGCCGCCGTGGGTGGGCAGGATCTCCATGCCCAGGCCCTGCCGGAAGGCGAGGAACCGCTCGTAGACGCCCTCCGGCCTGAGCCGCTCTGCGACGGTGGTGATCGGCCAGCCGGTGGCCGCGACCCAGGCGCCGGCGGCGTCCCAGTTGCCGGCGTGCGGCAGCGCCACCACCGCTCCGCGGCCGGCCGCCACGTCGGCGGCGAGCTTCTCCTGCCCGTCAAGGCGGAACCCGGCGAGGATCTGCCGGCGGTTCAGCGCGGGCAGCCGGAAGGCCTCCATCCAGTACCGGGCGTACGACCGCAGACCGCGCCGGACCAGCGCGTCCAGCTCGGCCTCGGGCAGGTCGGGGCCGACCACCCGGCGCAGGTTGGCGCGGAGTCGGGCCGTACCGCCGCCGCCCTTGCGGTGGGCGCTGTCTGCGCCCACCCGGAAGGCCGCGGCCACCACGGGCCGGGGCAGCGCGCGGACCAGGCGCCAGCCGGCGACGTAGCCGAGCTCGGTGAGGTTCACTCCCGGCCGACCAGCTGGGCCTGCCGGTACACGTGGGCCATCCGCTGCCCCACCGTGAAGATGGAGACGGCGGCCAGCAGCCAGAGCGCGATCTCCAGGGCCAGCGGCACGCCGAGGCCGGTGAGCAGGCCGCCCACCCCGACGATCAGCAGCCGCTCGGTGCGCTCGGCGACGCCCACGTTGGCAGTCATGCCGAGCCCCTCGGCCCGGGCCTTGACGTAGGAGACCAGCCCGCCGGCGGCCAGGCAGATCAGCGCCGCGGCCGTCCCGGCGTGGTCGCCCTGGGTGGCCAACCAGTACGCGACCGCGCCGAAGACGGCGCTGTCGGCGATCCGGTCCATGCTCGAATCAAGGAACGCGCCGAACCGGGTGGAGCCGCCGCTCATCCGGGCCATCGTCCCATCGAGCAGATCGGTGAGCGCGAAAACCGTGACGATCAGGGCACCGGCGACCAGGTGCCCGCGGGCGCCGAAGCCGAGCGCGCCGACGAGCACGCCGAGGGTGCCGGTCACGGTGACCGCATTGGGGGACACGCCCGCGCGGAGCAGGCCGCGCGCAACCGGCTCCACGACGCGGGTCATCCCCGCGCGGGCCGTCACTTGGAAGATCTTCGCCATGGCGGTCCCACGATAACGGCCGGCAGCGGTCCGCGATACGGCCGGTCGTGCCGACCCGCGGGAGGGAGGCTTGTGCGGGGTGGGCAACAGGTGTGAGATCGGAAGCGGGAGGTGAGCCAGCTCACCGACCCGCCCGTTGATTACCCGTCGTCCAAAAGACCACCGGAGGATATCGCCGCGGCACCCGCCCGGGCCCGCTTCCCCGTCGCGCGCGGCGGTCGCCACCACCACGGCTGAGGGAGGTGCGCCGCGATGGCGCAGAAAAATCAGGAGAAGGGTGTCACCGGCGGCGCGCCGGTGGTGACCGAACCCGACAGGGTTCGCAACGTGGTGCTCGTGGGGCACTCCGGCGCGGGCAAGACCACCCTGGTCGAGGCGCTGCTCGCGGCGAGCGGCACGATCGGCCGGGCCGGCAACGTCACCGACGGCACCACGGTCTGCGACCACGACCCCGCGGCGGTACGCCAGCAGCGCTCGGTGAGCCTGGCCTGCGCCCCGCTGCTGCACAACGACGTCAAGGTCAACCTCCTCGACACCCCCGGGTACGGGGACTTCGTCGGCGAGCTGCGCGCCGGCCTGCGCGCCGCCGACGCGGCCCTCTTCGTGGTCTCCGCGGTGGACGGGATGGACACCGCCACCGCCGCGCTCTGGGAGGAGTGCGCCGCCGTCGACATGCCGCGCGCCGTCGCGGTGACCCGGCTGGACCACCCGCGCGCCGACTTCGACGAGGCGGTGGCGCTCTGCCAGCGGGTCTTCGGCGACAACGTGCTCCCGCTCCACCTGACGATGCTCGGCGACGACGGCGTGTCCGTGGTCGGCCTGCTCGGGCTGATCACCCGGCGGGTCTTCGACTACACCGCCGGGTTGCCGGCGGCGGTGCGCGAGCCCGACCCGGAGCACCTGCCGGCGATCGTGGAGTCCCGCAACGAGCTGATCGAGGGGATCATCGCCGAGAGCGAGGACGAGACCCTGATGGACCGCTACCTCGGCGGCGAGGAGATCGACACCGAGGTGCTCATCGCCGACCTGGAGAAGGCGGTCGCCCGGGGTCACTTCTACCCGGTGGTGCCGGTCTGCGCGCAGACCGGCGTCGGGCTGGACGTGCTGCTCGACGGGCTCGTCTCGGCGTTCCCCTCCCCGCTGGAGCACGACCTGCCGGCGGTCACCGGAGTGGACGGCTCGCCCCGGTCGCCGCTGACCTGCGCCCCGGACGGGCCGCTGGTCGCCGAGGTGGTCAAGACCACCGTCGACCGGCACGTCGGGCGGGTCTCCCTGGTCCGGGTCTTCTCCGGCACGCTCCGCCCCGACCAGGTGGTGCACGTCTCCGGGCACGGGATGGCCGAGCGCGGCCACCCGGACCACGACGCCGACGAGCGGGTCGGGCACATCTACAGCCCGCTCGGCGCGACGCTGCGCGAGGTGCCGCTCTGCGTCGCCGGTGACATCTGCGCGCTCACCAAGTCGGGCAGCGCGGAGACCGGCGACACCATCTCCGCCAAGGAGGAGCCGCTGCTCATCGCGCCCTGGGAGATGCCCGAGCCGCTGCTGCCGGTGGCGATCGTGGCGAAGAGCCGGGCCGACGAGGACGCCCTGGCCCGCAACCTGGGCCGGCTGGTCGCCGGCGACCCGACCCTGCGCCTGGACCGCAACGCGGAGACCCACCAGCTGGTGCTCTGGTGCATGGGCGAGGCGCACGCCGACGTGGTGCTCGACCGGCTGCGCAGCGGCGGCGTCGAGCTGGAGACCGAGCCGGTGCGGGTGGCGCTGCGCGAGACGCTGACCGTCGCCGCCAAGGGGCACGGCCGGCACGTCAAGCAGTCCGGCGGGCACGGCCAGTACGCCGTCTGCGACATCGAGGTGGAGCCGCTGCCCCGGGGCGCCGGCTTCGAGTTCGTCGACAAGGTGGTCGGCGGGGCCGTCCCGCACAACTACATCCCGTCCGTGGAGAAGGGCGTCCGGGGGCAGATGGAGCGCGGCCTGGTCGCCGGCTACCCGGTGGTGGACCTGCGGGTGACCCTCTTCGACGGCAAGGCGCACAGCGTCGACTCCTCCGACGCCGCGTTCCAGACCGCCGGCGCCCTGGCGCTGCGGGACGCCGCGGAGAAGGGGCAGCCGGCGCTGCTGGAGCCGGTTGACGAGGTGACCATCCGGGTGCCCGATTCGTCGGTCGGCGCGGTGATGGGCGACCTCTCGGGCCGGCGGGGCCGGGTGCTCGGCACCGAGCCGGACCCGGACGCCGAGGGCCGCACCCTGGTCCGTGCCGAGGTCCCGGCGACGGAGCTGCTCCGGTACGCCGTCGAGCTGCGCTCGATGACCGCCGGCGCCGGCACCTTCCGCCGCGAGTTCGTCCGCTACGACCCGATGCCCGCCCATCTGGCCGACCAGGCCCGCAAGGAACACGGCACCCACCCCTGACCCGCCCCTCCCCGCGGCGCTCCGTCCGGCCGAAGGTTGCGGATGGTCGGGACGCCCCTCCCCTCACCAGGGGAGGGGGCCGTCGACGTCGAAGTAGCCTCCGGTCGGGCCGTCGGGGCCCACCTGCGCCATCCGGACGATGACCTCGGCGCCCTCCTCGACGGTCTGCGTGCCCGTGTGCCGGTTCAGGTCCGTCGCGGTGTAACCGGGCTCCACCGCGTTGATCCGCATGTTCGGGAACGCCTTCGCGTACTGCACAGCCCTGGCCAGGGCCCTGCGGCTGGTGGGCACCGAGCGCGCACACCTGTTCCGGTTGGCCGGGCTGGCGCCGCCGGGCCCGGAGACGGTGCCCGCGTACGTCACCCCGAACGTCCAGCGGGTGCTGGACAGACTGACCGGGACACCCGTCGCGGTCTACGACGCGTCCTGGACGCTGCTCATCGCCAACCCGCCGTACGCGGCGTTGATGGGCGATCCGTCCGGATGGCGTGGCACCCCCCTTCCGCGGTCCGTGACCGTTCCTGCGGTCAGGGGCGGGCGGCGGGGACGGGGGGCAGCGGCCAGTGGGGGCGGTCGGCGTCGCGGAGGGCGGCGGTACGGAGCGCGGCGAGCTGGCGTTCGACCTCGGCGAAGTGGTCGGGGGTCAGGGGGCCCCGGTGCAGGGCGGCGGCGTTCTCCTCCACCTGGGCGACGGTGCGCGCCCCGGGGATCGGCACGGCGCGACCGCTGCGGGCCCAGATCCAGCCCAGCGCCCCCTGCGTGAGGGTCCGGCCGTCGGCGGTCAGCGCGCCCCGGACCGCGGCCACCCGGCGCAGCCACTCCGGCGCCGGCCGGCCGCTGCGAAACCACTCCAGCCAGCTCGGGGCGGTGCCCCGCACGTCGTCGCGGGGCAGCATCGAGTCGGTGGTGTACTTGCCGGTCAGCAGCCCCATCCCGAGCGGCCCGCGGGCCACGCTGGCCAGGTCGTGCTTGTCGCAGACCGTCAGCATGGCCGGCGCGTCCCGCAGCACCGACAGGCCGTGCTGCACGGCGGTGGCGCCCCGGGCGACCTGGGCGAAGGCCGCCGCCCGGTCGGGCCGGTCGGTGCTCCAGCCGTACGCCCGGACCAGTCCGTCGGCGACCAGCGCCTCCAGCGTGTCGATCAGCGCCTCGACCCGGGGCACCGGCAGGTCGCCGAGGTGCAGCTGGTAGAGGTCGATCCGGTCGGTGTCCAGCCGACGCAGCGAGTCGGTCACCGCGCGCCGCAGGTACGCGGGCGAGGCGTCCTCCCCGGTGGCCTGCCGGGTCGTCTCGTCGAAGGTGTAGCCCCACTTGGTGGCGATCACCGCCTCGTCGCGGCGGCCCGCCAGGGCCCGCCCGAGGATCCGCTCGCCGTGCCCCGCCCCGTACGTGTCGGCGGTGTCGAAGAGGGTCACCCCGAGGTCCAGCGCGCGGCGGACCGCCCGGACCGACTCCTCGTCGTCCACCGCGCCCCAACCGAGCGGGCGGGCGCCCTCGGCCCACGGTCCGCCGATCGCCCAGCACCCCATGCCGAGCGCGCTGACCTCGATGCCGCTGCGGCCCAAGGTCCGCGTGATCACTGCCATCGACGCATCCTGTCACCTCGAGCGCGCTGGAGGGCAAGAAGCTCACCCGTCGTGCACGCTCGACCACATGCGACGGCGGGCCGTGGACGTCGGCGGCGTTCCGCCCCCGCCGGCCCGGGCCGGGTTCAGCGAGGCGTGGCGTAGGCCAGCGGCAGCGGGGTGGGCTGGCCGGGCCAGGTGCCGGAGAGCGTGGCGCCGGGGCGTCCGTCGCCCGCACCGGGTCGGCGGACGACGGCCAACTCCACGGTGTCCGTCCCGATGACCGCCGGATCGCCGTCCACCACCCGGCGCGGGGCGCCCACGGCGGGGACGTCCACGTCGCCGGCGGCGCTGCTGGTGATGGCCATGCTCGGCGCGCGGACCTGGCGCTCGCCGTCGACCTCGAAGAACTCCTCCGCCTGGCCGGTCCCGCCGAGGATGGCGGCGGCCAGCGCCGCGGCGTAGACCGGGTCCCCGCAGGCGTCGTAGACCCAGCGCGGGCCGAGCACCGAGTGGTGGGTGGTGCCGACCAGCCATCCGTCGGCGCCATCCAGCGGCGCCCCGCGGTAGGTCAGCGGCACCTGGTGGATTGGCCCGTCACCGGCGCGGACGAGCATCGTCTCGATCCCGACCGCGCCGGCCGGGTCGTCGAAGCGGAATCCCGCCACCCGGACGACGTCGGTGCCCGCCGGCCCGTGGAACCAGGGCCGGCCGGGCAGCCACGCCGCCAGGAGTTCGAGCTTGGTGGGGCGCAGTTCCGCCCGGTGCAGCAGAGCCATGCGGCGCATCGTACCGAGGCGCCGCCGCGCCGGGGGGCCGGGATTCGTGCCCCCGGTCAGGCCGTCGGCCAGGCCTTGGCGAGCAGGTCGCGGGTGTCGGCGAGCAACTGCGGCAGGACCTTCGTCCGGCCGATCACCGGCATGAAGTTGGCGTCGCCGCCCCAGCGCGGCACCACGTGCTGGTGCAGGTGCGCGGCGATGCCGGCGCCGGCCACCCCACCCTGGTTCATCCCCAGGTTGAAGCCGTGCGCGTTGGAGACCTGCCGGACCACCCGCATGGCGTCCTTGGTGAAGGTCGCCAGCTCGGCGGTCTCCGGCGCGTCCAGCTCGGTGTAGTCGGCCACGTGCCGGTACGGGCAGACCAGCAGGTGCCCCGGGTTGTACGGGTAGAGGTTGAGCACCGCGTAGACGTGCTCGCCCCGGGCGACGACCAGGCTCTCGTCCGGCGGTAGCCCGGGGGCCAGGCAGAACGGGCAGCCGGTGGGCTTCTCGTAGCCGCCCTCGGGCCGGTCCTCGCCCGAGATGTAGGTCATCCGGTGCGGCGTCCAGAGCCGTTCCAGCCCGTCCGCCAGACCGTCGGTGCCGTTGTCGAAATGCCGCGCCGCCCCAGTCACACCGCCGATCCTACGGTCACCGCAGCGGGTCCCACCCGTGCGCACCGGCCGGCCGGCGCGGGGCTGCGCCGAACGGCGGTGTCCCTGGTCCGGGACACCGCCGTTCGCGGCGAACGGAGTCGACCGGCGACGCGGAGGGCGTCAGCTCTCGGCGGACGGCCCCGAGTTGCTCCGGGAGCTGACCACGTCGAGGACGTGGGCGACCGCCTCGGCCATCGGCACGCCGTTGCGCTGCGAGCCGTCCCGGTAGCGGAAGGAGACCGTGCCGGCGGCCACGTCGTCGTCGCCGGCGATCACCATGAACGGGATCTTCTGCTGCTGCGCGGTGCGGATCTTCTTCTGCATCCGGTCGTCACCGGCGTCCACCTGGGCCCGGATCCCCTCGGCGCGCAGCGCCGCGACGAAGCCGTGCAGGTAGTCGGTGTGGTCCTCGCGGATCGGGATGCCGACCACCTGCACCGGGGCCAGCCAGGCCGGGAATGCGCCCGCGTAGTGCTCGGTGAGGACGCCGAAGAAGCGCTCGATCGAGCCGAAGAGCGCCCGGTGGATCATCACCGGCCGCTGCCGGGTGCCGTCCGCCGCCTGGTACTCCAGGCCGAACCGCTCGGGCTGGTTGAAGTCGACCTGGATGGTGGACATCTGCCAGGTCCGGCCGATGGCGTCCTTGGCCTGCACGGAGATCTTCGGGCCGTAGAAGGCCGCGCCGCCGGGGTCCGGCACCAGGTCCAGGCCGGAGGCCTCGGCCGCGGTGCGCAGCGCCTGGGTGGCCTCCTCCCAGTCCTCGTCCGACCCGATGAACTTCGGCGAGGCGTCCCGGGTGGAGAGCTCCAGGTAGAAGTCGTCCAGGCCGTAGTCGCGCAGCAGGTCCAGCACGAAGGTGAGCAGCGTGGAGAGCTCGCCGGGCATCTGCTCGCGGGTGCAGTAGATGTGCGAGTCGTCCTGGGTCAGGCCGCGGACCCGGGTGAGGCCGTGCACCACGCCCGACTTCTCGTACCGGTAGACCGTGCCGAACTCGAACAGCCGCAGCGGCAGCTCCCGGTAGGACCGCCCGCGCGCCCTGAAGATCAGGTTGTGCATCGGGCAGTTCATCGCCTTGAGGTAGTAGTCCGCGCCCTCCAGCTGCATGGGCGGGAACATCGTGTCGGCGTAGTAGGGCAGGTGACCGGAGGTCTCGAAGAGCTGTGCCTTGGTGATGTGCGGGGTGTTGACGAACTCGTACCCGGCGGCCTCGTGCCGGCGGCGGGAGTAGTTCTCCATCTCCCGACGGATGATGCCGCCCTTGGGGTGGAAGACCGCCAGGCCGGAGCCGATCTCGTCGGGGAAGCTGAACAGGTCGAGGTCCGCGCCGAGCTTGCGGTGGTCGCGCCGCGCGGCCTCCTCCAGAAGCTTCAGGTACGCCTTCAGCTCGTCCCGGGTCGGCCAGGCGGTGCCGTAGACCCGCTGGAGCTGCGGGTTCTTCTCCGACCCCCGCCAGTAGGCGGCGGCCGAGCGCATCAGCTTGAACGCGCCGATCAGCCGGGTGTTCGGCAGGTGCGGACCCCGGCAGAGGTCCGACCAGCAGACCTTCTCCTCGTTCGCGGCGAGGTTGTCGTAGATGGTCAGCTCGCCGCCGCCCACCTCCATCACCTCGGAGGAGTCCAGCCCCTCGCCCTTGACGTCGATCAGCTCCAGCTTGAACGGCTCGGCGGCGAGCTCGGTCTTCGCCTCGTCGAGGTTCTTGAAGCGTCGCCGGCGGAACCGCTGGCCGGACTTGATGATCTCCTGCATCCGCTTCTCGAGCTTGGCCAGGTCGTCGGGCTGGAACGGCTTGTCGACCTGGAAGTCGTAGTAGAAGCCGTTCTCGATCGGCGGGCCGATGCCGAGCTTCGCCTCGGGGAAGACGTCCTGCACCGCCTGGGCGAGCACGTGCGCGGTGGAGTGGCGCAGCACGTTGAGCCCGTCCGGGGTGTCGATGCCCACCGGCTCGACGGTGGTCTCCTCGGCCGGCTTCCAGTCCAGGTCGCGCAGCACGCCCTCCGGGTCGCGGACCACGACGATCGCCTTCGGGCCCGTGGTGGGCAGCCCGGCCGCGGCCACCGCGTCGGCCGCCGTCGTCCCGGCGGCGACGACGACGGGGTCGGCCACGACGGGGGTACGGGGTGCGGACACGGTGACTCCTGTCGTCGATGCTGATCGGATGTGCCGGTTACCGGCTCCTGCGATGCTATCGGTCGCCATTTCGGCACCGTCGGCGACGCCACCGGCGTCCCGGGCCGCGGTCCCCGCTCCGAGTCCGCCGACCGTTGAACCTTTCCGCCCTCCCGGCCGAACTACCCGGTGTGGCCGGATCCGGTGCCGGCCGCGTGGAGACGGATGGGGATGACCATGACGATGACCCGTCGCGACCGGGTCCGCGGGACCCTGCTGCCGGCCGCCGCGGCGGCCGGGGTGCTGCTGGGCTGGGCCGGCCCGGCGCAGGCCGCCGAGGTGTCCATCACCACCGCCCCGGCGCAGGTCCACCAGGGCGACGCCGTCGAGGTGACCTTCGCGGTGCCCGAGGAGCGGTCCGGGACGCGGACCGAGCGGATCGAGATCAGGATGCCCGGCGACGCGCCCGTCGGGGAGGTGTACCCGATGTCGGTGCCCGGCTGGGCGCCCCGGATCACGACCCGCACCCTCGACCAGCCGGTGGCCGGCATCCACGCCCCGGGGGTGGACACGGTGACCGACTCGGTGACGTGGATCCGGGTGCCCGGCGCGGCGGCCGGACCCGCCCGGCTCGCCCTCGGCATGGGCCCGATGCCGGCGACCGACCGGCTGGCCTTCCAGGTCGTGCAGACGTACGCGGACGGCACGGTGGTCCGGTGGGCGGACTCGGCGGGTGGTGCGCGCCCGGCCCCGACCCTCGCGCTGCTGCCGGCGGCGCCCGGTGCGGCCACGGGCGGCCACCCCGGCCACGGCGGGACCACCGCCGAAGGGCCGGCCGACCCGGCCGCTCGGGCCGACGCCGCGGGTGCGGCCGGTCCGGCGCCGGCCGCCGACGGTCAGGACGCCCCGAGCGCCGACCTGCTGCTCGGCGGCGGGCTGCTCGCCGGGCTGGCCGGCGGCGCGGCGATCGGCTGGCTGTTCAGCCGGCGGCGACGCGGGGAGATGGCCCTGGCCCCGGAGCAGGCCGACGCCGCCGGGCACGAGGACCCGGACGACGGCGCGGCTGACCCGGACCGGAGCCCGACGGACCCGGGACGGCCGGCCCGGGGCGACGGAGCCGAACCCGTGCTCTCCTCCGCCGGCGCAGCGCCGGTGGAACCGACGGCCGCCCGCTGAGGGACCACCGCACCCGGGACCCGTGCATGAGCCGAGCCCCCGTGCGCGGGGGTCGCCCCCGTTCGCGGCGCGGACGGGTCGCGGGCCGCGCTGCAGCAGAGCAAAGGGTGTGACCAGGTCCTCGGGGGCGGGCCGCCGGAGCAGCCGAGGACGCACCGGACGGGGCACTCTGCGGGGTCAGCCCAACCAGTCGGGCAGCGGCTCGCGGGCGGCGAGCCAGCCGTCCGGCACGCCGCCGGGGGTGCCGACGCCGGTGTGCGCGGCGACCATCCCGCCGACGATCGCCGACGTGGTGTCGACGTCCCCGCCGGCCTCGACGCAGACCCGGATCGCCGTCGGGTAGTCGTCGAGGTGGGTGGCGGCCACCCAGAGGGTGAAGGGAACCGTGTCCTGGGCGGTCACCCGGGAGCCGTTGCCGAGCGCGTCCGCGGCCTCCGCCGCCGACCGGTCCAGCAGGGTGGCCGCCCGGCGTACGCCCCGGTGCACCTCCCCGGCCGGGTCGAGGGTCGCGGCGACCGCGCCGATCAGCCGGGCCGGGTCGGGCCGGTCGCCGTTCAGGCGGGCCTGGGCGGCGAGCGAGGCGGCGACGGCCACCGCGACGGCCCCGGCGATCCCCTCCGGGTGGGCGTGGGTCACCTCGGCCGAGGCCCGGGCCTGGTCGGCGGCGCGGCGGGTCGAGTCGGCGTACCACGCGCCGAGCGGGCCGACCCGCATCGCGGCCCCGTTGCCGCAGGAACCCTGCCCGTCGAACGCGGACGCGGCCGCCACCGGCCACGGCGTCCCGGCGCGGACCAGTTCCAGCAGCTCCACCGCGCCCGCGCCGTAACGACGGGTCGGGTCGTAGCGGTCGGCGAACGAGCTGGCCAGCGCGTCCCGGTCGATCCGCCCATGCCCGGCCAGCACGGTAACCACCGAGCAGGCCATCTCGGTGTCGTCGCTCCACCCCCACGGGCCAGGCGGAAGCTCGTCCCGCCACGCCGCCACGCCGCGGCCCGGCACGAAGAACTGCGAACCGAGGGCGTCGCCGACGGAGAGGCCGGCGAGGGCGTCCCGGGCGAGCGCCAGCCGGGTGTCGGGGAAGAGAGTGAACGTCATCGTCGTCCCAGCTTGCCCGGTTGGCGGGAGTGCCGCAACGCGATCAACTTGCCACGCCAAGTACCGTCTTGACGTGGCCACCGTGCTCCTGGTCGAAGACGATCACGTCGTACGCGGCGCGATGCTGCGGTCCCTCACCGACCGGGGGCACGCCGTGCACGCCGTCGGTACGGCCCTGGACGCGCTGCGCCGGGTCGCCGCCGAGACCCCCGACCTGGTCGTGCTCGACCTCGGCCTGCCCGACCTGGACGGCTCCGACGCGCTGCGGATGCTGCGCGGCATCACCGACGTGCCGATCATCATCGCCACCGCCCGCGACGACGAGCAGTCGGTGGTCCGGCTGCTGCGGGCGGGGGCCGACGACTACATGGTCAAGCCGTTCACCGGCGCGCACCTGGACGCCCGGATCACCACCGTGCTGCGCCGCGCCGGCCGGGCCAGCCGCACGGTGCAGCCGGCCGTGCACACCGTCGGCGGCCTGCGGGTGGACGTGGGCGAGCGCAGCGCCCTGCTCGACGGGGAGCCACTGGCGCTGACCCGCAAGGAATTCGACCTGCTGGCGTATCTCGCCGCACGTCCCGGCCGGGTAGTGTCCCGGCGGGAACTCTTGGAGGAGGTATGGCGGCAGCCATCGGTCGGCGAGGACCAGACCATCGACGTTCATCTGTACTGGCTGCGCCGCAAGATGGGCGAGTCCGCGGCGAAGCCGCGCTTCCTGCGCACCGTGCGGGGGGTCGGCTTCCGGCTGGTGGCGCCGGACTGAGGTCGTCGCTGGCCTGGCTCACGGCCGGCATGTGCAGCCTCGTCGCGCTCGCCTTCCTCATCCCGCTCGGGTTCAACCTCGGCGACCAGGCGCGCGCGGAGAAGCTGGCGGACGCCGCCCGGCGCAGCGCTCTGGTCACCGGCGCCCTCGCCGTCAGCACCGACCCGGCGATCGTCCGGCGGGCCGTGGCGGCCAGCGGTGACGACCCGGCGACCCGGCCGGTCGTACACGGGCTGGGTGGGGACGAGTCCGCGGGCCGCGCCGACGCCGCGGCGCTGGCCCGGGCCGGCGCCGAGCGCCGCTCGCTGGTCACCGACGTGCCCGGCGGAGTGCTCCGGCTCGACCCGGTGGTACTCGGCGACAAGGTCGCCGTGGTGGAGGTCTTCGTCCCCGACCAGGTGCTCGACGAGGGCTCCGGCGCCCGCTGGCTGCTGCTGCTGGCGGTGGCCGTCGCGCTGGTGGGCGCCGCGGTCATCGTGGTCGACCGGGTCGCCGCCCGCGCGGTCGACTCGACCGGCGAGCTGGTCAAGGCGGCCCTGGCGATCGGCGACGGCGACCTCGGCGTACGCGTCGAGCCGAGCGGCCCGCGGGAGCTGGCCGAGGCCGGGCACGCGTTCAACCGGATGGCCGACCAGCTGGTGGCGCTCCGCGCCGACGAGCGGGAACTCGTCGCCGACCTCTCCCACCGGCTGCGCACCCCGCTGACCGTGCTGCGCCTGGACGCCGAGGCGCTGGAGTCCGACGACACCAGCATCGGCACGTTCAGCGAGGCGGAACTGGACCGCCGGCGGGGCATCCGGCGGATCCGCCAGGCCATCGTCACCCTCGAGGGTGAGGTCGACCAGCTGATCAAGACCACCCGCAAGGCGGTCACCCAGGAGACCGGCCCGGCGATGTGCGACGTCAGCGAGGTGGTCCGGGACCGGATGGTCTTCTGGGCGGCCCTCGCCGGCGACCAGAACCGCCCGCACCAGGTCAGCGGGGCGCAGCTGCGCATTCCCGCGCCGGTGCCCCGGGCCGAGCTGGCCGCCGCCCTCGACGCGGTGATCGGCAACGTCTTCCGCTACACCCCGCAGGGCACCGCCTTCGAGGTGGCCGTCAGCCGGCGCGACGGGTACGTGGCGATCCGGATCGACGACGCCGGCCCGGGCATCGCCAACCCCGACCGCGCGCTGCGCCGCGGCACCAGTGACCAGGGCTCGACCGGGCTGGGACTGGACATCGCCAAGCGGGTGGCGTTGCAGGCCAACGGCTCGGTGAGCATCGACCGGGCGCGGCTCGGCGGCGCCAGCGTGGTGATGCTGCTGGCCGACCCGGAGGCGACGCCCCGGCAGGTCAACCGGTTCGGGCTGGTCGGCCGGATGGCCCGGGAGGGGCGGGAGCAGAAGACCGCCGGGCGCCGCTGGCCCCGGCCGCGCTGACCCGCGCCGACTGTGCGCCGGCGCAAGTCTTCCTTAGATCCGGGTTAACGACGGCGTCCGGACCACCGGGGACTGACAGGATCAGGGACGAACCCATCAGTTCAGTTCCGTCGGCCGGAACGCCCCGTAACACCCACCGGCCGCGGAGCCGTGCGCGCGGCGGGAGTTCGGTCCCCCCACACCTCGCTCCCGCCGCGCGCCACTCCCCCGTCGAGCCGCACCCCGGGCGTGAGGTGACCGTGATGACGCCGACCGTCAGCCGCCTGCTCCGCTGGGCCGCCGTGATCGGGGTGGGTATCGCCCTCCCGCTCGCCGCCTGGCCGGACCCGGTGCTCGCGTACGGTTCGCCGCGGCCACCGCTCGCCCCGCCGCCGGCCGGGATCCTGGTGACCACCACGCTCGGCGGGGTGGTCGGGCTCGGCCTCGTCCTCGCCGGGCGGCGCCGGCCGCTGCGGGTGTCCCGGCGGCCGGCCCCGTCCCGACCGCTCAGCGTGTCGCCGCCAGCAAATAGGCGTCGATCTCGCCGCTGATCCGCGCCTTCTCCCCGGGCTCCAGGAACGAGGCGGTCACCGCGGCGCGGGCCAGCCCGGCCAGCCCCTGCGGGCCGGCGCCGAGCAGCCGGGCGGCGACGGCGTACTCGTCGCTGAGGGTGGTGCCGAACATCGGCGGGTCGTCGGAGTTGATCGTGACCAGCAGCCCCGCCTCGACGAGCTGTGGCAGCGGGTGCTCCTCGATGGTGGCCACCGCCCGGGTCCGCACGTTGGAGGTGGGGCAGACCTCCAGGGCGATCTGCCGCTCGGCGAGGTGGCTGAGCAGTTGCGGGTCGAGCGCGGCGGAGATGCCGTGCCCGATCCGCTCCGCGCCCAGCTCGCGCAGCGCGTCCCAGACCGTCTCCGGGCCGGTGGTCTCCCCGGCGTGCGGCACCGAGCGCAGGCCGGCCGCCCGGGCCTGGTCGAAGTACGGCTTGAACTGCGGTCGCGGCACCCCGATCTCCGGGCCGCCCAGGCCGAAGCTGATCAGCCCGTCCGGCCGCTCCTCCAGGGCGATCCGCAGGGTCTCCTCGGCGGCGGGCAGGCCGGCCTCGCCGGGGATGTCGAAGCACCAGCGCAGCGCGATGCCGAAGTCGGCCTCGGCCCGCTTGCGGGCGTCCTCGATGGCCTCGCAGAACGCCGGGGCGGGGATGCCCCGGTGCACGTGCGAGTACGGGGTGACGGTCAGCTCGGCGTACCGGACCTGCTGGCGGGCCAGCTCCCGGGCCACCTCGTGGGTGAGGATCCAGACGTCCTCCGGGTCGCGGATCAGGTCGACGACGCTCAGGTAGACCTCGATGAAGTGGGCGAAGTCGCGGAACGCGAAGTAGTCGGCGAGGGCGTCCGGGTCCGCCGGGACGGGGCTGCGCCCCTCGTGCCGGGCGGCCAGCTCGGCGACGATCCGGGGCGAGGCGGAGCCGACGTGGTGCACGTGCAGCTCCACCTTGGGCAGTCCGGCGATGAAGGTGGACAGGTCGGTCACGGGTTCTCCTCTGCGTGGGCGCCGGTGCGGGCCACCACGAAGATCCGGCGGAACGGGAAGTACACCTGACCCTGCCGTACCGGGTACGCCTCGGTGAGGCGTACCCCCAGCGCGGCGCGGAAGTCGGCCCACCCGGCGGCGTCCAGCGCGGCCCGGACCGGGCGGAGCGCCGTCCCCTCCATCCAGGTCAGCACCGGGTGGTCCGCGTCGGCGGGGGCCGGGAGCAGGTGCACGTAGGTAGTCTCCCAGGCGTCGACGGCGCAGCCGGCGTCGACCAGCAGGGCGGCGTAGTCGACCGGGTCGCCGACCGGCGTCTCGCGCAGCAGCGGGGCCAGCTCGGCCCGCCAGCGGTCCCGCCCGGCGACCTCGCGCAGCGCCCGGTGCGACGGGGCGTCGAAGTTCCCCGGCACCTGCACCGCCAGCCAGGCCCCGGCGGGCAGCTCGCGGGCCCAGCGGGTGAGCAGCTCCCGGTGGCCGGGCACCCACTGGAGGACCGCGTTGGAGACGACCACGTCGACGTCCGCCCCGGGCCGCCAGTCGCGGACGTCGCCGACGGCGAAGCTGACCGGCACGCCCAGCGTGGCGGCCCGGTCGATCATCTCCAGGGAGGAGTCCAGGCCGACGATCCGGCTGCGCGGCCAGCGCTCGGCGAGGGTGGCGGTGAGGGTGCCGGGTCCGCAGCCGAGGTCGACGACGGCCCGCGGCTGACCCGCCGGGATCCGGGCCACCAGGTCGTGGAACGGCCGGGACCGCTCGTCGCCGTACCGCAGGTAGGTGGTCGGGTCCCACATCACAGCCTCCAAACCGTACGTACGTTTTGTTGGAACCCTACGGCCCGACGCGCGCCTCGGCAAGGGGATCACTAGGCTCGTCGGGATGGAACAGCGCAGCTTCGACCGGCTCGGCCGGCACGTCGGCATCGTCGGACTCGGCGCCTGGCAGCTCGGCGGCGACTGGGGCCAGGTCAGCGAGGACGACGCGATGCTCGTGCTGGCCGCCGCCGTGGACGCCGGCGTCACGTTCCTGGACACCGCGGACGTGTACGGCGACGGGCGCAGCGAGCAGCTCATCGGCCGGTTCCTGCGGGAGCGCCCCGGGCACGGGCTGACCGTCGCCACCAAGATGGGCCGCCGGGTGGAGCAGACGCCGCGGGCGCACACCCTGGACAACTTCCGGGCCTGGACCGACCGGTCCCGGGCCAACCTCGGCGTGGACACCCTGGACCTGGTCCAGCTGCACTGCCCGCCCACCGCGGTCTTCGCCGACGACCGGGTCTTCGACGCCCTGGACACCCTGGTCGCCGAGAAGCGGATCGCCGGGTACGGGGTCAGCGTGGAGACCTGCGAGCAGGCGCTCACCGCCATCGCCCGGCCGGGCGTGGCCAGCGTGCAGATCATCCTCAACGCGGTCCGGCACAAGCCCCTGGAGCGGGTGCTGCCCGCCGCCGCGGCGGCCGGGGTCGGCATCATCGCCCGGGTGCCGCTCGCCAGCGGCCTGCTCTCCGGACGGTACGACGAGCACACCACGTTCCCCGCCGACGACCACCGCAGCTACAACCGGCACGGCGAGTCCTTCGACGTCGGGGAGACCTTCTCCGGGGTGGACTACGACCTCGGCCTGGCCGCCGTGCGCCGGCTCGCCCCGCTGGTCGGCGAGGACCGGACGATGGCCCAGTTCGCGCTGCGCTGGATCCTCGACCAGCCCGGCGTCACCGTGGTCATCCCCGGCGCCCGCAACGCCGAGCAGGCCCGGCGCAACACCGCCGCGGCCGACCTGTCGCCGCTGACCGACGCGGAACTGGCCGCCGTGCGGCAGACGTACGACGAGCTGATCCGGCCGCAGGTGCACGACCGGTGGTGACCGGCGCGGCGCCGACGTGCCGGGGCGCCGGCGGGCATGCTTGGACCGGTGCCGTACGCCGAGAGGGGATTCGATGAGGGGCTGGCTCACGCTCACGCTCGGACTGCTGGCGGTGGTCGTCGGCGCGGTCTGGACCGTGCAGGGCCTCGGCTACCTCGGCGGCAGCGTGATGACCGACCAGCGGATCTGGGCGGTGATCGGCCCGGCGGTCGTCCTCTTCGGACTCGCCGCGCTCTGGTACGGCATGCGCCGCCGCCACCGCCCCTGACCCGCGCTCCGCCCGCCCGGGCCACACCCCGGAAACGCGGAAAGCCCCGCATCCCGGGCGGGGTGCGGGGCTTCACATCGATCCGGGGGGCCGGATCGCACTGGCCGGCGGCTGCCGGCCGGCACTGCTCAGAGGGGGCGGACCTGCTCGGCCTGCGGACCCTTCTGACCCTGGGCGATCTCGAACTCCACCCGCTGGTTCTCCTCCAGCGTGCGGTAGCCGCTGGTCTGGATGGCCGAGAAGTGGACGAACACGTCAGCACCCCCGCCGTCGACGGTGATGAAGCCGAAGCCCTTGTCTGCGTTGAACCACTTCACGGTTCCCTGCGCCATGTGTATCTCCTTCTAAAACTGGCGGCCGAGCACGCCGTGCGGCCGATTGGCCGTTTTCGAGCAGCGGCGCCTGAGGCGGCCCCCAAGGTAGGAGACTTCTCTCAACCCACGCCATCTCTCAACAGCGTGGAACAGCAAACCACGTACGCAAAAACTCTGCACGGCCTACCCGACGAACTTCTCCGACATGTGACCTGACGGATGCGTCAGATCAACTAGGCGGGCAGGCGGGACCATGCGAAAGGCCCCTTCCCCGTCGATGCCTGGGGAAGGGGCCGACACCTGCGCGGATCAGTCGGGCCAGCGGCCGGTCAGCCGGCGCACGCCCACCGCGCCGCCCCGGTCCACGGCGGCCCGGACGACCGCGAAGATCGCCCCCTGCAACGCCGCGGCGGCCAGGATCTCGCCCCAGCCACGGTCCTCGTCGGTGGCGCTGGGCGCCTCGCCGTCGCCCGCGGTCACCTTCCAGACCTGCCGGAAGACCACCCCGGCGACCGTACCGGCGGCCAGCCCGAGCAGCACCCCGACGGGCCGGTACGCGGCCTTGCCGATCTTTCCGCTCACCTGCGCCTCCCCCGGACGATCAACAGCGCCACCACGGTCGCCACCGCGCCGGCCGCGACGGCCGCCCACGGCACCGGGTTGCGCCGGACCGCCCCACCCTTGTCGTACGCCTGCGCCCGCGCGACCCGGGCCTTCTGCGCCGCCTGCCCGCGCATCACGCCGGCCTTCTGCGCCGCCTGCCCGCGCACCCCGCCGGCCTTCTGCGCCGCCTGCACGCGCATCACGCCCGCCTTCTCCGCCGCCTGCCCGCGCACCACGCCGGCCTTCTGCGCAGCCTGCCCGCGCATCAGGCCGGCCTTCTGCGCCGCCTGCCCGCGCACCCGGGCCATGGTCGACGCGGCCTGCTCGCGCAGCCGCGCCTTCGCCTGCTCGGCGGAGTCCTTCAGCCGGGCCTTGACGTCGGCCCTGGCGGCCAACAGCTCCACCGTCTCACCCAGCTCCACCCGGGTACGCCGGATCTCCTCGCGGAGCGCCTCCGTGTCGCCGGTCCCGTTGCCCGTCATGCCCGCCTCCCGTCCTTCACCGCGGCGGTGACGGTGTCCACGTCCGCCCGGACGCTGCGGACCGTCGCCTCCGGCACCGGCGGGACGGCACGGCTGACCTGCTTCTTGCCGACCAGGGCGAGAATCCCGGCCAGCAGGAAGAGCGCCACCGCCACGATCAGGGCGGCGAGCCACGCGGGCATCACCAACGCCAGCAGCAGGATCGCCGTGGCGACCAGGGCGCCCGTCCCGTAGAGGGCCATCACCCCGCCACCGCCGAAGAGGCCGATCCCGATCCCGGCGTGCTTGCCCTTCTGGGTCAGTTCCGCCCGGGCCAGCGCCAGCTCGTCCCGCACCAGCCGGGAGACCTGCTCGGTGGCCCGCTGCACCAGTTCCGCGGTGGACGGCTCGCTCCCGGTCCGGGACGTGCTGCGACTCGCGACGTCAGCCATGCTGTCCTCCTTTCATCATCACCGCGCTGTATGCCCGGAGTCACGGCCCGCCAATCCTGCCCGGAGCACCGGTCGCGCCGCCCACCGTCCGGCACGCGGGACGCGGGCCGGAGCGGGGGCGTGCGCAGCAGGTCCCCCGAACCCGACGGAACAAACGCACCGGCAGCCAGATGTCCCGTAACGGGCGACCCCTCGCGGGTCCCGCCGCGCGGCACGACGCCTCCCCGCCAGGTGCAACGGCCGGGCGGGCGGCGAGGTCACGTCGCGCCGCCGGGCGGCCAGGTCACGTCACCGGCCGGGGGGCGGCCCGGACAGCGCGGAGCCCCCGGCGCCGCGGGGGCGGCCGGGGGCTCCGGGCGGCGGACCGCCGGTCAGCGGCGGGTCTCGGCGTGGTCCTCGCGGCCCACGAAGACCTCGCTGCGGGCCTCGCCGTCATCGCTGCCGCCGAAGACCCGGGCGTCGTCCGGCACGTCGGTGTCGGGGAGCCGACGGACCGGCCGGCGCGGCTGGACCGCCTGCCACGGCAGGGCGCCGGAGGCGTCGCCGACCTCGGCGCGCATCCGGGGCAGCGCGGTCGGCCGCTGGTCGCGGACCCAGGCCACCAGGTGCTCGCGGACCAGGCAGCGCAGGTCCCAGAGGCTGCCGGCGTCCGCGGCGCTCACCAGCGCCCGGACCTTGATCATGCCGCCGGTGGCGTCGGTGACCTGGAGTACGCAGACCCGCCCGTCCCACAGCTCGCTGGACTCGGCCAGCCGGCGCAGCTCCTCCCGCATCGCCTGCACCGGGATCGACCAGTCGACGTCGAGCTCGGCGGTGCCGAGCACCGCCGCCTCGGTCCGGGTCCAGTTCTCGAACGGCGTGCTGGTGAAGTACGAGGTGGGCAGGATCAGCCGGCGGTCGTCCCAGATCTGCACCACCACGTAGCTCAGGGTCAGCTCCTCGATCCGGCCCCACTCCCCCTCGACCACCACCACGTCGTCGAGGCGTACCGCGTCGCTGAAGGCGAGTTGGAGGCCGGCGAAGACGTTGCCGAGCAGGCTCTGCGCGGCGAGCGCGGCGACCACACCGACCACCCCGGCGCTGGTCAGGACGCCGGCGCCGATCCCGCGTACGGCGGGGAAGGTCATCAGCATCACGCCGACGGCGAGCACCACGATCACCGCGATGGTGAGCCGGCGCAGCAGCACCACCTGGGTGCGCACCCGGCGGGCGTGCCGGTTGTTCGGCACGTCCACCCGGAACCGGGCCAGCGCGGTGTCCTCGATCACCACCAGGAGCGAGGCGACCAGCCAGGACACGGTGGCGATGATCCCCAGGGCGAGCACGTGCAGGACGATCTGCCGCCACGGGCTGCCGACCGCGTACCCGGTGCTGAACCGGACGCCCAGTTGGACGGCGAGCACGGTCGCGGACACCTGGAACGGGCGGTGCGCGTGGTCGGTGAGCTCGGTCATCAGCAGCGAACGCCGGCCGAGTCGGCGGGTGACCCGGTGCACCACCTCGACCACCAGCAGAGCGATCGCCGCCGCGGCGAGCGCGGCGACGATCGTTTCGAGGTAGTTCTGCACAGGTACTACTCCCTCCAGCCGGGCGGGGACGCTTCGGGCAAAGGCCCAATGGTGCCCGGCGGTCCGGGAATCGACCAGGTCAGACCTTCCGGTACCCGGGGTCAGACCTTGCGGTACCGGGACTGGAGGAAGCAGTAGATCCCGAAGGCGACGATGCCGAGCGCCATCAGCGCGAGGACCACCGGGCCCCAGGGCTGGTCGCGCAGGGTCCGCAGGGCGGCGTCCAGGCCGCGGGCCTTCTCCGGGTCGTACTTGACGGCGGCCACGACGACCAGGATGCCGGCGACGGCGAAGACGGCGCCCCGGGCCGCGTAACCGGCCATGCCGAGGCGGCGGGCCAGGGTGTGGGTCTTCGGGCTCATCTCACCGGTCTTGAGGTTCTTCTCGAACTTCTTCTTGAGGCCGTAGACGACCATCCCGATACCGACGATCGCGAGCACCAGCCCGGCGAGCGCGACCAGCCAGCGGCCACCGGTGGAGGCCATCAGCTTCGCGGAGAGCGCCTCCTGCTGGTCGGAGGCGTTGGCGCTGGCGTCCTGGAAGACCTTGACCGCGGTCCAGGCGAGCCAGAGGAAGACCACGGTGCGGACGACGGAGGTGATCCGTTCGAGGAGCCGGTCCCTGCCGCGCAGCGCGCGGTGGCCGACGGCCGCCTCGAGCGCCTGCCAGATCGCCATGGCCACCAGGCCGACCGCGATCGTGATGAGCAGGAACTTGCCCATCGGCTGGGCGCCCAGGGTGCGGAGCGCGCCGTTCTGGTTGCCCTCCTCGCCCGACTTGCCGAAGGCGATCTGCACGGTGAGCCAGGCGAAGAGCAGGTGCACGATGCCGTAGCCGATGAATCCGGCCCGGGCCAACAGTTCGAGCCACCGGCTGTTCTTGGCCTCGGAGGCGGTGGCTTCGGCGTTCCGGGTGAGTGACATGGCGCCTCAATCTCCGGATGCGAAGATTTCCAAACGTCGGCCACCGCCGCCCGCGATCGGGTTCAGCTGCTGGAACCCTTCGCCACGCGGATCTTGACCTGCTGGTCGGTGACGCTGTCCAGGGTGACCTGGAGGCCGCCCGCCTCGGCGGCCTGCTGGCCGGCGGTGAGCGTGAGCTGCTCGCCGGCCACCTCGACGGTGACCTGGTCGCCCTGGGCGCCGATCAGCTTCGCCTCGACGCCGAGGATGCTGGCGCTGGCGTCGACGCCGCGGTCGAAGGTGACCGTGCAGGCGTCCAGGCCGCAGTCGGTGGAGGCGCCCTCCGAGCTGCAGCCGGCGAGCAGCGCGACGCCGAGCGCCAGGCCGGCCAGCAGGCCGGCGGCCCGCCGGGTGGGGGTCAGGGAGGGGGAAAGGGGTCGGTTCGTCACCCGGCAAGGGTACGGGACGTCGTCCAGCCCCGGCACCCGCCGGTGATCACCACCGGCCGCGTTAGGGTCCCCGCATGCCGTTCGACATCGCCCGGACCCGGGCCGCGTACCCCGCCCTGACCGAGGGCTTCGTCCACTTCGACGGTGCCGGCGGCACCCAGACCGCCCAGCCGGTGATCGAGGCGGTCACCGCCGCGATGCGCGCGGCGATCGGCAACCGCAGCGCCGCCTTCGTGCCCGGCCGGCGGTCGCTGGACCTGGTCGCGGCCGCCCGGTCCGCGGTGGCCGACCTGCTCGGCGCGCGACCCGAGGGCGTGGTGCTCGGGCCGAGCGCCACGGCGCTGACGTACACCCTGGCCCGGACGCTCGCCGCGGCCTGGCGGCCGGGCGACGAGGTGGTGGTCTCCCGGCTCGACCACGACGCGAACGTGCGGCCCTGGGTGCAGGCGGCCGAGGCGGCCGGGGCCACCGTGCGCTGGGCGGAGTTCGACCCGGCGACCGGTGAGCTGCCCGCCGGCCAGTACGCCGACCTGGTGGGCGAGCGGACCCGCCTCGTGGCGGTGACCGCCGGCAGCAACGCGATCGGCACCGCGCCGGACGTCGCCGCGATCGCGAAGACCGCGCACGCGGCCGGCGCGCTGGTCTGCGTCGACGGGGTGCACTCGGTGCCGCACGGCCCGACCGACCTCGCCTCGCTGGGCGCGGACTTCCTGGTCACCAGCGCGTACAAGTGGTCCGGGCCGCACCTGGCCGCGATGGTCGCCGACCCGGCCCGGTGGGAGCAGCTGCGCCCGGCGAAGCTGCTCCCCTCCTCCGACGCGGTCCCGGACCGGTTCGAGTACGGCACTCCGAGCTTCGCGCTGCTGGCCGGGGTGGCCGCCGCGGTGGACCACCTGGCCACCCTCGACCCCGGCGCCACCGGCAGCCGGCGGGAGCGGGTCCGCGCCGGGCTGGCCGCCGCCCAGGCCCACGAGGAGGCGGTCTTCGACCGGCTGCTCGCCGGGCTGACCGCGCTGCCGGGGGTGACCGTGTACGGCTCCCCGGCGCGGCGCTGCCCGACGGTCTCCTTCCGGGTCGCCGGGCTGGCGCCGGCCGAGACGGCGGCGGCGCTGGGCGCGGCCGGCTGCTGCCTCTCCTCCGGCGACTACTACGCCTACGAGTACTTCCGCACGATGGGCCTGCGCGACGGCGGCGGGGCGGTCCGGGCCAGCGTCTACCACTACAACACCGTGGACGAGGTGGACCGGTTGCTCGCCGAACTGGACAGGATCGTCGCCGGTGGGGAGAGAATGGCCCGGTGAGCTTCCTGGTCGAGGAGAACCCCGCCAAGCACCGCTTCGAGATCCTGGTCGACGACGCGCTGGCCGGGTTCACCGCGTACATCCCGCGCGGCGAGGTGGGCGAGGTGCTGGTCTTCACCCACACCGAGGTAGACGAGCGGTTCCAGAACATGGGCGTCGGGTCGGCCCTGATCCGGGGCACCCTCGACCAGGTGCGCGAGCGCGGCGGCCGGCTGGTGCCGAAGTGCCCCTTCGTGGCGGCCTTCATCAAGCGCCACCCGGAGTACGCCGACCTGGTGGTCGCCGAGGCCTGACCGGGTCGCGCCGGCGGCTCAGCCGGCGCCGGCGAGGAGTTCGGCGGCCGCCCGGGCGGCGGCCCGGGTGGCGCCGTGGGTGGCGACGTGCACGGCGCCGGTGACCAGCTCCGGGACACCGAGCTCCACGACGACGGCGTCGGGGCGGGCGGCCAGCGCGCGGCGCACCGCGGCCCGCATCCAGTCGTGCCGGTGGAGGTCCCGCACGACCAGCACGACGGGGCGGCCGGCCGCGCCGGCGGTCGGGTCGGCGGGCGCCTCGCCCTCGGCGTACCGGGCGACGGTGGTCTCCGGAACCAGGTCGGCCAGGGGCGCGCCGATCCCCCAGGGGGTCTCCGCGCCGATGGCCATGTTGTGCGGCGGGGCGAACTCCACCACGTGCGCCGGGCGGCGCAGCGGCAGCGCGTCGACGCCGGCGGGTCCGGTGACCACCCGGACCGCCCGTCGCGCGGCGGCCAGCCCGACCGCCGAGCCGTCGGTCGGGGCCGGGTCGCCGGCCGGGCGGTCGGCGCGGGCGGCGACCGTCCAGGCGGCGAGCTGACCGACCCGCTTGGCCGCCTCGGCGAGCCGCTCCTCCGGCAGCTCCCCGGCGACCACCGCGGCGACGATGGCGTCGCGCAGCTCCCGGGCGTCCGCCTCGGTGGCCCGCTCCCCACCCACGCAGATCGCGTCCGCGCCGGCGGCCAGGGCGCGCACCGCCGCGCCGGCGAAGCCGTACCGGTCGGCGACGGCCCGCATCTCCACCGCGTCGGTGACCACCACCCCGTGGAACCCCAGCTCCTCGCGGAGCAGCCCGCCGAGGATGCGCGGGCTGAGGGTGGCCGGCAGCTCCGGGTCGAGCGCGGGCACCAGCAGGTGCCCGGTCATCACCGCCTGCACGCCGGCGGCCACGGCGGCCCGGAACGGGGCCAGCTCGACGGCGTCGAGGCGGGCCCGGTCGCCGCCGATGAGGGGCAGGTCGTGGTGCGAGTCGACCCGGGTGTCGCCGTGGCCCGGGAAGTGCTTGGCGCAGGCGGCCACGCCGCCGGCCTGGAGTCCGCGTACCCAGGCGGCGGTGTGCCGGGCGACCAGGTCGGCGGCGGCGCCGAACGAGCGGACGCCGATGACCGGGTTGGCCGGGTTGGAGTTGACGTCGGCGTCCGGGGCGTAGTTGAGGGTGACGCCCACGCCGGCCAGCTCGGCGCCGAGGTCGCGGGCCACCGCCTCGGTCAGCGCCGGGTCGTCGACCGCGCCCAGGGCGAAGTTGCCGGGCCGGGAGCTGCCCCGGCCGGACTCGATCCGGGTGACGTCGCCGGCCTCCTCGTCGATGGCGACGATGACGTCCGGACGCTCGGCGCGCAGCGTCGCGGTGAGCGCGGCGAGCTGCCCGGGGTCGACGATGTTGCGGGCGAAGAGGACCACCGAGCCGAGCCCTTCGCCGAGCCACCGGCGGACCCAGGGTGGCGGGGTGGTGCCGACGAAGCCGGGTTGCAGGACGGCGGCGGCGAGGCCCGCCAGGTCTCCGGTCGCCCCCACGGTCCGCTCGCTCATGCGCTGCCGTACCCCCGTCTTCCCCACCGACCCGCCGCCCCGGCGGGTGCTGCCATGGTCACACCGCCCTCGGAAATAGTCAATAAACCTTACTGTTAGCGCCTGGCGGTTCCCGGCACCCCCGTGGGAGAGTGCGACCATGCACCCCGCGCTGCTCGCCGACGCCACCAGCGCGGCCGACGTCCCCGGCGTACGGCTGCTCGGCCTGGTGGTCGGCGGCCTGTTCCTGCTCCTCGCGATCCGGGCGATGTTCCGCCGCTGAGCCCCGCCCGCGCACGGTTCGGCGCGGCCATCCGGGGTACCGCTGTCGTGGTCCGGTCGGTGCGCCCGGCACCCCGCGACGAGGGGATGTCAACCGTTGCCGGTTGAGTAGGCGTTGGTATGCGTTGGTGACCTTGAAAGAGTGGCTTGTAGTGCATGGTGGCGGGGGATCAGGCGGTGGGCGGCTTGGTGCCGTGGGGGGTGGCGGTGGTGGTTGCGGGTTTACCGGGTGGTTACGGTGCTGGGCGTGGCGCACCGGGAGCGGTTGAGCGTGGTGCAGGCGTACCGGTTCGCGTTGGACCTGACGCCCCGCCAGGAGCGGGCGGTGCTCGCGCATGCTGGTGCGGCGCGGGTGGCGCACAACTGGGCGCTGGCCCGGGTCAAGGCGGTCATGGACCAGCGGGCCGCCGAACGCACTTACGGCACCCCCGACGAGCACCTCACCCCCACGATCGGCTGGTCTCTGCCGGCGCTGCATAGAGCGTGGAACGCGGTGAAGGCGGATGTGGCGCCGTGGTGGGCCGAGTGTTCGAAGGAGGCGTTCAACACCGGCCTGGACGCCCTGGCCAGGGCGTTGACGAACTGGTCCGACTCGCGTTCAGGCAAGCGGGCCGGGCGTCGGGTGGGGTTCCCGCGTTTCAAATCCCGGCGCCGGTCCACACCGTCGGTGCGGTTCACGACGGGGGCGATCCGGGTCGAGCCGGACCGCAGGCATGTGGTGTTGCCCCGGCTGGGCCGGTTGAAGCTGCACGAGTCGGCTCGTAAGCTCGCCCGCCGGCTTGAGGCGGGCACCGCCCGGATCCTGTCGGCGACGGTGCGCCGCGGCGGTGGGCGCTGGTACGTGTCGTTCACCTGCGCGGTGCAGCGCGACGCGGGTGTGCCAGCTCGTCCGGATGCGACAGTCGGTGTCGACCTGGGTGTGACGCATCTGGCGGCGCTGTCCACCGGTGAGGTAGAGCCCAACCCGCGCCATTTGGACACCGCCGCCCGCCGGATGCGGCGTCTCGCGCGGCGCATGTCTCGCGGGGTCGGCCCTGACCGGCGCACCGGCCGGCGTGGGTCGAAGCGGTGGAAGCGGGCCCGCGTGCGACTCGGCCGGGCGCACGCCCGGGTCGCTCATCTGCGCCGTGACGGTCTGCACAAGCTGACCACCCGGCTCGCCGCCGAGTACGGCACCATCGTGGTGGAAGACCTCAACGTGGCCGGGATGCTCGCCAACCGGCGGCTGGCCCGGCGTATCGCTGATGCCGGGTTCGCCGAACTGCGGCGGCAACTGGCGTACAAGACGGGGTGGAGCGGCGGGCGGCTGGTGGTGGCCGACCGGTGGTATCCGTCCTCAAAAACCTGCTCCGGCTGCGGCGCGGTGAAAACCAAGCTCGCCCTGTCCGAGCGCACCTACACCTGCACCACCTGCGGCCTCGTCCTGGACCGAGACGTCAACGCCGCACGGAACCTGGCCGCGCTGGCGGTCACCGTCGCCGGGAGTGGCCCGGAGACACGAAACGGACGCGGAGCCGACCGTAAGACCCGCCCCCGCGGGCTGGTGGCTGTGAAACGTCAACCCGGCACCGCCAAAGCGGCCAACACCGGGACCGTCCCACCGCAAGGTAGGACATCCAATCATGAGCTCACCTACGCATCATGAAAGGAAACGGAACGATGAGGATCGGCTACTTTCTGTCCAGCGAGGAGTACACCCCGGCGGAGCTGCTGGAGCAGGCGCGCGGCGCCGAGCGGGCCGGCTTCGAGGCACTGTGGATCTCCGACCACTACCACCCCTGGGTGGACGCGCAGGGCCAGAGCCCCTTCGTCTGGTCGACCATCGGCGCGCTCAGCCAGGTGTGCGCGCTGCCGGTGACCACCGCGGTCACCTGCCCCACGGTGCGGATCCACCCGGCGGTCATCGCCCAGGCGGCGGCGACCAGCGCGGTCATGCACAACGGCCGGTTCGTCCTCGGCGTGGGCAGCGGCGAGGCGCTCAACGAGCACATCCTCGGCGACGCCTGGCCGCAGACCGACGTCCGGCTGGAGATGCTGGAGGAGGCGGTCGAGGTGATGCGCAAGCTGTGGCGGGGTGAGTTCGTCAACCACCACGGCAGGCACTACACCGTCGAACACGCCCGGATCTACACGCTGCCGGACACGCCCCCGCCGGTCCACGTCTCCGGCTTCGGCCCGAAGGCGATCGACCTGGCCGCCCGGATCGGCGACGGCTACATCAGCGTGATGCCCGACGGCGAGATGGTGCGCCGGTTCCGGGACAACGGCGGCGGCGACAAGCCGTGCCAGGCCGGCTTCAAGGCGGCGTACGCCGACAGCGTGGACGCCGGCGCGCGGATCGCGTACGAGAAGTGGCCGAACGCCGGGGTGCCGGGCGAGCTCTCCCAGGTGCTCCCCTCGCCGCGCCACTTCGAGCAGGCCGCCCAGCTGGTCAAGCCGGAGATGATGAAGGAGTCGTTCGTCTGCGGCAACAGCGCCGACGCGCACCTGGAGATGATCGACAAGTACGCCAAGGCCGGCTTCGACGAGGTCTACGTGGCGAACACCGGGCCGCACTGGCCGGGCCTGTTCGACCTCTACCAGCGGGAGGTGCTACCCCGGCTGCGCTGAACAGCGCGCCGTCCCGGGCGGGTCGCTGCGCCGGGACTCAGCCGACCCCCAATGCCCGGCGGAGCCGCTCGCCACCGGCCGGGGTGCCGAGAGCGGCCCGTTCGGCGGGGTGGTCGACGTACCAGCGCAGCACGTCCGCCAGGAACCACGGCTGCACCCGCAGCCAGGTGAGCGTCAGCCGCGGCGCGGTCGTCGAGCCGCGCCATCGAGGGGGGGTCGGGAGCTCGGCGAGGCGGGCCAGCAGCTTGGGCTGGGTGGTCAGCCCGGCGAAGGCCGGCAGGATCGCCGCGTGCAGGGCCAGCGCCCGCCGGAGGTACGCCCGCAGGTTCGCCTCCACGGTCCCCTCGCCCGGTCGGGGCGGCGCCCCCTCCTGCTCCGCCTCGCACGTCAACGCCCGTTCTGGGGGTCGGCTGAACCACCCCGTCGGAAGCCTCCGGTTTCGCCCGATCCCCCCTCGGGTACCTGCGGCCACTGATGAAGCTGACCACGCACTCGACGACGTTGCGCCGCGCGGCGCGAAGCCTCTTCGGCTGGACCGCGCTCCGGCCCAACCAACTGGCCGCGATGCGCGCGGTGATGAAGCGACGCGACGCCCTGGTGGTGCTCCCCACCGGCGCCGGCAAGTCGGCGATCTACCAGATCCCGGCCAGCCTGATCCCCGGACCCACCGTGGTCATCTCCCCGCTGCTGGCGCTCCAGCAGGACCAGATCGCGGCGCTCAACGAGCGGCAACGCCCCGAGCTGCGGGCGGTCCGGATCAGCTCCGACGAGACCGCGGCCCAGCAGGCCGAGGCGATCGTCGAGATCCGGGAGGGGCTCGCCGAGTTCCTCTTCATCACCCCGGAGGCGCTCAGCAACCCGGACCGGATGGCCGAGGTCCGGTCGCTGAACCCGGCGCTGGTGGCGATCGACGAGGCGCACTGCATCTCGGCCTGGGGGCACGACTTCCGCCCCGACTACCTGGCGCTGGGCCACCTGATCGACGGCCTCGGCCGGCCGCCGGTGGTCGCGCTCACCGCCACCGCCTCCCCGCCGGTACGCGACGACATCATCGCCCGGCTGCGGCTCCGCGACCCGGAGGTGGTGGTCTCCGGACTGGACCGGCCCAACATCTTCCTCGAGGTGGCGTACTGCCCCACCGACGACTACCGCTGGCGGCGCCTGGTCGCGCTGCTCCGCGACGACGAGCGCCCCGGCATCATCTACGTGCCGACCCGCCGGGCGGCCGAGGAGCTGGCCCAGCGGCTCACCGACGCCGGCTTTCCGGCCCAGTACTACCACGGCGGGATGGCCACCAACGCCCGCAACGAGCTGCACGAGGCGTTCCTCGCCGACCAGGTGCCGATCATGGTGGCGACGTCCGCCTTCGGCATGGGCATCGACAAGCCCAACATCGCCTGGGTGGTGCACATGGCACTGCCCGACTCCCCGGACAGCTACTTCCAGGAGATCGGCCGCGCCGGCCGGGACGGGGAGCCGGCCCGGGTGCTGCTGCTCTGGCGCGCCGAGGACGTCGGGCTGCAGCGCTACTTCAGCGGCGGCCTGCCGGACGAGACCGAGCTGCGGGACCTCGCCGCGGTGCTGCGCAAGCAGGCCCGGACCAAGAAGGAGCTGCGCGAGCTGACCGGCCTCGGCCCGCGCAAGCTCGGCCAGTACCTCTCCCTGCTGGAGCAGGTCGGGGCCGTGGAGCCGCGCGCCCGGCAGCAGCTCGGCGCGCCGCGCTACTCCCCCCGGCCGGCCGACGCCGCGGCGGCCGCGCTGGCCGAGGCGGAGCGGCAGCAGACGGTCACCCGGTCGCGTACCGACATGATGCGGGCCTTCGCCGAGACCACCGGGTGCCGGGGCCAGGCGCTGCTGGCGTACTTCGGCGAGCAGATGAGCGAGGTCTGCGGGCACTGCGACAACTGCCACGCCGGCACCAGCGTCGCCGACGACGGGGCGAGCGGTCCGTTCCCGGTGCACAGCCAGGTCCGGCACCCGGAGTGGGGCGCCGGCCTGGTGCTCAGCTACGAGGAGGACCGGATGACGGTGCTCTTCGACGAGGTGGGGTACAAGACGTTGTCCGTGCGCGTGGTGTCCGAACAGGGCCTGCTCACGCTGAACTAGCCTGACCCGGGCGCCGGCGTGGCGCCCGGCACCACTGACGACGATGACCAGGGCGAGAGGGGCTCACTCGTGATCGAGCAGCCGGCATACACCAGGTTCGGATTCTCCGACGAGGAGTGGGGGCTGCTGGTCGGCCTGCCGCAGTCGGTGCTGACCGCGGCGAGCGCGGCCGAGTCGGACGGCACCAAGCGCACCATGGCGGAGAACGCCGCCGGGCTGGAGGGCATCGCCGCCGGGCGCGAGTCGGCCAGCCCGCTGGTGGCCGCGGTCGCCGGCGAGATCGTCGCCCGGGTGGGCGACCCGGAGGCCGGCGAGGAGCTGCCGGTGATCGAGCCCGCCGACCCGCGGGCGATGACCGACGACGTGCTGGCCCGGGCCGGCCAGGCGGCGGCCCTGCTGGCCGCCCGGGTCGACGAGGGTCAGGCCGGGGCGTACAAGCACTGGCTGGTGGAGATCGCCGAGCAGGTGGTGACCGCGGCGTCCACCGGCGGCCTGCTGGGCCTCGGCGGCGACGTGGTCAGCGACTCGGAGCGCCGCTTCCGGGACCGGCTCTCCCAGGTGCTCAACGACTGACCCGGACATCCGGCGTCCGACCCCGGGACAGCTCGGCACGGATCGTCAACTCTCCGGCGTCAATGGTCAACCCCGGGCGGAGATACTGGTCGCGGGCCGCCAGCCGGTAGACCGGCACGGCCCACTGGTATCGGGGGGCCGTGGCGAGGCGCCCGCGACGGTCGGTCGCGGGCGGCCGCCCGGTGCCGAGGGCTCCCACTCGCACCGGCAGGGCCACCGGACACGCCGACTCCGGCCCCGTCGTTCTTCCCCCAAGGACCGACGACGGGGCCGGTCAGGCCTCCTCCAGCAGCGCCAGGACGATCTTCTCCACGGTGCCGCGCGGCATCTCCGGCTCGACCGGCGCCACCACCCCGTCGTGGTAGAGGTCCACCACGCGCGGGTCCACGTAGGACGTACGGGCCACGGTCGGGGTGTTGCCGAGCAGCTCGGCGACGGAGCGCATCACCGCCGCGACGGCCCGCTTCCGCCCGGTGACCGAGCGCTGCCGGCCTGCCGTGGCCAGCTCCGTCGCCGCCAGCACGGTCGCATGCCAGGTACGGAAGTCCTTCGCGGTCATCTCCCCGCCGCTGGCGTCGCGGAGGTAGTCGTTCACCTCGTCGCTGCGCACGTCGCGCCAGCTCCGGCCGTCCCAGTAGCCGAAGAGCCGCTCCTCGGCCCGCCGCCGCCGGCGCAGGTTGGTCAGCACCCGGCACAGCTCCGGGTCCTCGATCCGGCGCACCAGGTCGATGCCGCCCTTGGCCGGGAACTCGAAGACCACGCACCCCCGGCGGGACCGGGCGTGCTCGGGGCGCAGGGTGGAGACGCCGAAGGTCGGGTCGTCGCCGGTCGCGTACTGGTCGCTGCCGACCCGGAACATGCCCATGTCGAGCAGCCGGGCGACGGTGGCGAGGACCCGCTCGCGCCGCAGCCCACGCAGACCCAGGTCGTGGTCGACCCGTTCGCGCAGCCCGGGCAGCCGGCGCGCCACCTCCAGCACGTGGTCGAACTTCGCCTCGTCCCGCTTCTGCCGCCACATCGGGTGGTAGAGGTACTGCTTGCGGCCGGCCGCGTCGACGCCGGTGGCCTGGATGTGCCCGTTCGGGTACGGCGAGATCCAGACGTCCTGCCAGGCCGGGGGGATCACCAGCTCGCCGAGGCGGGCCAGCTCCTCGGGGTCGCGCACCGGCTCGCCGGCCGGGTCGAGGAAGAGCCAGCCCTTGCCGCGCCGGCGGCGTCCGTACCCCGGCCTGCCCGGATCACTACGCCGCAACCGCACCGGAGACCCGCACCGCCCGTTCCGCGTCGTCCACCGCGGCCAGCACCTCATCGACGGAGATGGCCGCCAACGTCGGAGGCGTTTCTACCCCGCCCGCCGCGGTCCAATCACGACCGATCCGCGCCCCGCCCGCGGCGTCGAGCACCCGGTGCCGGGGGCGGTCCGGCGGCGGTCCCCAGCGGGCCGGCGGGACCGGTCCGAAGAGCACCACCGAGGCGGTGCCGTAGCCGGTGGCCAGGTGGGCGACCCCGGTGTCCCCGCTGACCACCAGCCGGGCGGCGGCCACCAGGGCGGCCAGCTCGGCCAGGCCGGTCCGGCCGGCGAGCACCGCCTCCGGGGCCAGCCCGGCGGCGCCGGCCACCCGGGCGACGAGGTCCCGCTCGTCCGCGGAGCCGGTCAGCACCACCCGATGGCCCCGGTCGGCCAGCGCCCGGGCGAGCGCGACGAACCGCTCCGCCGGCCAGCGCTTGGCGTCGATCTTGCCGCCCGGGTGCAGCACGGTGGCACCGGCCGGGACCGCCGCCGCGGGCGGCGGCAGCAGCGCCAGGTCGGCGGGGTCCGCCGGCAGGCCGTACCAGTGCAGGAGCCGGCACCAGCGGCGGACCTCGTGCTCGTCGTCGTCCCACGCCGGACCGTCGGCGTGCCCGACCCCGGCGTTGGCGAAGGCGAGCAGCCGGCCCGGCCGGGCGGCGGCGAGCAGCCGGTGCGACTGTGGGCCCCGGCCGTGCAGGTTGACCGCCACCTGGGGCGGCGGGGTCGACCAGGCCGGTGCGCCCAGCCCGTCGGTGGGCAGCACCCGGTCGATCCCGCCGACCAGGTCGGCCAGCGGCGCCAGCCAGGCCGGGGCGGCCAGCACCAGCTCCCGGTCGGGGAATCCGGCCCGCAGCCCGCGCAGCGCCGGGACGGCGGCCGCCAGGTCGCCGACCCCGAGCGCGCGGAGCACGAGGATCACGGGTACGACGACTCCTGCTCGGCGCAGACCACCAGCTCCCGTACCGCGCACCCGGGCGGCTGGGAGAGCGCGAACATGATCGCGGCGGCAGTGTCGGCCGGCTCGTTGAGCGCGGCGTCCGGCCCGGGCTGGTACTGCGCGTCCCGCTCGTCGAAGAACGCCGTGCGCATGCCGCCCGGGATCAGCAGGGTGACCGTGACCGAGCCGGCGAGCTCCGCCGCGAGGGCCCGGGTGAAGCCCACCACCCCGAACTTCGCCGCGCAGTACGCGGTCGCGTCGCTGACCGCCTTCACCCCGAGGGTGGAGGCGACGGTGACGATGCTGCCCCGGGAGGCCTCCAGGTACGGCAGCGCGGCGCGGATCACCGCCGCGGTGGCGAGCAGGTCCACCGTCACGATCCGTTCCCAGGTCTCGCCGGGCACGTCGGCCAGCTTGCCCGGGACGTCCATGCCGGCCGCGGTGACCACGGCGTCCAGGCCGCCGGAGCGTTCCGCCAGCTCGCGCGTCGCCGCCTCGGCGGCCCGGGTGTCGGCCAGGTCGCACTGGACCCACGGCACCCCGTCCCCGGGCCGCTGCCGGTCCAGCACGAGGGGCCGACCGCCGGCCCGGGCGACCGCGGTGACCACGGCGGCGCCGAGACCGCTCGCGCCGCCGGTGACCAGGACGGTGGGACCCGCCCCCGGGGAACTGCCGCTCATCGTGCTCCCTCCGCCGTCGGCCGGACGGCCGTCGTGCCGGACCGGGCCACGGTCGGCCCGCCGGGGGTCCCCCGGCGACTGGCGCGGGCCGCCGCGATCATGTCGGTGGTGGACCGCCCGTCCAGGTACGGCACCACCACGGTCTGCCCGCCCCAGCGCCGCAGGATCTCCGCCTCCGGCAGCGTCTCCTCGCCGCCGCCGGTGGCGTAGTCACCGCCCTTGACCCAGATGTCCGGGCGGAGCCAGGACAGGGCCGCGTGCGGGGTGGGCTCGTCGAAGATCAGCACGGCGTCGACGCAGCTCAACGCGGCGAGCAGCCGGCTGCGGTCGCCCTGCGGCACCACCGGGCGGTCGGGCCCCTTGAGGCCGGCGACGCTGTGGTCGGAGTTGAGGCAGACCACCAGGCAGTCGCCGAGCTGGCGGGCCGCCTGGAGGGTGGCCACGTGCCCGGCGTGGAGCAGGTCGAAGCAGCCGCCGGTGGCCACCACCGTGCCGCCGGCCGCACGTACCTCGGCGATCACCGCGCCGGCCGCGGCCGGACCGATCCGGTCACCGCCGCCGCCCGTCACGGCCGGGAAGGCCGGTCCGGCCTCGACGGCCGGCCGGTCGGTCCGGGCCCGGACCGGTGCCGGCAGGGCGGCGGCCACTCCCCCGCCCGCCACGTACGCGGACGCCTCGGCGACCGCCGCCTGCACCGCCTCGGAGACCAGGGCGCCCCGGGCCAGGGCGAGGGTCGCCGCGGCCGCGAACCGGTCCCCCGCCCCGCAGGTGTCCCCCTCGGCGCTGGCCGGCGCGGGCACCACCAGCGGCGTGGTGCCGGCGTGGCAGAGCAGCGCCCCCTCGCCGCCGAGGGTCACCGCCACCGCGCCCGCCCGCCACCGGTCGCGCAGCGCCTGCGCGCCCCGGGACGCGGTCACCAGCCGGGATGCGCCCGGGGTCGCCTTCGCCAGCTCCCGCGCCTCGGACTCGTTGGGGGTGGCCAGGCGCACCCCCGGCACCGCCGCCGGCCCGCGCGGGTGCGGGTCCCAGACCACCGGCGCCCGGGTGGCGGCGAGCGCGGCCCGCAGCGCCGGCTGCCCGGCGACCCCCCGGCCGTAGTCGCTGACCAGCACCGCGGACGCCCGGGCGATCAGCTGCAGCACCGCCTCGCCCGGTTCGCCGGGGTCGCCGGGCGTCCCGCCCCGGTCGTGCCGCAGCAGCACCCGGCCCCGGACCCGCAACCGGATCTTCTCCGGCGTGGCCCCGGCCAGCGGAAGGGCGTACAGCTGCACGTCCGCGGCGGCCAGCAGCGAGCTGAGCCGGGCCCCACCCGCGTCGTCGGCGATGGCGGTGACCAGCGCCACCTCCGCGCCCTGGGCGGCGGCGAAGACCGCGGCGAGGCCGGCCCCACCGGGCCGGTCGACGTACGTGGTCTCGTCGAGCACCGGCACCGGGGAGTCCGGACAGAGTCGGTTCACCACCCCCTCGACGTCCCGGTCCAGCAGCGTGTCACCGATCACCACCACGGGTCCCGTCACGCTCGACCTCCTCATCGGGCCTCGACCTCCGGGGCCTCGTCCGCGAGCACCACCTCGACGCCGGTGCGCACCGGCGTGGATCGGGCGGGTCCGGTCGACAGCGGCTGCGCCGCCCGGCCGGCGAGCGCCGCCGGCAGCGCCCGGTCGACGTACTCGCAGAGCACGTGGGTGGCGACCAGGTGCAGCTCCTGCACCACCTGGCTCTCCGGGGAGTCGATGGCGAGGGTCTCCGTGCAGGCGTCGGCGAGGGGGTTGGGGGTGGGTCCGGTGAAGGCCCAGCAGCGCAGGCCGGTGTCGCGTCCGGCGTGGGCGGCGGTGAGGAGGTTGGTGCTGGTGCCGCTGGTGGACATGAGCAGGAGGATGTCGTCCGGTCGGCCGTGGGCGCGGACCTGGCGGGCGAAGACCTCGTCGTAGCCGTAGTCGTTGCCGATGGCGGTGAGGGCGCTGGTTTCGGCGTGCAGGGCGATGGCGGAGAGGGGTTCGCGGTCGTCGCGGAGTTTGCCGACGAGTTCGGCGGTGAGGTGTTGGGCCTCGGCGGCGCTGCCGCCGTTGCCGGCGACGAGCAGCCGCCCGCCGGTGGCCAGCCGGTGCGCCAGCTCCCCGCCCCAGCGGGCGAGGAGCTGCTCCGCGCGGCGGAAGGGCAGCAGCGCCGCGGCCAGGTGGGCCAGGTGGGTGTCCAGCACAGTTCCGGCGCCGTCGCCGGTCGGGCCGGGCGCCGCCATCAGGCGACCACCCGGGTCGGCCGACGCACGGCCGCCACCTCGCCGTACACCTCCGTCAGCCGGTCCGCCGTGGTCGACCAGGAGTAGCAGCGGCGGGCCCGTTCCAGCGCCGCCGTGGCGTACCCGAAGCGCCGGATCCGGTCGCCGAGCAGCCGCTGGATCGCCGCGCCCAGCGCCTGCGGGTCGCGGGCCGGGACGAGATCGCCGGTCCGCCCGTCGACCACCGTGTCGATCAGCCCGCCGACGGCGGTGCCGATCACCGGTACGCCGCACGCCATCGCCTCCAGCGGGGTGAGCCCGAACGGCTCGTACCAGGGCGCGGCGACCAGCACGTCCGCGGACCGGTACCAGCGGCCCATCTCCTCGCGGGGCACCGCGCCGACCAGGCGCACCCGGTCGGCCACCCCGCAGGACTCCGCGAGCGTGCGCAGCCGGCGGGCGTACGGGTCGGTCTCCAGCAGCCCGGCCGGCGGACCGCCCACCACCACGCACTCCGCACCGGGGACCAGGGCCGTCGCCCGGATCACGTCCTGGAAGCCCTTGCGCTCCACCAGCCGGCCGACGGTGAGGATCCGCGGCCGGTCGCCGTCGCGCTGGGCGGCCGGGCCGAGCGGGGCGAAGGTGCGGAGGTTCACCCCGGACGGGACGATCGTCATCCGGGACCGCGGCACCCCCATCCGGACCAGCTCGCCGACCTCGTCCTGGCACTGGGCGATCACCCGGTCGACGGACCGGCCCAGCTCCCGTTCGTGGCGGAGCCGGCCCCGAGGGCTGGTGTCCTGCGGCCCCTGGTGGCGCCGCTTCACCGTGCCGAGTGCGTGGTACGTCTGCACCACCGGCACCCCGGTCCGCCGGCCGGCGGCGAGCGCGGCCAGGCCGCTCATCCAGAAGTGCGCGTGGATCACCTCGGGCTGCCAGTCGCCGGTGCGCCACCGCTCCGCCAGCCAGCCGCCGAACTCGGCCATGTACGGCAGCAGCTCGTCCTTGGCGACGGGCTCGGCCGGGCCGGCCGGCACGTGCACCACGTCGAAGCCGTCCGGGGCCCGTACCGTCACGGGCAGGTCCACGGCGTCGCGACGGGTGTAGACGCGGACGTCGTGGCCGGCGGCCACCAGCGCGGCGGAGAGCTCCGCGACGTGCGTGTTCTGGCCGCCCGCGTCCTCGCCGCCGAGGACGGCGAGCGGGCTGGCGTGCTCCGAGATCATCGCGACGCGCATACTTCCTCCTCCAGCAGCCGGTCCCAGTCGGCGAGGAAACGGTCCAGGCCGTAGCGGTTCCGTGCGGCCACCCGCGCCTCGGCGCCCGCCCTGCGGGCCGCCGACGGGTCCTCGACGAACCGTCGGGCCGCCTCCAGCAGGACGTCCACCCGGGTGGAGAGGGCCCCGGCGGACGGCGGCACCGCCTCCACGGCCTCGGTGGTGGCGAGCGCGACGACCGGCATGCCGATCGTCATGGCCTCGACGAGGCTCAGCCCGAGCGAGGTCCACCGGCACAGGTGCAGGTACGCCCGCCGCTTGGCCAGTTCGGTGTGCATGGCGTGCTGCGGGACGTCATCGTGGCTGGTGACCCGGTCCGCCGGCAGCCCGAGGTGGTCGGCCAACCCGGCCACCCCCATGCCGTAGACGTCCAGCGGGGCGATCTCGGCGAACCGGGGCAGCAGGTCCGTCCCGGTGACCCGCCTGCGGCGGACCGGTTCGTTGATCACCACCGCGAGCCGGTCCAGCTCGCCGGTCCACTCCACGGCCGGGGCGAGCACGCCGTGTTCGACGACCGCGGTGCGGGTGCCGCCGTTGTCCCAGAAGAGCTGGTTGAAGTGGGTGACGTGGGTGAGCAGCAGGTCGTCGCGGTCGGCCATCGGGTGGCGGGTGTTCGGCACCTCGCCCTTGGGGGTGTTGTGCTCGACGTAGATCGCCGGCAGGTCCCGGCCCACCCGGCGGCCCAGCCACTCGCAGGCGAGGTCGAACTCCTCGGGGCGCTGGAGCAGGACCAGGTCCACGTCGGCCCGGCCCAGCTCCTGCGGGGTCACCTCGACGGCGCTGTCGGGCCACGGATAGGTCCGCGCCCGACCCAGGCCGTACGGGCCCCGGTCGGGGGTGACCGGCACCAGGTACCGGTGTTTGCCGTGCACGAAGGACGTGGTCCAGGAGCCGTGCACGTGCCACAGCAGGATGTTCATCGGGCCACCCCGCCGGTGGCGGTCACCGCCGGTCCCCGCGGCGGTCCGGCGACCACCGCCTCCGGCCCGGCCGGCGCGTCGGCGGGCACGCCGAGCAGCCGCAGCGCCGCCAGGACCCGTCCCGGCTCGACGGCGGAGAGGCAGGGATGCCCGGGGACGGGGCAGCGGGTGGCCCGGGTGTCCCGGCAGGGCGCGCCCGCGTCGCCGAGCCGGACCGTGGGCACCCGGTACGGCCCCCACTGTCCGAACGGGACGGTCGGGGCGAAGAGGCTGACCACCGGCACCCCCAGCGCCGCGGCCAGGTGCGCCGGCCCGGTGTTGCCGACGACGAGCGCGCCGGCCCGCGCGATGATGGCGGCCAGCTCGCCGAGCCCGGTGCGGCCACCGAGGTCGATTCCGCCGGCCGCGGCGACCCGGGCGGTCAACTCCCGCTCGTCCGGTCCGCCGGTGACCACCACCCGGTACCCGGCGGCGTGGAGCACCCGGACGATCCGGGTGGCCAGCTCCGGCGGGCAGGCCCGGGTCTCGACCGACGATCCGGGGTGCAGCACCACGTAGCCGGGCTCGCCGGTGCCGGCCGGCGTGGCCGGCAGCCGGTCGTCCCGCAGCCGCAGCCCCGGTTCGTCGTCCGGGGCCAGGGCGAAGCCGGCGGCGGCGGCGAGGGAGAGGGCGCGTTCGGGTTCGGGTACGCCGACGGGTACGCGGTGGCGGACGTCGAGCAGGGCGCCGGGGTAGTCGTCGCTGATGGCGCTGATCCGGGGTACGCCGGCCATCCGTAGCAGGAGGGCCAGGGGTAGGGGGGACTGGTGGAAGGAGGTGAAGATGACGGCCTCGTCGGCGCCGACCTGGGCGAGGCGGGTGGTGAGGTGGCGGATGTCGTCGGGGTCGACGGGGGCGGGGTTGCCGTCGATCCACGGCAGTGGCCATTCGATGAGCCCGTCGATGCCGGGCAGCAGGTCGGCGGCGGCTCGGCCGCGGGGGCCGCAGAGCAGGACGACCCGGTCGGCTCCGGCGGCGACGGCCCGGATGCCGGGACCGGTGACCAGCACGTCCCCCGCGGCGTCGCTGCGTACCACCAGCACGGTGCCCCGCCGTCGCTGCGACGCGGGCGGGGACACCAGGCCGATCCGGTCCAGGATCCGCGCCACCGCCGCGGGCAGGTCCTCGACGACCGTGGGCGCGGCGGCGACCTCGGCCGGCCGGGTGGCCGGGGTGGGGACCATGATCCCCGCGGCGCCGGCCGCCGCGGCGGCCTCCATGTCGGCGCCGATGTCGCCGACCATGACGCAACGGATCGGGCTGGTGCCGAGCGCACGGGCGGCGGCGCGCACCAGACCGGGAGCGGGCTTGCGGCAGCCGCAACCGTCCCGCTCGCCGTGCGGGCAGATCTGCCAGGCGTCGAAGGGTCCGAGCAGCTCCTCCACCCGCGCGTTCACCCGGCGCAGCTCGTCGTGGGTGAACAGGCCGCGGGCCAGTCCCGACTGGTTGGTCACCACCGCGAGCCGCAACCCGGCGCCGCGCAGCCGGTCCAGGGCCTCCCGGACGCCCGGCAGCGGCCGGACCTTCTCCGGGTCGCCGTTGTAGGGCACGTCCTCGACGAGGGTGCCGTCCCGGTCCAGCAGGACCGCGTCGAAGAGTGCCGACGGGAACCGGTCAGAACCCGGGTCAACCCGGGCTGACCTGCACTGATCCCGCTCGTGGTCCCGTCGCACGGCGGGCGGGTTCCCGAGCCCCCGAGGAGTAAACATCATCTTCGGCGGAGCCGCCCCGACCGCCACCCGGCATCCCGGGCGTGCCCGGCCGGTCCGTCGCCACTCCCCGCCCGGTGCGGCGTTACCCGCCGCCGCCGAGAAGCTAACCCGGTGACCCCGTTAGCGGCGGACCAGGCGAGGGTATGGGATTGCCGTGGCGATTGTGGAGAAAGTGATCGACGCGCCCCCGCAGCAGGTCTTCGACGTGTTGGCCGACGGTTGGACGTACAGCGACTGGGTGGTCGGCACCGCGCACGTGCGGAACGTGGACGACACCTGGCCCCGGGTGGGCAGCCAGCTGCACCACCGGGCCGGACCGTGGCCGTTCTCCCTGCAGGACTCCTCCACCGTGCTGGTCTGCGAGCCGCCGCGCAAGCTCGTCGTCAAGGCGGGGCTCTGGCCGGCCGGCGAGGCGACCGTGGTCTTCACCCTGGATCCGGTGGGCGACGGCGCCACCCGGGTCCGGATCGGCGAGGACTTCGCCGCCGGGCCGCTGCGCTGGGTGCGCAACAAGCTCAACGACCTGGTGCTGCGCCTGCGGAACAAGGAGACGTTGAACCGGCTCTCCGACATCGCCACCCGGCAGAAGGCGGACCGATGACCCAACGGGTGGTGATCACCGGGGCGAGCGCCGGGGTGGGTCGGGCGGTCGCGCGGGCGTACGCGGCCCGGGGCGCCCGGCTGGGGCTGATCGCCCGGGGCGAGGCCGGCCTGGCCGCCGCCGAGCGGGACTGCCGCCGGCTCGGCGCCGCCGACGTCCGGACGTACCAGGTGGACGTGGCCGACGAGGGTGCGGTGCAGCGGGCCGCCGACGACGTGGTGCAGCACTTCGACGGCCTGGACGTCTGGATCAACGACGCGATGGTGTCGGTCTTCGCCCCGGCCTGGGAGATCACGGCGGCCGAGTTCCGCCGGGTCACCGAGGTGAACTACCTCGGCACGGTGCACGGCACCCTGGCCGCGCTGCGACACATGCGCGCGCACGGCCGCGGCGCCATCGTGCAGGTCGGTTCCGCCCTGGCCTACCGGGGCATCCCGCTGCAGTCGGCGTACTGCGCCAGCAAGCACGCGGTGCAGGGGTTCAACGACTCGCTCCGGGCCGAGCTGCTGCACGACCTACCCGGCGTACGGCTGTCCATGGTGCAGCTGCCGGCGGTCAACACCCCGCAGTTCTCCTGGGTACGCACCCGGTTGCCCCGGCATCCGCAGCCGGTGCCGCCGATCTTCGCGCCGGAGGTGGCCGCCCGGGCGGTGGTGCGGGCCGCGGACCACGGGCCGCGCGAGCTGAACGTGGGCGGGCCGACCTGGCGGGCCCGGCTGGGCAACGTCCTCTTCCCCGGCCTGCTCGACCGGCAGCTGGCCCGCAGCGGGTACGACAGCCAGCAGACCGACACCCCGATCGACCCGGCGCAGTGGCGGGACAACCTGGACCGGCCCGGCGACGACGAGCAGGACTGGGGCGCGGAGGGGGTCTTCACCGACCGGTCCCGGCGGCACTCGGCCGCACTCTGGGTGAGCGCGCACAAGCCGACGGCGTCGGTCCTCGCCCTGGGTGGGCTGGTGATGGCGGCCACCGGGCTGGCCCGCCGGTTACGCTGACCGGCCGGCGCGACGATGCTCCGCAGCCTCCGGGCGGGCGTCTGTGCGGACCGGGCGGAGGCAACTAGCTACCCTCTCAGATGAACACTGTCGGCCGACCGAGGATGTCCCATGATCGAACCCGTGCAGTTGCCCGCTCCGTGGCGGGACGCACGCCTGACCGTCGTCGTGCCCACCTACAACGAGGCGGGGAACCTTCCGGTCCTGGTCGAGCGGCTCCTCGCCCTGCCGCTGCCGGGGCTGAAGGTGCTGGTCGCGGACGACAACTCCCCGGACGGGACGGGCGAGGTGGCGGACAAGCTGGCCATCGAGCACCCGGACCGCGTGCAGGTGGTGCACCGCGCGGGCAAGGAGGGGCTGGGCCGGGCGTACGTGGACGGGATCGGCCGGGCGCTGGACGGCGGCGCCGAGTACGTGGCGCAGATGGACGCCGACCTGTCGCACCCGCCGGAGGCGCTGCCGGGCATGCTCGGCGCGCTGCTCTCCACCCAGGCCGGCGTGGTGATCGGCTCCCGTTACGTGCCCGGCGGGCAGCTGGACGAGAACTGGCCGCTCTACCGGCGGGCGCTCAGCGGTTGGGCCAACCTGTACGTGCACACGCTGCTGCGGGTGCGGATCCGGGACCTCACCGCCGGCTTCAAGATCTGGCGGGCCGACGCCCTGCGCGAGATCGGGCTGGACCGGGTGCAGTCCAACGGCTACAGCTTCCAGGTCGAGATGCACTACCTCGCCACCAAGCTGGGGCACACCATCCTGGAGGTGCCGATCCGCTTCGAGGAGCGCCGCGAGGGCATCTCGAAGATGACCACCGCCACCAAGATCGAGAGCGCGCTGATGCCGTTCAAGCTGCGCTCCCGGCACCGCAACATCGAGGGCTGAGCACGGCGTCCCGCCCCCCGCCGTGGCCGTGACGCACGGTCATGGCGGGGCGGCGACCGATCCCCCTGCTCGACGCCCTTTGCTCTGCTTCAGCCACCGCAACACCGCGCTGAGCTGCGGTTATCGCCATGACTGGCAGTCCCGCCAGAACCGCAGCCAGCACGGAGGGTAACTGTTGCGTGGAGTGCAGCAGAGCAAAGGGCGCGCCAGAGAGTGCCATCTCCGGACGGGCCGCCGAACCGCCGCGGGGCCGTCGTCGAGCGGCGCCCAGGCCCGCCTCGCAGGGCGGCCCAGGGCTGCTCAGCGGTAGACGGCCCGGTGCGCCGCGCCGATCACCCCGGCGTACAGCTCGCCGGTGAGCGCGCGGTCGCGGGCCAGCGCCGCCCGGGCCGCGTTCGCGCCGGGCGCGCCGTGCACGCCGCCACCCGGGTGGGCCGACGAGCTGGCCAGAAAGAGCCGGTCCACCGGGGTGTCCGCCCGGCCCAGGCCGGGAATCGGGCGGAGGAAGAGCTGCTGGTACGCGGCCGCGGTGCCCCCGCCGACCGCGCCGCCGACCAGGCTCGGGTCGCCCTGCTCCAGGTCGGCCGGGCCGGCCACGTGCCGCCCCACGATCAGCGAGCGGAAGCCGGGCGCGGCCTCCTCCAGCACCTCCTCCATCCGCTCGACGTGTCCGGCGATCTCCTCGGCCCGCCAGTGTCGACGGAACGGCAGGTGGGTGTACGACCAGAGCGACTCGGTGCCCGGCGGGGAGTGACTCGGGTCGGCCACCGACATCTGCCCGACCAGCAGGAACGGGTCGCGGGGCACCTCGCCCCGGGCCAGCGCAGCGGAGTAGGTGGTCAACCCGTCGAGGTCGGCGCCGAGGTGCACGGTGCCGGCGGCGGCCACGGCCCGGTTCTTCCACGGCACCGGCGCGGAGAGCGCCCAGTCCACCTTGAGGGTGGAGCCGTCCCACTTGAAGTGGGCCAGGTCCTCCACCAGCCGGGGCGGCAGCGCCGCCGCGCCGACCAGGTCCAGGAAGAGCGCCGGCGCGGGGATGTCGGCCAGCACCGCCCGCCGGGCCCGCCAGGTGGCGCCGCCGACCGTGCGGACCCCCATGGCCCGGCCCCGGGCGGTGAGCACCCGGTCGACCCGGGCGCCGTAGTCGATCCGGCCGCCCCGCGCGACCAGCCGGGCCACCAGCGCGTCGGTGATCTTCTGGGACCCGCCGACCGGCACCGGCCAGCCGACCTGCTGGCCGAGCATGGCCAGCAGCCAGCCGTACACCCCGGAGCCGGCCTCCTCGGGCGACAGGTCGGTGTGCAGGGCGCAGCCGGCCAGCAGCGCCGGCCCGCCGTCGCCGTCGAAGAGCTCGTCGCCGAGCTTGCGGACCGGCACCACGAGCCGGCGGGCCAGCCGCAGCGCGCCCGAGACGCGCAGCCGGCGCAGCAGGGTCAGCCCGCCGCGCACCGGCGGGAAGGGCGTGGTGATGGTGTCGAGCATCGGCTCGGCCACCTCGCGCCAGTCGGCGTACGCGTGCCGCCAGCGGTCCCCGTCCCCCGGGGCGAACGCCTCCAGCGAGGCGGCGGTGGTGTCGACGTCCCGGTTGACCACCGCGGCTCGTCCGTCGGGCAGCAGGTGGGCCAGCACGTCGGGGGCGTGCGTCCAGGTGAGCCCGTACCGGTCGAGGTCCAGCCCGCGCAGCACCGGCGAGGCGTAACCGAGCGGATAGAACGAGCTGTAGAGGTCGCTGAGGTAGCCGGGGGCGGTCACCTCGGCGGAGCGGACCGCCCCGCCGGGGGCCTGGGTCGCCTCCAGCACCAGGATGTCCCAGCCCGCGTCGGCCAGCAGGTTCGCGGCCACCAGGCCGTTGTGGCCGGCGCCGACGACGACGGCGTCCGCGCCGGCCGTGGCGGTCGTGGTCATCCGATCCGCCTACCCGGCCGGTTACCGGGCGAAACGCGTTTGCCTCGCCGGGGCCGGGGCATCCACTGCCGCATGTACACGGTTACACAGCTCATCGGCGGAGTGTGGGGTGCGGGTGGCACGGGAGGGGAGCTGGTCGTACACGATCCGACCGACGGCTCCCCGGTGACCAGCGTGCCGGTGGCTACGGCGGACGAGGTGGCCAAGGCGGTGGAGGCCGCCCGGGAGACGGCGACGGACTGGGCGGCGACCGCCTCCGCGGAGCGGGCGGCGGCGCTGCACCGGGCCGCGGACGCGGTGGAGGCCGCCGCGGAGGAGCTGGCGCAGGCGACGACGGCGGAGATGGGCAAGCCGCTGGACGACGCGCGCGGCGGGGTGGCGGCGGGGGTCGGCACGCTGCGACAGTACGCGGAGCTGGCGCCGGTGCGCGGCGGCCGGACGCTGCACGGCGGGCAGTCGTCCATCGACTTCATGGCCCCCGAGCCGCACGGCGTGGTCGCCGCGATCACCCCGTGGAACGACCCGGTGGCGATCTCCTGCGGGCTGCTCGGCGCGGCCCTGGTCACCGGCAACGTGGTGCTCTACAAGCCGAGCGAGCGCACCCCGGCGACCGGTTGGCTGCTGGCGAAGGCGCTGGACTCCGCGCTGCCCGCCGGGGTGCTGTCGCTGCTGACCGGCGGCCCCGAGGTGGGCGCGGCGCTGGCCGGCCAGCAGGTGGACGTGGTGGCCCACGTCGGCTCCACCGCCACCGGCCGGGAGATCGCCGCCGCCGGGGCCCGCACCGGCGCCAAGGTGCTGCTGGAGAACGGCGGCAGCGACCCGCTCGTGGTGGACAACGGCGTCGACCCGGTCTGGGCGGCCGGGCAGGCGGCGCTCGGCTGCTTCGCCAACGCCGGGCAGATCTGCGTGGCGGTGGAACGGATCTACGTGCACCGGGACGTGGCGGAGGACTTCGTCGACGCGCTGGTGCAACGCGCCGAGGCGCTGACCATGGGCCCGGGCCGCGACCCCGGGACGCAGCTCGGCCCGCTGGTGGACCGGCGGCACCGGGACCACGTGCACGGGCAGGTCACCGCGGCGATCGCGGAGGGCGCCCGGGTGCGTACCGGCGGGATGGAGCCGGACGGGCCGGGAGCGTTCTACCCGGCGACGGTGGTGGCCGACTGCCGGCACGAGATGGCCCTGGTCCGCGAGGAGACGTTCGGTCCGGTCGCCCCGGTGATCGTGGTCGACTCGTTCAGCGAGGGGCTGCGCTGCGCCGCCGACTCGCCGTACGGGCTGGCGGCCACGGTGCTCACCGGGTCGATGAGCCACGCCCAGCGGGCCTGGCGGGAGCTGCCGGTCGGCACCGTCAAGGTGAACGCGGTCTTCGGGGGCGCGCCGGGCGGCGCCGCGCAGCCGCGCCGGGGCAGCGGCCAGGGCTTCGGGTACGGCCCGGAGCTGCTCGACGAGTTCAGCACGGTGAAGACCGTGCACATCGAGGCGCCGGGCGGCGGCCACTGGTGACGACGACGCGGGAGCCCGGGACCAGTCGGTCCCGGGCTCCCGTCGTGTCGGGGCGGTCAGCGACGGGCCCGCGCCTCCCGGGTCTGCTTGTCGTTCGCCTTCTGGATCGCCTTGACCAGCTCCGGCTTGGTCATCCGGGACCGGCCCGGCACGTCCAGCTTCTTGGCCACCTCCATCAGGTGCTCCTTGGGCGCATTCGCGTCCACACCGGCGGCCGTGGGCGTCCGCCGCGCGGGGCCGCCCCCGGCGGCCTGCTGGTCGCTGGGGCCCTTGCGGCCCTTCGGCTCCCAGTGGTCGCCGACCTTCTCGAACTCGTGCTTCACGGCGGCGAACGCGGTGCGGTGCGACCGCTCCCCCTCGCCGTACGTCTCCACCGCCGAGTCGTGCGTCTTCTCCCACGTCCGCTGGGCCTTCTCCGGGGAGCGCCGCAGCGTGCTGGGCAGTACCTCGCGCCCGGGCATCTCGTCCTCCTCCGCGTCGATGGGTTACCCAGTGAAGTTCCCGCACCGCCCGGCGACAAACCGGCACCCGGTTTGTCGACTTTCCCGGCGGGGTACCGCCCGGGCCACCACGTGCGGGGGTGCGCCCGGGCGGCGGAACACAGGGAGCGGCCATGGCAGCGACGACGGAGCCGGCGGTCACCGGCCGGCAGCGGGCCCGGATCCCCCGCCGGATGCGCCAGCTGAGCTGGGCCACCTGGCGCGGGGTGCTGGTCCGCAGCGGGCGCAACTTCCTCAAGGACAACTGCGCGGACTGGGCGGCGGCGCTCACCTACTACGGAGTGCTGGCGCTCTTCCCCTCCACCATCGTCGTGGTCGCCCTGGTCGGGCTGGTCTCCGACGGCGAGCGCACCGTGGACACGGTGATCGGCCTGGCCCGGGAGATCGGCGCCGGCTCGGTGGTCGGAAACGACGGCTTCGTCAACGTGGTCCGCGGCGTGGTCCAGCAGCAGGGTCAGGCGAAGGTGCTGCTCAGCTTCGGTCTGCTCGGCGCGCTCTGGTCGGCCTCGGGCTTCATCGGGGCGTTCACCCGGGCCTCCAACGCCGTCTACGGCGTCGCGGAGGGCCGCCCCTTCTACCGGCTGCGCCCGTTGCAGATCGGCCTGGCCGGGGTGTCGCTGGTCCTGCTGGCGATCGTCGCCACCGGCCTGATCGTCAGCGGGCCGGTCACCGACGCGGTGGGCGACCGGCTGCACGCCGGCGGGCTGGCCCGGACGGTGTGGAGCGTCGCCAAGTGGCCGGTGCTGGCCCTGGTGGTGATGACCCTGCTCTCGCTGATGTTCTGGATCGCGCCGAACGTCCAGCAGCCCCGGTTCCGCTGGCTCACCCCGGGCGGTGCGCTCGCCCTGTTCGCCTGGGTGGTCGCCTCGTTCGGTTTCGGCCTCTACGTCGCCAACTTCGGCTCGTACGACGTGACCTACGGCAGCCTCGGCGCCGTCATCGCCTTCCTGGTCTGGCTGTACCTGTCCAACTGCGCCCTGCTGCTCGGCGTGCAGGTCAACGCGGAGGTGCAGCGCGGCCGGGTGCTGCAGGCGGGCGGCGAGGACCCGGGCGAGCCCGTCCTGCCACCGCGGGCGCCCGCCGATTCGTGACCGAATGACCGGCTCCGTGGGCCGGCCCCGGTTTACGGGCGGCCCCCTCGGGCATGTCTGTCGGCATGGAACGTGGCAACAGCAAGCACTCGCCGAGGGTCGACGACAACATGAGCCAGGAGGTCGCCGGGCTCGTCCAGGGGCCGGGGGCCGGTGGCTCGCGCGTCGAGGAGTCCCGGCAGCCGGAGCCGGCGGGCGAGGACCAGCCGGAGCCGAAGACGGTGACGGCCGGCGCGAGCCGTGGCGGCAACCCGCAGGGGATGAGCATGGACGACGTGGAGGGGCGCAGCCGCCTCGGCCGGTTCATCACCATGACGGCGCTGCCGGGCGACCGGGCGGCGCTGATCGCCAACGCCCAGCAGAACGCGGCGCCGGCGGACATCATCGCCGCGCTGGAAGGGCTTCCCGAGGGCATCCGTTACCAGACGATTTCCGAGGTGTGGGCCGCACTCGGGCACAAGAACGAGACGACGCGCTGGTGACCGGATCGGCCCACGATCCGCAGACTCACCGGCGGGCAGAGGAGGATTCTTCATGAGCGGCGTTACCGAGCACGTGGACGTCTCCGTCCCGATCCGGACCGCCTACGACCAGTGGACCCAGTTCGAGGAGTTCCCCCACTTCATGGAAGGTGTCCAGGAGGTGCGGCAGCTCTCCGACACGACGACCCACTGGACGGTGGAGATCGCCGGGGTGAAGCGGGAGTTCGACGCCGAGATCACCGAGCAGCTGCCGGACGAGCGGGTCGCCTGGAAGTCCACCGGCGGCACCCAGCAGGCCGGCGTGGTGACGTTCCACCGGCTCGACGAGGGCACCACCCGCGTCACCCTGCAGATGGACTTCGAGCCGCACGGCGTGGTCGAACAGGCCGGCGACAAGCTGGGCGTGGTCGACCGCCGGGCCAAGGGCGACCTGGAGCGGTTCAAGCAGTTCATCGAGCGGCGCGGTCAGGAGACCGGCGCCTGGCGCGGCAAGGTCGACCGGCCGACGCCCTGATCCCCTGACCCCCCGGACAGACAACTCCGATGGCCGCCGGTGATCCGGCGGCCATCGCCGTGTCCGCCCCGGCCGTTTGCGATCACCGCCCCCGGGTACCGCTGGGGAATGACCGACAACGACAGCCACGTGTGGCGCGACGAGGAGCGGACCCCGCTGCGCGAACTTGACCGGGCGATCGCCCGGTCCACGCTCGACGGGCAGGCCGACGACGCCACCGGCAACGACGCTGGCGAGGAGGCCGCGTTCGGGCACGGTCCCGAGGCGGTGGACCGTGGCGCTGGCCCGGAGGCCGAGCGTCGGGAGATGACCGACGCGGACCGGGCGTACCGGCCCTCGACGACCGGACGGACCGGCCCCGACAGCATGTGAGGTGGGCGGGCCCGGCCCGCCGGGGCCCCGGCGGCGGCCGGCGGGCCGGCCCGCCGGAAGCCCGCGCGTGACCCTCGGGGCCACGGCCGGGCGCACGGCGGCGTCCTGAGCCGCCGTCAGGGCAGCCGGAACGAACCTACGAACCTGCGTGCCGGGAGCCCCGGTCAGGGCCGCCGGGACGCGGCGGCGTGCAGGGCGATCAGGGCCGCCGCGAGCACGACCAGCGCCGGCCCGAGCGCCTGCACCGACGTACGCCCGAGCAGCACCCCGATCCCGGCCGGCACCAGCGCGCCGCCCAGGCCGGCGGCGCCGATCTGCAGGCCGATGACCCGGTCCGCGTGCGCCCCGCCGACCCGCTCGGCGGTGGTGAGGGTCAGCAGCGGGAAGGCCGGCGCCGCGGCGAAGCCGACCACCAGCAGCCCGGCCAACGTTACCCAGGCCGGCGCGGGGAGGGCGATCAGCGCCGCCCCGGCGGCCATGCCGAGCAGGCTCTCCCGCAGCACCCGCGCGCTGCCCAGCCGCTCGGCGACCACCCCCTGCACCACCCGACCGACGAAGAGGCTGCCCCAGTAGCCGGAGACGCAGATCCCGGCGACCGCGGCGGGCAGCCCGCGCCCCTCGGTGAGCAGCAGGAACGCCCAGAGCCCGGCGGCCACCTCGATGGCCACGTAGACCGCGAAGGCGACCGCGCCGAAGTCCGGGCCGGGGAGCACCGCCGGGGCGATCGGGTCGGGCGGCATGGTGCCGGCGCCGGCCGGGGCCCGCTCCCGCCAGGCGCGCACGGTGAGCGCGAACGCGGCGGCCAGGACGAGCTGGGCGGTCGCGACCATGCCGTACCCCCAGCGCCAGGCCAGGCCGGCGCTGAGCGCACCGGTCATGATCAGCGGGCCGATCGCGACGCCGAGGCCGAAGAAGGCGTGACGAAGGCGAGGTAGGCCAGCACGAGCAGGGACGCCCGGGGCGGGGCAGGGGTGCGCGACACGGTGGGTCATCCTGCCGCACCCCGGCCGGACGGTTGACGCCGACCGGCGACTCCCCCGAAACGACAAAAACTGACGTCCGGACGGCTGAGAATCCGGACAGGTCATCCAGAATCGGCCGAACGGGTGACGGCAATGCCGGGGTGCCGCGCAAGACTTTCGGGATGCAACAGGGCTCCGGCTTCCTCACGTCACGTCAGCGTCGCCTGGCTTGGTTGGGCTTCTTGCTCGCCGCCGTCCAGGCGCCCGTCGCCGCGAAACTCGTCGCCGACGACTCCTGGCTGTTCAGCCTCTGCGTCGCGCTGATGGTGGCCACAGTGATCATCGCGGACGACGCCTCCCGGCCCCGTCCGGCGGGCGCCCCCTCCTCGGACTAGCCGTCCGCGCCGGGGCGCGCCTCGTGCCCCGGCCGCCCCCGGGTGCGGCGGCGCTCCTTCATCTCCGCCTCGTACAGGTGTCGTCGGCCGTGGACCAGCTCGTCGCGGGCCTGGCGGTCCAGCTCCCGGAACAGGGCGTAGTAGCCGTCGTCGAAGTCCTCGACGATCTGGAAGGTCCAGCGTCCGGCGATCACGTTCCGGCCGAGCAGGTCCCGGCCGATCCGGTCGGCGATGTCGCCGTGCCCGGCGGACCGGAACAGCTCCACCGCGTCGTCGAGCATCAGGTCGGCATGGCCGATGAGCTGGTGCAGCGAGTAGAGGTGGCCCCGGGCCCGCTCGACGGCCTCCAGGGCCTCGCTGAGCTTGCCCAGGGCCTCCACTGTGCCGTCGCTCACGCCGGCCGGGCGCCGGTGCCGCTCGTCGGGTCCGTCCGCGTGCTGTCCCATTCCGTTCCTCCGCGAGGTCGCCTGCGCCGGTTCGCGCGGTTTCCCTCCTGCCCGGTCCCGGCCGGATCAATCCCACCGGAGGAGGCCGCACACCGCCCCGGCCGATCGGCACTCATCCGGTCGGCCGAGGTCGACCCGGTCAGGGCGTGATTAGCCTCGGTTTCCATGCGTGTGCCGAACAACCGGGTCGCGACCCCCTCCGCCGCCGGCGCCGCGCGGTCCGCCCTCACCGCGCTCACCGCCTCCGTCGGCACCGCCGGGCTGGCCGCCGCCGCCGCCCGCCCCGGGCTGCTCGCCCTGGTCGACCAGCACGCCGCCGCCGTCCGCGACAGCCTCGACGGCGACCGCCGGCGGCTCACGGTCGCCGCGCTCGCCGGGTACGCCGAGGGCGTCCGCGCCGCCGCGATCGAGCACGGCTGGCAGCCGTCCGCCGAACCGACCGACTGGTCGGCGCCGGACTGGCTGCACACCCGGCTGCTGGCGGTCTGCGCCCTGGCCCGCGGGCTGGACCCGCGACACCTGGCCTGACCCGAGGCGAGGGTGCCCGCGATCGCCCCGCGGACACCCTCCCTGCCACCGGTCGGCTCAGCCGCCCGGCCGGCGGAACTGCTGGGTCTCGTCGCCCCGGGCGCCGGACATCGACTCCTGGCCGCGGGACATCACCTGGGTACGCTCCGCGGCGCTCCGGTCGGCCATCTGCCGCTCGTAGTCGCTGCGCCCGGCACCCTGCGCCTGGCGCTGCTCCCGGATCGCGTGGGACTCCTCCGCGGCCCGGTCCAGCCAGCCGTCCCAGCGGCTCTGCATCGGCTTCACCAGACCACCGCCGACGCCGACGATCAGGATGCCGGCCACCGTGCCGAGCACCGCGATCAGCACCGGAGTGGTCACCGTGGTGGCGATACCCACCTGGTTGAGCGCGGCGATCACGCCGAGCGCCAGGATGAAGATCGCCGCCAGGTCGGCGAGGATCTTGCCGTACGAGAGCCCGCCCAGCGCGCCGGTGATCAGGTCCCGGACCGCGTTGGCGATGGCGGCGGCGATCACCACGATGACGATCGCCACGAAGGCTCGCGGCAGCCAGGCGACCACGCCCCGGATCAGGTCGCTGATGGCGTTCGGTCCCCACACCCCGAAGGCGAACTGCAGGGTGAACAGCAGGACGGCGTAGTAGGCCAGTTTGGCCAGGATGTCACTCGCGTCGTACTTGGTTCTCTCGAGCGCCCGTTTGACGCCGCCCCGTTCGACCCAGCGGTCGAAACCCACCCGTTCCAGTGCCGCGTCCACGATCTTGAGGACGGCTCGGGCGATGAGCCAACCCACCACGAGGATCACGATGAACGCGATGGCCCTCGGGATGAAGAGCAGCACCGACCTCCACATGTCGGCCAGGGCGTCACCGATGTCGGCCTGCCCGGCCGCGAGGGTTTTCGGCATGATGTCCCTCCTGTCGCGTGAACTGCGACGCCCGCATACCCGGTCGTCACCGGGGCACGCCGTGCCACCGGCCGGGATTTCCCCGACATCCCTGTCGGAACCGGCCCTGACCTGCCGAAACGGCCCGACCGACCGACACCGGGGGCGCCGCCCCGCGCATGATCGGAACGTCCGCGTCACGCTCCGGATAGGCTGCGGTCATGCCAGGCACGGTCAGGCGGATCCCCACGCCATCAGCCCCGGTCCCCGGAGCTCCTGGGGACCCGGGCGCCAGCAGCTCCGGCGCGGCGGCCGCCGTGCTCGCCCATCCGTGGGCCGGCACGTCGCTCGGCGCGCCCGAGCGGTGGGACCCGGCGGTACGCGCCGTGGTCGATCTGGTCCTCGCCTCGCCCGTCCCGATGGCCCTGCTCCACGGCGACGACCTGGTGCTGCTCTACAACGACGGGTACGCCGAGCTGATCGGCGCCCGGCACCCGGCGGCGCTCGGCCGGCCGGCCGCGGAGGTCTTCGCGGACGTCTGGCACGAGCCGGGCGCCGGGGAGGTGCTCGAACGCGCGTACCGGTACGGCGAGTCCTTCCTCGAGCGGGAGGCGGTGCTGCCGGCCGACCGGCATCTGGTCGGCGGCGGCGAGCCGGCGGTCTTCACCCAGGGCCACTCCCCGGTGCGCGACAGCACCGGCCGGATCATCGGCGTGCTCACCGTCGCGGCGCAGACCACCCAGCTCACCCAGCAGCTGCAGAGCCTGAGCGACTTCGCCGCCGCCCTGTCCGGCACCCTCACCCTCGATGACGTCGCCCGCGTCACCCTCCGGTACGCCATCAACTCGTTCGACGCCGACCGGGTCGCCTTCGCCGTCGATGAGGGCGGCAGCTGGCGGATGGTCCGGCGGATCCGGGGCGAGCTGCTCGACGAGGCCGACGAGCGGCTGCCGCCGCTGTGGCGGCGCGCCCCGGCCGACTCGCCCGGCCCGGTCGCGGTGACCGCCCGCAGCGGGGTGCCCTTCTACGTCAGCGACGGCCAGCCGCTGCGGGAGACCGCGGTCGACCGGCACGACCAGAAGATCCGGGCGCTGGCCGCCCTGCCGCTGCGCTCCTCGGTGGTCCGGGGCGCGCTGGCGGTCGGCTACCAGACCCCGCACATCTGGTCCGCGGCGGAGCGGGCGCTGCTCGTCGCCTCGGCCGAGCTGGTCGGTCAGGCGGCCGAGCGGGCGCGCCGGTTCGAGACCCAGCACGGCACCGCCCAGCTGCTGCAGCGCAGCATGCTCCCGGAGCAGCTGCCCGACCTGCCCCGGCTGCGCATAGCCGCCCGGTACGCCCCAGGGGTCGACGGCAACGCCGCCGGCGGCGACTTCTACGACGCCTTCGTGCTGCCCACCGGCGCGCTGGGCGTGGTCCTCGGCGACGTGGCCGGCCACGACGTGCAGGCGGCGGCGCGGATGGGGCAGGTGCGGGCGGCCCTGCGGGCGCTCGCCCTCAGCGATCCCCGCCCTGACGCGGTGCTCGGCGGGCTGGACCGGCTGGTCTCCAGCCTGGGCGCCGAGGCCGGGACGCAGGAGCTCTTCGTGACCGTGGTCTTCGGGGTCGTCGAGGCGGACCGGGAGCGGATCACGCTGGCCAGCGCGGGCCATCCCGCACCGCTGATCCGGCGTTGCTCGGAGACGGACGAACCCGTCGCCGAGTACGTCGACGTGCCGCCCGGCGCCCCGCTGGGCCTCGGCTGCCAGCCCCGTACGGTCACCGTGCCGTTCCGCCCCGGCGACACCCTGCTGCTGTTCAGCGACGGCGTGATCGAGCGGCGCTGGCAGGACCTGACCGCCGGGCTGGCCGGGCTGGCCGGGGCGGTGACCGCCGCCAGCAGCGGCGACCCCCGGGCGCTCTGCGCGGTGGCCACCGGCGCCGTGCCGGGGTCCACCGAGGACGACGTCGCGGTGCTGGCGGTGGAGCACGCGGTCAAGCCGAGCCGGTCGGCCAGCATGGAGGTGCCGGCCGAGCCGACCGCGCCGAGCCGGGTGCGGCACTGGATGACCGCCCAGCTCACCGAGTGGCGGGTGCCGGAGGCCGTGATCGGCGCGGCGGTGCTCTGCACCAGCGAGCTGACCACCAACGCGTTGCTGCACGCCGGCACCGCCGCCCGGGTGGAGATCGACCTGAGTGCCGAGCGGCTGCTGGTGTCGGTCGCCGACTCGGGCACCCGCGGCACGGTGACCCGGGCGCAGACCGACACGCTGAGCAGCCGGGGGCGCGGTCTGGGCCTGATCGAGGAGCTGAGCGACGCCTGGGGCACCGACCCGACGGTGCGCGGCTCGACGGTCTGGTTCGAGATCCTCATCCCCTCCTGACGGGTCGCGCGTCAGCGCGAGCCCGGCCGGGTAGAAGGGGAGGCATGCCTACCGACAACCGCTGCGGCGTCCTCCTCGACGTGGACGGCACCCTCGTCGACACCACCTACCTGCACACCGTGAGCTGGTGGGAGGCGCTGCGCCAGGCCGATCACCGGGTCCCCATGGCGCTGATCCACCGGTCGATCGGCATGGGCTCCGACAAGCTCCTCGACCACCTGCTCGGTCCGGAGCGCGACCGGGGCGACGACGGCAAGCTGCGGGACGCCCACGACAGCTTCTTCGGCGAGTACTGGGAGCGGCTCGCCCCGCTGCCCGGGGCCGCCGCCCTGCTCCGGGCCTGCGCCGCCCGGGGGCTGCGGGTGGTGCTGGCGACGTCGGCGGCCGAACACGAGGTGGCCGCGCTGCGGGCCGCGCTGGACGCCGATGACGCCATCGACACGGTGACCTGCTCCGCGGACGCGCAGGAGAGCAAGCCGGCGCCGGATATCCTGGTCGCCGCGCTGGAGCAGTCCGGGCTCACGGCGGAGCGGGTGGTCTTCGTCGGCGACTCGGTCTGGGACGTCGCGGCGGCCGGCAAGCTGAACATCCCCTGCATCGGCCTGACCTGCGGCGGCACCAGCCGGGGCGAGCTGGCTGGCGCGGGCGCGGTGGCCGTCTACGACGATCCGGCCGCGCTCCTCGACGGCCTTGCCGACAGCGCCATCGCCGCCCTGGTCTGACCCGCCGACGCCGTCGCGCGTCCTCCGTGGGGCGAGGTCCGGGTGACGGGTCCCACCGGGACAAGCCGGACACCGAGGCTTAGGGGTCGAAAGTACGGGGCACTGGTCACCACCTGCCCGCACCGCGGGCGGCGGGAAGGGTGGTGCGGTGGAACCGGTGGACGTGGCGTTGGCGCTGGTGGGTGTGGGCGCGCTGCTGGCAGGGATCCTGCCGCGCGTGCTGGAGCGGCGCCCGCTCTCCATGCCGATCGCCTTCCTCGGCCTGGGCATGCTGGTCTTCCTGCTCCCGACCGGGTTGCCCACGCCGGACCCGCTGCGCTGGCCGGAACTCACCACGCATCTCACCGAGATCGGGGTGATCGTGGCGCTGATGGGCGCCGGCCTGAAGATCGACCGGCCGCTGAGCTGGGCCCGCTGGTCGTCGACCTGGCGGCTGCTGGCCATCGCGATGCCGCTCTGCATCGCGGCGGTGGCGCTGCTGGGCTGGTGGTGGGCCGGCCTGGTGCCGGCGGCGGCGCTGCTGCTGGGCGCGGCGCTCGCCCCCACCGACCCGGTGCTCGCCGCCGACGTGCAGGTGGGTGAGCCGACCGACGTGGAGGACTCCGAGGACGAGGTGCGCTTCGCGCTGACCTCGGAGGCGGGGCTGAACGACGGCCTGGCCTTCCCGTTCGTGTACGCGGCCATCGCGATCGCCACCACCAGCCTCGCCCCGACGGACTGGCTGGCGCACTGGTTCACCGTTGACGTGCTCTACAAGCTCGCCGTCGGCGTGGGTGGTGGCCTGCTCGTCGGCTGGCTGCTCGGCAAGCTCTTCTTCCGGGCCCCGAGCGAGCTGCGGCTGGCCCGGCACGCCGAGGGCTTCCTCGCGCTGGCCGCCACCTTCCTGGCGTACGGGCTGGTGGAGGTGGTCGGCGGGTACGGCTTCCTGGCGGTCTTCGTGGCCGCCCGGGCGATCCGGGCCGCAGAACGGACCCACGAGTTCCACTCGGTGCTGCACGACTTCGCCGAGCAGATCGAGCGGCTGCTCACCGTCATGCTGCTGCTGCTCTTCGGCGGCGCGGTGATCGGCGGTCTGCTCGCCCCGCTGACCTGGCCGGCGGCGCTGGTCGGGCTGGCGCTGGTCTTCGTGGTCCGGCCGCTGGCCGGCTGGCTGTCGCTGCGCGGGGCGCCGGGCCGGCCGGCCGAGCACTGGGTGATCTCGCTCTTCGGCATCCGGGGGGTCGGCTCGTTCTACTACCTGGCGTACGCCACCAGCAAGACGGACTTCCCGCAGGCCGAGCTGATCTGGGCCACGGTCGGCCTGGTGGTGATCGTCTCGGTGGTGGTGCACGGGATCGCGGCCACCCCGGTCATGCAGCTGCTCGACCGGGCGGGCGAGCGGACGCGGGAGGACTCGGAGCGGGGGCGCACGGAGGAGCCGGCCCTGGGCGGCGCCCGGAGCTGACCGGGGCGGCCGAGGGCCGGAGCCGGTCAGCCGTGCGGCGCGAGGCGGCCGACCGGCGGAGGGTCAGCGCAGCCGGTCGACCAGTGCCCGGCCGAGGTCCCGGCCGGAGAGCCAGGCGCTCTGCACCCGGGGCTTGCCGAACGCGTCGCCGGCGATGCCGATCCCGTCGTCGTCGAGGTGGTACGTCCCGTTCGCGGCGGTGGCGGGCTTCGCGTACGTCCAGCCGTGCACGTGCACCAGCCCGGCCGGTTCCGGGAGGCCGAGCAGGTCCCGGACCGCCAGCTCGATGGCGGGGCCGGCGGCGGTGGGCTGCAACAGGTGGCCCGAGGCGAACTCGGGGGTGGTGTGGGCGACCAGCACCGGCGCGCCGTCGCCCCGCCGGTCCCCGTCGTCGCAGATCAGGCTGAGCACGGGATGCCCGTTGACGAAGGCGCCCCGGAGGTCGGACCAGTGGCGCGCCGGGAAGCGCAGCATCGCGCTCAGTGCCGGGGACCAGCGCTGGCCGGTGACCGCGCGGGTCGCCGCGCCGAGCGCGGGATCGAGCAGCAGGGCCGCCTGGGGACCCGGCATGGCCAGCGCGACCGCCGCGCAGTCCTGGCCGTCGACCCGCGGCCCCGGCTCGACCGTCAGCACCAACCGGTCGTGGACCACGGGCAGGTCCCGGGCGAGGTGCTCGACGAGCGAGCGCAGCCCGCGCGGGGCGGACCAGCGCGTCGGGCCCGTCAGCTCCCGCCGGCCCTCGGGCCCGTAAGCGACCAGGGTGTCGGTCCACTCCCGGGCCAGCCCGGCAGCCCGCCACCCCTCGGCCACCTCGGCGAACTCTGGGTGGTCGACGGTGAAGTAGGCGGCGCCGAGGTCGGCGGGGCGGCCGTCGAAGCGCTTGCTGGCCATCCGACCGCCGGTCACCCGGGCCCGCTCCCGGACCTGCACCGGGATGCCGGCCCGGACCAGCTCGGCGGCGCACGCCACCCCGGCGATGCCCGCGCCGACCACCACCACACCGGCCCGGCCCACCGTCATCCGCTGATCGTATGCGGGTCCGCGTGCGGCGGCATGAAGGGCGCGGACCCGGGGTACTGGCACAGGTGTTCGAGGACGGAGGGCCTGACCAAGGCGGAGGCGTCCCGCCGGATCGACGAGCTCCAGGCGGAGACCGGGCGCGGGCAGTGAGTCAGCGCGGGGGCAGGCGGTGCAGCTCGACCTGGTCGAGCCGTCCCGCCACCACCCACGCGGAGAGCCAGGTCGCGTACGGCTGAGCCCGCCGGTCGGTGGGCGAACCGGGGTTGAGCAGCCGCAGCCCGCCCGGGGCGACGCTGTCCCACGGGATGTGGGAGTGCCCGAAGACCAGCAGGTCGCAGTCGGGGAAGCGGGCCGCGCAGCGCTCCTCCCGCCGGGTCTTCGGGCCGGTCTCGTGCACCACCGCCACCCGCAGCCCGTCGAGCTCCACCCGGGCCACCTCGGGCAGCCGGGCCCGCAGCTCCGGGCCGTCGTTGTTGCCGTGCACGCCGACCAGCCGGCGGGCCCGCGCCGCCAGCGCGTCCAGCAGCGACACGTCCACCCAGTCCCCCGCGTGCAGCACCACGTCGGCGGCGTCGATCGCGGCCCAGAGCGGCGGCGGCAGGTCCTGCGCCCGCTTCGGTACGTGGGTGTCGGCCGTGATCACCAGCTGCATCCCCCGATCCTCCCCGCCTCCGCCCGACCTGTCGCGTGGCGGGCGGGCTGGGGCCGCGGTCGCCTGACCGGGCTCAGGGGCCCTGGCCCTGGTTCTGCATCAGGCCGCCGTCCATGAAGTACGTCGACCCGGTCACGTACTCGGCGTCGTCGCTGGCCAGGAAGACGGCCAGCTTGGCGATCTCCTGCGGCTGCGCGGCCCGCTTCCAGGGGATGCTCTGCACCTGCTCCTCCAGGTACTGCGGGTCGTCGATGGCCCGCTGGTTGAACGGGGTGAGCACCATGCCGGGACCGATGTTGTTGACGTTCATGTGCATCGGCGCCACCTCCAGCGCCAGGCTCTTGGCCAGTTCCAGCATGCCGCCCTTGCTGGCGTCGTAGTCGGCGCCGCCGGCCCGGGCCACCTCCTGGTGGATGGAGGTGATGTTGATGATCTTCCCCTGGCCGCCCTGGTTGCGCCGATGCTGCACGAACCGGCGGCAGCAGAAGAACATCCCGTAAAGGTTGGTGCGGATGCACCGGTCCCACGTCTCGGTGTCCAGGTCCGCCACGGGAATGCCGGAGGCGTCGACACCCGCGTCGTTCATCAGCACGTCCAGGGTGTCGAACTCGGCGAGCGCCTCGTCGAACATCGCCTCGACCTGGTGCTCGACGCTGATGTCGCCCTGCACCACCACGGCCCGGCGGCCCGCCTTCTCGATCTCGGCCCTGGTGTGGTTCGCCCCGGCGTGGTCGTGCAGGTAGTGCACCACCACGTCGGCACCCTCGCGGCCGAACTCGATGGCGGTGGCCTGGCCGATGCCCGAGTCCGAGCCGGTGATCAGGGCGGTCTTGCCCGCCAGTCGTCCGGTCATCTGCGTGCTCCCTACGTGATCACCGTGCCGGTCGGCACGGCCTCTCGCTCGGCAAAGCCGCCGAGCCGCTTGGCGGCCGCGGTGATCCAACCCGCGGCGTGGATCAGGCCGATGTGCGAGAAGGCCTGTGGAAAGTTGCCCAGCTGCTCGCCGGTGGCCTGGTCGATCTGCTCGGCGTAGAGCCCCAGGTCGTTGACCCGGGCGGCGAGCTGCTCGAAGAGCCGCCGCGCCCGGTCCAGCTCGCCGGCCGCGGCGAGGCAGCAGACCAGCCAGAACGAGCAGATCACGAAGCCCGCGGGGTCGTCGTCCCAGCGCCGCAGCAGGCCGTCCCGGCAGAGCCGGCGCTCGACCACGTCCATCGTGGATCGCATCCGGGGGTCGTCCGCCGGCACGAAGCCGACCAGCGGCATGATCAGCACCGAGGCGTCGAGGTTGTCCGAGTCGAAGGCCCCGGTGTACGCGCCGAGTCGCTCGTTCCAGCCGCGGGTCAGCACCGTCTCCCGGATCTCGTCCCGGGCCGCCGCCCAGCGGGCAACGTCGGCCGGCTCGCCGAGCCGGGTTCCGAAGCGCACCGCCCGGTCCAGCGCGGTCCAGCACAGCACCTTGGACGACACGTAGTGCCGCTCGGCGTCACGCGCCTCCCACATCCCGGCGTCCGGCCGGCGCCAGTCGACCACCGCCCGGTCGGCCAGGGCATGCAGGAACTGGCGCACGTCGGGCGACATCGGGTCCAGGTAGTGCCGCATCAGCCAGGCGGCGTCGAGGACCTCGCCGAGCACGTCGGTCTGCCGCTGCCGCCACGCGTCGTTGCCGATGAAGACCGGTCGACTGTCGGCGTACCCGGACAGGTGGTCCAACCGGTGTTCGGTGAGGTCCCGCTCCCCGTGCACGCCGTACATGATCGGCACCGGCTCGTCGCCGATCCGGCCCATGGCCCGGGACACCCAGGCGAACTGCCGGTTCGCCTCGTCCGGGCAGGCGGCCAGCCAGAGCGCCTGGAGGGTGAGGCTGAAGTCGCGTACCCAGACGAAGCGGTAGTCGTAGTTGCGGTCGCCGCCCAACTCCTCCGGGAGCGAGGTGGTGGCCGCCGCGACCACGGCGCCGCTGGGCTGGTAGGTCATGCCCTGCACCACGATCGCGCTGCGCCACACCTGGTCCCGGTACTCGCCCCGGTACTGGTCACGATGCAGGTCGGCCCAGGACCGCCACCCGGCGACCGCGTCGGCCACCACCCGGTCGGCATCCGGCACGGCCGGCGGACGCCCCCCGTAGGTGTCGGCGTGGCCGAGAGTGAAGTGGTGGCGGGTGCCGGCGCGGGCGGTGAACCGCCCGGTGGCCTCGCCGTCGCCGAGGTCCAGCGGAACGTTGGCGCGCAGGCTCAACCGGCAGGTGCCGGCGGTGGCGTCGAACTGCCCGTCGGATTCGGTGAGGTACGCGGAGACCCGCCCATACTCGAAGCGGGGCTGGTACTGCACTCGCATCGGGACCTCGCCGGTCAGTCCCTCGACCAGGCGGGCGAGAACGCGGGGTGAGCGCCGGCCGATCTCGTGGCCCTGCGCGCCGGGCTCCAGCGCCAAGGCGTCGGTCACCGCCACCGAACCGGTCCGGGTGGTGAAGACGGTACGCAGCACCAGCGTGTCGTCCAGATAGGACCGTTCGCTGGTGAAATCCTCCTCCGGGCGGATTGTCCAGTGCCCCGCCCGGTCGTCGAGCAGCCGGCCGAATACGGAGGGCCCGTCGAAGCGCGGCGGGCACCACCAGTTCACCGAACCGGCCAGGTCGACCAGCGCCGCACTGCAGCCGTCCGCCAGAAAGCCGTGCTCCCCTATCCGCCCGCTGTCCACGCCGGTGTCTACCCGGGTGCACCGGCGGCATTCCGCGCGCCGGCATTCGACCTGCGCCGAGCGCATGTCCCAACGGGCCGGCACCGTCCGGCGGGCATCCGACGCCGGCGGTGCGTTACCGCCCGACGGCGGTGGGAACCCGGGCGGTTGACGAAGGAGGATGCTCATGACCAGACCCTCGACTCCGACCGCGGCCTGGCAACCCGGGATGCCGGGCGGCGACAACCTCCCGTCCGGTCCGGCCGGCCGGCCGGCGGCGCCCGGTGGGGACGGACACGGTCCGCAGACCGGCCCGCCGACCGTGACGATCGGCTCGTACCCGGACTATCCGTCCGCCCAGCGCGTGGTGGACTACCTGGCCGACAACGGGTTCCCGGTGGAACGCAGCGCGATCGTCGGCACGAACCTGACCCTGGTGGAGACGGTGATGGGCCGGATGACCACGGGCCGGGCCGCCCTGGTGGGCGCCGGCACCGGCGCCTGGTTCGGGCTCTTCATCGGGTTGCTGTTCGGCATCTTCACCGCCGGCAACTGGGTGGCGGTGATCCTGGTCGGGCTGGTGATCGGCGCGATCTGGGGTGCCGTCTTCGGCGCGGTGGCGCACGCCATGACCGGCGGGCAGCGCGACTTCACCTCGGCCAGTTCCCTGCGCGCGGGCCAGTACGCGGTGACCGTGGAGGCCGACGTGGCCGAGCAGGCACGGCAACTGCTGGGTCGGATGCACCTGACCCCGACGGGCGCGACCGCCCGTTGACCGCTCCGACCGACGGCCCGGCGCGCCTGCGCCGGGGCGTCAGTCGTGGTACGCCAGCTCCCCGGCGCGGATCGGCACGTCCACCCGGTTCTCCGGCGGGGCGAGCGGGCAGGCCCACCGGTCGTCGTACGCGCAGCTGGGGTTGTAGAGGTAGTTGGCGTCGAGCCGGACCCGCTCGCCCGGCAGCACGGTCAGTCCCCGACCGAAGGTGCCCTTGACGGTGTCGGTCAGGTACCGGCCGCCGCCGTACGCCTCCGTGCCGCAGGTCCCGTCGCGCAGCGGCACGAACAGCCCACCGCCGTACGCCTCGATCCACCAGAGGGTCAGCGGCCCCCACGGGGTCTCCGCGATCGCGACCCGCCGGTACCGCACCACCCCGTCCGGCCCGCCGGTGTCGATGCTCTCGGTGCCCGAGGCGGGGCGCAGCGGCGCCTCCACCACCGCGTCCGGGTTCGGCGGGTGGTAGCGCAGCCCGGTGAAGCCGGGCCGGTCCTCGACCGGCAGCGGGCTCTGCGGGTGGCTGCGGAACAGCTCGTCCCGTTCCGCCCGGAAGCCGGCCAGGTCGCGGTCGGAGAGGTGGAGCCGGGCGATCCGCTCCCGCCAGTCGAGCAGTTCGAGATCGTCCATGACCCGAGCCTAGCCTTCGGCGCGGTCAGCTGTCGGTGGCCAGCCGGGCGTGCAGGTGCTCGTCGTAGCGCCGACCGTCGCCGTAGCGGTAGGACTCCCGCAGGGTGCCCTCGGCCGGGTAGCCGGCCCGCTCGGCGACCCGGCAGGAGGCCGGGTTGGCGACCGCGTGGCACAGCTCGATCCGGTGCAGCCGGAGCTGGGCGAAAGCCCAGGTGGTGAGCGCGGTGACGGCTGCGGAGGCGACGCCCCGGCCGCGGGCCCCGGCGACGGTCCAGTACCCGATCGAGGCGTCGCCGGCGTGGATCCGGTGCAGCGACACCGAGCCGAGCAGTGGCCCGCCCTCCGGCCCGGCCACCGCCAGGGAGACGTGGTCGCCGGCAGACCAGTCGGCGCGTCGGCGGACCCACTCGCGTGCCCCGGGCAGGTCGGTGCCGCCGGGCGACGGGTTCCACTGGGCGACGGCCGGCTCGCGCAGCGCGGCGAGGACGGCCGGAACGTCCTCCTCCCGCCAGGGGCGCAGCAGGAGGCCGGGGGCGGTCAGCTCGACATGGTCCACGGCCGGGAGTCTCCCACGGCCCGCGAAGCGGGTGCTCCCGGTTCTCCCCTGGCCAGCCCCTTCAAATTGCAATCACCCCCGTTCAGCGCGCTGCACCCGCGCCTGGTAACAGCGATCGGAGGTACTTGTTTAAATTTGAAATAGTGCTACTCTCGTGCCGGTGACCGAGAGCCTGAACCCTGAGCGGATGGCGGCCTGGCGCGCCTACATCGAGGCGAGCCAGCGGTTGTTCACCCAGCTCGAGGAGGACCTGCGCGCGGACAGCGAGCTGAGCTTCGCCGACTACCACGTGCTGGTCCTGCTCTCCGAGGCGCCGGGGCAGCGACTGCGGATGGGCGAGCTGGCGAGCCTGCTGGTCTTCTCGCCCAGCCGGCTGACGTACCAGATCTCGTCGATGCAGAAGCGCGGTCTGGTCGCCAAGGAGTCCTGCCCGGAGGACCGGCGGGGCAGCGAGGCGGTGCTCACCGCCACCGGCCTGCTCGTCCTCCGCGACGCCGCGCCGCACCACCTGGCGTCGGTGCGCACCCACCTCATGGACGACCTCGACGACGCCGAGGTCGCCTGCCTCACCCGGGTCTTCGAGCGGCTCGGTCGGCGCCTGCGCGCCGCCCGCGACGCGTCGTCCACCCCGGCCGACAACTAAGGAGCCCGCGATGCCCGCCATCACCGTCGACGACGTCCTCGTCCTGCCCCGCCTGCCGCGGCTCGACGAGTCCACCACCTTCCGGCCGGTCCGCCGGCTCACCACCGCGCCGAGCGGCTTCGAGGGTGAGGGCTTCCCGGTCCGCCGGGCCTTCGCCGGGGTGCCGCTGACCGAGCTGGACCCGTTCATCCACCTCGACCAGATGGGCGAGGTGGACTACGCGCCGGGCGAGCCGAAGGGCACCCCGTGGCACCCGCACCGCGGCTTCGAGACGGTGACCTACATGATCGACGGGATCATGGACCACCAGGACTCGCAGGGTGGCGGCGGCACCATCACCGACGGCGACACCCAGTGGATGACGGCCGGCAGCGGCCTGCTGCACATCGAGGCGCCGCCGGAGCACCTGGTGACCAGCGGCGGCCTCTTCCACGGCCTCCAGCTCTGGGTCAACCTGCCCCGGGTGGCCAAGATGAACCCGCCGCGCTACCAGGACATCCGCGGCAAGGAGTCGGCGCTGCTCACCACCCCGGACGGCGGCGCGCTGATCCGGGTGATCGCCGGCGAGGTCGCCGGGCACCGCGGGCCGGGCTCCACCCACACCCCGATCACCATCACCCACGTGACGGTGCAGCCGGGGGCGGCGCTGAGCCTGCCCTGGCGGTCCGACTTCAACGCGCTGGTCTACGTGCTGGCCGGCCGTGGCACGGTGGGCACCGACCGGCGGCCGATCCACACCGGACAGCTCGCGGTGCACGGCCCGGGCGACGCGCTGCGGGTGACCGCGGACGCGAAGCAGGACGGCAACACCCCGGCCCTGGAGCTCTACATCATGGGCGGCCAGCCGATCGGGGAGCCGGTGGCGCACTACGGGCCGTTCGTGATGAACACCCGGGACGAGCTGGTGCAGGCCTTCGAGGACTTCCAGGCCGGCAAGCTCGGCGTGATCCCCGCGAAGCGCCTGCCGCACACCGGCGGCCAGGGCCCGCGTCCCTGATCGACCCGTACGAGATGGGCGTCCCGGTTCCTCCGGGGCGCCCATCGGCGGTTCCGGGGGCATCCCCCGGCGGTCAGGACACGGCGAAGATGCCGGCCACCCCGAGGATCACCATGAGCAGGACCGCCACCACCGCGCCGCGTTCGCTCTCGACCGCAGGCTCGCGGTACTCGGTCACGGCGTTCGTCATCTCGGCGGGCATGCTGGGGCCTCCTGGATTGTCGCTTCTGAGGGATGCGGCGGCCACCACGAGGGCTCCGACCTGCGGTCGGCGTGCGTACCCGCCGTGGGGGTCCTACCGTGAGGACGTGGTCGACCTCGGGAGGCTGGACGTGGCGATGCAGGACTGGTTCCTCACCGCGCAGGAACGTGCCAACCCGGGGTCTGAATTACCCGCCTGGACGACGGGAAACCTCGCCGAGCCGTTGATTCACGGCGCGACGTACTTCGACCGCCTGGTCAGCGAGGTGGAGGCGCTGAAGGCCGGCGACCATCTCTTCTTCACCGACTGGCGGGGCGACCCGGATCAGCGGATGCGCCCGGACGGCCCGACCGTGGTGCAACTCTTCGCGCGGGCCGCCCAGCGCGGCGTGGTGGTCAAGGGGCTGATCTGGCGGTCCCACCTCGACGTGCTCTCCTACAGCGAGGCGGAGAACCGCGACCTCAGCGAGGCGGTCTGCGCGGCCGGCGGCGAGGTGCTGCTGGACCAGCGGGTCCGGCGCGGCGGCTCGCACCACCAGAAGCTCGTGGTGCTGCGCCACCCCGACGCCCCGGAGCGGGACGTCGCCTTCGCCGGCGGCATCGACCTCTGCCACAGCCGGCGGGACGACGCCGAGCACCGGGGTGACCCGCAGCCCGTCGGCATGTCCCCGAAGTACGGCGACCACCCGCCGTGGCACGACGTCCAGCTCGCGGTCCGCGGCCCGGTGGTCGGCGCGCTCGACACGACGTTCCGCGAGCGGTGGACCGATCCGATGCCGCTGGACTCGGAGAACCCGCTGGCCTACCTGCGGGACCGGCTGCGCGGCTCCGACCTGAGCCCCGACCCGCTGCCCGACCAGCCGGCCGATCCCCCGCCGTGCGGCCCGCACCGGATCCAGGTGCTGCGCACCTACCCGGCGGTACGACCCCGGTACTCGTTCGCCCCGGACGGCGAGCGGACGGTGGCCCGCGGCTACACCAAGGCGGTGCGCCGGGCCCGGCGACTGATCTACCTGGAGGACCAGTACCTCTGGTCGACCGAGGTGGCGGACCTCTTCGCGAACGCGCTGCGGGACCAGCCCGACCTGCACCTGGTCGCCGTCGTGCCGCGCCACCCGGACGTGGACGGCCGGCTCGCGCTGCCGCCGAACATGGTGGGCCGGGAGCAGGCGCTCTCGCTGTGCCAGAAGGCGGCACCGGACCGGGTGCACGTCTTCGACGTGGAGAACCACGAGGGCACCCCGGTCTACGTGCACGCCAAGGTCTGCGTGGTCGACGACGTCTGGGCCAGCGTCGGCAGCGACAACTTCAACCGCCGCTCCTGGACGCACGACAGCGAGCTCTCCTGTGCGGTGCTGGACGACACCCGGGACGAGCGGCCGCCCACGGACCCGGCCGGCCTCGGCGACGCCGCCCGGGTCTTCGCCCGGGACCTGCGGCTGCGGCTGTGGCGGGAGCACCTGGACCGGGACCCGGACGGTGGCGAGGACCACGATCTGCTGGATCCGGCCGCCGCCGTGGCGGCGATCACCGAGGCGGCGGACGCGCTGCAACGCTGGCACGACGGGGACCGAGTCGGTCCCCGCCCGCCGGGCCGGCTGCGCCCGCACCGGCCGGAGCGGCTGTCCTGGCACACCCGCTTCTGGGCGCTGCCCGCGTACCGGCTGGTCTACGACCCGGACGGCAGGCCGCTGCGGGCCCGGCGCGCCGGCACCTGGTAAGCCGGCTCGGCGGCCGGCGGCTCGTCGAGCGCGTTCGGCCCGGCCGGGTAGGCGAACGACACCCGTGGGGAGTAGAAGCCCCAGCAGATGGTGAGCGGGTTCGCCGGGCGTAGCGGGTAGACCGGGTGTTCGGGGGCGAGGAAGTCCACCCACTCGATCTCGAACGGGGTCACCGGCTCGGCCACGTACGGGTAGTCGGCGCTGGTCAGCTCCCCGTCCCGCCCGGTCAGGTACCGATGGTGGCCGCTGCGTACGAGGTGTCCGGTGTGGCCGACGCGGGCCACGGTCCGGATGATCGGCCGCCCGTCGGCGCGCGTCTCCGCCGTGAGCTGGTCGCCCCGCACGTCGATGGTGGTCTGCCCGGCCTGGGCCGGGGCGCCCCGGGCGGCGGCGTATCCGCGGACCCGGGCGCTGGAGGCGAAGTAGTGGGTCCACCACCCGCCGGGAATGTCGCCGTCCGGCGGGTCCATCCCCACCAGCGAGATCCCCAGGTAGGTCAGGGAGTAGGCCCCGAACCCGGAGGTCTGGCTCTCGTCGTCCACCACGTACTGGCACAGGAAGACCTGCCGGTCCGGGCGGGCCCGCAGCCCGGCCGGGAGGAACGCCGCGACCGCGTCGGGGTCCGCCGGCAGCCAGCTGAACAGCAGCACCCGGGCGTTGACGACGAGTTGCGGAGCGGCGGGATCCAGCACGGTGCCTCCGTAGACGTGTACACAGGGACGCTACGGGCGGTCCCGCGGACGGGACAACGACGGATAGCCGACAATGCGAACCGTTTGTCGGTTTCTTCGTTGACGGTCGGCGCGGGCCGGTGGGCCGAGCGGTCAGCCGCCCGGGGGCGTCCGGCGACGCCGGGTCGGGCGCGCGGTCCGGTAATCGTGATCACAAAGCCGGGGAGTTATGTCCGTTGCGGGGCCTTTATGGCACAAAATTACTTAAGTACATCGTACTTTCGGCTAGATTTCCCCGAGCCGATCAGGCTAAGGTGAGTCCCGAACGGCTCAATTGAAGCTAAACCAAAGCGTCACGTCTTTTATCCGCGGACGAGGTGCAGGGAGGACCACCCATGACCGCGCCAACGATCAGCGAGCAGGCGACCACACCGCCGTCCACCACTGAGAAGCTCGACCCGCGCGCCCTCACCGACAGCGCCGCGGATCTGCTCAACGCGATGGCCGCGCTGCCCGCCACCCACCCGTCGCGCGCCGCGATGCGGGACAAGGCGATCGAGGCCTGGCTGCCGCTCGCCAACCACCTCGCCCACCGTTACAGCGGTCGCGGCGAGCCCACGGACGACCTGGCGCAGACCGCCGCCGTCGGCCTGATCAAGGCGATCGACAAGTTCGACCCCTCCCGCGGCGTCGACTTCGCCGGTTACGCCATCCCGACCATCATCGGCGAGCTCAAGCGGCACTTCCGCGACCGCACCTGGGACATCCGGGTGCCGCGTCGCCTCCAGGAGCTGCGGCTGGCCATCTCCGACGCCAACAGCACGCTGCTGCAGACCCTCGGCCGCTCGCCGACGGTCACCGACATCGCCGCCCACCTCAAGCTGACCGAGGAAGAGGTCCTGGAGGGCCTGGAGGGTGCCCGCGCCTACAACGCGGTGTCGCTGTCCACCCCGACCGGCGACGGCGACCGGGCGACCGAGCTGGGCGACATGCTCGGCGGTGAGGACGGCGAGTTCGAGCTGGCCGAGCTGCGGGTCGCCCTGGGCCCGGCGCTCGCCACCCTCGACGAGCGCGAGCAGAAGATCCTCACGCTGCGCTTCTACGGCAACCTGACCCAGTCGCAGATCGCCGAGCAGATCGGCGTCTCGCAGATGCACGTGTCCCGGCTGCTGGCCCGGGCGCTGACGAAGCTGCGCGGGCAGCTCGACGGAACGTACTAGGGGGTGGCGACGTTGGCCGGGTCGGCGGACCCGGCCAACGTCGCGTCCACAGGCCCGGACGGCGGTTCGCCGGCCGGGCCTTTCCGTGCGCTCAGCGCAGCACCAGCAGGTCCATCGTGTCCACCACCGGCGCGTCCGGCGTCCGCCCCGCCGCCGCGCGCATCCGCCGCACGCCCCGCGCGTAGTCGGCGTCGTCGAGCAGCAGCAGCGGGGTGTGCGCCAACCGGCGCAGCCGGTCGGCGGCCTCCCGCAGCGACGCGGCGCTGACCTGCGGCACCGGCTCCAGCGCCACCGGCGCGAAGCCGACCCCCTCGAACGCCGCGCAGACCTCCGCCACCGAGGGGTAGCTCTCCACCACCCACAGCGCCTCCGGGAACCACCGGAACAGGCTGATCCCGCCGCCCCGACCGGCGAAGACCGAGCGGATCAGCACCGGCGCGCCGTGCCGCAGCGTCCGGCGCAGCTCGGCGGCGACCGCCGGCAGGTCCGGCAGGTGGTGGATCACCGTGGAGAGCCACGCGCCGTCCAGGCTGGCCGCCGCGAGCGGCAGGGCCTCCGCGCGGCCACCGACCATCTCCGGGTACCCGGAGCGGGCCCGCATGGCGGCCGACGGCTCGACCGCCACCACGTCGACGTCGTACCAGGCGTGGAAGGCGGTCGCCCAGGTGCCGGTGCCGGCCCCGAGGTCGAGCACCCGGGCGCCGGCGGTGGTCGGCAGGTGCCGCGCCACGGCCGCCCGCCAGCTCGCCAGGCCGTCGGGGGCCAGGTGCCGGGTGGCCGCGAAGGCGGCGGCGGTGCGATCGTCGTACACGATGCGGGCCATACCGTCAGCCAACGCGGCGCCGCGTACGCCGGTCAATATGAGAAGGCCGACAGCGACCCCCGGTCTCCAGTGGACACCGGGGGTCGCCGCGCGTCGGTCAGCCGCGCGGGTCGCGCCACATCGGGTGGAACGCCGACCCGTCGGGCAGCCGGAACGGCTCGGCGGCCCGGTAGCCGTGCCGGGCGTACAGGTCGCGGCTGCGCTCGCTGCTCGCCTCCAGGTACCCGCGCACGCCCTCGGCGTCGAGCACGGCGTGGTGGTGCCGCAGCAGCGCGCTGCCCAGCCCGCTCCCCTGCCGCTGCGGAGCCACCGCCAGGAACGCCAGGTGGTGGTGGTCGGCGTGCGGGTGGTTCGCCTCGAAGAGCTCGTCGAGGTGCTGGAACCGGGGCGTCCACTCGCCGCAGGCGGCGGCGAGGCGGGCGTCGTAGTCGGCCGGCGGCGGGGCCGGCTCGCCGGCCTGCGGGAACCAGACCGCGACCGCCGACCGGTCGGCGGTGCCGTGCACGATCCCGTGCCGCATCGCGTGGTCGACCAGGATCTCGAAGTTGTCGGCGAGCACCGCCTCCCGCTTCGCCTCGTCCGGCACCAGCCAGCGGGTGACGTCGAGGTGGTGGAACGCCCAGGCGATCCGCTCGGCGACCGCACGGGTCTCCGCCGGCCCCAGCCGCTCGATCGGCACCTCGGTCACCGGGCGGCCTCCGCGCCGGCGGGCGCCGGCTCGTCGGCGGGCGCCGGCTCGTCGGCGGCCGGCGGCACGTCGGCGACCGCGCTGTCCGCGCCGAGCCCGATCCGGGCGTACACGTCGGGCCGGCGGCCGCGCAGCACCAACCCCCAGAGCAGCCCGAGCAGCGCCGCGACCGGGTAGACCGCCGGGATCGCCCAGCGCAGCGGCGAGTCCGGGGCGACGCCGAGCAGGATCGCGAAGTTGTCCACCGCGACCACGATGATGGCGGTGAGGGCGATCGCGGCGAGGCCGGGGGCGATGGCCCGCCGCCACAGCGTCTCCGCCGTGCCCGTTCGGGCGAAGAAGGCGATCACCGCGACCGAGGTGGTGGCGATCAGCAGCAGCACACCGAACCCGCCGCCGGTGCCGCCCCAGAAGAACAGCTGCACCAGCGGGTCCCAGCCGGCGACCGCGTAGAGCACGATCACGACCAGCCCGAGGGCGCTCTGCGCCAGCGAGGCGACCCGCGGCGCGCCGGTGAGCGGCGAGGTCTGCCCGAACAGCGCCGGCAGCACCCGCTCCCGGCCGAGCGCGAAGGCGTACCGGGCGGTGGTGTTGTGGAACGAGATCATCGCCGCCAGCAGCGAGGTGAGGAAGAGCGCCTGGCCGATCGTCACGGCGGTGTCACCGAGGTGCGCGCCGGCGAGGCTGAAGATGAGCCCGGTGCTCTGCTCGCGGGACTCGTCGACGATCCGGTCCGGCCCGGTGGCGACGGTCATCGTCCAGGCCGAGAGGGCGTACAGCGTGGCGATGATGGCCACCGACAGGTACGTGGCCATCGGCACGGTCCGCCTCGGGTCCTTGCTCTCCTCGCTGAACACCACCGCGGACTCGAAGCCGGTGAAGCCGGTGGTGGCCAGCACCAGGATCGCGCCGACGCCCGGCACCAGCAGGTTGTCCGGCGACAGGGTGGCGAAGCTGACCGAGCCGCCGGCCGGGTGGGTGAGCTGCGCGAGGTCGAAGACGAGGATGACCAGGATCTCGGCGACCAGCAGCACGGCCAGCACCATGCCGTTGATGTCCACCCGGAGCATGCCCAGCACGGCGACCAGCGCCCAGGCGACCAGGGCCACCACCCACCAGGCGGGCGAGCCGCCGAAGAGCTGCTGGAGCACCGGCTCGGCCGCGGCGCCGATCGCGCCGTAGAGCCCCACCTGGAGCGCGTTGTACGCGATCAGCGCGATCCAGGCCGCGCCCACGCCGGCCGGCCGGCCGAGCCCGCGGGCGATGTACGCGTAGAAGGCGCCGGCGTTGGTCAGCCGGCGGGCCATCGCCACGTAGCCGACCGAGAAGAGCGCGAGCACCACCGCGACCACCAGGAACGCCAGCGGGATGCCGGTGACGCCGGTGACCGCGTACCCGGTGGTGACCACCCCGGCCACCACGGTCAGCGGGGCGGCGGCGGAGAGGACGAAGAAGATGACCGACGGAATGCCGAGCCGACCCCGGGCCAGGGCCTCGGAGACGTTGCTGGGACGGTCGACGGTGGCTGCAGGGGGCATGGGGGATGCTCCGGTTCGAGGGGAGGGATGAGGGGTTGGTGTGTCAGGGGGTGCCACGCAGCACCGCGGCCCCGACGGCGGCCTCGGTCTGCCCGACCAGTTCCTTCAGCGGCGCCGGCAGCGCCGGGACGAGCACGCCCAGCCGGTGGTGGGCCACCGGCCCGGCGCTCCAGAGCACCTCGCGGGTCAGCCCGGTGGCGGCGACCAGACCGAGCAGCAGAGCGTCCGGCACGGAGGGGGGTTCCGGGCGCTCCAGCAGGGTCCGCAGCCGGGTCGCCGGCCAGGCCGCGGTGTTGAGGTCGACCGGCACGTAGCTCAGGTTGGTCCGGAGCAGCCGGCGGCTCTCCTGCCGGCGGAGCACGCCGGCGCGGGCCAGCCGCTCGCCGACCGAGGTCACGGCGGTCTGCGCCAGGAAGCTGAGCCAGGTGCGGACCGCCTGGTGCCGGGGCTCCCCGAGCAGCTGGTCGAGCACGGTGTGCGCGAGCGCGTCGGCCGGCGGCCGGCGGTCCAGCACGGTGACCTGTCCACCGGAGACGGTGATCCGTCCGAAGAGGATGAGCTCGCCGAGCAGGCCGGCGGCGAGCCCCAACCCGGTCGCCGCGGGGTGCAGCTTGGCCTTGCCCCGGCTGTCGTTGTGGGCGATCAGGAAGAACTCATCAGCGATGAGCAAACGAGCCTCCTGGCTGTCCACAAACGGTCGACACCGGACAGAGGATGCACCTTGCACTCCTGCGATGCAACTCCCGAATTCAACGGTTGCACTCCGTACCGGCGCGACCTGCGGATCTTGTCGTGACAGACTCGGAGGGTGACCGTCAGCCCCACCGTTCGCCGCCGCCGCATCGCCCGGGAACTCCGCCAACTGCGCGAACACGCAGGGATGACCCTCGATGTGGCGGCCCGCCAGCTCGACATGTCCAAGAGCAACCTCTCCCGGATCGAGAACGCGCAGATCGGCATCAAGCCCCGGGACGTCCGCGCCGCGCTCGCGCTCTACCAGGTGACCGGCGCCGACGCCGAGGCGCTGATCGAGATCGCCCGGGGGGCGCAGCAGCGCGGCTGGTGGCAGAACTACAGCGACGTGCTGCCGGAGTGGTTCGAGTTCTACGTCGGGCTGGAGGCCGAGGCGGCCACCCTGCGGACGTACGAGGCCGAGTCGGTGCCGGGGCTGCTGCAGACCGAGGCGTACGCCCGGGAGATCTACCGGATCACCGCGGGCGAGGACGGCATCGAGCGCAAGGTCGCCGCCCGCCTGCACCGGCAGGACGTGCTGCACCGCGAGTCGCCGGTCCGGCTCTCCGTGGTGCTCAACGAGGCGGTGCTGCTGCGCGCCGTCGGCGGGCCGGCCGTGATGGCCGCTCAACTCAGCCACATGGCGAAACTCGCTCAGTTACCGAACGTAGCCATTCACGTACTTCCATTCAGTGCCGGCGGGCATCCGGCGATGAGTACCCCGTACGTCATCCTCGGCTTCGCCGACGCCGCCGACGCCACCGTGGTTTACCTGGACAACCTCACCATGGGGCTGGCTCTGGAGGACGCTGCGCAGGTGCACGGGTATAGCCTGCTGCATGAGGAGCTGTGCCGGATGGCACTGGATCCGGCGGCGTCCTTGACCCGGCTGGAGCAGACTTCTCGTAACTTTGCGTGACCGCTCGGCGGCACGCCGACGGAAGACGAGAGGTACGGGGATGACCGCGCTCGACCTGTCCGGGGCGGACTGGCGCACCAGCACGCGCAGCAGTGGCAACGGCAACTGCGTGGAGGTCGCCGCGGTGGACGGTCGGATCGCCGTGCGGGACAGCAAGGACCGCGGCGGCCCGGCGCTGGTCTTCCCGCCGACGGCCTGGGCGGCCTTCGTCACCGGCGTGGACGGGGTGCGCCCGGCCTGAGCACCGGGTGCGAGAGTGGGACCGTGCTCTCCGACGTACCCCTCGACCTGCCGGTCCGGCCGGTGCTCCCGACGCTGGTCGCGGCGCTGCGGGCGACCGGCGACGCGGTGCTGGTGGCGCCGCCGGGCACCGGCAAGACCACCCTCGCCCCGCTCGCGGTGGCCGACGAGGTCGCCGGCCGGGTGCTGATCGCGCAGCCCCGCCGGGTCGCCGCCCGGGCCGCCGCCCGCCGGATGGCCGGCCTGCTCGGCGAGCGGGTGGGCGAGCGGATCGGGTACGCCGTCCGGGGCGAGCGCCGGGTCGGGCCGGCGACCCGGGTCGAGGTGGTCACCACCGGCCTGCTGCTGCGCCGCCTGCACCGCGACCCGGAGCTGCCCGGAGTCGGCGCGGTGCTGCTCGACGAGTGTCACGAGCGGCAGCTCGACGCCGACCTGGCTCTGGCAGTCGCGGTGGAGGCCCGCGGCACGCTCCGCCCCGACCTGTGGCTGCTGGCGATGTCGGCCACCCCGCAGGCGGACCGGTTCGCCGCGCTGCTCGGCGCCGACGGGCGGCCCGCGCCGGTCGTCCGGGCGGAGGCCGCGCTGCACCCGGTCACCCGGATCTGGGCGCCGCCGCCCCGGCCGGTGACCGCGCCGGGCGCGGGCCGGGTCGACCCGGCGCTGCTCGACCACGTGGCGGCCACCGTCCGGCGGGCGCTGCGCGAGCGGGACGGGGACGTCCTGGTGTTCCTGCCCGGCGCCGGCGAGATCGCCGCGGTCACCGGACGGCTGGCCGACCTGCGGGACCGGATCGCCCTGCTGCCGCTGCACGGCCGGCTGCCCGGGGCGGCCCAGGACGCGGCGCTGCGCCCTGCCGACCGCCGACGGGTGGTGCTGGCCACCGCGGTGGCGGAGAGCAGCCTGACCGTGCCCGGGGTCCGGGTCGTGGTGGACGCCGGGCTGAGCCGGGTGGCCCGCACCGATCTGGCCCGCGGGCTCGGCGCGCTGGTGACCGTCCCGGTGTCCCGGGCGGCGGCCACCCAGCGGGCCGGCCGGGCCGGGCGGGAGGCCGCGGGCGCCGTCTACCGGTGCTGGTCGGAGGCGACGCACGCCCGGCTGGCGCCGCAGCCGGAGCCGGAGATCGCCACCGCCGACCTGACCGGCTTCGCGCTGGAGCTGGCCGCCTGGGGCGACCCCGACGGCGCCGGGCTGGCCCTGCCCGATCCCCCGCCGCCGGCCGCGATGACGGTCGCCCGGGAGACCCTCACCGCCCTCGGGGCGGTCGACGCGGACGGCCGGATCACCGCCCGGGGCCGGGTCATCGCGTCGGTCGGGGCGCATCCCCGGCTGGCCCGGGCGCTGCTGGACGGGGCGGACCGGGTGGGCCCGGACCGCGCCGCCGAGGTGGTGGCGCTGCTCGCCGAGGAGACCGTCGCGGGCCCGGGCGACGACCTGACAGCCGCCTGGCGCCGGCTGCGCACGAACGTGGACCCCGCCGCCACCGCCCGCTGGCGCGCCGAGGTACGCCGGCTCCGGGCCGCCCTGCCCGCCGGCACGCCCGCCGACCGCCCCGGGGAGGCGGGCGGTGCGCGGGCCGCCGCGCGGGGGGACCGCCTCCCCGACGACCTGGCCGCCGGGCTGGTGGTGGGGCTGGCGTACCCGGAACGGCTGGGCCGGGCGCGGCGGGCCGGCGGTTCGGCGTACCTGATGGCGGGCGGCACCGCGGCGGAGCTGGCGCCGGGGTCGGGGCTGGCCGGGTCGGCGTGGCTCGCGGTGGCCGTCGCCGACCGCTCCCCCGGCGCGCCGGCGGCCCGGGTGCGGCTCGCCGCGCCGGTGGACGAGGCGACCGCGCGGGAGGCGGGCGCCGCGCTGCTGCGGTCGGAGCGGGAGGTGGGCTGGTCCGGCGGGGACGTGGTGGCCCGGGAGGTGGTCCGGCTGGGCGCGGTCGAGCTGGTCGACCGGCCGCTGGCCGCGCCGGGGCCGGAGCTGGTCGCCGCGGCGGTGCTGACCGGCCTGCGCCAGGGCGGGCTGGGGCTGCTCACCTGGACCCCGGCGGCGACCGCGCTGCGCGAGCGGCTGGCGTTCTGCCGGCAGGCGCTCGGCGACGAGTGGCCGGACATGGGCGACGCCGCGCTGCTGGCCGAGGCGCCGCGCTGGCTCGGTCCGGAGCTGGCCCGGGCGCGCCGCCGGGCCGACCTGGCCCGGATCGACGTGGCGTCGGCGCTGCGCCGGCTGCTGGACTGGCGGCAGGCGGCCCGGCTGGACGAGCTGGCCCCGGAGCGGCTGGCCGTGCCGAGCGGCTCCCGGGTCCGGGTGGACTACGCCGACCCGACCGCGCCGGTGCTCGCGGTGAAGCTCCAGGAGACCTTCGGCTGGCGGGACGCGCCGCGGATCGCCGACGGCCGGGTGCCGGTGCTGCTGCACCTGCTCTCCCCCGCCGGCCGGCCGGTCGCGGTCACCGCCGACCTGCCGTCCTTCTGGCGGTCCGGCTACCCGCAGGTCCGGGCGGAGCTGCGGGGGCGCTACCCGCGGCACCCGTGGCCGGAGGACCCGACCACCGCCGAGCCCACCCGGCGCGCCGCGCCCCGGCGGCGCTGAGGGGCTACTCGTCGACGATGTCGGCGATCAACACGGTGACGTTGTCCGGGCCGCCCGCCCGCAGGGCCAGGTCGATCAGCTGGCGGGCGCACGCCTCCCGGTCGGGCTGGCCGGCCAGCACCTCGGCGAGGGTGTCCGGGCGGACCACGTTGGAGAGGCCGTCGCTGCACAGCAGCCAGCGGTCGCCGGCCCAGGGCACCATCGTCGCGTACGTCGGGGAGACCTCGTCGCCCTGCAACGCCTGGGTGACCACGGCCCGGCGCGGGTGGCTGCCGGCCTGCTCGGCGGTGATCACGCCCTGGTCGACGAGCATCTGCACGAAGGTGTCGTCGCGGGTGACCTGCTTGAGCACCCCTTCGCGGAACAGGTAGGCCCGGGAGTCGCCGACGTGGGCCAGGGCCAGGCAGCTCCCGGTCCGGGCGAAGAGCAGGGCGGTCAGCGTGGTGCCCATGCCCTGGCGTTCCGGATCCTCCTCCACCGCCTGGCGGATCCGCGCGGTGGCCAGCTCGATCCCGCTCTGCAGGGCGGCGACCAGCGCGTCCTCGGGGGTCTCCACGTCCAGCGGCCCGAAGGCGTCGATGGCGATCCGGCTGGCCAGGTCACCGGCCGCCATGCCTCCCATGCCGTCGGCGACGGCGACGAGCCAGCTGCCGGCGTGGAGCGCGTCCTGGTTCCCGCTGCGGATCAGCCCACGGTCGCTCGCCCCCACGGAACGAAGCTTCAGGGTCATGGGAGGCAGCCTGCCAGGCGAAGGGCGCAGTTGTCTCTAGGAGATCAGGACGATGCCGCGTGGCGCGGTGAATCTCCCGGTCCGTCGCGCCGCCGACCCGTCGCTCAGCTCATCGGGTCGCGAGTCCTGGAACGCGAAGGTCCCGGCCGGCGGCGCCAGCCCCGCCCCCGACCTGGTGGCCCTGAACGGCACCGCCTGCACCGTCTCCATGACCCGGGGCGGCGCCGAGCGAGAACCCTCTGGCCAGACGCTACGGAGCTGATGACGTAATCGATTCAGCGGCGCGGGACCCGGCCGGCCGACGGCGGCCGGGCGGCGCGCTCGCTGATTCACCCCCGACATCAGCTCCACAGCGCGCCGGCCGTCATGCCGGTGCCGCCAGGGGCCTGCGGCGGCGCCGCAACCGGCGGACATCATCTTCTTCATGGTGTTTCCCCTTCTCTGTCGGTGACACGGGGTGTTCCATCAGGGACTTCGTCGTCGCCCCCCGGCGCGGATGCGCCTGGCGGTGACATTCCGGCCGGGTCCCTGCCCCGCGCCCGGGCCCAGCCCAGGAACCGCTCCGCCAGGTCGGCCGGCCGGGCATGCCCGTTGAGCTGGGCGAGCTGCTCCCCCGCCTCGTGCATCACCGTGCCGAGATACACCAGCAGCGCCGGCCGGTCGTCGCGGTACTCGACCAGCAGCGCGAGCCGGGCCGCCGCGCACGGCCACTCCGCGCCGCACGCCCGGCACCGCCACAGCGGCCGCATGGGTACGTGCGGTCGCGCCGGCCGGCTCACCCCGGCGTCCCGGGACGGCGTAGCGCGGACGGACCGTCGTTGCGACGCCAACCGCCCGCCCGCCAGCGCTGCGCCGGGGTGAGGTTGCCGGTCCGGCCGGGATCCATGGTGGGGAGGACCTGCGTCGACGCGGTCTGCCACGGCAGGCGCTGTCGGGGGACGCGGCACGGGGGCGGGGCGGGCTCGCGACGCCAGAACCGAAGACGCACGGGCGGAACCTCCTTCACGAGTGGTGGGGCGGGCCGCCCCGACGCCGTTGGCGGGGCGGCCCGGCGGGCCCGCCGACGGTTCGGGCCACGGCGGCGGTGCCGTTGATGGGAGCCTGCCGCGCGTCGCGGGACGAGCACACCACGTAGCGGTAGCGTCGGCGGACGTTTGGGACGTCCCCTGTGGAGGTGGGGTGTGAACGACGCGTTGCGGGTCGCCATGGCCGAGATCGGCGAGACGGCGGAGTCGCTGGCGGAGCGGGTCGGTGTCGACCCGAAGACGGCGGCCCGCTGGGTGACGCCCGGCCGGGTGCCGCATCCCCGGCACCGGGCGGCGGTGTCCCGGGCGCTCAGCCGGGAGGTCGGCGAGCTGTGGCCGGAGGTGGTCCGCCGCCGCGAGCCGGCCTGGTTCCGGCCCTGGGCCGAGGTTGAACGGGAGGCCACCTCGCTGCGCTCGTTCGAGACATCGGTGCTGCCCGGCCTGCTCCAGACCGAGGAGTACGCGCACGCGGTGCTGAGCAGCGGACCGCTGGCCGACGACGAGGTGGAGGGCTACGTGGCCGCCCGCGTCGCCCGGCAGGCGGCGGTCTTCGACCGGCCCCGCCCACCGCTGACCGTCTTCGTGGTCGACGAGGCCGCCCTGCGCCGCGGCGAGCCGAAGATCATGCACCCGCAGCTCGACCACCTGGTCGCCATGGCGCAACGGCCCCGGGTCCTGCTGCACGTGCTGCCGCTACGCGCCGGCTTCCACCCCGGGCAGGCCGGGCCCTTCGTGATCGCCAGCGTCGACGACGGCGACGACGTGGCCTATCTGGACGACCAGGCCGCCGGCCGGACGACAAAGGACGTTGCCGCCCTCTGGCAGGTCTGGGACACTCTCAGGTCGGTGGCGCTCCCGCGCGACCAGTCGATCCAGCTCCTGAAGGCGCGACCATGGCTGACCTGACCGGCGCCCGCTGGCGCACCAGCACCCGCAGCAGCTCCAACGGCGGCAACTGCGTCGAGGTCGCCGACAACCTCCCCGGCGTCGTCCTGGTCCGCGACTCCAAGAACCGCACCGGAGGCACGCTGAGCTTCACTCCGGCCGCCTGGCGGGCGTTCGTCGGCGGGCTCCCGGCGTCCCGCCGCGCCTAGAGGCCGCGATCACCGCCGAGGTGATCGGCACGAGCCTGCTCAAGGCGACGGACGGCTTCACCCGGCTCTGGCCCACGCTCGGCCTGGCCGTGGCGTACCTGTCGGCGTTCGGGCTGCTCGCCCTGGCGGTACGGGACATTCCCGTCGGCGTGGCCTACGCGGTGTGGTCGGGCCTGGGCACGGCGGCCATCATGGCCATCGGCGCGGTTTTCCTGGGCGAGCCGCTCAGCGGGGCCAAGGTGGTCGGCGCGGGTCTGGTGATCGCCGGGGTGGTCGTGCTCAACCTCGGCGGCGCCCACTGAGCCCGGCGGACCGAATCCGCTGGACGCGCGGCGGCACGTACGCGAGGGTGGCGGCCATGGATTCCGGCGAGCTGTCCGGCGCGGAGCGTCGGGTGTGGACGGCGCTGCCGGCGGGGACGCGCGCCGCGCTGGCCGGTCTGCCCGCCGCAGAGCTGCGGACGCTGCTGCTGACGGTGGCCCGGGACCGCGCGGCGACGGTGCGCCCGGCGGACGTGCTGCGGCGCTGGCGGGAGGACCGCTTCGTCCGCCCGTCCGACGCCGACCCGCGCGTCCTCGCCCGGCTGGAGGCGCGGATGTGGGAGCTGCTGCCGGCCGACGTGGCGGGCGTGGAGCTGTCCCCGGTCGCCCCGCCCGGCACCTGCTCCGCCCTCACGCCGGTCAGCCAGAACCGGATCGTCACCACCATGCGCGGCACGGAGGTGGTGAGCGACCCCACGAACGCCCTCGCCGTCGAGGCGGCGGCGCGTCGGCAACGGCAGCCCCGGACCGGCGAGGTGCACCTGGCCGCCGCGCACCGGGTGCTCCGGGCGCAGGACTTCGGCCCCGGCGCGTCCGCGCACTTCCGGCTCTTCACGCTGGTGTCCAGCGCCCGCGACGCCGGTTCGGGGCGTACCGAGGCCCGGCTGCTGGTCCGGCAGCTGGCCTGGTGGCGGGCGGTCCTCGCCGAGCTGGCGCCGTCGAGCGCACCCCGACTGCACGTCACGGTCCTCGATGACGCGGTACTCGGCGAACGGCTGGCCGACACCGTCCGCCCGGCACTCGCCGCCGACGGAATCCCGCTGCTCGACGAGCCGGAGCGGGAGCGCGGACGGGGCTACTACGTCGCCTGCGCGCTGCGACTCACCCTTCGTGACGGCACGTGGGAGGTCGGCGACGGTGGCCTCACCGACTGGACCGCCCGGCTGACCGGCGACGCCAAGGAACGCTGCCTGGTCTCCTGCCTCGCCACCGAGCGCCTCGTCACCGGCACGGTGCCGCGATGACGGCCCTCGTCGTCCAGCGGATCAGGGTCCGCTGGACCAGCCGCGACGCCGCCGCGGCCACCGTCCGCGGCGGGGTCGTCCAGGAGTACGCGCTCCCGGACGCGCCGGCCGGCGGGATCACCGTGCACGACGTGCTGCTGGACGAGGCCACCGGTTACCGGCCGACGGACCGCCTCGGGTCGGGTGACGCGGCGGTCCGCGAGGCGGGCCTCTGGGTCGAATGGCGCGACGGCGCGGCGGTGGTGGATCACCTCCCGAGCCGGGCCTCGTACCCGTTCCAGCGGGCCCGCACCCGGTTGTTCTCCCTCGCGCCGGGCCAGCTCGGGCGCTGGCGGGCGAACTTCCGTTTCACCGGATGCGCCTGTTCCGCCCGCTGGTGGTACGAGCAGTGGGCCGTGCGGGTCGCCCACGCGCCGGCCCGCCCCGACCTCTTTCACGCCGCACGGTACGCCCGCGACGTGGACCACCGGGTGCACCTCTACGGCGGTCCACGCCCCGGCCGACGCTGACGGGTCAGCCGACGGGCCGGCACATGGCGACCCGCTCGGCCGGGTCCAGGCCCATCGCGCCCTCGGCAGCCAGCAGCTCGGCCAGCCCCGGCGTGACCTGCGCCCCGGTCAACTCCCGGAACCCGCACCGGGCGTAGTACGGCCCCCATCTCCTGTGACCGGCGTCGCGTCGCCAGGGACGGCCGGTCCACCCGGCCCTGCCTAGGGTCGGTGGCATGGCCGTCGATGGGGATGCCGTAGCTCCGCCACGATCGCCGCGCGGGCTGAGGGGAATCCTGGGCGGGGCGGCCTCGCCGATCCCGCCGCCCGGACGGCTGCGCACCCTCTCCCTGGCCACCCTGGCCAACACCGTCGGCTCGGGGCTCTGGCTGGCCGGCGCGGCGCTCTACCTCACCCGGGACGTGGGGCTCTCCGCCGCCTCGGTCGGCGCCGGGCTCACCATCGCCGGGCTGGTCGGGCTGACCGCCAGCGTGCCGCTCGGCAGCCTCGCCGACCGGCGCGACCCGCGTACGCTCCGGGCGGTCCTGCAACTGGGCCAGGCCGCGGTCGCCGCGGCGTACCTGCTGGTCGGCTCGTTTCCGGTGTTCCTCGTGGTGGCGGTGCTCGACGCGCTGCTCACCTCCGGCAACCTCGCCGTCCGCGCCGCGCTGGTCGCCGCCGTCGGCGGGCCCGACGGACGGGTGCACGCCTTCGCCACGCTGCGGGCGGTGGCGAACCTGGGCATCGCGGTCGGGGCAGGGCTGGCCGGGTTCGCGCTGGCCGCCGACACGCACCTGGCATACCAGGTGCTGGTGGTCGGCAACGCGATGACCTACCTGCTGTCGGCGGCGCTGCTGCTGCGACTGCCGGCCTACCCACCGGCCCAGCGCGACCGTACGGCCGCCGCCCCGCGCCGGGGGCGGGCGCTGCGCGACGGACGCTTCCTCGCGGTGAGCGGGGCGTCGGCGGTGCTCGCCCTGCACTGGACGGTGCTCACGCTCGTCCTGCCGCTGTGGGCGGTGACCCGGGCCGGCGCGCCCCCACCCGTGGTGTCGGCGGTGCTGCTGACCAACACGGTCCTCACCGTGCTGCTGGCGCTGCGGCTGAGCCGCGGCGCGGACGCCGCCGCCCCGGCGGCCCGGCAGCTGCGCCGGGCCGGCCTGGTGCTGGCCGCGGCGATGCTGCTGTACGCCGCCACCGCCGGGCTGCCCACCGCCCTGGCGGTCGCGCTCCTGCTGGCCGCCACCGTCGTCTACACCGTCGGCGACCTGTGGCACGGCACCGCCGGAGCCGGACTGGCCTACGACCTGGCCCCGCCGGACGCCGTCGGCGCGTACCAGGGGGCGGACGCGATGCTCGCCGGCCTGGCCCGGGCGGTCGGCCCGGCCCTGCTGACCCTGGTGATCCTCGACGGCGGGGTGCCCGGCTGGTTGGCGGTGGCGGCGCTCTTCGCCGTCGTCGGCGTGACCGTCCCGCCGCTGACGAGGTGGGCGCTGGCGGGCCGGCCGTCGGCGGTCGCGGCCGGGAAGACCGACCACGGACCCGCGGACCCGGTGTAGCAGCATGTCGGCATGAGCGATCAACGGACCATCACCATCCGGCCCGGCGGAGCCGACGATGCGGCCACCGTGCTGCGGCTGCTCGACCGCGCCACCGCCTGGCTGGTGGCCCGCGGCCGGACCGGCCAGTGGGGCACCGAGCCGGCGTCGACCGATCCGCGCCGGATCGCCCAGGCCGACGCCTGGGCGGCGGGCGGCGGGCTGCACCTGGCGGTGCTCGGCGACATCCCGGTCGGCGCGCTGGTGGTCGGTTCCGCCACCGACTACGTCCCCCCGGCCACCGAGCCCGAGCTGTACGTCAACCTGCTGGTCACCGACCGGGCGCACGCCGGGCTGGGCATCGGGGCGCGGCTGCTGGAGCACGCCGCGGAGCTGGCCCGGGCGCGCGGGCTGGGGCTGCTGCGGGTGGACTGCTACGGCGGGGACGACCGGGCGCTGGTCCGCTTCTACGAGGGCTGCGGCTTCACCGCCACCGACCCGTTCACCGTGGTGCGCCCGGGTCGGGACCCCTGGCCCGGCCAGGTCCTCGCCCGCCGCCTGGACTGAGCGCTCACACCTCGACGTCGACGGGGACGCCCGGCGGCAGCCGCACCCCTCCCAGTGTCGCGCCGGCCGGGCGCGGCGTCAGCCGATCTCCTCGTCGACGAAGCACCAGCGCCAGGTCTCCCCCGGCTGAACGGACCGCATCACCGGGTGCCCGGTGGCCTCGAAGTGCTTCGTCGCGTGCTGGTTCGGCGAGGAGTCGCAGCACCCGACGTGCCCGCAGGTCAGGCAGGCCCGCAGGTGCACCCAGTCGGCGTCGCCGATGGCCACGCAGTCCGGGCACTCGTCGGTGGTCTTCGGTTCGGCCAGGCCCGGCTCGGCCAGATGTTGACAGCTCATCGGTCATCCTCCCGCTCGGCTCGGCGGCTCACTCGCCGCTCTCCTGGCGCAGCAACGACTCCTCCAGGTCCAGGTCGCGGTAGGCCCGCACCAGCACCTCCTCGGGGATCTTCCCCGAGTCGCGGGCGGCCCGGAACACCTCCCGCTCGGCGTCGATCATCTCCTGCCGCAGCCGACCGTACGCCTGGGACGGAGTTTCCCGCTCGGTGCCCCCCAGCCGTTCCCAGGCCAGGTTGGTGCGGCTCCGCACCAGCCCGCGCAGCCGTTCGACGACGGCCGGGGGCGCCCCGTCGGCCAGCTCGTCGAGGCGTTCCCGGGCGGCGCGGCTGGCCTGCTGTTGCACGGCGGCGGCGGAGAGCGCGTCCTGCACCGGGTCGTCCGGCGGGAGCTTCAGCCGCCGGGCGACGGTCGGCAGGGTGGCGCCCTGGGCGACCAGGGTGACCACGATCACCGCGAACGCCAACCAGATGAAGAGCTGCCGCGGGTACGGCCGCCCCTCGGCCAGGGTGAGCGGGAGGGCGAGCGCGGCGGCGAGGGTGACCACGCCGCGCATCCCGGCCCAACCGAGGACGATGGGGACCTGCACCGGCGGCGCCGGGTCCCGGCGCCGGACCCGGGGCACCAGCCGGGCCAGGTAGGTGGCCGGGAAGAGCCAGACGAACCGGGTCAGGAAGACGACGGCCAGCACCGCGGCGGTGATCCCGGCCAGGAAGCCGAACGGCTCGTCGAGGTCCCGGACCACCTCCCGCAGTTGCAGGCCGACCAGCAGGAAGACCAGCCCTTCCAGCAGGAACCGGATCAGCCCCCAGAACGCGGCGACCTGGAGCCGGGAGGCGGCCGACATCAGCAGCGGCAGCTTGTGGCCGATGCCCAGCCCGGTCACCACCACCGCGACCACCCCGGAGGCGTGGATCTCCTCGGCGGCGAAGACCACCGCGAACGGCACGATCAGCGACAGCGCGTTGTCCAGCACCGCGTCGCTGATCCGCTTGTGCAGGTACCCGAAGACGACCACGCCGAGCAGTCCGATCAGAATGCCGCCGCCGGTGGCGACGAGCACCTCGCGGGCCACGTCGCCGAAGCCGACGCCACCGCCGGCCGCGGTGGCCGCGGCGATCGCCACCCGCAGCAGCACCAGCGCGGTGGCGTCGTTGATCAGGCTCTCCCCCTCCAGGATGGTGACGATCCGGCGGGGCAGGCCGACCTTCCGGGCCACCGCGGTGGCGGCGACCGCATCCGGCGGCGCCACCACCGCGCCGAGGGCCAGGCAGATCGAGTACGGGACCTGGGGCAGCAGGAGGTGCACGACGGTGCCCACCGCGAACGCCGTGAAGATCACCAGCCCGACGGCGAGCAGCAGGATCGGCCGCAGGTTCAGCCGGAACGCCGGCACCGACGTCTCCAGGGCCGCCACGTAGAGCAGCGGCGGCAGGATGCCCACCAGCACCAGGTTCGGGTCCAGCCGCACGTGCGGGAAGAACGGCAGGAAGGAGAGCGCGAGGCCGAGCACGACCAGCAGGATCGGCGCGAGCAGGCCCAGCCGCCGGGCCAGCGCCGCGCCGAAGGTGGCGATCGCGAGGAAGACCACGACCTGGAACAGAGCTTCCATGGGTACGAGCCTAGGGGTCGCGGCGGCGGACGGTGATCAGGCGGGCGTCCGCAGCTTCGGCAGCACCTCCGCGCCGAAGGTGTCGATGAACGCCCGCTGCTCCTGCCCGACGTGGTGCAGGGCGATCTGGTCGAAGCCGAGCGCCAGGTACTCCTCCAGCCAGCCGACGTGCCGGCCCAGGTCGGCGGAGACGTGCACGGTGGAGGCGACCTTTTCCAGCGGCACGTCCGCGGAGACGGCGTCGAAGTGCTCGGTCATCTCCAGGTCCCAGCAGACCGGCGGGGCGAAGACGTTGCTGCGCCACTGGTCGTACGCGATCGCCTCGGCCTCGGCCTGGTCGGGCGCCCAGCTCACGTGCGCCTGGAGGTGCAGCGGCCCCCGCCCGCCGGCGTCCCGGTACGCGTCGATCATCTGGCGGAGGTGGTCGGCGGGCGCGTTGACGGTGATCAGGCCGTCGGCCCACTCGGCGCACCAGCGCGCGGTGGCCACGCTGACCGCCGCGCCGATCAGGGCCGGCGGCCGCTCGGGACGGGTCCACAGCTTCGCCCGGTCGACCCGGACCAGCCCGTCGTGGCTGACCTCCTCGCCGGCCAGCAGCGCCCGGATCACGTCGACGCACTCGCGCAGCCGCGCGTTGCGGACGTCCTTGCGGGGCCAGCCGTCGCCGGTGATGTGCTCGTTGCTCGCCTCGCCGGTGCCAAGCGCCGCCCAGAACCGGCCCGGGTACATCGCGCCGAGGGTGCCGATGGCCTGCGCGATGATCGCCGGGTGGTAGCGCTGCCCGGGCGCGTTGACCACCCCGAAGGGCAGGTTGGTGGCCTGGAGCGCGGCGCCCAGCCAGGACCAGGCGAAGCCGGACTGGCCCTGGCGGGCGCTCCACGGTGAGAAGTGGTCCGAGGACATGGCGGCGTCGAAGCCGGCCCGCTCGGCGTGGATCACCGCCGCCAGCAGCTTGGCGGGGTGGATCTGCTCGTGGGACGCGTGGAAGCCGAACACCGTCATGGGCGCACCTCCTACCCATGACGGCGTCCGGCCAATCGCGGCTACTCGGCGTGTGCGCCGGCCCCGGCGGAGGCGGCGCCCTCCCCCACCCAGACGGTCTTGGTGTTGCAGAACTCCCGCATGCCGAAGGCGGAGAGCTCCCGGCCGTAGCCGGAGTTCTTCACGCCGCCGAAGGGCAGCTCCGGGAAGGACGTGGTCATGCCGTTGATGAAGACGTTGCCGGCGTCCAGGTCGGTGGCGAAGCGCTCCTGCTCGGCCGGGTCGGTGGTCCAGGCGTTGGAGCCGAGGCCGAACGTGGTGCCGTTGGCCACCTCGATCGCCTCGTCGTACGACGAGACCCGGTAGAGGCCGGCGACCGGGCCGAAGACCTCCTCGGACCACATCCGCATCTGCGGGGTCAGGTCGGTGACCACGGTCGGCGGGTAGTACCAGCCGTCACCGGCGGGCTTCTCGCCGCCGCAGAGGACGGTCGCGCCCTGGTCGACCGCGTCCTGCACCTGGGCGTGCACCTCGTCCCGGCCGTGTTCGCTGGCGAGGGGGCCGACGTCGGTGCTCCCGTCCATCGGGTCGCCGACCTTCAGCGCCGCCATGTTCGCGGCGAACTTCTCGGCGAAGGCGTCGAAGACGTCGGTGTGCACGATGAACCGCTTCGCGGCGATGCAGGACTGGCCGTTGTTCTGGCAGCGGGCGGTGGTGGCGACCTCGGCGGCCCGGTCCAAATCGGCCGAGGGCATCACCACGAACGGGTCGCTGCCGCCGAGTTCGAGCACCGTCTTCTTCACTTCCCGGCCGGCGATCTGGGCGATGGAGCGGCCCGCGGTCTCGCTGCCGGTCAGGGTGGCGGCGCGGACCCGGGGGTCGCTGAGGATCCGGTCGACGGCCTCCGAGCCGACCAGCAGTGTGCTGAACGCGCCCTCGGGGAAGCCGGCCCGGCGGAAGACGTCCTCCAGGTAGAGGGCGGTCTGCGGCACGTTGGAGGCGTGCTTGAGCAGGCCGGTGTTTCCGGCCGTCAGGGCCGGCGCGGCGAAGCGCATGACCTGCCAGAGCGGGAAGTTCCACGGCATCACCGCGAGCACCGGGCCGATCGGCTGGTAGCGGACGAACGCCCGCTTCGCCTTCACCGCCTTCGCGTCGGCCGGCTCGTCGGCGAGCATCCGCTCGGCGTTGGCCGCGTAGAAGCGGCAGGCGGTGGCGCACTTGGTCACCTCGGCCTGGGCCGCCGCGTACGTCTTGCCCATCTCGGTGGTCATCAGCCGGGCGGTGTCGTCGCGCTCGGCGTCGAGCAGGTCGGCCGCCGCGTTCATCCACTGCGCCCGCTGGGCGACGGTGGTGCGGTGCAGGTCCCGGAAGGCGAGGTCGGCCCGCTCGATGGCGGCGTCGATCTGCTCGTTCGACATCGGGTCGTACGTCTTGAGCACCTGTCCGGTGGCGGGGTTGGTGGTGGCGATGGGCATGTCGTGCTCCTGTCACTCGAACAGTGAGTGCCGCACGCCCGGCTCCTCACGGTGGCGGGCGGCGCGTCGGCGCTGGATGACGATCAGGTCCACCACGGCCACGACGGCGAGGACCGCGCAGAGGACGCCCAGCCAGGCCACGTGGGCCCAGAACGCCACCACGGCGAAGACGGTCATGGTCACCAGCCCGAAGGTGGCGAGCGCGAGCCGCAGGTTCAGCGCGCTGTACGCGTTGCTGACCCTACGGCGCGGCTGTGATCGCGTCATTCCTCCCGGCTACCCCGGCACGGGCGCCGCTAACCGGTCGACCCGCCGCTGGGACCGCCGGTGAGCCCGGCCACCGAGCGGGTATCCGGTGGATGCGAGCCCCTGGTGGGTTGCGTTACACCGGTACGCCGCGACCGGGCCGATCCCGGCGACGGCGGGGAGGATTGAGGGCATGACCATGACCCACGCGGCGCCGGTGACCGTCGCGATCGCCCGACGCGCCGATCCGGCGCGCGGCGACGAGATGGTGGCGTGGATGCGGGCCGGCACGGCGCTGGCCGAGAGCTTCCCCGGCTTCCTCGGGGCCGGGTTCGTGCAGCGTGCGCCCGGGTCGCCCGAGTGGCACATGCTGTACCGCTTCGCCGACGACGAGACGCTGCGCCGGTGGGAGGAGTCCCCGCAGCGGCACTGGTGGCTCACCTCGGCCCAGGGCATCGTCGAGCACACCCGAATGGAGCGGCGGACCGGCATCGAGGGCTGGTTCGACGCGCCGGTCGACCACGTGGTGGAGAAGCTCGTGGCGGGCGACGCCGAGCCGGCGGTTCCGGCCGCGCCGCCGAGGTGGAAGCAGGCGGTGACGATCTGGCTGGCGTTCTTCCCGCTGAGCCTCACCGCGACCCTGCTCACCGCCCGGTTCATCGCCGACGTGCCCCTGGCGGTGCGGACCCTGCTGATGACGCTCTGCCTCACCCCGCTGATGACCTACCTGGTGCTGCCCCGGATCACCCGGGCCCTGCACTGGTGGCTACACGGCCAGCCGGCCCCTTGGCGGGCCGGCCGCTAGCACGTCAAATTTAACGGTAGTTGTCAATGCCTGAAGGTTGACAGGAGTCGTTCCCCGTCGCTCGGCGCGCATAGGGTCACCGTGCCGTTGCTCTGCGCCGCCGGACGGGGGACGTGATGCCTCGACGCTGGGTCGCCGCGCTCGCCTGCCTGGCGGCGCTGGTCGCGATCGCCTGCGACGGGGCGGACGCCTCGCCGCGACCGTCGGCCTCCGCGCGCCCCGGCGCGCCGACGGTGATGTCCGCCCTCGGCGACTCGATCACCACCGGCTTCGCCTCCTGCCTGGTGCTGGTCACCTGCGAACGCAACTCCTGGTCCACAGGGGACGGTATCCGGGTGGAGAGCCACTACCGGCGGCTGCGCGAGCGCTACCCCGCGCTGCGGGCGTACGACCGGGCGACGCCGGGGGCCCGGGCCACGGCGTTGGTCGGGCAGGCCGGCGCGGCGGTCCGCGACAGGGCGGACTACGTCACGGTGCTGATCGGCGCCAACGACGCCTGCCACGGCGGCATCGACGCGATGGCTCCGGTGGCCACCTTCCGCGACCAGGTCGACCGGGGCCTGCGGGTGCTGCGCAAGGGCCGGCCCAGGGCGCGCGTGCTGGTGGTCAGCATCCCCGACCTGTACCGGCTCTGGGAAATGGGGCACACCGAGCCCCGGGCGGTACGGGCCTGGGGGTACGGCATCTGCCCGGCGCTGCTGGCCGACCCGACCTCGACGGCGCCCGCCGCGGTGGCCCGCCGGGCCCGGTTCCGGCAACGGATCGACGACTACAACGCCCAGCTCCGCGCGGCCTGCCGAGCGTACGGGTCACGCTGCCGGTGGGACCGTGGTGCGGCGCACCGGCTCCGCTTCGGCCTCGCCCTGGTCAACACCCTGGACTGGTTCCACCCGAACGCCTCCGGCCAGGACCGGCTCGCCGAGGTGAGCTGGCCGGCCGCCGGCTGGTCGGACTGACCGGCCCCCCGCCGCCAGCCCGGCGTCCCACGGGAGCGCCGGGCGGCGGCCGGTCAGGGGCGGCGCTGCCGGGGCAGGCCGTCCGGGCCGTTGCGGTAGAGGGCGCGGGCCCGCTCGGCGAGATCCTTGGTGGCCGAGGAGTTGGCCCAGGTGCCGAGGACGATCGCCGCGCCGGGGACCACCTTGGCGACGACCCGCTTCGCCGCCCGCATCCCGGCCATCTGGGCCAGCCGGACGCCGAGCTGGAGCATGACCCTGCCCAGCGGGCGTTCCCCGGCCATCCCGAAGAGGGCCCCGGCGCGTTCCCGCCCGGCGGCCACCCCGAGGGCGAGCCGGGCGCTCTCGGCGACCTTGTGCACCCGCTGCAGCACCAGCAGGTCCGTGGCCCGGTCGGGGTGCACCGGGTCGACGCCGTACGCCGCCGCGACGTGCAGCACCAGCCGGGCCTGGGTCCAGGCCAGCACGCCCACGTCGATCACCGCGCCGGGCAGCCCGGCGGCGCCGGAGACCGCGCCGGAGAGCCGGGCCCGGTTGACGAACCGGCGGACCGCCTGGTCGGCCAGTTCGTCAGCCGGGACGTCGGGCCGGGCCGCGCGCTCCCGGGCGACCCACTGCGCCGCCTCCGGCCCGAGTCGCCGGACGGCCTCCAGGGCCAGGTGCTCCGGGGCGTACTGCGGGTCGTCCCGCATCCGGTCCCAGAGCGTGGCCGGCGGCGCCTCGGGGGCGTCGGCCGGGGCGGCGGGCGCGGTCGGGACGGTGGGCTCGCCGTCGACGGGCGCGGATTCGTTCACCATGGCTCCCCGGGGGTCGGTTCGCGGCGTACGGGGTCAGCGCCGCCGGCTGGACAGACGTGCGGCCAGCTGCCTGAGCTTGCGCTGGTTCTCCGGCTTGGCCAGCTGGCGCCGGCCCCGGTCGACGAGCTGCTGACCACGCGGCGAACGCAGGAACGCGCTGATCCGTTGCACCAGTGACATGTCGTCCTCCTGTCGGCGGTCCCCCGTCATGTGTACCTGGGACCGGCAACCCCTGGTACCCGGAACCGCCGTCCGGCACGCGTCCACAGTGCGCCCCGGCACCGGCCCCGGTCAGCCGAGGATCGCGTCGACGACCTGCTCGGCCCGCCACTCGTGCTGGGCGTACGCCCACGGGAAGGCGGACACCTGTACGGCCTGGGCGGCATCGGTCAGCGCCATGTCCTGCCAGCCGGGGATCTCCTCCAGCGCGGCGAGGAACTGGTGGGTGGCGAACTTCGGGTCCATCAGGTCCCCCACCGACCCCCAGCCGCTGCTGGGGCGCTGCTGGAACAGCCCGACCGAGTCGTGGTCCCAGCCGATGGCCTGGTGCGGGTAGTTCTGCGACTCGGGCAGCACCGCGCTGGCGTAGTTGTAGAGGTTGCTCTCCTGCATGGCGGTGGCCACCGCGATGACCAGGCCCCGACGGGGCACGCCCATGTCCCGGCCGGCGCGCACGATCGCCTTGGCGTTGTCCATCTGGTCCTCATCGAGGCCGGCCACCGGGGCGATCCGCTTCGGCTTGGGCTTCGGCTTCGGCTTCGGCTTGGCCGCGGGCTTCTTCGTCGCGGACGGGGAGACGTCCGGGTCGGCGGTCTGCGCGACCGGTGCCGGCGGCTGCCGGTCGCTGCCCCGGGAGGCCGCGTCCGGGGTCGCCCGCTGGGCGACCTCCACCGGCTGGGCCGGGGTCTCGGTGTCACCGATCGCGCCGGCGCCGACCTGGCTGACGCCGACCAGGCCCAGGCAGCAGACCGCGCCGGTGGCCACGGCCAGGCGGGTCCGGCCGGGCCGGGCGGCGAAGGGGTTAGCGAAGCCGCCGAGGCGGGTACGGAGGGAGCCGAGGGTGGAGAGCCGGGGAGCGGAGGGCTCGGTGAGGCTGGTTGACCGATCGGTGGAGGGGATATCGTCCGAACGGTCAGCCGAACCGCCGAGGCCGTACTGGTCGTCGAGGGTGCCGTCGTCACGCATTCGCCGAGGTTAGGCAGGGCGAGCCCTGGTCACCCAGCGCCACGGAGTGGCCCTGCCCACAGTTGCGGCCTCCCGAACCGGACCGGCCGGGCCGCCCCGGACCCGGCCGGGAGGATCCTCGCGGATCGGTCAAACCTCCGCCCGGTCACGAGTCCTGCCGCCCGGGGGAGGTAGCACGCGTCCGGCGACCGGTCGTTCCATGAACGACTAACTAGTACTTTCGGCCGATCTGCTGATCCCCCATTCGGTGATCTGGGATGCAAGATCGGCGTATTCGCCCCGATTTGATCATCCGGCGCGTCAAATTGTGATCATCCAGCAGCCGCCGAGCCGGGTCCTGCCGGAATGGATCAGGATGGCGGGTACGTTGCCCGAACCGGGTGCCGTGCGCGCACGGCCACCCGTACGCGCGTATCCAGGGAGGTCCCAACCGGTGCTCGACCCACACGAGCTCTACGAACTCACCGACGAGCTGCCCGAACTCGGTCAACCGGTGCTGATCCAGGCGCTCACCGGCTTCGTCGACGCCGGCAGCGCCGCCCGGCTGGCCCGCGAGCAGCTGCTCACCTCCCTCGAGGCACGCCCGATCGCCCGGTTCGACGTCGACCAGCTCTTCGACTACCGCTCCCGCCGCCCGGTGATGACCTTCGTGGAGGACCACTGGGCCGACTACGACGCCCCGGCGCTGGAGCTGCACCTGCTCCACGACGACGACGAGACCCCCTTCCTGCTGCTCACCGGCCCCGAGCCGGATCTCCAGTGGGAGCGGTTCGTGGCCGCGGTCGCCGGGCTCTCCGCCCGGCTGGACGTCCGGCTCACCGTCGGGCTGAACTCCATCCCGATGGCGGTCCCGCACACCCGGCCCACCGGGGTCACCGCGCACGCCACCCGCCCGGAGCTGATCGCCGGCTACGAGCCGTGGCTGCAGCGGGTGCAGGTGCCGGGCAGCGTCGGCCACCTGCTGGAGTACCGCCTCGGCGAGCAGGGCCGCGACGCGCTCGGCTTCGCCGCACACGTGCCGCACTACGTCGCCCAGTCCGAGTACCCGGCTGCCGCCGAGGCGCTGCTCGCCTCGGTCTCCCGCAGCACCGGCCTGCTGCTGCCGCGGGACGGGCTGCGCGCGGCCGCCGAGGTGGTCCGGGTGGAGATCGACCGCCAGGTCGCCCAGACCGAGGAGGCGGCCACCCTGGTCCAGGCCCTGGAGGAGCAGTACGACGCGTTCGCCCGGGGTCGCGGCGAGAAGAACCTGCTGGCCGCCGAGACCGGCCCGCTGCCCACCGCCGACGAGCTCGGCGCCGAGCTGGAACGCTTCCTGGCCGAGCAGACCCGCCCGGGCGACACCCCGGGAAGCTGATCGTGCCCGGCCCGCGCGCCTGCGGCGGCGGGTCGGGGCGGGATGCGGCAGGCTAAAGGCATGCGCCTGGCGACCTGGAACGTCAACTCGGTGAAGGCCCGCCTGCCCCGGCTGCTCGACTGGCTGGCCACCACGAAACCCGACGTCGTCTGCCTGCAGGAGACCAAGTGCCCCGACGGGGCGTTCCCGGTCGAGGAGGTGGGCGAGCTGGGCTACGAGGCGGCCAGCCACAGCGACGGCCGATGGAACGGCGTGGCCATCCTCTCCCGGGTCGGGCTGGCCGACGTGGCCGTCGGGTTCCCCGCCGAGCCCGGCTTCCCCGAGCCCGAGGCCCGGGCCATCTCGGCGACCTGCGACGGGGTGCGGGTCTGGTCGGTGTACGTGCCGAACGGCCGCGCCCCCGACGACCCGCACTACGCGTACAAGCTGGCCTGGTTCGCCGCGCTGCGCGACGCGCTCGAACCGGAGCTGACCACCGGGCTGCCCCTCGCCGTCTGCGGCGACTTCAACGTCGCACCGACCGACGCCGACGTCTGGGACCCGGCGCTCTTCGTCGCCTCCACCCACGTCACCCCCGCCGAGCGGGCGGCCCTGGCCGCGCTGCGCGACCTCGGGCTCAGCGACGTGGTGCCCACCCCGATGAAGGGCCCGCACCCCTACACCTACTGGGACTACCGGGCCGGGATGTTCCACCAGAACAAGGGCATGCGGATCGACCTGGTGTACGCCTCGGCGCCGTTCGCCCGCACGGTCCGCTCCGCGTACGTGGACCGGGAGGCGCGCAAGGGCAAGGGCCCCTCCGACCACGCCCCGATCGTGGTCGACGCCGACCTGGTGCCGGCCGTCGAGGCGCTCTGATCCGCCCGGCCGTCGTCGCGGCCCGGTCCGGCGGCGGTCGTTAGGGTGGAGCCATGGCAGTCGTGAAGATCAACGCGATCGACGTCCCGTCCGGCGCCGGCGAGGAGCTGGAGAAGCGGTTCGCGGCCCGGGCCGGCGCGGTGGAGAACTCCCCCGGCTTCCTCGGCTTCGAGCTGCTCCGCCCGGTCGCCGGGGAGAGCCGCTACTTCGTCTACACCCGCTGGGAGTCCGAGGAGGCGTACCAGGCGTGGGCGGCCGGGCCGTCCCGGGCCGCGCACGCCGGCGGCGCGGGTGGCGAACAGCGCCGCCCGGTCGCCAGCGGCGCGACCCTGCTGGAGTTCGAGGTGGTCCAGCAGGTGCCCGGCAAGGGCTGAGCCCGGTCAGGGCCGGCGGGTGTCGACCAGTGAGGCGAACGCGATCACGTTGTCCGCGTACCCGGTCCGCCCGCCCAACCACTCGCCGCCGCAGGTGATCAGGCGCAGCCCCGGCGGGCCCTCGTCGCCGTACACCCGGTCGGCCGGCAGGTTGGCCTTGTCGAAGTGCTCGACCGTGTCGACCTTGAAGGTCACCACGCTCCGGTCCGACCGGGTCACCTCGATCCGGTCGCCCGGCTTGAGCTTGCCGAGCTGGTAGAAGACCGCCGGGCCGCTCTTGGTGTCCACGTGCCCGACGATGATCGCCCGGCCCGGCTCCCCCGGGGTCGGGCCGCGGTCGTACCAGCCGGTCTGGTGGTGCTTGCTCAGCGGCGGCACCGCGATCGAGCCGTCCCTGGCCTGCCCGACGGGTGTCACCGGCGCGGTGACCTTGATCGCCGGCACGGAGAGGCTGACCGGGCGGCTCGCCGGCAGCGCGCCCTCCGGCGGCGGGTCGCCCTGCCCGGGGCGTACCGCGTCGGCGGCCCAGTCGAACGGCCCCGCGGTGCGGCCGAGCCCCGCCCCGGTGGCGAAGACGCCGACCAGGACCAGCACCACGGCCAGCGGCGCCGACCAGGGGCTGCGCCCCGCCCGCCGGGCCGGCCGGGCGGCCGGCTGCGGGGCGGGATGCGAGGCCATGGCGGGACTCAGCGGCGGGCGGCGCCACGGACGGTACGGGGCCGGCGCGCCGCCAGCACGCCGACGGTCGCCCCGGCCAGGGTCAGTGCGAGTCCCATCGGCACCAGCAGGTCGCCGAGGCCGACGCCGGCGCTGCCGCCGAAGCCGGTCGCCGGCCCACGGCTCGGCGCGACCCGCTTCACCACCTGAAGCATCGTCGACGCGGTCTGCCCGCTCGGGCACTCCAGCTTGACCCGGTAGTTGCCGGGACGGGTGCGCTCCTTGACCATCGGCGAGGCGGTCAGCAGCCCGCGCTGCGGCTGCACCTGCACCCGGCCGAAGGCGTCGGACACCACGATCGCCGGCACCGAGTTGTCCCGGCAGCTCGCCCGGATGCCGACCAGGAAGCCGGGTTCCACGGTGCTCGGGGTGACCTCGACGAAGATCACGTCACCGGGCGGCGGCGGGGACTGCCCGGGCGCCGGCTCGGCGACGGGGACCGGGGCGGCCAGGGCGGGGACCGTCCCGACCAGCGGGGCGGCGAACGCGGCAGCGGCGGTCGCCAACGCCGCGCGGCGCGTGACTGACACCATGACCCCTCCCGGCGCGGTAGGGCGGTACCGGGCAGCGGGCCGCCCGTCCTGCCGTACTGGGATGAATCCTCTCACCCCTGGCCGCACCTCACATCCGATCGGTCGAACCGTCGCGTAGGCTCGGGTCGCTGTGACCTCCACCGACCAGACCCCCGCCGCCCCGCCCGCGCACGTCGCGCCGATCCGCACCTTCCACCCCCGCCGGGGGCGGATGAGCGGCCGCCAGCTCGACGCGCTGGACCGGCTCTGGCCGGCGTACGGCCTGGACATCGCCGAGCTCGACGGGCCGTTCGATCCGACGGCGCTCTTCGGCCGGCCGGCCCCGCTGGTGCTGGAGATCGGATCCGGGATGGGCGATGCCACCGCCGCGATGGCGGCGGCCGATCCGGACCGACACTATCTGGCGGTCGAGGTGCACACGCCCGGAATCGCCAACCTCCTGGAGCTGGCGGAACGGCACGCGCTGGGCAACGTCCGGGTGGCCCGGGGCGACGCGCTGGACCTGGTCCGGGCGCTGCCGGAGGGCTCGCTGGACGCGCTGCACGTCTTCTTCCCCGACCCCTGGCCCAAGTCGCGGCACCACAAGCGGCGGCTGATCCAGCCCGGCCACGTGGCGCTGCTGCGTTCCCGGCTGGCCCCCGGCGGGACGCTGCACTGCGCCACCGACTGGGCCGAGTACGCCGAGTCGATGCGGGAGACCCTGACCGCCGACCCGGAGCTGGTCGACACCCACGGCGGCTTCGCCCCGCGCCCCGCACACCGCCCGGTGACGAAGTTCGAGCGCCGCGCACTCACCGCCGGCCGCCCGGTCTTCGACCTGGTCCACCGCCGGGTCGCCGCCACCGCCGCGCCCGCCCGGGGCTGACCCGCGGGCGTACCCCTCCGGATGGTCGACGTCGGCCGGGATCGGGACGCGCGGGACGGATCACGCGCCCGGCGGGCGCCGCGGACTCCCCGGTTGGCGCGACGGCCCATGATCCAGGCACCATGGGGAGCGCTATGACGCTCACTGCCGCGCTGCCTCGACGCGCCGACCCCGACACCCTCTTCGACGCGTTCGCCGGCTGGGCGAAGGAGCGCGGCCTCGACCTCTACCCCCATCAGGAGGAGGCGGTCATCGAGATCGTCTCCGGCGCGAACGTGATCATGAACACGCCGACCGGCTCGGGCAAGAGCCTGGTCGCGATCGCCGCCCACTTCGCCGCCCTGGCCGACGACCGGACCACCTTCTACACCGCGCCGATCAAGGCGCTGGTCTCGGAGAAGTTCTTCGCCCTCTGCGAGGTCTTCGGCGCCGAGAACGTCGGCATGCTCACCGGCGACGCCAGCGTCAACGCCGACGCCCCGATCATCTGCTGCACCGCGGAGATCCTGGCCAACCTCGCGCTGCGCGAGGGCGCCCGGGCCGACGTCGGCCAGGTGATCATGGACGAGTTCCACTTCTACGCCGAACCGGACCGGGGCTGGGCCTGGCAGGTGCCGATCATCGAGCTGCCGCAGGCGCAGTTCGTCCTGATGTCCGCCACGCTCGGCGACACCACCCGGTTCGTCGACGACCTCACCCGGCGCACCGGCCGGCCGACCGCCGTCGTCCGCTCGGCCGAGCGGCCGGTCCCGCTCCTCTTCTCGTACGCGATGACCCCGCTGCACGAGACCCTGGAGGAGCTGCTGGCGACCAAGCAGGCCCCGGTCTACGTCGTGCACTTCACCCAGGCCGCCGCGCTGGAACGCGCCCAGGCGCTGATGAGCGTCAACGTCTGCACCCGCGCCGAGAAGGACATGATCGCCCAGGCGATCGGGAACTTCCGGTTCACCTCCGGCTTCGGCAAGACGCTGTCCCGGCTGGTCCGGCACGGCATCGGCGTGCACCACGCCGGCATGCTGCCCAAGTACCGCCGCCTGGTGGAGACCCTCGCCCAGGCCGGGCTGCTCAAGGTCATCTGCGGCACCGACACCCTGGGCGTCGGCATCAACGTGCCGATCCGCACCGTGCTCTTCACCGGCCTGTCCAAGTACGACGGGGTCCGCACCCGGCTGCTCAAGGCCCGCGAGTTCCACCAGATCGCCGGCCGGGCCGGGCGGGCCGGCTTCGACACCCTCGGCCGGGTCGTGGTGCAGGCGCCCGAGCACGTCATCGAGAACGAGAAGGCCCTCGCCAAGGCCGGCGACGACCCGAAGAAGCGCCGCAAGGTGGTCAAGAAGAAGCCGCCGGAGGGCTCGATCGGCTGGGGCGAGCCGACCTTCCAGCGCCTGGTCGAGGCCGAGCCGGAGCCGCTGACCTCCAGCTTCCAGGTCAGCCACTCGATGCTGCTCAACGTGATCGGCCGTCCCGGCGACGCGTTCGCCTCGATGCGGCACCTGCTCACCGACAACCACGAGGACCGGGCCGCCCAGCGTCGGCACATCCGGCGGGCCATCGCCATCTACCGGGCGCTGCTGGCCGGCGGGGTGGTCGAGCAGCTCGCCGAGCCGGACGAGACCGGCCGGCGGGTCCGGCTCACCGTCGACCTCCAGCTCGACTTCGCGCTCAACCAGCCGCTCTCCCCGCTCGCCCTGGCGACGATCGAGCTGCTGGACAGGGAGTCGCCGTCGTACGCCCTCGACGTGCTCTCGGTGATCGAGTCGATCCTCGACGACCCGCGCCAGGTGCTCTCCGCCCAGCAGTTCAAGGCCCGCGGCGAGGCGGTCGCCGCGATGAAGGCCGAGGGCATCGAGTACGAGGCCCGGCTGGAACTGCTCGACGAGGTGACCTGGCCCAAGCCGCTCGCGGAGCTGCTGGACGGCGCGTACGAGATGTACCGGCAGGGGCACCCCTGGGTCGCCGACCACCAGCTCTCCCCCAAGTCCGTCGTCCGGGACATGTACGAGCGGGCGATGACCTTCACCGAGTACGTGCAGTTCTACGGGCTGTCCCGCTCGGAGGGCCTGGTGCTGCGGTACCTCGCCGACGCGTACAAGACACTGCGGCAGACCGTGCCCGAGGACGCCAAGACCGAGGAGCTGGTCGACCTCATCGAGTGGCTGGGCGAGCTGGTCCGCCAGGTCGACTCCAGCCTGATCGACGAGTGGGAGCGGCTGCGCAACCCGTCCGACGTGGCGGAGGTGGCCCTGGCCCACGCGGCCCTGGACGACCGGCCGCCGGCCGTGACCCGCAACGCGCGGGCGTTCCGGGTGCTGGTGCGCAACGCGCTGTTCCGCCGGGTCGAGCTGGCCGCCCTGCGCCGCTGGGACCTGCTCGGCGAGCTCGACGCCGGGGACGGCTGGGACGCCGACGCCTGGGCGGACGCGCTGGAGCCGTACTTCGAGTCGTACGACTCGATCGGGGTGGGTCCGGACGCGCGCGGGCCGGCGCTGCTCATGATCGAGCAGGGCCGGGAACGCTGGACCGTCCGGCAGATCATCGACGACCCGGCGGGCGACCACGACTGGGGCATCAGCGCCGAGGTCGACCTGGCCGCCTCCGACGAGGTGGGCGCCGCGGTCGTCCGGATCACCGCCGTCGAGCAGCTGTAGAAGTTTCTCTCCGAGGGGCCGTCCGGTGCGTCCGGACGGCCCCTTTTCTTCCCTAGGCGATGTCAGACCCGTCGATTAGAATGTATGTACTAATCGAGTTCCTGACCTGGGAGGATGCTCGTGACCGCGCCCATCTCCACTCCCCTGACGCCGTACGCCACCCTCCTCGGCTTCACCCGGTACGTGGACCGCACCGGGCCCACCAAGGCCACCTTCGTCGGCGGCCTGCGCAAGCAGCGCGCGAGCCGGCACGGGTTCAACCCGCACGGCCAGTTCGTCAAGGCGCTCAAGGCCGACATCGCGTTCCACACCGGCGGCACCCACCTGGCCCAGGTGCCCGACCTGGTCAAGCCCCGCTGGCGCCCGCTCTACCAGGCGCTCGTCCCCGGCGCGACGGCCTGGCTCCAGTCGCTCGGCGAGCCGGCCGAGGTGGACCTCGCCCAGACCCGCGACGCCCTGGCGATGCTCGGCGACCTGCCCGTCAAGATCAACCCTCACTTCGGCGTTCGGTACGCCGACGGCCGCGCCGAGGCGGTCCGCCTGCACTTCGACGAGGCGCCGCCCAGCGAGGAGGCGACCCTCGCCACCCTGCACCTGATGTCCCGGCACATGGACGCGCTCCTCCCGCACGCCGAGCCGGTCCTCGTCGACGTCCGCCGCGGCGAGGCCCACCGGATGCCCGAGACGGCCAAGCCCCAGCAGGTCGAGCAGTGGCTGGCCGGCGAGGCCGCCGCGTTCCGTGCCATCTGGTCCACCGCCGCCTGACCCCACCACCACGGCGGCCCACCGCCCGCCCGGACGGATGCACGGAGAGAGGACCCCTCTCTCCGTGCATCCACGAGCGCGGACCGGCGGCGGGCGCCCGCCGCCGACTCAGCCGACCCGGTCCGGGGCGAAGCGGGCGAGCGGGTTGGCCAGCGTCCCGACGATCAGGCGGCCAGGTGCTTCTCCAGGTCGTCGAGGATCTTGTTGGCGGCGCCGACGCCGATGCCGGTCATCCAGACCTCGTCGGAGACCACGTGCGCCTTGCCCGCCTTCACCGCGGACAGACCCTGCCAGAGGGTGCCGCCGGTGACCTTGGCCTGCTCGGCGGCGGCCTTCTCGCCGTACGCGGTCACGAAGATGACGTCACCGTCGACCTCGTTGATCCGCTCCGGGCTGACCAGGTCGAAGCGCTTGTCCTCCTTGCCCTCGAGCCGCTGCCGCGCCGGGCGGCCCAGCCCGGTGTCGCCGACGACGATGCCGGAGAACGAGTCCGGGCCGTACACCCGGATGTTGCCCGGGATGAACCGCACGATGGAGATCTCCCGCGACGCGGCGTCGCCGAGCTTCGCGCCGAACTCCTTCGCCCGCTTCTCGTACGTGCTCAGCAGGTCCTTGGCCTGCTGCTCCCGGCCCAGGGCCTTGCCGTCGAGGAGCAGGTTCTCCTTCCAGGTGATGCCGACCTTCTCGGTGAAGACGGTCGGGGCGATGGCGCTCAGCTCGTCGTAGAACTTCTCCTGGCGGAACCTGCTGCCCAGGATGAGGTCCGGCTTGAGCGCGGTGATCGCCTCCAGGTCGGGCTCGGTGAGCACCCCGACCTCCTTGATGCCGGCCAGCTTCTCCTCGCCGAAGTAGGTGGGCCAGCTCTTCGCCTCACCGGCGGTGGCGGCGCCGACCGGCGTGACGCCGAGCGAGAGCGCCGTGTCGATCTTGTCGGTGTCGAGCACCACGACCCGCTTCGGGTCCGCCGGCACCTTGGTGGTGCCCATGGCGTGGGTGATCTCCCGGGTCTCCCCGGTGGCGGAGCCCGGGGCCGGGTCGCTCTCACCGCAGGCGGTGAGGCCGACTCCGAGAGCCAGGGCCGCGGTGAGGGCGGCGGCGAGACGACGCATCAGATTCCTTTCGAAGGGTACGAGTCGACGGGCGGCAGGTCCGCGTCGGCGACGGAGGGGCGCGCCACCGGAGCGGTCGGGCGCGCCAGGGACGGGCTGGTAAGGCCGGGCACCACGAGCGGCGCGCCGGTCACCGGGCAGGGCACGACCACGCAGTCGAGCCCGAAGACGTCACGGACCAGGTCCGCGGTGAGGATCTCGCGCGGCGGGCCGGCGGCGACCACCCTGCCGTCGCGCATGGCGATCAGGTGGTCGGCGTAGCGGGCGGCCTGGTTGAGGTCGTGCAGCACGGCGACCACGGTCCGGCCGCGTTCGGCGCGCAGCCGGTGCAGCAGGTCCAGCACCTCCACCTGGTGGGCCAGGTCGAGGAAGGTGGTCGGCTCGTCCAGCAGCAGCGCCTCGGTGTCCTGGGCGAGGGTCATCGCGATCCAGACCCGCTGGCGCTGCCCGCCGGAGAGGGTGTCCACCGGGCGGTCGGCGAGCCCGGCGACGTCGGCCTGGGCCATCGCCCGGTCGACGGCGACGGAGTCCTGCTCCGACCACTGCCGCCACCACCGCTGGTACGGCTGCCGGCCCCGGCCGACCAGGTCCGCCACGGTGACCCCCTCCGGCACCAGCGGGCTCTGCGGCAGCACGCCGAGGCGGCGGGCGACCTCGCGGGTGGGCAGCTCGCGGATGGCCGTGCCGTCCAGCAGCACGGTGCCGCGGCGCGGGGTGAGCAGCCGGGCCATGGTCCGCAGCAGGGTGGACTTGCCGCAGGCGTTCGGCCCGACGATGACCGTGAACGCGTCGGTGGGCAGCTCCACGTCGAGCCCGTCCAGCACGGTCCGCTCGTCGTAGCCGACGGTCAGGTCGCGGGTCGCGAGCATCGCGCCTCGGGTCTCAGGGGTGCGGTTCACGCGGACCTCCGCCGACGTCGGACCAGCAGGAACATCAGGTACGGACCGCCGATGGCAGCGGTGAGCACGCCCGCCGGCAGCTGGGTGGGGGCGAAGATCCGCCGGCCGGCCAGGTCGGCCAGCACCAGCAGCAGCGCGCCGACCAGGGCGGCGCAGACCAGCGGCGGCCGCTCGGCGCGGACCAGCCGGCGGGCCACCTGCGGGGCGACCAGCGCGACGAAGTCGACCGCGCCGACCTGGGCGGTGACGGTGGCGGCCAGCACGACGCCGGTGGCCGCCAGGCCGAGCCGCCGGGCCCCCGGGCGCAGCCCGATCCCCCGCGCGGTGTCGTCGTCCAGCGCGGTGCCGTTGAGCGCCCAGCCGGCCCAGGCCAGCACCGGCAGCAGGACGACCAGGGTGAGCGCGATCCAGAGCGTCTCGGACCAGCCCCGGCCGGCCAGGGTGCCGATCAGCCAGATCTGCGCGCGCAGCCCGTCGATCGGGTCGGCGGAGAGCATGACCACCTCGGTCAGCGCCCGCAGGGCGAACGCGACGGCCACCCCGGCCAGCACGAACCGCTGGGCGGCCAGACCGTGCCGGGCACCGAGGACGAGCAGCAGCAGCGCGGCGGCCAGCCCGCCGACCAGCGCCGCCGGGGCGACCAGCACCGCGGCGGCGCCGGTGGTGATCGCGACGGTGGCGGCCAGGCCGGCGCCCTGGGTGATGCCGATGACGTCCGGGCTGGCCAGCGGGTTGCGGGCCACGCTCTGGATGAGCGTGCCGGCGATCCCGAAGGCCGCCCCGGCGGTCGCGGCCAGCACGATCCGGGGCAGCCGCAGGTCGCGCACTACCAGGTCGTACGGGGTGCCGGCGCCGGACAGCGAGCGGAGCACGTCGGCCGGGGCGACGTACGGGGTGCCGAGGGAGAGGCTGAGCACGACGGCGGCGGCGAGCAGCACGGTGGTCACGGTGGCGACGAGCAGCGCGCGGCGGCGGACCTGCACGCTGACCGGTCCGAACCGCAGCAGCGACCGACCGGGCAGCCCGGCGTACGTCGGGCGGGACGACTCGACGGCGGTCACGCGGTCACCACCTTCGCCCGGCGAACCAGGTACGCCAGCAGCGGGGCGCCGATCAGCGCGGTGACGATCCCGGCCGGCACCTCACCGGGCGGGGCGACCAGCCGGCCGACGACGTCGGCGCCGAGCAGCAGGGCCGGCCCGAGCAGGGCGGAGACCGCGAGGGTCCACCGGTGGTCGGCGCCGACCAGCGCCCGGGCCAGGTGCGGCACGGCGAGCCCGACGAAGGCGATCGGTCCGGCGGCGGCCACGGCGGCGCCGGTGAGCAGCACGGCGGCGGCGCCGCCGCCGAGGCGTACCAGGCCGATCCGGTGGCCGAGGCCGCGGGCGACGTCGTCGCCGAGGGCGAGCGCGTCGAGGCCCCGGGCGACCAGCGCGGCCAGCGCCAGCCCGGCGAGGACGAACGGCAGCACCTGCCCGGCGACGCCGACGTCCCGGCCGGTCAGCCCGCCGACCACCCAGAAGCGGTACTCCTCGAAGGTGCGCGCGTCGATGCTGAGCATGGCGTACACCCCGGCGGCGAGGCTGGCGTCGAGGGCCGCGCCGACCAGCGCGAGGGTGACCGGGCTGGCGCCCTCGCGGGTGCCGCTGGCCACCGCGAGGACGAGCAGGCCGGCGGCGAGCGCGCCGGCGACGCCGAACCAGACGTACCCGGCGAGGCTGCCGACGCCGAAGACCGCGATGGCGAGCACCACGCCGAACGAGGCGCCGGCGCTGATGCCGAGGATCCGCGGTTCGGCGAGGGGATTGCGGGTGAGCGCCTGGAAGAGCACCCCGGCGACGGCGAGCGCGAGCCCGACGGTCAGCCCCAGGACCGTCCGCGGCAGGCGCAGCTCCCGGACGATGGTGGTGGCCTCGCCGCCGTCGGGGGCGGTGAGCGCCTGCCACACCTGGTCGACGGCGAGCGGGCGGCTGCCGAGGGCGAGGCTGGCCAGCAGGGCCAGGACCAGCAGCAGGGCCGCCGCTGCGGCGACCGTCGCCCGGCGGCCGGACCGCCGGCGGCTCGGGACGCCGGCCCGCTCGGGTCGGGTGGCGACGGTGGTCACGGCAGGGTTCCGCCCCTCTCGGCTTAGGATCGCCTTACCTTAGCCGAGCGTATTAGGTGTGCCTAACTCGGATTCGTCGATGCGGCGTCGCCACCCTGGCCGGACCGGGGCCGGGTCGGGCGGTCGGCGCCGCCCGGACGGGGCCGCTACCGGCAACAAGGGGACAGTCAGCGGTTTTTCGCACCTAGGCTGGCGGCATGCGATTCGACCAGCACACCGTCGTCCTCCTGGTCCGTCCGCCGGACCCGCCCGAACTGCCGCTGGACGCGGTCGACCGCCTGCAGAACGCGCACCTGGCGCACCAGGCCGGGCTGGTGGAGCAGGGCGCGCTCCTCGCCGCCGGCCCGTTCCTCGGCGCCGACGACGACCGGCTGCGCGGCTTCGCCGTGCTCTCGGTAGATCCGGAGATGGCCCGCGAGCTCTACGCCAACGACCCGGCCGTCCGGGCCGGACGGCTGGTCGTCCAGGTGATGAGCTGGATGGTGCCGGAGGGCAACGTGCGCTTCGAGCAGGTGCCGGTCCCCCGGTCGATGCTGGAGGCGGCGTCGGGCGACTGACCCGGGTCAGTCCTCCGCGGCCTGGCGGCTGCCGGGCACCACGGGCATCGACCACACCCCGGTCCGCGACACGGTCGCGACCTGCTGGTCGGCCCGGACGTACGTCTCGGGCAGCAGGTCGGCCACCGGCACCGCGCGCAGCCCGTCCGCCGGCCCGACGATCACCTTGATCGACGAAAAGTAGTCGAGCAGCACCTGCCGGCAGCGGCCGCACGGCGGGATGACGCCCCGGCCCCGGTCCCCCACCGCGACGATGGTCTCCAGCTCGGTCACGCCCTGGGTGGCGGCGGCGCCGATCGCCACCACCTCGGCACACGGTCCACCGGTGAAGTGGTAGACGTTCACACCGGTGAAGACCCGCCCGTCGGCGCTGCGCGCGGCGGCGGCGACGGTGTGGTTCTCGCTACGGCAGCGCAGCTTGGCGACGGCGGTGGCCGCCTGCACCAGCGCCCGGTCCGTGTCCCGCATGATCATCCCGTCCCGTCCAGCATGTCGGTCGGCGGCCACTCTAGTCCGCAGATCCGCCCGGAGCTGGGAGGGCGCGCGCGGGTGTGCTCGCCGCCGCCGCCACCCGCCGCCGCCGGCGCCGCCCGCCCCGGCCGGCTGGCGGTAACCCGGCGGCGCTTCGCCGCGGGGCTGCCTATTCTTGGCGACGACATGCAGAATCCAGCCGTACCCGCCGCACCCGACTCCGTTCGCGAGCTGCACCGCCGCCTCCCCGACCTGATGTTCCGCGACCAGCGCCAGCTGCAGCGGCGGCTGGACGGGGTCCGCAGGCTGCGCGACCCGGAGCGCCGGGAGGCCGCGCTCGCCGAGATCAGCGCCGACGTCACGCGCGCCGAGGCGCGGCTGGCGAGCCGGCGGGCCGCCGTGCCCGTGATCACCTACCCGGCACAGCTGCCGGTCAGCGAGCGCAGGGACGACATCGCCGCGGCGATCCGGGACCACCAGGTGGTGATCGTGGCCGGCGAGACCGGCTCCGGCAAGACCACCCAGCTACCCAAGATCTGCCTGGAGCTGGGGCGCGGGATCAACGGCCTGATCGGGCACACCCAGCCGCGCCGGCTCGCCGCGCGTACGGTCGCCGACCGGATCGCCGAGGAGCTCGGCACCGAGCTGGGCGACGTGGTCGGCTACAAGGTCCGCTTCACCGACCAGGTGGGCGAGAACAGCCTGGTCAAGCTGATGACCGACGGCATCCTCCTGGCCGAGCTGCAGACCGACCGGATGCTGCGCCAGTACGACACGCTGATCATCGACGAGGCGCACGAGCGCAGCCTCAACATCGACTTCATCCTGGGCTACCTCCGGCAGCTCCTCCCCCGCCGTCCCGACCTGAAGGTGATCATCACCTCGGCGACCATCGAGACCGACCGCTTCGCCCGGCACTTCGCGGACGCGGCGGGCGAGCCGGCACCGATCGTCGAGGTGTCGGGCCGTACCTACCCCGTCGAGCTGCGGTACCGGCCGCTGGTCGAGGTGACCGAGGCCGAGGAGGAGGACGCCGACGAGGAGAACGTCCGCGACCAGATCCAGGCGATCGGCGACGCGGTCGAGGAGCTGGCCGCCGAGGGGCCCGGCGACATCCTGGTCTTCCTCAGCGGCGAGCGGGAGATCCGGGACACCGCCGACGCGCTCGGCAAGCTGGTGCAGAAGAAGCGGTCGCTGCTCGGCACCGAGATCCTGCCGCTCTACGCCCGGCTCTCCACCGCCGAGCAGCACCGGGTCTTCGCCCCGCACGCCGGACGCCGGGTGGTGCTCGCCACCAACGTCGCGGAGACCTCACTGACCGTCCCCGGCATCAAGTACGTCGTCGACCCGGGCACGGCGCGGATCTCCCGCTACAGCAGCCGGCTCAAGGTGCAGCGGCTGCCCATCGAGCCGGTCTCGCAGGCCTCGGCCAACCAGCGCAAGGGGCGCTGCGGTCGTACCTCGGACGGCATCTGCATCCGGCTCTACGACGAACAGGACTTCCTCTCCCGCCCCGAGTTCACCGACCCGGAGATCCTGCGCACCAACCTGGCCTCGGTCATCCTCCAGATGACCTCGATCGGGCTGGGCGACATCGGCGCGTTCCCGTTCATCGACCCGCCGGACCGGCGCAACGTGACCGACGGCGTGAACCTGCTGCACGAGCTGGGCGCGCTGGACCCGACCGAGACCGACCCGGGGAAGCGGCTCACCCCGCAGGGCCGGCGGCTGGCGCAGCTCCCGGTCGACCCGCGACTGGCCCGGATGGTCCTGGAGGGCGAGCGCAACGGCTGCGCCACCGAGGTGGTGGTGATCGCCGCCGCCCTCTCCATCCAGGACCCGCGGGAGCGGCCGGCGGAGAAGCAGGCCCAGGCCGACCAGGCGCACGCCCGGTTCGCCGACGCCGAGTCGGACTTCGTCGCCTTCCTCAACCTCTGGCGCTATCTGCGGGAGCAGCAGCGGACGCTGTCGTCCAGCGCGTTCCGCCGGATGTGCAAGGCGGAATACCTGAACTACCTGCGGGTCCGCGAGTGGCAGGACATCGTCAGCCAGTTGCGCCAGGTGCTGCGTACCCCGGAAGGAGGGCGACCGGCGCGCGACGGCGAGGGCGGGCGGCGCGGAATCGGCGCGGACCTGCCGGAGGAGATCGACACCCCGAAGGTGCACCAGTCGCTGCTGCCCGGCCTGCTCTCCCACGTCGGGCTCAAGGACGCCCAGAAGCACGAGTACCTGGGCGCCCGGGGGGCGAAGTTCGCGCTCTTCCCCGGGTCGGCGCTGTTCAAGAAGCCGCCGCGCTGGGTGATGGCCGCCGAGCTGGTGGAGACCTCCCGGCTCTGGGGCCGGGTGAACGGCCGGATCGAGCCCGAGTGGGTCGAGCCGCTGGCCCAGCACCTGGTCAGGCGCAGCTACAGCGAGCCGCACTGGGAGAAGAAGCAGGCCGCGGTGATGGCCTACGAGAAGGTCACCCTCTACGGCATCCCGCTGGTCACCTCCCGCAAGGTCAACTTCGGCCGGATCGACCCGGCGCTGTCCCGGGAGCTGTTCATCCGACACGCCCTCGTCGAGGGCGACTGGCAGACCCACCACCAGTTCTGGCGGGACAACCAGCGGCTGCTGGCCGAGATCGAGGAGCTGGAGAGCCGGGCCCGGCGGCGGGACATCCTGGTCGACGACGAGACGATCTTCGGCTTCTACGACCAGCGGATCCCCGCCGACGTGGTCTCCGGGCGGCACTTCGACTCGTGGTGGAAGAAGACCCGCCGGGACCAGCCGGACCTGCTCACCTTCACCCGGGAGCTGCTGGTCAACGCCGGCCGGGGCGGGGTGGACGAGGCCGACTACCCGGACGAGTGGCGGGCCGACGGGGTCGCGCTCCCGCTGACCTACCGCTTCGAGCCGGGCACCCCCACCGACGGGGTGACCGTCGACATCCCGCTGCCGATGCTCAACCAGGTGCCGGCGGAGAGCTTCGACTGGCAGGTGCCGGGGCTGCGCGAGGAGCTGGTCGTCGCGCTGATCCGGTCGCTGCCCAAGGCGGTCCGCCGCAACTTCGTCCCGGTGCCGGACTACGCCCGCGCCGCGCTCGCCGAGCTGCCGGCCGGCGAGGAGCCGCTGCTCGACGCGCTGACCCGGCAGCTGCGCCGGATGACCGGGGTGACCGTCCCCCGGGACGCCTGGGACGTGGCGAAGCTGCCGCCGCACCTGCGGGTGACGTTCCGGGTGCTCGGCGAGGACGACAAGCCCGTCGCCGAGGGCAAGGACCTGCCGACCCTGCAACGCGAGCTCCGCCAGGAGGTACGCCAGGTCGTCGCCGCCGCCGCGCCGGACGTGGCCCGCACCGGGCTGAAGGAGTGGAGCATCGGCACCCTGCCGCGCACCATCGAGCAGGTGCGGGCGGGCTACGCGGTGACCGCGTACCCGGCCCTGGTCGACGAGGGCGCCACGGTCGGGGTGAAGGTCTTCGACTCCGAGGCCGAGCAGGCCGCCGCGCACTGGGCGGGCACCCGGCGTCTGCTGCGGCTGACCGTGCCCTCCCCGGCGAAGTTCCTCCAGGGGCGGCTGTCCAACGAGGCGAAGCTGGCGCTGAGCCGCAACCCGCACGGCGGCGTGCAGGAGCTGATCGAGGACGCGGCCGGCGCGGCGATCGACAAGCTGATCGCCGACGCGGGCGGCCCGGCCTGGGACGCGGAGGGCTTCGCCGCGCTGCGCGACAAGGTCCGCGCCGACCTGGTGGACACCGTGGTCGAGGTGATGGACCGGGTCCGCAAGGTGCTCGCCGCCGCGTACGCGGTGGAGCAGCGGCTCGGCGCGACCCGGAACCTGGCCGTGGTGGCCGCCCTGGCGGACATCCGCAACCAGCTCTCCGGCCTGGTGCACAAGGGTTTCATCACCGAGACCGGGTACGCCCGCCTCGCCGACCTGCTGCGCTACCTCACCGCGATCGAGCGCCGGCTGGACCGGCTGCCCGGCAACCCGCAGCGGGACAAGCAACAGCAGGACCGGATCGCGGTCGTCCAGAAGGAGTACGCGGACATGCTCGCCGCGCTGCCACCGGCCCGGCGGAGCTCGGCGGCGGCACGCCAGATCCGCTGGATGATCGAGGAGCTTCGGGTGAACGTCTTCGCTCAGGGCCTCGGCACCCCGTACCCGGTGTCGGAGCAGCGGATCTACCGGGCCATGGACGACGCCGAGGGGCGCTGACCGGGGGCCACGCCGGCCGGATCAGCTGAGCCCTCCCAGCGGAGCGCCACGTACAGCAGCAGAGCGGAGAGGGCGGTCAGGACGGGCGCCACGGCGAAACCGGTGGTCAGTCCGACATGGTCGGCGAGAAGGCCCAGCAGGAACGGGGCGCCGAGGACCAGCACCCCGCCGAGCAGCTGGACGAGGGCGTTGGCAGCGTCGGTGTCGTCCGGGGCCGCGGCCAGGGTCAGGGCGAGGGCCAACGGGAACTGGTTGGCGATGCCCAGACCTGTGACGAAGAGACCGAGCAGGGCGGGGACGACGCCCCCGGGAAGCCACAGGGCAGCCAGACCGGCGAGGGTGACCGCCAGGGACAACCCCGTCAGAAAGGCAGCGCGCCCGGGACGGCGGGTGAGACGAGCACCGGCGAGCCGACCGAGCAGGATGCCCGCGTAGAACACCGTCATGGCTGTCGCCGCGGTGGAGGTGGAGAACCCTCTGGCGCCGCTCAACAGCTCCGCGCCGAAGTACACGACACAGAACTCGACCCCGATGCCGACCGCCACCAGCAGCGCCAGCAACCGACAGACCACGGAGAGCCCGGCGCGGTGTCCGCCCCGCCGCGCGGCGGGTGGGCGCGGCACTGACGGGAACGGCTGGTGCCGGTGGACGACGGCCAGGGCGACCAGGATGACGGCGGGGAGAGCCATGGCAACCCGCCAGGTGCTGGTGAGCGCATGGCTCATTCCGAGGGCCAGCGGAGCGATGACGGCGCAGAGGCCGGCCCCGATGTTCATCTCGACCAGTGCCTGGTCTCGTCGCGGGCCATGATGGTCGGCGACCAGCGACTGGGTGGTGGTCTGCACGGTGGTGCCGGCAAAGCCCATGACAAGTGCGCCCAGCATGGTGAGCTGGATGCTCTGGGTGATGGTGAACAGGGCGGCGCCTGCGGTGGTCACCAGCGCCGACCGCCACAGCACCGCACGGCGGCCCATCCTCGCCGCCAACGGGGCGAAAGCGGCTCCCGACAGCACGGAACCGGCTGCCCAGAGCGCCGAGTAGACGCTGAGCACGGTGTAGGAGAAGTGGAGTTCCTGGCGAAGCAGCGCAAGGGCCGGACCGAAGGCGTACAGCCAGAAGGTGTAGGCACCGAGGGCGCTGTAGGTGAGCAGCGTCAGCCCGTCCCGCACGAAGACGTCGCCGCCGGCCCGCAGGGTGGACCTTCGCGCGTTCTGTCCCATACCTGCGGAAGGTCCTTCCGGTCGGGTAGTGGTTCCACCGACCTCCGGTGGCCGTGCGACTCTAGCCGGCCGCCGCTCGGCGAAGAATCCACGTCAGGTGATACCGCCAGCCGGCGGAGGACGATCCCCTGACCGGGGCCTCGACCCGCCTCGGGACTAGAGCGGCTCCACCCCGGGCGGCAGGTCGTCGCTGCCGGTGGCGTCGTGGACGTACTCGAGCAGGATCCGCCGCAGTTCGCGGCCGGCGTGGGTGGGGACCACGTCCTTGCGGCGGGCCACCGCGATGGTCCGTCGTACGCCCGGCGGGGCGAGCCGGGTGACCCGGATGCCGGGCCGGCGGGCGACCACGATCCCGGGCACCAGGGCGGCGCCGAGCCCGGCCTCGACGAAGCTGAGCACGGCGTCCATCTCCCCGCCGTCGACCGACAGGGTCGGCTCGAAGCCGGCGTCCCGGCAGGCCTGGAGGGTGGCGTCACGCAGGTCGTAGCCCTCGCGGAACATGACGAGGGGCTGGTCGCGCAGGTCGGTGATGCGCAGCTCGCCGGTGCCCGAGGTGGCCGGCAGCGGGTCCACCGAGGCGACCACCAGGCTCTCCCGCAGGATCGGGTCGGCGCGCAGGCCGGGATCGATGCCCGCCGCCGGCATGATGATCAGCGCCAGGTCGAGGTCGCCGCGGACCAGGTCGCGGACCAGGTCCTGCGAGCCGCCCTCCTCCACCCGGAGGTCGACGGTGGGGTGGGCGTCGCGGAACCGGCGCAGCACCGGCGGGGCGAGCGAGGTGGCCAGGCTGGGGGTGGCGCCGAGCCGCACCCGGCCCCGGCGCAGCCCGACCAGCTCCTGCACCTCCCGGGTGGCCGTGTCGACGTCGGCGAGGATCCGCTTGGCCATCGGGAGCAGCACCTCGCCCGCGGCGGTGAGGGCGATGTTGCCCCTTACCCGTTCGAAGAGCGGGGCTCCGAGGTCGGTCTCCAGGGCGTGAATTTGCTTACTCAACGAGGGCTGGGTTATGCCTACCAGGTCGGCAGCTTGGGTGAAATGTCGTACTTCTGCGACCGCGACGAAGTACCGGAGCTGATGGAGCTGCATCTACATAGCCTACGGCTATCAAGACTGCGAGGTCGATGCATTGGACGACTGATCAAACTGCTCCTAGCGTCGGTCACGTGGTAATCACGAAAACTCGGTCGCCCATCCGCTCGAACGTCGGCCTGAAGGCCGTCATGGCGGTGACGGGCATTCTCCTGGCGCTGTTCCTGATCGCGCACATGCTCGGCAACCTGAAGGTGTTCACGGGGGAGACCTCGTTCGACCACTACGCGCACTGGCTGCGCGACATCGGCACGCCGCTGCTCCCCTCGACCTGGTACCTGTGGATCCAGCGGACCGTGCTGACCGTCGCCGTGCTGGCCCACATCGGCGCCGCGACCGTGCTCGCGATGCGTGCCCGCGCCGCCCGCCCGGTCCGGTACGCGCACCGCAAGAAGGTGCGGGGCAGCTACGCGGCCCGGACGATGCGCTGGGGTGGGGTGATCATCCTGCTCTTCGTGATCTACCACATCCTGGACCTGACCACCGGTCACCTGAACCCGCAGGGCGACGCCAGCAACCCGTACGGCAACGTGGTCGCCGACTTCGCGCCGGAGCGCTGGTACGTCACGCTCTTCTACGCCCTGGCGATCGTCACGCTCGGTTTCCACCTGCGTCACGGCGCCTTCAGCGCGTTCCGCAGCCTGGGCCAGCAGACCCCGAAGGGTGAGCGCCGGGCGCGCGCCGCGGCGCTGGTCTTCGCGGTCGTGCTCTGCGCCGGCTACCTGGTGGTTCCGTTCGCCGTACTCACCGGATTGGTGTCCTGACCATGGATCTCTTCATTGAGCGCGAGCCGATCGCCGACACCAGGGCTCCCGAGGGTCCGATCGAGACCCGCTGGGACCGCCGCCGCTTCGAGGCGAAGCTGGTCAACCCGGCCAACCGCCGCAAGATGACGGTGATCGTGGTGGGCACCGGCCTGGCCGGCGGCTCCGCCGCGGCCACCCTGGCCGAGCAGGGCTACCAGGTCAAGTCCTACTGCTACCAGGACAGCCCGCGCCGGGCCCACTCGATCGCCGCGCAGGGCGGCATCAACGCCGCCAAGAACTACCGCAACGACGGCGACTCGGTGCACCGGCTCTTCTACGACACCGTCAAGGGCGGCGACTTCCGCTCCCGGGAGTCGAACGTGCACCGGCTGGCCGAGGTCTCGGTCAACATCATCGACCAGTGCGTCGCGCAGGGCGTGCCCTTCGCCCGCGAGTACGGCGGCCTGCTCGACACCCGCTCGTTCGGCGGCGCGCAGGTACAGCGCACCTTCTACGCCCGGGGCCAGACGGGCCAGCAGCTGCTGCTCGGCGCGTACCAGGCGCTGGAGCGGCAGATCGGCCTCGGCAACGTGGAGATGAACGCCCGGCACGAGATGCTGGAGCTGATCGTCGTCGACGGCAAGGCCCGGGGCATCGTGGTCCGGGACCTGGTCACCGGCGAGATCACCACCGAGATGGCCGACGCGGTCGTGCTCGCCTCCGGCGGCTACGGCAACGTCTTCTACCTCTCCACCAACGCCAAGGGCTGCAACGTCACCGCCACCTGGCGGGCGCACCGCAAGGGCGCGTACTTCGCCAACCCCTGCTACACGCAGATCCACCCGACCTGCATCCCGGTCTCCGGCGACCACCAGTCGAAGCTGACCCTGATGAGCGAGTCGCTGCGCAACGACGGCCGGGTCTGGGTGCCGAAGGCCAAGGGCGACGACCGCAACCCGACGGACATCCCCGAGGACGAGCGGGACTACTACCTGGAGCGGATCTACCCCTCCTTCGGCAACCTGGTCCCCCGCGACATCGCCTCCCGCGCCGCGAAGAACGTCTGCGACGAGGGCCGCGGCGTGGGCCCGACCAAGCTCGGCGTCTACCTCGACTTCGCCGACGCGATCAACCGGCTCGGCCGCAAGGCGATCGAGGCCAAGTACGGCAACCTCTTCGAGATGTACGAGCGGATCACCGGCGAGGACCCGTACGAGGTTCCGATGCGGATCTACCCGGCCGTGCACTACACGATGGGCGGCCTCTGGGTCGACTACGACCTCCAGTCGACCATCCCGGGCCTGTTCGTGATCGGCGAGGCGAACTTCTCCGACCACGGCGCGAACCGGCTCGGCGCCTCGGCCCTGATGCAGGGCCTGGCCGACGGCTACTTCGTGCTGCCCAGCACCCTCGCCAACTACCTGGCCGCCGGCCCGTTCGAGAGGGTCGAGGCGAGCCACCCGGCGGTGGTGGAGGCGCGCGCCGACGTCGAGGACCGGATCCAGCGGCTGCTGGCCGTCAACGGCGACCGGACGGTGGACTCGTTCCACCGGGAGCTGGGCCAGATCATGTGGGAGCACTGCGGCATGGAGCGCTCCGAGGCCGGTCTCCGCAAGGCGATCGACGAGATCCGGGCGCTGCGCGAGCAGTTCTGGCAGCGGGTCCGCGTCCCGGGCGACGGCGAGGGGCTCAACCAGTCGCTGGAGAAGGCCGGCCGGGTGGCCGACTTCTTCGAGCTCGCCGAGCTGATGTGCATCGACGCCCTGCACCGCGAGGAGTCCTGCGGCGGCCACTTCCGGGCCGAGCACCAGACCCCCGACGGCGAGGCGCAGCGCGACGACGAGCACTTCGCGTACGTGGCGGCCTGGGAGTACACCGGCACCGGCGAGCCGTCCGTGCTGCACAAGGAAGACCTGAAGTTCGAATACGTCCACCCCACGCAGCGGAGCTACAAGTGAACCTGACCCTGCGCATCTGGCGCCAGAAGGGCCCTGAGGACAAGGGTCGGATGGTGACCTACCAGGTCGACGACGTCTCCCCGGACATGTCGTTCCTGGAGATGCTCGACGTGCTCAACGAGCGGCTGATCCTCGCCGGCGAGGAGCCGGTGGCGTTCGACCACGACTGCCGCGAGGGCATCTGCGGCATGTGCGGCCTGATGATCAACGGCGACGCGCACGGGCCGCAGCGCGGCACCACCGCCTGCCAGCTGCACATGCGGCAGTTCTCCGACGGCGAGACGATCGACATCGAGCCGTGGCGGGCCCGCGCCTTCCCGGTCATCAAGGACCTGGTGGTCAACCGGGGCGCCTTCGACAAGATCATCGCCGCTGGCGGGTACATCACCGCGCCGACCGGCAGCGCCCCCGAGGCGCACTCCACCCCGGTGGCCAAGGCCAACGCGGACGCCGCCTTCGAGTCGGCCGCCTGCATCGGCTGCGGCGCCTGCGTGGCGGCCTGCCCGAACGGCTCCGGCATGCTCTTCACCGCCGCCAAGCTCACCCAGCTCTCGCTGCTGCCGCAGGGCCAGCCCGAGCGGTACACCCGGGTGATCGGCATGGTCGACGCGCACGACGAGGCCGGCTTCGGCGGCTGCACCAACGCCGGTGAGTGCACCGCGGTCTGCCCGAAGGGCATCCCGCTGAACACCATCGGCCGGCTCAACCGCGACTACCTCGCGGCGACCGCCAAGCGCGGCGACACGCCGGGCTCCTGAGCCCGGCCGCCCCCAGCGCCGTCACCGACCGCCGTGCCCCAGCGAGGGGTACGGCGGTCGGACCGCTTCCGGGACCGGACGCCGGAACCGGACGGCTGGCCGCCGCACGCGACGGGCCCGTGGAGGGCGTGCTGTGGAGCTGAATCGTCCACGACATCACGGCGCGCCGGACGGAACCGCACCGGGCGAGGCCCGATTCGTTGCCGACATCAGCTCCAAAGGCTCTCCGGACAGCAGGGACGGGCCGTGGGGCAACGGCGGCGCCAGGGGATGCCAGGGCGGCGGGCCCTGAGCCCGGGGGCGCCGCCCACCGCCGGTTCAAGTCCCCGAGCGCGGGTAGCAGTCCGATGGAGGGCACCCGAAGAGGGAACATTCAGGCATGAAGGCACTGACGTGGCAGGGCAAGCGGCCCGCTCCCCCGCCACCCTCGCCGAGGTACGCGAGGAGTGCCGGGCCGGTCCGGCGCCGGCTGGGCTGAGCGCGAGGGCACGACGGCGCCGGGGTGGCTACCGTGTACTGCGGGACACGGCGGAGGGGACGACGATGGGCGAGACAGCGGATCGGGCGGTGGAGCGGGCGCTCGGCCGCCGACTGTGGCGGATGGCCGGGGTGGCGGCGCTGGCCGGCGTGGCCTGGGTGGGCCGCGACGTGCCGGCGCAGCTCGGCGGCCGGCTGACCGGCGCGCGGGCGGAGCGGGCGGCCCGCTCGCCCCGGTTCCGCGACGGCACCTTCCACAACCCGACGAGCACCCGCACGATGGTCGCCGACCCGGGCCGGAACCTGGTCAAGGAGCTGATCTTCGGCAAGCAGAAGCGGCGGCCCGACGGTGGGGTGCCGCTGCTGCGTCCGTCCGCCGCGCCCGCCGCCGACCCGGCCCGGGAGCTCAACGTCGTCTGGTACGGCCACGCCTCGGCGCTGATCGAGATCGAGGGGCGCCGGGTGCTGCTCGACCCGGTCTGGAGCGACCGGTGCTCCCCGTCAACCCGGGTCGGTCCGCGCCGGATCCACGAGCCGCCGGTACGCCTCGACGAGCTGCCCCCGGTGGACGCCATCCTGATCTCGCACGACCACTACGACCACCTCGACCTGGCGACCGTACGCGGGCTGGTGGCCCACCAGTCGGCGCCGTTCCTGGTGCCGCTCGGCGTCGGCGCCCACCTCGACCGGTGGGGCGTGCCCGAGGAGCGGATCGTCGAGCTGGACTGGTCGGAGAGCCATCAGATCGGCGACCTGACCATCACGGCCACCGCCGCCCAGCACTTCTCCGGCCGGGGGCTGCGCCGCGACGGCACGCTCTGGAGCTCCTGGGTGGTGGCCGGCGCGCACCGCAAAGCCTTCTACACCGGCGACTCCGGCTACTTCGAGGGGTACGCCGAGATCGGCGCCGAGCACGGGCCGTTCGACGTCACGCTGATGCAGATCGGCGCGTACGACCGGGCCTGGCCGAGCATCCACATGTTCCCCGAGGAGGCGGTCGCCGCCCACCTCGACCTGCGCGGCGGGCTGTTCATCCCGGTGCACTGGGCGACGTTCAACCTGGCCCTGCACGACTGGGCCGAGCCGGTGAACCGGCTCTGGGTGGAGGCGAAGGCCCGGGACGTCCGCCTGGCCGTGCCGCGCCCCGGCGAACGGGTGGTGGTGGACGACCCGCCGGCCGTGGACGGCTGGTGGCAGGCGATCGTCTGAGCGGTCCGGCGGTGGCCGGTGGCCTCAGAGCACGAAGGCGTCCGTCCAGAGGGCGCCGGAGCGGCCGGAGAGGGCGTCCAGCATGGCAACCGCCTGGCCGTCGGTGAGCTGCGCGACGAAGTCGACGATGGCCCGGCCCCGGGCCCGGCCGATCCGGTCCGGCGTACGCGGGTGCAGCTCCGCCTCGGCCAGCTCGACCAGGTCGTGCAGCCGGCGGGGCAGCCGGGACTCCTCCTCCGGGTCGAGCAGCCACTCCCAGAGCGCCTCCACCAGGGTGCCCAGCAGCCGGGCCTGACCGCGCTGGTGCAGGGCCAGGTCGGGGCGGGCCAGCACGAACCGGTGGTGGACGAACTTGAGCACCTGCACCTCGTGCCACTGCGCCTCGGCCAGCAGCACGTGGCCGACGCGGACGTTCGGGTCGGCGGTCACCGTGATCGACTCGACGAACCGGGTGGACCAGCGGGCGGAGAAGCGGGCCACGTACTGCTCCGCCTCGATCGAGCCGTCGAAGGGGAGCGCGAGCAGCCCCTCCACCAGCTCCTCGCGGACGTGCTCGACCGCGGCGGCGAACGCGTCGTCGTCGGCGATCCAGGCGTCCTTGCGGTGCAGCTGGCGGCGCAGCCGTTCGATCGCCGAGCCGGGGCGGCGGGCCGCGGCGGCCAGGGCGGCGTCGGTGATCGCCCGGAAGTGCCCGCTCTCCCGCTGCCAGGCCATCAGCTCGGCGGCCACCGCGCCCTGCTGGAGCACCCCGACCCGGTAGAAGTCCTCCACGTCGTGGATGGCGTAGGCGATGTCGTCGGCGGTGTCCATGATGGACGCCTCGGGGGTCTGCTGCCAGTCCGGGATCCGCCCGGCGAACGGCTCGCGGGCCTGCCGCAGGTCGTCCACCTCGGTCCGGTACGCGCCGAACTTCGACGACCCGCTCGCCGGGTCGTCCGGTGGCGGGGCGGCGCCGCGCGGCGCCGGGTCGAGCTGGCGCGGGTGCGGGTCCGGATGGTCGAGCCGGGTCCACGGGTACTTCAGCATCGCCGCCCGCACCGCGGCGGTGAGGTCCAGCCCGGTGGTCGCCGCGCCGCGGATCTCGGTGCTGGTGACGATGCGGTACGACTGCGCGTTGCCCTCGAAGCCGTCGGTCAGGCCGAGCCGCTGCCGGGCCAGCCGGTCCAGCACCCGCTCCCCGAGGTGGCCGAAGGGCGGGTGGCCGAGGTCGTGGGCGAGCGCGGCGGCCTCCACCACGTCCGGGTCGCAGCCACCCAGCTTCTCCAGCAGGACGCGGTGCTCCCCGTCGGCGGTGAGCCGTTCGGCGACCGCGCGGGCCACCTGGGCCACCTTCAGGCTGTGGGTGAGCCGGTTGTGCACCAGCAGGCCCGAACCACCCGGACTGACCACCTGGGTCACGCCGTTAAGCCGGGCGAAGAAGGGCGAGGCCACGATCCGGTCCCGGTCGGCCCGGAACGGGCTGGCGGCCAGGTCGCCGAGGGCTCGGGCGCTGCCGCCGAAGAGCCGCCGCGCCCGCGGGTCGGCAGGTGGTTCCATGATCGCCACGCTAGCGCAGCCGGCGGGGGCGGCGGCAGCCGTCCGGGCGGACCGGCAGAATGCACTGCGGAACCCACCCGAAAAGGCGGATCAGATCGTGACCCAGTCTGTGCACCAGCGGATCGCCGACGAGCTCGGCGTCGCCGAACGGCAGGTACGGGCGGCCGTGGAGCTGCTCGACGGCGGCGCCACCGTGCCGTTCATCGCCCGCTACCGCAAGGAGGCCACCGGCCTGCTCGACGACGCCCAGCTGCGCACCCTGGAGGAGCGGCTGCGCTACCTGCGCGAGCTGGACGAGCGGCGCGCCGCGGTGCTGGAGTCGATCCGGAGCCAGGGCAAGCTCGACGAGGCCCTGGAAGCCCAGATCATGGCGGCCGAGTCGAAGTCCCGGCTGGAGGACATCTACCTGCCGTACAAGCCGAAGCGGCGGACCCGGGCGCAGATCGCCCGCGAGGCCGGGCTGGAGCCCCTCGCCGACACGCTGCTGGCCGACCCGGCGCAGGACCCGCGCGCGACGGCCGCCGGCTTCGTCGACACGGACAAGGGCGTCGCCGACGCGGCCGCCGCCCTGGACGGCGCCCGCGCCATCCTCATCGAGCGCTTCGGCGAGGACGCCGACCTGATCGGCACGCTGCGCGAACAGATGTGGTCGCGGGGCCGGCTGGTCTCCCGGGTACGCGACGGCCAGGCGGCCGCCGGCGCGAAGTTCGCCGACTACTTCGACTTCGCCGAGCCGTTCACCCGGCTCCCCTCGCACCGGATCCTCGCCATGTTCCGGGGCGAGAAGGAGGGCGTGCTCGACCTGACCATGGACCCGGAGGCCGAGGGCGACTCGGACGCCGTGGCGACCGGCCCGAGCCGGTACGAGGCGGCCGTCGCCGGCCGCTTCGGCGTCAGCGACCAGGGCCGGCCGGCCGACAAGTGGCTGGCCGACACGGTGCGCTGGGCCTGGCGTACCCGGATCCTCATCCACCTCGGCGCGGACCTGCGGATGCGGCTCTGGCAGGCGGCCGAGGAGGAGGCCGTCCGGGTCTTCGCCACCAACCTGCGTGACCTGCTGCTCGCCGCGCCCGCCGGCACCCGGCCCACCATGGGCCTCGACCCGGGCCTGCGGACCGGCGTGAAGGTCGCCGTGGTGGACGCCACCGGCAAGGTGGTCGCCACCGACACGATCTACCCGCACGAGCCGCGCCGACAGTGGGACGCCTCCGTCGAGACGCTGGCGAAGCTGGCCGGGGCGCACGGAGTCGAGCTGATCGCCATCGGCAACGGCACCGCCAGCCGGGAGACCGACAAGCTCGCCGGTGACCTGATCAAGCGGTACCCGCAGCTCGACCTCACCAAGGTGGTGGTCTCCGAGGCCGGCGCGTCGGTCTACTCCGCCTCCGCGTACGCCTCACAGGAGCTGCCCGGGCTGGACGTGTCGCTGCGCGGCGCGGTCTCCATCGCCCGCCGGCTCCAGGACCCCCTCGCCGAGCTGGTGAAGATCGACCCGCGCTCGATCGGCGTCGGGCAGTACCAACACGACCTCTCCGAGGTCAAGCTGTCCCGCTCGCTGGACGCGGTGGTGGAGGACTGCGTCAACGGGGTCGGGGTGGACGTCAACACCGCCTCCGCTCCCCTGCTCACCCGGGTCTCCGGCATCGGCGCCGGGCTGGCCGAGAACATCGTGCTGCACCGGGACGCCAACGGCCCGTTCCGCACCCGGGCGGAGCTGAAGAAGGTGGCGCGGCTCGGCCCGAAGGCGTTCGAGCAGTGCGCCGGCTTCCTGCGCATCCCCGGCGGCGACGACCCCCTCGACTCGTCCAGCGTGCACCCGGAGGCGTACCCGGTGGTGCGGCGGATCCTGGCCAGCACCGGGCAGGACCTGCGCTCGCTGATCGGGAAGTCGGCGATCCTGCGCGGGCTGAAGGCGACCGACTTCGTCGACGACACCTTCGGCCTGCCCACCGTCACCGACATCCTGCGCGAGCTGGAGAAGCCGGGCCGCGACCCGCGACCGGCGTTCAAGACGGCCACCTTCGCCGAGGGCGTCGAGAAGATCAGCGACCTGGTCCCCGGCATGCTGCTGGAGGGCGTGGTCACCAACGTGGCGGCGTTCGGCGCCTTCGTCGACGTCGGGGTGCACCAGGACGGCCTGGTGCACGTCTCGGCGATGTCGAGCACCTTCGTCAAGGACCCCCGGGACGTGGTGAAGTCCGGCGACGTGGTCCGGGTCAAGGTGCTCGACGTCGACGTGCCCCGCAAGCGGATCTCGCTGACCCTGCGGCTGGACGATGAGACCTCGGGCGGCAGCGGTCGACCGCAGGGCGACGGCGGTGGACGCGAGCGCGGTGGCCGGCGGAGCGACCAGGGCGGTGCGCGCGGTGGTCAGAGCGCGGCGGCGCGCGGCGACCGGGGTGGCCGGCAGCAGCGGCAGGGTGGGGCCGCAACGGCCGACAGCGCTATGGCCGACGCGCTGCGCCGGGCCGGTCTGGCCTGACCGCCGGCGGCCCGGGACCCCCGTCGGTGCCGGGCCGCCGACTCAGTTCCCGTTGATCGCGGACGGGTTCTGGCTCAGCCAGTCGTCCATCCTGTCATTTTTCACCGCCGCGAAGAGCTTCGCCGAGGCGGCCAGGTCAGGGAAGATCACACTCTGGTCGCCGACCATGCCGGTGCCGGTGGTGGGGCTGGTCAGCATGGTGAGGTCGCCGGACCGGATCTGGCGCAGATTCCACACGGTGTCGAACACCGACAGGTTCCGGTCCACCTGCACGGCACCGGCGGTGGCTCGCAGGAAGTCGTTGAGCTGTCCAGGGTTGGTCATGACGCCCTTCCGGCTGGCCTCCTGCATCACCGCGGCGATGATCGCCTGCTGGTGCCGCATCCGGCTGTAGTCGCCGTCGGTGAACTGCTTACGCTGCCGGGCGTAGTCCAGCGCCAGGTCGCTGTTCATGTGGTGCACCCCTGGTTGCAGGACCCCGTCGGGGGCGAGGTCCGACTTGAACGGCTTGTCGACGGTGACGTCCACGCCACCGAGGACATCGATCACCTTGCCGAAGCCCGCGAAGTCCACCACGACGACGTGGTCGACGCGTACCCCGGTGAATCCCTCGATCGTGCGGACCAGCAGGGGCGCCCCGCCCCAGGCGTACGCCGCGTTGATCTTCGCCTTCTTCGGCCCGCCGCCGTTCTCGGGCAGCGACTGCGGAACTGTGGTCCAGGTGTCCCGCGGGATCGAGATGAGCTGCGCCCGGTCCCGGCTGTGCGGCACGTGGACCAGCATGATCGTGTCGGTGCGCGAGACGTTGTCGCCCGGCTCGGACCTGTCCTTGCCGACCACCAGGAAGTTGCGCGCCGAATCCGCCGCCCGTACCGGCCGCTGCTCCTCCTGCAGACCCTGGAACGCGTCGACCTTGTCGACCTGGTTCTCCAGCGATCGCACGTACAGCCAGCTGCCGAGGCCACCGCCGCCGATCACCACGAACGCCAGGATCACGATCACTGCCGCCACCTGCGCCCATCGCCGCCGGGGCCACCACCGTCGGCGGCGTCCACCCGACCCGGCCAGGTGCCCGTTCGGGTCCCACGGCGGCCGCGACGTCTGCCCCGTCCCGCCGGGACGAACCTTTTCCACCATGGAAACGGAGGATACGCCACGGAAACCCACAAAGGGGTAAAACGGGCAGGCTGGCCCCGGCCTGTGCAGGCCGCGCCGGTTGCCGTCGCGTACCGTCTGTCCGGTGGACGACTGGCGTGCGCAGCGGGAGCGGGCGGTACGGGCGCACGCGGCCGCCGAGGAGCGGCGCCGGGCCGACGAGGCGGCGGAGGCCGCCCGGCTGGTGGTCTGGTTCGCGGCGGAGGCGGACCGGCGCGGCCTGCGCCGCACCCGGCTCACCGTCCAGCCTCACCATGGCGGCGGCCGGTACCGCAGCCGGCTCACCGGGTGGTACGTCGACCGGGCCCGCAGGCGGGCCGTCGACGCGCGGGGGAACTTCTATCTGTTGGCCGTACCGCCCAGCCTCCGGGCACGCCTTTTCGGCGCCGACCCGCAACCGCAGCCGGCACCGCTGATCGTCGGGCAGGGCGGACGCGACGGCGAGTCCATCCCGCTCCGCACGCTCCTCACCCGCCGACTGGACGCCGGCGACGACTGGCCCTGACCGGCCCGGTGGTCCGCCGCGCCACGTTCCACCACCAGAGCTGCTGCACGCCGAGGGTGAGCAGCCCCGCGATGACGATGGCGCAGAGGTTGATGACGAGTTGCAGCGCCGAGCCCGCGGCCTCGTGCCACACCCCATACGCGGTGGCGACGGCGACGTTCGCGGCTGCCGGCACGGTGGTCACCGAGATCAGCACGCCGACCAGCGAACCCGACTTCTTCGCGGTCAGTGAGAGCATGCCGGCGACCCCGGCCAACAGCCCGATCACCCAGGAGAGCGCGTCGGGCCGCCAGATGAAGTCGGTCAGCGGACGCTCGGCGAGCAGCATCTGCCGCCCGACCAGGCCGGCCGCGGTCAGCGCCCAGGTGCTCAGCACGGTGACCGCCATGGCCGCCAGGAAGCCGACCACCAGGGCCTGCACCGAGCGAACGATGATCCGCCGGTTGCGCCGCAGCAGCGCGACGCAGAGGGCGGCGAGCGGCCCGAACTCCGGACCCACCACCATCGCGCCGACGATGAGGATCGGCTGGTCCAGCAGGACGCCGACGCCGGCGATCATCGTGGCGACCATGATCAGTACGAGGTAGGTGCCGGTGAGCACGGTCTGTTCGCCGGTCTTCGCGGCGATCTCGTCCCACACCACGGCGTCCTCACCGTGCCCCGGAGCCTCGCGGGCGGCCTTCTCCGCCGCGGCGGAGACCGTCAGCTCGACGTCGTCGGCGGAGATCCCACCGCGCGCCTCCACCCCGAGCTCCTGGAGCCGGCGCAGCACCTGGTCGGCGCTCTCCCGCACCACGTCGCAGAGGATCAGGTCCCCCGGGGGCCGTCGGGCGGCGCCGGGAAGCACCGCCAGATGGGCCACGCCGGCCTCTTCGGCGAGCAGATCCGTCACCGCCTTCGCCTCGTCGGTCGGGGCGATGATCCTCAGGTGCAGCATTCCTCCCCCGTCCTGACGCACGGCAGGTCCGGCCGGACCACTGTACGGGCGACGCCCGGTCGAGCGGCATCGCGGACGGGCCGGTGCGGTGCCCGCAGCCGGGAGCCAGGTGGCGGTGACCGAATCACCAGCATTGTCATGACTGCGGGCAAAACAGTCACAAAGCGTCCCTTGTCTCGTTAGGTCAGCGAGAAGCCGCCCAGCCGGTCAGACCGGTCTGTGCCGGGTAACGCGATCAGCACCGGAGGTCGACCGATGACGTTCCCGGACCGGGTGAGCGCACCTGTGGTCCGCCAACCCGGACCCGATCCGACGGCCGAGCGGATCCTCCTGTCGCCCCCCGACGTCGGCGCGCTCGAGGAGTCGTACGTCCTGAACGCGCTCCGGTCCGGTTGGGTGGCGCCCGCCGGCCCCGACCTCGACGCCTTCGAACGCGAGGTCGCCCAGCGGGTCGGTTGCTCGCACGCGGTGGCGCTCTCCTCCGGCACCGCCGGACTTCACCTGGCGCTGGTCGCGCTCGGCGCCGGCCCCGGGGACGTCGTGGTGGTGCCGACCCTGACGTTCGCGGCGACGGCCAACGCCGTGGTGTACACGGGAGCGGAACCGATCTTCGTCGACTGCGAGCCGGCAACGGGCAATCTGGATCTCGACCTTCTCCACGATCTGCTCCGTGACCTGCAGCTACGGGGTCGCCGGGTCGCCGCCGTGCTGCCCGTGGACATCTTCGGCAGTTGCGCCGACTACGGCCGGATCCTGCCGCTCTGCGCGGAGGCCGGAGTGCCGGTGGTGGAGGATGCCGCCGAGGCGCTCGGCGCGGTCCACGCCGGACGCGCCGCCGGCTCTTTCGGCCGGGCGGCGGTCGTCTCGTTCAACGGCAACAAGATCATTACCACCTCGGGCGGCGGAATGCTGCTGTCCGACGACGCCGAGCTCGTGGCCCGCTGTCGCTACCTGTCGACCCAGGCCCGTCAGCCGGTCACCCACTACGAGCACACCGAGGTGGGCTACAACTACCGGTTGAGCAACCTGCTCGCCGCCCTGGGCAGGGCCCAGTTGCGCCGCCTGGACGAGATGATCGCCCGGCGCCGGCGCCTGCGGGAGCGCTACGCGAAACTGTTCGCCGTGGTCCCGGGGGTCCGCCTGCTCGCGGACGAGGACGAGGGGAGCAACTGCTGGCTCACCGCGATCGTCGTCGATCCAGCCGTCGCCGGCTGGCGGGCGCGGGATCTCGCCGACCATCTCGGCGCACTGAGGATCGAGACGCGGCCGGTGTGGAAACCCATGCATCTGCAACCGGTCTTCGCCGGCGCGCGGTCACTGCTCACCGGAGCGGCGGAACGACTCTTCGCGGACGGTCTGGTCCTGCCCAGTGGTTCCGCGCTGAGCGAGCGCGAGACCGTCCGCGTCCTCAACGCGACGCGGCAGTTCCTCAACGGCCGCTGAGGGACGCGGAATCGACAAGTGCCCGGACGGGCTTGGGCGGAGCCGGGCGTCCCGGCCTGGCATGACAGCCCGGGGGTCGGCCCCTCCCGTCTCCGGGACGGGCCGGGCGCCGTGCTATCGGGCGGGCACTGGAGCATCGTGTCGCCTGCAATCAGCGCAGCTCTGGAACGGCAGGGTGCACGGCTGGCGAAGGCGATCGCGGGAACACTGCTCCGAGCCACTCCCTTTACTGGTAGAACCAGAACGATTTGCCTAGGCGCCGGAGAAGCATTAGCTGACCCACCGGGGTGAGGGTGCAGCTGCCGAAGGAAGGACGGTTGTTACGATGCGAATTTCGCTATGGGATGCGCGCGATCCGGAAACAGCTTCCGAATGGCGCTCACGTTGTGCGAACTGGCCGGCCCGCGAGGTCTTCGCCGATCCAGCTTACGTGCGACTCTTCGCCACCGAACGGGATCAACCGCTCGCAGCCTTCGCAGAGACCGATTCGGGATTCATTCTTTACCCGTTCGTCCTCAGGCCGATCGCCGCTCCGCACCTGTGCGGACAGTCGCGTCCGAGCTTCGACATCACCAGCGCGTACGGTTACGCTGGCGCTTTCACCAGCGGCGCCACCGACGTCGACGCCAAGAGCTTCTGGAGCGCCTTCGACGAGCTCTGCCGGGAACGCCGCGTCATCGCGGAGTTCACCAGGCTGTCCCTGTTCGAGTCGGAGCGCCTCGCCCCGCCGGCGCTCATGACCCAGAAACTGACCAACGTAGTTGTGGACCTCCGCATGCCGGAGGACCAACTGTGGCGCGAATTCGAGTCAAAGGTACGGCGCAACGTCAACAAGGCGACGCGTAGCGGGGTGCAGATCGAGGTCGACGAGGACGGCCGGCGATTGACAGATTTCGTACGCATTTACACTGACACGATGCGGCGGCGACAGGCGGCGGAGAACTACTACTTCCCACGTTCGTTCTTCGAGGCGATCGTGCGCGATCTGCCCGGGCAGTTCACCTTCTTCCATGCCCTGCACGACGGGCGCGTCATCTCGACAGAACTGGTGCTGGTCTCCGGCCTGAGCCTCTATTTCTATCTCGGCGGCACGGACGAGGCCTTTTTCGACCTCCGCCCGAACGAACTGTTGAAGTTCGAGGTGATGCGGTGGGGTCGTGCACGCGGGAAAGAGCGCTACGTGCTCGGCGGCGGGTACGCCCCTGACGACGGAATCTTCCGGTACAAGAAAGCCTTCGCCCCCCAGGGGCTGCTTCCCTATCACGTCGCCTCTCGCGTGCTCGACGCAGAGCGGTACGAGTCACTGGTGCGGGCACACCTGGCCGAAGGACGGCGGCGGGACGAGGCATGGCAACCGGACGACAGCTTCTTCCCCACGTACCGGCGCCCCTTGCCCTCGAGCAGGCCCGAAGGCGATTAATCACCCGATAGGCGGCAAAGCACCGCGCATGGCGGATTGTGCGTTCCACGAACTGCACGACCAGCCCCTGGTCTCGACCGAACTCGTTCTCATCTCCGCCGACGCGGGTACTCGTACCTGGGCGGGACCGCGCGATCCGCCTTCGACCTGCGCCCCAACGGCCTGGTGAAGTTCGAGGTCATCCGGTGGGGACGGGAGCACGGGACGAGGCACTCCGTACTCGGCGGTGGATATGCGGCCGGCGACGGCATCTTGGCCTACAAGCGAGCCTTCGCCTCGACGGCCTGGTGCCTCAATCGGTCGGCAGCAGGGTGTTCGACGAGCAGACGTACGCCCACCTGGCGACGCGCACCACACGCAGGGGCGGCGTCGGCTCGCTGGTTGGCATCCAGATCCGGCTTCTTCCCCGGGTACCGCCGGCACCTGCCGTCCGCACCGGCTTGACCAAGACTCCCCGCGGCCCACCGACGCCGGGAACGGGCCCGCCACGGCGCCCCCGTCGGTCCGAACACGCCGATGTCGAGCGTGCCGCCGGCAACGCTTCGACGCGATCGCCGGATTAGTACGACTTGGTGGTTTTGACAGCATTCGCCCGGATAACCAGATACGGTCACACTAGCGCCGTCAATCAGACATATCGGTCCGGCCCCCGGGCCGACCACGGATGCGTTGCATTGGCAGGTTGCGACGAGCTTCCGTCCGGCGCGGCGCGCCTCACGGTGACTACGGGGTCGCCGGGGCAACGCGGACGGCATTTCGGAAGTCGGGCTCCGCCCGGCTGCCGCGCGAAGCCATGCCCGGACGCCAGCGGATCACATGGCTGACGCGACGACTGAATTGTGGGGAGCACCATCGTGGCCACTGAACGGCATCCGTACGACCGGCTCAAGCGGGCACTCGACATCTTCATCGCCAGTCTCGCGCTGCTGGTCCTGTCACCGGTCCTGCTGGGCGTGAGCGTCGCGGTTGCGCTGGCGATGGGCCGCCCTGTGCTCTTCCGGCAGAGCAGGCCGGGACGCTACGGCGCATTGTTCGAGCTGCGGAAGTTCCGGACGATGCACCCGCCAGGTCGAGGTCGGGTCAGTGACGGCGAACGACTGACCCGCTTCGGCAGGTGGCTGCGCCTGACCAGTTTGGACGAGCTGCCGACGCTGTGGAATGTGCTGCGGGGCGACATGAGTCTGGTAGGACCGCGCCCCCTCCTGGTGCAGTACCTCGACCGGTACACCCCGAAGCAGGCGCGCCGCCACGAGGTGCGTCCTGGCGTGACCGGACTGGCCCAGGTCCGCGGTCGCAACGCGCTGAGCTGGGAGGAGAAGTTCGCCTACGACGTGCGGTACGTCGACGGGCGGTGTCTCTGGCTCGATCTGCGCATCCTGTTGGAGACGGTGGTCAAGGTCGCGCGGCGCGACGGCATCACGGCTGACGGCCACGCAACCGCCCCCGAGTTCCTCGGCACCGCACGGTCGCTGGCGGACGCCAGCCGTGGCGGCACCTCACGCGACGCGAGCTGGAGAACCTGAGCCCTCGGGGCTCGGACCGTCGTCCTGGCCCGGCGCGTGATGGAGCGGGCCGACGCCTGCCACACTCCCCTGCCCCTTCACGCAGAACATCCTATTTCTTCCGATTGTTGGGATTCTATACACTGACGGGCGTAAGCTCCCTGTTTATGCAGGAGAGCGCTAGTTGGAGGGCACATATGGGGGTTGAGAAGCTGGTCGTCATCGGCCAGGGGTACGTCGGTCTCCCGCTGGCCATGAGAGGGGTGGAGGCCGGGTTCGATGTAGTCGGCATCGACCTCGACGAGAGTCGCGTCAAGCGGCTCACCTCGGGCGAATCGTTCGTCGAGGACATCCCCGCCGACCGGCTCGGCCGGGCCTTGGGCACGGGTCGCTACCACCCCACCACCGAGTACGCGGACGCCGCCGGCTTCGACGTCTGCGTCATCACCGTCCCCACACCGCTCCGCGACGGAACCCCCGATGTCAGTTACATCGAGCAGGCCGGTGTCAGTCTCGGCCCGCACCTCAGCCGCGGGTGCACGGTGATCCTGGAGTCAACCACCTACCCGGGCACCACCGAGGAACTGCTCCGTCCGCTGCTGGAGACGGCCAGCGGGCTGCAGAGCCCGGGCGAGTTCCACCTGGGATACAGCCCGGAACGCATCGATCCGGGCAATCCGAGGTGGCGGCTGGAAAACACCCCGAAGGTGGTGTCCGGGATGGACGCCGCGGCCTTGCGCCGGGTGGACGGGTTCTACCAGCGGATCGTCCAGCGGACCGTCCCGGTCGACTCGACCCGGGTGGCGGAACTCGCCAAGCTGATCGAAAATACCTTCCGGCAGGTCAACATCGCCCTGATCAACGAACTGGCGGTGCTGTCGCACGAACTCGGCGTAGACGTGTGGCAGGCGATCGACGCCGCAGCGACCAAGCCGTTCGGCTTCATGTCGTTTCGGCCGGGCCCGGGCGTCGGCGGGCACTGCCTGCCGATCGACCCCTGCTACCTGTCCTGGCAGGTGAAACGGACCCTCGGCCGGCAGTTCCGGTTCGTGGAACTGGCCAACGACATCAACCACGAAATGCCCGAGCACGTGGTACAGCGGATCATGACTGGGCTCAACCGGCACGGCCGGCCCGTCAACGGGTCCCAGCTGCTGATACTCGGTCTGGCGTACAAGAAGAACACCGGCGACATGCGCGACTCCCCGGCCATCGAGATCACCCGCCGGCTCCAGCTGCTCGGCGCCCGGGTACGCGCCGTCGAGCCGTACGCCGAGCCGCACCACATCCCCGACGGCGTCGAGGTGGTGGACCTCACCGAACGCGAACTGCGGGCGGCGGATGCGACGGTGGTGGTCACCGACCACGACAGCCTCGACTACGAGCTGGTCGTGCGCTGCGCGCGCTACGTCTTCGACGCCCGCGATCGCTGCCGAGGCGACAACGTCGAGCGGCTCTGATCGCGGCGCACCGACGCCCGGACTTGGACCGCCAAACCAGCCACGCTAGTGGCCGTCAGTGACCGGCACGCCGCGCCAGGCGGACAAATAATTACCTTACGCCCAGATGTGGTATAGATCGGACAGAAGCGGCCGAAGACACCGGGCGATCGCGACGGTCGCCGTACGGGGGGAAAGTCGATGGGAAACACCAGTCTGCGCACCATCGCCGCGGACACTCGCGCCCTGGGCCTGTCGGCACCGCTGCGCGCGGCGTACGAGATGTCGAAGCGCGGCGGATTCCACGCCGTCCTGTTTCGCGGCGGGGCGCACTGGCGCCACCCGGCCACGCCGGTGCCGCTGACCAACACGCTGCCCACCGGCGACGAGGTGGGGCAACGGTGCCTCGACGACGCCCGGCGTGTGCTGCGACAGGGGCTACGCGTCTTCGGGCGCCGGGTGGCGACCGGCGTATCGGAGCCGTGGTGCACCGACCCGCTGACGGAGCGGCCATGGCCGGCGCGCGAGCCGTGGTGGCGGATCGACATCCGTTCCGAGGCGCGGCTGTCGGACGTCAAGCACGTCTGGGAGGCGGCACGCCACCGTGACCTGGTCGTCCTGGCGCGCGCGGCCCGCCTCGACCCCGCCGGACCGTGGCTGGACAGGCTCGCCTGCCTGCTGCGGTCCTGGTGCGAGCAGTCACCGCCGGAGCAGGGCGTGAACTGGTACTCGAGCCTCGAACTTGCCCTGCGCGCGATCGCCTGGAACCAGATCCTGGTGCTGGCCGGCGAGCGGCTCCCCCGCGACGTGGTGACCGCCATGGAGCGGCTGCTGCTGGCCAGCGCCCGGCACCTGATGGTCGAGCTGCCTTACACGTTAAGCAGCATGCGTAACAACCACCTGCTCGGCGACGCGCTCGGGTTGATCGTGCTGTCGCGCATGTTTCCCACCGAGCGGCGCGCGACGTGGTGGGCACGCACCGGCGAGAAGATGTTCGCGGCCCAGCAGCGCCGGCACTTCGCGCCCGACGGCCGGATGATCGAGGATTCGCTGTCGTACCACCGCTTCGTCCTCGAGATGCTCATCGTGCGGGTGATGCTTGGCGGCGCGCCGGCCGACGTGCAACGTGACCTTCATGCGGCCAGCCTGCACCTGGCTCGGCTTGGCGTGTTCGACGGCGACGTGCCGCAGTACGGCGACTGGGACGAGGGACGCGTGCTCGCGTCATCCGGCGACCCGCTCGACGTGGCCGGATCGGTCGCGCTCGGCCTGATGCTGTGCGGCGAGCGGGTGCCACCGCGGTGGTACGCCGACTTCGACGAACTGGCGTGGTACGCGCCCGTACCGCCGGAGGAGACCGCGCCTGGGGCGGCCGCGCCGATCACCTACACCCGGCCGGAGGCGACGACCTCCGGTGGCATCGCACGCGTCGAGCGCGGGCCGTGGCGCGTGTGGTTCAAAGTCGACAGTGGCCCCTCGCACGGGCACGCCGACCTGACCTCGGTTTGGATCAAGCACGGCGGCACGTGGTTGATCGCCGATCCCGGCACGGGTGCGTACAACGGCCCGCTGGAGATACGGAACGGGCTGCGTACCTCCGCCGCCCACCCGGTGCGCCGGCCGGACGGGCGCGACCAACTCGTACCGCATCGCGCGTTCCGCTGGCTCAACACCGGCCGTGGGTACCTGGGGCCGCCGCTCGTGCTGCCGGACCGCACTATCGTGTTCGGCTGGCACGACGCGTACGCGCGCGGCCAGCGACCGGTGCGCGTCGGCCGCGCCGTCGTCGTGGCCACTGATTACGTGGCGATCGTCGAGTTCGCCGACCCGCCGGGTACCGCCAAGTGCTGGTCGCTGACCATCCCGTTGCATCCGGACGTCACGGTGGAGAACAACACCCTCATCGCCGGCGAGAGCACTCTCGAATTGTTCGGGCTGGACGGGCATACGGCGGTGCGCGGGCGGAAGACGCCGTTCGCGGGCTGGCACAGCCGCACCTACGGGCACTGGGAGCCGGCGACGTGGATCACGGCCGAGAGCCGGGCCGACACCGCGGTCTGGGGGCTCGGGACGGTACCCGGATCGCTGACCGAACCGACCGCGCTCGACGGTCTCCGGTTCGAGGTGAATTGGGATAGCGCCGGCGCATGCCTCGTCGTCACCCACATCGCATCGGGAGAAGTCCATCACGTGAGAGCGCCGCAATGACGCAACACACGGTCCTCGTCTTCAACCACTTCGCCGTGCCTCCGGGCTATCCGGGCGGTACCCGGCATGTCGAGCTGTTCAGCCGGCTACCCGGGTGGTCATACGTGATCATCGCGGGCCGCCGCAACATGGTAACCGGGCTGCCGCAGCGAGCGGAGCCAGGATTCCGTCCGGTCGCCGTGACGCCGTACCGGGGCAACGGTCTGGGCCGGGTGGTCAACTGGGCCAGCTACGCGGTAACGGCCACGGCGGCCGGCCTGCTGCAACCCCGCCTCGATGTCGTGTACGCGTCCTCGCCGCACCTGCTGGCCGGCCTGTCCGGCTGGATCGTGGCGGCGGTCCGGCGCGTGCCGTTCGTCCTGGAGATCCGGGACCTGTGGCCGCGCGTGCTCGTCGACATGGGACGGCTTGCGGAAACATCACTGACGTACCGTGCGCTGGAGCGCGTGGAGCGGTTCCTGTACCGGCACGCCGACCGCGTGGTCATCATGGCACCGGGCGTACGGGCGGCGGTCGAGGGCAAGGGCGCCGCGCCGGAGAAGATCGCCTTCATCCCCAACGCGGCCGACCCGGAGGACTTCGTGCCCAGCGCCGATCGCGACGAGCTGCGGCGGCGGTACGGATTCACCCGCCGCACCGCCATCTACGCGGGAGCGCACGGCCCGGCCAACGGGCTCGACCTGCTCTTGGACGCGGCCAAGGCGGTACCTGACCTCGACGTCGTGCTGGTGGGGTCGGGTGTGGAGAAGCCGCGCCTGCAGGTGGCGGCACACGGCATCCGCAACGTGCGCTTCCTCGACCCGGTACCGAAGACCGAGATCCCCGACATTCTCCACGCGGCAGACATCGGCCTGCACGTACTCGCCGACGTCGAACTGTTCCGCGCCGGGGTCAGCCCCAACAAGGTGTTCGACTACCTGGCCGCCGGATTGCCGATCGTCACCAACAGCCCGGGCACGGTCGGCGACCTCGTCATGGGGGCCGGCGCCGGGTACCTGACCGCCCCGGGCAACCTTGCCCACGGTCTCAGCCAGATGTACCAGGCGAGCAGCGAGGAGTTGACGAAGATGGGCGCGGCCGGCCGGCGGTGGATACGGGAAAACCAGTCGCGTACGGCGATGTCCCGCGCCCTCGGGCAACTCCTCGCCCCACTGGTCCAGCGCGCAGGGGGGGCGTCGTGCTGAGCATCGTCTGGCGCGCCGCCGGGTTGCTCGACCCAGGTACCCGGCGCGGGCTGGTCCTGGGCATTCCGGTCGCGCTCGCGGTGACCCTGCTCGAACTGGCCGGCTTCCTGGCGCTGGCCGCGGTCGTGCAGGTGCTCGCGGCACCGCAGCTCCTGCACGAGGCCGGACCGGACACCCTGGTGGGGCTGGCCCGCCGCGTCGCGCACCCGCACGGACTCACCGACTTCGTGGCGACGGTGGGCGGCGTCGCCGTCACGCTGCTCGTCTCGCGCGGTATCGCGGCTTGCGCGCTCGCGTGGTGGCAGGCCGGGCTGCTGGCCCGCGCCGAGGCGACCCTGTCGGCCAGGCTCTTCCGCACGTTCATGGGCACCAGCTACGAGTTCCACCTGCAACGCCACTCGGCCGACCTGATGCGCACCGTCATCATGTCGGTCCGCTACCTGACATCGCGCGTCCTGCTTCCCGGCACCACGATCATCATCGACGCGTCCCTGATCCTCGGCCTGGCCATGGCGCTGCTGGTCATGGAACCGGTGACGGCGCTCGTGTCGATCGGCGCGCTCGGCGGCGCGATGGGGACGTACCTGTTCCTGGTCCGCAGGTGGGCGCGGCGCATGGGGGTCGACGACGAGCGGCTGATGTCGCGTGATCAGCGCATCATCCAGGAGGGCCTGCGGGCGGTGAAGGTGCTGACCACCCTGGGCCGGCGCGGCGCCGTGGTGCGGCGGTTCGAGACGGCACGCAGCGAGCACACCTATGCGCTTCGCGGGCTGTTCTTCATCTCCAACCTGTCGCGGTATTACCTGGAGTCCGTGGTGCTGCTCGTCATGGCGGCGGCCGCCGGCACGGCGATCCTGGGCGACGCCGACGTACTCGCGTCGGTCGGGGTCATCCTCGCCGGGTCGATGCGGCTCCTGCCGTCGGTGCAACGCGTCCTCGCGATGGCCAACCTGGTTCGCGTGGGCGTGGGAAGCCTCGAACAGGTGGAGAAGGATCTCGCCGCGGCGGGCAACGACATCAAGAGATCGGCGGAGCACGACGACCCGCAGCCGGTCACCTTCGAGCGGTGCATCGAGTTTCGCGACCTGACCTACCGGTACCCGGCCGCACCCACCCCTGCGCTCGACTCGATCAATCTCACCGTCGGGATCGGCGAGTCCGTCGGCATCGTCGGCCCGTCCGGATCGGGGAAGACGACCCTGGTGGATGTCCTGCTGGGACTGCTCCAACCCACCTGTGGCGGCATCTACATCGACGGCGTGAGAATCACCCCCGAGCTGGTGCACGGCTGGCGCGCCCGGATCGGGTACGTCCCGCAGGACACGGTGATCATCGATGACACGGTACGCCGCAACGTCGCGCTCGGGCTCGACGACGACGAGATCGACGACGTTGCCGTCGAGCGCGCCATCGCGCAGGCGCAACTGCTCGACACCGTACTCGCGATGCCCGACGGCTTCGACAGCATGCTCGGCGAGCACGGTGTCCGGCTCTCGGGCGGGCAGCGGCAACGCATCGGGATCGCGCGGGCCTTGTACCTGCACCCGGACGTGCTGGTCCTCGATGAGGCCACGGCCGCGCTCGACACCGAGACGGAGAAGCAGATCGTCGAGACCATCGAGAAGCTGTACGGCAAGATCACCGTATTGGTCATCGCGCACCGGTTGAGCACGGTCCAGCGGTGCGACACCCGCGTGGTCCTCGACCGGGGACACGTCACCAACCGCCGAGGCCCCGACGCGCAACCGGTGGGCCAACCGGCCAGATGACGGCGGCGATCAGGACGAGGCTGACCCGGCAGCGGGGTGCGCGTTTGGCGTAGCGGATGGCCAGGTCACGCCACTGTGCGCTGGGCGTCACGCCCGCCCGGGGGTTGACTGCCGAATCGTCCCGGAACCGCGTTCGCGGCGATCGTCCTGGCGGCCGGCCAACGCCTTCGCTTGCCGCAGCAATATCCGTCCGCGCAATTTCTGTCAGTCAGCCTTGCGGCCCGCCGGCACTCTCTAGGATGGGCCTGGCCGAGTTCTCATAGCTATGAATCCCAGAAACGTTCATGATCAGATTCAACGGGAGCGCCTGTGTGCAAGATGGACTGGTTCGGAGCAGTTGGGAATATCAATGGCGGCGGTGATCTTTGGTCAGACAGCGCCCTCCCGAATGCGTTGGCGACCGACCTTTCCGAGACAGGCTCGCCAAGCGGCACACTGACGGCCACCTGGAACGGTAGGTCGTGACGGCGCGCGACAAGTTCCTCCCCCTGGCCAATCTTTTGGCGATCGGCGAGGCCAAGGTGGCAACCGGATTGTCGGGCGCCGGGGTGATGGGACGGTGACCCGCCCCGAGCTGACAGGGCAGGCTGCTGGGGGTTCCGGCGCGGCTGGGACGGAGGTCAGCGTGGAGGCGCCGACGCAGCGCACGGCGATAGCGGGGCCGCGCGCCGGGTGGGTGGAGGCAGAGATTCCACCTACGGATGCGGTACCTGCGGCTCACGGCGTGTTCACCGTCCAAGGGCGCCGGTTGTGCAGGGTCATCGACGGCCGCCCCGCCCACCCACGCACCCGACTGCTCCATGACAAGTTTCGAGCCGCGGTCCTGAGCAGTGCGTACCCTTGCCTGATGGGGGCATCAGTGATGCGCGCCGACAACTACGCCTTTGCTGTCTACGACGAGCTGGGGGCAAAAGAATCGGCCCGTTGCCTTACCAGGGATCTCGAGTGGTTCGTGCAGAGCTACGCGATCCGTCGCACGCCTCAGGAACCTTTTGCAACGTTCATCTCGATGTATGAACATCCGATGGTCGACGATGAGGGCGACTTCGAACGCTTGCTGTGGCGTCACTTGAGTTTCGTTCACGAGGAGGACACGCGGAAGTGGCCCTGGGATCCAGCCGTGTCGATGGATCCGGACGACCCGCGGTTTTCCTTCAGCGTCTCCGGTCAGGCATTCTTTGTGGTCGGCATGCATCCAAAGGCATCCCGCATCGCGCGGACCGCTCCAGTCCTCACGCTGGTCTTCAACCTACACGCACAGTTCGACGCCCTGCGACAACGGGGGCAGATGGATCGGGTCAGCCGGACTATTCGTGCCAAGGACGGACGTCTGCAGGGCCGCCCCAATCCCATGCTCATGCAGTTCGGCGAGGCTTCTGAAGCGCGACAGTACGCGGGGCGTGAGGTCGAAGCCGACTGGCAATGTCCCTTCGCTGCGCCCGCCACGAGCACCGTCGGCGCCTCTTATCCCAATGGAGCAGACTGATGACGGATACCACCACCACCCAGCGTCTCGCCCCCCAGACCGGCACAGCGTTTGAGCTACCGGCCGGGGCATATCTCCGTGTCATCGATCCGAACGGAGAACAGGTCAGCGACCTGTACGCCGTATCGGCCGATGATCGAGCGGAGCATCTCTCGTCCGGCCGCAGCCTGGACTACGCCGGGAAGCTATGGCTGACCACCGGTGACATGCTCTACAGCAATCGCAGCCAACCAATGCTACGGATCATCGAAGACACTGTGGGCAGGCACGACTTCACCCTCACTCCCTGCTCTCAGCAGACCTTCGACCTCCTCTACCCCGACCATGAGGGCTATCACCCGAGCTGCGAACAGAACATCGCTGATGCCTTGGCTCCGTACGAGGTGGCCGTTGACCACATCGGCGTAAGCTTCAACATCTTCATGAATGTGGTCTACGACTGCAGTACTGGGAAAATGCTGCTCGGGCCCCCGATGAGTCGACCGGGGGATCACATCCTTCTGCGCGCCGAGTCCGATCTCATTGTGGCACTGACGGCATGCTCGGCCGAGAACTCCAACAACGGAACCCTGAAGCCTATAGATTTCACAGTGGACCATTAGATGAACGGCGGTGGACGGCAAGTACGCCGCTGCTGGGCCGAAGACCCTCTGTAGGGACCCTGGACCGGGCGAACTTCCGCGATGGTCGGTTTCTCGGGATCGTCGCGGCGATGCCGCGTCGGCGCAGGTAGGCCCTGTTGTCCTTCGAGGTGTACGGCTTGTCGGCGAGGACCCCGGTCCGGTCGGGTCCTCGGGCGGCCGGTGGTCAAGCGGGGGCGGATGGCGGCCAGGACCGGGATGAACTGCGGGCTGTCGCCGCGCTGCCCGCAAAACTCGAACGGGATGGCCCCGCGCGCCAACAGGGGAAGGGCCAGCTCGCGCGCAGCCGGCGGTCATCACGGCACCGACGACGAGGCGTCCACCAGCGACAGGCGCCCGCCTGGCTGGCCGTCAACCAGCGGACCGCTGCGGGTCTCGGCCGCGGGTCTGTCATGCGTGCTCCGCCTGCCGATCGCCAATACCGCCCTCCGCCACCACCGGCCCGACCGCCCTACCCGCAAGGCGCGCGAACAGCTCATCCATGAGCGCCACGCTGGAAACCTGGCTGCCCAGCCAGGCTTGGTACGCATCGAGCACCCTGGTCCGCAACGCGCGCAGCTCTTGCGGCGACATGCGCGCGAGAAGCGACAGGTACTCTGCGAACCCGTCCGTGTCGGACCAGGACAGGGCGACGCCGCCGGCCTGGCGCGCGAGATCGGTCCACGGCGTCGCGTCGGAGATCACCGGACACAACCCCACGGCCATGGCCTCCCGGATCGCGTGGCCGAAATTCTCCCCGCCGGTCGGAAGGAAGAACACCTGCGCCCAGGAGAGCGCCTCGGCCACGTCCTCATGCCGTACCGGACCCACGAACTCCACGCGGACGTGCCGTGGCAGCCGCGCGACCAACTCCTGGCAGTGGTGGTAGTACGCCTGATCCGATACAGGGCCGATCACGCGCAGGTGTACGGGCTCGGCCACCCTACCCACGGCGGCTATCGCGCCCGCGAGGTTCTTCTTTGGACCAATGCGCGAGAAAAAGCAGACACGCAGCGCACCGGATGGCGCCGCAGTTTCGCCGGGCTGTTTGGCGTCGACGCACTCCTCGGGTTCGAACGCGACGGAAACCAGCTCGACCGGCCGGCCGGGCAGCCACCTTCTGATGCTGTCCATCTCATCGGTCGAGGTGCAATGGATGGTCGCCCCGAGCCTGGCCAGCAGGAACCGCAAGGCGAGGAGCCCCACCCGTTTGCGCCGCGTCTTGAGCGCGAGCGCGCCGGACAGCAATTCGCCCCTTGGCGCGAGCAGCACCGGCCGGCGCGCGATCAGGCCAAGGCACATGAGCGTTAGCGGAACCAGGGTGAACTCCCGGTTCCACAGACTGTTGAAGTAGTACACGTCATGGTCCAGCCGTACGAAACGGCGCATCGCGCGAAGATACGCCAAGCGTCTGCTGGTATCGACATACATCACGTGCCGGTGCCGGAACTCGACGACCTCCCCCGGTCGCGCGACGGGGAACGGTTCTGCGTCACCGGCGTCCCTGTCGCGCGTGAAGACCGCATACGTGATATCCGAGTCACGAGCGGCAGTGATCGCCGAAACGCTGCGGATGGGTCCGCCGGCGCGGTACGCGGGCACGAAGTAGCCCACGAACACGCCTACGCGAAACGCCCCAGTCCGGTCAGGCTCTGGCATCCGGGCCTCCGCTCAGATCACGACGGGCTTGGGCGGTCCAGGTCCGTGCCCGGAGCCTGGAAAAACGGTCACAACTGTGAGGAGACAACACGGCCCCGTTCCTCCAGGGATAGGCTCACCTGATTGGTCCGATCGTTGCCGCGCATCTCTGAAATCGCAAAGCGGACCTTCCCAGTCGGTGTCCGTTGCACTTCGTCAACTCGGACGTAGTTGACCTCCAGCGCCTGCCCGACATACTTACGTAATGAATGGTCCATCGCTTCCAGAGAGCTTGCCGACCATCCAACAGACGGTACGTATCTCACGGTCAGGCTTCCGTTCTCGTGCTGAATAACCTGCGCCTCCGCCAGCCCGAGGGCAGGTGAGAACGCGGCACCTGGCGCGGTAAACCGACCATCGGGAAGGACAATGAGGTCAGCCTCTCGGCCGTCTATAGACGCGACAACCCGTCCCGCACGCCCGCAAGTGCAGTGATCCTTGGCAGCGACCGCAAGATCGCCAGTAGCGTATCGCAGCAACACAGTAGCCCCGTTGCCGTACGGCGTCCCAACAATCTGAGACAACCCACCACCCTGATTGATCAGCTCAACCTCGGCGAAGTCTTCATCGACATGCAGCCGACCTTCGACACATTCAGAGATATTCGCGACCTGTTCGGCGAGACCGTAATGTTGGACTGGCGTCACACCGAATGCACCTTGGATGCTCTTCAACTGCCAAGGCGTTAGATTCTCGCCGCCAAGGGTGAGGACGAGAGGCTGGTAGTCAAGACCTACGCCTCTCTCAAGCATGCATCTTGCCAAATTCGCAATAACTGACGGAAACCCGTGAATCCACGGCAAACGCGAGCGATTGAGCTTGTCAACGTAACATTTCACGGTGGCTGGCGATATATGGTGCCCACTGAAACGCACTTCACGGCCTGGGTAATTCGTTCTCCAGTACGGCACGCCCTGGCTCGCTCCGATAACGCGCTTTCCACTAAAGAAGGCGCACCACGTGCCTCTCGTGATCCCATGCCGATGCCTGTAGCGCCACCAAACGGCCCACATCTCCGCGATCGCGTTGACATCCTTACATATAGCCAGAGATGTTCCTGTTGTGCCGGAAGTCCGGACGATGCTATCGCCCTTCGCCCGCGGTCGAGCAAGGAAATCGTTCGGACGGTCACGCACATCGCTTTTGTGCGTCAAGGGTATTTCAATGAAGGCGCTGTCGTCGACCAGGTCGCGCCATGTTGCGCCCATCCTTTCGAAAACACTTTTATAGTATGGAGTACGGGATGCATATTCCAGGACAGCAGCTCGCCTCGTTTTGCGGAATATTGATATCCGCTCCGGATCCCACATATCTCGATCCTCGTACTCGGCAAGGCGCCGATGGAAGAGCGCTCCGTACCTCTTTCTATTCACTCCCACGCCAGCAACTGACATCAGCATGTTCTGGGCCATTGCCGGAAGCCGGAAGTAGACGTCCTCCCGATTAATCACAACACATCCTTGTTGGTTCGACTAAGTCGTGCAGGTGAGCTGAGATCCACTCCTGCACAGCTCGCCTTTGTGCCACGCAAACAGTTGCATTCGTGTGCAGGCTTGGCGGTCATCCACTTCCGCCGAACCCGCCTGTCCTCGCGCAGCTTGAGTCAGCCGCGCTTGCGCGTTCATGAGCTGAACCCGGCGTCCACGGCGGTCGCCGGGTCCACCTGCGTCAGCAGGCGCGACGGGTTCACCTGGATGCCGGCCAAGGCGGCGACCACCGACAGCGCGGCCTTCGTCGTACCGAACGATGCTTCGAGGCCCGGTCTATCGGGCGCGCCCCCTGAGATCGCCGAGCGCAGGTGGGCGAGCAGGTCATGGTGTCCCTTGCCCGCGGGTACCCGCTTCACCTCCGAGCCGTCGATCTCCAGGCGCCGGAAGTCGTCGATCACCACCGTGTGTCCGCGGCCGAGGACCTCCACGCGTTCCTTGGGGGTACGCCGGTGCCCGCGCGTGCAATACGTGATCGTCGCCGTGGACCCGTCGGCGTACCCGAGCAGCACGCTCACGTCCTCTTCCAGCGCCGTTTCGCCGCGCCCGCTGCCGTGTGCGTGAACGACGCTCGGCTGCTCGCCAACCAGCCATGACGCGAGATCGATGAAGTGGCACACCTCGCCGCAGACGCGGCCGCCCTGGCGCCGGTCGTAGTACCAGTGCGAGTGGGGTAGCGACCCGGCGTTGATCCGGTAGGCGACGGTCAGCGGCCCGGATCCGGTCGCCAGGGCCTCCCTCGCGCGTACCACCATGGGCGCGTGCCGGCGGTTGAAGCCGGCGAACAGGTGGCCCGAGTTGCGGTCATAGGCGGCCGTGAGCTCGTCGAGCTCGCCCTGGCTCAACGCGAGTGGCTTCTCGACGAACACGTGCTTGCCGGCGTCGAGCGCCTGCACCGCCAGGCGGGCGTGAGAGTCGTGGCGGCTGAGGATGAACACCACGTCGATGTCATCGCGGGCAAGCAGGTCCTCGACGGTCGGTACCACGACGGCGATGTCGTTGCGCTGCGCGAGGTGTTGCGCTGACAGGCCCTTGGCGGAGGTGACGGCGACGAGATCGTCCGCCCAGCCGGCCGCTTTGAGCGCGGGCAGGAACGTCGCCTTGGCGTAGTTCCCGGCGCCGATCAGCCCCGCCCGCAGCCGCGGCGAGCTGCGGCGCGGCCGGATCGTGATCGCGTTGCGGGACGGCTGCGCCGGGGCCGCATAGCTGAGCTGCACCGCGAGCGAGCGTGGGTCGGAGTCCAGCACGTCGTATGCCGCCGTGGCCTGCTCCACCGGAAAGACATGCGTGACCAGGTCATCGACCGTGACCCTGCCACTGGCCACCAGGTCGAGGTACGCCTCGATGTTGCGCCGTGCCGTCCAACGCACGTGGCCGATCGGATAGTCGACGCCCCATTCCTCGTAGGTGCGGTCGTAGCGGCCGGGGCCGTAGCTGCGCGCGAACCGAAGATCCAGTTCCCGCTCGTAGAACTTCCTGCGGTCGAGCTCCAGCCCTACGTCACCGACGACGACCAGCCGGCCGCGATCGCGGGCGATCTCGGTAGCCCGCGCGACCGGCTCCGACGACCGCGTTGCCGCCGCGATCAGGATCGCGTCGACGCCGCGGCCACGGGTGATCTCAAGAATCTCTTCCGTGGTCGGCGCGCCGGCCTCGACCAGACCGACCGCGCCGGCCCTTCGGGCCAGTTCCGCCGTCCAGTCACGTAGGTCGATGCCGATGACGTTGAGACCCGAGGCGAGCGCCAGGCGTACCGTCAGTTGCCCGACGAGGCCGAGGCCAAGGACCGCGACGGAGCCGCCCACACCCACCTCGGCCTGCCGCAGTCCTTGCAGCGCGATGGCCGCGACCGCGCCGAAGGCGGCAGCCTGGTCCGATACCGCCTCGGGGACTGGCACCGCGAGCAGACCGGGCACTGCCTGATATTCGGCGTGCCCCGCCGATGCCGTGGCCACGCGCATCCCCGGCCGAATGCCATCGGTCGCGGCACCGGCGGCGACGACGACACCCGAGGCGCTGTACCCGAGCGGCATGTCCTCGTCGAGCCGGTTGCGCACGGCGGCGAGCGTCGAGCGGACGCCCTCGGTCCGCGCCTTGCTCACGACCTGGCGGACCAGATCCGGCCGCGCTCGGGCCTTGCGCAGCAGGCTCGCCGAGGCAAGCTCACGCACGGCGCGCTCGGTGCCCGCTGACAGCAGGGACCTGCGCGTGGCGACGAGCACCTCGGTGGCGCCGGGCTCGGGCTGCGGTACCTCGGCGACCTTCAACTCGCCGCCGGATACCGACTGGACAACTTGCTTCACTGGGCGTGCCTGCCTTCGTGGAGAACGTCGGGTATGCGGCTGGCGGCGCAGCAGGGCGGTCGCTGCGCCGCCGGCGTACCGGTCAATCACGATTGTAAGGGATTAAAAGGATCGGAGGGATTAACTTGTACTATTAGTACATTGCCCAGCTGGTCAACCCAGAGTGCCACGAGGAGACACATGTCAGCCGCCGTTGTCCTGCACGTCGCGGGCGCGCGCCCGAACTTCCCCAAGGCAGCGCCGGTGATCCGGGCGCTCGACCGTCCCGGTCTCCGGCAGCTGCTCGTCCACACCGGACAGCACTACGACGAGCGGATGTCGGCGGTCTTCTTCCGCCAGCTGCGCCTGCCCGAGCCCGACATCAACCTCGGCGTGGGATCGGGAAGCCACGCGTGCCAGACCGCGGGCATCATGGCCGGCCTGGACGAACTGATGACCGCGACCCGCCCGGCGCTCACGGTCGTCTATGGCGACGTCAACTCCGCGCTCGCCGCCGCCCTCGTCGCGACAAAGCTGGGGATCCCCGTCGCGCACGTCGAGGCCGGCCTGCGCAGCTTCGACCGGTCGATGCCCGAAGAGATCAACCGCATCGTCGTCGACCACCTGTCCGACCTGCTGCTCGCGACAAGTGCCGACGCCGTGGCACATCTCGGCAACGAGGGGATCGCGGCAGACAAGATCCACTTCGTCGGCAACCCGATGATCGACACGCTCCTGGACAACCTCGACCGCTTCGACGTCGCCGGTATCCGCGCCGCGCTCTCGCTGCCCGACCGCTACATCGTGGCGACGCTGCACCGGCCGGCCAACGTCGACGATCCCGCCGGCGTGATCGACCTGGTCAAGGCGATGCACGCGGTGGCCGACCAGCTCCCGGTCGTCCTGCCGCTGCACCCGCGCGGCCGGCACCACCTCGAGAACGCGGGCCTGCACTCGCATCGCGCGCTGCGCGTGGTCGAGCCGCTGGGCTACATCGAGTTCGTCAGCCTGGTACGCGGCGCGGCGGTCGTCGTCACCGACTCCGGCGGCGTACAGGAGGAGGCGACAATGCTCGGGGTGCCGTGCCTGACGCTGCGGCCCAACACCGAGCGCCCGGTCACGATCACCCACGGCACCAACCGCCTCGTCACCCGGGCGGCGCTTGCCGAGGCCGTGGCAACCACGCTGGATGCGGGGCGGCCCGCTACGTGGCGTACCCCGCCGTTGTGGGACGGCAAGGCCGGCGAGCGCATCGCGGAGATCATCGCGGGTGTACTCAGGTAGCCAGCCCATCCCCACGGTCCGGCGGCCCGACCTGCACCGACGGTAGGTGCCCTGGAACTCGGTGCGCTGCCCGGCGCGCTGATTCCTTCGCGCCGCAGCACGACGAACACCGTCTCAACGAGAATTGGCAGGTCCAGGCCGAGGCTGCGGCGGTCGACGTACTCGACATCGACGAATGGCTGACCGCATCGGCGATCTTCTACCCCTCGGCCGTCGAGGCGTTCGGCTATCCGCTCGCTGAGGCCCGGGCGTACGGCATGCCGATCATCAATCTCAATCGCGATTGGCGATCCGGCACCACTGGCATCTCGGATCCGGTCGGCGATGTCAGACGCGAAGTGCCAGGTGCGGATCGAGTGCGGGTGCTGGATGTCGCCCTGTTTTCTTCTCGCGTTTGGACAGCATGATCGCCAAGAACACGGGGAATGCCGATACGGTGTGCTGCAGCAGCCCGATCACCGTGTCGGGGTAGGTACTTACCCAGACCATGGGACCGGCGATGACCAGGCACAATAGACAGAGCCGGACGGGTCCCGGTCCTCGTCCCACCCAAAGCAGGCTGGCGACCACAAGTGCCCATAACCCATAGTAAATGACGACCCCGACCGGTCCGTCGAGGAAATACACGGTCCCCAGCGTGAGGAAGTTGAATGAGGACGTGGCGCTGCCACCGAGATATTGATTGATCTTCGCTCCGGTGGAGATGAGTGGCCGCTCCCGGTCCACGATCCTCGGCACGAAGCCGTACCGGGGAAAGTCTGCAATTCCTGGCTGACCGACGTCAACGGGAACCTCGAAGCCGCTGGCCCGGGTGAGCTGGGTATCGAACCGCAGCCGGTCGGTGGCGGAGTTGTTGGAAACAACGATGCCGTTCGCGACCCGGACCTCGTTCCGAGCGTTGAAGATCGTCGGCCAAACGAGGAAGAGCACCGCCACGGCCACGACGACGTAGCGAAACCTGATGGCACCAAGTATCAACCCCGCGGCGAAGACGAACGTCAGGTAGCCGATGAGCGGCGCCGATATCGCGGTGACGAACACCAGGCAGACCTGCACTCCGATGAGCGCCAGCGTCCAGCGGTAGAAGGCTCCGCGACGGGCGCGTCCGGTCAGGACACTGGATAGGAGCAGCGCGAACGCGACGTACTTCCAGCCCGCCACGAGCGCGCTGGCGCTGGCCACGGGGGACGCCGCGACCGTGCCGGACACCTGAGTGAAGATGGTGCCCCGCCCAGCCATCGTCCCGGCGACATCGGCGATCATGCTGCCGATCGCGACCAGCCGGGCGATCAGAAAGATTTTCGGATGGTCCGTCCGGGTGGAGATTGTTTCCTGACGCCAGGTCTTCCGGCGCCAGATCAGCAGCGCCGCGGTCTCCACCAGTGTCGCACCCGCCATCGCCAGCGCCAGCAGCCCCAGGATGAACCCGGTCTCGGGGTTGTGGTTGATCACTGCCATCGGAACGATCAGAACGGCATAGGGCGCCAGGAGCAGCGTGGTGACTGGATAGCGCTGCAGCAGCGCGAGCAGCATTGACTGGGACTTGGTCACCGTGGCCGTCGTGGCCGGTTCGGTCATCTCAGTCCTGCCGTCCGTGCCCGGCCGGAAGCGGCGTGGTTGACGACGGCCCGAGCAGCCCGTCGTAGACGGCGATGAACCGATCGATGGCGGCCCGGGAGGAGAACTGCGCCACGCACCGGCTCCGGCCGTTGATGCCCAACTCCCGCCCCTGCCCGGCCAGCACGGCCAGGACCCGCTCAGCGAACAGATCCGGCACGTCGTCGAGCTTGGCCAGCGGCACGAGCCAGCCGGTGACCCCGTCGACGATCGTCTCCCGGGCACCGTGGGTGTCGGTCGATACCACCGGGAGGCCGCACGCCATCGCCTCCAACACCGATATGCCCAGGCCCTCCTCATGGGACGTCTGGAGAAAGACCGAGGCGGTCCGGTACAACTCGACCAGTTCGGTGAGGGCGACGTCGGAACGGACGGTGACCCGGGACTCCAGCCCGAGTTGCCGCACCAGGGCGTGGATGATCGGCGCCGGAGTGCCCCGGCCGGCGAGCACCAGGGGTGGGACAGCGGCGTCCGCCGCCACCATGCGCGCGTAGGCGCGGATCATCAGGTCGAGGCCCTTGCGTGGCTCGCCCAACCGGCACACAGACAGCAGGTGGCCGTCGCCACGCCAGCCGGACGGCGCCGGCGAGAACCTGTCGGTGTCCACCCCCGGCGGTGCCTTGACCACGTGCCGCTGCCCAAGTGACATCACGTAATCCAGCATCGCGGCGTTCTCGACGAGCACGGCGTCGGCAGCACGCAACGCCACTCGCTCGATCCGGGTGGTGACGCTGGTCATGAGCTGACGCCAGCGGCGCACCGGCATGGGCCAGGCGGCCAGGCGGGATGCGCGCTCCCAACCGACTGGACTCGCCACTTGCATCGCGACCGGAACTCCGGCGGGCAACGCGGCGGCCGCCAAGGCCGGTGAGCCGGAGACCACCTGGACCAGGTCGTAGCCGCGCAGCGCGCCGGTCAGCTCACGTCGGGGCCGGTAGCGCATGGCCTCCACCTCGACGGCGTTCGCGCCCCAGTGGCGCACCGCGGGGTCCTCGACGTCCAGCCTCAACAGGCTCGACCGCGTCCAGGACGTCGGGGCCAGCAGGCGGCGACTCGACGGATCACGGCTGGAGGTCGCCAGGTCGTGGATGTCGACCACGTACGCACCGGTCGCCGCGAGGTTGGCGGCCAGCCACCGGGCGACGGCGGGTACCCCGCCCCCAGTACGGAAACCAGATGTGACGAGGGCCACACGTCGCCGCTGCGGCGCCGTCCCCCGTCCCTGGGACGCCCCCAGTGTGCGGTCCAGAATCACGTAACTACCACTCTCTCGACAGACGCCCCATCGCGGTGGCGACGGGGCGGGGTTCGGCCGCCAGCGACATCGGCGGCCGGGAGTCGCACAGGACTCGCGGCGTCTACGGACGTAAAGGCAGCCGGGCCGGGCTCCCCCCACGGCTGCACCTCGGTCAACGACCGAATCAGCACTGGGACACGCGGCCGCCCTGCCCATAGGAAATTTGAAATCGGCGCGCAAGAGCCGCAACGCATCGGAGCCCGGGATCCCACGCGATGCCGCGGCGAAGACGTGCAGCCCATTGCGTTCCGGCGGCCGGGGGTCCGCTCGCACCGCGGGAGCCACCGTCACGGCCGGTCTCCGTGGTGGACTTTCAACCGAAAAACGTGAAACAAGCGTCTTATCCTGATCGCGGTGGCTAAGCATGTATTGCCCACGTTCGGCCAGGCCCCCGCGGTTCGGAAGGCCCAACGTGGCGCACCGCCGGGTGAACGTAGCCACGAGAGAGCTCACAGGGAGCGCAGATGCAGCTGACCGACTTCCAGTTCCGCCGCCTCGAACGGGTGCTGCTCGATGCGGTTGACGGCGACCGGCGACCGGCGCGCAGAGCGGTGCGGAACAGCATCGCGGCCCGCTGAGCGTCGTACCCGACAGCGGCCGACTCATCGAAGGCCCTGCGCTAGGACCTCTGCCCAGGACGGAAGTGCAGTTCTGTCGCTACCAGATCAGCCGAAGCGCACCTCATTGGAGCCTCAGATATCAACCACCACAGCCGTACGCCCAGCACATCACTGGGGCGCGGACCCAACAACGCCTGCCACGGAGGCCTGACCGTGACCAACCAGCGCCCCACGCCGCTGGCCGACCCCGATAGGGCGGCAGTCACCCCGCCGTCGGGTGCCCCGCGTCCCCGGTTGGCCTTCCTCGGCACCGGATACCTCGGCACGACGTACGCGATCTGCTTCGCTGAGATGGGCTACGAGGTGCTCGGCTTCGACGTCGACATCGACAAGATCGCCAGACTGACCGATGGCGAGGTGCCGTTCCATGAGCCCGGCCTGGAGGAACTACTCAAACGCAACCTTGCCGCCGGCCGGCTAAAGTTCTGCACCAACCTGGCACAGACCGCCGAGTTCGGCGACGTGCACTTCATCTGCGTGGGCACCCCACAACGCGTCGACGGCATGGGCGCCGACCTGTCCTATATCGAAGCCGTGGTCAGCGGCCTGGCACGGCACCTGACCCGCAAGGCGCTCATCGTCGGGAAATCCACCGTGCCGGTCGGCACCGCCGAATGGGTCGAACAACTCGTCGGGAAACACGCCCCCGCCGAACTGGGCGTCGAGGTGGCCTGGAGCCCTGAATTCCTCCAGGAAGGCTTCGCCGTCGAAGACGTCCTGCGACCCAATCGCATAGTCGCCGGCGTCAACAGCGAGTGGGCCAGCAGCATGCTCTACGCCGCCCACAAGGGCGTGCTCGACCTGGCCGCCACCGAAGACCGCGACCTCCCCGTCGTGGTCACCGACTTCGCCACCGCGGAGCTGGTCAAAGTCGCCGCCAACGCCTTCCTCGCCACCAAAGTCTCGTTCATCAACGCCATGGCCGAGGTCTGTGAAGTCGCCGGTGGCGACGTCACCCAACTCGCCCGCGCCATCGGCTACGACCCCCGCATCGGCAACCGTTTCCTGCAAGCTGGCGTCGGCTTCGGCGGAGGCTGCCTCCCCAAGGACATCCGTGCCTTCCAAGCCCGCGCCCAGGAACTCGGCGCCGGCGAAGCCCTCCGCTTCCTCCACGAAGTCGACCTGATCAACCAACGCCGGCGCACCCGCGTCCTGCAACTCGCCGCCGACCTGCTCGCCTGCCGCTGCGGCCCCGCTGGCCCCGATCTGTCCGGTACCCGCATCGCCGTACTCGGCGCCACATTCAAACCCAACTCCGACGACGTGCGTGACGCCCCCTCCCTGGCCGTCGCCGCCCTGCTGGCCAAAGCCGGCGCATACGTGCACGTCTACGACCCCCAAGGCATGCACAACGCCCGCCGCGCACAACCCGACCTCACCTACGCACCCACCATGACCGACGCCGTCCGCGACGCCGACCTCGTCTGCGTCCTAACCGAATGGGCCGACTTCCGCAACGCCGACCCCCACGCCCTCGGCACACTCGTCACCCACCGCCGCATCATCGACGGCCGCAACTGCCTCGACCCGGCACTATGGATCCAGGCCGGCTGGGAGTACCGCGGCATGGGCCGACCCTGACCCCACCCGACCCGGGGGCCGGTTGGGTGATCTCGTCGCATGAGCCGCATCCGGCTCGGGCTGATGTTCCGCGCCAGCCGGGAAGTCGCCGAGGTGGTCCGAACCATCCTCGACCGGGCCATGCCTCGCGGCGCGGAACTCTACGCCGCGCGCACGTGACCGGGAGTTGGGCGCTGACCCGGTACCGCATCCCCGTGCCCCGGGCTACGGCCTCTGCGCGGCAAACGGCGCAAAATGGATCTAAAGAGCTAAAGACAGCGAATGCACCACAACTAGCCCTGAAAGCGGGCTAAATAGTTCTTACCTGGCGAAGAGGCCTAGTACCCGCCAGGTAAAGCAAACCAGCACCAGGGAGCCATCGATGCAGCCCAGCGCAGCCGCGCCGACCCACACCCACGCAACTGACCGGCGGAAGGAGGTCCAGCGCCGCACCGCGGCACTGCTCGCCAGCGATACCGCGGCGTGGATCGGCGGATTCACCGCAGCAGCCTGGACCAGATACGAATTCGACCTCACCACCGGCCAGATCACCCGGACCCTCGGCGCCGGGCTGATCGCCGCCGCGCTGCATTCCACCATGGCCTTGCTCCGGCGCCGGTACTGGGGGCGACACCCGATCGGCAGCCTGCACGAGGTCCGAGCGTTGGCCGGCACGGCCGCCTGCACTGCGGCGATCATGCTGCTGGCCGCCGTTCTCTCCGTGGCGGAGCGGCCGGTACCTGCCAGCACCCCGCCGATGGGCGCCGCGGTGGCCCTGCTCATCATGCTGTCGATCCGGACGGCGTACCGTCGTCGCCGCGACCGCGCCCTGCGGCCGAGTAGCCGTTCCGCGACTCCGGTAGTGCTCTTCGGGTTGGGCTCGGCCGGGCAAGCCCTGCTGCGCGCGATGGTGAGCGACCCCCGCGGCCGGTACCTGCCGGTCGGGCTGCTGGACGACGACCCGGAGAAGCAACAGATGCGCATCGACGGCGTACCGATGCTCGGCGGGCGCCGGGACATCGCCACCGCGGTCGCCCGGACCGGGGCGGCCACCCTCATCTTCTCGGTGGCCAACGCCGACGCCGGACTGATCTGCGAGGTCCGTACCGCCACCCTGGCGGCCGGGGCCGCCTTCAAGGTTCTTCCCCCCGTACGCGAACTGGTCGATCACCGGATCAGCGTGGCCGACGTACGCGACGTGGACATCAACGACCTGCTCGGCCGCCGGCACGTCGTTGCAGACATCAAGTGCGCCGACACGGGACTCGCCGGCCGCCGGATCCTGGTGACCGGCGCCGGCGGCTCGATCGGATCGGAGCTCTGCCGGCAGATCGCCCGCGCAAACCCCAGCGAGCTGTTGATGCTCGACCGCGACGAGTCCGCACTGCACAGCCTGCAGCTGTCGCTGTCCGGCCGGGCGCTCCTGGATACGTCCGAGCTGATCCTCGCCGACGTGCGTGACGCCGAACGGCTCGCTCGCATCATGACGGAACGCCGCCCGGACATCGTCTTCCACGCCGCCGCGCTCAAGCATCTGCCTCTGCTGCAACAACACCCCGGTGAGGCCGTGCAGACCAACGTGTGGGGCACCCTCGCGGTCCTCGAGGCGTGTCGTGGGGTGGCGAAGTTCGTCAACATCTCCACCGACAAGGCGGCGAACCCGATCAGCGTGCTCGGCTACTCAAAGCGGATCACGGAACGGCTCACCGCGTACGCAGCGGCCAACTTCCCCGGGACCTTCCTCAGCGTCCGCTTTGGCAACGTGCTGGGCAGCCGCGGGTCCGTGGTCACCGCGTTCCGGGCGCAGATCGAGGCCGGGCTGCCGATCACGGTCACCCACCCCGAGGTGACCCGCTACTTGATGACGATCCAGGAGGCGGTGCACCTGGTGCTCCAGGCCGCCGCGATCGGCCGGGACGGCGAGGCGCTCGTACTCGACATGGGCACGCCCGTTCGCATCGACGATGTTGCCCGGCAACTCGCGGCCCAGGCCCCCGGCCCCTCACAGATCGTCTACACCGGGCTGCGGCCCGGGGAGAAACTCCACGAGGAACTCTTCGGCCCCGGCGAGGCCGACGTCCGGCCGCTGCATCCACTGATCTCGCACGTCACCGTGCCCGCGCTCGACCCCATCGAGGTCAATTCCCTCGACCCCGCCGACGAACCGGAGAAGCTGATCGCACGGTTGGCCGCGCTCTGTGACCAGCCGGGCCAGCTACCTCCGGCCGCGCTGGTGCCGAACAGCCGGTCGGCCGACACCCCCGCCGCGCCGCCGCTGTGAGCGGCAGCGCGGCGGCCGGGTGGGATTGCTGTCAGCGCAGACCGTTGCGGATCGCGACGCTGACCAGCAGATCCGGTTGTCGGTGATGATCCCGTTGACGCCGAGGTCGATCACCCGCTGCATGATCGCCGGTTCGTCCACCGTGTACGGCACGACCTTGAGCCGGTCCCACCGCTGCAGCACGGACACGTTCGGCCCTTGGTAGCAGGCGGGACTCGCCTCTTCCCGCTGCTCGTCACGGAGATCTGCCTCGCCCCGTACCGGGTGGCCGCCCGGGCGCTGCTCGACGGCGGATGGCGCTGCTGGCCCGCCGGGTCGGCGGCCCACACGACCGGATGCCGGTCACCGCCGCGCGGTGCGACGGTGGAAGGCGTCCGCATCCACAGTTGAGGCGCCGGTGACCGCACCCGTCGGCGCTGGCCGGTAGGGCGCCGCGGCGTGACAGCTGGTCCGGGCGATGCCGCGGAAGTCGCAGGGCTGGACCGATCGAGCCATTGACATGCCTGCTCTGCGGCGAAAGGCTCGCGCCTACAGGTCCTTCCACCGAAGGAGGCGCAATGAGGCGCACACGGCTGGCGATCGCCGGCGTGTTCACTCTGGTCGGCGCGATGGCGCTGACCGCACCGGCGAGCGCGCGGCCACCGTCCGACCCGGGCGGCCGCGACAGCTTGGAGGTGTACGTCGGCACGGTCAACGCCGAGCAGCTCGACCGGCTGCGGGCCGCCGGGGTCGACCTCGACGAGGACCACCGGTCCGCCGGCGCGAACGGCAGCACGACGATCGAGACCGTGCTCACCCGGCGGGAGGCGGCCCGGCTCACCGGCCAGGGCGTCCCGCTGACCGTCAAGAAGGTGCACGGCAAGGACGCCTCGCAGGCGCTGCGCGAGCAGGCCGCCGCCGGCTGGCAGGCGTTCCGCTCGTACAGCGAGCCCGGCGGCATCCGGGACGAGATCACCGCCACCGCCGCCCGGTTCCCCGGGCTGGCCAAGGTGGAAACCCTCGGCCGTACCGTGCAGGGGCAGCCCATCCTCGCCGTCAAGGTCACCAAGAACGCCCGGACGGTCGCGGACGGGAAGCGTCCCGCGGTGCTCTACGCCAGCACCCAGCACGCCCGGGAGTGGATCACCCCGGAGATGACCCGCCGGCTGCTGCACCACGTGCTGGACAACTACGGCACCGACGCGGAGATCACCCGGCTGGTGAACACCACCGAGCTGTGGTTCCTGCCGGTGGCCAACCCCGACGGCTACGACCACACCTTCACCCCGGGCAACCGGCTGTGGCGCAAGAACCTGCGGGACAACGACGGCGACGGCCGGATCACCAGCGCCGACGGCGTCGACCTGAACCGCAACTTCAGCTACAAGTGGGCGTACGACGACGAGGGCTCCTCGCCCGAGCCGAACAGCGACACCTACCGCGGCGCCGGCCCCAACTCGGAGCCGGAGACCAAGGCCCTGGACCAGCTCTTCAAGCGGGTCGGCTTCGAGTTCTTCGTCAACTACCACTCGGCCGCGCAGCTGCTGCTCTACGGCGTGGGCTGGCAGGTGAGCACGCCGACCCCGGACGACCTCATCTACCAGGCGATGGCCGGCGACGACGCCCACCCGGCGGTGCCCGGCTACGACCCGGACATCTCGGCCGAGCTGTACACCACCAACGGCGACACCGACTCGCACGCCCAGGTCCGGTACGGCACCCTCGGCTTCACCCCCGAGATGTCCACCTGCCAGACCGCCGCCGCGTCCGACCCGGACGACCAGTGGCGGCCGGAGGACTGCGTCAGCGGCTTCATCTTCCCCGACGACGAGAAGCTGATCTCGGCGGAGGTGGCGAAGAACCTGCCGTTCGCCCTCGCGGTGGCGAAGTCGGCGGCCGACCCGGACGACCCGGTCTCGGTGGTCGGGCGGAGCACCCCGGACTTCGACGTGGACGCCTTCGACACCTCGTACGGGCGGACCCAGCAGGTCGCCACGACCGCCCGGCGGGCGCTCAAGGACGTCCGGATGCACTACGCGGTCAACGGCGGCCGGCCGAAGAGCGTCCAGGTCCGCGAGTGGCAGGGCGGTGAGCGGTACGGCGACACGAACGACGACTACTACGCCGAGCTGCGCGGCACGGTGACCGGCACGAAGCCGGGCGACCGGGTGGAGGTCTGGTTCACCGGGGTCAAGCCGCGCACGGGCCCGGTGGCCAGCGAGCACTTCACCTACCGGGTGCACACCGACGTCGGCGGTGACGTGCTGGTGCTCGCGGCGGAGGACGTGACCGGGCTGAGCCCGACGCAGAACGCCACCACCGCCAGGTACGCCGGCCAGATCGCCGCCTCCGTCGAGGCCGCCGGCCACCACGCCGACGTGTACGACTTCGACGCGATGGGTCGCAAGGCGCCGCACCCGCTCGGCGTGCTGTCGCACTACCGGGCGGTGGTCTGGGAGACCGGGGACGACATCATCCTCCGCTCGCCCGGCCAGGTCGGCGGTACCACCGCCGAGGCCGCGCTCACCACCGAGCTGGCCGTCCGCGACTACCTCAACGAGGGCGGCAAGGTGCTGGTCAGCGGCAAGTACGCGCTCTTCGCCCAGGGCGCCAACGGCAGCTACGTCTACCGGCCGGACGCCCCGCCGGAGTGCACCGACCCGGACGACGTGACCTGCCTGCCGGTGCTCAACGACTTCCAGCAGTACTACCTCGGGGCGTACAACTACGTCAGCGACGGCGGCACCGACCCGAACGGCGACCCGTACCCGGTGCGCGGCTCGGACGGGGCGTTCGCCGGCTTCGACGGGCAGCTCAACGCGGCCGGGTCGGCGGGCAACCAGGACCACACGGCGTCGTTCCTCACCACGTCGAGCTTCCTGCCGCCGGAGCAGTTCCCGCAGTTCGCCAGCTCCGCGACCGTGGACTGGGCGCGGCCGGGGGCGGCGCCGTTCGACCCTCGGACCGGCGACTGGTACCTGTACAGCGGCCGCGCCGACGAGTCGTACAAGCGGCTCACCCGGACCGTCGACCTGACCGCGGCCGCCGCCGGCCAGCTGCGCTTCTTCACCTCGTACGACATCGAGCGGGACTGGGACTACCTGCTGGTCGAGGCGCACGAGGTGGGCAGCGACTCCTGGACCACGCTGCCCGACCTCAACGGGCACACCGGCACGGCGACCGGGGAGAGCTGCCAGTCCGGCTGGGTGGCGCAGCTGCACCCGTTCCTCGGTCACTACCAGGGCGCCGACTGCTCCCCGACGGGCAGCACCGGCACCTGGAACGCGGCCACCGGGGCGTCCGGCGGGTGGCAGGAGTTCGCCGTCGACCTGTCGGCGTACGCCGGCAAGAAGGTCGAGGTCTCCATCTCGTACGTCTCCGACTGGGGCACCCAGGGTCTCGGGGTGTTCCTCGACGACGCCCGGGTGGTCGCCGACGGGGCGGTGGTCTCGGAGACCTCGTTCGAGACGGCCGACCTGGGCGGCTGGACGGTCGCCGGCCCGCCGGCCGGCTCGGCCGGCGCGCCGAACGACTGGGCGCGCAGCCAGCAGGCGTTCGAGGAGGGCTCGGCGGTGGTCACCGACGACTCGGTGTACCTCGGCTTCGGCCTCGAAGGGCTGACCCCGGCGGCCCGGGACGACCTGGTCGCCCGGTCGCTGACCCACCTGAGCGGGGGCAACCGCAGCCGGTCGTGACGCTGATGGCGGGCAGGTGGCCCGGGGACGTCCCGGGGCACCTGCCCGCTCCCAGGTTGTGGACCGGTGGCACGGGCCTCGAAGGCGGAACCAGCGCGGGAACGGCCCCGGTCAGCCGCGGCGAGGGCCCTGCCCCGGTCGGCTCAGCGGGAGGTGCCCGCCGTCGCCGGGGCTAGGGGCAGCGGCGCGGGGGGCCAGTGTTCCTGCTGCCCGGCCACCGGGTCGGCGGCCACCGGCGAAGCCGCCTTCCGGTCGAGGTCGGTCCGCGCGGCGGACGACTGGGCGGGCGGCGACTGCCGGAGGAAGTCCGAGGAGAGACGGGCCTCGGCGAACCGGCGCCGCAGCCAGCCGGCAACCGGCTTCTCGACGAGCCGGTACACCAGCCACGAGATCACCAGGAACGTCAGCACCACGACGAGCAGGGTCGCCCACGGTGGCAGCACCCGGCGGAGGTGGTGGATCATCGTCCAGCCGATGAACTCGTGCAGGAGGTAGAGCGGGTAGGTCAGCGCCCCGGCGGTGGTGAGCCAGCGCCAGCCCACCGCGAGACGGCGGGTCGCTACGGCGGCCATGATCAGGAAGAACACCGTCATCACCGCCGCCTCGACGACGGCGACCTGCGTCGGGGAGAACACGTTGCGGACCGGTCCGGTTGGCGTCATCGAGCCGATCATTTCCAGCGCGACGAGCCAGGACGCCCCGACCAGGCCCCAGAGGTAGATGTTGGAACCGTGCCGGTAGATGAGGTACAGCGCCATGCCCGCAACGAAGCAGGCGGAGTCCCTGGGGACCAGCAGCTTGGTGAGCAGCGGGAAGTGGCTGGTGGCGAAGAGGCTGGCGACCAGCCAGCCCGCGGCGAAGAGCAGCACCCGGCGCGGGGTGTAACCGCGGACCAGCACGAACACCCCGAACAGCAGGTAGAAGCGCAGCTCGACGGAGAGGGTCCAGTAGACGACGTCGACCCGCTTCACCCCGATCAGGTCCTGGAACATGGTCAGGTTGGTCAGCACGTCACCGGGCGACAGCGGCTTGGCGACCACCGGCCACAGGGTGAGCACCGCCGTCGTCGCGAGCACCGCAAACCAGTACGCGGGGTAGAGCCGGGTGATCCGGGCGGTGGCGAACTGTGCCACGCTCCGCCCCTCGGCGCTCATGCAGATCACGAAACCGCTGATCAGAAAGAAGAGGTAGACGCCCAGCCAGCCGAACTGGGTGGCCACGGCCAGCTCGGGCAGCGCCGAGCCGTTCGGGACGCCCCAGGGCTTGGCGAAGATCGTGAAATGGAAACCCACGACGAGGAGTGCGGCGACGAGCCGCAAGCCGTCGAGGACGTACAGGCGCGATGAGGGGGCCTGGGAGGGCGCTCTCACATGATCTCCCGGTGACGGTGCTCGGCCCCGCCGCCGTTGTGCGACTAGAGCTCTCATGACTGGTCCGCCGCCCCCGCCGGCTCAGACCAGCCGGAAAGTTAGCAGTTCAGCCCAAAGTGCAGCAAGGTCACGCTTTGCATGGTCGACGGTCCGCCCGGGTGAGGGCGGCGATGGCCGAACGGCGCGGAAGGTGGACCCGTACGGCGGACCGCCGCCGGCGGTGGACGCCACCGCCGGCGCACCTTCCGGTACGCCGGGCGAGTCCGACGCCGATGTGGTGAGCTGTACGGGTGGCGGGGCTGGGTCTGGTACTGCACCCCACCCGGGACGTCTCCGAGGTGGTCGAGATCATCGAACGGTGGGCGTCGCGCCACCGCAAGACGCTGATGGTGCGCGCGGAGGACGCGCACCGGGTGCCGCGCACCGTCGAGCCGGTCCCCGCCGGCGAGGTGGCCGCCCGCGCGGACGCCCTGATCAGCATAGGCGGGGACGGCACCATGCTCGGCGCACTGCGCTTGGCGGTACGGGATCCGAAGCCCGTGCTCGGGGTGCACCTGGGGCGGCTGGGTTTCCTGATCGAGGTCGAGCCGCCGGACCTGCCGGCGGCGCTGGACCGGATCAGCGCGCACGACTTCACCGTCGAGTCGCACGCCTGCCTGGCCTGCGACGTGTGCGGCGACGACGTGGTGGCCTTCAACGACATCGCGATGGTCCGCCAGCCCGGCTCCGGCTTCGTCACCGCCACCCTTGCCGTGGACGGCCAGCGATATGGCTACTACCGCTGCGACGCCCTGGTGGTGAGCACGCCGACCGGCTCGACGGCGTACAGCTACGCCGCGGGCGGTCCGCTGGTCTCCCCGGCGGCGGACGCGGTGGTGGTGACCCCGTCGGCGCCGATGGCGGGCATCTCCCGGTCGGTGGTGCTCTCGCCGCAGGAGCGCATCCGGCTGGAGCTGGAGCCGAACTCGGCGGCGGTCGCCGTCGAGATGGACGGGGTGATTTTCAAGGACGCGGCGACCGAGGGGTGGGTGGACATCAGCTACCGCCGGGACGCCGGCCGGGTGGTCCGCTTCGACCCGCTCCGTCACCAGGAGCGCAACCAGCTCAAGTTGAGCCTGCTCGACCTGCCGTTCCTGCCCGACCAGCTCCGCGAGCTGCTTCCCGACGAAATACGGCGGCAGCGCCACGAGCGGGAGCTGCCGCCGCCCTGCTGACCGGAGCCGCCCGCCCACCCGGGGTGGACGGGCGGCGGGTCTGCTCAGGCCTTGGCCAGCACCCCGTCCACCAGTGCCTTCGCCTCCTCCTGGATCTGGGCGAGGTGGTCGGCCCCGCGGAACGACTCGGCGTAAATCTTGTAGACGTCCTCGGTGCCGGACGGGCGGGCGGCGAACCAGCCGGACTCGGTGGTCACCTTCAGCCCGCCGATCGGCGCGCCGTTGCCCGGGGCCGTGGTGAGCGTGGCGGTGATCGGCTCGCCGGCCAGTTCGGTGGCGGTGACCTGCTCCGGGGAGAGCTTGCCGAGCACCGCCTTCTGCTCGCGGGTCGCCGGGGCGTCGATCCGGGCGTACGCGGGGGCGCCGAAGCGCTCGGTCAGCTCGGCGTAGTGCTGGCTGGGCGTCTTCCCGGTGGTCGCGATGATCTCCGAGGCGAGCAGACAGAGCAAAATGCCATCCTTGTCGGTGGTCCAGGTGCTGCCGTCGCGGCGCAGGAACGACGCGCCGGCGCTCTCCTCGCCGCCGAAGCCGACCGCCCCGTCGAGCAGCCCGGGCACGAACCACTTGAAGCCGACCGGCACCTCCAGCAGCGGGCGGCCCAGGTCGGCGGCCACCCGGTCGATCATCGAGGAGGAGACCAGGGTCTTGCCGACCGCCGCCGCCGGTCCCCAGGCCGACCGGGTCCGGAACAGGTGGCCGATCGCCACCGCCAGGTAGTGGTTCGGGTTCATCAGGCCGCCGTCCGGGGTGACGATGCCGTGCCGGTCGGCGTCGGCGTCGTTGCCGGTGGAGACCTGGTAGGTCCCGCGGGCGGCGATCAGCGAGGCCATCGCGTTCGGCGAGGAGCAGTCCATCCGGATCTTGCCGTCGCCGTCCAGGGTCATGAACCGCCAGGTCGGATCGACCAGCGGGTTGATCACCGTGAGGTCCAGGCGGTGCCGCTCGGCGATCTCCCCCCAATAGGCGACGCTGGCCCCACCGAGCGGGTCCGCGCCGATGCGCACCCCCGCGTCCCGGATGGCGTCGATGTCGATCGCGGCGGGCAGGTCGTCGACGTAGCGGGCGAGGAAGTCGTACGTCCCGGTGGTGTCGGCGGCGCGCGCCCGGGCGTACGGGACGCGCTTCACCTCCTTGAGACCGGCGGCGAGGATGGCGTTGGCCCGGTCCTGGATCCACTTGGTGACGTCGGTGTCGGCGGGGCCGCCGTTGGTCGGGTTGTACTTGAACCCGCCGTCGTCGGGCGGGTTGTGCGACGGGGTGATCACGATGCCGTCGGCGAGCCCGCTGGTGCGGCCCCGGTTGTGGGTGAGGATCGCGTGCGACGCGGCCGGGGTCGGGGTGTAGCCGTCCCGACTGTCCACCAGCACGGTGACGTCGTTGGCGGCGAGCACCTCCAGCGCGCTGACCTCGGCCGGGGCGGAGAGCGCGTGGGTGTCCCGGGCCAGGAAGAGCGGCCCGTCGAGGCCCTGCTCGCGCCGGTAGTCGCAGAGCGCCTGGGTGACCGCGAGGATGTGGTCCTCGTTGAAGGCGTTCTTCAGGCTGGACCCGCGGTGCCCCGAGGTGCCGAAGGAGACCTGCTGTGCCGGGTCCGCCGGATCCGGGTGCTCGGCGTAGTAGGCGGTCACCAGCCGGGGCACGTCGACCAGGTCGGCGGGCTCGGCGGGCTGGCCGGCACGGGGATGGGCCACTGCGGGGACCTCCTGACGGGTTGCTGCGTTCTGCGGGGACGGGGCGGGCTCAGGGCTCGACGCGCTGGCCCTTGCCGATGACGACGATGCCGTTGTCGGAGACGGTGTAGCGCTGGCGGTCCTTCTCCAGGTCGACGCCGATCTCGGCGCCCTCGGGGACGTACACGTTCTTGTCCAGGATGGCCCGGCGGACCACCGCGTGCCGGCCGATCTCCACACCCTCCATGAGGACCGCGCCGTCCACGTGCGCCCAGGAGTGCACCTTCACCTTGGGCGAGACGATCGAGTTCTCGACCAGCGAGCCGGAGATCACCGCGCCCGGCGAGACCATCGAGCCGACCGCCCGGCCGACCCGCTCGCCCCACTGGTGGACGAACTTCGCCGGCGGGTACGGCGGCTGGTTGCTGTAGATCGGCCAGTCGAAGTTGTAGAGGTTGAACACCGGGTGGACGTTGATCAGGTCCATGTGGGCGTCGTAGAAGGAGTCGAGGGTCCCCACGTCGCGCCAGTAGCCGCGGTCCCGGTCGGTGCTGCCCGGCACCTCGTTGTCCTTGAAGTCGTAGACGTTGGCCTCGCCGCGCTCGACCAGCATCGGGATGATGCTGCCGCCCATGTCGTGCTTGCTGGTCTTGTCCTCCGCGTCGCGCTCGACGGCCTCGCAGAGCGCGCCGGTGCTGAAGACGTAGTTGCCCATCGAGGCGTAGATCTGGTCCGGCGCGTCGGGCAGCCCGACGGCGTCGGTGGGCTTCTCGCGGAACGCCCGGATCCGCCGGCCGTCCTCGCCGACCTCGATCACGCCGAACTGGTCGGCCATCGACAGCGGCTGGCGGATGCCGGCGACCGTCACTCCGGCCCCGGAGGCGATGTGGTCCTCCACCATCTGCCGCGGGTCCATCCGGTAGATGTGGTCGGCGCCGAAGACGATCACGTGGTCCGGCTGCTCGTCGTTGATCAGGTTGAAGCTCTGGTAGATGGCGTCGGCCGAGCCGGCGAACCACCACGGGCCGCGGCGCTGCTGCGCCGGCACCGGGGTGACGTAGTTGCCCAGCATCGTCGACATCCGCCAGGTCTGGGTGACGTGCCGGTCCAGCGAGTGGGACTTGTACTGGGTCAGCACGACGATCTTCAGAAAGCCGGCGTTGGCCAGGTTGGAGAGGACGAAGTCGACCATGCGGTACATCCCGCCGAACGGGACGGCCGGCTTCGCCCGGTCGGTGGTCAGGGGCATCAGGCGCTTGCCCTCCCCGCCGGCCAGGACGATCGCGAGCACCTTGGCAGCCATGCTCAGACGCTATCCACCCGGCTGCGACTTCACCACTCGTACGGGCGGACTTCTGCACTAGGGTGCGGGGGCATGACGGAATCCGCTCGCCTGCGCGTTGACCTGCTCACCCGGGAGTACCCGCCGGAGGTGTACGGCGGCGCCGGGGTGCACGTCGAGTACCTGGCCCGCGAGCTGCGCCGGCTCGCCGACGTCCGGGTGCACTGCTTCGGCGTGCCGCGCGCCGAGCCGGGCGTCACCGCGTACGCCGAACCGCCCGGCCTGACCGGCGCGAACGCCGCGCTGCGCACCATGGGTGTGGACCTGGAGATGGCGGCCGGCTGCGCCGGCACGGACGTGGTGCACAGCCACACCTGGTACGCCAACCTGGCCGGGCACACCGCGAAGCTGCTGCACGGGGTGCCGCACGTGGTCACCGCGCACAGCCTGGAGCCGCTGCGGCCGTGGAAGGCCGAGCAGCTCGGCGGCGGTTACGCGCTCTCCTCCTGGTGCGAGCGGACCGCCGTGGAGAGCGCCGACGCGGTGATCGCGGTGAGCGAGGGGATGAAGCGGGACGTGCTGACCGCGTACCCGGCCGTGAACCCGGACCGGGTCCGGGTGGTCTACAACGGCATCGACACCAGGCAGTACGCCCCGGACCACAACACCGACGTGGTGGACCGGCTCGGCATCGACCCGGCCCGCCCGAGCGTGGTGTACGTGGGGCGGATCACCCGGCAGAAGGGCCTGCCGTACCTGCTGCGGGCGGCCCGCGACCTGCCCCCCGACACCCAGCTGGTGCTGCTCGCCGGCGCGCCCGACACCCCGGAGATCGCCGCCGAGGTGGAGGGGCTGGTGGCCGAGCTGCGGGCCAACCGGTCCGGGGTGGTCTGGGTGGCCGAGATGCTGCCCAAGCACGAGGTGATCCAGGTGCTCACCCACGCCACGATCTTCGTCTGCCCGTCGGTCTACGAGCCGATGGGCATCGTCAACCTGGAGGCGATGGCCTGCGAGACGGCGGTGGTGGCGACCGCCACCGGCGGCATTCCCGAGGTGGTCGCCGACGGCGAGACGGGCCTGCTGGTCCCCATCGAGCAGGCGACCGACGGCAGCGGCCGGCCGCTGGACCCGGAGCGCTTCGTGGCCGACCTAGGCGCGGCGATCAACGAGCTGCTGGCCGACCCGGCGCGGACCGTCGAGTTCGGCCGGGCCGGCCGCCGGCGGGCCGTCGAGCACTTCTCCTGGGACGCGATCGCCGCCCGCACGATGGAGGTGTACCGGTCGGTGGGAGCGGCAGGTTGACCCGAGCGCGAAGCGATCTCGCGCAGTAGGTTGACGGGGTGACTGGACGGTTCCCGATCGAAGACGTCTCCCCCGTCGTCTCCTGCGGTCGCTACCCAGCGAAGGCGGTGGTCGGGGAGACCGTGCCGGTGTCGGCCCGGGCCTACCGTGAGGGGCACGACGCGCTCGGCTGCAACGTGGTCTGGCTCGGCCCGGACGGCGCGGCCCGCCCGTTCACCCGGATGCGCCCCGGCGAGCCCGGTCAGGACCGCTGGCACGCCACCATCCGGCCGGACGCGGTCGGCGACTGGGTCTTCACCGTCGAGGCCTTCCAGGACCCGTACCTGACCTGGCAGAACGCAGTCGCCAAGAAGATCGCCGCCGGCCAGGGCCCGGCCGAGCTGGCCAACGACCTGGCCGAGGGCGCCCGGGTGCTGGAGGCGGCGCTCGACCTCGTACCGGCCGCCGACCGGGGCCGGGTCCGTGCGGCGGCCAGGGCGCTGCGCGACGCCAAGCTGCCACTGCCCGGGCGGGTCACCCCCGCCCTCGACCTGGCCGACCTGCTCTGGGACCACCCGGTCCGGGAGCTGGTCACCACCGGCGAGGAGCACCGGCTCTGGGTGGACCGCCCCCGGGCGCTCTTCTCCGCCTGGTACGAGTTCTTCCCCCGCTCCGAGGGGGCGGTCCCGGCCACCGTGGACGAGCCGGCGCGGTCGGGCACCTTCGTCACCGCGACGGACCGGCTGCCCGGCGTCGCGGCGATGGGCTTCGACGTGCTCTACCTGCCGCCGATCCACCCGATCGGCCGGGTCAACCGCAAGGGCCGCAACAACTCGCTCACCGCCGGGCCGGACGACGTCGGCTCGCCGTGGGCGATCGGCGCCGCCGAGGGCGGCCACGACGCCATCCACCCCGACCTGGGTACGCCGGCGGACTTCCGCGAGTTCATCGCCGCCGCCGCCGAGCAGGGCCTGGAGGTGGCGATGGACCTGGCGTTGCAGTGCGCCCCGGACCACCCCTGGGTGACCGAGCACCCGGAGTGGTTCACCACCCGGGCCGACGGCAGCATCGCGTACGCGGAGAACCCGCCGAAGAAGTACCAGGACATCTACCCGCTGAACTTCGACAACGACCCGGAGGGCATCCGGGCCGAGGTGCTGCGGGTGGTGCTGCACTGGGTCGGCGAGGGCATCCGGATCTTCCGGGTGGACAACCCGCACACCAAGCCGTTCGACTTCTGGCACTGGCTGATCCGGGAGGTGAAGCAGGTCGACCCGGACGTGCTGTTCCTGGCCGAGGCGTTCACCCGGCCGGCGATCATGCACGGGCTCGGCAAGATCGGCTTCACCCAGTCGTACACCTACTTCACCTGGCGCACGTCGGCGGTGGAGATGCGGGCGTACTGCGAGGAGCTGATCGCCGCGGCCGACTACATGCGGCCGAACTTCTGGCCGAACACGCCGGACATCCTGCACGAGTCGTTGCAGCACGGCGGCCCGCCGATGTTCAAGATCCGGGCGGTGCTGGCCGCGCTGCTCTCCCCCTCCTGGGGCATGTACGCCGGCTACGAGCTCTTCGAGCACGTCGCCCGCCCCGGCGCCGAGGAGTACCTGGACAACGAGAAGTACGAGCTGCGCCCCCGGGACTGGGCGGGCGCGCAGGCGCAGGGCCGCTCCCTGGCGCCGTTCATCGCCACCCTCAACCGGGTCCGCCGCGACAACCCGGCCCTGCACCAGCTGCGCAACCTGCGCTTCCATGACATCGACAACCCGGCGTTGCTCTGCTGGTCCAAGCACGACCCGGTGACCGGCAACACGGTGATCGTGGTCTGCTCGTTCGACTCGCACACCGTGCAGTGGGGCAACACCACGCTGGACATGCCGGCGCTCGGCTTCGACTGGCACGAGCGGTTCACCGTGCACGACGAGCTGACCGGCGCCAGCTACGACTGGGGGCAGCGCAACGCGGTCCGGCTCGACCCGTACCTGCAGCCCGCGCACGTGCTGACGGTCCGCCGCCCGGCCGCGTCCGGCCCGGAACCGGCCATGCCGGCGGCGCCGGGGCTGACCGTCGAAGACGTACCCGCCGACCTCTCGGGCGGCACCGCCCCGACCGCACCGGCTGTGAAGGACGACGCACGATGGACGAGCTGATCGCCGGCGAGACGCACGACCCGCACGCCGTCCTCGGCGCGCACCCCGCCGACGGGCGCACCACCATCCGCACCATGCGCCGGGGCGCCGCCGACGTGGCGATCCTCGTCGGCGACGAGCGGCACCCGACGAAGCGGGTGCACGACGTCGGCGTCTTCGAGACCGTGGTGCCGGGCGAGGTGCTCGACTACCGGGTCGAGGTGGACGGTGCCACCCACGACGACCCGTACCGCTACCCGCCCACGCTGGGCGACCTGGACCTGCACCTGATCGGCGAGGGGCGGCACGAGCGGCTCTGGGAGGCGCTCGGCGCGCGGGTCTTCGACGAGGGCGTCGCGTTCACCGTCTGGGCGCCGAACGCGCGCGGGGTGCGGGTGGTCGGCGACTTCACCGGCTGGGGGCCGGACGACGGCTGGCCGATGCGTTCCCTCGGCGCCAGCGGCGTCTGGGAGATCTTCGTGCCCGGCGCGCACGTGGGCGCCCGGTACAAGTACCGGATCCTCGGCGCCGACGGGCACTGGCGGGACAAGGCCGACCCCCTGGCGGCGTACGCGGAGGTGCCACCGGCCACCGCCTCGGTGGTGCACCACTCGACGTACCAGTGGCACGACGCGGCCTGGCTGGAGCGGCGGGCGAAGCGGCAGCCGCACCAGGAGCCGATGAGCGTGTACGAGGTGCACCTCGGCTCCTGGCGCCCCGGCCTCGACTACCGGGAGCTGGCCGAGCAGCTCACCGCGTACGTCACCGAGCTGGGCTTCACCCACGTCGAGTTCCTGCCGGTGATGGAGCACCCGTTCGGCGGCTCGTGGGGCTACCAGGTCACCGGCTACTACTCCCCCACCTCCCGCTTCGGCGACCCGGACGACTTCCGCCACCTGGTGGACCGGCTGCACCAGGCCGGCATCGGCGTCATCCTGGACTGGGTGCCCGCGCACTTCCCGAAGGACGAGTGGGCCCTGGCGCGGTTCGACGGCACCCCCCTCTACGAGCACCCCGACCCGCGCCGCGGCGAGCACCCCGACTGGGGCACGTACGTGTTCGACTTCGGCCGCCGCGAGGTGCGCAACTTCCTCGTCGCCAACGCCCTCTACTGGCTGGACGAGTTCCACGTCGACGGGCTGCGGGTCGACGCGGTCGCCTCGATGCTCTACCTGGACTACTCCCGGCAGGAGGGGCAGTGGCTGCCCAACCGGTACGGCGGCCGGGAGAACCTGGAGGCGATCGCCTTCCTCCAGGAGGTCAACGCCACCGTCTACAAGCACCACGCCGGGGTGGTGATGGTCGCCGAGGAGTCCACCGCCTGGCCGGGCGTCACCCGGCCCACCGCCGAGGGCGGCCTGGGCTTCGGCTTCAAGTGGAACATGGGCTGGATGCACGACACCCTGCTCTACACCTCGAAGGACCCGATCTACCGGCAGCATCACCACCACCAGCTCACCTTCTCCCTGGCGTACGCCTGGAGCGAGAACTACGTGCTGCCGATCAGCCACGACGAGGTGGTGCACGGCAAGGGCTCGCTGGTCGGCAAGATGCCCGGCGACACCTGGCAGAAGCTGGCCAACGTCCGGGCGCTCCTCGCGTACATGTGGGCGCACCCGGGCAAGCAGCTGCTCTTCATGGGCTGCGAGCTGGCCGACGACCGGGAGTGGAGCGAGGAGCGCGGCCTCGACTGGTACCTCACCCACGACCCGGCCCGGGCCGGCGTGCAGCGCCTCGTGGCCGACCTCAACGCCGCGTACCGGGCCACCCCGGCGCTCTGGGCGCAGGACACCGAGCCGGCCGGGTTCCGCTGGATCGCCGGGGACGATGTCGCCAACAACGCCGTCTCGTTCATCCGGATCGCCCCCGACGGCGCGACCCTGGTCTGCGTGGCGAACTTCTCCGCCCTGCCGCTCGAGGAGTACCGGGTCGGCCTGCCCGCCGGCGGCACCTGGACCGAGGTGATCAACACCGACGCGCACCACTACGGCGGCTCCGGGGTGGGCAACCTCGGCACGGTGCACGCCCAGGACGTCCCCTGGCACGGGATGGTCGCCTCGGCGCCGCTGCGGGTGCCCCCGCTCGGCGTGCTCTGGCTGCGCCGCGACGAGCGGCCGTAACGGGTCTTGTCCCCGATCCACCCCCGTCGCTTGCCTGACCGGCGCAACGGGCCGGTCGACCCGGCGACCCGGCCTGCCATCTCTTGATCCACTCCAGGTCGCCGATCCAGCGGCATGGCGGCCTGTTGGATACCGCCAGCTCGCGGAGCTGGCCGCCACGATCCCGCATGCCTGTGCGGAGAGTGACCAATCCGGCGGGTGAGGAACACCCTGCGTCGAACATGCCGCCCCGATCACCGTCCCTCATGAACGGTGCCGGCCGTCCGCCCGTACCGCTGCACGGATGCCGGACACCCGTGGACGACGAGGCGGAGGAGCTTCGATGGCGTGGAGCAGAGGCACAACCAGGAGGCGGGGGACGGCGACGTCGTCCCGGAACCGGAAGATCGCTGGCGGGGTCGCGCTGGCGGTGACCGCCGGCGCGGCCTTCGCGGTGGCGACCGGGACCGGGCAGGCCGCCGAGAACTGCCAGGGCCTGGACGGCGCGCTGCGCAACAACCTGACCTTCATCGCGGACCAGCGGCGGAACCCGGACGCGAACTCGCGGCCCGGATCGCCAACCGGCAGGCGGTGGTCGACCTCATCCAGCAGCGCCGGGCGGCGGCCGGCTGCGACGGGACGGTGGACGTGGCCGGTGCGGCCTGCCCGAGCGTCCCCTGGGAGGTGGCCATGTCGACGCAGTTGGACCAGGCGTGGGCGGTCACGGAGGAGATGACCGGTGAGCGGTCCGGTCAGCTGGTCGATCCGGCGGCCACCGAGGCCCGGGTGAAGCGGCTCGGCGGGCTCTTCGGCGGCATCCGGGACATCGCACGGGGCGCTGCCCAGGGCGGCGCGGCGCAGGGCGGCGGCGCCGCCGGCGGCGCGGGGAAGGCGGCCGGCATCATCAACGCGGTCGGCGGGCTGATCGGGCAGATCGCCGGCATCGTCCAGGCGGCCCGCGCGGCCCGGCAGGCAGCCGCGGACCAGCAGGCGGGCGCCGCCCAGCAGGCCGGCGATCAGCAGGCCGATCAGCAGGCCGGCGGAGAGCAGGGTGCGGAGGGCCAGCAGGCCGGCGGAGAGCAGGGTGCGGACGGCCAGCAGGCTGGTGGGCAGCAGGCCGACGCGGACCGCCAGCAGGCTGCCGACCAGGAGGGTGGCGGCGCGGACGGCCAGCAGGCCGGGGGCGGCGCGAACGGGCAGCAGGATGCCGGCGGGCAGCAGGTGGGCAACGCCGGTCAGCGGATCGCGAACCGGCTCCAGCAGATCCGCGTCCGCATCCAGCAGTTGCGGGCGATCGCGCAGCAGGTCCGCGCGGCACGCCAGGCCGCCCGGGACCAGCGCGCCGCACAGGGCCAGGATGCGGCGCAGGCGCAGCCCGGCGCGCAGGGCCACGGCAACGCACAGGGCCAGGGCAACGCACAGGGCCAGGGCAACGCGCAAGGACAGGGCAACGCACAGGGCCAGGGCAATGCGCAAGGACAGGGCAACGCACAGGGCCAGGGCAACGCACAGGACACGTCGCGCGGCAAGGCGGCTCGGGGCGGCGGCGAGTCGGGCTACCTGGTGGCCGACCCGAGCGTGCCGGGCTGCGCGAACATCCCCGCCGGCCCGGGGCAGGCGGCCGGCTCCGCCGGCGACGCCGCGGACCAGCAGGGCGGTGCCGGCCAGCAACCCGGCGCGGGCAACGCCGGCGACGACCAGCAGGCCGGCACCGGCATGGCCGGCCACGGCGACATGGCAGGTGACGGCGCGCAGAACGGTGGCATGGACGCCGGTGCCGGCATGAACGCCGACGGCGGTCTGGTCGGCGCCGGCGCGAACTAGGTGTATGCGGCGGGGACGCTGGTGACGGTGGGCGGTCGACCCAGGAGAACCTCCGGGCGGGATGCGCTCGTCGAAGGCGCAGACCACCCGGAGGTTCCCCGGTCCGACACTGACGCTGGCCCGCATGTTCACGGCGCTGCCCCGCCGGTCGACCGGCTCCGCCGCCAGGACCGGGCGGTGGCACCCGCTGCGAGGGCGATCGACGTCTCGTGGCAGCACGCGCCCCGCCGGCTGGTTCAGCTCGTTCCTGTCCACTGTCGGTGGGTGGGACTAGCGTCGGTGGTCGCAGGAACTCAGCGTGCGTAGGGGGAGATCATGGCCACACTCGAGAACCGGCCGAACACCGCACTCCTCGTGGTCGACGTGCAGAACGACGTCGTCAACGGGGCTCACGAGCGCGACGCCGTCGTCGCGAACATCGCCAGCCTGGTCGAGAAGGCGCGGCAGGAGCGGGTCCCCGTCGTCTGGGTCCAGCACTCCGACGAGCATCTCGCCAGGGGCAGCGACGGCTGGCGGATCGTCCCCGAGCTGACTCCGGGCGACGCCGAGCCGCTGGTCGAGAAGAACTACGGCGACTCCTTCGAGGACACCACCCTTGAGACGGTGCTGTCGGGCCTCGGCGTCGGACGGCTCGTCGTCGTCGGCGCGGAGACCGACGCGTGCATCCGCTCGACGCTCCACGGCGCGTTCGCCAGGGGATACGACGCGACCCTGGTCGGTGACGCCCACACGACCGGGGACAAGACGTCGTGGGGGGCGCCGCCGCCGGACCAGGTCATCGCGCACACGAACCTGTACTGGACCTACCAGACGGCGCCGGGGCGGACGGCCGGGACGGTCGAGACCAAGACGGCCGACTTCGGCGCCACGTCCTGACGCCGCACACGACGTGGGCGCGGGCCGGGTCGAGCGTCGGACCGGCCCGCGTCAGACCAGGCCCGCCTCCCGCAGCAGCTTCCACAGCCCGGCGCCGTCCGGCGCGGAGAGCCACTTCTGCCCGACCGGTCCGGAGGACGGGCGCCCCGCGGGCGCGGGCAGGCTGCCAGCGAGCACCGACTGGGTGGGTGAGAGCCGGCGGATCGCCACCCCGGCGACGTTGTCCGGGTGGGCGGCGGCGAACTCGCGGTAGATCTCCTGGTCGTGCTGGCCGTCGTCGCCGATGAGCAGCCAGCGCACGTCCGGGAACTCCCGGGCCAGCCGGGCCAGGGTGGCCCGTTTGTGCTCCCGGCCGCTGCGGAACCAGCGGTCGGCCGTCGGACCCCAGTCGGTGAGCAGCAGCGGTCCGGCCGGGTACAGGTGCCGGGAGAGGAACCTCGTCAGCGTCGGGGCGACGTTCCAGGCGCCGGTGGAGAGGTAGAAGACCGGTGCACCGGGGTGCGCGGTGACCAGCCGCTCGTAGAGCACCGCCATGCCGGGCACCGCGGCCCGGGCGTGCTCGTCGAGGACGAAGGTGTTCCACGCGGCGAGAAACGGCCGGGGCAGCGCGGTGACCATGACCGTGTCGTCAATGTCGGAGAGGATGCCGAACCGGACGTCCGGGTCGAGGATGCGGACCAGCGCCTCGACCGGCTCGGCGTCGGCCACGCTGAGGCGTACGCAGGCCCAGCCGGGGGCGAAGTCGGCCTCGATGACGGTGTCGACGAATCCGCTGCGGTCGGCGGTCGCCTCGTGCCGTACGCCGCCGGCCTCGATGGTGATGGTGGCGTGCTTGGCGGGCAGGGTGGCGAAGCTGCGCCAGCCGCGTACCTTCTCCAGCCGGCCTTGCTGGCGGGTGTCCGGCCGGCCGAGCAGCACCCGGCAGAGCACTCGCGCCCAGCCCGGGCCGCCGTAACCGGCGTACGCGATGATGTTGACCTTCCACCCGGTGCGCCGCAGCCGGCGTTCCACCAGGTTGTGCACGGCGTCCTCGATCCGCGCGGCCCGGTGCAGGTTCGGTACGGCCAGTTGGCCAGCGGGTGTGGGTGGCACGCTGCAACCCTGCCACACCTGAGCGAGAGCGGCCACGCGAGGCGGCCCGGGTGAACTCCGCCGATCCACCTCGCCGCCGGTCGTCACCGTGACAAACTGCGGTCGGGACGACGACGGGGGCGTGGTCGTGTCGACACCAGTGCAGGACCCGGGGCGGTGGCGCCCGGCGTTCGACCGGCCGGCGCTCGTCGCGCTGCTGCTCGGGCTGGCCGGGGTCGGCTACCGGCTGGTGCTGACCCTGCTCACCCTGCCCGCCTCCAACAGCGACGAGGCGACGTTCGGCCTGGCCGCGATGCACATCGCCGCCGGCCGGGACCGGCCGGTCTTCCTCTACGGCCAGCGCTACATGGGGGTGCTGGAGTCCTACCTGGCGGCGCCCCTGATCGGGCTGGCCGGGCCGAGCTGGCCGGTGCTGCGGCTGCCGCTGCTCGTGCTCTACGCGCTCTTCCTCTGGCTGATGTACCGCCTCACCCGCCGGCTCTGCTCCCCGTGGTTCGCCGTCCTGGTCGTCGGCGTGCTGGCGCTCGGCTCGGAGCGGGTGGTCCGGGACCAGCTGACCGTGGTCGGCGGCCGGCCCGAGGTGAAGCCGGCGGTGGTGGCGATGCTGCTGATCGCGGTGGCCCTCGCCGAGCGCCGGGTCCGGCACCGCTGGCTGGCCACCGGCCTGTTCGGGCTGCTCGCCGGGGCGGCGCTCTGGTCGGACTGGCTTATCGTGCCGTACCTGGTGGCGGCCGGGCTGCTGCTGGTCTGGGCCGCGCCCCGCGACCTGGTGGGCTGGCCGGGGGTGCTGCTGGTGGCCGGGTTCCTGCTCGGGGTGTCGCCGATGGTCAAGGACAACCTGGTGGCCCCGGACGGGCAGGACTCGCTGTCGGTGTTCCGGGAGATCAGCACCAAGGCCGGGCCGGTGCCACCCTGGTCGGAGCGGCTGCGCGGCGGGCTGCTGGAGGGGGTGCCGCTGGCCTCCGGGCTCTGCCCGATGGACGGCTGCGCCCGCTGGCAGCAGTGGTTCGGGCTGCTCTACCCGGTGCTGCTGGTGGCCGCCGCGCTGCTCGCCGTGGTCGCGTACCGGCGGGCCGGCCACCGGGCCGACCGGGTCCGGGCGGTCGCGCAGCTCGCCCTGGTCGCCGGCGCCGGGTTGACCCTGCTCGCGTACGTCCGCAGCCCGCTCGCCGCGACCGACCCGCTGGCCAACTCCCGCTACCTGTCGGTGCTGCAGATCTCCCTGCCGGCGGTGCTCTGGCCGCTCTGGCTGGCGGCGACCCGGGTCCGGCGGGGCGCGGCCGGGGCGGCGGGCCGGCCCGGGCGGGACGGGGCGGCGGCGGCCCGCCGGCTCGGCGGCGCGGTGGCAACGGTGGCGCTGCTCGTACTCACCGGCACCGCCGTGGCGGCCACCGGGCGTTTCGTCGCCGACGCCGGCTCGCTGCGCGCGGAGGAGCGGCAGGCCCGCGAGCTGGCCGACGCGGTGCGCGGGGCCGGCCTGCGCGAGGTGTACGGCGACTACTGGACCTGCAATCGACTGATCTTCAACACCGGCGAGGCGGTGGTCTGCGGGGTCCTCGACGGCAACCTGACCCCGGGGCAGAACCGCTACCCGGCGTACTGGAAGCGGGTGGGCCGGGCGGACCGGCCGGGGTACGTGCTAGCGGTGGGGTCGTCGGCGGAGCGGGGGCTGCGCCGGCTGCTCGGCGACCGGGCCGACGCCGCCGTCGTCAGCGAGGTCGGCGGGTATCGCGTGTACCACCCGGAGGCGGCCGTGCGGCCCTGGCGCTGAGCCCGGGCCGTACGCTGACCCGGTGCTGATCCTGCTGCCGCCCTCGGAGGGGAAGGCCGACGCCGGCACCGGCCGGCGGCTCGACCCGTCCCGGCTCTCCCTGCCGGAGCTCACCGAAGCCCGGGAGGAGGTGCTGACCGCCCTGGTGGCGCTCTGCGCCGGCCCGGACGAGGCGGCGGCCCGGGCGGCGCTCGGCCTCAGCGAGGGGCAGCGCGGCGAGCTGCGCCGCAACGCCCGGCTGCGGGAGGCGGCCACCGCGCCGGCCGGCCGGATCTACACCGGGGTGCTCTACGAGGCGCTCGACCTGGCCACGCTGCCGCCCGCGGCGGAGCGGGCCGCCCGCCGGTCGGTGCTGATCAGCTCCGGCCTGTGGGGCGCCGTCCGGCTCACCGACCGGATCCCGCCGTACCGGTGCCCGGTCGGGGCGCGGCTGCCCGGGGTCGGCGCGTTGTCGGCGTACTGGCGGCGGGCGCTGGGCCCGGCGATGTCGGCGGCCGCCGGGGCGGGTCCGGTGCTGGACCTGCGTTCCGGGGCGTACGCGGCGACCTGGGCCCCGCGGGGCGAGCTGGCCGACCGGACGGTGACCGTCCGGGTGCTGCACGAGCGGACGGTCGACGGGGTGCCGACCCGCGCGGTGGTCAGCCACTTCAACAAGGCGACGAAGGGTCGCCTGGTCCGGGACCTGCTCACCGCCGGGGTCCGGCCGCGGACCGCCGACAGCCTGGTCGGCGCGCTACGGGACCTCAAGTACACGGTCGAGGAGCAGCCCGTCGCGGCCGGCCGACCGCGCCAGCTCGACGTGGTGGTGACGGAGCTGTAGCCGCAAGTTTTGCTCAAGGCTGGCGCGGACCGGTTTCGCCGCACCCGCGACCGGGCCACGGTTAGGGGACCCGACGCCGACAAGGAGCGGTCCGATGGCCCTCGAACCCACCACCCTGCTCGACCGGCCCCGCCTGCCGTCGACACCGCCACCACTGGACTGGCTGACCCTGACCGACGCGTTCGAGGTCGCCTGCCTGGTCCGTTGCACCCCGCCGCCGGCCACCGACGGCCGCCGCCCGACCGTCGTGACGTACCGGGGCGGGGTCGCCGAGTTCAACCGGGAGGACGCGGCGCACCGGATGCGGCAGCTGCTCGGCCGGCTCGACGTGCCGGTGGAGCACGAGCTGACCACCGGCGGCCTGCGCCGCCGGTACGAGCTGCACCGGCTGTACGTGCCCCGGGAGCACCGGTCGGCGTACGCGACGCTGCTGGAGGCCGGCTGGCGGCAGGGCCGCCGGGAACTGCTCGGCGGGCCGGTGCCCGGCGCGTCCACCGCCCGGCGGGTGTGGCGTCCCCGGCTGGCCGCCGCGGCCTGGCGCTCGGCGCTGCTGGCCGGCGGCCGGCACGTCCGCCGGCACATCCTCGGTGTCCGGCTGACCGACCGGGAGCTGGCGGCGGTGCTGGTCCGCGGCGCCGCCCTGCTGGACGTCCCGGCGCTGCTCCGGCCGGGCGCCGGCTGCTTCGTGGTGAGCGTCGCGCACGGCCCGCACCGGGACCGGATCCTGGACAGCGTCACCCTCGGCCCCGCCTGCTGACCCGGCCGGGCTTGCGCGCGGCGGCGTGCACGGCGCACAGTGCAGCCCGTGAGCCGTAGCTGGTCTGTCCGCGGTCCGCGCCGGGCCGCCGCGCCGCTGATGGTGCTGATGTTGGTGACCGCGCTGGCCGGGGTCGGCGGGTGCCGGGACGAGCGCGCCGAGCCGGTGCGGATCCGGATCGCGACGGGCAGCCCGACCGCGGTCTACCACGCCTTCGGGCAGTCGCTGGCGGCTGTGCTCAACCGGGAGCTGCCCGGGGTGCGGGCCAGCGTGGTGGTCACCGCCGCCTCCGCGCAGAACGTCCGGCTGGTCGGGTCCGGCCAGGCCGAACTGGGCTTCAGCCAGGCCGACGTGCTGCCGACCGCGCCGCCGGAGCAGCCCGGCGTGCTCGCCGTGGCCCGGGTCTACGACGACCTGCTGCACCTGGTCACCACCGCCGGGGCGCCGGTGCGGACGCTGGCCGACCTGCGCGGGCGGCGGGTCTCGGTGGGCGCGGAGGGCTCCGGCACCGAGGTCACCGCCACCCGGCTGCTGGACGTGGCCCGGCTCGGCGGCGACGAGGTCCGGCAGGAGCACCTGGGCCTGGACGACTCGGTCGCCGCGCTGCGCGCCGGCCGGATCGACGCCTTCTTCTTCTCCGGCGGCCTGCCGGTACGCGCCGTCGAGGAGCTGGCCGCGGCCACCGCCGTCCGGATCGTCGACCTAGGGGAGTGGACCGAGCCGCTGCGCCGCGGGTACGGGCAGGTCTACGTGACCCGGGACGTCCCCCGGTCGGTGTACGGGGTGCCGCCGGTCAGCACGGTGGCGAACCCGAACTACCTGATCGTCCGCGCCGACCTGCCCGAGGCGCTGGTCCGCGAGGTGACCCGGCTGCTGATGGAGCGCCGGGCGGAGCTGGCCGCCGCCCACCCGGCGGCCGGCCGGATGAGCCCCCGCTCGGCGATCGCCACCACCCCGCTGCCGCTGCATCCCGGCGCCGCCGCCTGGTACCGGTCGAGCAAGCCTTAACCGGCGTCGGAGCCGACCGGCTCGGCGGACCCGGCCCCGGCCGCGCCCACCTCGTCGACGCCGACCTCCTCCGGGGCCGGGAACCACAGCTCCGCGACCAGCCCCCGGGGCTCCCCCTGGCGCATGGTGAGCCGGCCGTCCGAGGCGTCCACCAGCACCGCGACGATGGTGAGCCCCAGCCCGGCGCCGTCGACGTTCTGCACGTCCGGGGCCCGCCAGAACCGCTCGGTGGCCTGGTCGAGCTGGCTCGCGGTCATGCCCGGGCCGGTGTCCCGCACCTCCAGGGCGGTGCCCCCGTCGGCCGGGCGGACGCTCACCGTCACCTCTCCCCCGGCGCCGCTGAACTTCACCGCGTTGTCGATCAACGCGTCGAGCGCCTGGTCGATGGCGGTGGGGACGGTCCGGGCGTACGCGGGGGCGTCGACGGTGACCAGCCGGAGGGCGACCGACCGGTGCCGGGCCAGCGGCTGCCAGGCGGTCACCCGGGAGGCGGCCAGCTCGGCGGCGTCCACGGTGACCCGCTGGTTCTCCTCGCGTTCCGCCCGGGCCAGGGTGAGCAGCGCGTCGAGCACCCGGGCCAGCCGGTCGGTCTCCTCCAGCGCCAGGCGGTGCTCGGCGCGGCCGTCCGGGTCGGTGAGGCTCGGCCCGAGCTCCTCCACCCGCAGCCGCAGCGCGGTCAGCGGGTTGCGCAGCTGGTGGCTGGCGTGCGCGACGAAGGCGCGCTGCCGGTCCATCACGTCGGAGACCGCGTCGGCCATGTTGTTGAAGCTGGCCGCGAGCCGGCGCAGCTCCGGCGGGCCCAGCCGCGGGCGCACCCGGGCGCCCCGGTCGCCCTCGGCGATCTCGTGGGTCACCGCGTCCAGCTCGGTGACCGGGCGCAGCACCCAGCCGGCCAGCCCGAACGCGGTGGAGACGCAGGCCAGCACCGCGAGCAGGCCCATCCCGGCGAGCAGCAGCCACCAGGAGGTGACGGTACGCCGGACCCGGTCGACCGGGGTGGCGGTCACCACCGCCCCCAGCACCTCGCCGCCGTCGTTGATCGGGACCGCCACCACCACCGGCCCGTCCGCCCAGGGCCACACCGACTCGGGCCCGCTGAACTGCTGCCCGGAGAGCGCGGTGTCCAGCGCCGACGCGGTGCCGTGGCCGGGTCGCCAGCTCGTGGAGGCGACCACCGTGCGGCCGTCCCGGTCGACCACCGCCGCGCCGATGCCGTACAGCTCGTCATAGGCGCCCAGCTCACCGTCGAGCGGGCCGGGTCCCCCGCCGCGCAGCGCCGGACCGGCCAGCGAGGCGAAGCGGGTGGCGTCGGCGAGCCGGTCCGCGCGGACCCGGTCGGTCTCGCGGCTGGCCAGGGTGGCCGCCAGCGGCGTCTCCAGCGCCAGGAGCACCAGCACCATCAGCAGCAGGTAGCTGATCACCAGCCGACGACGCACCCGGCCTCCTCACTCGCCGCGGAGCCGGTAGCCGACCCCACGGACCGTCTCCACCAGGGTCGGGTCGCCGAGCTTGCCGCGCAGCGAGCCGACGTGCACCTCCACGGTGTGCCGGTCGGCCCAGGTGGTGCCCCAGACGTCGAGCAGGATCCGGTCCCGGGGGACGGCCACCCCGGGCTGCCGGGCGAGGGAGACCAGGATGTCGAACTCCTTGCGGGTGAGGGCGACCGGTCGACCGGCCACGCTCACCGTCCGCCCGCCCACGTCGATGCGGATCACGCCAACCTCGATCAGGTTCCGCTCCGGGGCGGTGTGGGCCGCCCGGCGCAGCACCGCCTCGATCCGGGCCTGCAGCTCCACCATCGAGAACGGCTTGACCACGTAGTCGTCCGCGCCGAGCCGCAGGCCGAGCACCCGGTCGCGTTCCTCGCCGCGGGCGGTCACCGCGATGATGCCGAGCGTGCTGCTGCGCCGGCGCAGCTCCCGGCACAGGTCGGTGCCGTCGCCGTCGGGCAGGGTCAGGTCGAGCAGCACCAGGTCGCAGGGGGCGGCGGAGAGCGCGGCGGCGACGGTGGCCGCGTGTTCCACCTCGTACCCGCGTCGGGTGAGCGCGGACGACAGGGCGGCGGCCACCCGACGGTCGTCCTCGACCAGGAGGATCCGCACCCGTGCCCCCAACCCCTCGACGTGCTGCCCACGAATGGTGGCAGACGGGCCCGCGCGGCGGGAGTCTGGGCACCCTGGCCGGCGACGGCCCGGGGAGCACCCCCCGGGTCAGAGCCCGAAGACCTCGTCGGCGGTGGCGTCCCGGACCCCGTCGACGAAGCCCCGGAAGCCGGGATCGTGGTGGCTGGCGGGCACGCTGGTCACATTCACCCCGGTGGCCTGGGTCACGGCGTCGACCAGCGGCGGAAAGTCGGTCTCCGCGTCGCCGAAGGTGTCGTCGTCCGCCTCCGCCAGGTTGATCACGTGCTGCACGTCCTCACTGGGGGTGGCCGGGTCGCCGGCCCACTCGGTGCCGGCCTGGTGGCACTCGTCGTAGACGGCCCGCTGGCCGTCGGTCCAGTCCTCGTCGTAGCTCGTCATCGCCATCCCTCCGCACCTGTCGCATCCGAGCATGCCGGCTGGGCGGGCCCGGTCGGGGCGGTACCGGTGAACGCACCGTCGCGCCCGCCCTAGGCTGCAGTGATGATCTACAAGATTCTGTCGACCGACGAGTGGGACCAGGCCCGCGGCGCGGGGCACTTCAGCGGCACCGCGATGGACCACCAGGACGGGTACATCCACCTCTCCGGGGCGGACCAGGTGGTGGAGACCGCCCGCCGGGTGTTCGGCGGGGTCACCGGGCTGACGCTGCTCACCGTCGACCCGGACCGGCTGGGCGGCGCGCTGCGCTGGGAGCCGTCCCGGGGCGGAGCGCTCTTCCCGCACCTCTACGGCGTGCTGCCGGTGGACGCGGTGGTGGCGGCGGAGGCGTTGCCGGCGGACACGCCGGCCGCCGACGCGGTGGCGGCGCTGCTTGGCTGACGGGCTCGTTATGCTACGCCGAGCCCGTGCCCCGGCCTCGGCACCGAGAGCCCGGGGCGGCCGGGCGGTCCTGGCCCGCGCGGGCCGCGGCGGTCAGCCGGCGCGGTCCCGACACGGCACCGACGGCGCGACGACGCGCCCTGCGACGATGCGAGTTGAAGGATGACTGACACCAACGACCGGTCCCCTGTCTTCGTCCACCCGACGGCCGACGTGGAGGTGGGCGCCAAGGTCGGCGACGGCACCAAGGTCTGGCACCTGGCCCACATCCGCTCGACCGCGCAGGTCGGCGCCGGCTGCGTCATCGGGCGCAACGTGTACGTCGACGCCGGCGTCACGGTCGGCGACCTGGTGAAGATCCAGAACAACGTCTCCGTCTACCAGGGCGTCACCATCGAGGACGAGGTCTTCGTCGGCCCGTGCGCGGTCTTCACCAACGACTTCCGCCCGCGCGCCCAGAACCCGGACTGGAAGATCACCCCGACGCTGGTCCGGCGGGGCGCCTCGATCGGCGCCAACGCCACCCTGGTCTGCGGGATCGAGGTCGGCGAGTTCGCGATGATCGCCGCCGGCTCGGTGGTGACGAAGGACGTCCAGCCGTACCAGCTGGTGGCCGGCAACCCGGCGCGGCCGAAGGGCTGGGTCGACGAGCGGGGCGAGGTCATCTCCCGGGACGTCGACAACCCGCCGCAGCGGGGCTGAGCACGCGACAGGGGGCGACGGCCGCCGCCGTCGCCCCCTGTTTCCGCGTACGCGGGGTCAGCCGCAGAGGCGGTCGATCTCCGCCCGGAACCGGTCCATCGGGCTCACCCCGGCGGGTCCGAGCAGGTACTCCTTCAGCTCCCGCCGCGCCTCGGTCATCGGGTCGTCCCCGGCCGGGGTGACGGCGAGGATCTTCTCCAGCTCGCCGCAGTCCGACGAGAGCAGGTACGCCGCCCGGGCGGTGGGGAACGTTCGGCGGAACTCGTCCTCGGGCAGGTCGGCCGGGTTGGCCACCACGTACGGCCGCTCGCTCTGCACGAAGTCGGAGACCACGCTCGAGACGTCGCTGATCAGCAGGTCGGTGGCGTTGAAGCAGTCGAACAGGGCCGGGGTGCGGCCGGTGACCACCAGGTGGGCGGTGCCGTCCAGCGAGATGGCGTCGGTGTCCCCGCCGGCGGCCCGGATCCGGGCGACGATCCGGTCGTGGACCGCGCCGGCCTTCTTCGACCGGGTGCCGGTCAGCGGGTGCGGCTTGTAGATCACCCGCACGCCGCCGGCGGCGAGCAGCCCGGTGACGATCCGCTCCCCCATCAGCACCAGCGAGGTGTGGTACGGGTCGTCGTCCAGCCAGCCCTCCCAGGTGGGGGCGTAGAGGACGGTGAAGGTGGGGTCGGCCTCGGCCGAGCCGAAGGTGTGCACCCCGGCGAGCTGCGGCCGGCCGATCTCCACGATGTCGCGGTCCTGCACGCCCACCCCGGCCCGGGCGTACCGCTCCCGGCCGGCCGGTCCGGCCACCCAGACCTCGTCGTACACCTTGCTGTACGGGTTGACGCTGGCCTGCTTGTCGCTGTCGCCGTGCCCGACGAAGACGTGCTTCATGCCCGGCTCGCGGAGCATGTGGATGTTGGCGCCGACGTTCGCCGCGTACAGGGCGGTCCGGATGCTGCTCAGGTCGAGGTTCATGAAGTCGACGCCGGACGGTACGCAGACCACCGGCAGCCGGGTGTCGGCCAGCTCGCGGAACGCGTCCTCGCTGCGCAGCAGCACGACCGCGCGGTGCCCGGCCGCCTCGATCGGGGCGAGCCACATGTTGGCCTGGTAGACGTCCTTCGCCGGGCCGGCGAAGTAGAGCGCCACCTCGGGCCGCTCCCGGGCCAGCCAGGCGTGCAGCGCCGGCAGCACTCCCGGCGTCCGGCCCCGGCCGCGCAGCCAGCTCAGCGCCAGCACCGCCGCAGTGGCGGCGCCCACGGCGAGGGTGACCAGCCCGGTGACCACCACCGGGGTCACCCGGTCGGTCAGCGCGGCCAGCACGGCCGCCGGCACGAGCAGCACGTTGAGCAGCGGCAGCTGGTCGCCCTCGATCCGGCGCGCCCAGGCCGGCGGGGCCGGCACCCGGCGCGACCCGTCGAGGTCGATGTTGCGGGTGAGGGCCGGGGCGGCGGCCCGCCGCTCGCCCAGCACCGCGAGGGCGCCGGTGCCGACCGCGAGGGCCCAGAGCACGGCGGGCAGCAGCATGACCGCGACGGTGGCGCCCACGCCGGGGCGGACCGCGCTGACGGTCAGCAGGACGACCGACAGGTCCCGGGTGAGCTGCCGCCAGACCAGCCCGAGCCCGCCCTTCTCCAACAGCTCGCCGGTCGCGGCGAACCGGGTGGCGAGGGCGAACTCACCGGCGATGGCGACCAGCCCGGCGACCGCGAACGGGATCACCCAGCCGAGGACGCCGGCCAGGACCATGACCCCGTAGGCCAGCAGCACCGCGCCGACCGTGGCGATGCCCTGCTGGCTCCGTGCTCTGCTGAACAACGACACGCTCCCTGTCTGCCCACCGGTAACGATCTCGTCCGATACCCGGGCAGCTGCGGCCTCAACCTGGCAAGTACTTCAAGTATTGCCGGGGTGTCCGGTGGACCAACGGGTCATGGCGCTGGTCACAGTCGGTGTCGGGCGGGCCGCGCAACGCAGTGGGCCCCGGCCGACCGGCCGGGGCCCACTGGCGGGCGGGCGGGTCAGCCGCCGATGACCACCCGGCGGACGCCGGTCCAGCGGGCCGGGTCGGTGACCCGGCGGCCGTCGACCAGCACCGTCACGCCCGGCAGGTCGGCCGGGGCGAGGGTGCGGTACTCGGCGTGGTCGGCCTGGATCACGGCCGCGCCGAGCGGCTCGCCGTCGTAGCCCGGCAGGCCGTGCGCGACCAGCTCCTCATTGGTGTACATCGGGTCGGAGACGTACGGCTTGGCGCCCCGGGCGCGCAGCGCCTCGACGGTCGGGAAGACGCCGGAGAACGCGGTCTCCTTGACGCCACCCCGGTAGGCGGCGCCGAGCACCAGCACGCCCACGTCGGTGAGGTCGCCGTAGGCGGCGGCGAGCAGGTCGACCGCGTACTCCGGCATGGCGGCGTTCGCCTCGCGGGCCGAGCGCACGACCGTGGCGGCCGGGTCGTTCCACAGGTACATCCGCGGGTAGATCGGGATGCAGTGCCCGCCGACCGCGATGCCCGGCGAGTGGATGTGGCTGTACGGCTGGGTGTTGCAGGCCTCGATCACCTTGGTGACGTCGACGCCCACCGTGTCGGCGAACCGGGCGAACTGGTTCGCCAGGCCGATGTTGACGTCCCGGTAGGTGGTCTCCGCGAGCTTGGCCAGCTCGGACGCCTCCGCCGAGCCAAGGTCCCAGACGCCGTTCGGGCGGTTCAGGTCGGCGCGCTCGTCGAAGTCCAGCACCGCCTCGTAGAAGCGCACGCCGTGCTCGGCCGACGCCTCGTCGATGCCGCCGACCAGCTTCGGGTAGCGGCGCAGGTCGGCGAAGACCCGGCCGGTGAGCACCCGCTCCGGGCTGAAGACCAGGTGGAAGTCCTTGCCCGCGGTGAGCCCGGAGCGTTCCTCGAGCATCGGCGCCCAGCGGCTGCGGGTGGTGCCGACCGGCAGGGTGGTCTCGTAGCTGACCAGGGTGCCCGGCTTGAGGCCCGCGGCGATGGCCCGGGTGGCGTCGTCCATCCAGCCGAAGTCCGGCACCCCGTCGGCGTCCACGAAGAGGGGGACGACCACGACGACCGCCTCGGACTCGGCGACCGCCGCGGCGGTGTCGGTGGTGGCCGACAGGAGCCCGGCGGCCACCGCCTCCTTCAGCTTGACGTCCAGGTCGGTCTCACCCGGGAACGGCACGGCCCCGTCGTTGACCAGCCGCACGACCCGCTCGGAGACGTCGGCACCGATCACCCGGTGCCCCTTCGAGGCGAACTGCACGGCGAGCGGCAGACCGATCTTTCCCAGCGCGACGACGCAGATGTTCATGACTACTACTTTCCTCCTAGCGGAAGCCGGCGCCGCAGGCGGGCCATCATTCGACGGAGTGTCACCGGAGACGCGGCGAACACCAGCTGACCTTTGTGGTTGGTGGTGGCGGTGATGAGGTGAAGCTGACCGCCGTCGCGGTGCAGTACCCGCTGCACCACCGGGGGCCGGGGGCCGCGCAGCGGCGTGCCGTCGCCGGTGGCCCCCGCCGCCCAGGCCCGGACCACCCGGTGACCACCCTCCGGCGCGAGCTCGGCGAGCAGGTCACGCACCCGGAACGTGGCGTGCACGGTGGTGCCCATCGGGTCCTGCCCCAACGGTCGCACGGTGGCCTCGGCCCCGCCGGCGCGCACGGCCAGGACGCCGCCGACCAGCTCCGACAGGTCCGGTCGGGGGCTGCGGGCGGTCACCGCCAACACCCGTTCCCCGTCGGCGTCGACGGTCATCCGTACCGAGACGGTGTCCAGTCGGGCCAGCCACCGGGCGGACGGGTTGGTCAGCTCGAACCACTCGTCTGAGAGGCCGGAACGCGGGTCGCCGAAGCCGGGGTAGACCGCGAACCAGCGGTCGCCCTGGAGCACCATCGGCGGGAGGCCGTCATCGACGTCCTGTCGGATGACGGCGAGCAGGTCCCCCAGCGAGCCGTGGGCGGCGGTGCCGATCCGGATCCGAGAGGTGACATCGAGCTGGTCGCGGATCTGGTCGGTGAGGTACTGCCGGGCCAGCTTGCCGACGCCGTTGCGGACCCGCTCCTGGCTGTCCCGGCCCAGCTTGAGGAAGTCGGCCCGCAGCAGCTTGGCGATCTCCCAGGCGAAGTGCCGCCGCAGCACCGCGTCGCGGCGGTCACCCGGCTCGATCTGCTCGGCGGCGAAGTGCACGATCCGCTCGACGCAGTCCAGCCGGGCCAGGTGGTCGCTGCGGTAGGTGATGTTGCCGGCGTTGAGCCGCTTGACCGCGTAGTAGTAGTCGTAGTCGGCGAGGACGGAGATCCGCCCGGCCCGCAGGCAGGCCTCCAGCGTGAACGGCTGGTCGCTACCGACCGGCATGTCCTCCGGGAAGCGCAGGCCGTACTTCTCGACCAACTCCCGCCGGAACAGCTTGGTGTTGGAGAGCGAGAAGGGCAGCGCCGAGGTGAAGAGGTCCACCTCGGGGCAGGTCTGGTCGAAGATCTCCTGGTGGATGTAGCGCTTGTTGACCCCGACGGTGCGCCCGAGCAGCACGTCGGAGCCCCACCGGTCGGCGGCGTCCACCATCCGCTGCAGTGCCTCCGGTCCGAGGTGGTCGTCGGCGCCGATGAAAAAGACGTACCGACCGGTGGCATGGTCCAGCGCCCGGTTGCTCGGGGCGGCCGGGCCGCCGGAGTTGGCCTGGTGCAGCACCTTGACGGTGCCCGGGTACGCCTCGGCGAAGCGGTCCAGCTCCGCGCCGCCGCCGTCGGTGGAACCGTCGTCCACCGCGACGACCTCCAGCCGGTCCAGACCGATCGTCTGCTCCACCAGCGAGGTGAGGCAGGTGGTCAGGTCCGGCATCGTGTTGTAGACCGCGACGACGACCGTCACGTCCGGCTGGGTCACGCCTCTGCCTTCCGCGCCCGGGAGTCCCCGTCGGTCCGGTTGTCGACCCCGATGGCGACCCATCCCCGGGTGTCCACCCCTGCGGTCGTGCCGTCAGATCCCATTACCGCCCGTCTCCGTCCCAAGCCCGGCGTCGTCACCAGCGGACCCGAGCGAGTCTACGACAGGCGCGTGGGCGGGAGCGGGAGCGCCGTCGGTGTTCCCCGCCCCGGCGCGCCGGTTGCTACCCTGCATCCGGTTCCCGGTCAGGTGATTACGCCGGCACCGCTGGCCAGGGGCGGTGCCGACGCCCTGCGGTGGACCACCCACCCCACCCCACCGCGGCGCGGACAGGACACAGACACATGGACGTGGTGATGACCAACGAGCGCGGCCCGGAGCAGCGCACCGCAGCGGACCTGGGCGGGGCAACACCGTCGCCCCGCCCGACCGGGTGGCCGAAGCGGCTGCGCGCCGCGACCCAGGATGCCCTGCCCGCCCTCGCGGGTTACCTCGCGGTCCGGCTGATCGGCCTGCTGACCCTGTTCCTCTGGGCCCGGAGCGCCGGCAAGGGCACCGCCGCCCTGCTCACCAAGTCGGACGGCGCCTGGTACCTGGGCGTCGCCCAGCACGGGTACGACAGCTACGAGCGCGTGCAGAGCAACATGGCGTTCTTCCCGCTCTACCCGGGGCTGATCCGGGCGCTGGAGCCGCTCACCCCGCTCGGCGCCCGGGCCACCGCGCTGGTGGTGGCCTGGGTCGCGGCGCTCGCCGCCGCCTGGGCGCTCTTCGCCATCGGCACCCACCTGTACGACCGCCGGGTCGGCCTCCTGCTCGCCGTGCTCTGGGGCGTGCTGCCGCACAGCATCGTCCAGTCGATGAGCTACAGCGAGGGCATCTTCACCGCCTTCGCCGCCTGGAGCCTCTACGCCCTTCTGCGCGCCCGCTGGGTCACCGCCGGGGTGCTCTGCCTCCTCGCCGGGCTGACCCGGCCCACGGCCTCGTCGCTGCTCGCGGTGGTGTGCCTGGCCGCGCTGATCGCCGTCGTGCGGCGTCGGAACGGCTGGCGGCCGTGGGCGGCGCTGGTGCTCGCGCCCGCCGGCTGGGTGGGCTACCTGGCCTGGGTCGGCTGGCGCACGGGCCGCCCGGACGGCTGGTTCCACATCCAGGACGCTGGCTGGGGCACCACGTTCGACTTCGGGGCGGACACGGTGACGGTGGCGCGAAAGGTGCTCGCCCACCCGTCGGCGCTGACGCTGTACGTGGTGACCCTGGTGGTGCTGCTGGCGGTCGCGCTCTTCGTGCTGAGCCTGCTCGACCGGCAACCGTGGCAGTTGCTGCTCTACAGCGGCCTGCTGCTGATCACCACCCTCGGCGCCGCCGGGTACTACCATGCGAAGGCTCGATTCCTGCTGCCCGCTTTCCCGCTGCTGCTGCCGGTGGCCGTCGCCCTGGCCCGGGCGGGCCGGGCGAAGGCGGTCACCGTCCTGGCGACCCTCACCGTCGTCTCGGCCTACCTGGGTGGACACCTGCTGATCATCTGGACCTACTCGCCGTGACGGTCCCGGCGCGCCTCCGGGTCGCCCCCGGGCCGGACCGCCGGGGCGGTCAGCGGCTGTACGGGCGGACGTCCCAGAGCCACACGTCGTCGACCTGCCGGCCCGGCCCGTAGAGGGCGTCGAGCACGGTCCGCAGCGCGGCCCGGCGGTGGGTCCGGGGCAGCACCACGGCGTCCGCCTTCCAGTACCGCACGTCGGCGCGGGCCTGCGCGACGTCGGCCGGGTTGACGGCGGTGTCCCGCTGTCCGCGGGCGACCGCGGTGAGCAGTTTCGCCGTCGGCTGCGGGTCGACGCCCCACCGCCCGGTCGGGTCGGTGGCGGAGGCGGGCGCGAGGAAATATCCCTGCGGCACGGCGAAGTCGGCCAGCGCCGCCGTGCTCCAGTGCAGCGAGGTCATGTCGGCGACCGGCACCGGCACCAGGGTCCGCCCGGGGGCCACGTGTTCCCGCCAATGGCCGCTGGTCACGAAATCCGGCACCGGGGGCCGGCCGGTGGCCGGCAGCGGGGTCGGCAGAATCGGCAGCAGGGCGGCCAGCGCCACCACTGCGGCGAGCCCGCCGGCCAGCCGGCCCGCCGGCTGCGCCCGCAGCGCGGGGGCGGCGACCCGGTCGCCGGCGACGGCCAGCAGCACGCCGAGGGCGGCGGTGGTGATCAGGGCGAACCGGCCCGCCACCATCGAGTCGAACACCGGCAGGTTGTCCACCAGCGCGAACGGGGCGGGGACGGTCGTGCGCCTGGTGTCCCAGGTCCAGGTGGTGCCGACAGAGAGGACCGCCGAGACCACGGCGACCACGGCGAGCACCCGGACCACCACCTCCCGGCGCAGCCACCAGCCGGCAGCCAGCGCCAGCACGAGCAATGACCAGCCGTAGAAGCTGGCCTGCTCGGTGGCGTTGGGGGCCCAGCCCGAGGCGCTGGTCGGGCTGCCCGCAATCGACTCGGTGGCGTAGCGGACGTAGGAGCCGAGCTTGAGGGCGTACGCGTCCGGGTTGCCGGGGTGGCCGACGCGGTGCTGCGGCCCGGCGAACTGCATCCAGAGCGGGTACGCGGCGGCGAGCCCGACCAGCACCCCGGTGACGGCGAGGCCGGCGAGCAGCGGGCGGGCCCGGCGCAGCGCCTCCCGGGGGCGGGCGACCAGGAAGCCTACGACCACCATCGCGCAGCCCAGCGCGGTGAGGAAGAGGATCTCCAGGCTGACGAAGAACTGGGCGGTGACGAAGGCGCCGAGGACCAGGCCGTCGCGGACCACGTGCCCACCGCGGGCCAGCCGGACGACCCGCCAGAGGATGAACGGCACCAGCCACTGCGCGGTGATGTGCGGATGCCCGTTGCTGTGCGACACCAGGGCCGGGGCGAAGGCGCAGAACAGCCCGCCGACGAAGGCCGCCGCCCGGGAGGCCACCAGGTGCCGGGAGAGCACGTGGTACCAGGCGTAGCCGGTGCCGGCGAGGTTCAGCGTGATGAACAGCAGGTAGGAAAACGGCGCGCCGAAGAGCAGGGTGAACGGCGCCAGCACGAGGCCCGGGAGCTGCAGCCCGACGTTGGTCATCAGGTTGACCCCGGACGGGGCGTTCTGCAGCGTGGTGAAGAACGGGTTCTCCAGCTGGCTGACGGCGTGCGCCGCGTATGCCAGCATCCACTCGTTGAAGCCCTGGTCGTCGGGGCGGGCGCCGAGGAACCGGCCGTCCACGTCGAGCCAGCCGCGGGCGGTCACCCAGAGCGCCCCGGCAAGGTAGGCCAGAGCCACCAGAAGATCCACCCGCCGGAGGCGGGGCGGCGCGGCAGGTTCGGCGAGGGCGGCGTCCCTGCCGGTGTCGGCCGTCCGGTCCCCGCGCGTCGAGGCCGGCCCCGCGGCGGCGGTGCCCCCGGCAACGGCGTCGCTGGTGCCGGCCGGCGCCGGACCGGGGCGTTCGTCCGTCCGCGTGACGGTCGCGTTGGTCGCGTCCGCATCGCCCTGGGGCGCCGACGCGGCGCCGTGGGACGGGACAGGGTCATGGGCGCGGGCGCCGGGGGCGGTCATGAGGCGAGAGTCTACGAAAGCGACCGGCGGGCGCCCTGACGGCCTCTCCGCCGCCCACCTCCCGCGATCGACGCCATGTCGGTGACCTGGCGGGATCCACGGGCAAGGGACGCACCCCGACCTCGGCGACCGTGCCAGACCCACATGCCAGGGGCGGTCAGGCCTCCGCGCCGACCGGGGTCGACTCGGGCGCCCGCCGGGTGGCCGGCACCGGGCCGGGGCGGCCCGGCAACAGCCGGGAGTAGACCCCGTCGAGCACCCTCGCCTGCGCCTCCCAGGTCCACTCCTCGAGCAGCCCGGGCCGGTCGTAGACCGCCCGGTAGCGCTGGGGGTCGGCCAGGACCGCGCGGACCGCGCGGACGAAGTCGGCCACATCCTCGGCGCGGAACACTTCGCCCTGCCCCGTCGACCGCACCGTTCCCGCCATCGTCTTCACGTCGGAGACGACCAGCGGCAGCCGGGCGTGCGAGTACTCGAAGAACTTGGTGATCAGGGCGATCTCGTGGTTGGGCCAGTGGTGGATCGGGATCACGCCGGCGTCGGCGGCGGAGAGGAACGGCACCACCTGCCAGTGCGCGACGTAGGGCAGCGCGTGCACCCGGTCGGCCACGCCGAGCTTGGCCGCCCGGGCCAGCACACCCGAGACGTACGGGCCGGCCGGCTTGTTGACCACCAGCGCGACGTGCACGCCGGGCAGCTCCCGGAGCGCGTCGACCATGATGTCCAGGCCGCGCTGCTTGGCGGCGGCGCCGCTGTAGACCAGCAGCGGCACGTCGGGGCCGACGCCGCAGAGCGCCCGCAGGTCAGGCGCTGGCGCGTCGGGCACCAGCTCGCCGTGGTCCGCGGCCGGGGCGTTGAGCACCACGTCCGGCGTCTGGGTCAGCCCGTGCTCACGCTGCAGCAGCTCGGCCAAGCCGTCCGAGACGGTCATCACCGCGTCGGCGTACGGGGCGTACTCCCGTTCGTGCGCCCGGTGCGCCGGCAGCCACCGGCCGTTGTCCTGCCAGGGCTTGATGCCGGGGAGGAACTCGTGAGCGTCCCAGACCAGCTTGATCTCCCGCCCGGCGGCGGCCGCGCGGATCTTCGCCCGGGCGGCCACGCCCAGCATCCGGAAGTCGTTGGCGTGGATCAGGTCCGGCGCCAGCTCGTCGATCACCGGCCCGTACGCCAGCTCGTAGTCCCACAGCCCCGGCTCCAGCCGGCGCCAGGCGCGGTCGCCCTGCACGGTCTGCCAGAACCTGGTGTAGGCGCGGTCCCACGGGCTGCGCAGCTTGCGCCGGGTCCGCGCGTTGGTGAGCGACCAGTACCGCAGGGAGACCCACCTGCCGGTCGCCTTCGCGGCCAGCTCCTGGGCGGTCAGCGCCGCTTCGCGCAGCCCGCCACGGCCGGCGACCGCGAGCTGCGCCCGCCGCACGGCGAGGTCGGCCTGCCACGCCTTGACCGCCTGCGCGCGGTGGGCGGCGATCCCGGTGGGCGGGTATGCCAGCGGCCAGCGCAGCCAGGCCCTGCGGAACTCGTGCCGCCGCTTGGCCAGCGGATTCGGCATCTTCAAGAGGCGGACCTGGGCCTCGCCGAGCTGCCAGTGCCGTTCCTCACCGACCGGGGAGCGGCCGAGCAGGATGACCTCCCAGCCGGCGTCGGCCGCCGAGCGGGCGGCCTTCTGCACCCGGGAGTCACCGTTGACCCCGTTGTCGACCAACATGACGACCCGACCACGCGCGTGTGGCCGGGCGGCAGCCCCGTCAAATGCCATCGTGCCCGTATCCGCCTCTCTGCGGGCTCTGGTGCGTTTCGGAGTGGTTCGTACCGGAGCGCGGCCGCCAGGTTCGGCGCGGAGCCCCGCCCAACGAGCCTCCGCGAGTCTACGACAGGACAGCGCCCACCCACCGCCGCCTCACCCTCGGCCGGGCGCCCCGTCGCCGTCCGTCCGCTGCCACCGCGTCTCTGCAGCTCAGTGACGTCGGACACGACTCGACGGGCGAGGTTCCCGGCGAGGGGTCAGAAGAAGTTGTTGTAGAGCCCCTGAATCAACACCGCCTGTCCGACCGACAGCAGCACCAGGCCGGCGACCACGGCCCCACGTAGCCAGCGCCGGCCGAACCCGGCGGTCCACCGGTCGACGACCAGCCCGGCCGTGGCGGCGACCAGTGGGTACAGGAACGTCCAGGTCCGCTCGACCTCGCCGGGGCGCAGCTTGGTCAGCTCGGATGGCAGCGCGGCCCACAGGACCATGAAGAGGACCAGCACCACCAGGAGCAGCGGCCGGCGGGCGCCGGGCACCCGGCGGAACAGCCCGGCGACCCCGAGGGCGGCCAGCGGCAGGCCGGCGTAGATCAGCCACGCGGCCGGGCTCGCCACCATCCAGTACGTGGTGGAGTAGCCAGAGACCCGGGGTGAGGCCTGGTACGAGGCGAGGACGTCGAAGCCGAGCGTCAGCCAGGCCAGGCCCAGCACGGCGGCCCCGCCGGCCGCGGCGGCGCCGAGCAGCCGCGCCCCGGTGCGGACCCCGGTCTGGATCACCACGGCCACCGCCGCCGAGATGACGATGAAGGAGGTGGCGAACGTCATCAGGGTGCCCAGGCCCAGCACCGCACCGGCGGCCGCCGCGACCGGCACCGATCGCCGGTGCACGGCGAGCACGAAGAGCGCCACGCTCATGGTCATCGGCACCGCGAAGACGGTGTCGAGGTTGCTGTAGGCCAGCATCAGCGGCCCCGGGGCGGCAGCGAACAGCACCGCGCCGATCCGGCCCGCCCGCTCCCCGCCGAGTGTGCGACCGATCAGCCAGGTAGCGACCGCCGAGCTGGACGCCACAACGGCGATGACGACAGCGATCCACATCTCGTGCGAGGCGCCGAAGATCCGGAACAGCAGGTAGAGGAAGACCAGCACGCCGGCCGGGTGGGTCCGGGAGTTGTACGAGTGGAACAATTCGCTCAGCTCCGCGTGCCGCTCGACGAAGTCGCGCAGCCCGAGCTCGTAGACGAAGTGCAGATCCGAGGTGTAGTAGGGCGACTTCGGGCCGGTCGAGATGCCCCGGGTGAGGTCGCCGACCTCGCCCCGGACCAGGGCGATCGTGGTGGCGGCTGCCGCCCCGGCCAGCACCACCAGGAGCAGGGCGGCCCAGGTGGGCAGGCGGCGCCACGAGGTGATCAGCCAGGCGACTCCGGCGAGCAACACACCGGCGGGGATCACCCAGAGCGCCAGTTCGTCCCAGATCGGAATGAACTTTCCGTAGATGGGCCGCCGAGCGAAATAGCCCCATCCGAGCGGCGGCAGGGTCTGGCTCCACCACCAGAAGGCGTAGAGGCCGGCGCCGACGGCCGCCATTGCGAGCACCGGCCACCAGCGCCAGCGCGGCGCGGCCGCCTCCCTGACCTCCGGGCGGGACGCAGCCAGCACGGTGGTGACGGACCCGCCCTGCCCGTCGCCGCCTGCGGCCACGTCGTCAGCGCGCCGTTCGTCCACGTCAGCTCCCCTGTCATCGAATGGTGGTGCCGACCCACCAGCACCACCGGTCACTCGGCGCTGAACACTGTAGGGGACCGAGCTGGGCAGCGGGGAACGTCAACCACTCTGCGTCGATGTCCACGGCGGCTCGGCCCGCCGGCCCGGTCCGGCCGGGTGTCCCACGCGGCGCTCCGCCACCCGGTCGAGCGCCGCGTCGAGCGCGCCGAACACCAGGAGCAGCAGGCTGATCCGCAGGTAGAGCGATTCCTGGATGCCGAACCGACCGAACTCCCCCGCCGACAGCATCAGGCTGGCCACGACGCTGGCGAGGCTGGCGAGGCTGACCGCCATACCGAGCACGCCGGCCATCATCAGCCGGCGTCGGTGCCGCCACGCCCCGGCGGCCGAGCCGGCGAGCAGTGCCAGCAGGCCGACGGCGGCGAGCAGCGCCAGCGCCAGCGCCAGCCGCGGTACGGGTGCCCCACCCGGCGGACGTTCCAGGAGGTCTGGGCGGTCACCCGCTCCAGCGGCGGGCAGACCGGCATGCCGAGCTCTTCGTAGCCGCATCCGCCGGTCGTCCATCACCCCGCGTCCGGTAGAGGAACGTCAGCCCGGCCACCACCGCCCGCCGATGCGGACGGCTGCGTCGGGCGAGCCCGGCGAGGACCAGCAGGACCAGCCCGACGAACAGCAGCACGTCCTGCCGCGTGAACATCCACCAGAGGGCGGTCACCGGCATCGCGGCGGCGGCGACCACGGAGCGGGTCCGCACCCAGATCGCCAGCAGTCCGAACGTGAGGAGGCCCATTCCCCCACAGTCGCGGGGCGTGCCCGGTGAAGGAGAGGGTGGCGGTGGGATCGGGTCGATCCAGCATCCCGGCGTACGACCGGGAGTCGAAGGTGCGGAACGGCTCCGCCCGGGCCGCTATGCTCGTCCGGGCGGCGACGTACGCGACCACCAGCGCGGGGAGGACGAGCTGCCGCGGCCGCCCGGGAAACCTCAGCCGCAGCTTGTCGGCTACGGGAGGACGGCCTCCCGTAGCTGGTTCGGCGACAACCTGTCGCTCAGTGGCCACGGGCGGTCCTCATGCTCTCGGGGAGAGCGGCCTTGCCGCCGTGCGGCAGGACGACGCGGTGTTAGCCTAAGCCGCCTCCAACCCGACGAGACGGACACCACGCCCGATCTGACTCCTGGTCAGCGGGGTGCCGACGGTCGTCGACGGCCGATGCGGTGAACTGGGGGCGCTGGGGCCGCACCGGCCGACCGCGGACAGGAAAATCGGAGGAACCATCCAGATGAAGGTCGTCAGCATCGTCGGGGCCCGGCCGCAGCTGGTCAAACTCGCGCCGATCGCAGCGGCGTTCGCCGCCACCGACCATGAGCACGTCATCGTGCACACCGGCCAGCATTACGACGCGGACCTCTCCGACGTCTTCTTCTCCGGTCTGGGCATTCCCGACCCGGACGTGCACCTGGGCATCGGCTCGGGCAGCCACGGCGTGCAGACCGGCCGGACCCTGGCCGCCCTCGACCCGGTGCTGGCCGAGGAGAAGCCCGACTGGGTGCTGGTCTACGGCGACACCAACTCGACGCTGGCGGGCGCGCTCTCCGCGGTCAAGATGCACCTGCCCGTCGCCCACCTGGAGGCCGGACTGCGCTCGTTCAACCGGCAGATGCCCGAGGAGCACAACCGGGTGCTCACCGACCACTGCGCGGACCTGCTGCTCGCCCCCACGGAGGAGGCGATGCGGCACCTGGCCGCCGAAGGGCTGGCCAAGCGGGCGGTGCTGGCCGGTGACGTGATGGTCGACGTCTGCCTGCGGGTCCGCGAAACCGTGCTCGCCACCGGGCACCCCCGCCCCGAGCTGCCCGAGGGGATCGACCCGGACGCGCCCTACCTGCTCGCCACGCTGCACCGGGCGGAGAACACCGACGACCCCCAGCGGCTCGCCATGCTGGTCGCCGCCCTGGCCGACCTGCCCGTGCCGGTCGCCCTGCTGGCCCACCCCCGGCTGCTGGCCCGGGCCGAGGAGCACGGCATCAAGCTGGCCGGCGGGTCGCTGCACGTCGGGCGGCCGCTGCCGTACGCCGGCATGGTCGCCGCGGTGCTCGGCTCGGTCGGCGTCGTGACCGACTCGGGTGGCCTGCAGAAGGAGGCGTACCTGCTCGACCGGCCGTGCACCACGCTGCGGCCGGAGACCGAGTGGGTGGAGACCCTGCACGACGGCTGGAACCGGCTCGTCCCGGACCCGACCGCGCTGGGCCGGTCGGGCTGGCTGGAGACGGTGACCCGGCCTGCGCCGAGCGCCACCCGGGGCACCCCGTACGGCGACGGCCGGGCGGCCCGGAACGTGGTGCGGATCCTCGCCGAGCACGCCCGCTGAGCCGGAGACGACGTCCGGGGGGTGGTCGCGACTGCGGCCACCCCCCGATTCGTCTGCGCCGTCAGGGCCGCGACGCCAGCTCGGCGACCGGGGGCGGGTCGAGCGAGGTGGTGGCGATCGCGTGGGGGAAGCGGCGGGCCAGCTTCCAACCGAGCGTCACCGAGAGCGCGTCGGAGGCCACGATCATGTCCACGTTGTCGAGGCCGAACGCCGGCAGGCGCTTGTCGAAGATCCGGGACAGCACCAGCGGCCGGAAGTTGGCGTAGGTCTTCATGAAGACCCGGCGGTGGAACGCCCTGCTCACCCGCGTGTGCCCGCGGCTCAGGACGCGCACCGGGCGGCCGGCGGCACCGTCCCCGGTGAGCCGGCCGAGCCCGTTGAGCACCTTCTCCGGGGCCCGGGTGACCAGGATCCGCTCGACCCGCAGCACCGGGTGCCGCTTCTCCGCGCCGTTGAGGGCGAGAACACGCAGACCGGGACGGTCGGCGAAGTCGGCCCAGTTCTTGTCGCTGAGCACCAGCAGGTCGACCCGGGCGCCCTCGTCGAGCAGCCGCTCGGCCAGCGCCACGACCCGGTCGTGCGGACGCATGTTGAACGAGAGCAGCAGCACTCTCGGTTGCCGATCGACCGCCACCTCTGCAGACCTCTCCTCGTGTTCCTGGACGGTGGTCACGATGCCGTCCCTCCACCCGCGACGCTCCGCTTGACCATGCCGCGCAGCCGCGCCTCCAGCGGGGTGGTCACCGCCTCCCGGGTGAAGGTGGCGGCGTGCGCCCGGGCCACGGCCCGCTGCTCCGGGGACATGTCCCGGGCGGCCTTGCCGGCGGCGATCATCGCCTCGGCGATGTCGTTCACGTCCAGGCTGTTGGGGTTGAACCAGAGTGGATAGCCGGCGAGCACATCCTGGGCGGCGATGCCGGGGGCGTGCACCGACACGATCGGGCTGCCGCTGGCCATGTACTCGAAGATCTTGCCCGAGGTGACGTACCGGGCACCGCCGGCGAGGAAGACCAGGACGTCGCTGTCCTGGTAGACCGCGCCGACCTCGGTCTTGGAGACCGGGCCGCGGTAGTGGATGCCGGTGTCCGGCACGGAGCGCCCATGCTCCCCGCCGGGCAGTCCGAGCCGGCCCATCAGCTCGGCCTGGCTCTGCTTGAAATAGCCCAGGTGACCGTAGATGTTCAGCTCGGCGTCGGCCAGGTCAGGGTGGCGGCGGGCCAGCTCGAAGGCCTCGGCCAGCTGCTCGACCGGCTGGGTGTTGTTCATGGTGCCGAGGAAGCTGAAGCGCAGCGGGCGGGAGTCGTCCTGAGGCGTCGTGGCGCCGCCCGGCTCCAGCTGGGTGAGCAGGTCCGGGTCCCAGCCGTTCGGCACGACCATCATCCGGTCCGCCGAGTCCGGGTAGCGCTCGGCGTACCAGGTCCGCAGCGCCTGGTTCACGAAGATCGACGCGGAGGCGTCGCGCATGATGCGCTTCTCCCACTTCCAGGCCGGGTGGTCCGGCTCGTACGCGTCCTCCTCGGTGAACATGTTCAGCGTCCAGGCGTCCCGGTAGTCGACCGCGAACGGCACGCCGGTGATCTTGTGGATCACCCAGGCGGCGGCGAACGACGCGAACGGGTTGCCGGTGGCCAGCACCACGTCGAACCGGCGCCGGGCGTGCATCTTCAGCGCCTTGCGGACCGCCGCGGCAGCCCAGGAGAGGTAGTGCTCGGGGAAGATCTTCTTGAGCCCGAAGTTGTAGATGTTGCGGGCCAGGATCGGGGACATGCCCCGGAACCGGCTGAAGTGCCGCAGGTCACGTTCCCAAGCGAAGTGGCTCAGGTTGGGTCGCTCCACCTGGATGCTCGGGTCCACCGTCTCGGCGAGCTGCTCGTCCACCGAGCCGATGACCTTGTGCAGAAACTTCAACGGCGAGGCGAACGCCGTGACCTCCCACCCGTGCGCCGCCAGGTAGTTGGCGGTGGCGCGGGCGCGGTAGACCCCGCTGGCCCGCGACGGCGGGAAGTAGAACGACAGGTAGAGAATGCGTGGTCGGCGCGGTTCCCGCGTCCGATTCATGAGTTGTCCCCCTGGACGGCATCCGGAACTGACCGGTGCTGACGTTTCGGCCCCTCACCAGAGTAGTCGTAGCTGAAGCAGACCCTCGGCGCCGACGCGGCGGGAGCGCCGGTCACCAGGCGGGCGGCGTACGGCATCGCCACCGGATCCGTGACAACCAACACGTCCACCGGCCTACCCCGCCGGACCAGCGCGTCCACCAGCCTGGGACGGGCGTCACCCCGCATCCGGAGGAAGGCCCGGTGCGCCCGTGCGGCGATCCGTCGCTCGTACGACTTCTCCGCCCGCTTGGCGAGGCGGCGCAGTGGACCACGGCCGACCGTCCGCAGCACCTTGCGGGGCGCCTTGTACAGCACGGCCTGCTCGACTCGCAGCGCCGGCTGGCGCTGCTCGAGCCGGGCCAGCTCGACGACCGTCACGCCCGACGCGAAGGTCTCCCTGGTCCAGGTCGCGGCCCGGTCCACGACCACCGTCGCCGCGCCGCCGTCGGCGACGACCTGCGCCGACTCCTCCACCACCGCGCGCCGTCGGGTCCCCCCGACGGACAGGAAAAGAACGTGCATCTCACTCCATCAGCTGTGGTCGCGTCGGCTCAGGCCGGCGGGGCCGCCTCGTCGGAGAACCAGAGACGGTGGTGGGTGCGGGCGACCGCACTGTACCCGTACCGGTCGGCCAGCACCTTGCGGGCGAGTGCAGAGTCGAGAGCGTGCGGGAGCCGGGAACGCAGCGTCCGGTAGCCGGCCACGATGGTCTCGGGATCGTCCGTCACGTCGATCATGACCCCGGCCGCATCCTCGACGCCGGCCAGCGTCCGCTCCGGGCCGCCGCAGCGGGTGACCAGGATCGGCAGCCCGGCGGCGACCGCCTCGATCACCGCGACGCCGAAGGTCTCCCTCCGGCTCGGATGCACCAGCAGGTCGTGCTGGCGCATCAGGCGCAGCGCCTCGTCCGGCGGGATCGCGCCGGTGAAGGTGACCGCGTCGGCCACCCCCAGCTCGGCCGCCCGCGCGGTCAGGCCGGCCTGGAGCACCCCCTCACCGACCAGGGTGAGGGTGAGCGCGGGGTCGTCCGCCCGGCACCGGGCGAACGCCTCCAGCAGCAGGGGTACGCCCTTGAGCTCGGAGAGCGCGCCCACGAAGAGCCAGCGGCGCAGCTCGGTGACGGGCTCGGGCCTCGGCTGGTCGAAGGCGATCGGGTTGGAGATCGCGCCGATCCGCTCGGCGTGGTGCGGGAACGCCTCGACCAGCGGCCGGCGCACCCCCTCGCCGACGGCCAGGAAGCCGGTGCAGCGGTGCAGCACCTCGTCGTACATCTCCCGGCCGCGCGGTGTCTCCAGCACCTTGTCGAGGAAGCTGGCGTGCTCGGTGACGAAGATTTTCGCGTCGGGACGGGCGTTGCGGATCGCCGCCCAGCCACTGGGCAGCCCGACGTGCGCGTGGACCACCGGGGCGTCGATCGGGCGGCCGCCGAGGGCGGAGCGCAGCGCCACGTCGTGCCGGTCGGCGATCTCCGGGTGCCCCTGGCCGCGCGGTACCGGGACCGGCACGAAGACCAGCTCGGCCCCGCCCACGGTCGGGTTGCGGGGCAGCGCGTGCGGCATCAGCGCGCGGTGCGCGGCGAGGACCGCCCGGTCGGCGGGCTCGTCGAGCGCGGCCACCCAGGCGTCGCAGTGATAGACGGTCATCCGGTCGCAGCCGGGGGCGGTGGCGTCGACCATCGCTCGGACGAACGCACCCCGGAACGGGAGCTCCCGCGTCGGGTACCAAGGGGTGAGAACAGCGACGTCCCGGTCAGATGATGCAGGCACCCGAACCTTCCCTGCCGTTTTGTCCAGACCGATTGACGTTAACATGCACGCTGTCGATCACGCTCAGCCGGCCGCGCCCGGCGGGGCCCTACGCCAAGCGACCGGAGATGCCCCGTGACCCGAGACGGCCAGCCATGAAGGGCCCGCTGGATCCGGTGCTGCGCCGGGTCACCTCGCCCGCGGTCGTGCGCCACCGCGTCGCGGCCCGATTGCTGCGCGGGGTCGCTGCCGCGCCGGTGCTGCCGACCCGGGCCCGGGTCACCCTGGCGAAGCGGCTGCGGAGCGGGATGACCCGGGCCGGCTGGCCGCCGGCGGAGGCCCGGGCGGCGCTGGCCGCGGTGGCCCGCACGGTCGATCCCGACACCCGGGCGGACCTGCTCATGCAGGAGGCGACCGGCGAGCTCAAGGCCGGCCGGACGCCTCCGCACCTGACCGAGGCGGTCCGTGCCGAACTGGACGCGGCCGACGCCGCGTACGCCCGGGGCGACCGCCCGGCGGCGGCCCGGCGGCTGCACCGCGCGCTGCGCACGCTGTTCCACCGGGCCCTGCACTTCGACCACCTCACCTCGCCGCTGGCCGACGATTCGGCCGCGTTCCTCGCCCCGCTGCGGGACAGCGTGGTCGGCCGGCGCCTGCTGGCGCCGCGGGGCCGGTCCGTTCCGGCCGCGCCGGCCCCGACCGACCGGCCGCTGCGGCTGCTGCTGATGACCAACGGCAACGACCACTTCCTCCGGGAGATCCGGGACCGGTACGCCGACCACCCCGGCGTGGAGTTCCGCTACCTGCACCTCGCCGACGACCCGGTCGCCGCACCGCTGACCCGCCGGCCCGACGCGATGGCGGCGGACCCGGTGCTCGGCGGCTCGGAGTACGGCGAACAGGTGGAGCGGTGGCTGCGGCCGCACCTCGACTGGGCGGACACGCTCTTCGTGGACTGGGCGGTGGCGACCGCGGCGATGGTCACCCTGGTCGACCCCGGCGACACCCGGATCGTGGTGCGGCTGCACAGCTTCGAGGCGTTCAGCTTCTGGCCCCACCTGATCGACTTCACCCGGGTCGACGACGTGGTCTTCGTCTCCGACCACCTGCGGGACCTGGCCACGGCGGTCTCGCCCGACCTGGTCGGCGACCACGCACCCCGGCTGCACGTGATCAGCAACGCGATGGACCTGCACGCCTATCCGCGGCCGAAGGAGCCGTCCGCCCGGTTCACCCTCGGGCTGGTGGGGATCAGTGCCGTGGCCAAGGATCCGCGGTGGGCGATCGAGGTGCTCCGGCTGCTCCGGGCGGAGGACGAGCGCTACCGGCTGCTGCTGGTCGGCGACGGCCCCAACCCGGCGGCGGGCGAGGCGGTCCGGCAGTACCAGGAGGCGCTCGACGCCGACCTCGCCGAGCTGGAGCCGGCGGGCGCGGTGGTCCGGGTCGGCCAGGTCACCGACGTGCCGGAGGCGCTCACCGGGATCGGCGTCATCCTGAGCACCTCCGTCCGGGAGAGCTTCCACTGCGCGGTGGTGGAGGGGGCGGCGAGCGGCGCGGTGCCGGTGATCCGGGACTGGCCGTTCTTCGCGGCGCGGGAGCACGGCGCGCACACCCTCTTCCCGGCCGGCTGGGTGGTCCGCACCCCGGCGGAGGCGGCGGCCCTGATCCGGGCCGAGACCGCCGACGAGGGGCGCTGGCTGGCCGCCGGGAAGGCGGCCGCCGGGCACGCGATCGCGACCTGGGACTGGACCGTCACCCGCCGCGGGTTCGACGCGCTGCTCGGCCTGGACGACCCGACCGCTCGGTGACCGCGAAAAGGGCCGGACCGCCGTGCGGTCCGGCCCTTTTCGGGTACGTGTCGGGTCAGCCGACGGCGACCCGGCCGCTCCGCTCGCTGTTGTCCAGGGCGGACGAACCGACGTTGACCGTGACACCGTCGGAGGCGGACTCCAGCAGGCCCGCGGCCACCTGCACGGTACGCAGGCCCTGTCGCAGGGTGACGATGTCGCTCTGCTTGCCCTCGACCGCGTCGCGGAACCGCTCGTGCTCGACGAGCAGCGGCTCCCGCTTCGGGATCGCGTAGCGGACCATGTCGCCCTCGGCCACCCCGCGGAACGCGCGCAGCGCCTCCCACTCGGTGTCGATCGCGCCGTTGGCGTAGAAGGTCAGGTCGGCGGTAAGCGTGTCGGCGACGAAGCAGCCCCGGTCACCGGTGATCACCGTCGACCGCTCCTTGAGCGGGCTGAGCCAGTTGACCAGGTGGTTGACCATCGTGCCGTCGGTGAGCTGGCCGACGACGGCGACCATGTCCTCGTGCAGCCGGCCGCTGCGGGAGACCGTGCGGGCCGACACCGAGCTGTATTCCTGGCCGGTCACCCAGCTGGTCAGGTCGATGTCGTGGGTGGCCAGGTCCATCACCACGCCGACGTCGGCGATCCGGTGCGGGAACGGCCCCTGCCGCCGGGTGACGACCTGGAAGACCTCGCCCAGCTCGCCGGCCTCCAGCCTGGTACGCAGGTTCTGCAGGGCCGGGTTGTAGCGCTCGATGTGCCCGACGCCGGCCACCAGACCGGCGGCCTCGAAGGCCTCGACCAGCCGGGTCGCCGCGGCCACCGACTGGGCCAGCGGCTTCTCGATCAGCGCGCAGACACCGTTGGCCGCCAGCTCCAGGCCGACCTGCTCGTGCAGCGCGGTCGGGCAGGCGACCACGGCGTAGTCGATGCCCATGGCCAGCAGGTCACCGAGCTGCGGCACCACCGGGGCGCGCAGCGTGCCGGTCACGTCGCCGGCCGGGTCGACGATGCCGACCAGCTCGACGCCGTCCAGGTTGGACAGCACGCGGGCGTGGTTGCGCCCCATCGCGCCGAGGCCGATCAGGCCGGCGCGCAGCTTGCGTCCGCCGCTCATCGGGCACCCCCGGCGAGGTTGGCGGCCTCGGCGATCCGCTCGAGGTCGGCCTGGCTCAGCGACGGGTGGACCGGCAGCGAGACCACCTCGGCGGCGGCCCGCTCGGTCTCCGGCAGCTCCCACGGGCCGGGCTTGCCGTCCGCGGTGAGGTACGGCTTGAGCCGGTGGATCGGGGTCGGGTAGTAGACGGCATTGCCGATGCCCAGCTCGGTCAGGCGCGCCTGGGCGGCGTCCCGGTTGCCCCGCACCCGCACCGTGTACTGGTGGTAGACGTGCTTGGCCGCGTCCGCCACCGGCGGGGTGACCATGCCGGTGATGTTGGAGTCGAGGTACTTGGCGTTGGCCCGGCGCTGCTCGGTCCACTCGCCGAGCTGACCGAGCTGCACCCGGCCGATCGCGGCGGCCACGTCGGTCATCCGCATGTTGGCGCCGACGATCTCGTTGGCGTACCGCTGCTCCATGCCCTGGTTGCGCAGCAGCCGCAGGGTGCGGGCCAGCTCCGCGTCGGCGGTGGTGACCATGCCGCCCTCCAGGGAGTGCATGTTCTTCGTCGGGTAGAAGCTGAAGCAGCCGGCGGTGCCGAAGGCGCCGACCGGGGTGCCGTGCAGGCTGGCGCCGTGGGCCTGGGCGGCGTCCTCGACGACGGCGAGGCCGTGCTGCTCGGCGATGGCCATGATCCGGTCCATCGCGGCCGGGTGGCCGTACAGGTGCACCGGCATGATCGCGACGGTCCGCGGGGTGACCGCGGCGGCCACGGCCTCCGGGTCGACGCAGAAGCTGCCCGGCTCGATGTCCACGAAGACGGGCTCGGCGCCGACCAGCCGAACGGCGTTGGCGCTGGCGGCGAAGGAGAACGAGGGCACGATGACCTCGTCGCCCGGGCCGAAGCCGAGCGCCATCAGGGTGAGCTGGAGAGCGGACGTGCCGGAGTTGACGGCCACGCAGTGCCGGCCGCTGACCAGCTCGCCGAACTCCTCTTCGAACGCCGCGACCTCCGGGCCCTGCACGACCCGGCCGCTCCGCAGCACCCGGACAGCCGCCTCGATCTCGGCCTCACCGATGATCGGTCGTGCTGGGGGGATGAACTCTGAGTGCGGCCCAGCCATGGGGCTTCCTCCTGTCGACGATGTGCTCATTGGGGGGTTCCGGCTTCCGAGGGGGATAGTAGCTGGTTCACGTGAATTATCGCTGGTCGCCGCATTTGTCCGACCAGGCAGGTGGATCAACGTGCGTTCGGTGCGGCTGGTCGCGGACGACGGCGCCGGGGGTCAGATTTCCACCTCGTCGCGGACAGGCCCCACGCATGCTACCCGGAGCGCCGCGACGATCGCGGCGGCCATTCGGGGCACCTCGTCCATGCTCAGCGGCGCCCGGGCGATCGCCAGCCGCCAGTAGATCGGACCGACGATCAGGTCGACCGCGGCCCGCGGATCGGTCTCCGCGGCCAACTCTCCGCGTTCGACCGCCCGGCCGATCAGGATCCGGCCGACTGCCTGCTGGTAGTCGTCCAGGGCCAGCTGGAGCTTCTCGCCGATCTGCGGATTGCGGGCCGCCTCGGCCAGCAGGTCCGGGATGATCTGCGAGGCCAGCCGGTGCCGCAGCGCCCGGGCCATCACGTGCAGCAGGATCTCCAGATCGCCCAGGAGGCTGCCGGTGTCCAGCAGGGGCAGGTTGCGACCCGCCACCGCGGAGACCATGTCCAGCACCAGGTCGAGCTTCGAGCGCCAGCGGCGATAGATCGCCGTCTTGCTCACGCCGGCCCGGCGGGCCACCGCCTCGATCGAGAAACGGCCGTAGCCGACCTCGGCCAACTCCTGCATGACGGCAGCGCGGATGGCCGTGGTGATCTCGCCGCGCAGCACCGCCGCACCGGCCGGCGCACGCCTCTTCTCGGTCGTCACGTGGAACAATGTAGCGCAACGACGGTACGGTTGCGTCCCGACGTGTTTTGGACTACCTTCCACGCAGCAGCGAGGCGGCCTCGCCGCCCCGGCACGCTAGATTTCATCGCTGCGACACCTTCCCTTCACTGCTCCCCATCGGCACGAAAGATCGGAGCACCTGACCATGGCCAACACCGCGGTGGCCGACCCCGACTCCGGGCTGAGCCAGGCTCAGCTCGCCGAGCGGTACGGGCTGCGGATCGCCGGGGAACGCCCGCCCCTGGCCGACTACACCCGCAAGCTCTGGGCCTACCGGCACTTCATGACCGCGTACTCGCGGGCCAAGGTCGCCTCCTCGTTCAGCAACACCCAGCTCGGGCAGCTCTGGCAGGTGCTGACACCGCTGACCAACGCGGCGGTCTACTTCCTGATCTTCGGGCTGATCCTGAACCAGCACCGGAACGTGTCGAACTTCATCGCGTACCTCTGTACCGGTGTCTTCATCTTCATGTTCACCCAGACCGCGGTGACGAACGGCACCAGCGCGATCACCTCGAACCTGGGGCTGATCCGGGCGCTCCAGTTCCCCCGGGCGGCGCTGCCGATCACGGTCACCCTGGTCCAGTTCCAGCAGCTGCTGATGTCGATGGTCGTGCTGGCCGGCATCGTCCTGTTCACCGGCGAGCCGATCACCTTCCGCTGGCTGCTGATCGTCCCGACGCTGCTGCTCCAGACGGTGTTCAACGTCGGGCTGACCATGGTGATGGCCCGGGTCGGCGCGAAGGTCACCGACCTCAAGCAGGTCATGCCGTTCGTCATGCGCACCTGGCTGTACGCCTCCGGCGTGCTCTATCCGGTCGCACTGTTCCGGGAGCACCTGCCCCCGTGGGCGGCCACCATCCTGGAGGGCAACCCGGCGCTGGTCTACATCGAGCTGGCCCGGCACGCCCTGCTGGAGTCGAACCAGCAGAACCTGGTCTCCTCCCCCACCCAGCTGTGGCTGCTGGGGACCGCCTGGGCGGTACTGGTCGGCATCGGTGGGTTCATCTACTTCTGGCGCGGAGAAGAGGAGTACGGCCGTGGCTGAGCAGACCCAGGCGGCGGGCGCCGCCGTCGCGGCGGACACCGGACGCGTCCCCACCGTGGTGGTGGACGACGTGCACGTGGTCTACCGGGTCCACAAGGGGGCCACCGGTGGCGCCAGCCCGGTCTCCGCGCTCAAGCGCATCGTGAACCGGACCAACGCCCCGAACATCACCGAGGTGCACGCGGTCAAGGGGGTGAGCTTCACCGCGTACCAGGGTGAGGCCATCGGCCTGATCGGCAGCAACGGCTCCGGCAAGTCGACCCTGCTGCGGGCCATCGCCGGCCTGCTGCCGGTGAACAAGGGCGCGGTCTACACCCTGGGCCAGCCCTCGCTGCTCGGCGTGAACGCCGCGCTGCTCAACGACCTCTCCGGTGAGCGCAACGTGGTGCTCGGCTGCCTGGCCATGGGCATGCAGCCCGAGGAGGTCAAGCGGCTCGCCCCGGAGATCATCGAGTTCTCCGGGATCAACGAGCGGGGCGACTTCGCCTCGCTGCCGATGCGCACCTACTCCTCCGGCATGGGCGCCCGGCTGCGGTTCGCCATCGCCGCCGCGAAGAAGCACGACGTGCTGCTGATCGACGAGGCCCTCGCGACCGGTGACCGGAAGTTCCGTCGCCGCAGCGAGCAGCGGGTCCGCGAGCTGCGCGAGAGCGCCGGCACCGTGTTCCTGGTCAGCCACTCGCTCAGCTCGATCGTCGACACCTGCGAGCGGACGATCTGGCTGGAGAGCGGCGTGCTGAAGATGGACGGCCCGACCGACGAGGTCATCGCGGCGTACGAGAGCCAGCAGTAGGGCCGTGGAGCGCACCAGCCGGGCTGCCCGGTCGGTGCGCTCCGTCGTACGCGTTAAGGTTTTCTGGTTGCCGGCGAAAGTTCACCACCCGGTCATCCACCCGTAAACCCACCATCCCCCGCAGAAGTGAGGAACGGCAATGACGCAGGACCGCACCACCGCACCGGACGCCACGCCGGCGAGCCCGGCGCCCTGGCGCCCCTCGCGGACGGTGGCCGTGATCCTCGCCGGGGGGACCGGGACCCGCCTCGGGCTGGGCATCCCGAAGCAGCTGCTGAAGATCGCCGGCAAGCCGATCATCGAGCACACGCTGGCCGTCTTCGACGCCGCGCCGGAGATCGACGAGATCATCGTGCTGATGGCCACCGGCCACGTCGCCGACGCCCAGCGGATCGTCGCCAACGCCGGGTTCCGCAAGGTCAGCCAGGTGATCGAGGGCGGCGACACCCGCAACGCCACCACCCGCATCGCGCTGGACGCGGTCGGCGAGGGCGACGTCAACATCCTCTTCCACGACGCGGTGCGGCCGCTGGTCAGCGCCCGGATCGTGCGGGAGTGCGTGAACGCGCTCTGGAGCTACTCCGCGGTCGACGTGGCCATCCCCTCGGCCGACACGATCATCCAGGTCGACGAGGACGACTGCATCACCGACATCCCGGTCCGCGCCACCCTGCGCCGCGGGCAGACCCCGCAGGCGTTCCGCTCCGGCACCATCCGGGAGGCGTACCGCCGGGCCGAGGGCGACCCCGATTTCGCCGCCACCGACGACTGCGGCGTGGTGCTGCGCTACCTGCCCGGCACGCCGATCAAGGTGATCGACGGCTCGGACGAGAACATCAAGGTCACCCACCCGGTCGACGTGCACCTGGCGGACAAGCTCTTCCAGCTCGCCGCCGCGCAGGCGCCCCGGCTGACCGACCACCGCAGCTACACCGAGGAGCTGACCGGCCGGACCATCGTGGTCTTCGGTGGCAGCTACGGCATCGGCCACGACCTCGCCGAGCTGGCCCGCCGCTACGGCGCCCAGGTCTTCCCGTTCAGCCGCTCCACCACCGGCACCCACGTCGAGCGGGCCGAGGACGTGGCGGCCGCGCTGAAGACCGCCTTCGAGGCCACCGGCCGGATCGACCACGTGGTGGTCACCGCCGGCATCCTGGAGAAGGGCGCCCTCGTTGAGATGGACGAGGAGACGATGGACCGGCTCCTGCACGTCAACTTCGTCGGCCCGGTCACCATCGCCCGGCAGTCGCTGCCGTACCTCCAGCAGACCAAGGGTCAGCTGCTGCTCTACACCTCCAGCTCGTACACCCGGGGCCGGGCCCGGTACGCGCTCTACTCGGCCACCAAGGCCGCCCTGGTCAATCTGACCCAGGCGCTCGCCGACGAGTGGGCGGAGTTCGGCGTACGGGTCAACTGCGTCAACCCGGAGCGCACCGCGACCCCGATGCGCACGAAGGCGTTCGGCGAGGAGCCGGAGCACACCCTGCTCTCCTCCGAGGCGGTCGCCCAGGCGTCGCTGGACGTGCTGATCTCCGAGCTGACCGGCCAGGTCATCGACGTCCGCCGGGCGCCCGGCGAGCAGGTCGCGGCGGTGCCCGCCCAGCCGGGCGCGCACCCGTCCGAGCAGCTCCCCGCCGACGTCGACGCCTGACCCACCCGATCCGCGGAACGGACGACCGACATGCGTGGTGACCTGGTCCGGAAGCTGCTCGCCCGGGTGCTGACCACCGGGCTGGCGGTGCTGGCGTTCCTCGTCGTGGCACTCACCGGGGCGACCGGGTGGGGGCTGGCGATCGCGGTGGCCGCGCTGGCCGCCGCCGCGGTGGAGCGCCGGATCCGGCCGGGCGCCGACGGCGTCGCCGAGTCGGTCCTGATCGCCGCTGGCATCCTGGTCGGGTACGCCCGCCGGCTCGACGACGGCTTCGACCCGGCGCTGGCCGCCACCGCGCTGATCCTGCTCGGCCTGGTCCTGCTGGCGGGGCCGCTGCGCGCCGCGGGCGCTCTGGAGATCCGCGCCGCGAACCTGCCGGTGCGCACCTGGGCGCCGCTGGTCACGGAGCGGCTCGGCGACGCGCTGCTGGTGCTGCTCGGGCTCGTCGCGGTCGCCGCCGGCGCCGCCCTGCCCGCGTGGCTGCCGCTGGTCGCCGCCCTGCTGGTCGGGGCCGGCTGCGCGGCGGTCGGCCTGGACCTCGCCCGACGGCGGTTCCGGCCGCCGGCCGGCGGCGGTCCGGTGGGCCGGGCGCTGCGTCGCCACCAGCCAGAGTTCGTGCTCTACTTCTCGGCCCCGCCCGGGTCCGAATACCAGGTCACCATGTGGCTGCCCTACCTGGAACGGATCGGCCGACCGTTCCTGGTGCTGCTGCGCGAGCCGGAGTTCCTGCCGACCGTCGCGGCCGCCACGAGCGCCCCGGTCGTCTTCTGCCCGACGCTGAAGACGATGGACGAGGCACTGGTACCGAGCCTGCGGGCGGCGTTCTACGTCAACCACGGCGCGAAGAACAGCCACTGCATCCGTTTCCAGCAGCTCACCCACGTCCAGCTGCACCACGGCGACAGCGACAAGGCCCCCAGCGCCAACCCGGTCTCGGCGATCTTCGACCGGATCTTCGTGGCCGGGCCGGCCGCGATCGACCGGTACGCCCGGGCCGGCGTGGAGATCCCCGCGGAGAAGTTCGTCGTGGTCGGCCGCCCCCAGGTCGAGGCGATCGAGGTACGCCGGGAGCCGGCGCGCGGCCTGGCCGCCCCGACGGTCCTCTACACCCCCACCTGGACCGGGCACCACGCCGACGCCAACTACTGCTCGCTGCCGGTGGCCGAGGCGGTGATCCGCCGGCTGCTCGACCGGGGCGCCACGGTGATCCTGCGGGCCCACCCGTACACCTCGCAGAACCCGACCTCGGCCCGGCAGCTCGCCCGGCTGACGGAGCTGCTCGCCGCCGACCAGGCCCGGACGGGCCGGGCGCACCTGTGGGGCGCGGCGGCCGCCCGCGAGCTGACCCTGACCGAGTGCGTCAACCGCTCCGACGCGCTGGTCTCGGACGTCTCCGGGGTCATCTCGGACTACCTCTACTCCGGCAAGCCGTACGCGGTCACCGACATGGGCGTCGACGGCGAGCACTTCGTCGAGCGGTTCCCGCTGGCCGGCTCCGGTTACGTGCTGCGCCGGGACATGTCCAACGTGGACGAGGTGCTGACGCAGCTGCTCGACACCGACCCGAAGGCGGCCGACCGGTCGACCACCCGGAGCCGCTACCTCGGCGACTTCCCGGCCGACTCGTACGCGGAGGCGTTCCTCGACGCCGCCCGCCGGCAGCTCGAACCGGACTGGAACCCGCCGGCGCCCCGGACCGCCGACGCCGTCGCCCAGGACGGGTCACGCCTCTCCCCCACGCCCTGACCACTCAGGGGCAAGGTCCGACGGCGCCCGTCGGGGTCGTCACGCTCCGAACCGTCGACCGCGAGCGGAGTAGGAGCGCAGGGCGCGGAGGAAATCGATCTTCCGGAAGCCGGGCCAGTACACGTCACAGAAGTACAGCTCGGAGTAGGCGGCCTGCCAGAGCAGGAACCCGGACATCCGGCGTTCGCCACTCGTGCGGATGACCAGATCGGGGTCGGGCTGGCCGCCGGTGTACAGACGCGCCGCGATGGCGTCGGCGGTGAGGCGTTGCGCGACGTCGTCGAGGGTGGCGCCCGCTCTCGCCTCGTCCTCCAGCAGGGCACGAACGGCATTGACGATCTCCTCGCGGCCGTCGTAGCCGATGGCGACGGTGAGGTGGAAGTCGGTGGCCCGCTCACGGGTGGCGTCCTCGGCGAGCTTCAGGGCGTGGCGGGTCGAGTCGGGCAGCACGTCCGCGCGGCCGGCCAGGTGGAGCTGCCACGGGTTGGCCGGACGCAGGAGTGGCTCCGCCACGACGTCCTCGATCATCCGCATCAGGTTCGCCACCTCGTCGGAGGCTCGTTTGCGCATGTTGTCGACGGAGGCGACGAACAGGCTGACGTGGCGGATACCCAGCTCGGCACACCAGCCCAGCACCTCGTGGATGTGCTCCGCGCCGTACCGGTGGCCCAGCCCGGGGTCGTCGAAGCCCATCTGCCTGGCCCACCGGCGGTTCCCGTCCATCACCATCGCGACGTGGCGCGGCAGCGACGTGTGGGCCAACTGGGCGCGGAGACGGCGGGCGTAGAGCCGATAGGCCGCGCGGCGGACGGGCTGCATCATGATCAGATCAAACCACCGCGGCGAGCCCCCTACCGGCCCGCGGGTCAGTGGTACGGGTCGAGGAGGGCCAGGACGGCCTCCGGGTCCTCGACGTGGGCGTTGTGCCCGAGGCCGGGCAGGGTGGCCACCGGGACGCCGAACTCCTTGAGCTGGGCATCGGTCACCATCGGATCCTGCTCGCCCCGGGCGAGCAACACCGGCACGTCGGTCGCCGCGAGCAGGGCCGCCAGCTTCGGCTCCCCCACCCCGAACGCGGCCGGGTCCATCGCCAGCCGCCAGCGGCCGTCCTCCCGGCGCAGCCCGGCGTCGACCACCGGATGGTCCGGGGCGAAGAGGCCGGCGAGGCCGGAGACGCGCAGGTAACGGCGGGCGGCCTCGTCCCGGCTGGCTAACCAGGTGACCGGCCGCTCGGCCAACTCCCGGGCCTTGTCCAGCTCGGCGGGTGACCAGACCGCCTTGATGCCGAGCCCGACCACCGCGTCGACGGGCAGGCCGAGCTGCCGCGCGGCCAGCGCCAACGCCACCACCCCGCCGAGCGAGTGCCCGAGCACCACGAGGCGGTCCCGCGGCCCCAGCCGGTCGGCGACCGGCCCAAGGCCCGCCACCACCCGTTGGGCCAGCGCCGCGAAGGTGTACGCCGGTAGCGGCGGCGACCAACCGTGCCCGGCCAGGTCGGGGGCGAGCCAGCGCCCCGCCCAGCGGCGCTCCAGCAGCGGCGCCCAGGGCAGCCACACCTCGCCGGTGGCGCCCAGGCCGTGCAGCAGCAGCAGCTGGCGGGTACCCGTCTCGTCGCCCATACGGCGCAGTGTGCCACCGGTCGGACACCAGGCGCGAGAGCCGGCGGCGGCCCGGTGCGTCGGGCATACGACGTCGGGCACCGGCTCAGAGAGCCGGTGCCCGACGGGTGACGCGGAGTGGATCAGGCGGAGTAGCCGCGGGTGGACATCCAGTTCGCCAGGTCGATGGTGGTGACCCAGTACGCCGGGTATGCCGGGTTCGCCGAGTCGGCGATCCGCACGGTCCGGCCGTCGTTCTTGTAGCCGACCACGGCGATGTAGTGGCCGCCCGGGAAGGAGTGCCAACCGCCGTCGGTGTCGGTGGCGTCGCCCGCGATGTTGGCGACGACGCCCCGCCCGTCGGTGATCGCCTTCACCACGTCGGCCTGCAGCTGGTCCATCTGTGCGGGGGTGGCCGCGCCCGGGATCATGTGCGTCCGGTACGGGTTGCCCTTGACCATCTGGTTCAGCCCTCGGGTGGTGTCCTCGGCCGAGTTGGTGCCCATCTCGGTGGTGCCGAGCGGGCCGGCCAGCGCGTCCTGGGTCGTCTCGATGCCGGTCGCGCTGAGCGCGTTCCGGACCGCGGCCGGGCCGCAGTTGTAGTAGTAGAGCTGCGCCTCGTAGTTGTAGTCCAGGACCTTGGTCGACGGCGGCTTCGGCGCCGCCTTGCGGGTCAGGTCCGGGTCCGGCTTCGCCGAGGTCGCCTTCGGCGACGGCTTGGCGCTGGGCGAGGTCGACGGGACGGCGGCGATCCGCTCCTGGCTGCGGGTGGCCACGTCGCCGAGGCGCGGGGCCAGCTCCGCGACGGCGGCGGCGGTCTCCTGGCGGACCGGCGCGTCGCCGGTGCCGGTGAGCAGGGCGCCGGTGCCGGAGGCCAGCACGAGGGCGGCGGCGGAGCCGGCGACGATCTGGTACGGGCGCTCGGTGGCGAGGCGCCGCAGCTGCCGCTTCAGGGTGTGCTTCACGTTGGTCCTCCACGGGGCGGGAGCGGCGCACGCCGGCCCGACGCGCGGAGTTCACGCGCGATGACAGGTCGTGGGCGGGGGTGGCCGCGGAAACGGGGGGCGCGCCCGGGTCAACCGGGCGGCAGGGCGGATACCGGAATCGGCTCACCGGTCAGGCGAGCGACGGCACCGCGGCGCCGTGGAGGCGGGGGGACGAACGAGGGGTGGGATCAGGTTGCACGAGGATGGAACTCCTTCCGACACCGCCTACCGGGTTAGCTGACGGATTCGGGCGGGAAGATCGCCCTACCGCGAGCCGTGGCTCGCGGATTCACCCCGGACGTGCACTGGGTCCCCGGTTCGTGAGATCACGATTGAGCGGGTCGGCGCGGCGTCGCCTCTTGCGATCGGAAACCGCACCGGACGCGATGACACTACCGGCGGGTACCCGCCCTGCCAAGCGCTCCTAGCTGCGTAAACCTCGGTCACCATTACTGTGACCGGAACAGCCCGTCACTGACGTCACTCAATGGGACGAGCAGTTATGAGGGAACCGCCGGGCGACAATCGGACATCGGGTGGCGAGCGGCCGGAAATTGCGGTGCTCGATCACCCCGACTGACCCCGATGACCGTTTCCCGATTCGCGTGACCAGGCTCACCGAATTCAGGTCACAATTCAGCCAACCCGCGCCGGGCGCCAGCGCGCCGGCCGGGCCGGGGCGGCGCCGGTCGCCACCGGGGCGAGGGTCTGGGTGGGCGCCTCCGCGCGGCGTCCCGGGACCGGGCCGGGGCGCAGCGCCGCCGCGGCGGCGTACGCCTCCACGGCCAGCGCCCGGGCCGCCTCGGCGGCCAGCTCCGCGTCCCCCCAGGCCCGCTGCTCCCGCTCGGTCGCCGCGCGGTAGCCGGCCAGCCGGCCGTCGCGGACCACCCGGGCGAGGACGATCTCCTGCTCGGCCGGGTGCCGGCGCGGGTCCCACCCGTTCCGGTGCGCGAGGACGTCGGCGAGCTGCCGCGCCGACAGGTCGCCCCGCCAGTGCGCCGCCATCGCGGCGTGGCGCAGCCACCGTTCCCGGGCGGCGTACTCCGTCGGCGTCCGCGGGGTACGCGGCGCGGGCAGCACGGCGGCGCCGGCGAGCCGACGGGCGGCGCTCTCCGCCTCGTCGTACGCCCGCCAGGCCCCGTCGACCTCGTCGTGGGCGCGCAGCCACTGCTCCCGCCGTCGGCGCGCGGTCTGCGCGGCCCCGGCGGCGGCCACCGCCACCTCGTCGGCGTACCGCCGCAGATCGGCGAGGCGGGCCGCCTCCTCGGCGGCCGGGTCGGGGACCGGCTCGGCGTCGGACGGTGCGTCCCGCTCCGGGCGGGCGACCAGCACGGCGAGCACGGCCAGGGCGAGCAGGAGCAGGGCCGACCAGATGGCGGCGGCCTGCGGAACCTCGATCAGGAACTGGTAGAGAACGGTCTGCATGATCGGCACCTCACGGGAGCGATGTGGCGGAGGAGAGGTCCGCACGCCCCGGTGCGGCGGGGCGCGACCGGAACGGGCGCCACCGGGCCGCCGTCGGGCGGGGTGCGGGGGTGAGGTTCGGTGGAGAGCGGCTGCGGGCGTGGTCCGCGGAGGGTCAGCGGGCGGGCGGGGCCCGGGAGCCGAGGGCCGCCGGGACGGTCCCGCCCGGGGCGCGGTCCGCGGCGGCCGCGACGATCACGGCCCGCGGAGCTGCCGCCGGGGAGCCGACGCCGACCGGCTGGGCCTGCTGGCCCGTCCCGGCCACGAGGTCGCCACCGGCCGCGCCGACCGACCCCCGCACGGCACGCCCCCGGTCGGCGGTCGCTCCAGGCATTACGCGGCCCGCGTCGAGGACAGCAGAGCCGTTCGTGACCCGGCCCGGGTCGAGTGCGGCTGCGCCGATCAGGGCGGGGCCCGCGGCCCCGGACTGGTCATCGGGCTCGGGAACGGCGCGGGCCCCGACGCGGAGGGCCGGTGCGGCCGCCGACCGGGAGGCTTCCGGGGCGGCGGGGGTGAACGCCTCGACCGGGGCCGCCTGGGCGGCGGCGGCCGCCCCGACGGGCAGGGTGGCGGCGCCGAGCGAGCAGGCGACCACGACGGCGAGACTGGCCAGCATGCGGGCGGTCCAGCGCGCCACCCACCACATGGGACAGGTGAGCGCGACCGGGAGCACGGTCCCACGCTACCGCCGACGGCACCCCGCCGCATCGCCGCCGGGCGTGTCGCCCCGCTCCGGATCGCGGCACCGACCAGGGTGGACACAGCGCGGCAGCGCATCCACGCCAGCACCACGACAGGCCCGGCGAGCTGGTGACGAAGACGAGTCACCGGCGCCTCGCCCGCCGGTCGGCTCAGGCCGGGTCGCGCCGCCCGGCGTACTCGATCGGTCTGGCCTGCCCGGCGCGGGCGGCGGCGGGTCCGACCTGGCCCGGCACGGCGGCGGCCGGGGCGGTCCGCGCGCGGGCCCGGCGGGGCGGTCCCAGCCGGCGCATCATCGGCGTCTCGACGTACCGGTGCAGGGCGCCGGCGAGCACCAGGTTCACCAGCAGGAAGCCGAGCACGGCGAGGGGGCCCCACCAGCCGCGCAGACCGACACCCCAGTGGCCGGTCAGCCGGAGCACGGTGACCATCACGAAGACGTGCACCAGGTAGAAGGCGAAGGAGACCTCACCGAGCCAGACCATCGGCCGGGACCGCCACGGGGTCCGCCGGCCGCGCACGTCCGCGTCGGCCGCGGCCGTGATGACCAGCAGGTACGCCACGGCAAGCAGGCCCGCCCAGAGCTCCGACCGGATCCACTGCGCGGCCACCGCCCAGGTGGCCACGAAGAGCAGGCTGGCGGCGGTCAGGCCCGGCCCCCGCCAGCGCCCCCGGCGCATCAGCTCGGCGGCGGCCACGCCCATCCAGAACTCCAGGGACCGCACCAACGGGAAGACCTGGGTGAACCACCACCGGCTCTCCTCGGGCAGCAGGCGCTGCCCGGGCCAGAGCGCGACGATCAGCAGCGGCGCGGCGACCACCACCGCCCACAGCGCTGCGGGGCGCAGCCGGCGCAGCACCGGCAGCACGAACGGCAGGCAGAGGTAGAAGAAGAGCTCGCAGGAGAGCGACCAGCTGACCGTGTTGACGCTGTAGAAATAGCCGGGGGTGGGGTTCCAGGCTTGTACCAGGGCCAGGTTGCCGAGCGCCGCCCAGACGTTGACCGGGTCGGCGAACCAGAGCCCGACGAGGAGCACCACCCCGAACATCAGCAGATGGTTCGGGTAGATCTTGGCGAGCCGGCGGCGCAGGAAGGTCCTCCGGCGCTCGCCGTCCCGGTACGACCAGACCAGCACGAATCCACTGAGGATGAAGAAGAACTCCACGCCGGAGAGGCCGAGGGTGAACAGCCAGTCGACGACCGCCTTGTAGTCCGGCTCGGCCACGATCCGCATGGTGCCGACGTGGAAGCCGAAGACCAGCAGGGCGGCCACCCAGCGCAGCCCGGTCAGGGACGGCAGCCGGCCGGCGATCGCGGGAGTCGGGGCGGCGGCGGTGGTCGGGGCGCCGGTCATGCGGGGGAACCGACCGTCACCAGGGTCACCAGCACGCGCGTCTCCTCCTCGGCGGGGTCGTCGACGGGCGGACCACCGGGACCACCCACGACGGCGCCCAGGGTCGACGCCGCCGCCGGGCACCCTACCGGTTGGTACCTCCGACCGCCTCCGGGCCGACCTGGCGGTCGGCACGCGGGATGTTCGTGGACCCGTGGACCTGGATGGAGTACCTCTCCGGGTTCGACTTCGCCTTCGGCACCCGGATCCACGGCACCAGCACCGCGCTGGTCTCCGAAACCCCGGGTACCTCTTCGCGCACGACTCGCGCACCCTGGAACTGGCCCGCTACTTCGGCATCCCGCACCGGGCGATGCGCGACGTCCCCGCCGACGTCGACGCGGCCCGGCTCTACGAGGAGGCCGACTACACCGCGCTCAACGACGGCCACAAGGCCCGCTTCGAGGCGATCACCGGGTTCCTCGCCCGGCACGACCTGGGCCACTCGTTCGCCGACGGGGACAGCGCCGCGCGCTTCGACCGGCGGGTCCGCGAGACCACGTTCCCGCCGGCGGTGCGGCCGGCCACGGCGACCGCCCCGCCGGACCTGCTGACCCGGATCCGGTGGCTGCGCGACCAGAACCGGACGCTGCGGGAGACCGTCGAGACCCACCGCGCCCAGCAGCTGCGCGAGCGGCTGCGCCAGGCGGTCGGCGGCCGGGTCCGCCGGATGCTGCGCCGCCGACCGTCGTACGCCTGTTCGAAATGTTGGTAGGATCTGCGTCGTGTCCGACGTCGCCTACCAGCCCTCGATGCTGGACTTCGCCGAGCAGGGCGCCAGCCTGGGCCCGCTGGCCGGCCGGCTGCGCCGGCACGAGCTGAGCCGGGGCGCCTGGGTCGACCACCTGCCCGGCTGGGTGCGGGGCTCCGACACGGTGCTCGACATCCTGCTGCACGAGGTGCCCTGGCGGGCCGAACGCCGCACCATGTACGACGCCGAGGTCGACGTCCCGCGCCTGCTCTGCTGGTACGCCGCCGGCCGGCCGCTGCCCCACGCCGTGCTGACCGGGGCGCGGGAGGCGCTGACCCGACACTACGCGCCCGAGCTGGGCGAGCCGTTCGTCACCGCCGGGATGTGCCTCTACCGCAGTGGGCGGGACAGCGTCGCCTGGCACGGCGATACCATGGGCCGCTCCGCGCACACCGACACGATGGTCGCCATCGTCTCGTTCGGCTCGCCGCGTCCGCTGCTGCTGCGCCCCCGGGGCGGCGGGGCCAGCCTGCGCTTCCCGCTCGGCCACGGCGACCTGGTCGTGATGGGCGGCTCCTGCCAGCGCACCTGGGAGCACGCCATCCCCAAGACCAGCCGCCCGGTCGGCCCCCGGGTCAGCGTCCAGTTCCGCCCCACCGGTGTCTCCTGACCGGCCGATACCGGGCGGCGGCCGGGTTCGTGCTAGAAACAACTCTCAGGGTCGATCACGCCCCCGTCACCTGACGACGCGAAGGGCGCACCATGACCCAGTCCCCCACCGCACCGCGGTCCCGTCGGTCGCCGTGGAGCCTGCACGGCGACGGCCGGTCGATCCGACCGGGCGACGTGGTCCACCCCGGTGAACGGCTCTCCTGGCCCCGTACGGTCGGGGTCGGCGTGCAGCACGTGGTCGCGATGTTCGGCGCCACCTTCACCGTGCCGCTGATCACCGGCTTCCCGCCGGCCACCACGCTCTTCTTCTCCGGGATCGGCACGCTGCTCTTCCTGCTGATCACCGGCAACCGGCTGCCGTCGTACCTCGGCTCGTCGTTCGCCTTCATCGCGCCGGTGCTGGCCGCGAAGGCCGGCGGCGACATCGGCCCGGCGCTCGGCGGCATCGTGGTGGCCGGCGCGGCGCTGGCGCTGGTCGGCGTGGTGGTGCAGCTCGCCGGGGCCCGGTGGATCGACGCGCTGATGCCGCCGGTGGTCACCGGCGCGATCGTCGCGCTGATCGGGCTCAACCTCGCGCCGGTCGCCTGGGACGGCGGCGGCAACGGCGGGGTGAAGGCGCAGCCGCTGATCGCGGTGGTCACCCTGGTCGCGATCCTGCTCGCCACGGTGCTGTTCCGGGGCTTCCTGGCCCGGCTCTCCATCCTGCTCGGCGTGCTGGTCGGCTGGGTGCTCGCCGCCGTCCTCGGCGAGCTGGACCCGAAGGCGGTGACCGGGCTGAAGGAGGCCGCCTGGGTGGGGCTGCCCGAGTTCCACGCGCCCAGCTTCAGCCTGCGGGCGGTGGTGTTGGTGATCCCGGTGATCCTGGTGCTGATCGCGGAGAACGCCGGGCACGTCAAGGCGGTGGCCGCGATGACCGGCAGCAACCTGGACCGGGACATGGGCCGGGCGTTCCTCGGCGACGGCATCGCCACCGTGCTGGCCGGCTCGGGCGGCGGCTCCGGCACCACCACGTACGCGGAGAACATCGGGGTGATGGCGGCGACCCGGGTCTACTCGACGGCGGCGTACTGGGTGGCCGGGGTGGCGGCAGTGCTGCTCGGGCTCAGCCCGAAGTTCGGCGCGCTGATCCTCACCGTGCCGGCCGGCGTGCTGGGCGGGGCCACCACGGCGCTGTACGGCCTGATCGCCATCCTCGGCGCCCGGATCTGGATCGAGAACCGGGTCGACTTCCACGACCCGGTCAACCTGATGACCGCCGCCGTGGCGCTGATCATCGGCGCCGCCAACTACACCCTGACGGCCGGCGACCTCTCCTTCAACGGCATCGCCCTGGGCACCGTCGCCGCCCTGGTGATCTACCACGGCATGCGCCTGATCGCCCGCCTGCGCGGCACCACCCCCGACTCCCGCCGAGGCCCCGAACCCGAACTCTGACCCGGTGGTCAAGAGGTTTGCGTCACCAGAGAGCCTCTGGATGACGCAAACCTCTTGATCGACACGGGCCGGCGGTCAGTCGCGGTCGACGCGGTGGCCGACAACCGTGGGGCCGAGCATGACGGCGAAGCCGGAGCCGTCGCGGCGCGGGTCCGCCGGGGGCAGCTCGACCGGGTCGCCGGTGGCCGTCGCGCCGACCGGGCGCGAGCCGATCCAGGCCACGGCCAGCTCCAGCTCGCCCTTGAGGAACCGCTGCGCGCGGACCCCGCCGGTCGCCCGCCCCTTCGCCGGGTACGCCACGAACGGCGTCACCTTCACCGTGGCCCCGGTCGAGGTGACCACCATCGGCTCACCGTGGCCCGGGTCGTCGGTGCGGACCGCGCCGAAGAAGACCACCCGGGCCCCGTCCGGCAGGTTGATGCCGGCCATGCCGCCGCCCTTGACGCCCTGCGGCCGGACCACGGAGGCGGCGAAGCGCAGCAGGGACGCCTCGGAGGAGACGAAGGCGAGGGTCTCCGCGCCGTCGGTGAGCCAGGTCGCCCCGACCACCTCGTCCCCCTCGCGCAGGGAGATGACCTCGAACTCGTCGGAGCGGACCGGCCACTCCGGGGCGCAGACCTTGACCACGCCCTGCCGGGTGCCCAGGGCCAGGCCCGGCGAGCCCTCGGCGGACGGCCCGAGCGGCGCGAGGCCGACCACCGTCTCGCCCGGCTCCAGCGGCACCAGCTCGGCCGCGGACATGCCGCCGCGCAGCGACACCGTGCCGGACTGCTCGGGCAGCACCGGCAGCGGCAGCACGTCGATCTTGAACGCCCGGCCGGCGCTGGTCACCACGAGCACCCGGCCGCGCGCCGTGGAGTGGACGACCGCGCGTACCGCGTCGTGCTTGACCCGGCCGCTGCGTCGCCGCCCCTCGGCGGCCTCCTCCGACTCGGCCGCGGTCCGGGCGACCAGCCCGGTCGCGGAGAGGATCACCTGGCACGGGTCGTCGGCGACCTCCAGCGGCCCGGCCGGCGCGGAGGCGGCCAGCACCTCCTTGAGGTCGCCGTCGACCAGGGTGGTCCGGCGCGGGGCGCCGAACTGCTTGACCACGGCGGCCAGCTCGTCGGAGACCAGCTTCCGGAGGACCTTCTCGTCGTCGAGGATGGTGGAGAGCTCGGCGATCTCGCCGCGCAGCTTCTCCTGCTCGGCCTCCAGCTCGATCCGGTCGTACTTGGTCAGCCGGCGCAGCGGAGTGTCCAGGATGTAGGTGGCCTGGATGTCGGAGAGCTTGAACTGGCGCATCAGGCCGTCCTTGGCGGCCTGGGCGTCGTCGCTGCCCCGGATCAGCTTCACCACCTTGTCGATGTCGAGCAGGGCGATGAGCAGGCCGTCAACCAGGTGCAGCCGCTCCTCGCGCCTGCGGCGGCGGTAGGAGGTGCGCCGGGTCACCACGTCGTACCGGTGGGCGAGGAAGACCTCCAGCAGCGCCTTGAGCCCGAGGGTCTGCGGCTGTCCGTCGACCAGGACCAGGTTGTTCACGCCGAAGGACTGCTCCAGCGGGGTGAGCCGGTAGAGGTCGGCCAGCAGCGCCTGCGGGTTGACACCCACCTTGCACTCGATGACCAGCCGGGTGCCGTTCTCCCGGTCGGTCAGGTCCTTGACGTCGGCAATGCCGGTGAGCCGCTTGGTCTTGTTGACCTCGTTGGTGATCGCCGCGATGACCTTCTCCGCGCCGATGCCGTACGGCAGCTCGGTGACCGTGATGGCCTGTCGGCCGCGGCTGCCCTCGAGCGGGCCGATCTCCACCCGGCCGCGCATCCGGACCACGCCGCGCCCGGTCTCGTACGCCCGGCGCACCTCGTCGAGGCCGAGCAGCAGCCCGCCGGTGGGCAGGTCGGGGCCGGGGACGAACTCCATGAGCTTGTCCAGGTCGGCGTCCGGGTGGTTGATCAGCCAGCGGGCGGCGGAGACCACCTCGCCGAGGTTGTGCGGGATCATGTTGGTCGCCATCCCGACCGCGATCCCGGACGCGCCGTTGACCAGCAGGTTGGGGAAGGCGGCCGGCAGCACCGTCGGCTGGGTCAGCGAGCCGTCGTAGTTCGGCTCGACGTCGACCGTGTCCTCGCCCAGCTCGCCGACGAGCAGCATCGCCTCGCGGGACATCCGCGCCTCGGTGTAGCGCGCCGCAGCCGGTCCATCGTCCGGACTTCCAAAGTTGCCGTGCCCGTCGATGAGCGGCGCGTTGAGCGAGAAGTCCTGGGCGAGGCGGACCATCGCGTCGTAGATGGCGGTGTCGCCGTGCGGGTGGTACTTGCCCATCACGTCGCCGACCACCCGGGCCGACTTCACGTGGCCCCGGTCCGGGCGGTAGCCCTGCTCGTACATCGACCAGAGGATCCGCCGGTGCACCGGCTTGAGGCCGTCCCGGGCGTCGGGCAGGGCCCGGGAGTGGATGACCGAGAAGGCGTACTCCAGGTAGGAGTCGGAGACCTCGGTGACCAGCGGGTTGTCGAAGACCCGCGCGCCGGCCTGGTCGAAGGCGGACAGGTCCGCCTTGGTGCGGTCTTCCTTGCGGCGTGCCATGACTCAGCTTTCCTTCCGAACGAACCCGGTGGTCATGCGTCGATCGCCTCGCGGTCGACCCGGTCGGCCGAGTCGATCAGCCAGTTGCGGCGGGGTTCGACCTTCTCCCCCATCAGCAGTTCGAGGATCCGCTCGGCCGCCTCGACGTCGTCGAGGGTGATCCGGCGGACCGCCCGGGTGGCCGGGTTCATGGTGGTCTCCCAGAGCTCGTCGGCGTCCATCTCGCCGAGGCCCTTGAACCGCGGGATCGGGGTGACGATCTGCTTGCCGGCCTTCTCCAGCTTGCGGACGGTCGCCGCCATCTCCGCCTGCGTGTAGGTGTAGATGGTCTGCGGGTTGCGCCCCTTGGTGGTGATCTTGTGCAGCGGCGGCATGGCGGCGAAGAGCCGGCCGGCCTCGATCAGCGGGCGCATGTACCGGGCGAAGAGCGTGATCAGCAGGGTGCGGATGTGCGCGCCGTCGACGTCCGCGTCGGCCATGATCAGCACGCGGCCGTACCGCAGCGCGGAGAGGTCGAAGGTCCGCCCCGAGCCGGCGCCGAGCACCTGCACGATCGCGGCGCACTCGGCGTTGTCCAGCACCTGCTGGAGGTTCGCCTTCTGCACGTTGAGGATCTTGCCGCGGATCGGCAGCAGCGCCTGGTACTCCGAGGAGCGGGCCATCCGGCTCGTGCCGAGCGCGCTGTCTCCCTCCACGATGAACAGCTCGCTGCGGTCCACCCCGGTGGCCCGGCAGTCGACCAGCTTGGCCGGCATCGACGCGCCCTCCAGGGCGGTCTTGCGCCGGGCCGCGTCCTTCTGCTGCTTCTGGGTCAGCCGGACCCGGGCCGCGTCGACGATCTTCTGCAGCACCGTCCGCGCCTCGGCCTTGGTGCGCCGGTCCTCCAGCCAGGCCTTGAGGTGCTGCTCGACCAGGCCCTGGATCACCTTCGTGATGCCGGCGGTGGAGAGCTCGTCCTTGGTCTGCGAGGTGAACTGGGGCTCCGGAATGCGGACGTGCACCACGGCGGTCATCCCCTCGAGGACGTCGTCCAGGGTGGGCGCGTCCTCCTTGGGGCGGAGCATGCCGCGGGTGTTGCGGGCCGCCTCGGCCAGGGTGCGGACCAGGGCCCGCTCGAAGCCCTTGCGGTGGGTGCCGCCGTGCGCGTTGCGGATGGTGTTGGTGAAGCACTCCACGGTGCGCTCGTAGCCGGTGCCCCAGCGGAACGCGACCTCGATCTCGGCCCGGCGCTGCACGTTGGACTGCATCACGCCGTTGGCGTCGGCGGCGTTCTCCCGGTACGTCCCCTCGCCGGTGATCAGCAGTGTGCCGGAGACCGGCCGGTCGCCGGCCGGGGCGAGGAACTCCACCATGTCGCTGAGGCCGTTGGGGAAGTGGAAGCCCTCCTCGGTGGGCTCCTCCCCCGTCTCGTCGCGCAGCCGGTAGGCCACGCCGGGGACGAGGAACGCCGTGTTGCGGAGCTTGAGCCGGACCGCCTCGGTGTCCAGCCGGGCGCCGGTCTCGAAGTAGCGGGTGTCGTGCCACCACCGGATCGAGGTGCCGGTCCGCTGGCCGCGCTTCATCGCGCCGACGATCTGCAGGCCCGGACCGGGGGTGAAGGGCGCGTCCGGGCCGGGCCCGTCGAAGATCCCCGGTACGCCGTGCCGGAACGACATCGCGTGGACCTTGCCACCGCGCCGGACGGTGACGTCGAACCGCCGGGAGAGGGCGTTGACCGCGGAGGCGCCCACGCCGTGCAGCCCGCCGGAGGTCTTGTAGCCCGAGCCGCCGAACTTGCCGCCGGCGTGCAACCGGGTGAGCACCAGCTCGACGCCGGAGATGCCGGACTTGGCGTGCACGTCGGTGGGGATGCCCCGGCCGTCGTCGTCGACCTGCACCGAGCCGTCGGCGTGCAGGATCACCTCGACCTTGGTGGCGTGACCCGCGACACCCTCGTCGGTCGAGTTGTCGAGGATCTCGTTGACGAGGTGACCCACGCCACGGCTGTCGGTCGAGCCGATGTACATGCCGGGGCGCTTGCGGACGGCGTCCAGCCCCTCGAGGTGCGTGAGGTCGTCGGCCCCGTACAGGGTCTCAGGCTGTGCGGTCAACTGGTCGTACTCCCAGGTCTCGGCGGTGTGGTGCCGCTCACGTGTCGATCTCACCCACTCGACCGCCACGCGCGGCGCGCCGCAGCGAGCCTAGCCCGGCGCTGTGACAACGCCGTGGCACCCGCCGGGTGTGCCGTTACGTCACCCTCGCACGGGGCCTGCGCCGACCCGCGGCGGGGCGCGGGCGGGGCGGGCGTCCGTGGACGACAACGACCTGCCCCACCGGTTGTCTTCCCGACCCGCCCGGTCCGCGGGCAGGGAATACGGCTCAGCCGTGCAGCAGGCGCGGTCGGCCGAAGTCGCTGTTGTCGACGACCACGTCGGCCCGGCGGACCGGGTCCGCCTCGGCCAGGTAGACCTGCTCGGCGGCGAGGTAGCGGTCCCGGTGCAGCCGCTCGGCCGCCTCGGCGCCCTCCCGGTCGGCGTCCCGGGCCACGCCCCGGCGCACCGAGAGCTCGGCCGGCACGTCCAGCCAGATCCGGTGCTCCCAGAGGTCGTCCAACTCGGGACGGAAGGCGAAGACGCCGTCGACGACGAGCACCGCGTCCGGCGCGGCCGGCGTGACGACGTCGGCGTGGTCGAGCTGGGTGAGCGGGTCGCGCAGGCAGAGCACGCAACGCCCGGAGCCCGCCTGGCCGGCCGGCGCCAGCAGCAGGTCGCGGATCGCGGCCAGGTCGAAGGCGTTGCGGTAGTAGCCGGGGCCGGAGAAGCGGTCGTACCGGTGCCGGTCCCGCCAGGGACGCTTGAAGTCGTCGAGGCTGGCCCGCAGGACCGGGCGGCCGGCGACGGCGATCCGCTCGGCGAGCTCGTGCCCGAGCGAGGTCTTGCCGGCGGCGGTGAAGCCGTCGACGCCGATCCGCAGCCGACCGGGGCCCGACTCCAGGATCCGCGCCGCGAGCAGGTCGACCAGGGCCTGCCGGGCCGGTGACGCGACCGGTGGCAACGGCTGCTGCCAGGTGGAGACCGATTGGTGCACGAGGGCTGCCATCGACCGATCGTATGTCCGGCCGTTGACGGCCGGCACACGCGCGTTGGCCCGATCGCCGCCCAGAGGATTCCATGGCTGGACGGAGGCCGCGCATGTCCGTGCTCCGTCGAACCGTGCTGGCGGCGGCGCTCGCCGTCGCCTCGGCCGCGCTGTCGGCCGCCGTCGCCCCACCCGGGGCCGCAGCGGCCGCCCTGCCCACCGCCGCCGTCGCGCTGGCCGACAGCTTCATCAGCGGCGGCGGGCGGGCCGGACGGCCGCCGCTGACCGTCAGGCGCTTGCGGGCGCGGCCACGCCGAGGAAGTCGTCCACCATCGCGGCGATCCAGTCGGCCCGCTGCATCATCCCTACGTGGCTGGTGCCGGGGAGCATCGCCAGCCGGCTGCGGGGCAGCCCCACCGCGTCGCCGGCCACGCCCCCGCCGAGCAGCCGGAAGAGCTCCACCGCGTGCTCGGGGCGGACGATGTCGGAGTCACCGACCACGATCAGCACCGGGGCCGCGAGCCCGCGGACCTCGTCGGCCGGCACGTCCGGCAGGTTGCGGTCCATCTCCTTCACCTTCGCCACCAGAGTGGGGAAGTCCTCCGGTCGCGGGGCCAGCCGCAGGTACCCGGCGTGGTACGGCGAGCCGTGCAGGTGCTCGGGCTGGAGCTGCTCGATCCCGTCGAGCAGCCCGGGGTGGAAACCGGCGCTGTCGTACGTGATGGAGGCGAGCACCAGGCGGTCCACCAGGTCGGGGTGGCGCAGGCCCAGTTGCAGGGCGACGCCGGCGCCGACGCTGAAGCCGAAGACGTCGACGGGTCCGACGTCGAGGTGACGGAGCAGCTCGGCGCAGTCCGCGGCCAACTGCTCGATGGTCAGCGGACGGTCGATGTCCGCGGTGCGCCCGTGGCCCTGGAACTCGACGGCGATCACCCGGCGGCCACGGGCGAGCAGCGGCAGCAGGTCGCCGAAGTCGGTGGTGATGTCGGAGAAGGCGCCGTGCAGCAGGAGCAGCGGCCGACCCTCGCCGTGGATCTCGTGGTACATCCGGAGCCCGTTCACCGGCGCGTACCCGGTCGTCGCGGTCATCCCCGTGTCTCCTTCCGGTCGACGGCGCCGGAGCCCCCGCCCCGGGCCGGCGTGCTGTCGGCCGCCGTGCCGCCCCGGGTCACTGCGGTACCGCCGCGCCGCCCCGGGTCACGGCCGCACCGCCGAGCCGAGCACGTGCGGCGAGGCCGGCATCGTGATGCCGGTCGGTGGGAAGCGGAACCGGTCCAGCTCGACGACGGTGAAGCCGGCGGCGCCGATCGCGCCGATGGTGTCCCGCCCGGTGTGGCAGCCGCCGCAGACGGCGGGCCAGATCGTCGCGTCGGCCCAGCGCTGCGCCCGGCGCAGCCCCGGGGTCTCCGCGACCACGTGCTCGTAGAAGCGCAGCTGCCCGCCCGGGCGCAGCACCCGGCGCGCCTCCCGCAGGGCGACCGCCTGGTCCGGCACCGAGCACAGCACCAGCGACAGCACCACCGCGTCGGCGGCGGCGTCGGCGGCCGGCAGGGCCTCGGCGAGCCCGGCCACCACGCTGACCGGCACCGGGGCGTCGGCCGCCGCGGCGTGGGCGGCGGCCCGCAGCCGGGGCTCCGGCTCGACGGCCAGCACCTCGGCCACCGTCGGCGGATAGTGCGGGAACATCCGGCCGTTGCCGGCGCCCACCTCGACCACCTTGCCGGTCAGCCCGGCGACCAGCCGATGCCGGTGCTCGGCGGCGCCGGCGCGGTCCATTGCGACGCTGGCCCGCGCGAAGACCCGCGCGAACACCGGATGCGAGACGGACATCGATCCTCCCCACCGCCGGGACCAGTCATCCCGCAGCCTATGCCGGGCGGCCTCAGCCGTGTGCCCCCGGCGCGCCGAGGGTGAGCAGCAGGGGGCCGGCGGGGCCGTCGACGAGGTCGCCGAGGCGGACGCCGTCGAGGACGCCGAGGAAGGCGGCCTGGGCGCGGCGCAGCTCGCCGCGCAGCCGGCAGCCGGCGAGCAGCGGGCAGGCCGGCTGCTCGCAGGCGACCACCTCGGCGTCGCCCTCGAAGGCCCGGACGACGTGGCCGACGGTCAGCTCGCCAGCGCGCTCGGCGAAGGCCACCCCGCCGGAGCGCCCCCGGATGGTGACCAGGACGCCGATCCGCTGGAGCCGCTGGACGACCTTGGCGACGTGGCTGCGGGGCAGCGCGAGCTGGGTGGCCAGCTCGTCCACCGTGGTACGCGCCGAGGACGCGGCGGTGAGCATGGCGATCCGCATGGCCATGTCGGTGGACCGGTTGAGCTTCACGGCACCGACCCTAGCCAGCGCGAACGGCTCGCGACACGGGCCGATGAGCCGGTCAGCGGATGTGATTCAGACGACCCCGGACCCGGGACCTTCGACCTAGAAGGGGACTTTCAGATTCCTGTTCAGTGGTGATCGCCAGAACGGATCACTGAAGGAGTAGTCGTGCTCTCGGAATCATCAGCAGCAGTGGTGAAGGCGACCCTGCCCGTCGTGCAGGCGCATGGAGAGGCGATCACCGGCCGTTTCTACCAGCGAATGTTCGACGCCCACCCGGAGCTGCTCAACATCTTCAACCGCGGCAACCAGGCGACCGGGCAGCAGAAGGCCGCGCTCGCCGCCGCCGTCGTGGCGTACGCCGAGCACCTGGCCGGCCCCGGGACGATGCCGTGGGGGCCGATCCTGGACCGGATCGCGCACAAGCACGTCTCCCTCGGCATCACCGCCACCCAGTACACGATCGTGGGCCGGCACCTGATGGCCGCGATCGGTGAGGTGCTCGGCGACGCCGTCACCCCCGAGATCGCGGCGGCCTGGGACGAGGTGTACTGGCTGCTGGCCTGCGAGCTGATCGCCCGGGAGGCACGCCTCTACACGCAGGCCGGGGTCCCCGAGGACGGCTCGGTGTGGCGGGACTGGCGGGTGACCGGGAAGGTGCGGGAGACCGCCGACGTCGTCTCGTTCACCCTGGTCCCGGTCGACGGCGGCCCGGTGCCCGGCTTCACCCCCGGCCAGTACACCTCCGTCGCCGTCGACCTGGACGCCGGGCGCGGCCAGCAGATCCGGCAGTACAGCCTCTCCGGACGTCCCGGCGCCGACCACTGGCGGATCACGGTGAAGCGGGTACGCGGCACCGGGGACGCACCGGACGGGATGGTCTCCGGTTTCCTGCACGACCGGGTCGCGTTCGGTGACACGCTGCGGCTCAGCCCGCCCTTCGGCGAGGTCAGCGCGGTGGCCGGCGACGGCCCGCTGCTGCTGGTCAGCGCCGGCATCGGGCTCACGCCGGCGATGGCCGCGCTGGAACACCTCGCAGTCGCCGAGCCGGAACGCCCGGTGGTGCTGGTGCACGCCGACCGCACCGGGGCCGCGCACGCCCTGCGCGACGCCCTCCCCCGGCTCCAGGAGCGGCTGCCCCGGCTGCGGCTGAACCTCTGGTACGAGGACGCCGCCGACGGGGAGCTGGCCGGGCTGAAGGCACAGGTCGCCACCGGCCTGGTGGACCCGGAGCTGATCCCGCTCTCCCCCGACGCGCACGTGCACCTCTGCGGGCCGCTGCCGTTCATGAACGCGGTCCGCGGCGGCCTGCTGCGCCGGGGCGTACCGGCGGACCGGATCGCCTACGAGGTCTTCGGCCCGGGCATGCTCCGCGACGAGCGGGTCTGACCCACCGGAGGTGCCCGGCGGCGGGGACGCCGCGCGCCTGCCACCGGATCCCTGCGCCGGAACAGGCCCGCCGGCGCAGGGATCCGGCGTGACGGAGAGTGGACGACCGTGTACCGGCCGGCCGGGCGCGGGAAGCCGGCGACGGTCAGCCGCGGGCGACGAATTTCCACAGCCGACGATCGGCTCCCGGCAGAAGTCGATGACGCACAGGTTAGGGCGCGGAGGCGGGGGTAGGGACTGCTCATGCGCGTCCTTGGCATCAACGCGATCTTCGACGACCCGGTCGCCGCCCGGGTGGTCGACGGGACGGTGGCCGCCGCCGACGAGGAGCGGTTCGGCCGCCGCAGGCACGGCAGGCGACCCGTGCCGTGCTCCGAGGACCGCGACGCGGCGTACCGGCTGGGGGCGCGGGCACGTGAGGTGACGAAGGAACGCTTCGGGCTCGACCGGTTCCGCGCCCACCGGGACCGGCTGATGGAGGAGGAAACATGCGCATCGCGATGATCTCGGAGCACGCCAGCCCGCTCGCCGTCCTCGGCGAGGAGGACGGCGACGGGCAGAACATCCACGTGGCGGAGCTCGCGTCCGCGCTGGTCGGCGAGGGGCACGACGTCCGCGTCTACACCCGCCGGGACTCCGCCCGGCTGACCGAGTCGGTGTCCACCCCGGACGGCTACCAGGTCTGGCACGTACCGGCCGGGCCGGCCAAGCGGGTGCCGAAGGACGAGCTGCTGCCGTACATGGGCGAGTTCGGCGGCTGGCTCGCCGACCGGTGGCGGCACGGGGACTGGACCCCGGACGTGGCGCACGCGCACTTCTGGATGAGCGGCCTGGCCACCGTGCACGCCGGACGGCGTACCGGGGTGCCGACCGTGCTGACGTACCACGCCCTCGGCACGGTGACGCGACGGCACCAGGGCGGCCGGGACACCAGCCCACCAGGGCGGGTCGGCTACGAGCGGGCGCTGGGCCGGGCCGCCGACCGGGTCGTCGTACAGTGCGCGGACGAGGTCGCCGAGCTGGTCCGGATGGGGGTGCCCCGGTCCCGGATGGCGCTGGTGCCCTCCGGCGTCAACCAGGACGTGTTCCGCCCGGACGGCCCGGTCGCCCCGCGCGACCCGGCCCGGCCGCGGATCCTCACCGTCGGCCGGATGGTGGAGCGCAAGGGCTTCCTGGAGGTGGTCCGGGCGATGCCGGCCGTGCCGGACGCCGAGTGCGTGGTGGTCGGCGGCCCACCGGCCGAGCTGCTGCCCGCCGACTCCTTCGCCCGCCGGCTGTCCGCCCTCGCCGAGTCCTGCGGCGTGGCCGACCGGGTCAAGCTGGTCGGCGGCGTGCCCCGCGAGGAGATGGCCTCCTGGTACCGCTCGGCCGACGTGCTGGTCGCCGCCCCCTGGTACGAGCCGTTCGGGCTCGCCCCGCTGGAGGGCATGGCCTGCGGGGTACCGGTGATCGGCACCAATGTCGGCGGCATCGCCGACACCGTCGTCGACGGGCTCACCGGCGACCTGGTCCCGCCGCGCGACCCCCGCGCCCTGGGCGCCGCGATCCGCCGGCTGCTGGCCGACAAGGTCCGCCGCTTCGCGTACGCCACGGCGGCGCTGGACCGGATCCGCAGCCGCTACTCGTGGAAGCGCTGCGCCGAGCAGCTCGGGGCGATCTACGCGACGGTGGGCACGGTAGCCCGTCCGGCCACGGCGGCAGCCTGATCACCGGGCAGCTCGCACACTCCGGCCGTGGAGCGGCGGGGACCTGTCCACACCCCTGCTACCCGCCGGTAGCTTCCGGCCGTAGGCTGGGCCGGTGAGCGGGGAGCCCGAGTACAGCCAGGAGTACATCGACGTCGACGGCACCCGGATCGGCGTGCAGACGTACCCGGATCCGGACGGCGCGCCGGACGCGCCGGTGGTGGTGATCTGGCCGGCGATGGGCGTCCGGGCCCGCTACTACCGGCCGTTCGCCACCGCGCTGCGCGCCGCCGGCCTCGGCGTCGTCGTGGCCGACCTGCGCGGCACCGGCGCGAGCACCCCGGTCCCCAACCGCTCCTGCCGGTACGGCTACGCGGAGCTGGCCGGCGATGTCGGCGCCGTGCTGGCGGCGCTCAAGCCCCGGCTCGACGGGCGGACCCGGCTGCTGCTCGGGCACTCCCTCGGCGGTCAGGTGGCGGTGCTGCACCAGGCGCTGCACGACGCGGACACCGTCGACGGGCTGGCCCTGGTCGCGGTCGGCGTGCCATGGTGGCGCGGCTATCCGGGCCTGCGCGGCTGGGGCGTGCTGCCGTACACCCAGGGGATCGCGACGACCGCGCGGCTGCTCGGCGTCTGGCCGGGTTGGGGGTTCGGCGGCCGGCAGGCGCGCGGGGTCATCCGGGACTGGGCGTACACCGCACGGACCGGCCGCTTCCCGATGCTGGACGGGGTGGACGTCGAGACGGCCGTCGGGTCGGTGCGTACCCCGGTGCTGGCGGTCAGCGTCGACGACGACCAGTACACCCCGCACGCCACCCTGGACCACCTCTGCGCCAAGCTCACCGCCGCGCCGGTCATCCGGCACCGGTACACGGTGGCGGAGGCGGGCGCGCCGCTGGACCACTTCACCTGGGTCCGCGCCGCCGCGCCGCTGGCCGCCCGGGTGGCCGGGTTCGCCGCCGGGCTGCCCCGGCGCTGACCCGCCCGGCGGCCCCCGGCGCCGGCCGGTGACCCGCGGGGCCAGCAGGGCGATGGCGGTCGCCCGGTGTGTCGACCCACCCTCGTCCGTTCCCGGCACGTCGCTGTTCCCCCGTCCCGATCGTGCCCGCTTGCCCGGCGCGCCGACCCGGCATGCCTCGACATGGGCGATCCGCCGTGCGTAGCGGCCCGGATGGTGGGTAAGCCGCACCGCCCGAACACGGCGGAGGGGGATCCAGATGTCAGAACGGCACACCGCACTGCGCTCGATGCACGACCTGGGCCTGGCGGCCTGGTTCGGCGGCTCGCTGATGGGAGCGCTCGGCGTCAACGGCGCGGCGGCACAGGTCAACGATTCGACGCAGCGGCTGCCGGTGGCCTCGGCCGGCTGGGCCCGGTGGACCCCGGTGAACGCCGCGGCGATCGGCGCCCACCTGGCCGGCTCGGTGGGCGAGCTGGTCACCGAGAGCCCACGCGTGGCCGCCCAGTCCGGGGTGGCGAAGATGAGCGCGGTGAAGACGGCGCTGACGGTCGGCGCGCTCGCGGTGACCGGGTACAGCCGGTTGCTCGGCATGCGGTTGCAGAAGGCCGGCGGCCCACCCGTTGAGGGGGCCACCGAGCCGAGCTACCAGACACCGGCGAACGTCGCGTCCTGCCAGCGGCAGATGAAGATGCTGCAGTGGGCGATCCCGGCGCTGACCGGCGCGCTGGTGGTGGTGACGGCGTACATGGGCGAGCAGCAGAAGCCGGGGCAGGTGTTCCGGGGGATGCTCGACCGGGCCGGTGGCCTGATGGCCGCGCCGAAGACGATGGGCAAGGTGGCCGCCGTGGCCACGGCCAAGCGGCGCATGGCGATGTCCGGCCGCTGACCCGACCGGGCGCAACGGCCGGCAGCCCCGCCGGGATGCCGGCCATCCGGCGCTGCGCCGCCGCCCGCGATCCGCCGTCGAGGTGGGCGGCATGACCGACGCGGTGGCGGGCAATCAACGCCGGCACGGGCTGACCGACCAGGCGAGGTGGCCATGACCAGCAACGACGGATCGGGCAAGGGTGACAAGCGGCGGGGGCCGGAGTCGACCGAGCCGTGGGGCACGACCGACGGGTTCGACGCCGACGCGCCGTGGGGCGCGGGCGAGGACTCGCCGATGGACGAGGGCAGCGAGGAGAGCGCGGTGCCCGAGGGCCGGCGCGGTGAACGCCGGGCCGGCGCCCCGGCCCCCGACGGGAACCCGGCCGGGCGGCACGGTTTCGGCCCGGTCGAACCGACCCGCACGCCGGAGGCGGGGCCCGGCGGTCCGCCCGACCCCGCGCCGAGCGCGCGGACCTTCCCGGACGACCGGGCCGGCGAGGACCTGCCGGACAACGCCCTGGAGGAGTCGACCGGCATGCACCCGGAGGGGGTCAGCTGGCGCGGCTGAGGTCCCGGAACAGGGCAACGGCCCGACCGCACCGGCGGTCGGGCCGTTGTCGGGTACGTCAGCGCTGGCCGGCGTCCGGCTCCGAGGCGACGGGCCCGGGTCGTGCAGCCCGGCCTGGGTAGACATCGGACGCCGGGCGGTGACGACCCCTCCGTCGTACCGCCGGTCAGGAGCCGGTCCCGTCCTCCCCCGGCGTCCCCATCGCGGACGGCTCGGGCGCGGTCTGCGGCGCGGGCGGCTCGGGCGCGGTCTGCGGCGCGGGCGGCTCGGGCGCGGTCTGCGGCTCGGGCGGTCCGGTCACCGGGTGACCGGTGTCGTCCACCAGGCCGGGTGCCATGCTGCCGCCGTGCGCCTCCTCGGCCTCCCGGGTCGCCCGGGGGTCCCGGTCGTCCGGCCGGCCCGTCGCCGCCTCGTCCCGTTCGCTCACGCGTTTCCCCTCCGTCGTGCCTCGGCACCGCCGGTACCCGACCCGGAACCGGGGAAACCTCCGGCGACGGTCAGGAGGCGGGGGCCGGCGCCCGGGCGACGTCGACGCCGAGCAGTCCGGCGAGCCGGGCGGCGTCGCGCTGGGCCTGGTCGCCGCAGCAGTTGTTCATCAGCACGTGCAGCTCGGCGCACTGGTCGGCCAGCTCGGTCAGCAGCACCGCCCAGCGGCGCAGCTCCTCCTCGCCGTAGGCGTACCGGAACTTCTCCTGCTTGTCGCCGCTCTCCCAGGCGGTGCTGTGCCCGTGGAACCGGATGACGGCGAGGTCGGCGGTGGCGATCAGGATCGGCGGCACCGAGGAGACGTGCCCCTGCGGCATGTCGACGCAGACGTAGGTCAGCCCGTGCTCGCGCAGGAAGGTCACGGTCTCCACGACGGCGTCCTCGGTGAACCAGGAGGAGTGCCGCAGCTCGACGCTGACCCGCCAGGGTCGGCACCGCCGGGCCAGCTCGACGATCCGCCGCTTCGCCGCCGCGCTCCGGGCCAGCCACGGCGGGAACTGCAGCAGCACCGCGCCGAGCCGGTCGGCCGCCGCGATCGGCGCCAGCGCCGCCCGGAACCGGTCCCAGAGCTCGTCGTATGCCCCGGCGGGCAGGTCGCGCCAGCGGATCCGGCTCGGGCCGCCGACCGGGCGCAGGTCCGGCGGCAGCGCCGCCACGGGCGTGTGGTGGCCGGTGAAGAGGCTGAACGCCTTGACGTCGAAGGTGAAGCCGGGCGGGGTGGCCGCCACCCAGCCCTCGGTGGTCTCCGGCAGCGGGATCGCGTAGTAGGAGGTGTCCACCTCCACCAGCCCGAACCGCTCCGCGTACCAGCCGAGCCGGCCGGCCGGGGTGTTGACCGCCCGCGGGTACCAGCCCGAGCGCACCAGCTGCTGGTCGGCCCAGGACGAGGTTCCCACCTTGACTACACCCATGTAGTTCAGTGCACCGCGTACCGGGCGGATCGGCAACCGCTGGGGACGGCCGGGCGCGTCCGCTGTGGAACGGACCGGGACTGTCGGTGGCCGGTCCTATCGTGGTCGCAGTCGTCACAGAAGGGCAGGCACCATGAGCATCTCCGACCAGGTCGTCACCGGTGAGCGGGCGGATCTGCTCGCCACGCTACGTCGGCACCGCGGCTTTCTCCGGCAGACCGTCGACGGGCTGACCGACGAGCAGGCGGCGCGACGCAGCACGGTCAGCGAGCTCTGCCTCGGCGGCCTGATCAAACACGTCGCGGTCGTCGAGGAGCGCTGGATGCGGTTCGCCGCCGGCGGCGCCGAGGCCATGCAGAGCCAGCCGGTCGACTGGGCGGGCCAGTTCCGGATGCAGGAGGGCGAGACGCTCGCCGGCCTGCTCGATGAGTTCGACCGGGTGGCCCGCGCGACGGACGAGCTGCTCGCCACGCTCGACCTGGACACCGCGCACCCGCTGCCGACGGCGCCCTGGTTCGAGCCGGGCGCGAGCTGGTCGGTGCGGCGGGTGCTGCTGCACCTGATCGCGGAGACCGCCCAGCACGCCGGGCACGCGGACATCCTCCGCGAGTCGATCGACGGGGCGAAGACCATGGGCTGAGCCGGGGCCAACCGCCCGTTCCGGGGCCCAGGTGATCCATTTCACCTGCGCGATCAGGGGCGTACGCAGGGTTCCGATGTGACGTCGCGTGGAGCGGCGGCGCTGAGGGACACGAGATGAACGCACACCGCATGGACCAGGAGACCGTCGAGCGACTGCTCGTCGGTCCCGTCGCCGACCCGCAGAACGGTCCGGAGGCGCTCGTCCGACTCCTCACCGCCGTCCGGGCCGCCCCGCGCCCGCACGAACTGACCGGCGAGCGGGCCGCCATGGAGGCGTTCCGAACGGCCCGGGCCGGTGCCGTTCCGGCGCCGGCCGCCCGCCCCGAGCGGCGGATCCTCGCCGGACTGCTCAACGCGAAGGTCGCCCTCGCTGCCCTGTTGGCCGCCGCCGCCACCGGCGGCGTGGCGCTGGCGGCGGCCACCGGCAACCTGCCAGGCTCCCTGGGCGGCGCCGACGACAGCACGACGGCACCGAGCGCGAGCGCCGGTGGGCATCCCACGCCGACCAGCGGCCCGGGGGTCTCCCCCACCCCGGACGTCGGCGCGTCCGCCCGGCCGACCGGCTCACCCGCCCTGGTCGGGCTCTGCACCGCCTACCAGGCGGAGGCGAACGGCAACCGGTACCGGGCGCTGGAGAGCCCACGCTTCGCGGAACTGGTCTCGGCCGCGGGCGGCCGGGAGAAGGTGCCCGGGTACTGCGACGGGGTGCTCGACCCTGGAAACAACCAGGGCGGCCGGACGACCGGCCCCGGTGGCAGGCCCGGCGGCGAACCGACCGGCCGGGTCACCGGCCGCCCGGACCACGCACCGTCCACGCCGGACACCCCTGAGGACCCGGCCGGGCGGCCCACTGGCCCGACCTCGCACTGAGCCGAGGCGGGTCGGCCGCCCGTCGTGCGGACGGCCGACCCGGATGGTGCGGCCCGGCCTGCCGGCACGGTCGCGCCGGCGCGGTCGAGGATCAGAACGTGGCGACGTTCAGCAGCTTCTCCTGGATCCCGTCCGGGTCGCCGGCCGAGCTGTAGTTGGTCGTACCGGCCGACTGGAGGGCCGACTTGACGGCGCTCGGGGTGGCCGTCGGGTGGGTGGCCTTGTAGAGGGCAGCGCCACCGGCGACGTGCGGGCTGGCCATCGAGGTGCCGGAGATGGTGTTGTAGGCGCCGCCCTTCCAGGTGGAGTAGATGCAGACACCCGGGGCCATCAGGTCGACGTCGGCGCCGTAGTTGGAGAAGTCGGCGATGGTGTCGTCCACGTCGCTGCGGCAGGTGGCCGCCGCGCCGCCGCCGGGCAGGCCGTTGAAGTCGGCGAGCGCGCTGACCGTGATGACCTCGTCGTACGCGGCCGGCACGTGGTTGGCGGCGTTGTCGGTCTCGTTGCCGGCGGCGACGACGTACGTCACGCCGGCCGCGACGGAGTTGCAGATCGCCTCGTGCATGGCGTCCTTGTTGCTGCCGCAGGCGCTGTCGGTGCCGGAGCCGCCGAGGCTCATGTTGGCGACCTCGATCTCGCTCGCGTGCGCGGTCACGTAGTCGATGCCGCAGATGATGGCCGAGAACGTGCCGCTGCCCGCGTTGTTGAGCACCCGGACCGGCCAGAGCCGGGCACCGGGGGCCATGCCGACCACGCCGACGCCGTTGTCCAGCGCGCCGATCGTGCCGGAGACGTGCGAGCCGTGGCCGTTGCCGTCGTTCGCGCTGGTGCCGGTGGAGCAGTTCTTGGCCCCCACGGTGTAGACGTTGAGGTCCGGGTGGGTGAGGTCGATGCCGGTGTCGATGACCGCCACGTCCACGTTGACCCGCTCGTCCGCGCCGTTGATCTTCGCGGTCGGGCTCAGCTCCGCGTCGGCCCGGTTGATGCCGGTCGGCGTGGTCTGGGCGTCCGCCGTCACCACCCCGTCGGGCTGGACGAAGAGCACCCGCGAGTCCCGGGCGATGCGGGCGGCGGCCGTCGCGCTCATCTGGGCCGAGTAGCCGCGCAGGGCGTACTGGTAGATATGGCCGACGCTGGCGCCGTTGGCCCTGGCCTGCTCGGCGGCGACCGACGACGAGTTGGCGTCGGCGCGGAGGACGACGATGTAGCCGCTCTGCGCCTCGGCGCGCGGCGCGGCGGTGGCGCCGGTGGCCGAGGCGGCGGCGACGACGATGCCGGTGAGCATCGCGACGCCCAGTGTCTTGCGCATGGGGGTTCCTCTCCACGTGCGGTAGGGGCGGGTTGGCCCATGCCGAGGTTGTCGCAGCCGGCGCTGTCCGGACCAGGGGATGCAGCCATTCGTTATTGGAAATATATAAATTAGTAGGAAAAGCCGCATACCGACTGACCCGACGTCGATGACGCCAGGTCGTCGGGCGACCGCCCTCCTGCCGGGTTATCGCCGCCGGGCGTCGCGGTGTTTCACCCCCTTGGCGGTACGGCGGACGGCGGATACCGTCGATCCATCCACAGCGGAAGGGCCTCGTTGACCTCGATGGACACACCGGACCCCGACCTCGTGCGTCGGGCCGTCACGGGCGATACCGGGGCGGTGTCCCGGGTGCTGGCGCAGATCAGGCCGATCGTCGTGCGCTACAGCCTGGCCCGGTTGGGCCATGTCGGCGCCGGGGGCGCGACCGCGGAGGACGTCGCCCAGGAGGTCTGCGTCGCGGTGCTCCGCGCGCTGCCCCGCTTCACCGACCAGGGTCGGCCCTTCCTCGCCTTCGTCTACGGCATCGCCGCCCGCAAGGTCGCCGACGCCTGCCGCGCGGCGAGCCGGGACCGGACGGACAGCGTCGCCGACGTGCCGGACACCGCCGACCCCACGCCCGGGCCGGAGCCTCGGGCCCTCACCGCCGACCTGGGCGCCCGCCTCGGCGAGCTGCTGGCCCACCTGCCGGCCACCCACCGGGAGATCCTGGTGCTCCGGCTGGCGGTCGGCATGACCGCGGACGAGGTCGGTACGGTGCTCGGCATGACCGGTGGTGCCGTACGGCTGGCGCAGTACCGCGCGCTCACCCGACTGCGCGCCGTCGCCGGGGACACCCTGACTGCGGTGATCCGGTGACCGCCGACCTTCCTCCCCCACCCGACGACCCGGTGCGGCGGGACGACGAACTGCTCGACGCGATCCGTCGCGGCGAGCCACCGTCCGCCGACGACCCGGTGGCCGCCCTGCTGACCGGCTGGCACGCCGAACTGGAGGCCCGGGCCGCAGCGCTCGACGCCGCCGCGCCGGAACCCGTCGCCGGACCGGACCAGCTGCCGGCGAGCCGGGAGACCGCCAGGGCGGCTGGAGGGAGGCGCGACGACGCGACGACGGCGGGCGCGCGACCCGACCCGACGCGCGGTCGGCGGGGCCGTACGCCTGCCCTGCCACCCGCCACCGGCGTGGTGCCGGCGGCGGGGCGGGAACGACCGCGCCCCGGGCGGGCGCCGCGACGGCACGGGCGGGTCTTCGCCGGATCGGCGCTGGCCCTGCTGACGGTGACCGGCGGTCTCTGGCTCGGCTCGGCCAGGGCGGAACCGGGCGGCCTGCTCTGGCCGATCACCGAACAGATCTGGACCGAGCGGGCCGAGTCGCTGCGCACCGAGCAGGAGATCGGGAGGATGCTGGACCAGGCCCGACGCGACCTGACCGCCGGCCGGTACGCGGACGCCCGCGCCCACCTGGAGCGGGCGGCGGCGCTGCTCGCCGCACTCGGCGACGACGAGCACCGGGCCCGGCTCCGGGTCGACATTGACGACCTGCGGCGACGACTGCCCGCGGCCGACTCCCCGACGCCGTCACCGAACGCCCCGACACCCTCCGCGTCGGCGACACCGCCCGGCGCCCCGTCGAGCCCGGCGACGACCGGGCCGGACGACGCGGGCGGCGACACCGGCGCACCGCCCATCGTGATGATCCCGTCCGCCACCGAGCCCTCGGCAGAGCGGACGCAGCCGGCCCTGCCGACGCGGCCCGACCGCCCGTCCCGGCCCGCTCCGGCCACACCCGGGGCGGCGCCGGGCGCGACGACGCCGGCGAGCGGAGGTGCCGCGCCGGAGCGGAAGCCCCCGGCGACCCCGCGGCGGCGCCCACCGGCCGCGTCGGAGCGAACTCCTTCGACGGCAACGGGCGGTACCGACCGTTCCCGCCGGTCGAGCACGCCACCGGCGCCGTCCGGGCCGCCGCCGTCAGGCCACCCGACCGCCGGCCGAGCCTCGGCCGGGACCGGAACGGGGAACCGTACGACGGCCGCTCCGGCCACGACGGGGACCCGGCACGCCGGTACCGGGACCGGCGGAACCGCGCCCCCGAAGGCCGGGACCGGCAGCGCCGATGCCGGCGCAGCGGCTGATAGCTTGCCCCGATGAGCGTGCGGCGTCGACGGTTGGCGGTCAGCTTCCGCCTGACGATCGTGATCAGTGTGCTGGCCGGGATCGTGCTCACCGCGCTCGGCCCGGCCACGGTGGCCGGCCTGCTGCCGTACTTCACCATCCAGAGCAACGTGGCGGTCGGGCTCTTCGCCGGCTACGCCGCCTGGCGGGCCTGGCAGGACCGCCCCGAACCGCCCACGGCGCTCAAGGGCGCGGTGACCCTCTACATCACCATCACCGGCGTGGTCTACCACCTGGTGCTGGCCAACCCGGCCAGCCCGTTCGCGATGGTCCAGCCGGACCGCGCGCTCGGTGAGGCGCTGGGCAACCAGTTTCTGCACACCATCGTGCCGCTGCTCGCGGTCGCGGACTGGACGCTGTTCGACCGGCGCGGCCGGCTACGCCCGCGGTACGCGGCCTGGTGGCTCGCCTTCCCGCTGGCGTACCTCGGGTTCGCCCTGGTGCGCGGGCTGATCGTGCACCGCTACCCGTACCCGTTCATCGACGCCGGACAGCTCGGCTACCCCGGTGTCGGGCTCAGCTCGCTCTTCTTCGCGGTCGCGTTCTGGCTGCTCGGTCTGGTCTTCGTCGGCGTCGACCGGGGGCTGGCCCGGCGCGGCGCGAACCGCCCGGCGGCCGTCGCCGACGAACCGGCGCCGGTGGCCGCCGCGCCCGGCCCGGCCGCCGCCCCCGACCTGGCCGCCGCGCCCGGCCCGGCCGCCGCGCCCACCGCCCGGTCGGAGTCCGAGGAGACGGCCGCCGGGCAGCGGTGACCGCCGTTCTCGTGCTCGCCGTCGAGGGCTGACCGACGGCTCAGCGCATCCGGGGTCGGCGGCCGGGCGCACGGTCCCGCCCGTAGGCGTCGGCGCGCCCCCAGCGGCCCGGCACGTCGAGCAGCTCAAGCTGGCCGAACCCTGCCGGCATCGCCGGGTTGACCAGCAGGTTGTCCCCGCACGGACGCAGCCCGAGGATGGTGCCCAGCAGCATCAGCAGCGCCCCCGACGACCACGACTGCGGCCGACCGGCGGTCGGGAGCTGGACCGGGTACTTCGTGACCTGGCGGGGATACCCGGCGACCACCTCGGGCAGCGAACCGCCGAGCGTCTCCGCCACCGCGAAGATGCCGGCCGCGATCCGGGCCGCCTCGGCGTCGTACCCGTAGCGGCGCAGGCCCGTCGCGATCAGCGCGTTGTCCGCCGGCCACACCGCGCCGAGGTGCGCGCCGACCGGGTTGTACGGACGCTGCCCGTCGGCGTACGTCCGCACGCCCCAGCCGCTGAAGAGTTCCGGCCCGGACAGGTGGGCGGCCAGCGCTCCGGCGCGTTCCGGCTCCACGATCCCGCTCCAGAGCAGGTGGCCGAGGTTCGAGGTGAGCGCGTCGACCGGGCTGCCGTCCGGCTCCAGCGCCAGCGCGTAGTACTCCCGATCCGGCAGCCAGAAGTCCCGGTTGAACCGCTGCCGCAGCCGCGCGGCGTCGGCCTCCAGCCGGTCGGCGTACGCCGGGTCGTCCCAGACCTCCCGGGCGAGCCGGGCCCCCCGGATCTTCGCGTCGTACGCGTACCCCTGCAGTTCGCAGGTGGCCCGGGGGAAGGCGGGCTGCCGCCCGTGCCGGTCCACGATCGCGTCGGGCGAGTTCCGCCAGCCCTGGTTGACCAGCCCGTTGCGGGTGTTGCGGCGCTGGTAGCGCAGGTAGCCGTCGCCGCACGCATCGCCGTAGTCGTCGATCCAGTCCAACGCCATCCGGGCCGGGTGGCGCAGTTGCCGGACCAGCGCGGCATCCCCGGTCCACCGCTCGTACTCGTCGAGCAGAATGACGAAGAGGGGGGTGGTGTCCGCGGCGCCGTAGTAGGGCCCGGTGGGCTGGTCGCCGAAGGCGGCCGCCTCCCCGTAGCGCAGCTCGACCAGGATCTTGCCCGGCTCCTCGTCGTGCTGGTCGTCGAGCTGGCCGCCCTGGGCCAGGGCGAGCAGCCGGAGCGTGGCCGGGGTCAGTTCCGGGGTGAACGGCAGCGTCTCCAGGCAGGTGATCATGGCGTCCCGGCCGTAGAGCGCCATCGCCCAGGGCAGTCCGCCCACCGGCACCCGCTCGGCGTACGCCAGCGGCGTGTAGCGCAGCACGGCCAGGTCGCCCAGCGCGCACTCGTACGCCGACGCCACCGAATCGCGTTCGGCGACGAGCTGTGGCGCCCGGTCGAGCCAGCGCGCCAGGTCCTCCCGCCTGTCCGGACGCACGGCGCGCCGCTGGGACTGCAGGCTGGCCCGCAGGTCCCGACCGCCGGCGCCGTGGATCACCGTGTCGACGTGCAGGTCGGTGCTCCACTCGCCGTCGGCCGCGACCCGGATCCGGAACGTCATCCCGCCCTGGTCGACGCTTCCGGACGTGGTGCTGGAGACGACGGTCTCCCGGGTGAACCGCTCCCGTTGGTAGCACAGCCGTAGCTCGCCCCGGTCGGAGTCGACCTCGGTCATGACCCGGCGGGGCGCCGGGTTGCGGATCTCGGCGGTGTCGGCGAAGTCGCTGGCGACCTCCATCCGCAGGACGAACTCGGCGGGCTCGGCGGCGTGGTTGAGCACGGTGATCCGCTCGTTGAAGCCGTCGTTGATGGACCGGTGCCGGATCACCGACACGTCGGCGTCGACGTAGTGGCTGGCGGCGCCGGGCACCAGCACGAACCGGGTCTCGAAGTAGGCCATGTCGTCGCGGGAGAGGGCGTGCAGCCGCTGTCCGTCGAGGGTGAGCACCCAGCGGGACAGGAACCGGGTGTCGAAGGAGAAGAGCCCGATCGGTGCGTGTGGGTCCACCTCCATGTCGCCCTGCGCGTCGCTCAGCGCAAACGAGTTGCCGGCGATGACGTGCACCAGCTCCTGTTTCATGCCGTGCCACCCCGCCCGCAGGCCGCGTCGCGCGGGTGCCGGGCGCCCGGCGGGCCCGGGAAGAGCCGGCGCAGCGTCAACAGCAACCGGAGGTTTCCCTGCGCGGTGAGGTCGTTGCGCAGCAGCCCCGCCACCACGTGGAGCTGGCCGGCCGCCAGCCGGTCGAAGACCTCGCGGTCGGCGCGGACGATCAGCTCGGCCTCGTCGGGGGAACGGGCCACCTCGACGTTCTGGTGGTCGATGGTCAGGTACCAGTGCTCGGTGTGCCCGCCGTCGCGCAGGTCGAGGCGGAGCGTGCCGGCGGTGTTCTCCGGCAGCTCGGGATGCCGGCCCGCGACCCGCCGTTCCAGGTGCTCAACCGCCGAGACGCCCATCCGGTCCCCTCCCGTCCCCGGTCGTCCCCGCAGAGTCCCCGGCGGTGGGGTGAGTCCAACTCACCCGATCCGGGTGAGCCGGACCGTCCGGCCTCGCCGGTCGGGCAGCTCCCCGACCAGCTCGGTGGGACCGGCCACGGCCACCGCTCGCGTTTCGGCCGGGGTGGTGGAATCGTCAGGCCGGAGGTAGTGCGAGGGATGCGATGACCGACGGGCGACCACCGACCGGGTGCTGACCGCGCTGCTCGCCATGCAGCGCCAGTCGTGGGAGCAGGGGGTGGCCGGGCCGGCGCTGCTGGACCTCGGCCTCGACGAGTTGGCCGTGCTGATCGCCGACGGCTGGCTCGCGCCGTCCTGGCTGGACGTCGGGGCAGACCTGCTGGCCGCGGCGGACCGGCGGGTCGACCGGTACGGCCGGGTGACCGGGGTGAGCGGGGCGCCGGAGTTCGCCGGGCCCGGCACCTCCCCCGAGGCGCAGGCGTTCCACCTGCTCGCCCACGCCGCGCTGGACCGCGCCCGGGCGGCGGTCAACCCCGCTCGATGAGCCCCCGCACGTAGCCGGCCTGACCCGCGTGCTGGAGGTCGTCCTCCAGCAGGCTGACCAGCCGGACGCCGACGGTCACCGGCGGGTCCCAGTTCTCGTCCACCACCCGGTCCAGGTCCGCCGGCCGCAGCCCGCGCAGGTACGCCCCGGTCCGCTCGGCCACCGCCCGGTGGTAGTCGACGAGCGCCCGCCCGCTCTCCGGGCGGACGGCGAGGACCTGCTCCGCCGTGTACCCGAAGCCGGTGTCGCCCGGGTCGGCGGTCAACCCGAACCGGCCCGCCCAGTCCCCGGAGACCCAGACCTGCTCCGCACCGAGCAGGTCGGCGACGCCGCTGTCCTGCATCCGGGTCAGGTGCCAGACCAGCCAGCCCACCGTGGTGGCCCCCGGCGCGGGAGGCTGCCGCAGCTGTTCGGGACCGAGCCCCTCGACCGCCGAGTCGACCAGGTCGGGCAGCCGACCGTACGCCTCGGCCAGCAGGTCGTTCACGTCCACGGTCCACGCTCCTCCACCTCGGTGCCACCTGGGCAGTACCGCCCACCGGGCCGGGCAAACCTCACCTCTAGGGTGAGCGACGTGGTCGCGGCGCTGGAGCTGTATCTCGACACCGACGCCACCCGGCGGATCCGGGTGCTCTGGGACGCGTTGGAGTCCGAGGGCGTGCAGAGCATGCGGTCGCTGCTGGAGCAGCGGCACCGCCCGCACGTCTCGCTCGCCGTCGCCGCCCGCTTCGACCCCGACCAGGTCGCCGACGCCCTCGCCGGGATGGTGGTGGCCGCGCCGCTGCGGCTGGAGTTCCAGCACGCCGGCCAGTTCGTCGGCCGGGTGCTCTGGCTCGGGCCGACGCCCACCGCCGAGCTGCTCGCCCACCACGCCCAGGTGCACCACCGGCTGGCCCGCGCCGGCATCACGCTGGTCGAGCACTACCAGCCGGGTCGCTGGGTGCCGCACTGCACGCTCTCCATGCGGGTGCCGAACGTGCTGATGGCCGCGGCGGTGCGCCGCTGCCTGGAGGTGCTGCCGCTGACCGCCACGGTGGTCGGCGCGGCGATCACCGACCACGCCCGGGGCATCTCCCACCCGCTGCCCTGAGCGTCGCCCGCCCCCGCCGCGTGCATCACCGCGATTCGAAGTCGAGGACGAAGGTCGGACACGCCGGCTGCTTGCGACGTACCGGGCCACTACCCGGGAATGACGCACTACGGGGTGGACTGCTGTTCGCGGGACACCTCGACGTACTGGACGGCGTTCCGGATGTTCGGCCTGGCGTTCGGCAAGGTCCGCGCCGCGTACCCGGGGATCCGGCTGCTCGTCCCCGAGAACGGGCTGAGCCGGACTCACCACCGACCTCACCGGCGGCGGCCGGGCGCAGGCGCTCCGGGACCACGTCACCTGTGGGAGGAGAACGACTCCGGCGAGGTCTGCACGTGGGGCCGGGTCCTCACCTGGGACCCGCCCCGCACCTTCGCCTTCACCTGGCTGCTCGGCCCCGACTGGCAGCCGCCCGCCGCGGACGCGGCCGGCAGCCGGGTCACCGTCACCTTCACCCCCGTCGACGGGGGCACCCGGGTCGACCTGGTGCACGACCGGCTGGAGGCGCACGGCCCGGGCTGGGAGCGGGTCCGCGACGCCGTGGCCGGCGACGGCGGCTGGCCGGGCCTGCTGCGGCAGTACGCCGCCACGGTCTGACCCCGGGGGCTCCGGCCCGGCCACCCCGGCCGGACCGGAGCCCGCCGGGCGGGACCGGGCCGCGGCCCACCGCACGAATGGCCCTTCCAGCAGGGCCGCCTAGACTGGCGCCATGAGGACCCCCGCTTGACCGGCGACGCCGCGCCCCCGGCGTACGGTCACGTCTGCTGGGCCTACGACGACCCGGCGGTGCTCGACTCCCGCGCCATGGCTTTCCTCGCCGCCGGTCTCGCGGCCGGCGAGCGGGTCTGGCTCGCCGCGCCGAGCACGCCCGACTCGCTGACCCGCCGCCTGGACGGCCACCCCGGCCTCGCTGACGCGCTGCGCAGCGGGGCCGCCCGGATCGTGCACGTCGACGACGCCTACCGCGTCGACGAGGTCATCGACCCGGAGACCCAGGTGCGGCACTACGCGGCCGCCACGGCGGATGCGCTGGCCGACGGCTACACCGGGTTCCGGGTGGTGGCCGACGCGACCTCACTGGTCCGCACTCCCGCCCAGCGGGACGCGTTCACCCGGTACGAGCACCTCATCGACCGCTACATGCGCGCTCATCCGATGTCGGCCGTCTGCGCCTACGACCGGCGCGAGCTGGGCGAGCCGGCCATCGCCGAGCTGGCCTGCCTGCACCCCGAGACCAACGCCGACGTGCTGTTCCGCCTGCACGCCGCCGACCCGGGCGAGGCCGCCTTCGCCCTCGTCGGCGAGCTGGACCCGTCCAACCCCCGGCTCTTCGCCACCGCGCTGGACCGCGTCGACCCGCACCCGGTCGACGGCCGGCTGGTGGTCGACGGGGCCGGCCTCCAGTTCATCGACCACCGCTGCCTGATCCACCTGGGCGAGCACGCCCGGCGGCGCGGCGCCATCGCCGTCCTGCGCACCACCCGGTCGGCCGCGGCCCGGCTGGCCGAACTGCTGGAGCTCCCCCACGTGCGGGTCGAGGTCACGCGATGAGGACGGGTGCCGCCGCCGGCCACGTGGGCTACTACCACGAGGCCGTCCTGTTCGACTCCGACGAGCACCTGCTCGCCGTGGTGCTGCCCTTCCTGCTGGGCGGCGTCGAGGCCGGCGAGCCGGCCGTGGTGGGCTTCGGCGGGCGCCACGCCGAGCTGGTCCGGCGGGCCCTGCCCGCCGGTTCGGGCGTGACGTTCCTGCCCGGCGGCGACCTCTACGCCCGGCCGACCGCCGCGATCCGCTCCTACCGCAACCTGCTCGCCTCGTACCTGGCCGACGGCGCCCAGCAGATCCGCATCGTTGGTGAGCTGCCCCCCAGCGCGCTCGGCTCGACGTGGGACTGGTGGGCCCGGTACGAGTCGGCCATCAACCACGCCTACGACGACTTCCCGCTCTGGAGCATGTGCGCGTACGACACCCGGATCGCCCCGGCCCGGGTGCTGGCGGACGTGGAGCGTACCCACCCCCGGGTCGCCCGGCCGGACGGCAGTCACGTCCCGACCGGCGTCTACACCGAGCCGACCAGCTACCTGACCGAGTCGCGGCCGATGCTGCCGGACCCGCTCCAGCGGACGGCGCCGGTGGTCGAGCTGACCGACCCGACGCCCGCGGAGGCCCGCGCCGCCGTCCACGCCACCGACCGGGGGCAGCTCCCCGCCGACGACGTCGAGGACCTGGTGGTGGCGGTCAGCGAGATGGTGACCAACGCGCTGCGGCACGGTCTCCCGCCGGCCCGACTGCGGCTGTGGAGCGGCGCCGACCGCATCGTGGCCACGGTGAGCGACGGCGGCGACGGGCCGAAGGACCCGTTCGCCGGCCTCCTCCCGGCGACCACCGGCTCGGCCGGTGGGCTGGGCCTGTGGATCTCCCACCAGTCCCGCAACCACGTGGTGCTGCACCGCGGTCCGGACGGCTTCACGGTCCGGCTGACGGCGGGCAACCCGCACTTCCCGGTCTGATCCGGGCCGTCCGGCGCAGCCGCTCGTCCGGCGCCGACCGGTCAGCCGTCGGTGACGACGACGTGCAGGCGGCGCGGGCCGTGCACGCCCTCCACCCGGTTCAGTTCGATGTCGCTGGTGGCCGAGGGGCCGCTGATCCAGGTCAGCGGGCGGTCCGGGGTGAGCCGGGCGAGGGCCTCCGGCACGGTGGCCACCACCTGCTCGGCGCGGACCACGCAGACGTGCCGGTCGGGCAGGAGGCTGATGAGCCGCCGGCCCTGGTCGGCGGCGGCGTCGAGGACGATCGTGCCGGTCTCGGCGACGGCGACCGCCGCCGCGGTGACCACGCCGTCCAGCTCGGCCAGCCGGTCGGCGGGCAGGTCGTCGTCGACCACCAGCTCGACCCCGCCGGGCCGCCAGCCGGCGGGCAGCCCGGGCGGCACCACGACCGCGGCGGCGCCCTCGGCGGCGAGGATGCCGGCGACCGTGTCGGCGACGGTGGCCTCGGTGGCCCGGTGCACCTGGGCCCGGTAGTCGGTCAGCCGCTCGGCGAGCAGGTCCACCAGCTCCGGGTGGCCGGGCGGCAGCTCCCCCTGCCGGCGGTGGCCCGGCCGGTGGTGTACCGGCGCGGGCGGCGCGCCGGCCAGGGCGGCCCGCAGCCGGGCCAGCACGACGTCGCGGGCGGTCATGACCGGCTCCGCTCCGACCACCACTGACGGAAGGTCTGCGGCGGCGCGGCCGGCACGTCCCGGCTCGCGGTCCAGCCGTTCAGCGGCGGTGGCAGGGCGCGCCCGGCGATCCGGCCCAGCCCCGCGGCGCGCTGCGCGGCCGCGTACAGCCGGGGATGGTCCATCGTGTACGCGGCCGCGGCCATCGCGACCGCCTCGGCGCTCGGCGTCCGGCGCGCCGCCCGCTGCTCGGCCACGTGCCGGGCGCGCAGGTGGACCAGGACGGACGGAATGTCGATCATCACCGGGCAGGCGTCGAAGCAGGCCCCGCAGAGCGACGACGCGTACGGCAGGGAGGCATTCTCCTCGACCCCGGTGAGCTGCGGGGAGAGCACCGCCCCGATCGGCCCCGGATAGACCGACCCGTACGCGTGCCCGCCGGTGCGCTCGTACACGGGGCAGACGTTGAGGCAGGCGGAGCAGCGGATGCAGTGCAGCGCCTGGCGGCCCACCTCGTCGGCGAGCACCGCGCTACGGCCGTTGTCCAGCAGCACCAGGTGCACCTGCTGGGGGCCGTCGCCCGGGGTGACCCCGGTCCACATCGAGGTGTACGGGTTCATCCGCTCCCCGGTCGACGCCCGGGGCAGCAGTTGCAGGAAGACCCCGAGGTCGTCCCAGGTGGGGATGACCTTCTCGATGCCCATCACGGTGATCAGGGTCTCCGGCAGGGTGAGGCACATCCGCCCGTTGCCCTCGGACTCGACGACCGCGAGGGTGCCGGTCTCGGCGACCGCGAAGTTCGCCCCGGAGACGGCCACCTTCGTGCTGAGGAAGGTCGCGCGCAGGTGCCGGCGGGCCGCGGCGGCGAGCGCGGCCGGCTCGTCGGTCAGCGCCGGGTCCACCCCGGGCATCTCGCGCAGGAAGACCTCGCGGATCTCGGCCCGGTTGCGGTGGATCGCCGGAACCAGGATGTGGCTGGGCCGGTCCCGTCCGAGCTGGACGATCAGCTCCGCGAGGTCGGTCTCGACCGGTTCGATCCCGGCCGCCTCCAGGGCCTCGTTGAGGCCGATCTCCTGGGTGGCCATCGACTTGACCTTCATCACCCGGTCGGCGCCGGTGGCCCGGACCAGGTCGGTGACGATCCGGTTCGCCTCGACCGCGTCGGTCGCCCAGTGCACGGTGCCGCCGGCCGCGGTGACCGCCGCCTCCAACTGTTCGAGCAGCTCGGGCAGGCGGGCCATGGTGTCGCTCTTGATGGCCCGCCCCGCGGCCCGCAGCTCCGGCCAGTCGGGCACCTCGCCGATCACCGCCGCCGACTTGGCCCGGATGGTGCCGGTGGCGTGCCGCAGGTTGCGGCGGAGCTGGGCGTCGGCCAGGGCGCGGCGGGCGGCGACGGGAAACGGCTCGTCGCCGCGCAGGTTGCCGACCCCGGCCGGGGCGGTCGCCGGCATGCCGAGGAACGTCTCCGTCATCGCCGCGCCTCCCGGTCCGTCGCCCTCACCGGGCCACCCCCTCGGTCCGGCCGGTCCGCTCGCCGGCCCGCCCCGCCTCGGTGCTGGCCAGGATCTCGGCCAGGTGCACGGTGCGTACCCCCGCCCGGAGCCGGGACAGCCCGCCGCCGATGTGCATCAGGCAGGAGGCGTCCCCGGCGGTGCAGACGTCGGCCCGGGTGGCCAGCACGTGGCGCATCTTGTCGGCCAGCATCGCCGTGGAGGTGTCCGCGTTCTTCACGGCGAAGGTGCCGCCGAAGCCGCAGCACTGCTCGGCCTGCGGCAGCTCCACCAGGTCGAGGCCGCGGACCTCGCGCAGCAGCCGCAGCGGCCGGTCCCCCACCCGGATCATCCGCAGGGAGTGGCAGGTCGGGTGGTAGGTGACCCGGTGCGGGTAGTACGCGCCCACGTCGGTCACCCCGAGCACGTCGACGAGCAGCTCCGACAGCTCGTAGGTGTGCCGGGCGACCTCCTCGGCCAGGCTGGCCAGCCGCTCGTCGCCGGCCCGGCGGGCCACCATGGCGTGCTGGTGCCGCACCGAGCCGACGCACGAGCCGGACGGGGCCACCACCACGTCGTAGGGGGCGAAGGTCCGCACGTGCCGGCGCACCAGCCGCAGCGCGTCGTCCGGGTAGCCGGTGTTGACGTGCATCTGGCCGCAGCAGGTCTGCTCCTCGGGAAAGAGGACCTGGTGACCGAGGCGTTCCAGCAGCCGTACCGTGGCCTTGGCCGCCTCCGGGAAGAGGGTGTCGGCCAGGCAGGTGACGAACAGGGCGATCCGCATGTCCAGCCCTCCCAGGTCGCGTCCCGGTGGCCCGGCGCGCGGCGGTCCACGCGACCCGTCGAGTGTCCCCCAGGGACCCGGCGGGCGCCACCGGTTGCGGCCCGGCGATTAGCCTCGGGTGGTGAGCCCGCGCCCCGGTCCCGGCCCGGCCCGGCCCTCCCTGGGGCGGGACCGCTCCTTCGTCACGTACTGGATCGCGCAGGCGGTCTCCGCGGCCGGGGACTCCTTCGCCTACCTGGCGGTGCCGCTGCTGGTGCTGCACGCGACCGGCTCGGTGGCCCGGATGGGCCTGCTCACCGCGGTGGCCGGGGTGGCGTCGGTCGGCGCGGGCGTCTTCGGCGGGGTGCTCGTCGACCGGTTCGACCGGCGGACCCTGATGATCGTCGCCGACCTGGTCCGGCTGGTGCTGTACGGGCTGATCCCGCTGGTCTGGCTCGCCGGCCCGCAGGTGTGGCTGCTCTTCGTGGTGCTGCCGGTCTGCGAGGCGGTCGGCATGGTCTGCCAGGTCGCCTCGGTGACCGCGGTGCGCAACCTGGTCGACCGGGAGCGCATCACGGAGGCCAACGGGCGGCTGCACGCGACGTACGCGGCGGCCGCGGTGGTCGGGCCGCTGCTGGCCGGCCTGGTGTCGGCCCGGTTCGGTCCCACCGCCGCGGTCGGCGTCAACGCGGCCAGCTTCGCGCTCTCCGCCGTCTGCCTCCGGTTCGTCCGGCTCCGGCCGGCGGACCCGGACGTGGCCACCCCGGCGCGGGAGCGGCCGCTGGCCGAGTTCCTCGCCGGTGCGCGGTTCCTCTGGCGACAGCCGGTGCTGCGGTCGCTGACCGTACTGCTGTCGGTCTTCGTCTTCCTGACGTTCGGCCTGACCGACGTGCTGATCTACCACGTCAAGCACGACCTGGGCGGCTCGGACCGCACCGTCGGCACGGTGCTTGGTCTGGCCACCCTGGGCACGGTCGCGGGGGCGCTGCTGGTGGCTCCGCTGCGCCGCCGGCTCGGCTTCGGGGCCACCTGGATCGGCGCGACCGGCCTCAGTGGCGTGGCCGTCGCCGGAATCGGGTTGGCCGGCACCGTCCCGGCGCTCACCGTGGTGGCCGCGGTCCACCTCTGCTCCGTCAGCGTGGGTGGCATCTGCTCGATGTCGCTGCGCCAAGAGATCACGCCCGACCACCTGCTGGGCCGGGTGACCTCCGCCTTCTGGAGCACGCATTTCTCGCTCGGGCCGGCCGGCGCCGCCCTGTTGACCTGGGCGGCCGGCCGGTACGGCGCCGCCGCGGTCTGCCTGGTGGCGGGAGCGGGCTGCCTGCTGGTGGCCGTCGGCGGGTGCTGCGGCCCGGTCCGCCGGGCGGGATCGACGCCGGTGGCCGGCGCGCGGGACCTGCGGCCGGTGCCGGGCTGAGCGGGACCCGACCGATAACGGGCCGAGCGGGACCGGCCGAACGGCCACGGCATCCCACCGGGACGGTTGGTGGGGCACGCCGCCGGGCCGTTACGGGGTGGCGGTACCGTTGCGCCTCATCATGCCCTGCGGGGCGGTCATCCGCCGGCCTGGCGCTGGCGAACCGACGGAGGATGGCGCATGTCCAACGGCGAGGACGCGTTCGCACCACAGGACGACGTGTCGGCCCGGCCGAGCTTCGAGCTCGCGCTGCGCGGCTACGACAAGCGGCAGGTGGACCGGTACGTCAAGCGGCTGGACGGCGAGGTGTCCACGCTGACCGCCGACCGGGACCGGGCGTACCGCCAGGTCCAGGAGCTGACCGTGCAGCTGCAGCGGGCGGAGACCGAGGTGGCGGAGCTGCGGCAGCGCCCGGCGCAGGTGGACCGGGCGTCCTTCCGCGACCTGGGCCCCATGGTCGAGCAGATCCTCGACCTCGCCGAGAAGCAGGCCGGGGTGATCAGCGAGACCGCCGCGAAGCGCGCCACCGAGCTTCATGTCCAGGCGGAGAAGGCCCTCACCGCGGCGCGGGAGCAGGCCGCCCGGGAGCTGCGGGAGCTGGACGAGGAGCTGGACGCCCGGCGCGCCGAGCAGGAGCAGGCGCACGAGGAGCGGCGGGTCGCCGCGCAGGCCGAACTCACCGCCACCCGCGAGCTGGCGGAGAAGCTGCGGACCGAGGGTCAGGCCGCCCACGAGCGTGCCCAGCAGGAGGCGAAGCGGATCGCCGAGCAGAGCAACCAGCAGGTCGAGCAGGCCCGCTCCGCCTCCGAGGCGCTGGTGAAGGCGGCCCGGACGCAGATCCAGCAGGAGGTGCAGGCGAACCGCAGCAAGGCCCAGCAGGAGCTGGCCCAGTGGCAGGCCAACATGGCCCGCGAGCTGGAGGAGCGGCGGGCCGCGGCCGAGCAGGAGCTGGCCGACCGGGCCACCGCGGCCGAGCGGGACATCGCCGCGCTCGTCGCCGAGGCCCAGCAGTACGCCACGGAGGTCCGGGAACGCGCCGACGCGCAGACGAGCGCGCACCAGGAGCAGCTCACCACCGTGCAGCAGGAGCTCCAGCAGCGGCAGGAGGCGCTGACCCAGCTCCAGGCCGAGCTGGAGACCGCCGGCCAGCAGCTCGACCGGTCCCGGCAGGAGATCGCCACCATCGAGGAGGAGGGCGCCGAGCTGGAGGAGCGCCTGGTGGAGGTGCGCCGCGACCTGACCGCCGAGACGAAGCGGCTGGAGGACGCCCGCCGGGCCGGTGACCTCGCCGAGCAGCACGCCAAGGAGGTACGCGCCCGGGTGCAGCGCGAGGCGAAGCGGGTGGCCGACCTGGCCGCCGCGGCGGTGATGGCGGCCGCCGCGGGCGGCGGGGAGACCGCCGAGTACCCGCAGGTGGGCGCCCGAGCGGCCACCGAGGCCTCCCCCGTCCAGCCGGCCCTCGTCGAGCGGGTCCCCGCGCCCCGGGAGCCCTTCGACGCCTTCGCCGTGCGGACGCCCGCCGAGGGGAAGTCCGCCGGGCGGACCGCCGAGGAGCCGGCCGAGCAGCCCGACGCGGAAGTCCCGGCCACCGCCTGAGCCCGGGATCCGCACGGGTGGGGTCGGTCCCGGGTCGGGCCGCCGTCCGGCGGGCGGGGCGCCGGTCAGGAGTCGGCCGGCACCCCGGCCTCGAGCTGCCCGATCAGCGGGGCGAGCAGCGCATCCAGCTCACGGGTCAGCACGACGACGGCCCGGCGCGCCGCCGGCGCGACCTCGTCGCCGGGACCGTCCGGCGCCGGAGGCAGGTGGTCCAGCGGGACGGGGACCTCGGCCCGCAGCATCGCGCGCAGGTGCGGGGCCCGGGTCAGGTCCTGCTCCGACGGCGTGACGTACTGACCGAACAGCTGGGGCCAGTCGCGCCAGCCACGGTCCTGCTGCCACTGCCGGGTCCAGGTCAGCTCGGCCGGCCACCGGGACACCAGGGTCACCGCGCAGGTCAGGCCCCCGTCCCACGGGCTGCGCGCGCAGGTCGCCGAGACGACGCGCCGGTGCCAGCGCACGTACGGGGGTGACAGCGCCGAGGCCAGCCGCCACGCCGCCACCGCGAAGCCGACCGGGGCGATGTCGCCCCAGGTGTCGGCGAACTCGTCGGGCCGTGCCGACACCTCGGTCTCGTAGCGACCGCGCCCGCCCGCGCCCCGCTCGCGGTCGACCTGCTCGTCCAGCCAGAACGCGCGTTCCGGGGTCATGCCGACTCCCTTCCGCCGTAGACCGTCCCATCATGACGCCCGGCGGCCCTCGACGTGCCGGCGCCGCCTGCCGCCGCCTAGTCGGGTGCCGCGGAAACGGGCGGTGCGGCCGGAACATCGGCGAGCGGCTCGATCCGCGCGGCGAACCGGACGACAACCGGCATGACCAGGCCCACCACCACGAAGACGCCGCCCAGCAGCAGCCACCCGGGTATGCCCCAGGTGATGCAGCACAGGGCCAGGACCGAGGGCGCCGCCACGTTCGCCAGGCCCGTGCCGAACCCGAAGAGCCCCGAGTACTGCCCCTGGGCGTGGGCGGGAGCGAGGCTGAACCGCAGTTCCAGCGAACCGGCGGAGTGCCAGAGCTCCCCGACGGTGTGGACGCCGATGCCGAGGACGATGACGGCGGTGGCGAGCCACCCGGGCAGCCCGGCCGCGGCGGCCATCGCCGCCATGCCGACGAGGAACGCCACGCCCGAGCGGCGGATCGCCCGACCGGCCGAGGTGCTGTCGTCGACTCGTCGGCTCGCCCGCACCTGGAGCAGCACCACCAGCGCGGTGTTGACGAGCGCGGCCATGCCGATGAGCCAGCGGGGGGCGCCGGTGGACCCGACGATCCACAGGGGCAGCGCGAAGAGCAGCACCTGGTGGTGAATCGACATGACACCGTCGAGCGCGGTGACCGCGACGTATCCGCGGTCCTTCAACACTGCCCACCGGCTGCCCCCGGCGGGTGCCGGCACCGGTGGTTGCGGCGGCAGCACGGCGACGATCGCGGCGCAGGCCACGAAGCTGACCGCGTTGCCCAGCACCAGGGTCAGGTACGCCGACCGGGTGTCCAGCTGGAGCGCGAACCCGGCCGCGACCGCGGCGGCGCTGCCGGCCAGGTTGGCCACCGAGCGCAGGTACGCCCGGTACCGGGTGAGCTGCCGGCCGCCGACGACCCGTACCAGCGGCCCACGGGCCGCCACGCCGGCCGCGCGGGCGAGTTCACCCACGCACAGCACTGCCACCAGTGGCCAGAACGAGTGGACGAACACCAGCGCCGCCATGGCGATGCCCTGGACGCCGAGCATCAGCAGGTAGACCTCGCGGGGTCCGCGCCGGTCGGCGACGTGCCCGACCGGGACTCCCGCGAAGAGTCCGACCACGGCGGCGATGCCCATGCCGAGCCCGACCTGCGCCACGGAGAGCCCGACCGAACGGGTGAAGAAGAGCGCGGCGCTCACCATGAACACACCGCTGCCGACCATGTTGACGAAGGTGGCCAGCGCGAGTACGCGCTGCGGTCGCGATTCCGGAATCAGGCCCCGGTGGATCAGCCAGGATCCCTTCTGTGCCGGCGCTTCGGCCGTCGCGTGCTCCGTGCTCCGCTTGTTCGCTTCCCTCTGCGCGGTCTCTGACAAGTCGTGTTCCTCCCCGTCGGCAACGAGCGCCGATCCTGCCATTCGGGGCGGGACCGACGGATCGGTCCGACGGTGGATACCAGAACGAAACCGGCAAGGGTAAAATTCTTTCAGCGGGGGCGGAGGTCACCGGTTCCCCGGCACGCGCAACTCCCGAGCCGTCCGCTGATGGGCCTTCGCCTCGTCGTGGCGACCGAGCGCCGTGGCCAGCTCGCCGAGATGCCGGGCCACCGGGCCGATGGTGAGCGCCCCGCTCCCCGCCCCGGCCAACTCGCCCGCAGCGGGCAGCAGTTCGGCGAGGAGGCGCTCGATCCGGGGACGGTCGTCGAGGGCGAGCGCGGCGCGGGCGGCCAGGCACAGGCGCGCCTCGCGCAGCAGATCGTGCGGCGTCTCCGGCAGGACCCGCAACGCCTCGGCGGCCTCGGCGCGGCGGCCGGCGGCGAGCAGGGCCAGCGGGCGCACCCACGGCTCGTACGGCCCCCAGTCCGCGTCCGCGGTGAGCAGGGGACGCTCGTCCTCCCCGGTGGACAGCCGGAGCCCGAGCAGGGCGAGGGGCAGCAGTCCGTGGGCCATGCCCGGCATCCCGCTGTCGGCGAGCCGGGCGTCGGCGGCCCGGTAAGCGGTCTCGGCCCCGACGCGGTCCCCGTCGACGGCCGCACGCAGGGCGGCGTACCAGCGGGTGAAGACGCCGACGAGCGGCAGCTCGTACCGCTCGGCCAGCCGGTCGGCGGCGTGGGCGTGGCCGTCGGCGGCGGCGAGGTCGCCGAGCCCGCACCGCGCCTGCAGGCCGATGAGGTGCCCGAGCACCTCGAAGGTCACCAGGTCGTGCCGGGCGGCCAGGTCGACCAGCTCCGCGCCGAGGCGGGCGCGTTCGGCAGCGAGGCCGGTGCGCCGGAAGCTGTGCATGAAGCGGGCGTTCAGGGCGAAGGCCAGCAGCGCCGGGTCGCCGAGCCGCCGGGCGATCGCCTCCGCCTCGATCGCCGCCCGATGACCGCGGTCGGTGGTGGTGCCGCGCAGCTCCAGGGCGAGGGTGCTGAGCAGCCGGCTTCGCTGTTCCGCCCGATCGGCGGGGAGCACGGCCAGCACGCGCTCGGCGGCGCGGACGACGCGGCGGGAGAGGTCCTCGTCGTCGTTGCGGGTCCAGACGGCCGGTACGTCGAAGGCCGTCAGCACGGTCCCGGTCAGCGCCGGGTCGTCGAGCCGCTCGACGCTGGTGACCGCCTCGGCCCGCAGCCGGCGGGTGTCGGCCAGGTGTCCGGTCACGGCCAGCGCTCGGCCCAGCCCCATCACCGCGGCCAGCCGCCCGCGTACGTCCTGCCCGCCGGCACGGTCGTGGGCGGCGACCGCCTGCTGCCAGAGGCGGGCCGCCTCGTGCGGGTTGCGGCGCCGTTCGGCCTCTTCGGCGGCCGCCCGGGCGTAGCGGGCGGCGCGCGCGGCGGTGGCGCGGCCCCCGGCCTGGGTGAAGTGGTGCGCGAGGGCGACGACGTCGTCCGGGCGCAGCCGCTCGATCGCCTCCCCGACCTCGGTGTGCCAGCGGGCCCGGCGCGGCGCGGACAGATCCCCGTAGAGGGTGTCGCGGACCAGGATGTGGGTGAACCGGGTGCCCGGCCCGGTCAGGAAGCCGGCCGGCACGGCCCGGTCCAGCGCGTCGAGCATGGCGTCCTCGCCCGCGAGGGCGGCGAGCACCTCCGGGTCGACGTCCCGGCCGATCACCGCGGCCTGCCGCAGCACGGTCCGGGTGGTCTCCGGCAGCTGCGCCAGGCGGTGCCGGATGACGTCCCGCACGCCGGCCGGGACCGCCGCCAGGGCCGCGTCGCCCTCGGCCGCCAGCAGCCTCGCCAGCTCCCGGACGAAGAACGGGTTGCCGCCGCTGCGCCGGTGGAGCAGCCGCACGGTCGGCCCGTCCAGCTCCCGCCCGGCGAGGGCGCCCACGATCTCCCCGGTCGCCGCCTCGGACAGGCCGCCGAGGTAGATCCGGACGGGTTCGGTCCGGGCGAGCCGGGCCAGGGTCGCGGTCAGCTCCGGGGAGATCTCGGTGGCGCGGAACGTGCCGACGACCAGCACCGGCCCGGTGACCGGCTCCGGCCCGCTGAGCAGGGCGGTCAGCAGGTCGAGGGTGTCCTCGTCGGCCCGGTGCAGGTCGTCGATGACCACGAGCACCGGCCGCCGGCCGGCCGCCGCGGTCAGCCGCGTCGCGGCGGCCCGGTGCAGCCGGAACCGGGCCACGGCGGCGTCCGTGGCGGCGAGGGACGGTCCACCGGTCCGGTCCGTCGGCGCGTCCTGGGCGGATCCGGCGTCCGCCCCGGTCGTCGGCGAACCGGGGTCGCGCGGCGCAGAGCCGCCGGTCAGCGCGGCGGTGACCTGCGCCCACGGCCAGGCGACCGGCGCGCCGTCGTACTCGGGGCTGCGGCCCCACGCCGTGGTCCAGCCGGCGGCGGCCAGCCGGTCGGTGAGCGCCTCGGCGAGCGCGGTCTTCCCGCCGCCCGCCTCCCCGGAGACCAGGGCCAGTCCGGGCCGGCCGCGCCGGGCCACGTCGTCGGCCGCGCGCTCCAGGCCGGCCAGCTCCGCGCCGCGGCCGACGAACGGACGCCGCTCACCGGTCACCGGCGTCGGCACCGCACCGCCGGCAGGCGTCGGCACCGCACCGCCATCGGGCGAGGGCGTCGGCACCTCACCGCCGGCGGGTGCCGACGCCGGCGTCGGCAGCCCGTCGCGCGCTTGCGCGGGCGGCGGCGCCCCGCCGGCCACGGGCGCGGCGGCCGGTGCCGGGCGCAGGTGCGGTGCCTGGGCGAGGATGTCGGCCTCGAGCTGCCGCAGCCGCGGGCCCGGGTCCAGCCCCAGCTCACCCACCAGCGTCTCCCGGGCCCGGCGCAGCGCGGCCAGCGCGTCGCCCTGCCGGCCGGCCCGGTAGAGCGCGACGGCCAGCAGGTGCCAGGCATCCTCCCGCAGCGGCTGGGCGGTCGTGTGCGCACGCAGATCGGAGGCGGCCTCGGCGGCCCGGCCCAGGGCCAGCAGCGCCTCGGCTCGCCGCTCCACGGCGAGCATCCGCAGCTCGTCCAGCCGGTTGATCTCCGCCCGCGCCCAGCCCTGGTCGGCGAACTCCGCGTACGCCGGCCCACGCCAGAGGGCGAGCGCCGCGTCCAAGCCGGCGAGGGCCGGGCCGGGGCGCCCCGCCGCCAGCAGCTCGCCCGCGCCGCCGACCGCCGCCTCGAACCGCCAGGCGTCGACGGCGTCGGGCGCGGCGGCCAGCGCGTACCCGGGCGGGGTGGTGACCAGCAGCCGAGCCGGCTGTCGCGGCGGCCGGTCGGGCTCCAGGGCGCGGCGCAGGTCGGCGACGAACGTGCGGATGGCGGCCACCGCGCCCTCCGGCGGCTCCGCCCACAGATCGCCGACGAGCCGGTCGACCGGCACCACCCGTCCCCGGGCGACGAGCAGCCGGGCCAGCACGGCGCGCTGCCGCGCCCCCTTCAGCGGTACGCGGCCGCGATCGCCGACCGCCTCCACCGGCCCCAGCACGCCGAACTGGACCGGGGTGTGGCTGGTCATGTCGCCCACTCTAGGCACGGCAGGGGTCGCCGCACCGGCGCGCCGACCAGGCCACTCATCGGACGCTGATCCGCCGCTGATCTCCCCCGCGCAGGCTCGCTGTGTACCGGACATCCGAAGAGAGAGGCCTCCCGTGGATCCCAGGATCAGTGGGTTCGACTACCAACGCGTCACCGTCGCCGACGGCGTGACCCTGAACACCGCCGTCGGCGGCTCCGGCAGCCCCATCGTGCTGCTGCACGGCTTCCCGCAGACCCACCTCATGTGGCGGCACGTCGCCGCCGACCTCGCCGCCGACCACACCGTCATCTGTCCCGACCTACGCGGCTACGGCGCCAGCGACAAGCCCGCGGAGACCGACGGCGCGGCGTACGCGAAGCGCACCATGGCCGCCGACGTCGTCGCGCTCGCCCGTGAGCTGGGGCACGACCGGTTCGCCCTGGCCGGGCACGACCGCGGCGCCCTGGTCGCCGTCCGCGCCGGCCTGGACCACCCCGGCCTGGTCAGCCACCTCGCCGCGCTCGACGTGCTCCCCACCCTCGACATGTGGGAGGTCATGCACGGCACCAGCGCCGCCGTCGGGTTCCACCTCTACCTGATGGCGCAGCCGCCCGGCCTGCCCGAGCGGTTGATCGGCGCCGACCCGGACGCCTTCTTCGGCCACTTCCTCGACATCTGGACCGGCGACCCGGAGGCGATTCCGGCCGACGTGCGGGCCGCTTACCTGCGGGCCTCCCGGGAGGCGATCACCTCCATCGTCGCGGACTACCGGGCGTCGGCGGGGATCGACGTCGAGCACGACCGGGCCGACCGCTCGGCCGGGAACCGGCTCCGGATGCCGGTGACCGTGCTCCAGCAGGACTGGGGCGCGGCGCTCGGCTTCGACGCCGCCGGTCGGTGGCGGGCGTGGGCGCCGGACCTGGTGCACGTGCCGGTCACCCACGGCCACTTCATGGCCGAGGAGGCGCCCGCCGAGGTGGTGAAGTCGCTGCGCGCGCTGCTGGACCGGTAACCGCGTTGACCCGCGCCCGGTCGGCCAGCATGCTGCCCGGCATGACAGCGACGCGCAGCCTCCCGTCCCCCGGTGCCGTGCGTTCCCGCCAGGGCCGCTGACCTCTCAGTAGCGGAACGCACCTCCGGCGCCGGGCTCCGATCGGCAGCCCGGGAGTTCCCGCGTGTCCGCGTACCGTCTCTTCCTCGTCGCCTACGGTGTCGGCGCCTTCGCCGGCAACACCGCCTTCACCCTCAACCTCGTCTACCAGAGCCAGGTGGTCGGCCTGGGCCCGTGGCAGCTGATCCTCGTCGGCACGCTGATGGAGGTCGTCTGCTTCGTGGCCCAGGTGCCGACCGGCGTCCTCGCCGACCTGCACAGCCGCCGGCTCGCGGTGGTGACCGGCCAGCTGCTGATGGGCGTCGGGTTGCTGCTGTGGGGCCTGCTGCCCAGCTTTGCCGCGCTGCTGCTGGCCAACGCGGTCTGGGCGGTCGGCGCGGTCTGCGTCGACGGCGCCCAGGAGGCGTGGGCCGCCGACGAGATCGACGCCGGGCGGGTCGGCCGGGCGTTCGTCCGGGCCGGCCAGTTCGCTCAGGCCGGCACGCTGCTCGGCATCGTCGCGGCGGTCGCGCTGGCCGGCGTCGACCTCGCGCTGCCGATCCTGGTCGGCGCCGGCTGCACGCTGGCCCTCGGCGCGACGCTGGCCCTGGTCATGCCGGAGCGCCGCTGGACGCCGGCGCCCGCCGGGGAACGGACCACCCTCGGCTCGATGCGGGCCCAGGTGGTCGCGGGCGTCGACGCCGCGCGCCGCGTCCGGACCATCCGGTACGTCCTGGTCGGCACCCTCTTCCTCGGCCTGAGCAGCGAGGGTTTCGACCGGCTGGGGCAGCCCCGGTTCGTCGCGGAGCTGACCCTGCCGGCGGCCCTGAGCCCGCCGGCGTGGCTCGGCGCGTTCGCGGTCGTGGCGGCCCTGGGCTCGATCCTGCTCACCGGGCTGGTCGGCCGGTGGGTGGACGCGACGCGCCCGCATCAGGTCGGGTCGCTGCTGGTAGCGGTGGAGGCAGCGGCGGCGGCCTCGACGATCTGCTTCGGTCTGACCGGCGCGATCTGGCCGGCCGTCGGGGCGTACCTGGTGGCGTCCCTGCTGCGGCACACCGCCGCGCCCCTGCTGGCCGTCTGGCTGGTCGCCGGCACCTCGTCGGGTACGCGGGCCACGGTCTTCTCGATGCAGTCGCAGGTCGACGCGCTGGGCCAGATCGCCGGCGCCCCGCCGGCCGGCTGGGTCGGCCAGCGGGTGTCGATGGGCGCGGGGGTGGTGACCTCCGGCGCGTTCCTGCTGCCGGCGGTGCTCTGCTTCGCGCTCGCGGCGCGCCGGAGCCGGGCCGTCGCCGGGCCGCCGGACGCCGAGGCGACCCGGGCCGTCGCCCCGGTCACCCCTTGATCGGGACCGCCGCCCGGCCCATGGGCGATGCGGCTAGGCCACCAGCAGGTCCCGGACGGCGGCGCCGATCACCGGGTCCACCGGGAACCGGGCCTCCAGCCAGGCCAACGTGGCCCGGGCGGCCGCCCGGTTGGCCCGGTAGCCGGGCACCATCTCGGCCAGCGGCAGCACCTCGGGCGGGTACGCCTGCTCCACCCGCCGGCTCGGGTCGAACGGGTCGCGCCGGTGCGCCGCGCCGGGCGAGGTGAGCCGCAGCAGGGCGAGCACCCGGTCCACCGCGTACGACTGGATGAACCGCGCCGCGGTCAGCCGTTCGCCGCGCAACTCTCGGTGCAGGCCGACGTAGAGGTTGGTCAGCGCCTCGTTCAGGTGGAACTCGACGGTGTCGTACGGCGTCGCCGGCCGTGGCGGGGGCCCGCACTCGGCCAGCCCGGTGGGCGCGTCGGGCCGCTGCCAGACCACCCGCGCGCCGGCGACCGGCAACCCGGCCAGCTCGTCGACGGTGAAGACCGCGTACTCGACGAAGATGCCGTCGGTGTAGAGCGCCTTGCGGCCGTTGCGCTCGTTGGCGAAGCTGTACGCCACCGGGCAGGGCGCCGCCAGCCAGTCCGGCGAGTCGACGTAGCGGGCCACCGCGCCGTCCGCGACGACGACGAAGAAGTCCAGGTCGGAGTGGGCGTCGAGGCGGTCGTGCTCGGCGCCGGCGGAGCCGAGGCCGAGCAGGGCCACGGCGTCCGGCCGGGTGGCGAGGTGGGCGGCGAGGTCGTCCAGACGTCGGAGCATCGGGTGCATGCCGTCGTCCCTTCCGTGAAGAGTCGACGTTTCAGCCCGCGCGGCCTGAGCTCCGCCGGGGTCGCGACACCGATGCCGTCATTGTGCGGGTCGCAACGCGGGTGGACCAGACCGGGCGGTGCGGTGGGCGGTCAGCGCCGACGCGCCGGGCAACAGGCCCGGCGCGACGGTGGCACTGCCCCTCCTGGTTGCGCTACGGCTTGAGCACGACCTTGACGCACTCCTCCTGCTTGTTCTTGAAGATGTCGTAGCCGTGCGGCGTGTCGTCGAGCCGCATGGTGTGGGTGATGATGAAGCTCGGGTCGATCTCGCCCTTGCGGATCCGTTCCAGCAGCGGTCGCATGTAGCGCTGCACGTGGGCCTGCCCGGACCGCAGGGTCAGCGACCGGTTCATGAACGAGCCCATCGGGAACTTGTCGATGAAGCCGCCGTACGAGCCGATCGCCGAGATCGTGCCGCCGTTGCGGCAGGCCAGCACCGCCTCCCGCAGCGCGTGCGGCCGGTCCGTCTCCACCTTCGCCGCCTGCTTGGCCTTGTCGTACGCGTGCAGCGCCGCGGAGGCGTGGTGCCCCTCCATGCCGACGGCGTCGATGCAGGCGTCCGGTCCGCGTCCGGCGGTCATCTCGCGCAGCGTGTCCAGGACGTCGGACTCCTCGTAGTTGATGGTCTCCGCGCCGGTGTTCTCCCGCGCCATCCGCAGCCGGTACGGGAACCGGTCGATGACGATCACCCGCTCGGCGCCGAGCAGGAACGCGCTGGCGGCGGCGAACTGCCCGACCGGCCCGGCGCCCCAGACGGCGATGATGTCGCCGCTCGTGATGTCGCACATCTCGGCGGCCATGTAGCCGCTCGGCAGCACGTCCGACAGGAACAGCACCTTCTCGTCCGGCAGGTCGTCCTCGATCTTCAGGGCGCCGACGTCGGCGAAGGGCACCCGCACGTACTGCGCCTGTCCCCCGGCGTAGCCGCCGAGCAGGTGCGAGTAGCCGAAGATGCCGGCCGGCGAGTGGCCCATCGCCGTCTCCGCGATCGCCGCGTTGGGGTTGGAGTTCTCGCAGATCGAGTAGAGACCACGCTGGCAGGAGGTGCAGTTGCCGCAGGCGATCGGGAAGCCCACCACGACCCGGTCGCCGACGCTCAGTCCGTCCCGCGAACCCTGGCCCAGCTCGACGATCTCGCCCATGAACTCGTGGCCGAGGACGTCGCCCTTCTTCATCGCCGGGATGTACCCCTGCAGCAGGTGCAGGTCGGAGCCGCAGATCGCCGACGAGGTGATCCGCACGATGGCGTCCCGCGGGTTGAGGATCTGCGGGTCCGGGACGTCCTCGACGGCCACGTTGTTCGGCGCGATCCAGCAGTTGGCTTTCATCGTTCCCTCACCTCCCGGCCCCACGCGTCGCCAGCGGTCGCGCCGGACGCTGCTTCATCTGCTGTTGCACGGCGCTGCCCTCCGGGCTGGCGTCGGAGCGGACGATCTCGCCCGTCTCGATCACCTGCTTGAACCGCCGCAGGTCGTCGCAGACCTGCTGCTGGGGGTCCTCGCCGAACAGCTTGGCGACCCGCGCGCCGAGCATCCCGCCCGGCGCCCGGTAACCGAGCTGCACCCGGACCTCCGTGCCCCGGCCACCGGCGGCCCGCATGAACCGCACGGTTCCCGCGTTGGGCACCTTGGCGCGGGGCACCGAGCGCCAGCTGATCCGCTCGTTCGGGCGGTCGTCGACGACCTCCGCGTCCCACACGACTCTCCTGCCGGCCGGCGCCTTCGCGGTCCACCGCGACCGCCGATCCCCCGTCATCCGCACCGACTGCAGGTGGTGCATGAAGCGCGGCAGGTTCTCGAAGTCGTGCCAGAACCGGTAGACGTCCTCGACGCTCCGGTTCACCGTCACCGCCGCGTGCACCTCGTTACCCTCCGGCCGCCGACGCCGGGCGACCCGTACGGCGGTGTAGAGGTCGACGGCGGTGATCCCGGCGACCGCGACCGTCGTGTAGGTCAGCCGCCGTCGCCGTTCCCCGCGCCGACCCTGCAGCGCCCGACCGCAGGCGGCGAGGTCCATCGCGTCGCCGGCGACCCGGGTCCACGCCCCCCACCCCGCCCGGCGCGGGACCAGCAGCGCCGCGGCGTGGCCCAGCTCCCGCACCCCGGCGATGCGCAGCACGGTCTGCGCCGTCGGGGAGCCGTCGATCCCGGAGAGTCGACCGACGCGCGACCGCGCGCCGAGGGCGGCGGCGCCCAGCCCGAGGCTGAACCAGCCCAGGAGCCGGGCGAGGCCCTCGGACGGGCGATCCTGGCTCGCCCGTTCGATGCCCAGGGTGTCCGTCACCGACCGCATACCCGTCGTGCTCCTGCGAGCCATCCTTCTCACTCCATCCCCCGAAATGCCCGGCTTGCCATCCGCCATCGACCGTCCGCCTGCCCCGCGCGCCCGGCGCGGCCCGTCATTCCCGAAATGCTCGCGATCAGGCCTGGCGGCCGAGCCGCCGAATCCTGGTGGCCCGCCGTGCGACGACACCGGCCCCGGCGGCCGGCGGGGCGGGGTCACGGGAGGTCACGATTGTCGGCCAACGTCGGGCCGGAGGCGGCCGGCAGCAGGTGCCGCACCGCCGGTTCACCCTCGGCGAGTTCCTTGGCCCGTTCCTCGGCCTGCTGGTCGGCGCCCGTCAGCCGGCCGCCGTGCTGGCGCAGGTGCTCGTCCCAGGACGGCACCAGGTAGACCTCGGCGAACTGGGCCGGGCTCTCGCCCTCGCGGAACAGTCCCCACCGCATCGCCCCGGTGCGCTGCCGCGACCCACGGACGTGGTCCATCGCGTCCAGGAACGCCGCCTCCCGCTCCGGCCGGACGGTGTACGTGACCACCACCAGCACCGGGCCCACCCTGGGATCCGGTTCGAGCGCCAGTTCCAGGGGCGGCCGGTAGGTGGTCGGGTCCTTGGTTGTCCCGCGCAGGTCGGGCAGCGGCCAGATCTGCGACGTCACCGCGCCGATCAGCATCAGCGCGGCCGCCACGAGGAACGCGGTGACCAGCCCGGCGGTGTCGGCCACCACACCCCAGGCGAACGCGCCCACGGCCTGCCCGCCGCCCTGGACGACCTGGTAAACGGCGAGACCGCGGGCGCGTACCCAGCCGGGCAGGAAGAGCTGGATCTCGGCGTTGACGTTGGCGAGGACGGTCACCCAGGCCACCCCGGCCGGCAGCAGGGCGAGCAGCACCACCGGGACGATCCGCACCGACGCCACCACGATCAGCGTCCCGCCGTAGAGCGCCCCGGCCACCAGCAGGAACAGGTTGGCGGACATCCAGGTCCGGATCCTCGGCAGCAGCAGGCCGCCGGCGATGGCGCCCACCCCGAGCGCGGCCAGCAGCAGCCCGTACCCGCTGGAGTCCATGCCGAGCCGGCGGGCGGCCACCAGCGGCAGCAGCGCCCACAGCGCGCTCGCCGGGATCACGAAGACCAGCGCGCGGCGCAGCAGCCGGCGCACGATCGGCGAGTGCCGCACATACCGGCCGCCGGCCCGCAACGCGGCGGTGAACCGCTCGGGCACCTCGACGGCGCGGGCGTCGCCGGGCCGCCACCGGAACAGCGCCAGCGCGAAGACCAGGAACGCCACCGCGTTGAGGGCGAAGACCGGGGCGACCCCCACCCGGGCGATCAACACGCCGGCCGCGGCCGGCCCGACCGCCCGGGCCACGTTGACGCTGATCGAGCCCAGCGCCGAGGCCGCCCGCAACTGCTCCCGGGGCACCAGCTCCGGGATCACCGCCGCCCAGGCCGGCAGGGTCAGCGCCTGCCCCACGCCGAAGGCGAAGGTGAGGGTGAGCAGGAGCGCCGGTGGCATCCGGCCGGTCGCCGTGAGGAACGTCAGCGCCGCGGCCACCACCACCAGGAAGAGCTGCACCGAGATCAGCAGGTGCCGCCGGTCGAAGGTGTCCGCGAGCGCGCCCGCCGGCAGGGCCAGCAGCAGCATCGGCAGCAGGCTGGCGGTCTGCACCAGGGCGACCAGCGTCGAGGCGTTCGAATGGTGGATCAGCAGCCACTGGGCGCCGACCGTCTGCATCCAGGTGCCGATGTTCGCGCCCAACAGGGCCAGCCACAGGCTGCGGTAGACGGCGGTGCGCAACGGCGCCCACGCCGAGACCGTGATCTCGGCCGTGGCGCCGCCAGGCGTCACCACCGCCCGTCCGCGCGTAGCACGCGCTCGCCGGAGACGTACAGGTCGTCGGGGGCGAGCAGCAGCAGCCGTACGACCTCTTCGGCGACCTGGTCGGGCAGCGCGTAGATCTCGTCGAGGAAATGGTCGCCGACCCGTTCCTGCAACCGGGTCGGCATCGGTCCGGGATGCAGCTGCATCACCTTGATCCGGTTGCTGTGCTGGGCCTCGGCCAGCGACTCGACCAGGCTGCTGCCGTAACTCTTGGTGGCCCGGTAGATCGGGATGCCCGGCCGGGGCTTCGTCACGGCGAGCGCCCCGATGTACACCAGGTTGCCGTGGTCCTGCCGGCGCAGGTGGTACAGCGCCTCCTTGAACACGTACGTGGTGCCGAGCGCGTTGATCTCCACGGCCCGCCGGATCCGCTCCGCGGGGAGGTCCGCCAGGTCACCGCCCGCCCACATCGAGGCGCACGCCGCCACCCCGTCGATCACGTCGTACCGGTCGACCACCTCGGCGAACGCGTCCCGGACCTGCTCGTAGGAGGAGACGTCGCAGACCACGCCGGCGCAGCCCAGGTCGTCGGCGACCGCGGCGACCTCGTCGGGCACGTCGCCGAACACGGCGACCTGGTACTCGTCGACGAGCAGGCGGGCCACCGCCAGGCCGAGACCGCTGGTGCCACCGACCACCACGAAGGTTCTGGCGCCCATGTCCCTCCCGCTGCCGGCTGGCCAACGGCGCTGCCTTCCCACAGCCGGAGCTTCCACACGTCGCGCCGCCAAACGGCGCGCCCGTCCGGCCACGGCCGAAGTATCCGGTTACTGATCGCGGCCGCCCGCGCCAGGAACAGCCTGGCGGAGCAGCGGTACCTGCGGGCGAAGGCGGCCGCGGTCGTAGCCGACCGGCTGCCACCGTCCTAGCCGGGCGACGTACGCCCGCGGCTCGCGGCGGCGCCGGGCGGCGCCGCGATGCCCTTGGTCGGGGCGTCAGGATGCCCGCAGTTGCCGGAAGGTGATCGAGTAGCGCAGCTCCGGCACCGGCGGGATGCTGTGCTGCCACGCCGACCGGGCCGCCCCGGCGAGCACGTACGCCGAGCGGGGCGCCAGCTCCACCTCGTACACCCGGCGCTCGTCGGCCCGGCCGCGCTGGAACCGCAGCAGACAGGCGGAGCCCAGGGAGATCCCGGCCACCGTCGGCCCGAACGCCGGGGCGTCGCGGTGCCAGCCGATGACCGAGCCGGGCGGATAGCGGGTGACCAGGGCCTGCGCGAGCGTGGCCGCCGGTACGCCGGCGAGCCGGGCGCACCGCTCGCGCACCTCGTGCAGCTCCACCGGCAGCGCCTCCGCCTCGGTGAGCTGGAACGAGCCGTAGTCGTAGTCGAAGCCGAAGTGCCGGACCGTGCGCCGGGCGATCCGTCCGTGCATCCGGACCTCGTGGGAGTCGTACGCCGCCAGGGCGGTCAGCAACGACCGCTCCTCGTCGCGGCTCACCAGCTCGGGTTGGTAGGTCAGCCCCGCCGGCCGCTCGTGGGTGCCCCGCATCCGCCCCATCAGGCCGACGGTAGCGCCGGCCGGCCGGTGGCGTGGCGGCATCGCCGAGCCGGCTCCGGACCGGACCCGCGGCCCGGTCCGGAGCCCTGGGGCGTCAGGCCGTGGCCGTCTGACGCACGTGCCGATCCTCGGCGAACTCCTCGACCATCTTGGCGCAGAACGCCGGCAGGTCCTTGGGGTTGCGGCTGGTGACCACGCCGTTGTCCACCTGGACCTGCTGGTCGACCCAGTTGCCTCCGGCGTTGCGGATGTCGGTGCGCAGGCTCGGGTACGAGGTGACGGTCCGCCCGTCGACCATCCCGGTCTCGACCAGCGACCACGGGCCGTGGCAGATCGCCGCCACCGGCTTGGCCTGCTGGAAGAACCCCCGGACGAAGTCCATCGCCGCCGGGTTCATCCGGAGTCGGTCCGGGTTGACCGTTCCGCCGGGCAGCACCAGCGCGTCGTAGTCGGCCGGGCTGGCCTGGTCCACCGTACGGTCGACCGGGTGCCGGTTGGCCGGGTTCATGTCGTGGTTCATGGCCTGCACCTGGCCGGAAGCGAGGGACACGAGGTGCACCTCCGCACCCGCCTGCTCCGCGGCGGACCGGGGTTGGGTGTATTCGACCTCCTCGACCCCGTCGGCGGCGAGGAACGCGATCCGCTTACCGGCCAGCGACTGCTGGTTGTCACCCATGATGTGCGGCCTCCTTCGCGGCGCCGCCCTCGTGCGGCGCACGGCTGGTCCCGCACGCGTTCCCGGCACCGGGACGAGCAAACGGTCCCGTCGACGCCCCCGGATCAGGAAGAATGCCGGGGCGCCCGGGTCATCCGGAACGCTTCCCGACGCAGTACACGTCGCCGGAGTTGACCCGGTGCGGCAGCGACAGCAGGTGGGCGGTGATCCGCTCCGCCGACACCCACTCCCCGAAGGCGAACGACGTGTCGTCGCCCAGCGCGACGTCGAAGCCGTCGAAGCCGAGCGACGTGAGCCGGTCGACGCAGCGTCGGGCCAGCGCGCGCTCGATGGTGGTGAACTCGAAGGAGAGCGCGGGCAGGGGGCGGTTCAGGCCGGTCAGCACGGCGTCCTCGAAGCCCTCGACGTCGATCTTCACGAAGGTCGGTACGCCGTACCGGCTCAGGAGCGAGTCGAGGGTGACGCACGGTACCTCGATCTCGGCGTCCCAGACCTCGTCCTCCCAACCGCCCGCACCGTTCGCGGCCTGGAGGAAATGGGCGGAGACGGTGGAGACCGTGGGGTTCCGGGAGTTGACGTGCAGGCGGACGTTCCCGGCGTACGCCCCGCACGCCGCCTCGACCAGCGTGACCTCGTCGTCGCCGGCATAGATGGCCCGGATGGCGCGCGTGCACAGCGGTTGGGGCTCCACGGCCACGACCCGTGCCCCCAGGCGGCGGAAGCTGCCGATCCGGTCGCCCACGTGCGACCCGATGTCGAAGACAAGGTCTCCCGCGGTCACGAACCGCGCGTACAGCTCGTCGAGCGCGGCCCCGCGCGCCGGATCGCCGTAGGAGAAGTCCAGCGAGCGGTGGAGGGAGGACATGGTGGGATCGGCCTTGAGTGCCTGAATTGAGCGGGTATGGGCGCTCACCGGCCGACTCTAACCTGACCCAGGCGGACGGTCTCCCGCTTCCGCGTCGCACCGCTCCCCCGGCTGCGACTAGCGGGCGCTTCCCGGCTCCTTGAGGTTCAGTCGCAGCCAGTACGCGAGGTCCTCGAGTTCGTGGCGCACCGCGTCGGTCATCGCCGGGGTGAAGGGGACATCCTGGTGGATGGCGTGCACGAGCAGTTCGCCGCTCCTGCGGTCCGCCGTGGCGTCCACCTTCCCGACGAGTCTGTCCTGGTGCAGCACCGGCAACGCGAAGTAGCCCCAGCGCCGCTTGGCCTTCGGCTTGTACATCTCCAGCGTGTACTCGAAGTCGAACAGGTCCAGCGCCCGGACCCGGTCGTGCACCAGGCGGTCGAACGGGGACAGCAGGGCCGTACGCCCGGTGAAGGGCTGGCCGATCGCCTCCGGGTCCACGCGCCACGTCCCGCTGACGCCCTCGACGGTCGCCGGTTCGCCGACATCGCCCACATCGGCCGGCTCGTTCGGGAGGGCGGTCCCCCGGGCCCGCGCGATGCCGAGGGCCCGCAGCCGGCGTTCGTTCCGGAGCCGGCGCGCCTCGTCCACCGTCAGCTCCGGCAGGTCGGCCGGGTAGACCCGCTCGGCCAGATCCCACCGGCGCTGGCGGCCACGGCGACCGGCGATGGCGACCTCGCCGCGCATCATGAGGAACTCCAGCATCTGGGTGACGTTGCGGTTGTTGGCCCACCCCGTCGACGGCCACGCCACCACGCTGGTGTCCGGGATGTCCCGGGACAGCAGCGGACCGGAGCGACCGAGCAGGTCGAGGACGTCGCGACGGAACGTGTCGTTGGCCCGCAACCACTCCCGTTGCGACGCACGGTTGGGCCAGTCGGCGGCCCCCGCGAGGTAGAGCCCCAGGTCGGTCATCGGCCGCACCATCGCGTTGTGCTCGAAGAGCGTCCGCTCCTGCTCCAGCGCCCGCTGCAGCTGGTCCGGCTGGTACGACGCCCCGAGGCGACTCCAGGCGACCAGGTCCGCGTTCGGTGCGATGGCGGCTGTCGGGTCGATCTGCAGGAGCGTCAGTCGCCGTACCACCGCCACGAGGTCGGTGGGCCGCGGCGCGTCCAGCAGTTGGGCGCGCACGGCGATGCGGCGCGCCTCCGTTCGATCGAGTCGGTGGACCTCCACGGCCTGAGGCTAAGCCGCTGTCCGCGACGGGGCCCAGCCGGCGGGCGCGCGATCTCGCCGGCGACGGGACCCGGCGGGTCACCGGAGCAGGCGGGGCGGGCAGCCGGAAAGCTGCCCGCCCCGCCTCATCACCTGCCACGCGCGACGCGCTGTGGACCGCCCGGGCGCCGATCGGCTAGCGCCCGGCGGAAACGCTCACCAGTTCCCCGACCGGCTCCGCCGCGGGGGCCGGACGTCGGCCGGCCGCCGCGCGCCGGGCGGACGGGACGGCCAGGGCCGCGAGCGCGGCGGCCAGGGCGAGGCCGGTGAGGACCAGAAATCCCATCGTGAAGCCGGCCTCCCGGGGCAGGCCGTTCGCCTGCGGGTGGGCGGTGATCACGCCGCTGACCACGGCGGCGCCGATCGCGCCGCCGATGGTGCGGATGTTGGCGTTCATGCCGGTCGCCACGCCCGTCTGCCGGGCCGGCACGTTCCCGACGATCAGGTTGGCCATGGACGCGAACGCCAGCCCGATGCCGAGGCCCACGAGGCCACCGGCGACGCCGATCTCCCAGCGGGTGTCGTGCGCGACGGTCAGCATCGCGGAGGCGAGCACGTTGAAGGCGGCGCCGGTGGCGAGCTGCGCCTTGGCGCTGAACCGCGACTCCAGCCGACCGGCGACGATGCCGGCGACGAACATGGCGACCAGCATCGGCAGCATCAGCAGCCCCGCCTGGCTGATGCTGGCGCCGAAGCCGTAGCCGGCGACGGTCGGGGTCTGCACGAACTGCGGCAGGAACGCGTAGACGGAGAACATCGACGCGCCGTAGAGCAGGGCGACCAGGTTCGTCGTCCAGACGCCGGGCAGCCGCATCATCCGCATGTCGATCAGCGGGTTGGTGGAGCGGACCTCGGTGACCAACCAGCCGACCAGCAGCACCGCGGCGAGGGCCAGCAGGCCGAGCACCCGGCCGGAGCTCCAGCCCCAGGCCGACCCCTTGCTGATCGGCAGCAGCAACGCGACGAGCCAGCCGGAGAGGAGAAGGGTGGCCCGCCAGTCGATCCGGCCGGGGGTGCGGACCGGCGACTCGGGGACGAACAGGTGCGCGGCGAGGGCGGTCAGCCCGACGACGACCATGGGGATCCAGAACAGCCACCGGTAGTCGAGGGTGGTGACGATCGGACCGGCCAGCACGACGCCCAGACCACCGCCGGCCGCGACGATCGCCGAGATGGCGGCGACGGCGGAGCTCACCCGCGCGGCGGGGAACTCGTCGCGGATGATCCCGAACGAGAGCGGGAAGACGGCCCCGCCGATGCCCTGGATGACCCGGGCGAGGATGAGCACGCCGATGCTCGGCGCGACGGCGGCGAGCAGGCAGCCGAGCGCGAGCGCGGCGAGGGAGACGACCAGCATCCGCTCCTTGCCGACCATGTCGCCGACCCGGCCGAGGATCGGCGTGAAGATCGAGGCGGACAGCAGGTAGGCGGTCAGCACCCAGGTGACGGTGTTCTGGGAGGTGTGCAGGTCGTGCTGAATGGTCGGCAGCACCGGGGTGATCAGCGACTGGAGCATCGCGAAGAACCCGGCGCCGGCCGCCAGGACGAAGAAGGTGAGCCGGCGCGAGCCGCGCCGAACGGTCTCTGTCACGGAGAAAACTCCATCTGGTACGGGGCGAAGAGGCTGGTTACCGACGAATCAGGGGCGGGCGGTCGGCGCGGCGGCCGATCCGGCCTGCCGCGCGGATCCCGTGGCAGCGCCGGGGCGCGCCGGTGATCGACAGGGTCGGGGCATGGCAGAGCTCCCTTGGTGGTCGTGCCGGGGCTGGGTGCCGGTCACCGCTCCGCCGGATCCGTCAGAGGGATCGGGGTAAGCTATCCGGAGGCATGGCTCCGGACCTTCCGGAGGGATTCCTCCGCTAAGTTACCGGAGGCTTGCCTCCGGATGCAACCAGGGTGAGGTGACGCACGTCATGACCAGCGCGGGGCAGCTGCCCGACGTCTTCGCAGGCCGACCCAAACGGGCCGACGCCCGGCGCAACTATGAGTCACTGATCGCGGCGGCCCGGGAGACGTTCGCCGAGAACGGCGCTTCGGCCTCGCTGGAGGAGGTGGCCCGGCGCGCGGGCGTGGGCATCGGCACCCTCTACCGGAACTTCCCCGGCCGGCGCGAGCTGTTCGAGGCCGTCTACGTCGAGGAGGTCCGGGCGCTCAGCCAGTCCGCCGCGGAGCTGGCCGACCTGCCCCCGTGGGACGCCCTCGTCGCCTGGTTGCGGCGTTTCGTCGGGTACGCCGCCACGAAGCGGGCACTGGCCGAGGAGCTGCTGCACGACTCCGAGGTCTTCCGCAGCTGCCGGACGGAGATCTACAGCGCGGGCGAGCCGATGATGCGCCGCGCCCAGGCCGCCGGGGCGGTACGCGACGACATCAGCTTCGACGACGTGGTCCGGCTGGTCAGCGGCCTCACCATGGCCCAGTTCCCGGAGCCGGCCCAGCGCGACCGGGTGCTCGGCGTCGCCCTCGACGGCCTGCGCCCCCCAGCCGGTCCCCGCTGAACGCCGGAGGGTCGCCCGGCACCAGCAGCGTCGAGGGCACGGTCCTACCCGGGCGCTGACCCCGAGCTGAGGAATCGGGAGGTGCTCATGCCGGCACCCGTCCTGCCGGTGCCGTCGGCATCGGTCGGGGACGACGGCAGGGCACGGGACACCTAATTGTCGTTGATCCGATGCGCCCCACGCGACGTACCGGTGGGAAGGTCGGCGGCGCCGCTTGCGGTACGCTACCGCCCAGTTACTACTACGACTTGTCGTGGCTGCCGGGCCCTCCACCCGGCGGCGGGCCTGAAGCGGAGGTGCCGGATGGCGGCCGACGACGCGGAGATCACCACGTGGGCCCTCGCGGCTCGCCGCGGTGACCGGGACGCCGCAGCCCGGTTCGTCCGGGCGACGCAGCAGCAGGTCCGGCGTTTCCTCGCCGCGCTGATCTCCCCGGCGGAGGCGGACGATCTTGCGCAGGAGACCTTCCTGCGGGCGATGCGGTCCCTGCCGTCGTTCGCCGCGCGGTCCTCGGCACGGACGTGGCTGCTCGGCATCGCCCGCCGGGTCGCCGTCGATCACGTCCGGACCGCGACCACGCGTCCCCGCACGGTGCCGATGTCCGACGGATACGACGCCGCCGACGTGCGCAGCGGCTACGACCGGCAGGTCGTGTTGCAACAGCTCGTCGAGGCGTTGCCGGTCGAGCGGCGGGAGGCTTTCGTCGCCACCCAGGTCCTCGGCCTGTCCTACGCCGAGGCGGCGGAGGTGTGCGGCTGCCCGGTCGGCACCATCCGCTCCCGGGTGGCCCGGGCCCGGGAGGACCTGGTCGCCGCCGTCAACGGCCGGTCCGGGCTCAGCACGCGCCGGGGCGGCTACGCGGCCGGCTGACCCGGCGCACCCCGTGTGAGCTGCGCCGAGGCGGCAGTCCGCGGAAAGTACGCGGGAACCAACGCCGCCGGTTGACCGACTACCGGTACATGAGGTGTGAGCAGTGGCGTGAGGTGCTGTCGGCGCAGTTGGACGGGGAGGAGACCCCCGCCGAGCGGGTGGCTGCGCAGGCTCACCTGGCCGGCTGCGGCGACTGCCGGACGTGGTTCGACCAGGCCGCGGCGGTGACCCGCCGGGCCCGGCTGTCGGTCACCGTCGCCGGTGACGACATCGCCGACGTCGTCCTCGACGCCCTGCCCGCGCCGGCACCGCGACGGGTGCGGGATCGGGTCGTGCTCGCCCTGCGGGCGGTGCTGGGCCTGATCGGGGCGCTGCAGCTCGCGCTGGGCCTGGCACAGATCGGCCGGGGTGTCGCCGCCGCGCACGACCACGCCACGTCCGGCGTCCTGTCATCGGGGCACCTGTGGCACGAGTCCGCTGCCTGGAACGTCGCCGTCGGCGCCGGATTCCTGTTCGTCGCGGCGCGGCGCACGGCCCCGACCGGGCTGGTGCCGATGCTGAGCGCGTTCGTCGGCACGCTGGTGCTGCTGTCGGTCAACGACCTGGTGACCGGGCGGGTGGACACCAGCAGGCTGGTCAGCCACGGATTCCTGCTCGCCGGCTACGCGGTCGTCGTCGCCCTGTCCCGCCCCGGGCTGCGCCTGGACGGACCGTCGAGCCCTAACCGCGCGGACCGGCCGCGCTGGCACCTTCCGGCGCAGGAACCCGCCGAGTCTCCCCGGCTGCGGCTGCTGCGATCGCCGTACCCGGGTTCGGCCCGGGTCCCCGACCGGTGGGCGGCCTGATCCCGGTCGGACAGGCGGGATCCGGATCACCGCGACACCTACCGCGCTGAGCACCGATACGGCAACCACTGCTCCGGCCAGCCGGCACCCTGGTCCCGGTCGGGGTTGACCGCCCCATCGTCGCCCTCGGGCTGCCACGGGCGGCGTACCCCAGGCGGCGCCGGACCGGCCCGCGACGGTGACCATGATCGCGGTCGTGGGTGCGGCCGTGCAGGGTTATCGACGCCGCGACCTCCTGATCTGACGCGGGCGATCGCGGGACCTCCCGGCGGTCGCCGGCCGGCACCCGCACAGCTCATTCACAAGCTGGGCACGGCTGATTCCTCGCGTCGTGGTCCAGGGTTGAGCCAGCCGGGCAGGCCGGGCGTCACGATCGGGAGGAACCAGTGCCGGAAAACCAGAGCGGCGAGCGGGCGTCGACCTACGAAGGGCGACCGCTGGCCAGGCCCGACGAAGAGCTTGTCGACCAGGGTCTCGGCTTCGACCTCGGGATCCTGATGGGGCGCCGGCAACTGCTGCGGGCGTTCGGCCTCAGCGCCGCCACGCTCGGCCTCGCGGCGTGCGGTGGCGGTTCGGGCAGCAGTCCGTCAGCGTCGTCGTCTTCGTCCTCGGCGGGCGCCGCGTCCGGTGAGATTCCCGACGAGACCGCCGGCCCCTACCCGGGCGACGGATCGAACGGCCCGAACGTGCTGGAGCAGAGTGGCGTCGTCCGTAGTGACATCCGTTCGAGCTTCGGGGACGCCAGCGGTACGGCAGCGGGTGTCCCCATGACGCTCGAGCTGACCATCAAGGACCTGGCCAACGGCGGTGCGCCCGTCACCGGAGCCGCCGTCTACGTCTGGCACTGTGACCGGGAGGGCCACTACTCGCTGTACTCCGACGGCGTCACCGACCAGAACTACCTGCGCGGCGTCCAGATCGCCGACGCCGACGGGAAGGTCCGCTTCAGCAGCATCTTCCCCGCCTGCTACTCGGGGCGCTGGCCGCACATCCACTTCGAGGTCTACCCCGACCGGGCCAGCATCACCGACGCCGGCAGCGCCATCGCCACCTCACAGGTCGCCCTGCCCAGGGACGCCTGCACCAAGGTGTACGCGGAGACGGGTTACCAGACCTCAGTGACCAATCTCGCCCACGTCACGCTCCAGAACGACAACGTGTTCGGCGACGACGACGGCGCCAGCCAGCTCGGCACCGTGACCGGAGACGTCACCAGCGGTTACGCCGTCTCCCTGGTCGTCGGCGTCGACCCGACCACCAACCCGGGAGGGGGGCAACTCCCCGGCGGCGGCGCACCGGCCGGCGGCCCCGGCGGGACCCCGCCCAGCGGACCTCCACCGAGCGGCGCTGCGTCGTGACGCGTTTCCACCCGCCGCCGTTCCGGGGAACGACCGGCTCACCGACGGCCGTCGGGTTGGCGCGTCACCAGCCGAACCCCCAGTTCGACAGTCCACAAGAGCAGCGGGAACACCGCCAACCGTTCCATCCCGCCGACGCCGAAGCCGAGGGCGACCTGGGCCAGGAACAGCACCGTGCCGGCCACCCCGGTCAGGCCCAGGGCGAGACTGAGACCACGTATTGAGCCCAGCACCGTCGGTCGTCGGGCCAGGCTCGCCACGAGCAATGCGGCATTGCCCGACCGAAGATCAGCAGCGCGGCGAGGAAGTGGTTGTTCTCGTCGACATCCGCCGGGTACGCCCCGGCCAGGACGTACCCGCCCGCGCCCCCGAGGGTCAGCACCTGGGCGGCCCGGGCGGCCGCGCCGTGACCGAGTGTCGACCAGGTGAACAGCACTCCGATCGCGAGCAGCAGGCCGGTGGCGACGAGGGCGCTGTTCATCGCGACGTGCCACGGTGAGCAGACGTCGCGAGGCCGGTTGGTGTCCCAGCGGCCGCAGGTCACGTTTCCCAGGTCACTGATGTTGTTGACGGCCGAGCTGAACGGCGGATCCCGCCACGCCAGGCCGGTGATGACGTTACCGGCGAGGAACAACGGCGTAGCGAGCAACCACAGCAGGGCGCCGACGCGGTGGACAGGCATCCCGTTACTTCAGCGGACCTCGGTGGGCCACGCACTGGGGCTGCTCAGCCAACTCAGGTAGTGCTGGCCATACCCGGGAAGTACGTCCACCCGGCTGGGTGCACGGGTCTCCCCTGATTAGCGTCTGCGCCATGACGTCCGCTCCGCCGCCGCACCTGACCGACGCCCTGCGCCGACGCGGCTACCTGCTCACCTCGTGGCCGTGGCGCGCCGTGGCCTACCTGGTGACCACCGTACCGATCGCGGGGGTGCTCTCCATCGGACTGCTCGTCCTCGGGGCTCCCCTGCTGGCCGCCGTCAACGCGGCACGACAGCACGGCCGCCCGATCCCGCTCGCCCTCGTCCTGTTCCTCGCCGTCGGCAGTCTGATCACGCTGGCGTCGGCCCCGCTGGTGAGTGTCGCGGTCACCGCGATCGAACGGTGGCGACTCCGCCTGGTGGACGCGCGTCCGCTGCCCGTGCAGCGCTGGCAGGGCGTGGCCGGGCGCTACACCACCGCCACCGCCTGGCGGGAGGTGGCCCACACGTTCTGGCTGGGCAGCGTCGTCCCGCTCGGCTACGGCATGTTCGCCCTGCTCCTGCTGCTCGACCTCACGCTGGTCGCCAGCCCCTGGCTCGCCGGTGACGCCGACCAGGTTATCGTCGTGTGGACCACCGTGGACACACCCCGCCAGGCCGTCCCGTACGCGATCCTGGGGGTCCTGCTCGTCCCGGTGTTCTGGTACGGGCTGGGGGTGATCGCCGCGGTCCAGGCCGCCGTGGCCAGGTGGCTGCTCGGCCGGCCCACCGACGGGGCCGCGCTGCGGGAGGTCACCCGGTCACGGACCCGGCTGGCCAACGCCTACGAGGCCGAACGCCGCCGCATCGAACGCGACGTGCACGACGGTGCGCAGCCCCGGCTGACCAGCCTCACTCTGCAACTGGGCCTGGCCAGGCTGGACGTGCCGTCGGACTCCCCCGCCGCCAGGCCGCTCGCCATCGCCCACGAGCAGGCCAAGGAGCTGATGACGACGCTTCGACAGATCGTGCACGGCATCCGTCCGCAGAGCCTCACCGACCTCGGCCTGGCCGGCGCGGTCCGGGAACAGGCTGACGAGGCCACCATCCCGGTCACCGTCCACGCCGACATCGGGCGGTCGCTGCCCGACGTCATCGAGATGACGGCCTACTTCGTCGTGTCGGAGTGTCTCGGCAACGTCGCCCGTCACGCCCGGGCCACCCGCGCCGAGGTGCGGCTCACCCAGGCCGGCGACCAACTCGTCGTCGAGGTCTCCGACGACGGCGTCGGCGGCGCGGACCCGGCACGGGGCACCGGCCTGACCGGCCTCGCCGACCGGGTCGCCGCCGCCAACGGGCGACTGCTGCTCGCCAGCCCGCCCGGCGGCCCTACGCTGGTGCGGGTGGAGCTGCCATGCCGGACGTGACGCGGGTCGTGCTCGCCGAGGACGAGGTCCTCCTGCGCGAGGGCCTCGTCGGTCTGCTGGCCAGGTTCGACTTCGACGTACTCGCCGCCGTCGGCTCGGCGCCGGCGCTGCTGGACGCGGTCCGGGAACACGAGCCGGACCTGGTGGTGACCGACATCCGGATGCCGCCGGATCGTCGCGACGACGGCCTGCGTGCGGCCGTCACACTCCGCGCCGAACGGCCGCAGCTCGCGGTCGTGGTGCTGAGCCAGCATGTGCAGGCCGAGTACGCCTCCACCCTCCTCGACAGCGGCGACGGTCAGCGCATCGGTTACCTGCTCAAGGATCGGGTCGCCGACGTCACCGAGTTCGTGGCGAACCTGCGCACCGTCGCCGGGGGTGGCACCGTCATCGATCCCGATGTCGTGCGGAGACTGCTGCACCGCCCGCGCGACCCGCTCGCCGCCCTGTCGGCCCGCGAGCGGGAGGTGCTCATGCTGATCGCCGAGGGTCGCTCCAACGCGGCCATCGCCTCGAAGCTCCACATCACCGAAGCGGCGATCGGTAAACACGTGGGCAGCATCCTGACGAAGCTCGGCCTGCTACCCAGCGACGACACCAACCGCCGCGTGCTGGCGGTGCTCACCTACCTGCGCGCCGGCCCATCCTACCGAGGAGTGTCGACGGACTGATGTGATCGTGTTGGCGTGACGTCAGGGGTTCGCTGAGGCTGCTCCTGCGGTGTCTCGGAGCCGTGCCACGCCGGCCGTCATCCGATGATCTTGGGTCCTCGTGTGGCCGGCACGCAAGCGGCCTGCAGGCGGGTGCACCACTCGCCGCCCTGGCTCTGCAGCACGTCGCGGTCGGTGGTCATGACCAGTGTCGACGGAAGGCCGGACAGGTCCTGAGCGGGCAGAGAGAGCAGGTCGATCCTGGGTTCCGCCTCCTCCCCAGGGAGGAGACAGCGCTCCGACCACCGGTCGGAACCGGGGCTCAAGGTCGGGCGCGGCCCAGGGGTCGGCTCACCAGCATCTACAGGTATGACTACCGCACTGCACCGGGCGGCACACTGGCACCGCCCACTGATGGTCTTCGTCTCGGCGATGGCGGTGCTCGCCGTCGTCTCCGCGGTCGGCATCTTGGCCGACCCGCGCGTCCTCACCGGCGCGCCGATCTGGCTCAAACCGTTCAAGTTCTCGGTCTCCTTCGTGCTGTACGGCACCACCCTCGCCTGGATGCTCTCCCTGCTGCCGCGACGCAGCCGGATCGCGGAGTGGGCGGGCACGGTCATCGTCGCGATGTCGCTGGTCGAGATGGTGGTGATCGTCGGGCAGGCGCTGCGCGGCACGACCAGCCACTACAACGAGACGACGCCGCTGAACGCCGCCCTGTGGCAGGCGATGGGCGCGTCGATCCTGGTGCTGTTCATCGCGCACTTCGTCATCGGGATCGTGGTGCTGCGTCAGCCGATCGCGGACCGGGCCGCCGCGTACGCGGTGGGGCTGGGTCTCGGCCTGTCCCTGCTGGGCATGCTGACGGCGGTGCCGATGGTGCTGCCCAGCCAGGCCCCGGGGATCGAGGGGATCACCGGGGCGCACAGCGTGGGCGTACCGGACGGGGGGCCCGGGCTGCCGCTGGTCGGCTGGAGCACCACCGGCGGGGACCTGCGGATCGGGCACTTCGTGGGGCTGCACGCCCTGCAGGCGCTGCCGATCCTGGCGATCCTGCTGAGTCGGTTCCTCGGCGCGAGGCTGGACGAGCGCACCCGCGTACGGCTGCTGGTCGTCGCGGGCGGGGCTTACGGCGTACTCACGATGCTGTTGACCTGGCAGGCGCTGCGCGGGCAGCCGCTGCTGCGTCCGGACGCAGTCACCCTGGCCGCCGTAGCGGCCCTGGTGGTCGCGACCGCGACCGCCGCAGGCGTGGTCGTGGCTCGCCGACGGCGCCCGGAACTGGCGCTGGCCGCATGACCAGGGCGCTGTTCACGCTGACGTTCGCGGTGGCCGCGCCGTTCTGGGCGCTGATGCTCCTGCTGCCGCACTGGTCCTGGACCGCCCGGATCATCAGGTCGCCGCTGATCGTGCTTCCGGTGCTGGTGATCTACGCGATGCTGGTGATCCCGGCGCTCGGCGACGTGCTGCCGGCCGTGCTGTCGCCGACCCTGGGCGGCGTGCGGGACCTGCTCGGCACCACGGACGGCGCGGCGGCGGCCTGGGCGCACATGATCGCGTTCGATCTGTTCGTCGGCCGCTGGGCGTGGCTCGACAGCCGGGAACGGGGGGTGCCGGCGCTGGTCATGGCTCCGGTGCTGGTGCTGACGATCCTGCTCGGACCGCTCGGCCTGGCCGCCTACCTCGGGGTTCGGACCAGGTGGGCCCCGGCGGCGGCCATTCCGGCCGGCGAGCCGCAGCGCCTAGGCTGATCCGGTGGGGTGGGTGGGACGACTGTTCGACGCGCGGGACACCGTCGCGCGGATGCTGCTGCTCGACCTCAGCGGCGTCGGCTACCTGGTCTTCGGCACCCAGGCCGGCCGCTCGCCGACAGGCACGCAGTGGATCTTCGCGGTGGTCGCGTTCGCCGTCGCGCTGGTGTTCCATCGCCGGCCGCTGGTCAACCTGGTGGTGCAAGCCGCGCTGCTGGCGGTCGCGTTCCAGGTCATCGACGACACGACGATCAATCAGGTGGGCGCCAGCTGGGCGCTGCTCGAGCTGGCCCTGTGGGCGCGCCGGCCGCGGACCATCTGGCTGGCCGCCGGGCTGCTGGTGACGGTCGACCTGACCGACTCGATCGGCGATCCGCTCGGCCGGCTCCTCTCCGGCGTCTTCGGGCTGACCGTGGAGGTCGGCGTGCCGCTGCTGCTCGGCCTGGTCATCCGGACCACCCGGGAGCTCGGCCGGCAGGCCGAGGAGCGGGCGGCGGCGGAGCAGCGCCGGCGCGAGTCGGAGAGCCGTGCCGCACGCGCCGACGAACGCAGCGCCATCGCCCGGGAGCTGCACGACGTGGTCGCGCATCACGTGGCGTCGATGGTGCTGCGGGTCGGCGTGGCCCGGCACGTGCTCACGGACCTGGATCCGCGGGTGAGCGAGGTCTTCGACGACGTGCACGGCACGGGGACGGCGGCCCTGGCGGATCTGCGCCGGCTGGTCGCGGTCCTGCGCAACCCCGACGGGGTACGCGGTGACGCGGCGCTGACCGCGATCGAGCCGTCGGCGCTCCCGGCGGCACTCGGCGCGGCGGTCGACCGGGCCCGCCAGGCCGGTGTCACGGTGGAGGCCGACATCGACCCGGAGGTCGGTGCGCTCGACGCGGTCCGGGGCCTGGCGGTGTTGCGACTGACCCAGGAGGCGCTGACCAACGTGGCAAAGCACGCGGGCACGTCCGCGCTGGCGCGCCTGTCGGTCGCCGTGGTCGACGGGGCCGTCCACTGGGAGGTCTCGGACAACGGGCGCGGCCGGGAGCCGGCGGCGGTACCGCCCGGCGGCGGCCACGGCATCACCGGCATGCGCGAGCGCGTCGAAGTCCTCGGCGGCCAACTGGAGGCAGGTCCGACCGGCGCGGGTTGGCGGGTCCGTACCGTCCTCCCGGCCGCGACCGCCGCCACGCCGCCGGCCGCTCCCCTCTCGCCGGCCGTCACGCCGGCGCCCCGCGAACGCGAGGCCCCGGCCGGACCGCACGCGCCGGAGCTGGCATGATCCGCGTCCTGCTGGTCGACGACCAGCACCTCATCCGCGCCGGCCTGCGCATGCTCTGCGACGCCCAGCCCGACATCGAGGTCGTCGGCGAGGCCGACAACGGCCGCGAGGCGATCTCCCTCGCCGCGCGGCTCATCCCCGACGTCGTCGTCATGGACCTGCGCATGCCCGGCGTCGACGGGATCACCGCGACCAGCCGCATCCTCGCCGACCGCCCCGCCACCCGCGTCCTGGTGCTGACCACGTTCGGCGACGACGACCACCTCTATCCGGCCCTGACCGCCGGCGCCTGCGGGTTCCTGCTCAAGGACGCACCCCCCGCCGACCTGCTGGACGGCGTCCGCCGGGCCGCCGCGGGCGACAGCCCGTTCAGCCAGGAGGTGCTGCAGCGCCTGGTCCAGCGCGCGATGCACGCCCGCGCCGAGACGCCGCAACCGGCCCAGGGGCTGACCGCGCGCGAACAGGACGTGCTGAACCTGGTCGCCGAGGGCCTGTCCAACACGGAGATCGCCGACCGGCTGCACATCGGCGTCACCACGGTCAAGACCCACATCACCAGCCTGATGACGAAGACCAACAGCCCCAACCGGGTACGCCTGGCCCTGTTCGCCCGCAGCGCCTGAGGGTTGATGCTCTTGGGTGCCACTTACAAGTTGAGGCGCGTCGCTCGGCACTGACTAGATTCGGTCGCATCCGCACCATCACGAGCGACCGCCTCCTGCTGCGGGCTTGGCGCGATGACGACGCCGACTTCCTCCTGGATCTCGAGTCGCGCTGGGAGGTCGTGCGCTTCCTGGGCGCGCATCCCACGACCACGCGCACCCGCGAGGACGCACTCGCCTCGATCGCACGCCGGCGCGCCATCGACGACCCGATCCACGGAATCTGGGCCATCACCACAGCCGTGGACGTCCGGCTGGTGTGAAATCTCCTGCTCAAGCCGATTCCCCTGTCGGCCGGAGAACCCTCGGGCGGGCCGAACGACGTGGAAATCGGCTGGCACCTGCATCCGGACGCCTGGGGACACGGCTACGCCACCGAAGCAGCAGCGGCCGTCCTCGACGACGCGTTCAGCCGGGGCCTGGCGAAGGTGCTCGCCGTCACGGACCCCGACAACCATGCCTCCCAGGCCGTCTGCCGGCGGCTCGGCATGACTCACCTGGGCCGTACGACGAGGTACTACGACACCCGAACGAACTCTTCGAGAAGCTGCCCGGCTGACTGGCCGGACGGCCCCGATGGCCCTCGTCGCGCCCGGCTCTCGACGGCGGGTGCCGCAAGTCCGACGGGGGTGGAGCGCGCCGGCCGGTCCGTGGCATGTGAGGATGCGGCGCATGCGTGCGGTGATCTTCGACGAGTTCGGTGCCCGACCCGAGGTCCGCAACGTCCCGGACCCGGTGCCGCCGTCCGGCGGCGCGGTCATCCACGTCGAAGCGACCGGGTTGTGCCGCAGCGACTGGCACGGTTGGCAGGGACACGATCCCGACATCCGCCCGCCACACGTCCCCGGCCACGAGTTCGCCGGCGTCGTCACGGCGGTCGGCGCCGGCGTGCACGGCTGGCGGCCCGGCGACCGGGTCACCGCGCCCTTCGTCTGCGCGTGTGGGCAGTGCCCGGCCTGCCTCGCCGGGGACCAGCAGGTCTGCGAGCGGCAGACGCAGCCCGGCTTCACCCACTGGGGCTCGTTCGCCGAGTACGTGGCAGTGCAGAACGCCGACGTCAACCTGGTCCGGCTCCCCGACGAGCTGGACTACCCGGCCGCGGCGGCGCTCGGCTGCCGCTTCGCCACGGCGTTCCGGGCCGTCGTCAGCCAGGGGCGGGTCGCCGCGGGCGAGTGGGTGGCGGTGCACGGCTGCGGCGGCGTGGGGCTCTCCGCGGTGATGATCGCGGCGGCGTGCGGCGCGCAGGTGGTGGCGGTCGACATCGCCCCCGGCGCGCTCGAGCTGGCCAGGAGCTCCGGGGCCACGGTCTGCCTGGACGGCAGCACCCTCACCGGCCCCGGCGCGGTGGCCGCGGCCGTACGGGAGGCGACCGGCGGCGGCGCCCACCTCTCGCTCGACGCGCTGGGCAGCCACGCCACCTGCACCGCCTCGATCGAAAGCCTGCGGCGACGCGGACGGCACGTGCAGGTCGGGCTCCTCCCCGCCGCCCAGGGCCGCCCGGCCCTGCCGATGGAGCTGGTGATCGCGTTCGAGCTGGAGCTGCGGGGCAGTCACGGCATGGCCGCGCACGCCTATCCGGAGCTGCTCCGGCTGGTCACCGCCGGCGTACTGCGCCCCGCCGAGCTGGTCACCCGCACCATCGGCCTCGACGAGGTGCCCGACGCGTTGGCCGCGATGGACCGGCCCGCTCCCGGCGGCGGCGGGATGTGTCTCATCCACCCGTTACCTTTCAGTGAGTAAACGTGACTCACGATTGGCAGCCGTCCGTTGCCGGGCGGCGTTGACCGGATGAACCGGTCTTGACGCTTCACGGCCCGCTGCCCCGCCTGCGGGTGCAGGTCTTACGGGTCTTACGTGGGCTCCACGTCCTGTTTTTGCGTCGCCCAGCAACTCCAGGTCGACGTGCCGAACTAGGCCGGCAAGATTACGTGCGGCGTTGACGTCCCGGTGCAGGGACAGTCCGCACGTGGTGCAGTTGAAGGTGCGTTCGGCCAGCGACAGCTTGGGTTTCACCGTTTGACAGCCTGAACAGGTTTTGGAGCTGGGGTACCACCGGTCGGCGACGTGCAACACGCTGCCGTACCAACCGGTCTTGTAGCCAAGGTGCCGGCGTAGGGTCGCCGGGGCGGCGTCGATCAGAGCCCTGGCCAGCTTACGGTTGCGGACCATCCCGGCCACGTGCAGGTCCTCGACCACGACCGTGGTGAACTGTTGCGCCAGCCGGGTGGTGAGTTGGTGCCACGAGTCGGCGCGGACAGCGGCGACGGTGGTGTGCAACCGGGCCACGGTGTCCTGCGCCCGCTGCCACCGATTGGACGCGGTCCGCTTACGCCGGCTGGCCGGGTCGTACGGGCCGATTCGGCGGGCGGCCCGGCGTTGGGCCTTGCCGAGTTTCTTCAACGCCGCCTTGAACGGTGCCGGGTTGGGCACCAGCTCGCCGGTGGACAGCACCGCCAGGTGCTTGATGCCGGTGTCCACGCCGACGATCCGACCGGCTTTCGGCGTGTGCGCCGCACGGCCCACGGCGCGTTTGACCGCGACCTGGAACGAGCAGAACCACCTGGCGGCGGTCTCGGTGACGGTTACGGACAGGATCGTCGCGGTGCCAGCCTTCACCCGCCGGGCCAGCTTACGGGTGGACTCGTGGGTGCGGATGCGGCCCAGCCGTGGCAACACCACGTGCCGGTAGCCGGGGTCGACCCGGATCGCGCCGGTGGTGAACCGGGCCGACCTGCGGCCGTGCTTCCTCTTGGTCCGGGGCCAGCCCATCCGGCGGCCCTTGCGGGCGCCGGTACGTGAGGCGTGCCAGTTGCCCAGCGCCGCCGACAGGTTGGCCAGGCCAGTGTTGAACGCCTCTTTGGAGCATTCCGCCCACCACGGCGCCACCCACGTCTTGATTTCGTTCCAGGTGCGGCGTAGGTCCGGTAGCGACCAGCCCTGCCACGGGGTCAGGTCCGCCTCGGCCACCCCGTAGCTGGCCTCGGCGGCGCGTTGCGCCTTGACCGCGCTGACCCGCCGCAGCATGTGGTGGTATACGAACCGTGCCGCGCCGGTGTTGCGGCGCAGACCGGCCACCTGCGCGTCGCTGGGGTCGAGGGCGAACTTGTACGCCTGAACGGTCCAGCCGGCAGGCGACTCGTACCGTTTCACGAAAGGTCCCCGGCGGTGGCGGCGGCCACCGCGCGGCTGGCCCGGCCCGCTGCGCCGCGGCGGCCGTACAGCCGCGCACACAGGCTGGTCAGGATCTCCGTCACGTCCCGCACCAGGTCGTCGTCCACCCCGGCCGGGTCGACCACCAGCAGCCGACGTCCCTGCGCAGCTAGCGCCGCCTCGACGTACTCGCCACCGAACCGGGCGAACCGGTCCCGGTGCTCGACCACGATCGTGGTCACCTTCGGGTCGCGCAGCAGCCCGACGAACCTCTCGCGTCCGCCGTTCAGCACGGACCCGACCTCGGTCACCACGCGGAAGACGACCATGTTCTGCCCGGTCGCCCATGCGGTCACACAGGCTACCTGCCGATCCAGATCGGCTCCCTGGTCGACCGACGACACCCGGGCGTAGACGACCACCCGGCCCTGGATGTCACCACCGGCCACATCCACCATGATCGTGCCAGACGGAAGACGCCGAGCGGGCACCGGCATGGTCCCCTCGCGGAACCATCGGTACGCGGTCTGCGGGTGCACCCCGCTGCGACGCGCCCACTCGGCAAGCTTCACCAGACCGACACTAATACCCACAGATTCGGTACGCCTGCCCACAGATGAGTGAACTGCTCACTACCCCGATGATTGGAACGACACATACAGCCTCGCCGTACGGCCCTGGTGCGCCGACGCCAGTGTGGCCCTGGGCCGCCGCAGCCGCTGTGCCGCTCACGTTCGGTACTGGCACCACCGCCGCCGTTACCGGCGGCGGGCAACCTGCCGCCGGCACAGATCAGTGGTCGGCCAGCCCCGAGCTTTGTGGTGTCCGGAGCGGTGGTGATCGCCGACAGCGACGGCGAGTCGTTCAGACGCGACGGGCGCGGAGGCTGCGTCGGCACAGGTGACTACGCCAACATCCACGATGGCGCACCGGTCGTCGTCTTCGCCGGTGGTCGAAACTCCGCCGACGGACGGGCTCTCATGGACGGGACGTGCCGGTACCGGTTCGCCGTCGCCGAGGTACCGACCGGGCATGAACACTATTACCTCCAAGTCTCCGACCGGGACGGTGCGCTCTACTCCGAGGCGGACCTCAACGGCAAGCTGGTGACCATCCGTCTCAGCGACTAGAGCCACGTCCCGGCCCCTCACGCAGTCCAACCGAGCCAGACGTCACCGGCCGAAACGACCGCCAGCCAGATCAGCCCCGCCGACAGCGGCACCAACGGCACGAGCGCCGGCCGCTGACGCAGAAGCCGGATCGCCACCGCCAGGAGCACCAGCCAGACCAACAGGAGCCCCGCGACCGCCCAGGCCGGAACGACCAGCCCGCTCGCCGCATACCAGATTGCCAGGGCCAGGTGTGCGGCCAGGCCGAGCCACCCAACCACGCGCGCCGTCTGCATCCGTCCATGTTCCGGCTTCGGTGGGCTCCCCCGCCTCACCGCGCCGCCAAGTAGGTCAGTAACGGTAATCGGCGTAGTGGCAGATAGCCCCCGCCAGCCGAGCAGCACCTGACCATTAGAGCGCACAGGGGTCTGACAACGTCGGTGTGAAACGCGTCGAGGCGACCGGGCTGTGCCGCAGCGACTGGCACGGTTGACAGGGACTCGATCCCGACATCCCCCGCCACAGGTCCTCGGCCACGAGTAACCGGGCGTCGTCACGGCGGTCGGCGCCGGGGTACGCGGCTGGGCCGGCGACCGGGTCACCGCTGGGTCAAAACGATCCCGGGCGTGGGTGACCGCACCGCCCGGACGAGCGTTAGCGGTGCATGTGAAGGCGGATCGTGGTGGCACCGGGCCTGGTGTGGACGCGCACGAGATCGCATAGTTGGTTAACCAGGACGAGTCCTCGGCTGCCGGGCTGCTGCGGTGGCACGGGGATCCGGCCGGCGAGCGGATTCGTGATGTGCCCGGTGTCGGTGAGCTGGCAGATCAGGCGGGTGCGGTCGGTCCAGAGCGCAAGGGTACCGCCGGCGGCGGTGTGTTTGACCGTGTTCGCAGCGAGTTCGTTGACCGCCAGGGTCAGGTCGGAGACTCGGTCCGGGGGCAGGCCGGCCGCGATGGCCTCGGCGGTCACGACCCGGCGGATGGCCGGGAGGGCATGTAAGTCGATGGTGATGGTGGTCGCCTGGGCAGGCGGGTCCTCCAGCGGCAGGTTGAACCCGGCGGCCACCACGACCGGGTCGGCGTAATGCGGGCTCTCCCATACCGCGCTGCCCGTCTGGAGGATCGGATGGGTGCGGTAGGCGTCGTCGAGCCAGCTCCGGTCCAGACGACTGGTGTCGTAGGGACAGAGGATGGTGGCGCGCCGGCCAGCGAACGCCGCGTTGATCAGGGCCTCGTGCTGGGCGCAAGCGGGGTATTCAGTAGCGGTACGGCCGGCCCAGATGGGTTCGCCGATGATGCGTACCCGCTTTCCGAGGTGGGCGGCGGCGAAGGCGAGCAGGACGCCCGGAATGATTCGCCCGGGGTTTCGCCCGGTCACGCTCATGTCGTGCAGCTGGATCCTGTCCGCGTCGATGCCAAGCGCGGTGCGGATGTGGTCGAGGTTGTCCCCTGGTACGGCGACCATGACCGGCTCATCGGCGTCGAGGCCGGCTTGGATGAACGGCACCGTGCCGGCCAGGTACTCCTCGCGGTCGGCGTAGAAGAGGGCGGGGTGAACAAAGAGCAATGCTTGAAACCTGTGGATGACCTTGGGAGGGGCGTACCTTCCCGGGGATAGCCGATGAAGGTTTCCAGCAAGGCCCGCGCCTGCCAGCGCGGGTCGGGAAGGTACGCCCGTGCTCACGGTAGTCAACCCTGATGACCCCACGCCAGCGACCGGATCGGTCCCGGCCGGGACGGGTGGGTCGTTGATCGACGAGATCGTGCGGGACGGTGCCCGCAGGATGCTCGCCGCTGCCCTCGAAGCCGAGGTCGCTTCGTATATCGCGGCGCACACCGGCGACGTCGACGATGCCGGGCGGCGGTTGGTCGTGCGTAACGGTCACGCCCAGCCGCGGAAGGTCCTGACCGCGGCCGGGGCGGTGGAGGTCGCCGCGCCGCGGGTCAACGACAAACGCGTCGACGATGCCGGCGAGCGTCAGCGGTACTCGTCGGCGATCCTGCCGGCGTGGTGCCGTAAGTCGCCGAAGATCACCGAGGTGTTACCGCTGCTCTACCTGCATGGCCTGTCGTCGCAGGATTTCGCCCCCGCGCTGGAGAACTTCCTCGGCACCGGCTCGGGACTGTCCGCGGCGGTGATCACCCGGCTGACGGTGAAGTGGCAGGACGAGGCCCGCCAGTTCGCCGACCGCGACCTCTCGGGTGTGGACTATGTCTACCTGTGGGCGGACGGGGTGCACCTCAACGTGCGCCTCGACGAGGAGAAACTGTGCCTGCTCGTCATGATCGGCGTCCGCGTCGACGGCACCAAGGAACTCATCGCCCTGGCCGAGGGCTACCGCGAGTCGTCCGGCTCCTGGGCGGACCTGCTCCGCGACTGCAAACGCCGCGGGATGCGCGCCCCGGTCCTGGCCGTCGGCGACGGCGCGCTCGGCTTCTGGTCGGCGTTACGTGAGGTGTTGCCCGAAACCCGTGAGCAGCGCTGCTGGTTCCACAAGATCGGCAACGTCCTCGCGGCGCTGCCGAAGTCCGCGCATCCCGGCGCGAAGAAGGCCCTCGCCGAGGTCTGGAACGCCGAGGACCGCGACCACGCCCGCCGCGCCGTCGCCGCGTTCAAGCTCGCCTACGGCGCCAAGTTCGCCAAGGCCGTCGCCAAGGTCACCGACGACCTCGACGAGCTCCTCGCGTTCTACGACTACCCCGCCGAGCACTGGGTGCACCTGCGCACCACGAACCCGATCGAGTCGACGTTCGCGACCGTGCGGCACCGCACGAAGGTCACCAAGGGCCCTGGATCGAAGGCCGCCGGTCTGGCCATGGCGTTCAAACTCATCGAGGCCGCCCAGGCCCGGTGGCGGGCGGTCAACGCACCACACCTTGTCGCCCTCGTCCGCGCCGGCGCCCGCTTCGAACGCGGCCACCTCGTCGAACGGACAGATCAGGAACCCACCACCATCACTGCCGCAGCCTGATCAAAGATTTCTCATCCACAAGTCTTGACGATTGCTCCGAACAAACCATCCGTCCTGGCGGCGGCGGAGATGATCATGCGGCGGCCTCCGAGGTGCGTGGTCCAGCCGCCTCGTCGGGCCACAGCAGGGTCAGTCCGGGGACCTAATTGGCACCGGTCAGGTGCAGTGTACGGGCGACCGCCTTGGAACAGCCGGTCAGAGTGAACCCGTCCGGGGCTGCCGCTGCGGCCCGGGCGAGCAGGTCCCGCATCGGCAGTTCGGCAGGCTGCACGCCGGGCGGGCCCTCAAGCGCCACGCCATGTTGCCGACCATCCGCCAGCCGGAGCCAGCAACGCAACCGGGACCAGTGAAGAGTCGAAGGACAAGAGCCGCTGTCGCCCGCGTAGGCCGCGGTGCACAAATCGAGCCATCGGCGCCAGCGCCCGACCTAAGGGTGCCATTTGCTGGTTGCGTGGATGGCGAGTAGGGCGATGTCGTCGGTGGCCTGTTCGGCGGCGAGTGTGGCCATGAGGCGGGCGCAGACCGTTTCGGCGGGACCTGGCTCGACGGCTGAGCAGAGCCGTTCGATGCCAACGTCAATGATTTCGCCACGGCGTTCGACGAGCCCGTCGGTATAGCAGATCAGTACCGCCCCGGAAGGGAACGCGACCTCGGTGTGCTGGCGGGCCGGTTGATGCGGGCCTATACCTAATGGAAGATCAACTGGAATGTTCAGCGTGTCGGCCGGGTGTCCTGGTGTGGCCAGAATGGGTTGCAGGTGGCCGGCGAGAGAAATCTGGATGGTGGCACGGTCCGGGGAGATCATGGCGTAAAGGACCGTGGCGAGGTTCCCGGTCTCGAAATGGTGGATCTTACGATCAAGCAGCGTCAGCGCGTCGGCCGGGTCGTCGCAGACCAGGGCGTAGGCGCGCAGCGCACTGCGGAGGCGTCCCATCACAACTGCCGAGCTCAGTCCGTGTCCGGACACATCGCCGATGACGACGCCCAGCCAGCCGGAGGGGAGGGTGAACACGTCGTACCAGTCGCCGCCGACGCCGGCGTCGTGGCCGGGCACGTAGCGGGCGGCCATGTCCACACCGGGCGCGTCGGGTAGGTGGGTGGGTAGCAGGCTGCGTTGCAGTGCGAGGGCGGCAGTACGGTCGATGCTGCTGGCCCGGTTTCGGCTGGCAAGGCTGGCCCGGTCGGCGGCGAGTTGCAGCAGTTGCACGTCTTCGCCGGTGAATCGGTGCGGCCGCAGGCAGCCGACATGCAGTACGCCAATCACCTCGCCGCCAGCGAACATTGGCACACCCAATAGCGAGCGGGCCCCCCTGTCGAACAGGATCGGGTCGTCGGCGGCAGTGACGTTATTCAGTACGACGGGCTGCTTCTCCCGAGCGATCCGGCCGGCGAAGCCGCGGCCGACGGGGATCCGAGAGCCTTGCCGGACCTCTTCCTTCAGCCCCTTCGCCGCAGTGGCCACCAACTGCTGGGCGTGCACGTCCAGCAGCAGGATGGCGGCAGTGTCAACCCGCAGCACCTCTCGGACACGGTCGAGGAGCTCTTCGAGAAGGTCGTTGACGTCAAGCTGGGACAGCGTGGCGTCTGTGACCGCCTCGATACGAGGCAGCCGCTCGTGGCTCCCGCTACCCCGCACGCCAATCACGGCAGAAGCGTAGCCCCTACCAGGCCCAGGGCAGCCGCTCAAGAGCGTCCCGTCTCGGACCAGGACGTCGAGCACCCACCACCCAACTTGATCCGGCGCCCCGCCGATGCCGCGCACCACCGGCTCGCCGACGCCCACGCCGTGCACCGCCCCGAGCCGCACCGCCGTCCCACGCCGACCCGCGACGCGGAGGCGGTCGCCGTCGAGCTCGCCGAGCAGGGGCAATGGGCGGGCCACGCCCACCGACGGTCCGGCGTCGGCGCTCGGCTCGGCGCCGCATCAGATCCGCTCGTGATCGTGCCCGACCCGCGCGCACTCCCGCCAGCGAATTGGCGGCGAAATGACCCGACCGTGTCGAATGCGCCGAACAGACCCCACTGCCACTGCGTTGTCTTCACGATGAGAACAAGGTTGGACTCGAAAGTGAGAGGGACGGTGCGGCATGAGGCGTCGACGTAGCAGAAGGGTACCGCTGATGCAGGCGGCAGCGATGTCCCTGGCAGCGGTGGCGGCGGCGGTGGCCGTCGTACGAGCCAGCCGTCGCCGCGCCATAGGTGAAGCGACTCCCGGTGATCTTCCTGCCCTGGGCGACAGCGCGTTCGTCGATGCGGGCATGGGCGGGTCGCCGATCGCCGGCGACACGGCCGGCCGGGCCAAGGAAACGGCGTCATCGGCAGCCGCAGCGCGGTGAGGACGGGCAGCGCCGCCGCGCGAGCCTTCAGGCACGGCGCCGGCCAGGCTTGGCCAAGCGGCGCCCGCTGGGCGGCGGCCGGTGGCTGCGTCCTGCCGCAATCCGATGCGAGGTGCTGAATCTGTCTTTGGAGGTGACGACGCATGGGTGACCCGCCCAGCGGAGGCCGGGCGGGCGGCGGGCCACAGGAGGAAGCTACTGTCGCGCAGCTTGTGCAGCGTGCGACCGATCAGATCACCCGGCTGGTGCGCGACGAGCTGGCGCTGGCCAGGGCGGACCTGACTGCCAAGGGTAAACGCGCCGGCGCTGGCGCGGCGATGGTCGGTGGCGCCAGCGGGACGGCACTTGTTGGTACAGGTGCCTCGTCGCCGCGTTCATCCTGGTCCTCGCCGAGTTCATGCCGGCGTGGGTGGCGGCGCTGGTCGTCGCGGTGATCCTCCTCGCCGTGGCCGGCCTGCTCGCGCTGCTCGGCAAGAAGGAGGCCAAGCAGACGATGCCCGTCAAGCCGGAGGCGACGCTGCATAGCGTGCGCTCGGACGTGGAGTCGCTGCAGCAGGCCGCCAAGGAGGGACGAGGGCGATCACGACGAACGGGAGCAGCGACCCGGACCGCACCCGCGAGGACATCGAGAAGACACGAGCTGAACTCGGTGCCACCGTGCACGCCCTTGCAGCCAAAACTGACGTGAAGACCCGGGGCCGAGACAGGGCCCTCGAGATCAAAGGTCGGGCCCGGCAGCGGCTGACCAGCTCGACCCAGACGATGCGGGGAAAGACGGCATGAGCAGTTCAGACAGCCCGACAACGGGCCGGCAGCACAGGTCTCGACGGAATAGCCCGTGCCGCGCAGCAACGCGGGGCCGCACTGCGCCGAGGCACGTCAGGCAAGTTAGCCGCCCTTCGCGGCAGAGTCACAGACAGTTCGGTGGCCCAGAGGGGGCCGGCCGCTGCCCGTCCACTCTGCGGCCGGCTGATCGGGATTCGATCGGCAGCCCGCCGCCCCCCGTCCTGATCGTCGCCGCCACCACCACCGTTGGCGCCGCAGTGGCAATGCGCCAGCACAGCGTGGGCCGAGGTGTTGCTGCTCTCCGTCGACCCTGACGCGGGCCAGCTGTTCACCTCGCTTGTCTTGAAGGACCACCTATCGGCGACATCGACAAGCCGACGACCCCACATGCACGGAGCCGCGACCATGAGCGATGCAACCCTGGATACCGAACGTCATGGCGGCAGTCCGTACGCGGATCTGTCGCGCCTGATCCGCCGGGCGGGCCTGCTCGATCGGAGGCGTGGTTACTATTCGCTGCGCATCAGCGCCCTCGGCGGGTGCTACGTCGGGGCGTGGACGCTGTTCGGGTGGCTCGGTGAGTCGTGGTGGCAGCTGGGCGTCGCGGCGGCCCTCGCGATGGTCTTCGGGCAGGCCGGGTTCATCGGTCACGACGCCGGTCACCGCCAGATCTTCCGATCCCGTCGCGCCAACGACCTGGTCGGCCTTGCCCACGGCAACCTCCTGATCGGCATCAGTTACGGCTGGTGGGTGGACAAGCACAACCGGCATCATGCGCACCCGAACACCGAAGGCCGGGACCCGGACATCGTCGTCAGGCCGCTGTCGTTTACCCCCGGGCAGGCGCGGAAGCGGCGTGGGCTGGGCGCACTGGTGGTCCGGTACCAGGCGTACCTGTTCTTCCCGCTGCTGCTGTTGGAAGGCCTGCACCTGCACGCCAACAGCGTCAGGGCTGTCGTCGGCCCGAGCAGCATCAAGCGACGCCCCGCAGAGGCCGCGCTGCTGGCTCTACACGCCACCGGATACCTGGGTGCCGTGGTCCTTGTGCTGAGCCCCATGCAGGCCGTCGCGTTCATCCTCGTCAACCAAGGCCTACTCGGCCTCTACCTCGGCAGCGCCTTCGCCCCCAACCACAAGGGCATGCCAATCCTCGCCCCCGACGAGCGCCTCGACTACCTCCGGCGCCAGGTTCTCACCTCCCGCAACGTACGCGGCGGCTGGTTCATCGACACCCTGCTCGGCGGTCTCAACTATCAGATCGAACATCACCTTTTCCCCAGCATGCCGCGACCCAACCTCCGCCGCGCTCGACCACTGGTCCACCGGTTCTGCGCCGAACACGACATCACCTACCACGAAACCACGCTGATGCGTTCCTGGGCCCAAGCGCTGAAGCACCTACGCGAGGTCGGGTCAGGTCAGCCAGCCGACGACGCCGGCTCAAGCTGAGCCACGGCCAGCTCGCTGGTCTCGCTCCGGTGACCGCGGCCGCCGCGACGAAGCGGTCTTCGCCGAGCTAAGCCGACTCGCACCGCGCCTGCGTCGCCCGTTGGGCGGCTACCCATGGGAACGCAAGGACGAGTCATTCCCGGTGTGGCGGTGGGTCAACCACGAGGCCGCCCTCGAGCCGGAGGTCCCGCTCGTGTTTCAGGACATCGCGGACGTCTTGCTCGGCCACGTGCCATTTGTATCTGAGGCTGGCCCTGACAGCGCTCGACCCGGAAGGCTCGGGTGAGCCTCGGCCCCTGTCGCGGCGGCACCGAGCAGCAGCCCGGCCCGGAGAGGCGTAGGCTGGGGCTATCCCGGAATCGACGACATCCCATTTTCGAGGTGCCCGCCACGCCGGCTCCGCCCGAGGGGATGCCATGTCCGTACCCGATCGCACCCGATCTGCAGTGGCCCGCCCGGACGACCTCTCGTCGTCGGAGCATCGGGACTGAGTCCCCACCTCCGACCGGCCCGGGTGCCGTTGACGCGCCGGCTCGGCCCGGATCGGCGGCTGGACTGCGGCGCTCGCGTTCGTCGCCATGGTGATCGGCACAGTCCGCTTCACCCACCTGCACCGGCTCCACCTCCGAGGCTGAGCTGAGCAACCGACGACCCGGCCCCCGGGTGGGGGTCGGCGAACTGGCACCGCGCCCGGCGCATGACGCGATTTCCGGCGCATCACCCCACCGCCACGCCGCGGTCACGGCGATAAGGATCCGACATGACGCCACGTACCAGCCCCGTCGTTCCCCCATCGACGCCGCGCCTACGGATCGAACCGACCCGGTCCCCGCGCACTCTGCTCGACGGGGGCTGGTGGCCCCGCTCGACCGATCCGCATGCGGAGCTGCCCGGCCTCGTCCTCGCCATTGACCTGCTGCGCGGGCCGATCATCCGGCTGGTCCTCAACGCCGGGATCTGGGACGGCAATCCGCGCCTCCTGGCCGTCGGCGGCAGGGTTCTGCGGTTGGGCTACTTCTCCAGTCAGCCCGCCAGCCTGCTGACCGCGATCTGCCTCAACAACGAACGGGTGGACCTGCTGGTCGTCCCGCCGGAAACCGCGGTCGACCTGGCCGAGGCGGCGATGGCGCTCGCCGCCACCGCCGGCAACCTGGTCCATACCCCGCAGCTGCTCACCGCCGCGGGCAAGCTGTCCGACGCGAGGGTCGACAGCGCAGTCAGGCGCACCTGGGAGGCGGAGGGCGGCAGTCTCCGCACCGCCCCCGACGCCCGTGCCACCGTGGCTTCCCGCAGCGCCGACGCCAGACGGGTCGGGAAGTTCGCGCCGGTGGAACCGGCGCCCGCGCCGACAGCACTCCGGCCGAGGCAGCAAAGGACCGACGACGTTCCCATCACCACCGAGGAGCAGCCCATGACAATCGCCCGGCACACCATCATCTCCGCACTGCGTCGGCGCGGCCAGCACGCCAGGGCCGACTGGGTCGAGCGGGAGCTGCCGGAGCGGGTCGACACCGCCCGACACGCCGGGCTACTCGCAACCCTGCGTCTCGATCCGACCGAACTCGCCGAGCCGACTGCCCGGTGAAGGTGGCCCTGCTGGGGCCAGTGGCATGGCGGACCCCGCCGCGCCACTACGGCCCCTGGGAACAGGTGACCGGTCTGCTCGCAGATGGGCTCGCCGCGCGGGGCGTACAGGTGACGCTCTTCGCCACGCTGGACTCGATCACCTCCGCCACTCTCGACGGGGTGTGTCCGCGCGGGTACGCCGAGGATCAGAGCATGGACGGGCGGGTCTGGGAGGCGCTCCACGTCTCCCACGCGCTGGCCCGGTCTGCCGAGTTCGACCTCGTGCACAGCCACCTGGACTGGTTGCCGCTGGCCTTCGCCGAGCACTGCCACGCCCCGCTGCTGACCACTGTGCACGGCTTCTCCGGGGCGGGGATCCTGCCGGCGTACGAGAAGGGCCGATCGTCCTACGTCTCCATCTCCGACGCCGACCGGATCTCCGGGCTCGAGTACCTCGCCACGGTGCACCATGGGGTCGACCTGGACGGGTTGCCGTTCACCCTGGACCCCGGCCCCGGGCTGGTGGCCTTCGGCCGGATCCACCCCGACAAGGGCACCCATGCCGCCATCGAGATCGCCCGGCGGGCCGGCCGGCCGCTGACCATCTGCGGCATCGTGCAGGACGAGCGCTACTTCAGCGAGCAGATTGCCCCGCACATCGATGGGGAGAGGGTCACCTTCCACGGCGCCGTGGGCCCACGCCGCCGCGGCGAGATCCTGGGCGGCAGCACGGCGCTGCTGCACCCCATCGCCTTCGACGAACCGTTCGGCCTGTCCGTGGTGGAGTCGATGGCCTGCGGGACGCCGGTCGTGGCGTACGGACGCGGGTCGATGCCCGAGGTGGTCGACGAAGGGGTGACGGGGCTGCTCGTGCAGACCGTCGAGCAGGCCGTCGAGGCCGTCGGCCGGGTCGCGTCGATCGACCGGGCGGGCTGCCGGGCGCGGGCCCGGCAACGCTTCGGCGCCGACCGGATGATCACCGACTACCTGGCCGTCTACGACGGCATCGGTCGGCCGGAACGCTAATATTGTCCATTGCCGACGATTCCCTGCGAATCCGGCCCCGCCCGATCCAGGTTCACTGCCGCCCCCTCCCGCTGACGCGGCGGCCGCCCTGAAACCCGTTCCGTCGGCCATTCACGCTGGCCGACGTGCGCCGTTACCTCGTGAGGCCCGCCCCGTCCCCGGTGGCGGCCGACAACCGGAAGGCACGGCACCCTATGTCCGCCAGCTACGGCTTCCTGAGCACCCACCCACCGACCCGGTGCGGACTGGCCACCTTCAACTCCGCCCTCGCCGCCCACCTCACCGTCGGCGGTCCGCCCGGCGGCGTCGTTCGGGTCACCGCCCCCGGCGACGACCAGCGCCCCGAGCCCGGCGTCGTACACACCTGGTCGGCGCGGAACGCGGCCGGCTGGCGGGGGGCCGCCAAGGCTCTCAACGCCTTCGACGTGGCCGTCGTGCAGCACGAGTACGGCATCTACCCCGGGACCGACGGCGAGGACGTCCTGCCGATGCTCCGCCGGCTCACCGTACCGAGCATCGTGGTCCTGCACACCGTGCTCCGTCAGCCCTCGGCCCGGCAGAAGACGCTGCTGGAACAGATCGTGGCCGCCGCCGGCGCGGTCGTCACGATGACTGACACCGCCCACGACCGGCTGATTGTCGGCTACGCGGTGGACCCGGCGAAGGTCTCAGTCATCCCGCACGGCGCCGCCGACCACGTCGGCGCACCCACGCCGAGGCGTACCCGCCCGCACCTGCTCACCTGGGGACTGCTCGGTCCCGGTAAGGGGATCGAGTGGGCGCTTCGGGCACTGGCCCGGTTGCAGGACCTCGACCCGACCCCCACGTACACCGTCGCCGGCCGGACCCATCCGAAGGTGATCGAGCATCAGGGCGAGGCGTACCGGGCGGGCCTGCACCGCCTCGGCGCCGAGCTCGGCGTCGGGCACGCCGTGGACTACCAGGCCGCGTACCACGACCAGGCCACCCTCGGCGCGCTGGTCCGCTCTGCCGACGTGGTCGTGCTGCCCTACGACTCGCGGGAACAGGTGACCTCCGGCGTCCTGATCGAAGCGGTGGCCGCCGGCGTCCCCGTCGTCGCCACGTCCTTCCCGCACGCCGTCGAGCTGCTCACCGGCGGCCCCGGGTTGGTCGTACCCCATCAGGACCCGACGGCGCTGGCGGCCGCGATCCGGCGGATCCTGACCGAGCCCGGCCTGGCCGCCGGCCTCGCCGGACGGACCCGGCCGATCGCCGCGGAGCTGCGCTGGCCAGCGGTGGCGGCGCGGTACGACGCGCTCGCCGGACGGCTCATCGCCGGTCGGTCACCCGCGGTCGCCCCGGTGCCGGCGTGACCACGACGCGCGATCGGCCCGGCGACGGCCACCGCCGCACCGCCGAGCGGGCGGCACCCGCTCCGAGCTTCACCCACCTGGCCCGACTCAGCGACGACACCGGCCTCTTCGAGCACGCCCGGCACGCCATCGTCCGCCGGGAACACGGCTACTGCACCGACGACGTCGCCCGGGGTCTGCTGGTCACCAGTCGGGAGCCGGAGCCGTCGGCGCAGGTGCTCGGGCTGGCAGAGTGCTACCTGGCCTTCCTGACCCACGCCCAGGACACTCTCGGCGCCTTCCACAACCGTCTCGGCCACGACCGGCGCTGGGCCGACCAGCCCGGTCTCGGTGACTGGTGGGGACGGGCACTGTGGGGGCTGGGGACGGCCGCCGCCCGCCACCCCGCCGCCTGGATCCGTGCCGAGGCGCTCGTGGCGTTCAGCCTCGGCGCCGGCCGGCGGTCGGCCGCGCCGCACGCGATGGCCTTCGCCGGGCTGGGCGCCGCCGAGGTGCTACGTCGTCATCCCGGGCACGCCGCCGCGGCGGCGCTGCTCGACGACGCCGCCAGCGCCGTCGGCCCCGCCGGCCCCGATCCGCGTTGGCCTTGGCCGCAGCAGCGGCTCAGCTACGCCAGCGCCGCCCTTGCGGAAGTCGTCATCGCCGCCGGTCAGCTGCGCGGGGATGCCTCGCTGATCGCCGCCGGGCTGCGGATGCTGACCTGGCTGCGCGAGGTCCAGATGTTCAACGGGCGGCTCTCGGTCGTGCCCGCTGGCGGTTGGCGGTGTGACGGTCCCCGCCCACGCCATGACCAGCAACCCATCGAGGTCGCCGCCCTCGCCGACGCCTTCGTCACCGCCGCCGCGGTCACCGGCGATCCGGCGTGGGAGATCGGGCTCGGCCAGGCCGTCGGGTGGTTCCTCGGGGACAACGACCTCGGCATGGTGATGTGGGATCCGGCGACCGGCGGCGGCTACGACGGGCTGACCACGCACGGGCCCAACCTCAACCAGGGCGCCGAGTCGACCCTGGCGCTGATCTCCACCCTGCAGCACGCGCGGCGGTGGTCGTGACCGGGACTCTGGCCACCCGCCTGGGCCTCACCCTCGCTCCCGATCCCCGTCGCGTCATCGTCAAGCTCTTCGTCCCGGGTGAGGATGCCGCCGTGGCGCACACCCGCGCGCACGACCTCGTCGACCGGATCGCGGACCTCGACGCGGACGAGACGGAGATCCTGCTCCGACGGACCCTGGGCGACTTCGGCGACCGGCACCGCGACCTGGCGGGCACCTTCCAGCATCACTACGAGCTCGTCCGGCACCGGGTTGCCCGCACCCGGCAACTCTCCCCCACCGCCCGGCTGTTGGTGGGCGCCTATTTCAGCCACGAGTACGCCGTCGAGGCCGCGGCGCTGTGCAATCCGTCGATGGTGGCCCACCCCGACCAGTCCGAGCTGCGACCCGGGCAGCTGCGGGTAGCGGTCAGCCTGCGCCAGATCGGTGAGGGTCACCTCTCCTCCATCGGGTTCGCCAGCGTCGTGCTGGGGCCCGGGAGCCACCTCGCCGTGCAGGGGCGGTCGGGGCCGCTGGTGACCGGCCGCCCCGGTCACGTCCAGCACCGACGGGACCTGCTCGCCGCCGGGCTGCGCGAGGAGGGCTGGGACAACGAGGTGTGCGCCACCGTGCTGGCCGCCCTGCCGGAACACTACGACGAGGCCGATTTCGAACGGGTCCTGGCCGCTCTGCCGCCCGATCTGCTCTACCGCAGCACCACGCCGGACACCCTGGAACAGCTGCGCCGGACCGCCGCGGCCAGCTACGCCGTCGCCTTCCCGGCCGACACCCTCCTGCATGAGCGGGTGCTCTGGCCGGCCACCGCGGCGGAGAGCAACGGCATGGAGGACGCCCGTTTCGTCAAGTTCGTCGACGACGCCGGCGTCCCGACGTACCGGGCGACGTACACCGCCTACGACGGTCGACGGATCGCCCCCCGGACGGTGATCAGCGAGGATCTGCGGCACTTCCGGATCGATCCGATGCGCGGACCGGGTGCCCGGAACAAGGGCATCGCGCTCTTTCCCCGGGCCGTCCACGGCCGGCACCTCGCGCTCTGTCGCTCCGACGGTGAAACCATCGGCCTGACCGCCCTGGCCGACGACAACGCCTGGCGGGCCCCGGTACCGCTGCACGGCCCGCGCCGCAGCTGGGAGTTGATCCAGGTCGGCAACTGCGGGTCGCCCATCGAGACCGAGGCGGGCTGGCTGGTGCTCACCCACGGCGTCGGCCCGATGCGCCGCTACGCCATCGGAGCCCTGCTTCTCGACCTGCACCGACCGGAGCAGGTGATCGCCGAGCTGCCCGGGGCGCTACTGGCCCCCGATGACACCGAGCGCGAAGGTTACGTGCCCAACGTCGTCTACTCCTGCGGAGCGCTGCTCCACGGCGACCTGCTCTGGCTGCCGTACGGCGCCAGCGACGCCCGGGTCGGCTTCGCCACCGTACCCCTCGCCACGCTCGTCGAGGTGATGGTCCGGGGCCGGTCCAGCTGAAGCCCATCCCACCGAGCACACCACGCCCTGGCTGGCCGGCCTCATTCCCGGCGGGCCCGCATTGTTCCTGGCCGGACCGAAAACCGCACCCGGGCAACACCTTCTGCGGTGCAGCATCCCGGGCCGAACTCCACGGCGAGCCACGGGTTCAGGGGTCGGGCGACCGCTCGGCCCTGTCGTGACGCAGCTCACCCACGGTCGCCAGCGGCCCGCTTCCCCAGGGGACGGATGCCACAGATCGGGCCGGTCGGGAACGAAAGCGGCGGCCAGGCTTGCGGCGGTTTGTCCGTCGAGCGCCGCCGTGGAGGATGGCTCCTGCGGGTGCTTACAGAACCCTTAACCCCGGCCTGCAACGGTGTGCCGGACGACGAGGAACCACGGGGAGCGGAAGCGTGCGGGTGCTGGTGGCGGACGACGAGCGGTTGCTGGCGGACACGGTCGCCGAGGGGCTGCGGCGCCTCTCGATGGCCGTCGACGTCTGCTACGACGGCGACGGTGCGCTGGAGCGGATCAGGGTGAACCGGTACGACGTAGCCGTGCTGGACCGGGACATGCCGGGGCAAACGGGTGACGAGGTGTGCCGGAGCATCGCCGGGTCCGAGGTCGGTACCCGGGTGCTGCTGCTCACCGCGGCCGCCGGGATCCGGGACCGGGTGGAGGGGCTCGGCCTGGGCGCGGACGACTACCTGACCAAGCCGTTCGCCTTCGCCGAGCTGGTGGCCCGGGTGCAGGCCCTCGGCCGGCGGTCCGCGCCGGCCGTGCCACCCGTGCTGGAGCAGCACGGCGTGGTGCTGGACGTGGCTCGGCACGCCGCCACGCGGGACGGGCGCGGCCTCGGCCTCAGCCCCAAGGAGTTCGCTGTGCTGCACGTGCTGATGCGCGCGGGCGGCCGGGTGGTGAGCGCGGAGGAGCTGCTGGAGCAGGCCTGGGACGAGTTCGCCGACCCGTTCACCAACGCCGTCCGGGTCACCGTGATGACCCTGCGCAAGAAGCTCGGCGAGCCGGCGATCATCCATACCGTGCCCAAGGCCGGCTACCGGATCGGCGGCCCGGCGTGAACTGGAGCCCCCGCCGCCGCATCCTGCTGGTCGGCGTGCTCGCCCTGCTCGTCGGATACTCCCTGCCCGGCCTGGCGAAGCAGCTGCTGGGCGCCGTGTGGGTACGCGGCCAGCAGTTCTGCGACGTGCCGCTGCCCGGGCTGCAGCAGGCCTGCAGCCTGGCGCGCCCGGCCGCCGAAGGGCTGCTGGCGCTGGGCCTGCCGCTGGTGTTCCTGGTCGCCGTGGCGGCGCTGGCGTGGGCCACCCGGTGGTGCCTGCGCCCGGTGCGCGACCTCGCCGAGCCGATCGCGCACGTCGGGCCGCAGAACCTCGGCCACCGGATCCGACCCAGGGGGCGCGACGAGCTGGCCCGGCTCGCCCGGGCGATCGACGAGATGATGGAGCGCATCGCCGCCGGCTACGAGGGGCAGCGGCGGTTCGCCGCGAACGCCTCGCACGAGCTGCGCACGCCGCTGGCCGTGCAGCGGACGCTGATCGAGGTCGGCCTGGGCCGGGCGGTCACCGGCGACCAGCTAGAGCTGTTGACCGCCCAGCTGCTGGAGACCAACGAGCGCAACGAGCGGCTCATCGACGGCCTGCTCGCGCTCAGTGAGAGCGACCAGGGGCTGCGCTCCAGTACTCCGCAACGGCTCGACGAGATCGTCACCGGGGTGCTGGCCGCGTACCAGGAGCGGGCGACGCAGGCCGGCGTGACCGTCGAGTGCCACCTCGCTCCCCGCGTCGTGCTCGGCGAGCGGGTGCTGCTGGAGCGCCTGGTGACGAACCTGGTGGAGAACGCGATCAAGTACAACCGGCCCGGCGGCACCCTCACCGTCACGGTCGGCGGTGAACCGGCGCTGACCGTGGTCAACACCGGCCAGGTGGTGCCGGCCGAGGCGGTGCCCGGCCTCTTCGAGCCGTTCCGGCGCTTGGCCAGGGACCGCACCAACCAGGGCGGGGGCGCGGGCCTCGGCCTCGCCATCGCCCGCTCGATCACCCAGGCGCACGACGGCATCATCGCGGCCCGACCCGCCGAGTACGGCGGTCTGCGGGTCGACGTCCACCTGCCCGCCCGGCACTGACCCGGCCGACCGGCCGGCCACATCACCCACCTTCCCCGGGATCCGCGTACCGCGGCATCCCCACCCCCGGCATGCCCGGAAACCGACCGGTCCCGCATCCGGGACCCGGAACCGGCGCTGTCCGGAGCTGGAGAGGAGAGAACTGTGACGACCCGTACGGACCCGACCGCGACGACGGCGGCGGTCGCCCCGACGCCGGCGGACCGCGTGGCGTGGGCCGACGTGGCGCGTTGTCGGCCGTCACGGCGGCCGGGCTGCTCGACACCCCGGGCAACCGGGGCGGGGTCTACCAGAACCTCGTGTTCTTCCTCGCCGGCCTGCACCTGCGGCCGCACGTCCAGCGGTGGGCGGCGACCCCGACGGACCGCCGGCTGTTGCCGGCCTTCGTCGGGTACGCGGCGGCACTGGCCGGCATGGCGCTGGCCGGCGCCGAGTGCTGCCCGGGGTGTGGCTGCTGGTGTCCGTCGCCGCGGTGGCGTTCGGCGTCACCGCGGCGGCCCGGCTCTCCCGGCGGCGGGTGGTCGCCGGGGCGCGCCCGCCACCCTCGGCCGCCGGACGCTGCCGATCTACGTCATCCACGTGCCGGTGCTGGCGCTGCTGCACCGGCTGCTCGCCGGCCCGGTCGCCGACCTGAACGGCCCGAGCCGGGCGCTCCTGGTGACCTGCTATCCGGTCCTGCTCACCGCGGTGGTGCTGGCGCTCAGCCTGGCCGTCCACCGCGCGCTGCCGGCGGCCGGCGGGACCTGGCTGTTCGACCTGCCCTCGCGCCGCCGGCGCTCGAACACAACCGCAATCGAAGGAGAAGCGATGGCACGCACAGATCCCCCGGCCCCGGCCGGCCCGGCCCGGGCCGACGTCGAGGAGGCCGCCCGGTGGTTGTCCGGCCGGGTGGTGCGTACCCCCGTGCTGCGCTCCCCGGCGATCGACCGGCTGGCCGGCGCCCGGGTCCTGATGAAGGCGGAGAACCTCCAAGCCGGCGGCTCGTACAAGATGCGCGGCGCGCTGCTCGCGGTCGGCCGGCTCGCCGCCGCCGGGCACGCCGGGGTGGTCGCGCAGAGCACCGGCAACCACGCGGTGGCGGTGTCGCTGGCGGCCCGGGGGCACGGGCTGGCGGCCACCGTGGTGCTGCCGGTCGACGCGGCGGCGACGAAGGTGGCCCGGGCCCGGGCGGCCGGGGCGCACATCGTGCTCGCCGGCACCACCGTCGAGGAACGGCTCGCGGTGGCCCGCCAGCTCAGCGACGCCACCGGTCACCCGCTGATCGACGCGTATGACCATCCGGACGTCATCGCCGGGCAGGGCAGCGCGAGCCTGGAGCTGATCGCCGAGGCCGAACGTGCCGGCACCCCGCTGGACGCGCTGGTGGTGCCGGTCGGCGGTGGCGGCGGGGTCGCGGGCGCCTGCCTGGCCGCGTCCGACAGCGCGATCGACGTGTACGGGGTCGAGCCGGTCGGTTGCGACTCGCTGGCCCGCAGCCTGGCGGCGGGCCGGCGGGTCCCGGTGGTGCCGGGACCCACGATCGCCGACGGGCTGCGGCCGTCCTGCGTCGGTGAGCTGCCGTTCGCCGTGCTGCGCGACGGCGTGCGGGGCGTCGTGCGGGTCGACGACGAGGAGATCGCCGAGGCGTTCCGGCTGCTGCTGCTGGAGCTGAAGGTGCTCGCCGAGCCGTCCGGGGCGGCCGGCCTGGCCGGCGCGTTGCGCCTCGCGGCCGGCCGGACCGACCTGGGCCGGCAGGAAACGGCCGGCGCGGGCGGTCCTGAGCCGGCCGGTGCGGCCGTGCTCGAGGCGGCCGGCGCGGGCGGGTTCGCACCGACCCTCGTGGGCGGGCTCGAAACGACCGGCGTGGGCCGGCGGAGGTACCGGACGGTCGGCGTCGTGCTGACCGGCGGCAATGTCGAGGCGACGCTGGTCGCCCGGTTGGTGGGCGAGCGGCTCGCCGACGTGACGAGTGTGGAAGGGGTGGCGGCATGAGCGCGCCGATCCGGATCGGAATTCTGTTCGGGGGCCCGTCGGCGGAGCACGAGGTCTCCTGCGCCTCGGCGCTCGGCGTGGCCCGGGCGCTGGCCGGTGGCGGGTATCGCACCGTCGCCATCGGCGTCACCCGCGCCAGCGGGTACCGGCTGGTGCCGGATGCCGTCCTGGCCGAGCTGCGGGACCGGCCCGCCGCCGACCGGGCCATCGACGACCGGCTGACGGTGACCGGCCCCGCGGTCGAGCTGCGGGCCGGCCCCCGCCCGGGGACCGTGCTGGTGTCCACGAGGAACGCCCCCGGCGCGGTGCACGCCGAGCTGGACGTGGTCTTCCCGGTGCTGCACGGCCCGTTCGGTGAGGACGGGGTGGTGCAGGGACTGCTGGAGTCGCTGGACGTGCCGTACGTCGGATGCGGCATCCTCGCCTCCGCCGTCGGCATGAACAAGGTGGCGATGAAGCGGGCCCTGCTCGCCGACGGCATCCCGATCACCCCGCACGTAACGTTCGACGCGCAGACCTACCGGCAGGCCGACGACCCGGAGAAGCTGGTGCTGGGGCTGCGCCGGCCGCTGTTCGTCAAGCCGGCCAGCATGGGCTCCTCGATCGGCATCTCCCGGGTCGCCGACGGCGACGACCTGGCGGCCGCGGTGGAGGAGGCGCTCCGGCACGACCAGCTCGTCGTGGTCGAGCAGGGGGTCGTCGGGCGGGAGCTGGAGTGCGCTGTGCTGGGCGGCTGGCGCCCGGAGGCGTCGGCGGTGGGCGAGGTGCGGGTCGCCGGAGGCTGGTTCGACTACCGGCAGAAGTACTTCGGCGACGCCGACCCGATGGTGGTCCCAGCCGTACTGCCCGACGAGGTGACCGAGCGGGTCCGCGAGCTGTCCCTGCGCGCGTTCGCCGCGATCGGCGGCTGGGGCCTGGCCCGGGTCGACTTCCTCTACGAGGAGACGACCGGCGAGCTGTACGTCAACGAGCTGAACACGATGCCCGGCTTCACCGCACACTCCATGTACCCGAAGGTCTGGGCAGCGGCGGGCGTCGGCTACCGGGAGGTGGTGGACCGCCTGGTCGAGCTGGCCCGCACCCGGCACGCGGAGCGCGCCGCGACCGCCACCCGGAGCGCCCGATGATCCTGCTCTCCGATCCCCGCGTGGCGGCGGTGCGGAGCGCCGACGACGGCGAGCCGCTGGTGGACCTGCGCGACCTGCCCGAGCTGCGGCTGGACGGGCGGGCGGCCGACCCCGCCGGGGCGTACGCCCGGCTGCGCCGCGGGGTCGCGGACCGGCTGCTGACCGCGCAGCGCTCGCTGCCCGCCGGGGTGCGCCTGCTGGTCGTCGAGGGATACCGGCCCTACCAGGCCCAGCTGGGCATCTTCACCGGCTACCGCGACGAGCTGCGCCGGCGGCACCCGGACTGGTCGCCGGAGCGGCTGCACCGGGAGACCAGCAAGTTCGTCTCGCCGGTCGAGGTGGCGCCGCACAGCACCGGCGGGGCGGTGGACCTGACGCTGTGCACCGCCGACGGTCTGGAGCTGGACCTGGGCACCGCCGTCGACGCCACCCCGGAGGACAGCGCGGGCGCCTGCTTCACCGGCGCCCGCACCATCGGCGCGACCGCCCGGCGGCACCGGCGGATCCTGGTGGACGCCCTCGGCGGCGCGGGACTGGTGAACTACCCGACCGAGTGGTGGCACTGGTCGTACGGCGACCGCTACTGGGCACTGACCACTGGCGCGCGCCGCACCCGGTACGGGCCGGTGTGACGGACCAGTCGCGGCGGGATCGCGGCGTACTTCGGTTGCGGACGCAATCAACGGAGTGGTCTTCCTACCGCCCTCCGACGGTAGGAAGACCGCAGGCCGGACTGCCGAACTGGGCGCCGGCGCGGACTCCGATGCGACCCAGGGTGGTGCAGTTGCCGCAGAGTCACACGTCGATTCAGCGGATCGTCCCACCCACAACAGGAATCGTGGGCTGAAGCGCCTGAACCGCCGAACCGGTCCTCACGGCGTTGACCCTCGGCGCCCCGCGGCCGTCGTCAAGCGAGAGGAACGCCACCACACCCACGACGGTGGCCACCAGCATGGCGGCGCTCGCGAAGGTGAGGAAGCGACGCCGGAGGCGCTTCAGCACCCAACCGAGAAGCACGAACAGCATCATGAGGAGCAGCCCGGCCACACAGCTGATCGCGAGCCCCAACCAGGCCCAGTCCTCACCCCTCGCGCATTCGTCGTCGCAACCCAGCGAGGAGGCGGCACTGATCAACCCCACCCCGAAGAACATGGCCATGCCCCAGAAGAGCAACAGGACGGTCCACAACCCCTCGCCAACCTGTCGCTGGTTGCGCACCACAACACACCTCCATGAGCGAACGGGGGTCGAACGGCAGGTCTACCCGGCGACGAGCTGCCGGCCCGGACGTGACGTCGCCTGAGGTCCACTGCGAGGGTATGCGAAGACCTCGTGGAGCCAGTGGTGGTCGAGCTCGATGCCCTCGGTGTAGATGCTGGCCACGCCACGGGCCTTTCACTTGACCGCCGCATTGCAAGGATCAAGACTCCTGTCGGCCAGCGTCGATGACTGCCGCTGGCCTGCCCGCCCTGTCGCCTGGTGGCTCAGTCGCCGCTGGGTGTGCCGTTCGGCCCGCGGTCAGCCGGTCGACTGTTGCATTATCCAGATCGTCAGCGGCTCGGTCGTCACGGTGCGCGCGACCTCCCAGCCGGCGCGGCGGTACACCTCGACGTTGGCCGGGTTGCTGGTTTCCAGGATCGCCGGCAAGCCGTCCGCGGCGGCCCGACGCAATCCGATCCCCATGACGGCGTGGCCCCAGCGGCGGCCGGCGTGGTCGGGATGGGTGCCCAGGACGCCGAGGTACCAGAACGGGGTGGTCGGCAGTGCGGCGTGCACGGCCTCTCCGTAGGCGTTGACGCGGGCCAGCGCGTCTGCGGGAAGGTGGGCCGCGAGACTCTCTTCCGGGGGCCCGCCCGCGGCTGCGGGACCGTCCCACATCGCGACCGACGCGCCGTGGCCGACTGTCCAGATCGTTCCCTGGCCCACCCGCTTGTCGAAGAGGTGCCCGAAGAACGCGGCGGCGTACCGCGGATAGGTGGCATCGTCGGGGAAGAGGTACCGCAGGACCGGATCGTTGGCGAACGCGGCAACCAGCGAGCCCATCGCGCGTTCACGATCGGCCCGTTCGGCCACGGTGATCTCAGGCGCGGTCACAACACCCGACGATATCTGGACGGCGCCGCTGGTGCAGCGGGCCAAGCCGCGCAGTTTGCCGTTCGGTCCGATCGGTCGCGAGCGAGCACTCGGTATGGAGTGTTGGCCGCTCGTGCCGTACCGCCGACACGCCTCCCTCGAGAGGCGTTCAGGTGGGCGTCGCGGGTTGGCACAGCAACTCGCCCGTGGCCGGGTCCTGGCACAGGTATCGGGTTCCCTCGTGCATCCACCCCCACAACACGTCATTGAACAGGGGTTGCCGACAGTGCCGGCACGTCGCGACCCGGCGCTCCTCAGGCGGCAGTTGTGGCACCTGGCCCGCGCTGTCCGGTGCGGCACGTGTCACCGCTGCGGATGCGGGCGAGGCGGTGGCAGCGCGCCGTTGCTGGGGCGACGGCTGTGGGGGTGCTACCGGCGATGTGGGGTCAGCCATAGGTACTTCCTGTCCGTGCTGTTCCGATCGACCGGGCGGAGCCCCGCGGTCCGGAGTCCCGCCCGCCAGAGAAGCCGTGCAGCCCGACCTTCCTGAAGCACAGGCGCTGCGCATCGCGGTGCTGTTACAGGGACACGGTCGCTGCGCAAGGCGGCGACTTGCATGAGGCGGTGGCGGATCCGATTGTCGGATGTGACCTCCGCCGGCGGCGGAACGCTCATCACTCGGCTCCCGGGATCTCCAGGTGGCGGTGCAGGTACTCGCGGACCAGCGCCTTGGCCTCGGCCAGCGTGTGCTCGTCGCCGTCAGGCCGTCAGCGAAACGCGAGCGTGATGAGCGCGTCGACCGTCGCGACCGCGCGCGTCCACGACGTCGCCGCGACGCAGGATCCAAACTTCGTCGATGAGTACGCCACAGGTGTCAAGGCAGGTACATCTGACAGCCCGGCGTGTCGCGTCACCACGGTCACCGACGCGACGGCGTAAGCAGCTGCGCCAGCTGCGCCAGATCCGCGATACGCAGGTCCGCGTCGATACCTTTGAGGGCGGCCGTCCACGCGCCCGCCGCGCGCCCGGCCTGCACTCCGACCTCGGCGTCCTCGACGACCAGGCAGCGCTCGGCGGGCACGTCGAGCAGCATGGCAGCGCGTAGGTAGCCCTGCGGTGCCGGCTTGCCGACGCTCACGTCGTCGACCGTGACGAGCACGGGCGCGTCGATGCCGGCGGCGGCCAGCCGCGCCTTGGCCAGGCGGGTGTCCGCGCTGGTCACCACCGCCCACGGCAGCCCGAGCCGGGCCAGCGTCGCCAGCAGTTCGACTGCGCCGCGGGTGGCGGTGACGTCGGACAGGTCGTCGTACTGCAGCTCCAGCTGCCGCGCCGCGGACGCGGCAACCGCCGCGTCGTCGAGGTGGGGCAGCAACCGGCGGACAGTACGGTCGGCCGGGCTGCCGTGCGCGATCGCCAACGCCGCCACCGGGTCGACGTCGTACTCGCCGGCCCACACCCGCCAAGCCCGCTCGACGGCGGCGTCGGAGTCGACCAGGGTGCCGTCCATGTCCAGCAGCACCGCAACCACCGCCGACAGGTCCACAACACCCTCCTCAGTACCGTCCGTGTCCAGCAGCACCACGACAACCTCCCCTAATATGCTCGTGGTACGAGGATAAGGTGGTGTGCTCCTGCCATGGCAAGCCCTCCCCGACAGCGCGCTGACGCGGCCCGGTACCACACCGCGTCACAGGTGCTCGCCGTGATGTCTCGCCGACCCGGGATAACCCGAGCGGCGATGGCCCGCGAGCTGCATTTGACCAGCGGGCTCGCCACCGAGATCACCGCCCGGATGCGCGAGCTGCGGCTGCTCACCGAGACGCCGGCCCCCATCCGTGGGCGCGGCCGGCCCACCACCGTGCTGCAGCCGCATCCCGAGGGCCCGGTGATCCTCGCCGCCGACCTGCGCCAGGAGGACTGGCGCCACGCCATCGTGACCGTCGACGGGCAACTACACAACCTGCGTCGTCAGGCGCACCGCAGCCGCGAACCCGCGACCGTGCTGACCGCGGTGCGTCAGACAGTCGCCCAGGCCCGTACCCAGTACGGCGACCGACTCCGAGCCGTCTCCCTCGCCGTCGCCGGCACCGTCCACGACCAGCACCTCGCGCAGGCCTCAACGCTCGGCTGGGGACGGGTAGATCTGAGCACCATCACCATCGACACATCTCTGCCGCTGCTGGTTGGTAACGACGCCACCCTCGCCGGCGTCGCCGAAGCCCGTACCGGCGCGGCCACCACCGCCAGCACGGCCCTCCACCTCATCGTCGAGGTCGGCATCGGCGGCACCCTCACCGTCGATGGAAGCCCCGTCACCGGAGCCCACGGTGCCGCCGGCGAATACGGACACCTGCCCCTCGGCGACCGCCGCCTTCACTGCCCCTGCGGGGCCCGCGGCTGCTGGGACCTCGACGTCGACGGCCGCGCCCTCGCCCGCCATCTCGGCGAACCAGCCCCGGCCGATCCCCGCAGCTACGCCCGCCACATCCTGGACCGCGCCGCTGACGACACCCGCGCGCGACAGGCCGTCACCGCCGTCGCGCAAGCCCTCGCCACCGGCATCGCCGGCCTGGCCAACATGCACGACCCCGACCTCATCACCCTCGGCGGACTCGGTCCCGCTATCCGCCACACCGCGCGCGCCGCGTTCGAAGGCGCCTACACCGACGGCCTCATGGCTTTCCACCGGGCCCAACCCCCACCCGTCGTCAACGCCGCGCACGGCGACGACGGGCCACTGCATGGTGCCGCGATCATCGGCCTCGACCACACCACCAGCGCACCCGCCCTCGCCGACTGGGCCATCGCCAATCGTTGATCACATTCCCGTCGGGCTCGATATCAGCCCGCCTGAAGCCCTCGGTCATGCCGGATGGTCTCAACAGTCACTCGAGCCACGTCAATGCCGCCGTTTACCTTGAGCCCTATAACGCGGCTTGGCCCCGGCGATTCGTCGACGAGGCCCTCATGATCAGCCAGACCATCGGTCCCTGGATCACCGGCGGCATCCACCACGTCGGCAGCAGGTCAGTACCTCGGCAAGGACCCCTCGACGGTTCGCCGCACCGCCCCTTGGCGAGGTGACCGGGACCGACACCTCCCTCGGCTGCCCCGTGGTCCGCGAGGCAACGCCGGGTCACCGTCCGGCCACTCTGGATTGTCATGCTGGCGGCGGCCGGCCACGTACTGGCAACAGTGTTGACAAATATCGCATGCATCGATGAACATCTGTCGGAGAGCGCTCTCAGTTTCCTGATCAAGGTCCACGTTCGGTCGCACCTCGTATCCCCGGAGGACGTCCATGTCTCGAACCCTGCGCGTGCTCGGCGCCGCCACGGCGGCCCTGACGCTGGTGAGCCTTTCTCCGCCGGCGGCAGCGGCCAGCGCCGGCCGCCCCACCGCTCCGCCTGCCGCCGACGTGGCGGCGACCGGCATCGCCCCGGCGATGGCCGAGGCGATGCGCCGCGACCTCGGCCTGACCGGCGCGCAACTCGGCGCCCGCATGCGCCTCGAGGCCGCCGCCCCGACCGTCGAGAAGCGCCTCCGCGCCCGGCTCGGCTCGGCCTTCGCCGGGGCGTGGATCCCGGCCGGCGGTCAACGCCTGACCGTGGCTGTCACGGATCCGGCGCTCGCCCCGGTCGTCCGGGCCGAGGGCGCGGATCCGAAGGTCGTGGCCCGCAACGAGCGCACCCTCGACGCGGCGAAGCGGGCCCTGGACCGGAGCAGGGCCGAGGCGGACCCGCACACTGTCCACGGCTGGTCCGTCGACGTGGCCCGCAAACCGGGTAGTGGTAACGACCAGGCCGGGTGCCGCTGCCGAGGCACTCTCCTTCGCCCGTGCCAGCGGGCTTGCTGCAAGCGAGGTGGCCGTCGCCGAGTCCGCCGACGCACCCCGCCTCAGGTACGACGTCCGCGGCGGCGACCAGTACGTCATCAACGGCAACACCCTGTGCTCGGTCGGCTTCGCGGTCGCCGGCGGCTTCGTAACCGCCGGCCACTGTGGACGCGCCGGTAGCCCGACCCTCGGCTTGAACAACGTCGCGCAGGGCACGTTCGTCGGTTCGTCGTTCCCCGGCGACGACTACGCCTGGGTCCGCACCAACGGCGACTGGACGCCGCGGCCCTGGGTCAACAACTACTCCGGCGGCAACGTGGCGGTGGCCGGCTCCCAGGACGCGGCCATCGGCAGCTCGGTCTGCCGCTCCGGCCGCACCACCGGATGGCGCTGCGGGACCATCCTGGGCCGCAACGAGACGGTCAACTACGCGCAGGGCGCGGTGTACGGCCTCAGCCGCAGCAACGCCTGCGCGGAGGGCGGCGACTCGGGTGGTTCCTGGATCTCCGGCAACCAGGCCCAGGGCGTCGCCTCCGGTGGCTCCGGCAACTGCTCCACCGGCGGCACCACCTGGTTCCAGCCGGTCAACGAGATCCTCGCCGCCTACGGCCTGTCGCTGACAACCACCGGCGGCGGTGACCGGGTGATCAGCAACTGGAACAACCGGTGCATCGACGTGCCGTACTCCAACTTCTCCGACGGCGTTCCGCTGCAGACGTGGACCTGCAACGGCACCGCCGCGCAGGCCTGGACCTTCACCGGCGGAACGCTGCGCAGCCAGAACAACATGTGCATGGACGTGGCCTGGGGCTCCACCGCCAACGGTGCCACCATCCAGATTGCCACCTGCAGCGGCAACCCGGCGCAGCAGTTCGTCCTCTCCGCCGCCGGCGACCTGGTCAACCCGCAGGCCGACAAGTGCGTCGACATCAAGGACTGGAACAACTCCGACGGCGCCCGCCTGCAGCTGTGGGACTGCGCCGGCACCGCCAACCAGAAGTGGCGCCGCGGCTGATCCGCACCCGTCCACCGTTCCGGCACCTGCCGCGCCGCCGGTCGTCAGCATCCGTCGTCCCGTACCCCACCCCCAAGGAGATCCCCGTGCTTCGAGCCCGCCCCCGCCCACGGTCGCGAATCCTCGCCCGCGCCGCGACCCTCGCCCTCCTGGCCGCACTGGCCCTCGTCATGCCGCCGCACCCCCACCCGGCCCAGGCGGCCATCGGCGGGATCACCTGGCAGGACGAGTTCAACGCACCGGCCGGCACGCCCGTCGACCAGAGCAGGTGGCGGTTCGACATCGGCGGTGGTGGCTGGGGCAACAACGAGCAGCAGTACTACACGAACAGCACCAGCAACGCGGTGCACGACGGCCAGGGCAACCTCGTCATCACCGCCCGCAAGGAGAACCCGGCCAACTACCAGTGCCACTACGGGCGCTGCGAGTACACCTCCGCCCGGCTGCTCACGGCCGCCACCTTCACCCAGGCGTACGGCCGGTTCGAGGCCCGCATCAAGATCCCGCGGGGCCAGGGCATCTGGCCGGCGTTCTGGATGCTGGGCAACGACATCGGCAGCGTCGGCTGGCCGAGCTCCGGCGAGATCGACATCATGGAGAACGTCGGCAAGGAGCCCAACACCGTCTACGGCACCGTGCACGGCCCTGGCTACTCCGGCTCGGGCGGCATCAGCGGCAGTCGCACCCTCGGCCAGCCCCTCGCCGACGGCTTCCACACCTACCGGGTCGACTGGGAGCCGAACTCCATCGTCTGGTACCTCGACGGCGTCGAGTACCACCGCGTCGACCCCGGCCGGCTCGGCGGCAACCGCTGGGTGTTCGACCACCCCTTCTTCCTGATCCTCAATGTGGCCGTCGGCGGCTACTGGCCGGGATACCCCGACGCCGCCACCCAGTTCCCCCAGCAGATGCTCGTCGACTACGTCCGGGTCTCCGGCTACACCTCGGGCGACGGCAACCCGCCGCCCGCAACCACCCGGATCAAGGGAGCGCAGAGCGGCCGTTGCATCGACATCCCCGGGGCCAACCCGGTCGACGGTGCGAAGCTGCAGATCTGGGACTGCAACACCACCGCCGCGCAGGCCTGGACGTTCGCCTCCGACGGCACGGTGCGCGCCATGGACAAGTGCATGGACCCCGCCTGGGCCGGCACCGCCAACGGCACCGAGGTCAACCTCGTCAGCTGCAACGGCAACCCGGCGCAGCGCTTCACCCTCACCGGCTCCGGCGACCTCGTGAACCTGAGCGCCAACCGGTGCGTCGACGTGCGGGACTGGAACCCGAACAACGGCGGCAAGCTCCAGCTGTGGGACTGCACGGGCGGGGCCAACCAGAAGTGGTCGCGAGCCTGAGGCAGAACGAACGCTCCGGCCCGGCGTGGAGCCGCGGGGCACCGCGCAACCGCAGGCAGCGTCCGTGACGGGGGTTGCCGGACAGATCCGAGCCGTGACGGCCGGCGGCCAGGATGCCTCCGGCCGTCACGGCCGCCCCTCGGACAGCCCGATGCGACGGTGCAGCCGCCGGCAAGGAGCCCGGCTGACCGGGGAGCCTCGGGCGGCCACCTCGCGGCCGGGACGGTGGGAGATCGTCACGAGCCGCCCGCCGATCGATTCAGATGAACAGGCAGAACGGGTGGCCGGCCGGGTCGAGGTGCACCCGCACGTCGTCCTGTGGTTGGAAGTCCGCCACCGTGGCGCCGACGGCCACCGCGTGGGCCGACGCCGCTTCCAGGTCGTCGACCTCGATGTCGAGGTGGGCCATCATCTGCGGCTCCTGCGGACCCGCCGGCCAGACCGGCCGCACGTACGCCGGCTCGGTCTGGAAGGACAGGCCCGCACCGCCGTCCGGCGGACGCATCGTCACCCAGTCCGGCTCGTCGTCGTGTCGCGACCACCCGAGCAGGCGTTCGTAGAACGCGGCGAGCTGCTGGGCGTCGGGCGAGTCCAGCACGGTGGCGGCGACGTTCAACCGAGGTCTATCTGCCATACCACCGTTCGTACCCGCATCCTCCGGGTGCCGCACGCCAGCGACGTCGTTCGAGCGCCCAACATCATCCGGCGTGCTCACAGACGGAACGTACGCAGCCGTCCGGGCCGTGTCTGATGCGCTGCGGACCTGGTCCTGGTTCGGTCCGCCATCCGTGCCAGGGCTGCCGCGGACACGGCGCGGCGTGGGGGTCGGTGTGTGAGGTGGGCTCTCCGATCGGTGTCAGAGGGACCTGATCAGCTCGGGGACGTGGCGACGCTGCCGGATGAGCAGCACGACGGCCAGCGCGGTGTAGGCGACGGCGATGACGTAGCGGATGTTCGGTGCGGGCAGCACGAACTGGACGGCGAACAAGCCGAACAGCAGGGCGGCTTCACCGCGGGACAGTCGCAGGTCGGTCAGGACGGCCACGCCGAGCAGCGTCTGGGCGGTGGTGAGCACCAGTTCCGCGGTCTGCCGGGCGTCCAGCGGCAACCCGGCGAACTCGCCGCCGCCGAGGTAGTAGGCGACCGGCAGGCAGGCGATCAGCAGGGTCCACTGGTTGAGTTTCGCGGCCAGTAGTGCGCCCATGCCGTCGTCGGCGCGTCCGCGCAGGGCGAACGTGATCGCGACGATGACCTCGGGCGCTTCGGAGGCGATCGGGGCCAGCCACTGGACGAGCAGAAACTCGTCAATGCCCAGGTCGATGCCCGCGCCGACGAGGGCGTCGCCGAACGGTTCGGTGGCGGCCAGGATGATCGTCCCGGCGGCCACGAACAGCGCGGCGACCAGGGCACGCCGGCGGGTGGCCGGCTGAACAGCGATGGTGGCGGCCACGCCGGCCAGTTCTTCCTCGGCTTCCTCCTTGCCGCGGATCCGCCACAGGTAGGCGGCGAACAACCCACTGAGCACCAGCGCGTCGTACCAGGCCAGCCGGCCGGTCAGCGGTATGACCAGGGCGTAGATGGTGGCGACGGCGAGGAACACGATCTCGGTGCGGCGGTGTGCCCGCACGGTCACGGCGTCGCGTTCGCCGCGAACGCCGCGGCGGCGTACCGCGACGATCGCGAAGACGACCAGCAGTGGCCAGGCCACCCCGATGAGCAGGCGGTTCGCGCCGGTCATGTTCGCCAGGGCGTAGGCGGCGTACGCCGGGTCGTGACCGGCGGTGTAGGCGAAGAAGATGTCCACCGCATACTCGGGCAGGATCGCCACCAACGCCAGGATGGCCAGCGCGAGGCTGCCGGAGATGTCCACCCGCGCGGCCTCCGAGGCCCACATCAGCAGCGCCACCGAGGCGAGTACGGCGGCGCCGAAAACCGCCACCGCCGCCACCGGCGCCACCTCCACCCCGGCCAGCCGCATGACCACTGCCGGGGCGGCGACCGCCACGGCGATGGCGACACGAGCCCCGGCGCCCCGACCGGTGACGGTGGTCTCGATCTCAGCGCCCATCGCGGCTACCGGCGGTGTCGGCGAGGTTGAACGTCGGCCACCAGTCGAGATACGGGAAGTCCACGACCTCACCATGGCCCACCCCTGGCGCGTGGAAGAGCCGGTCGACCAGATTGCCGGCCGCGCCACCGGCCATGAGCCCCAAGGCGCCGGCGACTACGGGCGGTCGAGGATCCTTTGCCGGGTCTGCACCTCGGCGGGACTCACCCCGCGCTGGTACTCCCCCGCCGAGGTCGCCATCCTCCTCGGCTTCGGGGATGAGCGGGCGGAGATGGCCGCGGGAGGAACCCGCGGCCATCTCCAGCACCGTTGGGGGCAGTGTTCAGCCCTTGCGAAGCGGGGCGAGCGCGGTGCTCCAGGCCACGACCTGGTCGAGGGTGGCGTTGAGCGAGTCCTGCTGGAACTGGTTCGGCTTGAAGACGCTGAAGTTCTCGAAGTCGGTGAAGAGCGACAGCGCCACCTGGGACCGTACGTCGGCCATCTGGAGCTCGCCGGCGATCAGGCGCAGGTGCTCCACAGCCCGGGTGCCGCCAGCGGAGCCGTAGCTGACGAAACCGACGGCCTTGTTGTTCCACTCCGCGTAGAGAAAGTCGATGGCGTTCTTCAGGGCACCCGAGGTGGAGTGGTTGTACTCCGGGGTGACCATCACGAAGCCGTCGAACGACGCGATGGTGTTGGCCCAGCGCAGCGTGTGCGGCTGGGTGTACTGGCCCATCGCCGGCGGGTACGCCTCGTCGAGGTGCGGCAGCTGGTAGTCGAGCAGGTCGATGAGCTCGAACTGCGCGTCGCTGCGCTGCTTGGCGACCTCGAGGACCCAGCGGGCGACGGCTTCTCCGTTGCTCCCGGGGCGGGTGCTCCCGAGGATGATACCGATTCTGGTCATTGTCGTGCCCTTCCAAATGTCCTTGCCTGGCGAAGCAAACGCTAGCCACCGATTGCTTGGTCAAGCAAATTTCATGCCCTATGGCCACGGTCACAGCGACTGGGTGCGCCCCGGCAGGGTGGCCTCCCGACTTCGCGCCAAGGCGGCCGATTGCTCGGTCAAGCAACTAGCATGGATGGCATGTCCGACTCCCCAGCCGAACGCCTGCAACCGCTGACCCCCGAGGAGGAAGCGGTGGTCCGCTCCCTGGGCCGCGTGATGTACGTCCTGCCGCGGACGATCGACGCCGACATGGTGGGCGAACACCAGTTGCCGCTCACCGAGTACACGGCCCTGAGGAACCTGTCCGAGGCGCCGGGCCGACAGATGCGGATGAGCGAACTCGCCGGGGCCTGCCAGCTCTCGCTGAGCGGGATGACCCGTACCATCAATCGCCTGGAGTCCCAGGGCCTGGTCGAGCGGGTCAGGACCGCGGAGGACGCGCGCGGCTGGAACGCCGTTCTCACCGACGCCGGCCTCGCCCGCTTGGAGGAGTCCTGGCCGAGCCACCTGGCCGCCGTACGGCGGCGGTTCCTGGACCACTTCACGGGCATGGACCTCGTCGAGCTGGCCCGCGCGTTCCAGCGGGTCGGGACGGCCGGTGAGCCGTCCGCCGCGCGCTGACCGCGCGGCGGCCGCATTTCCCCCCGCCGGCGCCGGGCACGTGCTACGGCGGTGCCCGGCGCGCTCGGCGCGGCCTCGTCACTCCCCGGCGAGCATGTGCTCGAACGGCGTCGGATCGTCGAATGGGTCGCCGTGCACCGGTTTGTCTCGCCGGTCCACCTCGCGGGCCAGCTCCCCGGCCGCGCGGTCGATCCGGTGGACCAATGAGCCCTGGGCTGTGTCGCCGGCACCCCAGTCCTCGGGGGCGGCGAACACCGCGGTCGGTACGACCACCGCGTGCAGGTAGCTGAAGAGCGGCCGCAGCGCGTGTTCCAGCACCAGCGAGTGCCGTCCCGTCCCCCCGGTGGCGGCGATCAGCACCGGTTTGTCCATCAGGATGGTGTCGTCGAGGACGTCGACGAACATCTTGAACAGCCCGTTGTACGACGCGTTGAACGTCGGCGTGACCGCGATCAGCGCGTCCGCGCGGGCGACGATCTCGTGCACCCGCCTGAGCTCTGCCGACGGATAGCCGGCGAACAGATTGTTGACCAGGTCGTGTCCGTGGTCGCGCAGCTCGATCAGTTCGACGTCGACCTCCGCCCCGAGCTGTTTTAGTTCGCGGCGGGCCGCGTCGGCCAGCCGGTCCGCGAGCATCCGGGTCGACGATGGCTGCCGAAGACCGGCCGACACGACCGCGATGGTCCGCTTCATCGGTCCTCCTCCGTCGCGGCGGCCCGCGCCGCCGCCTTCAGCGACTCGTGCGTCGGGGCGTCCGGCACATGGGCGGGACGGCCCACCGCGAACTCCTTGCGCAACACCTGCACGACCTCGCCGAGCATCTCGATCTGCTGGAGCACGGTCTTCCGCGGTACGCCGATCCCGTCGACGTTGAAGAGCTGGCGCTGGTAGTCGCCGCCCGCGTACTCCCGGAAGGTCAGGGTCCGGTCGATCACCTCCTGCGGGCTGCCGACCAGGAGCGCCGTCTGCTTCATCGTCTCCTCCAGCGACGGGCCGTGCCCGTAGGCCGCCGAGTTGTCGAAGTACGGGTGGAACTCGCGGACCGCGTCCTGCGAGTTCTTCCGCATGAACACCTGCGCGCCGAGGCCCACGATTGCCTGGTCCGCGGAGCCGTGCCCGTAGTGCTCGAACCGCCGTCGGTAGAGCCCCACCATCCGCTGGACGTGCTCCTTGGGCCAGAGGAGGTTGTTGTGCAGGAACCCGTCGCCGTAGTACGCGGCCTGCTCGGCGATCTCCGGGCTGCGGATCGAGCCGTGCCACACGAACGGCGGTACGCCGTCCAGCGGCCGGGGGGTCGAGGTGAACGACTGCAACGGGGTGCGGAACTTGCCCTGCCAATCGACCACCTCCTCGCGCCACAGCCGGCGCAGCAGGGCGTAGTTCTCGACGGCGAGCGGGATGCCGTTGCGGATGTCCTGGCCGAACCACGGATAGACCGGCCCGGTGTTGCCGCGCCCCATCATGAGGTCGACCCGGCCGTCGGCGAGATGCTGGAGCATCGCGTAGCCCTCGGCGATCTTCACCGGGTCGTTGGTCGTGATCAACGTGGTCGAGGTGGACAGCACGATCTTTTCCGTCCGCGCCGCGACGTAACCCAGCAGCGTGGTGGGCGAGGACGGGAAGAAGGGCGGGTTGTGGTGCTCACCGATGGCGAAGACGTCCAGGCCCACCTCCTCGGCCAGCTTCGCGTACTCCACCACGGCCTTGATCCGCTCGTGCTCGGACGGCATCCGCCCGGTCACCGGGTCGCGCGCCACGTCGCCCACACCAAAGATCCCGAACTGCATCTCAGCTCGCCTGCCTCGCTCGTTCCGATCACGCCTGACGCCCATCAGAAACCCGGGGCGGACGAGGCAAATTCCTTGACCAAGCAAGTATCTTGGAGTGAGCGCTCACGGTGGGTCAGCGAGGGCACGACGTACCCGATGGTCAGCTGGTCTGGCCCGGCCCGTCCACGATCTTGCCGGTGACCCGGATCAGCTCGACCTCGACGTCACCCTCCTGCAGCCTGCCCCCCTCAGGCGTCGTGTGGTCCTTGACCACGACGGTCCGGCATCCACGGAACTCGTGAGTGGTCGGGTCGAGCAGGATGTCCTCGTGCCGCCACCTGTCCTGGACCATGCCGACCGCGATCGCCGGGCGTCCGTCGAAGTCGACCGGATCGGTGGACTGGGTGACACCGGGGATCAGGGCAAGTACCCGCAGCAGCGTCGCCTTCACACTGGACGGAAGCACGTTCTCTCGCAGCATCGACTTGATCACGGCGTACGAGACGGCGTCGCGCCGGGCGTTGTCGCCCTTGCCGGACGGTACCTGGGCTCGCAGCCAGTCGAATAGTGCCTGCGGCTCGGTGGGCAGCCCGGCCAACGTCGGGTAGTCCTGGGGTGGCAGGGAATGCTGGACCTCCGAGGCTTCCATGCTGATGGGTGGCAGTCTCGCGCAGCTGCGCTCCTGATCAAAGGCGGGCCAAGTTCCCTGGCCAGCAGTTTCCCCTGTCAGCCGGCTCGCCGCGCTGTTCAGGCCGCTCGACGTGCATCGAGTGCTTCAGGTCTGGTTGCGGCCTCCGCCTGCATCGGGACTTGAGCTGAGGTCAGATCAGGCGCTGCCCGCGTAGTCGGGGAACGGGTCTTCGCCTTCGCCGAGCACCAGCGGCACGTCGCCCACCGACCGGTCCGTCCTGGGGCGCGCGTACCGGACGCGGTGACGCCACCGGTGGTGTTCGTAGGCGGTGTCGACCTCGATGTCCGCCACTACCGTCGGCTCGACCTGGATGTAGGGCAACGGCTCGGGCCGGTCGACCTGGCCGGACCGCGCGGCGGGTAGTGGCTCGGGCCACGGGTGGGTGACGGCACCGCGGCGGGGCAGGCGCAGCGGGGACAGCAGCGTCGCCAGCTCCAGCCGCTGGGGCGTGGCCAGCGGATGCATGCGGCCGGTGTATCGCAGCCGACCGCGCCGGTCCAATCGGCCGATGAGAACCGTCTCGGGGTTCCGGATGCTCCCGGTGACGCCTCCAGGGGTGCCATGAGCGGATGCTCTCTAACGAAGCGGGACGGTTGCTGTAGTGGGGATATTGAGCGTGACGAGTTGGCCTTCTCCGATTGCGTGCATCAGACCGTTGTCTCCGGGGACCAGCCGGCCAATCCGCGCCGAGAGCCGGATGCGAGCGCCGACGTCGCCAGCGCCGTCGATGGTGACCAGCGAGCCGTCCGTAAAGGCGAACAGCACACCGTCGGACACCGGGGCCGCGGCGCAGACAGCGCCGTGCAGTAAGGGCCGCACCTCGGTGACAACACCTTGACTCAGGTCGATGACCGCGACGCCGGCGTCCTCGACGAGCCACAGAGTCTCGCCGTGGAGGATCGGCGCTCGCGGGTGGAGATCACGCTCATGGTGCCACAGCACCTGCACACCGCTCATCGGATGGAAAGTCATGACCGTGCGCCGACCGCTGAGGAAGGTGACACGGCCATCGTTGCTGACTCCGGGCTCAAAAGACGGCCGGAAAGTTAGGAACGAGTGGTCTGCGATGCGGTTCGGCTGAAGCAGCGTTTACCGGGCGTTCGAGGGGCGCGACGCGGCGTCGTCAAGGTGGAGAGCCAGAGCCGTCACTCATATCCCATGGCCGGGATGACCATGCCGAGTGCTTCTTCGATAAACTCGCGGGTTTCGTCGTCGAATTGGTCGTTGCGGTTCGTCAGCTTGTGCGACTGAAACGTTGAAGGGGTGGCGAAGTCGTCGACGTCGAGCCGTTCGAACAGGGCGCGGCGCTGCCCGGGCCAGTCGGCTGCAAGATCTTCTGCTTTCACCTCGATGTATCGCCTGCCCGTCAGGTCGACCGCGTTCTTCCAGGTGAGCCATCGGTGGTAGACCGGCTTGAGGTAGGCGAGCGCGCCGTCGACGGTGGGCGGTGCCCATGGCTGGGCCAGGTGGGATGCGAGCACTGAGACCGGGTGACGCTTGATGTGCACGATGGTCGCTTCGGGGACCAGTTCCCAGAGGAACTCCATGCACAGCAGGTTGAACGGTGTCTTCTCGCACCAGGTCGGCTTGCCCGCGTCGGCGGCTGCTCCGCCGAACATGGTGTCGATCAGGCCCCGCAAGATTCCGAGCAGTTCGCCCCGGTCGCTGAAATACCTGGGAAGTACCCGCCGGCGGCTCAGCGGCTCGAACGGCCCGGCAGGCCGGTCGGCGTTCCCGAAGCCTTCCGCGGGCGCAGGTTCGTCGTATGTGTACGCGATCAACTGCGGCCAGAGCTGTTGCACCGCGTCCCGGTAGCGCCGCTCGCCGACCAGCTCGGGAACGGTTTTGCCGCGATCGTCGCGCCGGCCGGGCACTCGTACGGTGAGGAAGTCGCTCAGCCGGTGCAGGGCGTCCTCACCGACGGTGGGGTCGTATCGATCGGTGAGCGCGTCGGCCAGGTCCCGCAGGCCACCCGGGTCGATGAGAAACCGGGTCTCCATGGGAATCCGATGGATCAGCGGATGTTCGCCGATGATGTCGGCGATCCGTGACGTTCCCGAACGACCCGTACCCGCAACGAAGACCGGTGAGGGGAAAGGCATAGCGAGCAGTCAAACTCTCAGCCCGGCACCTGTGCAAGCCATTTATCCCCTTCACCCGCTGCTACGGGCCGGACCCGCACCCGCCGCGCCGAGTGCGTGCCGGACGGCCGCCTCCAACAAGCGAGCAACGAATTATCGAAGCTTCCCAACGCGCCGCATCCCTCACACACTGATGCACTGATCTCGGCAGATCCGTGCACCGCCGGGGCAAGCGACCTTCATCAACGTTCACGCAGAGTGACTTGGCGCTGTGTTGATATCGCGGCCTCAGCCACGGACTGGCCAGCAGTCGCTTGAAAACCGGCGTCGACCGGTCGTTTTGCTCGACTGTCACGTAGCGCGCCATGATGCGCCTGCGGCGATCGCCGCCGCGATCCGCGCCTCGGCCTGGTCGTGTGGCCCCAGAGGCGAGGCCGGGACCTGGCGATGCGGTCCCGATCTTGAGGTCTGTTGTCAACGCCAATGGCGTGTTCTTATAACGGGACGACGATGTCAGTGACCTTGTCGCGGCGTACCGTCGTCCATACCGCTCTGTCACCCCTCCATCCCGTCCGTGAAAGGTGCAACGATGCGCAGGAGATCGACGTTCCAACTGGCAGTCCTGACCGCTACCGCTGCGACATTCTTGGCGGCCGGTGGAGCCTCCGCGGCGGTGGGTACGGCAGCGTCCGTGACCGCCTCCGCGGGTGTTGCGGCGTGTGAGCCGGGTGCCGAGGGGCACAGCGCGGCGCGGGTGAGCGAGGGCGCCACCGCCCAGGAGCCGGAGCTGTACTCCAAGAACGAGGCGAACGCCTACGGCGTGATCAAGGATTCGCCGCGCCTGGCCAACGGCAGCATCACCGTGCCGACGGTCTTCCACATGGTCTCCGACCACCCCCTCAGCGAGGCCGAGACGAACCGGTGGAACACCCTGATCGCGGCGCAGATGACGGTGCTCAACGACTCGTTCGCCGGTCGCACGGCCTCGGACGCCTCCGACACGCCGTTCCGCTTCTCGCTTGTCGACACGACGTGGACGGTGAACAGCGACTGGTACACCGTCGTGCCGGGCAAGAACGAGCGGGACATGAAGAAGGCGCTGTACACCGGCGACGCCCGCACCCTGAACGTGTACGCGGCCAACATCGGCGGCGGGCTCCTCGGCTGGGCGTACTTCCCGAAGGGTTACAACAACGGCCGGGACTACATCGACGGCGTGGTGATGCTCGATGAGTCGATGCCGGGCGGAACGGCGGGCAAGTACGCCCTGGGCGACACGCTGACGCACGAAGTCGGGCACTGGCTGATGCTGGAGCACACCTTCGCGCACGGGTGCTCCGCTTCCGGCGACTACGTCGCGGACACTCCCCGGGAGGCGGCGCCGCAGTTCAACTGCCCGGTGGGCGCGGACACCTGCACCGCACCCGGGCTGGACCCGATCCACAACTTCATGGACTACACGCAGGACTCCTGCATGAACATGTTCAGCGCAGGGCAGGCGGACCGGATGAGCGACGCCTGGCTGGCGTTCCGGGCCGGTGGCGTCTAACCAAGCCTTGGTGGGCACGTGTCGGGGTTGACGGGCCGCAGCCAGCGGCTCGTCAACCCCTTTTGTATACGTAGACCGAAGCGCTACCCAGAGGCTCCTCTTAGCAGGCCCAAGCGACGAACCGGTCGTTGCCCGACGCCTCGGGGTCGTCGATGATCTTGCGTAGCTGCTGCAGGTGGGCGGGGCGGAGGTAGTCGGCGATGTCGTGCATCGCCTCGGCGGTGAGCTGCTGGATCGCCTCCGGGGCCGCCTTCACCCAATCGGCATGGGCGTGCAGCTGATCAAGCGCTGTCATTACGCCGCCCGAGCCATTGGCGCACCGCCGAGAAGGCTGCGTCGGTCAGTCCCGCGGATGGGTCGACAGGGTGCGGCAGCGGCGGCCCCGGGTGGTGCGCTGCCACCCATCGCCGGTCAGCCACCGACAGCGGCAGATCCGCACGTCTCGATCGTGGTGCAGGGACGTTGAGTTGGGTGCCCGACTTCCCAGGTCTCGAGGTGCGTCCGCTGAGCGCGAGTAGCCACTCGGCTGGCAGTGGCATTCACGCCAGTTCGGCGATCACTGCGCGGACCATTCGGCGGCCGTGCTCGGCCATTCGCGGGAAGGTATGCCGGTAGTAGTCGATGCCGGTCAGCGACGGTGCGAGGGCCCAGCCGCAGGCGCGGCGCCAGGTAGCGTCGTCGTACTCGACTGCCTCCCGGTAGGCTTCCCGGGCCGCGCCGGTGAAGGTCCATAGCGCCGGAGCCACGTCCGGCGCCGGATCGCCGACACCGAGTGCGCCGAAGTCGATGACCGCGGCCAGTCGGCCGCGGTCGGTGATCAGGTTGCCCGGCTGCAGATCACCGTGGATCCATACGGGGTCCCGGTCCCAGTCAGGAGCAGCCAGGCAGGCGTCCCAGGCCGCCTCGGCCGCGGTCACATCGAAGCCGTCGTCCTGCTCGGCGAGCCGGGGCAGCACACGGCGGACGCCTTCATCGGCGTGGTGCAGGGCGGACCCGCGGGAACCCGGTGGCTTGAACGGGCCTCCGGCCGGATCCACCCCGTGCAGGGCGCGAACGAAGGCGGCCACATCGCGGGCCAGGAGTACGTCGTCGCAGCCAAGCCTGGGAGGCGTGCTCCCCACGACCCACGGCACCACGGTCCACCGCCACGGGTACCCCGCGCCCGGCTCGCCCACATGAAGCGGAACTGGAATCCGCACAGGCAGGTGGGACACCAGCAAGGGCAGCCACCGCGCATCAGAATCGGCCTGGTCGACCGCCGAGGCAATCTTGGGCATACGGGCGACGAGTTCGTTGCCGATCCGAAAGAGTACGTGGTCGGTGCCCTCCAACTCGTCGGGTAGGGGTGTCACGGGAAGGTCGGCCCACTGCGGGCACTGGGCCGCCACCAGGCGGCGCACCTGCCCGACGGTGGCTCGGATCTCGTCATCGTGGATGGGCACGGCTGGCACGGTAATGCGGTTAGGCGGTGTGGTGCCAACCGATTAGGTGTCCAGCACCGACGCTCCCGAACGACTACGGCGCCCTTGGTGTCGACCAGCAGCCGCCGAGGACGAGGTCTCAACAGCGAACGCATCGTCGAACACCGGCTGCGCCAACCGCGGCAGCCCCAGTCTCAACATCTCCTGCCGGCCACCGCCCAGGTAGGCGCGCCAGAGAGAGTGGCCATAGCTTCGGCCACACCGTCAGGCAAAGTCTTCGGCCACACTCTCTGCTGCATGAGCCTGTACAGGCCGCGCCACTGCTGCCGATCAGGCCGCCCGGTCTTGCCGCTCGGCATCGGCTTCCCCGAGCAGATCACCGAGTTACAGAGCGATCAAGGTGTGACCGATGGTCGGATTCGCGGATAAGGCCCAATATGTCCCGCTTTCTACTAACGTGAGGGCTGCTCGCACAATCCCCACCCTCCTCGCTGGGCACGGCCTGGCGTGACGCGTCTAGCGAGGTCTCGGTGCTCTCCCCATCCGTGACATCCCGATCCGGCGCGCGACCCCTGGTCGCGGTGTGCGTGATCTTCGCCGCCGTGGCGCTGGTCGCGGTGCCGGCCAGTCTCGACCTCGGCTGGGACGAGGTCGTCTATGTGAGCCAGCACGGCAACCATGCGCCGCCGGCGTTCATGAGCGCACCGCGCGCCCGGGGCGTGACCCTGCTGGTGTGGCCGGTGGCGTCCTGGCTCGATTCCACCGTCGTGCTCCGCCTGTTCCTCACCGTCACCGCGGCGGCGTCCCTCGGGCTGGCGTTCTGGGTGTGGTCGCGGGTGTCCCGGCGGCCCGCCACCGCCGCGATAGCCGCCGGGCTGTATGCGAGCCTCTGGACCGCCCTGTTCTACGCGAACGCCGCAATGCCCAACCACTACACGGCGATGGCGGCGGTGGCGGCGGTCGGGTGTTTCCTGCTGGCCGCGGCCGAGCCAGCCCGACCCGGGGCGTACCTCGGGCTCGTCGCCGCCCTCGCCGTGGCCGCCCTGATGCGTCCGGCCGACGCCTTCTGGCTCGGGCTCCCGCTGCTCGCCGCCACCGTCGCGGTGCCCGCGTTCCGGCGGTGGCGGCTGACCGCGGCAGTGGTCGCCGGCCTCGTGCTGGGCGGCGCACCGTGGGCGGTCGAGGCCGAGCTGCGCTACGGCGGGCTCCTGGAGCGCATCCGTCAAGCCGGTCACGTGCAGGGCGGCACGAGCCTGCAGTTCTCCCTCGGGCACGTGATCAGCACCCTGGACGGGCCGATCCTGTGCCGCCCGTGCGGCAGCCCCGTGCGGTGGCCGGCGGTGCTGTGGTGGCTGGCGCTGGCGGTGCTGGTGCCACTGGCTGTCCGGACGGCCCACCGGGCGGGCATGGCACGGACGGCATGGCTGCCAATCGTGGTCGCCGCCGCCATGGCCTTCCCCTACCTGTTCCTGATCGGATACTCCGCACCCCGGTTCCTGCTGCCGACGTACGCCGTTGCTCTGGTCTGCGCCGCCCCGGGGATCGCCGCATTGTTCTCCACGGCCGTCGGCCAGTCGCGGCGGGTCGTCGCCGCCGTGGTTGCGTTGGGCTTCGCCGGCCACCTCGCCATCCAGGCCGGCATCCTGCACCACGTCGTGGCGGAGCAGGTCCGCGGCCGCGGCGACTGGACCCGCCTCGTCCAGACCCTGCGATCGCACGGGGTGCGACCGCCGTGCGTGATCTCCGGCCACGAGGCCATTCCGATCGCCTACTATGCCGGGTGCCGGGCGCTGGAAGACCGGGGATACAACCGCAACGCGAGCACCGCGCAGCTGCGGCAGGCCGCGGCGACCGGACACTTCGCCCTGCTGGTCAAGGGCTCCGCCCCGCCGGACTGGGCCAAGGACTGGCACCGGATTCCGGTGCGGGGCCTCACCACCTCCGGCTGGGAGGTGTACCTGCCGCAGCGCCCGGCGGCAGCACCGAAATAGGACGGCTGCGCGGCGGGTGCGGGCCGCGGACGGCTGCCACGCCCGGCACCGCGCTCGTTCGGGCATACGCCGGGCGCCGGCGGGTATGCCCGGCGGATGCGCACCGGCGAGTTGACCCGGCTCTACCACCACCAGACGAGCCAGTGTCGCGGCGGCCGGCCGCCGGGTGTCCATGGGTTCGTCCCGATGGACCCGAGCAACCGGCCCCAGCCCTTCAAACGCCACCTCGGGGCGCCGGTGCACCCCCTCCCCCGCGACCTGCCGCCGACCGGGGCGCCGGCCGCGGCGACCCTGTCCGGACGGGTACCGCCGAGCGACCCGACCATCGACGGCGAACTCCTCGCCCGGCTGCTGTTCTACTCGGCCGGCGTCACCCGAACCGCCGGAGACAACCTCTGGTTCCGGGCCGCCCCCTCCGCCGGCAATCTTCACCCCCTCGAGATGTACGCGGTGGCCAGCGAGGTGGCCGGACTCGACGCCGGGCTGTACCACTTCGCGCCGGAGGTGTTCGGCCTGGAGGCACTCGCGGCCGGGGACCACCGCCGGGCGCTGGCCGACGCCACCGCCGACCCAGACGTCGCGGCCAGCCCGCTCGCCCTCGTCGTCACCGGCCTCCCGTGGCGCACCGCGTGGAAGTACGCCGAACGGGGCTGGCGGCACGTCTACTGGGACGCCGGGACAATGCTGGCGAATCTGCTCGCCGTCGCCGAAGGCCACGGGCTGCCCGTGCGGGTACGGCTAGGCTTCGTCGACGCCGCCGTGTCTCGCCTGCTCGGCGTCGACGGCGTGACGGAGTTCCCGGTGGCGGTGATCACCTGCGGCCGGCCCACCGCGACCGCCGCCGCCGAGCCGGTCGAGCTACCTCCGCCGCAGTTCCCGCCGACGCCGCTCTCCCCCGCGCCGGTCGACTTCCCGCTGGTCAACCGGGTGCAGCAGGCCGGTGAGCTCACCACGGGCGACGACGTGACCGGCTGGCGGGCGGCCGCCGTCGCGGGCCTGCCCCGCGCCACCGACACCGTCGATGCACCGGTTGCGGCCGGCAGCGAGCCAATCGAGTCGGTCATCCTGCGCCGCGGCTCCACCCGGCGCATGCGCCGCCAACTCGCCCCCGCCGAGCTGCTGCACTGGGCGATGGCGGCGGCGACCCGAGCGGTCCCCGCCGACGCAATCCCGACCGGGACCACCCTGCTCTCCCACGAGGTCGCGGTCCACGCGGTGCACGGCACGGAGCCGGGCCTGTATCAGCAGGTCGACGGCCCGCCGCAGCTGCGCCGTCCGGCGCCGGAGCCCAAGGTACGAACGTTGAGCCAGGGGCTCTGCCTCGACCAGCCGCTCGGCGGCGACTCGGCGTACACCGACTTCGCCTGCGCCGATCTCGACCAGGTGCTCGACGGGTACGGCGAGCGCGGGTACCGGGTCGCCCAGTTCGAGGCGGGGGTGGCCGCCGGCCGCCTGCAACTGGCCGCCTTCACCCTCGGTCACGGCGGCACCGGCCTGACCTTCTACGACCAGGACATCTCGGATGCGTTCGACACCCGTGCGGCCTGCATGCTCGCCGTCGCCATCGGGCTACCCACCTACCGGCCGAAGCCGGGCGGCCCGCCCGGCCGACCCCGGCGGATCACCCGCTGACGGGTCCCGCTGGGGGTCAGTTTTCACGCGACGCCGACAACTTGGATGTGTCCTCCCGCCAGGCGCAACACCTTGTCAGCGCCTGCTGCTGGGACAGTTGGTTCTGTCCGTGGATTGCGACCGGCTGCGGCACAGGTGATCTCACGATCGCCCTCGCCCGCCGCGGCTACGAGGTAACAGCGATCGACATCTCGCGCGTGGCGATCGACATGGCCCGCGCCAAGGCCGTCGGCGAGGGCCTGACGGTGCATTTCGAGGTCCAGGATGCCACGGACCTGTCGTTGCCGTCGGCGCCGTTCGACTCGGTGTTCGATTCCGGTCTGCTGCACAGCCTCAGCCGGCGCGGCGGTGGCAAGGTGGACGAATACCTCGCGCTACTGCCGGGCCTCGCCGGGCCGGGCGCGACCGTCTTCGTACTGGCGGTGTCTCTGGGGGCGGGCCAGGGCTGGGGCGTGACCGAGGATTGCTGCGGGCGGGCTTCCCCGGGCCGGAGTGGGTCGACACGGAGGTCGAAGAGAGCGACGTGGCCGCAGAGATAGCCGGCCGGGAGCTTTTTCTGGCCGGCTTCCTGCTCCGCACGGTCCGAGCACTCGACACCTAGCCCCGACCGGCGACGGCCGAACCGCATGACCCAAACCCGCGCCCGCGGCGAACGCTCCACGACCGAACGAACCTACCTGCGGGCCGGACGCAGCAGCGTGCTGGTGACCGAAGCGACCCAGGCGGTCATCGAGCTGAACCAACGCGCCCGCGCCGAGCGCATCCTCGACGGCGAGACCATGCCGAGTCGCGAGGTGAACTCGGCAAGGTGGCCGTCCGGTGCGGTGACCGCTCCGGCTTCATCGTCAACGCGCTGCTCTTCCGTACCTCAACGACGCGGTGAAGATGCTCCAGGCCCACTACGCGACCGCCGACGAGATCAAGACGGCCATGAAGGAGGGCTGTGCCCTTCCGGTGGGCCCTTCGAGCTCCTCGACGTGGTCGGCAACGACTGGCGATCCAGCGCGAGCTCTACCCGAAGTTCCGCGAGCCCGGCTTCGCGCCCGCCCCGCTGCTGGAGCACCTCGTCACCGCCGGCCACCTCGGCCGCAAGACCGGCCGCGGCTTCCGCGACTACAGCTGAGCTGCGTCAGTCCAGGCAGAACTCGTTGCCCTCGGGGTCGGTCATCACGATGAAGCCGGCGCTCATCGGGGGAGCGGGCTCGTAGCGACGAACCCGCGTCGCTCCCAGCGCGACGAGCCGGTCGCACTCGACCTCCAGCACCGCCATCCGCTCCGCTCCCTGCAGTCCGGGAGCCGCACGGACGTCGAGGTGGACGCGGTTCTTGGCGACCTTGTCCTCGGGCACCTGCTGGAAGAACAGCCGTGGGCCGTGCCCGTCCGGGTCCTCGATGGCCGATCTCGTGTTGCGCTGCTCCTCCGGTACGCCGACCCGCGCGAGGAAGTCTTCCCACGCGGCCAGCGGGTCGGCGTCCTCGGGCAGGTCGACTCCGGGCGGGCCGGGGTGGACGTAGCCCAGTACGTCGCGCCAGAAGGACGACAGTGCCCGCGGGTCGTGGGCGTCGAAGGTGACCTGGATGTGGCGGCTCATCGGGTTGCTCCGCTCGTAGCGGGTTTCGGGTGCAGGTAGAGGTCGCGCAGCAGGCAGACCTCGGACAGGTGGTGGATCAGCTCGCGGTGGATGTGCAGCACCAGATCGGCCATGGGCGCCTCGGGGAAGGGCTCCTTCGCGCCGACCGGGACCCGGAGCCCGGCCTCGCCGAGGCCGCGCACCCCGGCCAGCCAGACGTCGAGCTGGGCCTCGAGCTGGTCGAGCGCGATGGCCGCGCTGCCACCGTACTCCCAGGTCTCGTACGACGCCGCCGGCGCGCCGAAGTGCGCCGCGTTGCGCGCGGCGAGCACGCCGACGATGACGTGACCGAGTCGCCAGGCGATCGTGGTGAAGGCCGCGGGGACCGGCTCGGGGAAGGCGTAGTCCATCGTGAAGTCCCCGGCACCGACCTGCACGGGCGCCGTCGAGCTGCCGCGCGGCCGCACGCTCCAGGCGTCCGGCACCGGCGACCAGAAGTACTCGTCGTCGGTGAGGCCGTCGAGCCGGGCTCGGAGCTGATGGTTCCAGTGGAACTCCCACTGCTCGCGCAGCGTCCGGTTCCAGTCGAGTTCGTCTGCATCCATGGAGCCACCCTGACACCCCTAGCGGACAGAATCGGTCCGCTATCTCTGGCAGGGTGGGCGACATGGACGTGGCAAGCGGTGACGTGCGGGGGACGACGGAGCGGGTGCTCACCCTGCTCGGGCTGCTGCAGCAGCGCCAGGTCTGGACCGGCCCCGAGCTCGCCGACCGGCTCGGGGTCACGCCGCGCACGGTACGGCGTGATGTCGAGCGGCTGCGCACGCTCGGCTATCCGGTGCACGCCAGCCAGGGTGTCGGCGGCGGCTACCAGCTCGGCCCGGGGCAGGACCTGCCGCCGCTGCTTCTCGACGACGAGGAGGCGATCGCCACCGCGGTCTCGCTGCTCGCCGACGCGGGTGGCGGGGTCGCCAGCGCCGGCGACGCCGCACTCCGGGCGCTGACCAAGCTCGACCGGGTGCTGCCCACCCGGCTGCGGCACGAGGTGCGCGCGCTCTCCGGCTCGGTGGAGTCATTCGGCGGAGGCCGTACGCCGGTCGACCCCGAGGTGCTGATGACGCTGGCCAGAGCCTGCCGCGACGAGGTCGAGGCCGGCTTCGACTACCCGTCCGGGAGCGAGGTGCGACGGCGGCGGGTCGAGCCCTACCGCCTCGTCGCCTCCGACCGGCGCTGGTACCTCCTCGCCTACGACCTCGATCGCGACGACTGGCGCAGCTTCCGCGTCGACCGGATGACCGATGTGTCTGCACGGACCTGGCGCTTCCGCCCGCGCCCGGCGCCCGACGCGGCGACGTACGTGCAGGAGGGTGTGGCGAGTCGGGTCTACCCGCACCAGGCGCGCTTCCTCGTGCACGCGTCGGCCGACACGGTGCGCGCGCAGATTCCGGCGTCGGCGGCCGTCGTACGACGGCGAGGGAGCGAGCTCTGCGAGGTGCTCAGTGGCGCTGGCAGCCTCGACTTCGTGCTCATGCACGTGCTCCTGCTGGGGCACGACTTCGAGGTACTCGACCCTCCGGAGCTCGGGAGGCGCTGTCGCGCGCTGGCGGAGAGACTGCTGTCGGCCGGTGCAACGATCTCACCGGTGCCGGACATGGAGGTGTCATGAGCCGCGACCACGCGAGCGCCGAGGATCGTCGAAGGAGACCCGGGACGCACTCAAGCGCCTCGGCGATTCTCTGGGCAGATGACCGTTGCTATTGGTCAGCGTTGCGCCGTCAGGCTGAACGGGACTCGTCACCACGCTCTAGTACGGCAGCCGCCGTTTGAGATGTCACTGGTCGGGAGGGGTGGACGCGAGGCGGCCACCGCGTGATCGTCTGTGCGTTGTGGACACAACATCAGATTTGGCGGTGGCCGCGAGCCACAGCGTAGACGTTGCCCCGTGGCGTTGGGTGCTGGCTGGCGTGCTCGCCTCGTTCGCGGGCCGGTTCGGGCGGGTCGAGCCGCGTCGCACGGCGGCGGCGTTTGTTACCGGGCTGCTGGCCGATATCGAGGTCAAGACGTGCTGGCAGCTGGCGGAGCAGGCCGGGCACGCCCGGCCGGATGCGATGCAGCGGCTGTTGTACCGGGCGGTGTGGGACGCCGACGCCGTCCGTGACGATGTGCGGACGGTGATCGTCGATCGGTTCGGTGACCCGGACGCGGTTCTGGTCGTCGACGAGACGGGGGACCTGAAGAAGGGCATTCACTCGGTCGGGGTGCAACGCCAGTACACCGGCACCGCCGGCAGGATCGAGAACGCGCAGGTCGGGGTGTTCCTCGGCTACGCCAGCGGGCACGGGCACACCCTGATCGACCGCAGGGTCTACCTGCCGGTGTCGTGGACCGACGATCGGGACCGATGCCAGGGCGCCGGGGTCCCGGACGAGGTCGAGTTCGCCACGAAATCCGAGCTGGCAGCCGAGATGATCACCGCAGCCGCCGACGCCGGCGTGCCCGCAGGGTGGGCTACCGCGGACGAGGCCTACGGCAACAACAGCGTCTTCCGCGCCCACCTGCGCGAACACCAACTGGGCTACGTCCTGGCCGTGTCTCGCAGCCACCAGGTGCCCCTCGACGGCGGCAAGGTCAAGATCCGCGCCGACCGCATCGCCGCCGAACTACCGGCCTCGGCGTGGCAACGCCGCAGCACGGGGGCCGGGTCGAAAGGGCCACGCCTCTACGACTGGGCCTGGCTCGACGATGTCACCACCGACGCCGACCCCGACGACGACGGCCACCACAGCCTCCTGATCCGCCGCAACACCACCACCGGTGAGCTGGCCTTCTACCGCTGCTGGACCCCGCAACCGGCCACCCTCGCCCAACTCATCAGGGTCGCCGGGATCCGCTGGACCGTCGAGGAAGCCTTCCAGGCCGCCAAGGGTCAGGTCGGCCTCGACCAGCACCAGGTCCGCCGCTGGGACTCCTGGCACCGCTTCACCACCCTGGCCCTGGCCGCCCTCGCCGTCCTGGCGATCTGCGCCGCCGACGCCGCCGACGAACCCCCGCAGAGCGGATTGATCAAGCTGACCGTCAACGAAGTCCGACGGCTGATCAACACCTGCACCATCCGGCCGATCCACGAACTCGCCCATCGTCTGCGCTGGTCACAATGGCGGCGCCGCCATCAAGCCCGAGCCCGACAAGCCCACTACAAACGACGCCTCAACGCCGAACTTCAGCCATGATCCCGAACGGCGGCTGCCGTACTAGGCCTGCCAGGCGCTGGGTGTCTACCCATGGAACGAGCCAGAGCCCGAGCCGCCGCAGTTCAAGGCCAGGGTCGTCGCTCTGCACGAGACACATCACCCGCTTGCCCTGCAATGCTGCCGGCCATGCCCGTTCCCCTACCACTTCCAACAGGTTCTGGGCGTCGTCGCTGCGACGAGTCGCAAACACATCGAAGCCGGTCAGGACCAGCGTGAACCCGGCGGACCGATCCAGCGTTTCCCAGATCGTCTCGGCGAGTCCCTCGCTCAGACAGTGCCACTGGTCGTGGCATGTGTAGCCCAAGACCGACCCCAGGTCACGAAACATATGCGAGGTGATCAGCCAAGACGCGTCCACTGAGACGACGTGGTATCTCTGCCGTCGCAACCAAGCAACGATGTCGCTCAGCAGCGCACGACTGTGCACCAATCGCACCGGCGATTGGATCATCAACTGGTAATCGAGCCGTCCAGAGTCGGTCTCGCGATCAAACGCCGCCGCCACATCCGCCAGGATGCATCAGCCGCGACCATGCCTGCCATCCCGCATACCGATCCATTCGGCCGTCTCGGAGCGGGCCGTCGCTCTCGGCCGCTGACCGTTGCTGCACTTCGCTGCTGTACGAGCAGCAAGAGGCCACCCCCATCAATGGGAAGTGGCCTTCTACCTGCGTGGGCGATACTGCGATCGAACCAGTGATCTCTTCGGTGTGAAGCCGGACGCTACACCGACTCTGACCTGCGGAGACGCGAGACCGCAGGTGGGAGCGCATGCCGTTGGGCGTCGTTCGGTGCCGTTGAGTGCCGTTCAACGCCGTTCATGGCACCCGACTGCTCCCAACCCGCTCCCCGATCCCCGCCCCACATGACCCACTCGGTATGCCGAGATGTCTGCCTAACGCAGGGCCGTCCGCCCCACGTCCTACCGCCAAGGTGGGTGGTCGACCGCACGTTCGGCTGGCTGGTGCACAACCGGCGGCTGGCCCATGGCTCCGACCGTGACCGTCAACTCCGAGGCATGATCACAATCGCGATGATGCGACTCATGAGGATACGTCTGGCCGGCCGGACGGTCCGCTGGAGCAACGCCGTCGCGCGCGCAAAGCCACCGGACCAGCAACGCCGAACAGGTCCTCGCAACGCAGCCGCCCGTTACCCCGACACCCTGACCAAATCCTCACCCCATCGGTACGTTTCGGGCCGCCGTCAACGGGTAGCACGCCGCATGCCTGGCCTGTCACTGGTGACCGTCGGCGCCAGCCTCGTGCTCGCCGATCCGGCGCAGCTGCTGCCGGCGCGCGAGCAGATGGCCTTCACTCTCGGCTTCCACATCATCCTGGTGCCGTTCGGGGTGGCCTTCACATTCCTGATGCTGATCGCGAACGCCCGCGGCATTCGCCGGAACGACGAGACTGCGCTGCTGCTGGCCCGGCGCTGGTCACAGGTGGCGGCGGTGCTGTTCGCCGTCGGCGCCGTCTCCGGCACGATGCTGTCGTTCGAGCTCGGGCTGCTCTGGCCGCGACTGATGGGCAACTACGGCGCGGCGTTCGGCATCCCATTCGCGATCGAGGGTCTGTTCTTCTTCCTGGAAGCGATCTTCGTCGCCATCTACGTCTACGGGTGGCAGCGGATGCGCCCATGGCCACACTTCTGGACCGGGGTGCCGGTGGTGCTGTCCGGAGTCGGCGGCACGCTGTCGGTGGTCGCGGCGAACGCCTGGATGAACCAGCCGGGCGGATTCACCATGCGGGACGGCAAGATCGTGGAGGTCCGCCCACTCGAGGTGATCTTCAACGACGCGTTCTGGTACGAGGCCATCCACATGCTGCTGGCCGCGTACATGGTCGCCGGGTTCGTCGTCGCCGGCGTCTACGCGGCCGGGATGCTGCGCGGCCGCCGCGACCGCTACCACCGGCTCGGCCTGGCGATACCGCTGACCGTCGCGGCGCTGGCCACCCCGCTGCAGATCTTCGTCGGCGACGTCGCCGCGCGCGAGGTCTACCGGAACGAGCCGGCGAAGTTCGCCACGATCGAGGCCCTCCCCACCACGGGCACCCACGTGCCGGAGGTGCTGGGCGGCTACTACGCGAACGGGGAGGTGCACGGCGGCCTCAAGGTTCCCTCGGGGGCCTCGCTGCTGTCTGGTTACTCGCCGTCCACCCGCATCCAGGGGCTGGACGCCATACCCGCCGAGGTGCGGCCGCCGGACCGGCTGGTCACGATCGTCCACCTGAGCTTCGACGTCATGGTCGGTATCGGCTCCGCGCTGCTGGCCCTCTCCGCCTGGTACGCGCTGGCCTGGTGGCGCCGCCGTGACCTGCCGCGCAGCAGATGGTTCCTGCGGGCGACCACGATCAGCGGTTTGCTCGCGGTGGTGGCGCTGGAGGCGGGCTGGGTGGTCACCGAGGTCGGCCGGCAGCCGTGGACGGTCGTCGGTCACCTCCTCACCCGGGACGCGGTCACCACGTCCGGCAACCTGTGGCTGTTCTTCGCCGCCACCGTCGCGCTCTATGCCGCGGTCGGCGCCACCACCGTGTACGTCCTGCGACTGCTGCGCCGCCGCTGGCGCGACCAGGGCGGGGCTACCGAGACGGACGTGCCCTACGGGCCGCCCCGGGCCTCGGAGTCCGCGCCCGCGGGAGATCAGGCGTGAGTACGTTCGCCGCCGTCGTGCTGTTCATCGGCGTCACCGCCTACGCCGTGCTCGGCGGCGCGGACTACGGTGCCGGCTTCTGGGACCTCACCGCCGGTGGTGCGCGGCGCGGGCGGGCCCCGCGGCACCTGATCGACCACACGCTGGCACCGGTGTGGGAGGCCAACCACGTGTGGCTGATCTTCGGCCTGGTGATGCTCTGGACAGGCTTCCCGTCCGCCTTCGCCGCGATCATGACCACGCTCTACATCCCGCTGGGCCTCACCGCGCTGGGCATCGTGATCCGCGGCAGCGGGTTCGCATTCCGAAAGGTGGTGGTGAAGACCGACCAACAGCGGGCGACCGGAGCGGCGTTCGCCACCTCGTCGGTGATCACACCGTTCTTCCTCGGCACGGTCGTCGGTGGAATCGCCTCCGGGCGGGTGCCCGCCGACGGACACGGCAATCCCGTGACCAGCTGGGTCAACCCGACGTCGCTGCTCGGCGGGGTGCTCGCGGTCGGGGTGTGCGCGTTCGTCGCCGCGGTGTTCCTCACCGCCGAGGCCCGTACCCACGCCGACGCCCGCCTGGAGCGCTGGTTCCGCCGTCGAGCCCAGGCCAGCGCCGTGGCGACCGGCGCCGTGGCGCTGGCGGGAATCGCCATCCTGCACGCTGACGCCGGGCGCCTGTTCTCCGGGCTGACCCGCCGCGGCCTGCCCCTGGTGCTGGTCTCCGCGGCATGCGGGCTGGCCAGCATCGCCCTGCTTCACCGGGCCGCGCCCCGATTGCTGCAGGCGCTCGCCGTCAGCGCGGCCGGCACGGTGGTGGTCGGCTGGGGCGTCGCGCAGTACCCGTACCTACTGGGCACCCACCTACGCATCGACGAGGCCGCGGCTCCCGACGCCACCCTGGCGTCGCTCACCCTCGTCGCCGCCGCGGCGCTCCTGCTCGTCGTGCCGGCCATGGCGCTGCTGTTCGTCCTGCACCAGCGCGGTCGTCTGGACACCGCCTGACTCCGTTCACGCTGGCGCCGTGCCGGACCGCGGCCGGTTCAAGATTCGTTGGTGGAACCGCGGGTGCCGTTGCATTATCTGATCGGGAGACGCGGCACGCCCGGGTCGAGTCTGCGGTCAGATCACCCGGGCGAGTTCACTGAACGCCGAAACGACTCGGAGCTTGGGCTGACTGTCGAGCCCGAGTTCGCAGTGTCCGCGGCGGACATTCTGCATGAACGCGTGCCCGGCGATGATCACCTGTGCGGTTGAGTCGGCCCGGAGCCCACGCATGGGTCGTAACCGATGCTTGAGCTGGCTGTGACCGGCCTCGATCGGATTGTTCGCGTGCCGCTCGAATTCCACTTTAACGTATATCGCACCGGGGGGCTTGCCGCAAGACCCGGGTCTTGCCGCAGAATCGTCGGCCGGACCCAAGAATGGACGAAGAAATGGGGCACGACGTGCGTGTGTTGTTGTCGACCTATGGGGGGCGCGGTGACGTCGAACCGCTGGTGGCATTGGGGGTGCGATTGCGGCCGAACGGCGCGGAGATGCGGGTGTGCGCGCCGCCCGACTGGGCGGAGCGACCGGCCGACGGTCAGAGGGGTAGGCAAGAAGAGATGAGGACGCCCCCAGGAGTTTCGACCGAGCTCGAGACGCCGGTGATCCACCCGGTCAGTGGAGTGCAGCGGAGGACGGCTGCCTCGGAGGTATCGCGATGATCGAGCAGTACGTGTTAGGTCTCCAAGAGGTCGACGGGATGCAGGTCGCGATCGTTGGCGGCAAGGGCGCGCACCTGGGGGCGTTATCGCGGATCGACGGCATCCGCGTGCCGGCTGGGTTTTGCGTGACGACGGCCGCCTTCCGGCGGATCATGGCCGAAGCGCCGTCGATCGACGATCGGCTCGATCAGCTGTCGCGCCTGAACCCGGACGACCGGGAGGCGATCCGCACGCTCAGTGCGGAGATCCGCCGGACCATCGAAGGGATCGTCCTCCCCGACGATGTGGCGGCAGCGATCACCCGGGCTCTCACCCACCTCGGCGAGCAAGCCGACTACGCCGTGCGATCCAGCGCGACGGCAGAGGACCTGCCGACGGCCTCCTTCGCCGGCCAGCAGGACACGTACCTGAACGTCATGGGGCTGGCGGCGATCCTCCAGCACGTCAGCCGGTGCTGGGCGTCGCTGTTCACCGAGCGGGCCGTGACCTACCGCCAGCGCAACGGCATCGACCACCGTACGGTCCACATGGCCGTTGTAGCGCAGAAGATGGTCTTCCCGGATGCGGCCGGCATCCTGTTCACGGCCGACCCCGTCACGGGCAACCGGAAGGTCGCCACCGTGGACGCCAGCTTCGGCCTCGGCGAGGCCCTGGTCTCCGGCCTGGTGAACCCGGACGTCTTCAAGGTGCGCGACGGCGAAATCGTCGCCAAGGCGGTCGCCACCAAACAGCGTGCCGTCCACGCCCTGCCGGCCGGCGGGACGAAGGAACAGGCGATCGACCCACAGCGGCAGGAGCAGCCGGCGCTGACGGATGCACAGGTCGTGCGGCTCGTGCAGCTCGGGCGGCGGATCGAAGCGCATTTCGGCAGCCCGCAGGACATCGAATGGTGCCTGGTCGACGATGACTTCCAGATCGTGCAGAGCCGGCCAATCACCACGCTGTTCCCCATCCCCGCGGCCCGCGACCGGGAGAACCACGTCTACGTCTCCGTTGGTCATCAGCAGATGATGACCGACCCCATGAAGCCACTGGGCGTCTCCGTGTGGCAGCTGACGGCCATGGCGCCGATGCACGAGGCCGGCGGGAGGCTGTTCGTCGACGTCACCCGGCGCCTGGCCTCGCCCGCGAGCCGCGCCGGCCTCCTGGAGGTGGCGGGGAGGGGCGATCCGCTGATCAGGGACGCGCTGGAGACCGTCCTCGACCGCGGCGACTTCGTCCCGACGCTCCCGGAGGCTGGTCCCGGCGGGCCGCCGGCCAGCGGCGCGTCCGCCCCGACCGAGACCGATCCGGCCATCGTCACCGAGCTGATCGAGCGCAGCCAGGCCTCCATCGCCGCCCTGCGGCGCGACATCCGGACGAAGACCGGACCGGCGCTGTTCGACTTCCTGCTGGAGGCCTTCCAGGAGCACAAGCGAGTCCTCAGTGATCCATTGAGCATGCAGGCGATCATGGCGGGGATGGAGGCCACCTGGTGGCTCAACGACCAGCTGCGGGAGTGGCTGGGCGAGAAGAACGCGGCCGACACGCTCACGCTGTCCGCCCCCGGCAACGTCACGTCAGAGATGGGGCTGGCGCTGCTCGACGTCGCGGACGTGATCCGCCCGCACCCGGAGGTGGTGGCGTTCCTGCAGGGCGTCGAGGACGACGGCTTCCTTGACGAGCTGCCGAAGCTCGCGGGCGGGACCGAAGCGCGCGACGCCATCGAGGCCTACCTCGACCGGTACGGCATGCGCTGCGTCGGCGAGATCGACATCACGAGGCCGCGCTGGAGCGAACGCCCCACCACGCTCGTGCCCCTGATCCTCGACAACATCAAGCTCTTCGAGCCGGGCGCCGCCGAGCGGCGCTTCGAGCAAGGGCGACAGGAGGCGCAGAAGAAACAAGAGGACCTGCTGGAACGCCTGCGGGCCCTGCCGGACGGGGAGCAGAAAGCCGACGAGGCCAAGCGGATGATCGACCGGGTCCGAACCTTCATCGGCTACCGGGAGTACCCGAAGTACGGCATCGTCAGCCGCTACTTCGTCTACAAGCAGGCCCTGCTGGAAGAGGCCGAACGCCTCGTGCAGGCCAACGTGCTCCCTGAGAAGGAGGACATCTTCTACCTCACGTTCCAGGAGCTCCACGACGTCGTGCGCTCGAACAGAGTGGATGACCAGCTCATCCAGCAGCGCAAGGACGCGTTCCGGTCGTACCACGCGCTCACGCCGCCCCGGGTGCTCACGTCTGACGGCGAGGCCATCACCGGGGCGTACCGACGCGACGACGTGCCGACCGGCGCCCTGATCGGCCTACCGGTCTCCGCCGGGACCATCGAAGGGCGCGCCCGCGTCATCCTGGACATGGCCCAGGCTGATCTCGAACCGGGTGACATCCTCGTCACGGCCCACACGGACCCGAGCTGGACGCCCCTCTTCGTCGCCATCACAGGCCTGGTGACGGAGGTCGGAGGATTGATGACACACGGCGCAGTGATCGCACGGGAGTACGGCCTGCCGGCTGTCGTCGGTGTGATAGATGCCACCCAGCTGATTCCCGATGGGCAGCGGATCCGCGTGCACGGCAGCGACGGGTACGTCGAGATTCTGCCTTGACCGACCACTCACCGAGAAGGCTGTTCATCACCGCAGTTCAGCGCGCTGCCACTTGTCCGACCCCGGTGAGCACTTCGGACGCGGTGGCCATTTCGCCAAGCTGCACCCAATCTGCACCCACATCCAAGGCCGGGCCCTCCAGTGACTCCTTACCGCCCTGACCTGCAGACACTCCCCTGCCAGGCGACATAGAGCGCCGTCGACTGCTGCTCAATTTGGCTGAGCACTCCGCGTGAAACGGGACGCTGCATCACCTGTGACCTGCGTCAACGTGGAGCCGCAGGTGGGCGCGGATGCCGTTGGGTGCAGCTCGGCGCAGTTCGGTGCAGTTCAGCGTCGTTCAGCGCACCCCGTTGCTCCCAGCCCGCTCCCCCATCGATCATCGATGGGCGATCGGCGGGCGCCGACACGGTTGCCGTCGGCCGTCGAGGCTCCTCGATCCCACCTCGCCCACGCGCTCGCCAAATGAGCAGTGTCAGCATTCTGTCCGCTGGTGCAGGGGCGATTCCGCCGGTAGGCGCGTTCGTCTGCCGTTACCCCTGCGGCGGCAGCCCTTGCGAACGCGCTACCTCGGTGGCGTAACCGGTCAAAGCTGTTCGACGACCTGCCGCAGTTCCGGGTTGAGTGTCCAGCCGTGCGCGCCGAGCAGTCCGCGCAGCTCGGCCAGCGCGGAGCGCGCCGGTATGCCGGTGGTCAAGGTCGTGTAGCGGGCGGCGACCGCCGGCGTGCGACTCTGACCGGCGGCGCAGTGCAGCAGCACCACATGGCCCTCCTTACGCAACTCGAGCACCATCCGGGCGGCCTGATCGACCACGAAGTGCGGCTGCGCATTGGCTCCGGGCTGGTCGACCAGCCACGTTGACACCCGGTTGACGACGGCCACGTCGTCGAAGTCGTCACAGCCAACGCGACACAGGGAGACCACCGCTCCGGCGCCCGCCGCGGCCGCGTCGGTGTGGAGGTTGCCGAGGATCACCCCGGGATCGTGCGGATGCGCCAGCGTCAACGGTGCAACCGGTTGCCGTGGCGCGCGGGCGCAGCCCGGCCAGCCGGCGTGGTCGGTCCTGCCACCTTGGGCCGTCAGCACGGCCAGGCGGATGAGGTCCGCCGCGCGCCGGTTCGGCCACCCGTGAACGATGCGCTGCCAGGCCAGGGGCACCGCGGAGGAGCCCCACCGGGCGCCGAGCAGTGCCCCGGCGATCGCCGCGACCGTGTCGGTGTCGTCGCCGACACGCACCGCTGCGGTCAAGGCGCGTTCGAGATGCTGGCAGGGGAAACTGCCGTGGCCTGGGTTGTGGTCCGGGACGTCGGTGTGTGTGATCGCCGACCAGGCGGCCTGCAACGCGGCGACCACGAACCCGTTGGGACGGAACTGCTCCGGCGGCTTGGACTCCGCCTCGGCCAACCAACTCGACCATTGTGCACGGCGTTGCGCGGGCAGCAGGTCCAGACCCTCGCGTACGCCGTTGAAGGTCCCGTCGAGAACCGCCCGGCGTATTCCGGCGCACCACAGCACACACGCGTCCGCGGCCAGGGGGTCGTGATGGGTCAGCTCACTGACTGCCCGGGCGGCTTCCGCGAGGGCCTCCGGCTCGCCGAGATAGGCCAGCGCAACCGGTGCGGTGCGCATCAGGGACCCGTTACCCGCGCTGCGGCCCGTTCTCTTGTGCAGCTCCGCGGCTGCGTCTCGCATCGCCGCGGCGGTGCCCGCTCCGCTCACCTGCGAGACCGCGCCGAGGACCTGCCGGGTCTGTGCCCCGATATCGCTGGCGCCCTCCCGTTTCCACCGGAGAAAGTTGCCGGCGATGCGGTCGAGGGCGTCGCTGCTGCGCAGATCCGCCCCGGTGGCGGACACCTCCGCGATGCACATTGCCATCTGGGTGTCGTCGCTGTACTCACCGGGCGCGTACGGGCCGAGCCCACCGCCGCGCATCGCGGGCTGTTCGCTGACCGCAAGCGGCGGTTGGAACTCGTACGGCACGCCCAGCGCATCACCGCACGCCGCAGCGAGGAGAACACCGGCAGCCCGGTCGCTTTGGATCGCGTCCAGCCGCACAGCCGCTGTCATCAACTCCCCCACGGTCGCAACTCCCCACGTCCTCATCCGCCTGCCCAGCCCGACGACCATACTGCGACAGCGCGGCTGCAGCATCCTTACCCCGGCCGGGCTGCCGCCCGCCGGGTCGGCACTGCGCGGCCGTCACGCTCATGCCGCCGATCGTTCGCGTGAAGCGCCGAGGCCCGGCAACGACCATCGGAGTGTCACAGCGCGGTGATTCACTACCGTCCGCCAGGCAACCTCTGCTTGCGTACCCGCCGTGGCCGCTGAAGGAGACAACATGCACATCTCCGCACATCTGGATGTTGACGTGCTGGCACTGGAGACCGACGACCAACTGTCCGTGCTCGTCGAACTGACCGCACCCGCGGCGTCGACCCGCGACGCCGCCCGCCCGGCATCCACACTGCAGGTGGTGCTCGACCGCAGCGGCTCGATGGCCCGTGGCCGCCTCGACGGCGCGAAGACCGCACTCATCGGCCTGATCGACAAACTCGATCCCGGCGACAACTTCGGGCTGGTCGCATTCGACGACCGAGTCGAGGTAGCGGTCGCAGCCGGGCCGCTCGCCGACAAGCAGGCGGTCAAACACGCAATCTCCAAGCTCGACGCGCGCGGCAGCACCGACCTGTCCGCCGGCTACCTACGCGGGCTGCAGGAAGCCGCCCGCATCGCCGGGCCGGCCGGTGCGAACGTGCTGCTCATCTCCGATGGGCACGCCAACGCCGGCGTCACCGACCCCGACACGTTGTGCGCCATCGCCGCCAAGGCCCACGCCGACAACATCACCACCTCCATCCTGGGCTACGGACTCGGCTACGACGAACGGCTCATGTCGGCGATCGCCCGCGGGGGCTCCGGCAACGAACTCTTCGCCGAAGAAGCCGACACCGCGGGCGCGCTCATCGCCGGCGAGGTCGACGGCCTGCTATCCCAGAGCGTCCAAGCAGCGTCGCTGCTGATCCAGCCCTCACCACACGTACGCGCGATCCAGATCGTCAACGACATGCCCGCGACCACCACCGGTGACGGGCTACTCGCCGAACTCGGCAACTTCTACGCCGACGAAACCCGCAAACTGCTGCTGACCTTCGACATCCCCGCCATCGCCACCCTCGGACTGGCCCAGGTCGCCACGTGCCAGTTCACCTGGGTCGAGCTGCCCACGCTGGCCCAGCACACGCTCACCCTGCCGCTGCACGTCAACGTCGTCCCCGGTGACCAGACCGCAGGACGGGTACCCGACCCGACCGTACGCACCGAGCTGGTCTACCTGCGGGTACAGCAGGCCAAACGTCGCGCCTCCGGCCACCTCAGCGCCAGTGCCCCCGCCGCAGCGCTCGCCGAGATCCGTCAGGCGCAGGACGCCCTCTCCGACGCCCTACCTGTAGCTCCAGCCCACCTGCACGACGACCTGACCGAAGAGGCAACCGCCCTGGCCTACCTCGCCGACCAGACCGAGCACGGAATGATCGCCCGCGCGGCGAAATACTCGTCCATGGATGCCGCGTACAAGTCAAGCAAGCGCGGCAGGACCCGCCCACCATCGACCGAGCCGAACTGACCGTGCCGCGGGCAAGGGACTGAGGGGGACCGCCACAGCAATGCGGCGGTTCAGACAGTGATGGTGCCTCTTGCACGGGCGCTGTCAGGTCACGACGCCCCTGCCAGTGACGTGCAGGAACGGGGCCACCCGGCCAAATCGACCACTCCCCAGCAAGGCAGCAACATCGGTCAGTCGGAGAGTCAGACCCAACCGGGAGACCTGTGGGACTCGAGAATTGAGTTATGCCGGTTGGCGTGCGGGGCTCGACGCGGGCGGGCCCGACACGATGGAGGCCATGAGCGCGTCGTTGGTCTACCTGCTGTTGCGGCAGGTCCTACAGATGTTGAGCCAGCTCGCCCGGGACGGTGGGGCCAAGGATGTGGAGATTCTGGTGCTCCGCCACCAGGTGGCGGTGCTGCGCCGCCAGGTGCACCGCCCTTACCCCGAACCCGCCGACCGGGTGGTGCTGGCAGTGTTGTCGCGGCCGCTGCCCCGCCCGCGCTGGTCGGCGTTCTTCGTCACCCCGGCCACTCTGCTGCGGTGGCACCGTGAGCTGGTCGCCCGACGCTGGACGTACCCACATGCCCGGTCGGGCCGGCCACCTGTCGACAAGCAGGTCCGTGACCTGGTACTGCGACTCGCTACGGAGAACCCCTCGTGGGGCACCGCCGGATTCAGGGCGAACTGCTCAACCTCGGTCATCAGGTGGCGGCCAGTACCGTATGGAAGATCCTCGACCGGGCCGGGATCGACCCGGCACCACGCCGGTCCGGACAGACCTGGAAGCAGTTCCTGACGCTCAGGCGCACAAGATGCTGGCGTGCGGCTTTTTCACGGTCGACACCGTCTTCCTCAAGCGGATCTACGTGCTGTTCTTCGTGGAGATCGCCACCCGCGAGGTCCACGTCGTCGGGGTGACGGCGCATCCGACCGGCGCCTGGGTGGCGCAGCAGGCGCGAAATTTGCTGATGGACCTCGATCAGCGTGCTGCTGGTCTGCGGTTCCTGCTGCGCGACCGGGATACGAAGCTCACCGAGGCCTTCGACGCGGTGTTCGCTGCCGAGGGCATCGAGGTGATCAGGACTCCGCCGCAAACGCCCCGGGCGAACTCATGCGCGGAGCGCCGGGTAGGCACCGTACGTCGCGAATGCACGGACAGGATGCTTGTCGTCGGCGAGCGTCATCTGGCGGCGGTCCTCAGCGAGTACGTGGCTCACTACAACGGCCACCGCCCACATCGTTCGCTGGGCCAGCAGCCACCGATTCCTGCGCCGCTAGTTGTTGAGCTGAGCACCGCCCGGGTTCGCCGGCGACCGATCCTGGGCGGATTGATCAACGAGTATTCGCTGGCAGCGTAGCCGAACCGGCATTACGAGCCCCACACGTCGTTCGCGCACGGGTCGCGGTACGACTTGCCGGGGACCACAAGGGCCCGCCGACATCCGGTCGCCAGGCTGGCTGGCGCGCTCGATACGACAGGGCGGTGCCGAACGCCCGCGGTCGGCGGCAACTCCAGACGATTCCTCGGTGACGAGAGCGCTACTCTCGAACACCTCGTCCGGGCCTGCGCATCCGATCAGGAATCGAGAAGCGGCGGGGCGTCGTCGGGCCATAGCCTTCTCCCAGGCAGCAGGCATCACGCCGAGCCTTGAACGACGAAGGGGAGCCCGAGAATGTCCGCGAAGAGTTCGACGACCGTGTCAGACGGCTTTAGCGCCGAGGAGCGTGCCGCGATGAAGGAGCGCGCCGCCGAGCTGCGCGCCGAGGGCAAGAAGGGCGCCAAGAAGGCCGACGAGCTGCAAGCGGTCCTCGACCGGATCGCGCAGATGGCGCCGGAAGATCGTGCGCTCGCCGAGCGCGTGCACGCGACGGTGACCGCTGCCGCCCCGGGGCTGTCGCCAAAGACCTGGTACGGGATGCCCGCCTACGCGAACCCGGACGGCAAGATCGTCGTCTTCTTCCAGGACTCGGGCAAGTTCAACTACCGGTACTCGACCGTGGGCTTTCAAGACACGGCCAACCTCGACGACGGGGACCTGTGGCCGGTGTCGTACGCGCTCCAGCAGTGGAGCCCGGCGGTAGAGAAGAAGCTTGTCGAGCTGGTGAGGGCCGCGGTGTCCTGACGGACGGCGACTGGGTTGCTGCGTGTGGCCGGCTCATACCGGGCTGCCTGACGCGTCAGGCAGCGCGAACCAGCGGCATCCAACCACCTCGCGTAGATGACCGCGCCGGCGAGGTGGGTAGAGGCGCTCGGTGCCGATCCCGCCGTTCGCGGTGACCGCAGTCGCTCACCGAGCATGAGCGGGCCTTCCGGGCCGACGACCAGGTGCTCGGCCTCACCACGGCACAGGTGAGCCGATCCGTCGGGGGACTTCCGAGGTCGCGTCTGGAAGCCGTCCCTGCAACGTGCCGGCCTGCCGGTGGCACTGCGCTCCCATGACCTGCGGCATTCCTACGCAACCTGGCTGGCCTCCGACGGCGTACCGATCAACGACGTGGCTTAGGTGATGGGGCACGAGCAGACGTCCACAACGTTGAACCGCTACACCCACTCGACCGCGGAGCGCGACCGCCGGGCGTTGAAGTCCTTTTGCTGCCTTCTCGCTGCATCAAGGCAACGACTGACCCTCAGATGCGAGTCAAGGCCCCTCAGTTGAGGGGCCTTGAGCTTGCCTTATTCATGGTGGACCATTCTTGGCAGAATCTGAACCACATTCCGGCAGCTCACAGGCCTAAGGTAGTCGTTTCGGCGGTTCGACGTCGCGCTGTGGGCCAACGATGACAGGGCTGGCTGAGGGCTAGCTGACGGCGCCAGGATCAGCGAGATCAAGGACGCCCGACCGACGTGGAGTGGGTCGGGCTCAGGCCACAACCGCTCGCCTTGGCGTGTCCTGTCGATCTTGTAGTGGTTGATCGTTGACGCTGTGCCGGTGGTGCGTCGTGGTGAGGTGACAGACGAGGCGTGGGCGGTGATCGCGCCGCTGCTGCCGGAGAGGGCAGCGGTCGGGGGCGGTGGCGGTGGCGGTGGCGGTGGCGGGATCACCGGACCAGGTCGCCCGCCGGGCCGCCAAGGGCAGCGCCGGCGGGCGGCCACCGACCTTCGACCGGGTGACCTACAAGAAGCGCAACGTCGTGGAACGCTGCTTCAACCGCCTCAAACAGTGGCGGGATCGCCACCTGCTACGCCAAACGTACGTCCCCCTACCGGGCCAGCCTCGTCCTGATCGCCGCCGTCATCTGGCTTCCATGATCGACAGGACAGGCCCTAGTCCAGGCTGTGCCGGCAGGTGATTCACCCTGCCGGCACGCCAATGTCGGCTTGCGGGGCAGGAGGCGAAAGCCTCACGACCCGCAGTAGATGTCAGGGCTTGAGGATCAGCCGGATCGGGCTGCCTTCCTTCTTCACCAGCCGTTCGACGCCTCGGGGCGCCTCGGACAGCGGGAGCACATCGCTGATCGACCCGGAAAGGTCGAGGCGGTGGTGGCCCACCAGGGAGACGAGCTGCTCGACGTGCTCCGGTGCGCTTCCGTAGTGGCCGCGGACCTGCTGCTTCAGATAGCTGAACAGGGTCGTCTGGTGAATGGTCAGCGGTTGGGGTGCCAGTCCGACCAGGACCAGCCGGCCCTCGTTGGCGAGGACGGCTTGGGCCTGGGTCCAGACCGGCGGGGCACCTGCCAGGTCGAAGGCGACGTCGAGGCCGCGCCCGCCGGTGATCCGGCGGACCTGCTCGGCGAAATCGGCGGCGCCGGGGTCCAGGACGTGGTCGGCACCCAGGGCGAGGGCCCGCTTCCGGGCATCCGGGATCGGATCCACGGCGACGATCGGGGCGGCCCCGACGAGACGCAGCAACTGGACGGCATGGGCGCCCAGCCCGCCCAACCCCCACACGCCGACGGCTTGGGTGGGGCGTACGTCACCGGTGCCGACGATGGCACCCCAGGGGGTGGAGACCGCGTCGGGAATGATCGCGGCCTGTTCCAGGGGAAGGTCGTCGGGTACGGCGACGAGGGTGAAGTGGTCGGCGATGGCGTACTCGGCCCAGCCGCCGTCGTAGTCGACCCCGCGGGTCAGCGGGTGCTGGCACTGGCCCACCCGCCCCAGGAGGCAGGGCGGGCAGGCGCCGCAGGGCTGGCCGGCCTGCAGCAGCACGCGCCGCCCGACCTGCCATTCGGCGGGTACCTGTGCACCGACGGCGTCGATTACGCCGGCGACCTCGTGCCCGAGGGTCACCTTCTCCACGGCGGTGTCCAGTCGCAGGCTGCCGTCGATGAGGTGGACGTCGGACAGGCAGATCCCGGCCGCGGCGACCTTGATCCGCACCTGGCCCGGTCCCGGCTGCGGAACGGGTACCTCCTCCATCGCGAACGTGCCGGTCTTGTAGTCGAGCCGGCCGGCAAGCATGGTGGACATGACCTTCTCCTTGTCTCGCGGTGCGTGCGGTTGCCCCCACCGCGCGGGGCGTGGGCGATCCGGCGCTCTCGCGCCGTATTGCCGTGGATTGGGGATCAGGCGAAGACGTCCTGCTGGTAGCGCCCGTCCGCCTCGAGCTGGTCGAGCCACTTCTCGGCGTCGTCGGCACTGCCGCCCGTACGGCTGCGGTAGATGCCCGCCAGTGCCTGCCGTACCGAAGGGGCCATCCGCCGGCCGTCACCGCAGACGTAGAGGTGGCCGCCGTTCTGGAGTGCGTCCCAGATGCCGTCGCCGTCCGCGGTCATGGCGTCCTGCACGAATCGGTACGGGTGACCGGGCACGCAGGAGAACGCCAGGTGCACCTCGGCGACGCCGGCCTGCTGCCAGGACTGCATCTCGTCGCGGTAGAACCAGTCGTGCTCGGGGTGCCGGCAGCCGTAGAACACCTTCGACAGGCCGATCTCGACACCGCTGCCCTGCTGGGCGGCGCGCTCCTCGAGGAAGCCGCGCAGTGGGGCGAAGCCGGTGCCGGGACCGACGAGGATCATCGGTGTGGCCGGGTCGGCCGGCGGGTGGAACGGCGGGGCTGGGACGCGTACGTACCCGAAGAACACGTCGCCGGGCCGCAGCCGGGCCAGGTACTGGGAGGCCAGGCCCCGGTACTCCCCGTCGCCGGACAGTGCCGGACCCTCCACCAGGCCGACGGTCAGTCGCGGCCGGTTCGGCTCGACCATGGCCGCCGAGGAGATGGAGTAGAACCGGGGCCGGATCGGCCCGGCCAGCTCCAGGAAGGCAGCCAGCGGCAACTCGACGGCGGGGAACCGCTCCAGCAGGGTGAGGACCGAGACCCGCTTGGCGAGGATATCGTCCTGATAGCGCTGACGCGCCTCGTCGGTGTCGTCGAGGTACCCCTGCAGCTGGCCGGCGGTCCACGGGCATTGCGTGTGCTCGGCCAGCGCTCGCAGGTGCATACGGGTGGCCACGTCCTGCAGCTCGACGAACTCCGTCAGCAGCAGCTCCGCGGTCACGGGCACATCGATCGGCAGGTGAGTCCCGGTGCTGGCCTCCTCGCGGCGCAGCCGGACCACCTGGTCGCGGGGTACCCGCAGCAGCCGCAGCGCCCGCGTCACCAGCCCGGGGTCGTTCTTGCCGAAGACGGCCAGGTGGTTGCCGGTCTCGTAGCCGACCCCGTCGGGCAGCTCGACGGTGATCGACAACGCCTGCGGGCGAGGCGCCTCCACGCTGAAGTCCCACAGCCCGGTCGGGTCGCCGACCAGTTCCTCGCTGGCCACAACGGTGATCGGGTACGCCTTCTCGGAAACCACTGCCGGGCGCACCTGCGCCTCGGTGAGGACCTCCAGCGACAGCCGTGGCCCGGTGCTGGCGCTGGTGTCCGCGCCGTACTGCTCGCCCAGCGCCGTCCACAGTGCGGCCATCCACGTGGTCGCCATGCCATCGAAGTCGCCGTTCGCGTCGACCTCACCGCGCGGCACGATCGGCGTGGCACCGGCCGCCAGCAGCGCCGCCTCCACCCGTTTGGGGAATGCCTGGTAGGTGATCCAGTGCGTGTTGCCGTTGCCGAGCACCGCGAACCGCACCTGCGACATCGAATCCGCGGTCAGTCCGCCGGCGGCGGCGAGGCCGTCGAAGCGCTGCGCGTTGTCGGGGGCCTTGCCGTTGTAGCTCGGCGTGACCACGACGAGGATCCCGTCGCTGGGCGGGTTGTCGGCCAGCTCGTCCAGCGTGAGCACAGTGGTGTCGAAGCCGGACTGCTCGGCCCGGCCGGCCAGCTGCCGCGCGAGATCCTCCGACGCGCCCAGGTTCGAGCCGTACGCGACGCGCAGCGTGACGCCGACGACGTTCACCGCGGCCGCCGCCACCTGTGGCTCCGGCACCGCCCGCACCTCGGTGTCGAACCGCTCGTACGGCTGGCGGGAGCGAACTCGCACCATGAAGTTCTCCGGCTTGCGGGTGAGCGTCTCCTTGACCTTGATCTGATAGTCGTTCGGGTCGGTGATCGCGAAGTTCTGCAAGACCAGGGCAAGGGCGAGCCGGGCCTCGGTGAGGGCGAACTGCCGGCCGATGCAGGCCCGCTCGCCGTTGCCGAACGGCTTGTAGGCGTGCGGGTGGTGCTGGGAAATGTTCTCCGGCAACCACCGGTCGATGTCGAACTCGGTCGGCCGGTCCCACGCCTTGGGGTGCTTGTGCAGCGCGGGGATGACGACCATGACCTGCTGGTCCTTCGGCAGCGGGTACCGGCCGCCGAGCACGGTGTCCTCGTACGGCGCCAGGGCGATCGCGGGGATGGGCCCCCACAGGCGCAGGGTCTCGTCCAGGACCCGCGGGATCACGTTCAGCTTCATGATCGTCTCGTAGGTGGGCACCGTGTCACCCGGCAGCAGCCGGTCGATCTCCGCGTACGCCTGGGCCAGCACGTGCGGGTTGCGCAGCAGCTGGTACAGGGCGTACGAGAGCAGACCGCTGGTGGTCTCGTGCCCGGCGATGAGGAACGTCACCACGTTGTTGCGGATGTTCTCGTCGGACAGCGGCTCGCCGGTCTCGGGGTCGACCGCGTTGAGCATGAGGCTGAGCAGGTCGCGGCGATCATCGCCCCCACCCGCGCGGCGCTCGCGGATGACCTCCTCGACGAGCGAGTGCATGACCCGCACGTTCTCCTCGAAGGTCCGAATCTGCCGGCGCCGCATCGCGGTGACGAACGGCGGCTGCTTCAGCCGCCCCATGGCCTCGTGCAGAGAGTCCGCCAGGGCCTGCAGGAACGGGTGCACCTCCTCGCTGCCGAAAGAGTCGAACCGGTAGTCGAAGCCGGTGATCCCGATCGTGTCGAGGGTCAGCCGGGTCATGTCGGCGACCACGTCGAGGTCCTTGCCTTCGTCGCGCCGCCACTTGCCGACCAGCGCGTCGGCAACCTCGAGCATCTCGGGGAAGTACGACTTCATCGACCGCTGGCTGAAGGCGGGCATGAGGATCCGGTGCGCCTTGCCCCAGTTCGGCTCGTCCCCCCTCGCGGTGAACAGGCCGTCCCCGGCGATCGCCCGCACGTCACTGTGCGGCTTCTCGATCGGCTTGTAGAAGCGCGACTCGTCGCACAGCTCCGCCACCAGGTCCGGGTCCGATACCAGGACGAGCTCGCGGCCGGGCAGCGCGAGCCGGTAGATGCCCTCGGGGAACTGACCGGCCATCTCCTCGAAGAACGCCGCCGGCCCGTCGGACGGGATCTGCAGCGCATTCCCGACGATCGGAATCCCCCGCGGGGCGGGGATGGTCTTGAGGTTGCTCGACACGTGGACTCCTCCCTGAGCAGTTGCCGGCGGTGACCGGCCAATGGATCCGGGTGCCGGACGCCAGCCATACGCTGTATGGCTGCTGCTACCATACGGTGTATGGCTACGACCGGACAGGCCCCAAGCGGCCGAGGAGACGCACGTCTCACCGAACAGGGCATCTACACCGCGGCGCTCCAACTCATCGACGCCGACGGGGTGGGCGCGCTGAGCATGCGGAAGCTGGCCGCGGTGCTGGGCGTCAACCCCATGTCGCTCTACCACCACGTGCCGAACAAGGCCGCGCTGCTGCGCGGCGTCAAGAACCTCGTCGCCGCGCAGTTCCAGCCGCAGGTCGACGGCGGTGCCTGGCAGGAACAGCTGTACCGGTTCGCGAGAGACTTCCGAGCGCTGGCGCACCGGCACCCCAAACTCATCGTGCACAGCCTGGCCAGCCCGGACTTCATCGAGCCGGAAGACCCGTTCTGGACCGGACTGACCGGCATCCTCAACAGCACAGGCGTGCCGGCCGCGGAGGTCGCCCCCGTCGGAGCGGTCCTCACCAGCCTCTTCTCAGGCTTCCTCCTCGCCGAGGTCAACGGAACCCTCGGTCGCCTCGCCGCCATGCGACCCGCACCGGGCCGGGCGGGATCGACCGCTGCACCGCGCGCAGACGCGGACGCCAATGACAGTTTCGAGTTGGCGGTCCAGACCCTCATCGCGGGCCTCGAGGCTCACCTCCCGCCCGCAACCGCCCGCTGACTTCCACCTGTGGCCCGTGACTTCGTCGGTGGGTCCCGGACGCCCTACGGCGATCAAGGAGAAGGATCAGGAGTCAGCTCGCCGGCACTGCATGCCGCGGGTGCATTCCCTTGGCTTCCTCCTGCCCCGGCAGGTTGATGCATTGCGACCCCTGGCTCGGCCTTGCAACCGTTACCTGGTCCGGGTCCCTGGCTTGCGGTTATCCGCAGTCCACGACGTAGCAACGCCAGGCGGCGAGCGGCGGCCGGGTACGGAAGGGCTTCCGCCAAGGCGGCCGCCCGGCGGAAAGCGTCCGCCGCATCCCGCTCGCGGCCCAGCTCCGCCAGGGCGGCAGCGTGCACCGTCCGCGCGTCCGTCTCCGCAAGCCGCTCCCCCGCCCGCTCCGCGCGCGCAGCCTCCGCCGCCGCCACCTCGACAGCCTCCTGGACGCGCCCGCATGCCAGCCACGCGCGACGGTGGCGGTGGCGTAGCGCTGCTCCTGCCGCTGGGCGGCGACATCGGGCCGGGCAGCGAGCCGCTCGACCGGGTCCCGGCCGCCGGTGACCTTGACGGCGTTTGCGATCCAGTACGACTCGCAGCCGAGCTTCGCCTGGTCCAGGTAGCGGGTCAGCGAGCTCTGATCCGGGCGGCCTCGGCGCGCAGCGCCTGGTACGCGGCGGCCTTCCGCTCCTTGCCGCGCTGGCGAGTGGCACTGGACAGATCGGGACGGCCGTCGAGGATGACGAAGAAGGTCGCCTCCTGACCGGCGGCAACGGCGGCGGCGAGACCCGGGTCGACGGCCGCATGGTGTCGGGGTGCGGCGGCCGCGGCCGGCGCGGCAAGCCCGCCGACGACGGTGACGGCAACCGCTGCCCAGGCGGTGGCTGCTCGCCACAGGGGTGAACGGGGCAAGTGCATCTATCGGCGCGAGGGGCGTCGGATATGGCAGGTTTATCGCCTGCCGCCCCGGATACTCCGCCTCGTGTTTCCTGGCCGGGAGTCTGGGATTGCCGAGGCAGGCGAACGCCGTGCGCGCCTGCGGCGGCAAACCAGACTGATGACCGATGGATGAGCCGGGCCGCGAGCGGCGCGTACGGGAGGAGGTCAGCTGGCACCGGGCGACGATCCTCGAGCTGTTCTTCGACCTCGTCTTCGTCTTCGCGCTCAACCGGATCAGCTTGCGGCTGTTGGACGACTTCCATTCCGGGCGGCTCGGGTTCAGTCAGTTCGCTGAGACCCTGCTGCTGTTTCTGGGGCTCTGGTTCATGTGGCAGACCACCGCTGCACTGACTGTGAGGGTGGCGGGGTCGGTTCAGCAGTGGTGAGCTGACAGCTGGTGGTGGCGGGCGTGACTCTTGCTCTGACTGGCTTCGTGCCTTTGGCGGGACTTGTCCGCCTGCTGCTGCCGGCGCCGGCCCGGCGGGAGACGTTGGCCTGATCAGGAGCTTGACCGCCAGTTAGCGGCTGGCGTGTCTCATCACAGTCCTGCCATCTCCGCACCGGACCGGACCCTTGCGTCCCCACGGTGAGGAGAGAACGCATGTCCATGCTGGCAGATCTGGTCGAGGTCGTCATCGGCGTCGACACCCACAAAGACACCCACACCGCCGCGCTACTGGATACCCGCACCGGCGGGGTGCTGGCCAGGGCCACGGTCGCCACCGATCCGGATGGCTACGCGCAACTGGTGGCCCTGGCCGAGCAGCATTCGGGGCTGCGGGCCTGGGCGCTGGAAGGCTCCGGTGGCTACGGCGCCGGCCTGGCCCGGCACCTGGCCGACGCCGGTGAACTGGTCGTCGAACTGGACCGTCCGCTGCGCCCGGCCCGCCGCGCCGGGGCGAAGTCCGACCCGATCGACGCCGAACGCGCCGCTCGCGACGCCCTGGCCCGCACGCGGCTGGCTCAGCCCAAGACCGGGGCGCAACGAGCAGCGCTGCAGGTGCGGCTGACCGCCCGCCGGGCGGCCGTGGAAGCCAGCGCCGACGCCCAGCGGCAGCTGCACGCGTTGGTGATCACCGCTCCTGAGGTGGTGCGGGCCCGCTTCCGCGGCCAGAGCACCCGGATCATGCTCACCACCGCCACCCGACTGCGCCCTACCACCAGCGCAAATGTTGACGTGTTCACCTGCCTGACCGTGCTGCGGGACCTCGCCCGCCGCGTCCGCTTCCTCGAAGCCGAAGCCGCCGACCACGAAAAGGCGATCCGCGCGATCGTCCGCACCTGGCGACCGGACCTTCTCACCCTCACCGGCGTCGGACCGATCGTCGCCGCCACCGTGCTCACCGCCTGGTCCCACCCCGGGCGCTGCCGCGACGACGCCGCGTTCGCCATGCTCGCCGGCGCCGCGCCGATTCCCGCCTCGTCGGGAAAGACCGTCCGCTACCGGCTCAACCGCTCAGGCGACCGCCAACTCAACCGCGCCCTGCACACCATCGTCCTGACCCGGCTACAACGCGACGAACGCACCCGCGCCTACGCCGACCGCCGCCGCGCCCAAGGCAAAACCGACCGCGAGATTAAACGCTGCCTCAAACGCTACGTCGCCCGCGAAATCTACCGACGCCTGGAAACCCCGCCCCAACCACTTGACGCGGCATAGGAGCGTCCAGTCGGGTGAATCCGGATTCGCGGCCGGGTCAGTTCATCGTGTTCTCCTCGATGGCCGGTGCCACCGTGATGGCCGTTTCGGTCCCGCAGGGGTTCGAGGGACGAGCTCTGGTCTTCGCCGGCGCCTGGGTCGCGGTCCGGCTCAGCCGTCTGTTGCTCTACCTCCTGGTCAAGCAAATGAGGACCGGCACGTCCGCACTACCGGGCCTCCTGTCGCTCGCCGGGAGCAGCATTCCGTGGATCGCTGGAGCGTTGGTGCACGACCGGCTGCTACGGGGTGGGCTGTGGGCACTTGCGCTGGCCATCGAGTTCCCCGGGTTCGTGCTCGGCTTCAGTCAGTGGGCCGGCAGTCAGGTCGCGGGCGAGCACCTCGGCGAGCGGTTGCAGCAGATTTTCTTGATCAGCTTGGGTGAGGCTGTCTTCGTGTCCGGCCGGGCGTTCTCCGACAGCGACCTAGCTCTCCCGCACGGGATGGGGTTCGCCCTGGCCTTCGTCGGCATCGTGCAGCTGTGGCGCGTCTACTTCTACCGAGCCGGCCTGCTCCTGCCGCTGGCCATCACCGCCGCCCGTGACCCGAGCCGGCAAGCCGTGGCGGCCGCCTTGAGTCATCTGATCATGATCTCCGGTGTCGTCCTCGCTGGTGTCGGTTTCGAGCTGTACATCATCGAGCCCAACGGCCGGCCGGAACCGAACTGGCTCGTGGCCATCCTCGGCGGTCCGGCACTTTTCCTGGTCGGGCGGGCTCCCTTCGAACTGCAGGTCTTCGGCCGGATCTCCCTGTCACGGCTGATCGGGCTCCTCGCCCTCGGCCTGCTGATCCCGGCCGTATGGCATGCTCCACCGCTGGTGGCGGGTGCCGGCGCCACGGCCGTGCTGAGCGGAATCGCCGTCGCGGACGCGCACCGCGCCCGCAGGCGAGAGCCCGAGTCACCCGCCCCGCTGATGTGAGTTCCTCGCGCAGCATGAGCCCCATCCGCTGCGTGGCGGACGCATCAGCCGCGCGTACAGGTTGGTTGACCTTTGCCTCGTCGGACGATCAGCTCCGGCTCAGGTCGAGGGCGATGTCCAGGATCATGTCTTCCTGCCCGCCGACGAGTTTGCGCCGGCCGACTTCGAGCAGGATGTCCCGGGCATCGAGACCGTAGTGTCGCGCGGCGGTCTCGGCGTGGCGCAGGAAGCTGGAGTAGACGCCGGCGTAGCCGAGGGTGAGGGTTTCCCGGTCGACGCGGACGGGCCGGTCCTGCAGCGGCCGGACGAGGTCGTCGGCGGCGTCCTGGAGGGCGAACAGGTCACAGCCGTGCTGCCAGCCTTGCACGGTGGCCACGGCGATGAACGGTTCGATCGGACAGTTGCCGGCGCCGGCGCCGTGGCCGGCGAGTGACGCGTCGACGCGGGTGGTGCCCTCCTCCACGGCGACGACGCTGTTGGCCACGGAGAGGGACAGGTTCTCGTGGGCGTGAATGCCGATCTCCGTGCCCGGGTCGAGGACGTCCCGGTAGGCCCGCACCCGGTCGCGGACGCCGTCCATGGTGAGCCGCCCGCCGGAGTCGGTGACGTAGACGCAGTAGGCGCCATAGGACTCCATGAGCTTGGCCTGAGCGGCGAGCTCCTTGGGCTCGGCGAGGTGGCTCATCATGAGGAATCCCGACACGTCCATGCCCAGCTCGCGGGCCGTGGCGATGTGCTGCGCGGCGATGTCCGCCTCGGTGCAGTGGGTGGCGACGCGGACCGACCGTACGCCGAGGGCGTGGGCCTGTTTGAGGTCGTGGATGGTGCCGATGCCGGGCAGGAGCAGGGTGGTGACGCGGGCGCGGGTGGCGGCGGCCGCGGCGGCTTCGATCCACTGCCGATCGGTGTGGCTGCCGGGGCCGTAGGTGAGGCTGCCGCCGGCGAGCCCGTCACCGTGGGCGACCTCGATGCCGTCGACGCCGGCGGCGTCGAGGGCGGTGACGATCCGGGTGACGTCGGCCGGGGTGATCCGGTGCCGGGTGGCGTGCATGCCGTCGCGCAGGGTGACGTCCTGGATGAACAGGCGGCGGGCGGGTGCGGTAGCGGTCATCGGATGGCTCCCTGGGCTGCGGTGAGGCGTTCGGCGACCCGGAGTGCCGCGGAGGTCATGATGTCGAGGTTGCCGGCGTAGGCCGGGAGGTAGTGGGCGGCGCCTTCGACCTCCAGCAGGACACTCACCTTGGTGGTGACCGCTGTCGTGTCGTCGGGCAGCAGGGTGTGGACCGGTTCGTCCGGGGCCAGGGGGGTGAACTGCACGGGCTGCTTGAGCCGGTAGCCGGGGACGTACGCGGCGACGTCCGTGATCATCTGCTCGATGCTGGCGCGGACGGCGTCGTGGTCGGCGGGGCCGATGAGGCACTGCACGGTGTCCCGCATGATCATCGGCGGCTCGGCGGGGTTGAGGATGATGATGGCCTTGCCGCGCCGGGCGCCGCCGACCTGTTCGATGGCGGCGGCCGTGGTCTCGGTGAATTCGTCGATGTTGGCGCGGGTGCCGGGGCCGGCGGACCGGGAGGCGATGGAGGCGACGATCTCGGCGTACGGCACGGGCGTCACTCGGGACACGGCCGCGACGACGGGAATGGTGGCCTGCCCCCCGCAAGTGACCATGTTGACGTTGCCGGCGTCGAGGTGCGCGTCGAGGTTCACCGCCGGTACGACGTACGGGCCGATCGCGGCCGGGGTGAGGTCGACGAGCCGCTTGCCGTACGGGGCGAGGGCGGCGGCGTTGGCCCGATGCGCCCCGGCCGAGGTGGCGTCGAAGACCACGGCGATGTCGGCGAAGTCCGGCATCGCGATGAGGCCGGCGACGCCCTCGGCGATGGTGGGCACGCCGAGGCGACGGGCCCGGGCGAGGCCGTCAGAGGCGGGGTCGATGCCGACCATCGCGGCCATCTCGAGGTTCTGCGACAGGCGCAAGACTTTGATCATCAGGTCCGTGCCGATGTTGCCGGATCCGATGACGGCGACCTTCGTACGCGACATCAACTGACGCCTTTCGTCACGGCACCACGGGTGGCGAAGGTGGCCCCGACGCTGCCGAGGCCGCTGAGGTGTGCGCGGACCTGCATGCCGGGGGTGACCGGAACCATCGGCCCGAGTGCGCCGGAGAGCACGACGTCACGGGCGCGGAGCGGGTCGCCGTGGGCCAGGGTGGTCCGCGCCAGCCAGGCGAGGGCCTCCAGCGGGTCGCCGAGGCACGCCGCGCCCGAGCCGGTCGAGGCGGGCACACCGTCCACATACATCGTCATCCGCACCGCCGCCGGTTCGACGGCGTCGAGGGGGACCTGGTCGGCGCCGAGGACGAACAGCCCGCTGGAGCCGTTGTCGGCGACGGTGTCGGCGAAGCTGATGTCCCAGCCGGCGATGCGGCTGTCCACGATCTCCAGCGCGGCCACCGCGTAGGCGACCCGCTGGCCCACGGTGACGGCGGTGACGCCCGGGTCGGTGACGTCGTCGGCGAGGACGAAGGCGATCTCGGCCTCGACGCGGGGTTGCAGCAGCCGGTCGAGGCTGATCACCGCGGACTCCGCGCAGGCCATGTCGGCGAAGAGCATGCCGAAGTCGGGCCGGTCGACGCCGAGCTGACGTTGCACCGCCGGGGAGGTGAGCCCGACCTTGCGCCCGACCGGCCGCCTGCCGTCCCGGACGCCGGCCTCGGTCAACCGACGCTGAACAGCGTAGGCGAGGGTCTCGTCGTCGGGGCCGATGAGGTCGCGGACCGGCGGACACGGCGTGCGGGTCTCCGCGGCGGTGCGCAACCGACGGAAGGCCGCGGCAACGGGATCGGTGGTGCCGGTGGTCATGGGGTCTCCGTGGCGGGACTGCCGCCGGTCAGGCGGGTGAGGCTGTCGTACAGGGTGCGGCCGAGCAGTTCGAACAGCCGCAGGAGGTCGACGCTGTCGCCGCCGATCTCCTTGGCGATGAACAGCCCGTCGGTGGCGGCGATGGCGTACGTGGTGATCGTTTCGATCGTGTCCCGGTCGGCGTCCGGGGCGACCCTGGCGAGCACGGCGGCGAGCCGCGCGCGGGCGGTTTCCCGGACCTGCAGGAACACGCGCCGGGCGCTGGGCTCCTCCGGGCGGCGCTCGAGGGTGAGCATGAGCCCGAGGCGAAGGAAGTCGGGCGAGTCCAGCAGGGTCTTGGCGACCTTCACCGCCATCGCCGCGAGGCGTTCCGGCATCGGCTCGCTGTCGTCGCCGGGGAGGGCGAGCACGTCGACCCAGATGTCGAAGCTGCGCTCGATGACGGCGGCGAGGAGGTCGTCCTTGTTCTTGAAGTGCCAGTAGATCGAGCTGGCGGGCAGGCCGCACTTCTCGCTGACCAGCGCGATGCTGGTGCCCTCGTAGCCGCGCTCGCCGGCGATCTCGGCGGCGGCATCGAGGATCCGCCGTCGGGACTCCTCGCCGTTGGCCCGGCGCTTGCGTTCACCGCGAGATTCCGTCATCGCACCCTTCCCGTGTTTCCGGCCGATGTCTTGACGATGTCAGCAGTGAAGCTTACCGTAGCGGCCACTACAACTGTAACGGTCATTACATTAACAGCGCGGGGTTGCGGGAGGTCAAGTGAGCGTCGAGGAAGTCACCGCGGATCAGCGGGTGGTGCGAGTCGGTGCGCGGGACATCGCCGTCACCGAGCGGGGCGCCGGTGAGGCGGTGGTGCTGCTGCACGGCGGCGGGCCGGGGGCCTCCGGGATGTCGAACTACGCCCGCAACGTCGACGCCCTCGCACAGCGGTTCCGGGTGATCGTGCCGGATCTGCCTGGCTACGGCCGGTCCAGCAAGCACATCGACCAGTCCGACCCGTTCGGTGACCTCGCCGGCGCCGTTCGTGGGCTGCTCGACGCGCTCGGCATCGACCGGGCCCACCTGGTCGGCAACTCCTACGGTGGCGCCGCCGCGCTGCGGCTCACGCTGGACCGGCCCGACCGGGTCGGACGCCTGGTCCTCATGGGCCCGGGCGGGATCGGCACGACCCGACGTCCGCCGACTCCCGGCTTGAAGCGGCTGCTCGCCTACTACGGCGGCGAAGGCCCGACCCGGGCCAAGCTCGAACGGTTCATCCGCGCCGACCTGGTCTACGACGGCACGGCCGTCCCCGCCGAGATGATCGAGGAGCGGTACCAGGCGAGCATCGACCCGGAGGTGGTCGCCAACCCGCCGCTGCGGCGCCCCGCCGGGCTGCGCACCCTGCTGCGGATGGATCTGCTGCGGGACAAGCGGCTGTCCGGGGCCGCCACGCCCACGCTCGTGCTGTGGGGCGCCGACGACAAGGTCAACCGGCCGTCCGGCGGGCTGCTCCTCGCCGAGCGGATGCCCCGCTGCGACCAGTACCTGGTCGCCAGGACCGGCCACTGGGTGCAGTGGGAACGCCCTGACCTGTTCAACTCCCTCACCGCTGCCTTCCTCTCCGAGGAGTCCACGTGAACGTCTTCGGCAAGGTGCACCTGGGCTACCTGTGCATCGAGACCACCCGGTTCGGTGACTGGCGCCGCTTCGGCGCCGACGGCGTCGGCCTGCACGTCGACGAACTAGACCGCGACCGGATGCGCTTCCGGCTGGACGACCACGAGTGCCGCCTGCTGCTGCAGCGGGGCCCCGCCGAGGACGTGACCACAGTCGGCTGGCACGTCGACGACCACGAGGCGTTCGACGACATCGTCGGCCGCATCACCGCCCGCGGCGTCACCGTCGAGCAGGGCCACGACGAGGAGGCGGCGCTGCGCGGCGTGCGTCGGCTGGTGCGCTTCCCCGGGCCGAAGGGCCTGGTCCAGGAGCTGTACACCACTCCGGTCACCACCACCGCCCCGCTGCACATGCAGGCCAGCGGTTTCGTCACCGGCGACGCCGGCATGGGTCACATCGCCATCAGCTCACGGCAGCCGGACGCCATCCACCGTTACTACGACAACCTGCTCGACGCCCGGCTCAGCGACTTCATCGTCGAGACGATCAGCAGGGTGCGCTTCCGGATCCGGTTCCTGCGGGTCAACGGCCGCCACCACTCGGTCGCCGTGGCCAACACCGAGGGCCTGCGCATCGATCCGATCCGCACCGCTATCCAGCACCTCAACACCCAGGTCGCCACGTTGGACGACATGACCATCTCCTACCAGCGCCTCAAGCAACTCGGCTTCACCATGGCCCTGGGCATCGGGCAGCACACCAACGACAAGGAGCTCTCCTACTACGTCCGGACGCCGTCCGGCTTCGAGTGGGAGGTCGGCTGGAATCCGATCGTCGTGGACGAGGGCACCTGGGAACCCACCACCCACCAAGGGATCAGCATTTGGGGGCACACCCCCGAGGGCCAGAGCGTCATCGACAAGCTCAACCAGTTCCGCCGCGGCGCGGCCTCGCTGCGCCGTGCGGAGATCACCGTCCCGGCACTGAGCGGAGCCACCGCATGAACACCGAACTGCCCGAATACGACGTGATCATCGTCGGATACGGCCCGGTCGGCGTCACCACCGCGAATCTGCTCGGCGGCATGGGCGTACGCGTCGCCGTGGTCGAGCGCGACGCCTCGATCTATCCCCGCGCGCGGGCGATCTCCACCGACGAGGAGACGATCCGGATCTGGCAGGCGATCGGCCTCGCGGAGCGGCTGAAGGAGGACATGCTCGCCGGCCGGCCGATCGACTTTGTCGACGCGCGCGGCCGGTCGTTCCTGAGCCTCGCGCCGGCTCCTCGGGGCAACGGGCACCCGCCGCAGCTGTTCATCTACCAGCCGGCCATGGAGGAGGTCCTCCGCGACGGCGTGAGCCGCTACCCGAACGTCGAGGTCCTCCTCGGCCACGACTGTGAGCTCGTCGAGCAGGACAGCGACAGTGTCACCGTCACCGCGCGGGACCTGACCGACGATAGGCTACGTACCCTGCGCGGGGCCTACCTCATCGCCGCCGACGGCGGCTCCAGCCCGATCCGGACCGGGCTGGGCGTCGGCTTCGACGGCCGCACCTACCACGACCGGTGGGTCGTCATCGACACCAAGGTCAAGCGGGGCTGGGACACCGTCGACCGCCTGCGCTTCCACTGCGACCCCGCCCGGCCCGCCGTGGACTGCCCGACCCCGCTGGGCCACCACCGCTGGGAGTTCCCCGTCCTGCCCGACGAGGACGAACAGGATCTGGTCAGCCACGACTACATCTGGCGGCTGCTGCGCCGCTACGGCCGGACGCCCGACGAGGTGGAGATCCTCCGCGCGGTCATCTACAGCCACCACGTCCGCTTCGCCGCCCGGTGGCGCGTCGGCCGGATCTTCCTCGCCGGCGACGCGGCACACGCGATGCCGCCGTGGATCGGCGAGGGCATGTCCTCCGGCGTACGCGACGCGGGCAACCTGTGCTGGAAGCTGGCCGGGGTGCTGCGGGGTGAGCTGCCCGATGACGTTCTGGACAGCTACGAGGTCGAGCGCAAACCACACGTGCGGGAGATGACCGCACAGGCGGTCCGCTTCGGACGCATCATCACCGAGCGACGTCCCGGGCTGACGGCCCTGCGCAACATCGCGTTCCGGCTCGTCATGCGGGTCCCGGCCATCCGCGCCTACATGCAGGAGGCCAGGTGGTTCCCGGACAACAGCTACCGGAAGGGCCTGCTGGACCACACCGGTGGCAATCGGGCGGTCGGCAAGCAGCTCCCACAGCCCTGGGTCCAGACGGACGGCGGCGACCGGGCCCGTCTCGACGACGTGCTCGCCGGTCGGTGGACGCTGTTGCACACCGGCCAGGCGCGACCCTGGCCGGCCTGGGCGGCCGGCGGCATCAGCTGCCTGCAGGTCACGCCGGCGGGCTCGGCCCCCGCGCCCGGCACGATCGTGGACGACGAGGACGTGCTCATCCCCTGGATGCGCCAGCACCACGCCACCGTGCTCGCACTGCGCCCCGACGTCGTCGTCTACGCCGCCGCCACCGGTGACGCCGACCTGCCCCGCCCACCGTTCGTCCACCCGCCACAGAGCCCCGTCGCCGAACAGACGCCCCCGCCCGCCGCGACAACGGCGCCCTGACCTGACCCGACCCCATTGCATCGACGCCCACCACCACGTCGCCCACGCCATCAAGGAGAGCTGCCATGCTCAACCTCGCGCTCATGCTCGAAGGCAGCGCCGAACGGCTGCCGAGCAGGTCGGCGGTCGTCCTCGGTAGCACTCGCTTGTCGTACGCCGAACTCAACGGCGCGGCGAACCAGGTCGCGAACCTTCTCGTCGAAAGCGGCATCCGCCCCGGCGACCGCGTCGCGCTGTCGTGCCCGAACCTGCCGTACTTCCCGATCGTCTACTACGGCATTCTCAAGGCGGGCGCCGTCGTCGTGCCGCTGAACGTGCTCCTCAAGGCCGGCGAGATCGCCTACCACCTGCAGGACTCGGGTGCCAAGGCGTACCTCTGCTTCGAGGGCACCCAAGAGCTGCCCATGGGGACCGAGGGCTGGCAGGGCTTCGGCGGGGCCGTCGGGTGCGACCACTATTTCCTCATCACCGCAGACCCCCAGGCGCCGACCCCGATCGAGGGCGCCACCACGCTGGGGTCCGCACTCGCCGGCAAGGCCCCACGCTTCGCGACGGTGGCCACGGCGGCCACGGACACCGCGGTGATCCTCTACACCAGCGGGACGACGGGACAGCCCAAGGGCGCCGAACTGACCCACGCCAACATGGTCATGAACGCCCTCACGTGCTGGCGCCTCTTCGGCTCCGTCGATCATGACGTCCATCTGGTGACGCTGCCGCTCTTCCACTCGTTCGGACAGACAGTGCAGATGAACGCGGGCCTCGGCGGTGGCGCCACGTTGGTGGTCCTGCCCCGGTTCGACGCCGGCACGGCACTGGCGCTGATGGCGCGAGAGCGGGTCACCTTCTTCGCCGGAGTGCCGACGATGTACTGGGGCCTGCTCTCCGTCGGCCGGGAGAACGGCAACGCTCCGGCGATCGCGGCCAACCTGCGCATGGCGATCTCCGGCGGTGCCGCTCTTCCGGTGGAGATCCTCGAGCAGGTGGAGAAGGTCTACGGCGTCCGGATCCGGGAGGGCTACGGCCTCTCCGAGACCAGCCCCGTCGCATCGTTCAACCACCCCGGCCGGGAGGCCAAGCCCGGTTCGATCGGGCAGCCGATCTGGGGCGTGCAGATGACGCTCGTCGACGCCGACTGGAACGAGGTCCCGGAGGGCGAGTCGGGCGAGATCGCGATCCGGGGGCACAACGTCATGAAGGGCTACCACGGCCGCCCCGACGCCACCGCGGAGGTGATCCGGGACGGGTGGTTCCGCACGGGTGACGTCGCCCGCCGCGACGAGGACGGTTACTACTTCATCGTCGACCGGGCCAAGGACATGATCGTCCGCGGTGGCTTCAACGTGTACCCCCGGGAGATCGAGGAGACCATCATGACGCACCCCGACGTGAGCCTGGTGGCCGTGGTCGGCGTGCCGCACGAGTCGCACGGCGAGGAGGTGAAAGCCTTCGTGATCCGTAACCCGGGATCCCAGCTGACCGAGGACGAACTGGTGGACTGGTGCAGGGAGCGAATGGCTAGCTACAAGTACCCCCGCCTCGTCGAGTTCCGAGACGAACTGCCCATGACCTCCACCGGCAAGATCTTGAAGCGCAAGCTTCGCGACGAGGCGTGAACTGAACCCACGGATGTCGAGGGCTGGGTCCAGCGGGACGCGGGTCTGCACGCACCGTGGGCCCAGCCCCGAGGGTTCGAGCAAGCTCAGGTGCGTGCGGTGCTGGCGAGTTCGTCGGCGTAGGCGCGGGCGTCGATGGCGTCCAGCACGGCCAGTTGAGCGTTGTAGGCCGTCCACTCGGCGAAGTCGAGGGCGTCGGCCGCGCCGCTTTCGGCCCAGTCCGCGTCGCTGGCGGCGGCCTTCGCGTCCAACTGCCGAGTCCGCCTGTCGATCTTGGCCTTGATGTCCTCCGTTTTTGCGGAGGCGTCGGCCTTCATCTGCGCCCACTCGCTCCGCCTCTCGGTGGCGGCCTTCTTCGCACCCTGCTGTGCCCCAGCGGCGGACCGGTTGAGCTCGCTCTGGGTTTGATCGATTCGCTGCCGGAGCTGCTCACGAGACTCGGCGGCGGCTGCCTGCACCTCGGCCTTGGCCGCCGCGGCACGCTGTTGCAGTGCGTCGAGTCGGTCGGAGAAGTCCATGGTTCCTCCTGGATCCCGTCATTGCCGGTCACAACTGCCTCTCTCCAGCCGACCTTCACAAGCGCCGAGGTGAGCTGGCATCACCCGTGCCGGATGATGTGACGCCCGGTTCCGCCGCCGCATCGACCGTCCGTGTCGCCGCGCACCATTGCGGCTGGCTCCGGCTGACCGCGCCTCTGGGGAGGGCCGACTGGCCGGAGCTGGCCAGTAGGGCTGCCCGCACAGAGAGCGAAGTCCAGAGACCGGATATCCGGTCCTACGTTTCGTGATTGAGTGTCAGCACCGACGGGTGTGTCTTTGAGCCTGCCCGACATGCCAAGCGGACTGCGGCTCGACCTCCTCGACATCGAAGCCTCGTGCCCAATTTGGGTCGGAGCACTGGACGGTGGTGACGTGCGGATCGCGGTGGCACTCGGCGCAGGCGGGGCGCGCGGCTATGCGCACATCGGGGCGATCCAGGTCCTTGAGGAGCGTGGGTTCGACATTGTTGCGATCGCTGGTTCTTCCATGGGCGCCCTCGTCGGGGGGCTGTACGCAGCGGGCAAGCTCGACGCCTACGCCGACTGGGTGCGCACCATCGGCCAACGCGACGTGCTGCGCCTGCTGGATCCGAGGGCGGGTGCGCCCGGCGCGATCCGGGCCGAGAAGCTCATGGCTCGGGTCAGGGAACTGTTCGACGGCGTACGCATCGAACAGTTGTCCGTGCCCTTCACGGCGGTGGCGACCGACCTGTTGGCCCGCCGAGCTGTGTGGTTCCAGCGCGGCCCGGTGGACGTCGCGGTGCGGGCCTCCATCGCTTTGCCACCCGCGATCAGTCCGGTCATGATCAACGGCCGGCTCCTCGCCGATGGCGGCCTGATGGAGCCGCTGCCGATGGCGCCGACCATCATCATGCCGGCCGACGCGGTCGTCGCTGTATCCCTCAAGGCTGCCGGCACCGACTCCCACCCCGCGGCAGCTGTCCGGGAATCGGCCGACCCGCGGCCGGGACGAGGGGGGCGAGACCACCCGCGGGGCCCCGCCGGGTTCGTCGACCGGGTGATCTCCGGCGGCGGCGTATCCGGTGACGGCAGTCCGGCGGCGGACGCCGCCGCGGAAACCATCACCACCGACGATGGCGGACTCGGCCAACTCCCCGCCGACCTGCGCGTACCCGACGTCATGAGCCTGTCATTGGAGGCCGTACGGGATCTTCTCACCCGCTACCAGTTGGCCAGCTACCCGCCGGACCTGCTGATCGAGATACCGACGGAAGCCGTCCGGACGTACGAGTTCCACCGCGCGACCGAGATGATCGAAGTCGGCCGGCGGGCAGCGCTCGATGCCCTCGCGTCGAGCCCGTTCGCCTGACGGCGCCCCCAGAGATCGAGACTACTCCGCTGGGTTTCTCTTTTTTCGCAGCGGGTAGCCGCGCCCGGTGAGCGACGCCGACGATCGGTCCACGGCCCGCCGGGCGCTGATCGTCATCGGTCTGGTCCTCGCCACCCTGGCCGGGCTGGCGTTGGTGTGGGAGACCCGGCGGGTGCTGATCTGGGTGGTGGTCGCCGCGTTCTTCGCGGTGGCCCTGAATCCGCTGGTGGACCGGGTGCAGCAACGGTTCGCCCGGCGGCGGGCGCCGGCCACGCTGGTCGTGTTCCTGGCCAGCTTCGTGGCTCTCGCCGCGCTCGGCGTGCTCATCGTGGTGCCCCTGCTGGACGAGCTGGCCCGCTTCGCCGACCGGGCGCCGGACCTGGTGCGCGAGACCCGGGCCGGGCGCGGGCCGATCGGCGAACTGCTGGAGCGGTTCCACCTGCGGCGCTACGCCGAGGCCCACGTCGACCAGTTCCAGCGCTTCGGCGGCCAGCTCGGCCGGTCGACGGTCGGGCTGGTCCGCGGGACGGTCCAGGGCGTCGCCGGAGTGCTGACGGTGGTGGTGCTGGCGTACCTGATGGTGGTGCAGGCCCCACGGATCACCGCCGGGACGCTGGCCCTGGCCGGCGGCGCCCGGGCGGAGCGGCTGCGCCGCATCGGCCGGGAGTCGGCGCGCACCATCACCGGCTACCTGAGCGGCAACCTCCTGATCAGCCTGATCTGTGGTCTGGCGACCTTCGTGGTGCTCGCGCTCACCGGCGTGCCGTTCGCCGCCGTGATCGCGCTGTTGGTCGCCATCGCCGACCTGATCCCGCTGGTGGGGGCGACCCTCGGCGCCATCGTCGCGGGCGGCGCGGGCTTCCTGCACTCGCCCACCGCCGGAGTGGTCGTGCTGGTCTTCTTCGTGGTCTACCAGCAGGTCGAGAACCACCTGCTGCAACCGGTCATCATGTCCCACGCGGTCCGACTGAACCCACTGACCGTGCTGGTCAGCGTGCTGCTCGCCGCCGAGCTGGGTGGCCTCCTGGGAGCCCTGCTGGCCATCCCCGCCGCCGGCATCGCGCGAGTTCTGTTTCGTGAGTTCGTCCCCGCCAACCGGCAAGCCGGCTCCGTGCCGGCAGAGGCCGGCCCCGGAGACCGCACGGGGGGACCTGCACCGTCTGAGCGGCCTCGGTCCGGGCGGCCCGGACCAGCCGGCGGGCGACGACCCGGGAGACCACGGGACGGCCGGCAGCCGGCACCCGGTGACCAGGACCGGCCACCGGGCGGCGATTGACCGGGGTGGCCGGCGGCGTGCCGCCACCTCAAGCGCGCGCCCGGTCCGGGTGGAGGGCCCCGCTGGACGTCTGACCCGGACCGAGCGGGGCGCCGGTCTGGTGGCCTCCGGTATGCAACGGGGCGGCGCCAAGGCGGCTGGCCATCCGGGAGCGCCGGAGGCCGGATCCGGGTCTAGGGCTGGACGCGCCGGAGGCACCGCCCTTGCCGGGTCGGCTCGGTACCTGCTCCGCGACCGGCTGCTGTAGCGGCCGCGTCCCGCCGGCTGGGTGGGCAGGGAGGGCCGCCGCGCGCAGTGGTTGTTGTGCGCGACGTCTATGTCGGCAACGTTCGAGGCCCAAACCGCTTGGTATGACTACGGTTAAGACGGGCAGAGACGGCAAAAGGGGCGACAGATGACGACGGGTAGGTTAGGGGTACTGCTGCGGAGACCCGACCAGGCGCGGCCGGCATTCCTCGAACTGTTCTTCGACCTGGTGTTCGTCCTCGCGTTCTTCCGGCTCTCCGAGGAGCTGCTGGAGCATCTGAGCTGGACTGGCGCGTTCCAGACACTGGTGTTGCTGCTCCCTGTGTTCGCGGTCTGGGTCTCTACGGCGAGGTTTCTGGACGCGTTCGACCCGCAGCATCCGCTGGTACAGCTGTTCACCATGCCCATCATGTTCGGCACCCTCGTGATGGCGGCTGCGACGCCTGAGGCGTTCGACCGCAAGGGCCTGGTATTCGCAGGTGCGTACCTCACCGTCCGCGTTGGTGGCCTCGCTGTCGCCATCTTCTTTTTGCGTGGCCACGAGGCACAGCCCAGCGCGGTGCGGCTACTGTTCTGGCTCGGCATGGCTACGGTGCCATGGATCGCCGGTGCGCTCCTAACCGGTTGGGTACGTGGAGCGCTGTGGCTGACGGCGGCGGGCGTGGAGTACGCGGGGATCGCACTCGGCTTCCCCACGCCGAGGCTGGGCCGCAGCGGCGAGCGCCGACTCGAGGTCGTGGTCTCCGAAGAACACGCGGCCGAGCGGTACCAGCAGTTCTTCATCGTCGCGCTCGGCGAGCCGATCCTGGTGACCGGACTGACATTCGCAAACGGCGCGTTCGGGGCGGACCGCAGCGCCGCGACCCTACTGGCGTTCACCACCACGGCACTGCTGTGGCGCATCTACATCCACCGGGCCGGAGCATTGCTGGCCGACGCCATCGCAGCGGCCAACAACCCACGCCGCGTTGCTATCCTGACGATCTACTCCCACCTGGTCATGGTCGCCGGGATCGTCACCATCGCCGTCGGCGACGAACTCCTCATCACCCACCCGCTCGGACACCCGGACCCGGCCTGGACCGCCGTCATCCTCGCCGGACCCGCCCTGTTCCTCGCCGGACGAGCCACCTTCGAGTACGCGGTGTTCGGCCGCGTGTCCCCAACCCGCGTGATCGGCGCACTCGCCCTGGTCGCCCTCACCCCAGCAATGCGGCCGGTGCCGCTGCTGGCGGTAGCCACCACCGCCGCCCTCATCCTGGGCGGCGTCGCCGTAGCTGACGCGGCCCGTACCCGAAGACTCCCATCCGAGCAGCCGTCACCACCCCGTTAGACGAATCGGAACCCGCACTGTCAGACCCGAAAATCCAATAGTTGAGTAGGCAGGCGGCAGCACGCGGCGGAGCGTAGCGGAGCCGGGTTTGTGAGCGGATGGGTCAGGCGGCTTCGGGTTTGGCGATGACAGCTTTGCCGTCGCGGATGGTGATCTTTTGACCGGTGACGGCCTGGAGTTGGGTGGCGAGGTTTCGGCCCTGCGCTGTTTGTCGATACGCGTGTCGAAATAGTCGGCGCCGAGGTCACGGAACCAGACGGCAGGGTCTGACAACAGGTGGTAGACGATGACGCAACCGAATCGCCTCGACAGGGAGAACGGGTCGTAGGTTTGTGAGAGCCGGGCGGGGTAACCCCCGCCATGGCCGCTGACCGGAGCCTCCTGCCCCGCCCTGAGGAGGTGGTCGAGCAGGCCAGAGACCTGGTGGCGCAGGCTGCACGCCGTGGTGGTAAGGCCGGCCGACTGCGGCTGCGTCAGGTTGAGGTCGTCCTGGTCATCGCGGCCCAGTGCGGGCTCGCCGCCACCCTGGCCTGGGGGCTCGCGCACGAGGTGGCGGGGCGTCCCGCGCCGGTCTTCGCGCCCAGCGCGGCCGTCGGCACGATCGTCGCCGCACTCGGACAGCGCGCCCGACGTACCGCCGAACTGATGCTCGGCGTCGGGCTGGGCCTGCTCATCAGCGACCTTTTACTGCGTTACCTCGGGTTCGGGGCCTGGCAGATCGGCGTGGTGGTGGCGCTGGCCATCGCCGTCGCCCTGCTGATGACCGGGCACAGCGGCGCGCTGGTCGCCCAGGCCGGCAGCACCGCCGTGCTGCTCTCCACGCTGTCACCGGTCCAGCACAATCTCGAATGGGAGCGGCTCATCGAAGCCGGGTCGGGCGCTGTCGTCGGGCTGGTGGTGGTCGCGTTACTGGTGCCGATCGACCCGATGCGCACTCTCCAGCGCGCGGCCGCACCGCTGACCGAGACTCTCGCATCTCAGCTTCGGGAGGTCGCACAGGCGCTGAGACAGCGGGACCCGGACCGCGCTGTGCGGGCACTCGACCAGCTTCGCGGTATGGACGGCGACCTCAACCGGCTGCACGAGGCGCTGGGTGGCGCCGAGGAGGTGACGATGATCTCGCCGGTCCGGTGGCGGCGGCGCCGCGATGTCGAACGCTACCGGCGCGGGATCCAGTACATGGATCGAGTGGCGCTCGCGTGCCGGTCTATGTCCCGCTGGGCGGCGACCTCGCTGCAGTACGACGAGCCGGTGCCGGAGGAACTCATTGCCGCCGTGGAGAGGCTCGCCGAGACGGTCCGAGTGCTGCAGCGGGAGGCACGACAGGCTGGGCCGTTCGAGCAGACCCGCGAGGCGGTACTGGACGTAGCTCGGCTGGTCGGCAAGGCGTGCCGAAAAGGCCTGAGAGCGTACGGAAGTGCCATGGTGATCCAGCTCCGCACGGCGTCGAGTGACCTACTCCGGGCGACCGGGTACGAGACGGACACGGCCAACCGTATGGTACGGGAGGCGGTCAACGCCTAGGTCGGTCGAAGGCCCTCCTGGCTGGGTGGACGTCGGTCACGACCATCGAGGGCGGGCAGTGGCCGCTGGCATTAAGACGGGCAGAAAGGCAGAAACGGGCGGCCGATGACGACGGGCAGGGCGAGCAAGCTGCTGCGAAGGCCCGGGCAGGGGCGGGCGGGATTCCTGGAACTGTTCTTGGACCTGGTGTTCGTCCTGGCGTTCTTCCGGCTCTCGCAGGAGCTGCTGAAGCATCCGAGCTGGACTGGCGCGTTCCAGACACTGGTGTTGCTGTTCGCCGTGTTGTTTGTCTGGATCGCTGCGACGAGGTTTACGGACACGTTCGACCCGCAACATCCGCTGATCCAGCTGGTGGTCATGTGGATCATGTTCGGCACGCTCGTGCTGGCGGCTGCGACGCCCGAGGCGTTCGGCCGGCGGGGCCTGGTCTTCGCAGGTGTGTACGTCGTCGTCCGGCTTGGTATCTTCGCTGTCGCGATCCTTCTGTTGCGGGGCCACGAGGGGCAGCGCAACGCGGTGCGGCTACTGTTCTGGGTCGGCATGAGCGCGGTGCTCTGGATCGCGGGGGCTTTCCTGCCCGGCTGGGTGCGGGGAGCGCTGTGGATGACGGCGGCGGCCGTGGAGTTCGTGGGGATCGCACTCGGCTTCCCCACGCCGCGGCTGGGCCGTAGCGGCGAGCGCCGATTCGAGGTCGTGGTCTCCAAGAACACGTGGCCGAGCGGTTCCGGCAGTTCTTCATCATCGCCCTCGGCGAGCCGATCCTGGTGACCGGACTGGCATTCGCAAACGGCGCGTTCGGCGCTGCCCGCAGCGCCGCGACCCTCCTCGCGTTCGCCACCACGGCATTGCTGTGGCGCATCTACATCCACCGCGCCGGAGCACTGATAGCCGGCGCCATCACAGCGGCCCCCAACCGACTCCGCGTTGGTGTCCTGACGGTCTACGCCCACGTGATCATGATCGCCGGCATCGTCACCATCGCCGTCGGCGACGAACTCGTCATCACCCACCCGCTCGGACACCCGGACCCGGCCTGGACCGCCGTCATCCTCGGCGGACCCGCCCTGTTCCTCGCCGGACGAGCCATCTTCGAGTACGCGGTGTCCGGCCGCGTTTCCCGCCCCCGCGTGATCGGCGCACTCGCCCTGGTCGCCCTCACCCCAGCAATGCGGCCGGTGCCGCTGCTGGCGGTAGCCACCACCGCCGCCCTCATCCTGGCCGGCGTCGCCGTAGCCGACGCGGTCCGTACCCGAAGATTCCCATCCGAGCAGCCGTCCCCGCCCGGTTGAACGATCGCCAGCGGGCAGACGATCCGGCGGTCAGGTGTCCTGCTGCCGCAACGGCTCGCGGCCGGCATCGTGGGTGGTCTGAGCGGGGTCGCACCGCCCATAAGCTGCGCGGCTTCGCCGAGCGGGTAGCCATGGGAGCGGGGGCAACCGAATCGCCTCGACAGGAAGCTCGACAGGGAGGAGAACGGATCGCCGGGTTTGTAAGGGCCGGGCGGGGTAACCCCCGCCATGGCTGCGGACCGGGGAGACGTCGCTGCCGAGCATGCCAAGGACGTGACGGCGAAGGCCCGGCGTCGCGGTGGTGAGGCAGGCCGGCTGAGGCTGCGCCTGTTCCCGATCATCCTGTTCGTCGCAGCTCAATGTGGGCTTGCCGCGACGTTGTCCTGGGGGCTGGCGCACGACATCCTGGGTCGCCCCGCACCGATCTTCGCGCCCAGCGCGGCCGTCGGCACGATCATCGGCGCCCTCGGGCAGCGCGCCTTACGTACCGCCGAGCTGATGCTCGGCGTCGGGCTGGGCCTGCTCGTCAGTGATCTTCTCATCCAATTCCTCGGGTTCGGGCCCTGGCAGATCGGCCTGGTGGTGATGCTGGCCATCGCCGTCGCCCTGTTGATGACCGGGCGCAGCGGTGCGCTGGTCGCTCAGGTCGGCAGTACCGCTGTGCTGATCGCCACGTTCTCCCATGTGCAGCAGGGCCTCGAATGGGCGCGGCTCGTCGACGCGGGAGTGGGCGGCGTCATCGGGCTGGCGGTAGTGGCGTTGCTGCTACCGATCAACCCGATGCGCATTCTCGACCGCGCCACCGCACCGGTCGCCTCGACCCTCCACACGCAGCTTCGAGAGGTTGCACAAGCACTCGCCCGGCATGACCCGGACCGCGCGATGCGGGCGCTGGACCAGCTGAGCGGAATGGAACCCGACCTCGCCCGGATGCACGAGGCCCTGGATGGCGCCGAGGAGGTAACGACCATTGCGCCGGCGCGCTGGCGACGTCGAATCGATGTCGAGCACTACCGGCGCGGCATCCAGCATATCGATCGGGTGAGTGTCCACTGCCGGGCGCTTGCTCGCTGGGCCGCCACCACACTGCAGCACGACGAGCCGGTGCCGGAGGAACTCCCCGGCGCCGTGGACAGGTTCGCCGAGGCGATCCATTTGCTGAGGCAGGAGGGGCGGGCGGGCGGGCCGTTCGACCAGACCCGCAACGCGGTGATGGACGCGGCGCGCCTGGCCGGCCAAGCGGCCCACAAGGGCACCAAACCCTTCTCGGATGCCATCGTGATCCAGCTGCGCACCATGGCGAGTGACCTGCTCCGCGCGACCGGGTACGAGCCGGAGACGGCCAACCGGATGGTGCGCGAGGCGGTCACTGCCTAGGATCGGCCGGCGGCCCGCTCGGGCGGATGGACATCGGTCTACGGGCGAAGGCCGTCGAGGTCGGGCAGCGGGCGTTGGCAGATCTCGTGGGCCTCGTCGGGCGGTAGACCGAGCGTGCGCAGCAGGTCCTCGGTGACCCGGTCGGTGGCTGCGGCGTCGTCGCGCTCGGGGTGGTCGTGCAGCAGTTGCCCGAGAACCAGCGCGGCGCCGGCAACAATCACCATCGCCAACTCGGGGTCGCGTACGCCGAACCGCCCGGCACGGACGCCGTCTTCGATGTCGCGCCGGGCTCGCGGCGCGAGCCCCTTGTCGGAACCAGCCAGGGCCAGGCCGTTGCTGAGCAGCACCTTGCTCAGCTCGGGACTCCGGCGGTGGAGGCGTCCGGTCAGCCGGAAGCTCTGCGCGAAGACGTGGGCCGGGTCGTCCAGGCCCACGGTCAGCTCGTCGAGCAGGGTGCCGTAACGCTCAAGGGCGTCCTCCACCGCGGCCTGGTAGAGCTGCTCTCTGCTGTCGAAGTGGTTGTAGAACGACCCCATCCCCACGTCCGCGGCCTGGGTGAGCTCGAGGATCGGGACGTTCTGCTTGCCAGCCGCGATGAAGGTCTGGGCCGCGCGAACGAGCGCCGATCGGGTGTGCGCCTTCCGCCGTTCCAGGCGGTTCGGGGCGTGCCTGGCCTGTTGCGCCATGCCTACTTGTTCACCTCTCCCAGGTCGGTCTGCGCCCACTTTAACCCTGACGGGCTTCAGAGATGACGGAATCGTCAGCCGGTCTTGACTGACGCTACTCTCGTAAGTGACGATTTCGTCATCACCTGGAAAGGAGCGTGACATGATCGACCGGCACGACCCACACACCGGCCTGCACAGCGAGCAGGGTGCGTTGCCGGGCGAGCACCCCGGGCGCGCGCGCAATCCGATCGTCAAGGTGCACGACCTGGCCTGGCTGGAGTTCCAGAAGCCCGATCTGGAGGGGGCCGAGGTCTTCGCCCGGGCCTTCGGGTTCACGACGTCGCTGCGTACGCAGGACGAGCTGCACCTGCGGGGCACCGACCCCGGTACCCCCTGCGTGCTCATCCGCCGGGGCCCCCGGTCCCGGTTCGTCGGCCCCGCGTTCAGGGCGGCCGAGCCGAACGACGTGCTGCGGCTGGCGGATGCGACCGGGCGGACCATGGCCAGCCTGCCGGAGAGCCTGGGCGGGGTGACGATGGACCTGGTCGACCCCAGCGGGGTGCGGGTCCGCGTGGTCGCGGACACGCACGAACTCCCCGCGCTGCCCACGCAGGCGCCACTGACCTTCAACGTCGGGCCCGACGTGGCGCGGGTGAACGCCACCCAGCGGCCGCCGCGGGAGCCGGCCAAGGTGCAGCGCCTCGGTCACGTCGTGCTGCAGACGACCCGATACCTGGAAACGCTCAACTGGTATCTCGAGCACCTGGGCCTGATCGTCAGCGACTTCCTTTACCACCAGGGACAGCGCGAGCGCGGCCCGACCATGAGCTTCATCCGCTGCGACCGTGGCAGCACGCCCAGCGACCATCACACGCTCGCGATGACGCTCGGCCCGGCCAACCGGTACGTGCACTCGGCGTACCAGGTCCCCGACCTCGACTCGCTGGCCGCCGGCGGGGAGTACCTGCTCGGGCAGGGCTACCAGCGGTCCTGGGGGATCGGCCGGCACATCCAGGGCAGCCAGATCTTCGACTACTGGCGCGACCCGGACGACTTCCTGGTCGAGCACTTCACCGATGGCGACCTGTTCGACTGCACGCTCGAGCCGGGCTGGGCACCGATGAGCGCCTCCGGGCTCGCCCAGTGGGGTCCGCCCGCCACCAAGGATTTTCTCGGCATGAGACCCGGCCGGGAATCGCTTCGCGAGCTGCGCGCAGTCATCGGCGCGCTGCGCGAGGACAACGAATTCGACCTCCACCGCCTCCGCGGCCTGATGAAAGCGTTCACCTCATGAGCACCTCCGTCCTGCGCACCGCCGACGCCTGGTGGGTGCTCACCCCCACCGGTGCCGCCAAGGTGCACACCAGCGCCACCACCACCAGCGAGCTGCTGGCCGACCGGCCGGCGATCCTCGCGGCCGCGACGAGCAGCGACACCGTTCCGGTGGACGACCTTGCGCTGGTCTCCCCGGTGACGGCGCCCTGCCGCGTCGTCGCCCAGATGACGAACTTCGCCTCGCACGTCAAGGACAGCGGCGGAGATCCCGCTACCGTCCCCTTGACCTTCTTCCGCAAGACCTCGGGCTCGATCAGTGGGCCGTTCGCCGACGTGGTCCGCCCCGCCCACGTGCGTCTGCTCGACTACGAGGTGGAGATCGGCCTGGTCTTCGGCCGCGAGATGCCGGTCGGCACGACCGTCACCGACGACAACCTCGCCGACTACGTCGCGGGCCTGGTGGTCACCAACGACATCTCGGCACGCGACGTGCAGCTGCCCAAGACCCAGTTCTACGAGGGCAAGTCCTACCCGACCTTCACCCCGGTCGGCCCCGCGCTGGTGCTGCTCGACGCCGAAGAACTCAAGCGGTTCATCGACCTCCGGCTGAAGCTGTGGGTCAACGGCGAGCTCCGGCAGGACATGACCGTCGCCGACATGATCTACCGCCCGGCCCAGGCGCTGCAGGCGCTGACCCGCTTCCAGCGGGTCGACCCCGGCGACCTGCTGCTGACGGGCACGCCCGTCGGGACGGCCCTGAGCGCACCGCCGAAGGCGGTCATGTTCCTCGTCTCGCTGCTGCCGCCCGCGGTGAAGTGGAAGATGTTCTTCAAGGGCCAGGTTCAGAACCCCAAGTACCTGAAGGACGGCGACGTCGTCGAGGCCACCGTCGCCACCGACGACGGCGCGATCGACCTGGGCCGGCAGCGCACGGTCGTGAGGTACGCCCAATGACCGGACCCCTGCTGTGGCCGGACTACGCCAGGCCCGCCGACCTCGCCGCGATCGAGGCCGTGCCGCTCGCGGCTCGTGGCCTGCCCGAATCGACGTACGCGCTGCTGTCGCGGGCGGCGACGCGCTGGCCGGACCGCACGGCGCTCACCGTCCTGCCGGACGCCGCCCGCTGGCGGGAGCCGCTGGGCCGCACCTTCGCCGAACTCCTGGCCGACGTCCACCGGTACGCGAACCTGTTCCACGACCTCGGGGTGCGGCGGGGTGACGCGGTCGCCCTGATGTCGCCCAACTGCGCTGAGCTGATCACCGCGACGCTGGCCGCACAGCTCGCCGGGATCGCGGCGCCCCTGGGCGGCGGACTGTCGCGGCAGCACCTCGCCGAACTCCTCCGGCGCTCCGGTGCCCGCGTGCTGGTCACGGCCGGACCCGAGCTCGCGCCGGACACGTGGGACACCGCGCAGGCGCTCGCCCGCGGCGGCCTGCTCGACGCGATCCTCGTGCTCCGGCCCACCGGGGCGGCGGACGCGCCCCAGCAGCTGCCGGCCATCGACGGCGTACGCGTCGGCTACCTCGGCGAGCTCGCGGCGCCCATGAATCCGGCCACCTTCGACGGTGCCCTGCCCCGGCCCTCCGACCTGGCCGCGATGTTCCACACCGGCGGCACGACCGGCGCGCCGAAGCTGGCCGCGCATACGCACGCCAACGAGGTTGCCGACGCGTGGATGCTGGCCTCCCTGTTCGATGAGGAGACCGTGGTCTTTGCGGGCCTCCCGCTGTTCCACGTCAACGCACTCGTGGTCACCCTGCTCGCGCCGCTGTTCAAGGGGCAGGCTGTGGTGTGGGCCGGTCCGCTCGGCTACCGCGACCCCGCGCTCTTCGGCGCGTTCTGGAAGATCGTCGAGCACTACCGGATCGCCGCCATGAGCGCGGTGCCCACCGTGTACGCCGTACTGGCGCAGGTCCCGATCGACGCCGACATCAGCAGCCTGCGGTTTCCGATGGTGGGGGCCTCGCCGCTGCCCGCCGCGGTCCGGGACAACTTCCAGGCCCACACCGGGATAACCCTGGTCGAGGGCTACGGGCTGACCGAGGCGACCTGTGCGAGCGCGCGCAGCTTCCCCGACGCGTCGCGGCCGGGCTCGGTCGGGCAGCGCCTGCCCTACCAGCAGGTGCGGGTCGTCGCCGCGGACGGCACGTGGGAAGACCGACCCGTCGGCGAGACGGGCGTGCTGGCCATCAGCGGCCCGACGGTCTTCCCCGGCTACGTCATCGACCGGGACGAGAACGGCCACGTCCTGGACGGCCTTGGCAAGGTGGTCGACGGCTGGCTGGACACCGGCGACCTCGCGCGCCTCGACGAGGACGGCTTCGTCTACCTCGCCGGCCGGGCCAAGGACCTCATCATCCGCGGCGGGCACAACATCGACCCCGCGATCATCGAGGACACGCTGCTGTCCCACCCGCAGGTCACCGCGGCCAGCGCGGTCGGGCGCCCCGACGTCCACGCCGGCGAGGTACCCGTCGCCTACGTCACCCTCGCGCCCGGCGCCATCGTGACGGAGGACGACCTGCGCGACTGGGCGAGCGACCGGGTGCCCGACCGCACCGCCGCGCCCAAGACCGTGACGATCCTCGACGAACTGCCCGTCACCGCCGTGGGCAAGCTCTACAAGCTCGCCCTGCGGACGGACGCCGCCCGCGAGGAACTCCGTGCCGCGCTCGACCAGACCGCCGGGGTACTGGACGTCGCGGTTGCGATCGAGGGCAGCTCCATCGTGGCCACTGTGAAAATTCATCCCTCTGCCCAGGAGGAGGCCGTCAAGGCGATCCTGGGCCGGTATGCCATCGAATGGCGATTGGTGGTTATGTCATGACGCTCGCTGCGGCCATCCTCGCGGTGCTGCTCGCGCTGGTCTTCCTCGCCCTGGGCACCGCCAAGATCCTGGCCTTGCAACCGATGCGGGAGCTGGCCGCGGAGGCTGGTTTCTCCGTCGCCGCCTATCGCCGCATCGGCCTGCTCGAGGTCGCCGGAGCGATTGGACTGCTCGTCGGCCTGTTCCAGCCGCTGATCGGCGTCCTCGCCGCGGCCGGGCTGCTGCTCCTGCTCGGCGGAGCCGTCGTCGTACACCTGCGCAAGGGAGACGGCCCGCGCAAGTACGCCCCGGCGCTCGTCTGCGGGCTCCTGGTCGCCACCTACCTCGTTCTTCAGCTGGCGGCATGATGACAGTGGTTCCGGTCGTGATCGTCGGCGCGGGCCCCACCGGGCTCACCGCCGCGACGCTGCTCGCCCAGTACGGCGTCGAGTGCCTGATCCTCGAGCAGTGGGGGTCGGTCTATCCCCAGCCCCGGGCCGTCGCCCTCGACGACGAGGTCCACCGCATCCTGGCGCGCCTCGGGCTGCGGGACGAGTTCGCCGCCATCTCCAGGCCCCACCGGGGTCTGCGTCTCCTCGACCGAAACATGCGGGTGCTCGCCGAGTTCCAACGCGACACGGCGGAGGGCCGGCACGGCTACCCCCAGGGGAGCATGTTCGACCAGCCGGAACTGGAGGCGATCCTCCGCCAGAATCTCAAGCAGTACGACACCGTCACCCTTCGCGGCAACACCGAGGTCACCGCGCTGACCCAGGACGCCGGCGGCGTACGGATCGACGTTACCGACACGGCCACGGGCGAGCACGATGTCGTCCGTGCGGCGTACGTCCTCGGTTGCGACGGCGCCAACAGCCTGACCAGGGCCTCGATCGGCGCCACCATGCACGACCTCGGGTTCACGCAACGCTGGCTCGTCATCGATGTGGTCACCGAGGCCGACCTCGGCCAGTGGGAAGGGGTGCACCAGCTCTCCGACCCGGCCCGCGCCGGCACGTACATGCGGATCGGGAAGACCCGCTACCGGTGGGAGTTCCAGCTGACGCCGGGTGAAACCGCGGACGACTTCCGCGACATGGCCCAGCTGCATCCGTTGATCGCGCGGTGGACCGGGAACATCCCCGTCGGGGAGCTGGAGATCATCCGTGCGGCGGAGTACACCTTCCGCGCGCAGGTCGCCGACCGCTGGCGCGACCGCCGGTTGTTCCTGCTCGGCGACGCCGCCCACCTCACCCCACCGTTCATCGGTCAGGGCATGTGTGCCGGGCTGCGCGACGGGATGAACCTCGCCTGGAAACTCGCCGGCGTGCTCGACGGGACCCTGCCCGAGACCGTGCTCGACACCTACGAGATCGAACGCAGGCACCACGCCCGCGCCATGATCAAGCTGGCGAAGTTCATCGGCACCGCGATGACGGCCGGCGGCGAGGTGGGCAACCTCATCCGCCGGGCGGTGGCGCCGCGGCTGCACCTCGTGCCCGGCCTCACGGACCTGGCCACCGACAGCCAGACACCCCCGCTGCACCGGTCCGACCTGGTGAAACGGCCACGCCTGCGCCGCACCCTCGCGGGCCGACTGTGCCCGAACGCCACCGTCGACGGCGATCGCCGATTCGACGACGTGGCCGCCGGCCGATTCGCGATCGTCACATCTCACGAGCCGTCCCCCACCCAACGAGCCGACATCGAACGGCGTGGAGCAGTTCTCATCACTGCGGAACCCGGCAGCGAGCTACACCAATGGCTGAGGACAGGTGGGGCCCGGGTGGCGATCGTCCGTCCCGACGGCACCGTCCTCAGCGCCGGCCGGCAGCTGCCCGCCTGTCACTGACTCACACCGCCGTATCCGCCGCTCGCATTCCTCACCAGACTGCCCAGCCGGAGGCTCCTCCCCCACCATCCCGAACCTGATCCGTGGTGGAGATGCTGACGCCGGACATCCGGTTCTCACCTGCCGGGCGCGGGCCGATCGGCGAACTGCTGGAGCGCTTCCACCTGCGGCGCTACGCCGAGGCCCACGCCGCCAAGTTCCAGCGCTTCGGCGGCCAGCTCGGCCGCTCGACGGTCGGGCTGGTCCGCAAAGCGGCGCAGGGCGTCGCCGGAGTACTGACGGTGGTGGTGCTGGCGGCCTCGTCGGAGCCCCGCTGGCCGGCGGGCAGGAAGGGCTGCCCCCGGGCAGTAGTCGCTGTGCGCGGCTTCTATGTCGGCAACGTTCAAGGCCCAACGCATGGTACGACTACGGTTAAGGCGGACAGAAGCGGCAGAAATGGGCGGTTGATGACGGCGGGTAGGTTGGGCGTACTGCTGCGAAGACCCGAGCAGCCGCGGGCGGCATTCCTGGAACTCTTCTCCGACCTGGTGTTCGTCCTCGCCTTCGTCCGGCTCTCGCAGCACCTGCTGGAGCATCTGAGCTGGACTGGCGCGTTCCAGACCCTGGTGTTGCTGTTCGCCATGATGCATGTCTGGGTCTCTACGGCGAGGTTTACGGACCTGTTCGACCCGCTGCATCCGCTGGTACAGCTGTTCACCATGCCGATCATTTTCGGCACCCTCGTGATGGCGGCTGCGACGCCTGAGGCGTTCGGTCGGCGGGGCCTGGTCTTCATAGGGGCGTACCTCGCCCTCCGGCTTGGTGGCCTCGCTGTCGCCATCTACTTTTTGCGTGGCCACGAGGTACAGCCCAGCGCTGTGCGAATACTGTTCTGGGTCGGCGTGGCTTCGCCGGCATGGATCGCGGGTGCGCTCTTACCCGGCTGGGTGCGTGGAGCGCTGTGGCTGACGGCGGCGGGCGTGGAGTACGCGGGGATCGCACTCGGCTTCCCCACGCCGAGGCTGGGCCGCGGCGGCGAGCGTCGATTCGAGGTCGTGGCCTCCGCAGAGCACGTGGCCGAGCGGTTCCAGCAGTTTTTCATTGTCGCGCTCGGCGAGCCGATCCTGGTGACCGGACTGACATTCGCAAACGGCCCGTTCGGGGCTGACCGCAGCGCCGCGGCCCTGGTGGCGTTCGCCACCACGGCACTGCTGTGGCGCATCTACATCCACCGCGCCGGAGCGCTGCTGGCCGACGCCATCGCAGCGACCACCAACCTGAACCGCGTTGCTATCGCGACGGTCTACGCCCACGTGATCATGGCCGCCGGCATCGTCACCATCGCCGTCGGCGACGAACTCGTCATCACCCACCCGCTCGGACACCCGGACCCGGCCTGGACCGCCGTCATCCTCGCCGGACCCGCCCTGTTCCTCGCCGGACGAGCCACCTTCGAGTACGCGGTGTTCGGCCGCGTGTCCCCAACCCGCGTGATCGGCGCACTCGCCCTGGTCGCCCTCACCCCAGCAATGCGGCCGGTGCCGCCGCTCGCGGTAGCCACCACCGCCGCCCTCATCCTCGCCGGCGTCGCCGTAGCCGACGCGGCCCGTACCCGACGATTCCCATCCGAGCAGCCGTCACCACCCGGTTAGCGGGTGCGGTAACCGTTACCTTTCAGTGCGCTCTAGCGAGCGTGTGATCGGTAGTCCCGCCTTGCGGTGGGACGGTCCCGGTCTGAGCAGCGGTGGCTGTGCCGGGTTGACGCTTCACAGCCACCTGCCCGCCGAGGCGGGTCTCACGGTCGGCTCCACGTCCTGGCGCCGGGCCACTCCCGGCGGTGTCGATCTGCGCCGCGAGTGCGGCGAGATTGCGTGCGGCGTAGAGGTCGCGGTCCAGGGCCAGGCCGCAGGCTTCGCACTGGTATTCACGCTCGGACAGGGCCAGCTTGGCTTTCACCGTGCCGCAGCCTGAGCAGGTCTTCGAGGACGGGTACCAGCGGTCGGCTGTGAGCAGCCGCCCGCCGTTCCAGCCGGTTTTGTAGCCGAGCTGGCGGTGTAGCTCGGCGAACCCGGCGTCGGCGATGTGGCGGGCCAGGCGCCGGTTGCGCAGCATCCCGGCCACGTTGAGGTCTTCGACCACGACCGTGCCGTAGGCGGCCGTGAGGCGGGTGGTGAGTTGGTGCAGACCGTCGCGGCGCAGGTTCGCGACCCTGGCGTGCGCCCGGGCGAGCTGGGTCTGGGCGTGGCGCCACCGGTTCGACGGCTGCTGCCCGGTGCGCCGGTCGGGACCGACCCGGCGGGACAGCCGCCGGGCGAGCCGGCGCATCCGCCGGGAGGCGGTGTCCAGGCGGCGCGGGTTGGGTACGAGTTCGCCGGTGGACAGCACGGCCAGGTGCTTGATCCCAACGTCCACGCCCACGGTCGCGTGCGGGCGGGTCGGGTGCGGGCGGGTCGGGTGGCGCTCGGCGCGCTCGACCTCGGCGCAGAACGCGACATGCCAGCGGCCGCCGTCGCGGCGCACCGTCGCGGACAGGATGCGGGCGGTGCCCGCGTCGAGTCGGCGGGCGAGTTTACGGGCGGACTCGTGTAACTTCAGTCGGCCCAGCCTCGGCAGCGTGGCGTGTGTGCGGTCGGGCTCGACGCGGATGGTGCCGGTGGTGAACCGCACGGACGGTGTCGTGCGGCGGCGGGACTTGAACCGGGGGAACCCGACTGGCCGCCCGGCCGGTTTCCCCGCACGGGAGTCCGACCAGTTCTTCAGCGCTTGGGCGAGCGCGTCGAGGCCGGTGTTGAACGGTTCCTTGGAGCATTCGGGCCACCACGGCGCCACCTCGCGCTTGGCGCTGTTCCACGCCTTGCGCAGCGGGGGCAGTGTCCAGCCTGCCGGTCCAAGTCGACGCGCTGGTCGGCCGACGACACGCAGGCGTACACCACAACCTGACCGGCGTCCGGCATCGCGGCAGTCAGCGGCTCGCCGACCATGATGAGCCGCCCGAGCCCGGTAGGTGGGAACAGGCAGCGCCCCGGCCGCGTACCGCCGCCGCGCGGTCACATACGCGATGCCCTGGGACGCCGCCCACTCCTTCAGGGTCACACAACCACCGAAGCTCCTTAAAGGACGCTAAAGCGCGTCGAGACGCCAGCAGCTAGGAACCCCCGCCATGGCTGCAGACCGGGGAGACCTGTCCCGCCCCAACGCCGCTGCCGGGCACGCCAAGGACCTGGCGGCGAAGGTCCGTCGTCGCGGTGACGAGGCAGGCCGGCTGCGGCTGCGGCTGTTCACGATCATTCTGGTCGTCGCAGCTCCATGTGGGCTTGCCGCCGGTTGTCCTGGGGCTGGCGCATGAGGTCCTGGGCCGCCCCCACCGATCTCCGCGCCCAGCGTGGCCGTCGGCACGATCCGCCCTCGGGCAGCTGCTGTCGAGCGGACCCGTGCAGTCGGGTCGCACGGCTCGACGGGCGCGGAGGCACAACGATTACTAGATCCCTCAGTGGACCATCTAGGTAACCACGGGGTTCGCTGCGCGGACCATGAGCGCGCCATGCGATGCGGTCGGAGACACTCGGACGATGAAAGGTATCCCCACGAAGACGTTGTATCACCGCTCGTTGGGCTGGCACGCCCCCGCCCTGCGGCGAGCCGTCATCGTCGCCTCCATCGGGCTGATCGTCGCTCTCGCGCTCCTGCCCTTCATGGCCTGGGAGTTGGCCGCGGTCGGGGGCTGGGACACCGCTGCGCTCGCCTTCCTCATCACGGTCTGGCCAATCATTGTCCCAGCAGACGGCTCGCATACCGCGCTGCTCGCCAGACGTGAGGACGAGACGCGGGGAACCGCCGCGGTTCTGCTGGTAGGGGCAGGCGTCACCAGCCTGCTGGGGGTCGGCTTCACCCTCAGCCTTGCTGGCCGGCAGGGCGGCTCAATGCGAATACTGCTCATCGGCGTCGCAACGCTGACCGTCCTGCTGTCGTGGACCATTGTCCACACGGTCTTCACACTGCGCTACGCCGACCTGCATTTCGGGTCGACGGCCGGGGGCATCGGTTTCGGCGGCGAGTCTGTGCCAGGGGGGCCTACCTACCGCGACCTAGCCTACGTCTCTTTCACGATCGGCATGACTTACCAAGTCTCCGATACGGCCATCAGCGACCCTCGGATCCGAGGCACCGTGCTCTCCCATGCCATCCTGTCGTACGTATTCGGCGTGGTGATCGTGGCCGGTGGTGTCAACCTCCTCGCTGGGCTGGCTCGTTGATCTTGAGCGGCGCCTGCGGCGTTGACGGTGGGGATGCGAACACCAACCCTTGTTCCTCGCCATGTTGCCCGCCGAGCGCGTAGCGCCGGCCATGAATCTCCATGATCGCGCGTCGAGGTCCCAGCTGTCGCAGGCGTCGAAGTAGCGGCGATGTGCTCCAGGATCGAGGCGTAGACGGCGGGATCGGTCACGCGGCATCAGCCCAGGCCGCCCCCGGTGGTGCTGGTCGCGACGGCGCCCTCGGCGATCACCGCGGCGCCGACCGGGACGGCGGCTCCGTTCGGTGCCGAGCCGATCGCCGTCCAGATCTGCTGGGCACCCGTGGGACTGGGGGAACTCGCCGGCCGCCTCGACCTGCCGGAAGTAGGCCACGAGCGGCACCTCGTCAGGGTCACGTGCCATGACGCTGCGGACAACCGCCACGCGGCGAAGCATGCGGGCCCTTGCAACCGTTACTCCGGCCGTGACCCTGAGCCCTCGGTTGTCCGCCGTCGACGGCGTACCAACGCCAGCCGGCGAGAGCCCGCCGGGTAGGGAAGGGCTTCTGCCAGGGCGGCCGCCCGTCGAAATGCCTCCGCCGCATCCTGCTCGCGGCCCAGCGCCGCCAAGGCGGCGGCATGCACCGTCCGCGCGTCCGTCTCCGCAAGCCGCTCGCCGGCCCGCTCCGCGCGCGCCGCCTCCGCCGCCGCCACCTCGAGGGCCTCCTGGACGCGCCCGCATGCCAGCCACGCGCGGGCCGTCAGGTGCGCCGACCTCGTCTGTCGGTCTGCGAGGAGCGCCAAGGCGTCCTCCGGGCGCCCCTCCTGTAACGTCAACTCGGCCCGCACCGACCGCACCTCGTCCTGGGCCTGAAAGTCCCCCTGCGCGCGCGCCGCGCGCTCGGCCGCGTCCAGCAGCACGCCCGCACCCGGCTCTCCCATCCGGATCCGCACCCGGGCGAGGGCTGCCAGAGCGTATGGCACGCACCAGCCGAGGCCCGGCCCCGCCTCCCGCACCGCGGTCTCCGCCAGGGCCCGGGCCTCGGCCGTCTCCTCCATCAACAGGTGGAGCTTGGCCAGGTTCGCCCGCTCGAAGACCGTTGCCGTCGGATCGCCGGACCGCTCGGCGAGGTCCAACGCCCGCCGCCCCGTTTCGATGGCCTCCGGTAACCGCCCGGCCCGAAGAGCGGTTTCCCGCAGCACCGAGAGGACCAGGGCGAGTAGCTGCGGATCTCCGTACGCCTTCGCGTGCGGTAGTGCGCGTTGCGCGACCAGGCCCGTCTCCCCGAAACGACCGGCCAAGCCCAGGGACGTCGCACGCATCGCCAGCGCCCGGGCGAGCAGTCCCCGCCGTTCCGGGCCGGCCACCGCCCGCGCTGCGGTTTCCGTCGCCCGCGCGGCCGCCGCCCCCTGCTCGTACCGGCCGGCGACGAAACAGAGCACAGCCCTGGCGAGATGATGGGCGCTCGTCGTCGCCGCCGGCGTGTCGGGAGCGGGCGGAGTGGCATCGAGCAGCCGGAGGCCCTCGTCCGTGCTCCGCGTTTTCGCCATGAGTTCGGCGAGCCGGGCTGCGGCGAGCACCCGTCCGTCCCGGTCGCCGTGGCGCTCCATCTCCGCCAGAGCCTCGCGGAGCAGCCGGGCCGCGTCCTCGAACCGGCCCATCCGGCGCAGCACGACGCTGTGGTCCATCCGTGCGCGCGCCGATTCGGCGGCCAGCGCGTCGAGCCGGTCGGTGAGCTCCGCGTAGTAGCGGTCTGCGGTGTCGTTCGCGTGATGGGCCGCCGCGCGTTCCGCTGCCCGCCGCAGATACCCGGTGGCGCGCGGGTCGTCGGCGCCCGTCAACTGGGCGGCGAGCGTGTCCACGGCATCCGGCCGGCGCCGGAGCACCGCCTCCGCATACGCCGAGTGCAACAGCTGCCGCCGGGCCGCCGACAGCATCCGGTAGCAGGTCATCCGGACCAGGGGATGGCGGAAGGTAAGCCCGGCCATCGGACGGCCCTCGACGGCCACCGGCCGCTCCTCCAGCACGGAGGCGGCGACAGCGGCCTCCACTGCCTCCGTCGCCTCGGCCGCCGACAGCGGTGGCTGCCCGCAGCGCCGGGCGACGTCCAGGACCTCGGCGAGTGCCGCGTCCTGACCCGCCACCGCGACCATGTCCACCACTCGACGGGCTGCCGGGTCGAGTCGTCCGAGCCGCTGGGCGACCACCTGTCGGATACCCTCGGGTGCTCCCGAAACGCCCACGACCCCGTCCCGCAGCGCACGCGCCAGCTCGAGCGCGAAGAGCGGATTACCCAGGGACAGTTCCCACACCCGTTCGGGTACGGCTGCGGAGGAGGAGCCCAGCGCGTCGGCCGCGAGCTCGAGACACGCCTCCCGGGGCAGGCGGGGTGGTTCGACAGCCCGGGCGAGCGACTGGCGGACCAGCACGTCCAACGTGTGCCGCCGTAGATCGGAGCCCGGCAGCTCCTCCGGGCGCAGCGTGGCGAGAAACCGCCAACCCATACCGTTCTCCCGGGCCCGCCGCGCGAGATAGCTGAGGAGTTGGAACGAGCCTGCGTCCGCGGCATGAAGGTCGTCCAGCACCACCACCGCCGGCCGTTCCGCCGCCAGCTCCTGGAACAGCGCGGCCGCTGCCTGGAACAGGCGGTCCCGCTCCTCCTCGGGGCTTCGCCACGCCCTCGGCTCCACCCTCCCCAACGGCAGGAGCCCGGCCAGTTCCGGATACTCCGCGCCCATGCTGGCCCGCTCCTCGAGGGAGCGGTCCGCCAGCCAGCCCTCGACCGCCTCCGCGAACGGGCCGTACGGCCGGTGCCCTTCCGCGTCGTGGCCGGCGCCCCACAGCACGGTCGCCCCCTTCTCGGCGGCCCGGCGGGCGGCCTCGGCAACGAGGCGCGTCTTGCCGAGCCCGGCCTCTCCGGTGACGAGGAGGACGGGCGGGGTGTCGACTTCCAGCAGCTCGGCCAGCACGTCATCGCGACCCCGCAGCGGCAGGGCGGGTGGTAGCCGCACCGCCGCCGGGAGCGCCGGCTGCCCCGACCGGGCGGCCGAGGTCGGCGCGGCGAGGGCTCGACGGTACAGCGCTTCCGCCTCGGCGCCCGGCCGCACCCCGATCTCGGCGTCCAGTGCCTCCCGGCACAGGTGGTACTGGTGCACGGCCCGGCGTCGGAGCCCCTGCCGGAGGAACGCCTCGATCAGGATGCGGTGGGCGTACTCCTCGGCGGGTGAGGCCGCCAGGACCTGCTCGGCCGCCTCCACCGCTTTCTCGGTGCCGCCCGCTTCAAGATGGGCGGCGGCCAGTGCGAGGAGGGTCTTCTCCCGCAGCGCGGCCAGGCGTTCCCGGCGGGCCTGGGACCACGGCGCGTACCGGTCCTCGGGGAGAAGCTCGCCGGTGAACGCGTCGAGCGCGGCCGTCAGTTCCGCTCGGCCGCCGTGCGCTAGCGCCGCCTCCGCGAGCCGTTCGGCTTCGTCGGCGTCGATCCACACGGTGTGCGGATCCAACCGCAGCAGCGCCCCCTCGCCGATCAGGTACGACGACGTGGCCCGGGGCGCGAGTTCCGGTTCGACGGCCCGGCGGGCGGCGTGCAGCGCCACCCGCAGGCTGCGCAGCGCTGCCTGGGGATCGGCGTCCGGCCAGCAGATCTCCATCGCCTCCTCGCGATGGAGGCGATGGTCCGGGGCGACTGCGAGCAGCTTGAGCAGCGTCCGGGCGCTCGGCCGCGGCCACCGCTCCGCGAGCGGTGGCCCGTCGTTCCGGTGGACCCGGAACCCGCCGAGGAGGTGCAGCCGCAGCACCTGGGTCTCCCTACGCTGATGGGGGCCCCCACCATAGCGGGAGCCCCCATCAGCGGTGTCAAGTCAGGAATTGGTCACGACGCCCGTCACCATTCCGTGAATCCGGTTGTCGACCCCCATGTCGTACCGGTAGCCGGACAGTTCGGCCATCCGGTCCTGCCCGAGGTTTTCGTTGTGCAGGCCGACGATCTCGTCCACGCCGTCACCGGTGAGGTCCGCGATCACCACGTTCTGGGTCGCGTACCGCTGCAGCCGGGCCTCGTGATCCGGATAGTGGACGCCGGCCGTGAGCACGGACGGGTCCCAGATGTAGAACGCGCCTTCCGTGCCACCGACGAGCAGCCGGCGCCCACCGGGACCGGTCGCGAAACCGGCTCGGTGGATGGCCCCCACCGTGTAGATCAGGTAGTCGTTGCCGTCCGTGCCGAAGGTTTGCAGCGAGGCCGTTCCGGTGAGGATCAGGCCCTCGTCGCCGGTGAACCAGTTGCCGAGGGTGAAGGATCCGCCACCGAGCGCGGTCTTCACCACCCCGCCCGTGCGGACGTCGCGGAACTCGAAGAACTCCCGCCACCAGCCGTTGTCATCGCGCACGATCCAGGTGGCCACGGCCGCATGCCCGTCCGCGTACGGGATCGCGGGCGAGGCGTACACGCCGTGGAAGAGCTGCGCACCGTAGATCTTCGGGTCGCTACCCGTCCACACTGGGCTGGCGGTCCAGGCGACCGTACCGGTCCGGGCGTCCAGAGCCATCTCCTCGACCGTGGCGGGCTCGCGCTGGTACGCCGTCTGGTACGAACCGAGCACCCGGCCGTCGGTCACCGCCAGGTCCGAGAAGGCAACCGGCCCCGTGCCCTGGGGAGCGTAGGACCACAGTTGGCGGCCACTACCCCGGTAGGCGCGGACGGCGTCGGTCGGAACGAGCACGTCGTCAGCGCCGTCGCTGTTCAGATCGGCCACGGTCACCGAGCGGACGAACTGCCCCGGCTGGTCGATGGTCGCGCTGACCCGACCGGTGGTGGCGTCGACGATCACCGCGGCGGTCTCGGCGGCCACCACCAGGTCGTCGCGGCGTCCGTCACCGTCCGTGTCACCCAGCACGATGTCGCCGTACACGGCGCCGGGCAGGGTGGCCTGCCACAGCACCCGCGGCTTGCCCGCGGCCAGCGACGGACCGTCGAACGCCCACAGGCCGCGGGACTGGCCGCCGGCCACCAGGTCCTTGCGGCCGTCTCCGTTCACATCGACCGCGACGCCGGTCGACAGGTCGGCAAGGAGCGGTACGAGCCCCGCCGACGTGCCGTTGTCCAGCCGGTAGAGGTGGATGTTCTGGGCGTTGCCGATGGTGCGTACCAGCCAGTCGTCGCCGGCCTGGTACGGCTCGGCGTAGATCGGGGAGGCGACCATGCCCTTCTGCGACCACCGCACCGAACCGTCCCCGCCGCTGAGCACGGTGATCGTGCCGTAGCGGCGGCCCCCCGCGTTGATGGCGCGGCCCCTGTCCGCGGTCGTCACGTACGAGGCGATGGCCTTGCCGTTCGCGATCCGCAGGCCGAGGACGCTGTCACCGTCAAGCCGGTTCGACTCGTCCCGCTTCACCGTGTACGACCAGAGTTCCGTCCCGCCGTCACCGCGCAGGCCGCGCACCGTCGCCGCATTGATGTAGAAGTCGTCGTCGAAGGTGGCCTCGGCGACCGCGTACTCGACGCCGCCGCCGCCCTTCAACTCGCCGACCGCCAGCTCGGTACCGACCGCGTTGACCCGCTCGTCGAGCACGGTCCGGGTGCCGTTGGCCAGGTCGTAACCGACCAGCTGGTACCGCACCCCGTCGGTGTAGTCGGACTGCTCGATGGCGACGAGCCGGTTCCGGGACGGGTCGACGACCGCCTCCCGCCCGTACATCGCGCCGGCGGTCTGCCAATGCGGCGTGCCGTCCGCCGTGTCGATCACGAGTGTCTGGCTCGCGGCCGGGTCGGTGTCGGTCTTCCGCACGTACCAGGAGAGGGCTGCCGCGGTGTCGGAGAGCGCGGTGACCGAGGCCCACCGGCCGTCGCGCTGGCCGGTGTCGTACGACCAGGTCGCCGCCGGGGTCAGTCGCCCGTCCGCGAACGTGAAGCGGAAGCCGTACAGCTTCGTCGTCAACGTTTCGTCGGCGCCGAAGTTGTTGGACGGCTGGTCGGCGACGAGCAGGGTCCTGCCGGCGAGGGCGACCTGCTGGGCGTCGGGGAGGATCTGCGACCACAGCGTCGCCCCGGTCTTCCCGTCGAGGGCGGTGACGAAGCTACCCGTCGTCAGGGACGAGCCCGGGGAGGTGAACGGGCGGTACGGGTTGGCGCCCACCTTCGCGGTGAAGACGACGTCAGCCACCCCGTCGCCCGTCAGGTCCCCCTGCGCGAAGCCCCGGTCGGCCAGGTCCGCGTACGGACTGTTGGCCTCATAGCCGACGGTGATATGGGCAGGGTACGGCTCCTTGTCCCACGGCCGCAGCGGCTTGACGTGCCAGTCGGCGTAGAGGGAATCGTTGTCGCGCTTCCACACCGCCCGGCCCCCCGTCGTGAAGCGGGTGATCAGGCCGAGACTGTGCACGGCTAGGAAGTCGCCCTTGCCGCCGCCGAGTGGGGCGGTTTCGGCGTTCCCCCGGTACGTCTCCAGCGCGGACGCCTCGGTGAGGGTGACCGGTGCCGCGTCCTGCGGCTGCTCGGCCGGCGGTTCGGCGGTGTCGCTCGGCGCGGTCGCCTTCTGAGCAGAGGGGGCCGCCGTGAATCGACTTTCGAGTTCAGCGGCTTGGGCGTCGGTCAGGACCCGCGCCTGCTGCGACCCGTCCTCGGCGTACGCCGGGGTGGTGATCGCGGGAAGCGCGGCAAGCACGAGTCCGGGCGCGAGCAGGGCGGAGGCGAGGCGGCGCACGGCGCTTCGGGATCGCTTCTTCATCATGCCGCCTTCGGGAAGATACGCAGAGCGCTACGGTCGGTGAGGACCGGTTCGTTGAAGGAGTACTGCAGGGCGTCGGCGCCGGCCTGGTTCTCGATGCCGACGGTCGCTGATCCGCCTTTCTCCAGCGCCGACGCGTCGTCGATGGACTGGTACTGCAGGAGGATCGCCCCGGTCGCCTCTTCGAAGACCGCCTCGAACGTCACTCGCCGGCTCGAATCGGCGGCGAAGGTCGCGTTCTCCCAGACGATCGCGAACTTCTGCTGTCCGGCCGTGCCGGTGGTGGCGGTCTTCACGGCCGACCTCTTGTCGAGGACGAGATCGTCCCAGTAGGCGGCGAGGATGCCGTTGGGCTGCGCCGTCGCCGGCAGCGCGGTGTTGACGTAGTCGCCGAGCCGCGGGGCGAGGAAGTTCACCAGGCCGTTGGTCGTGACGCTCGCCTGGTTGTACGCGACGCCGTAGAAGGTCACCGGGAACGGCAGGGCGACGGTCTTGGCGTTTTCGTCGCCGGAGAGGGCGACCTTGGTGGCGCCGCTGACCCAGGAGTACGCGGCGGGCAGACAGCTGTTGCCGAAGGCGTCGCTGTGGGCGGGCAGTCGGACCGCCACGCTCTCGTCGCCGTCCACGGTCAGGGTCTTCTGGTAGGTGCCGTTGCACAGCACCGGCTCGGCTGGCGTCACCATCAGCGTGAAGGATCCTTCGGCGACGACCGGGAAACGGAAGGCGCCGGCGGCGTCCGACACGACCGGGGCGAGCGGCGCCTCGACGATCCGTACGCTGGCACCGGGGAGCGGCTTGCCCGTCACGTCGTACACCGTGCCGGTCACGGCGTGCCGGGGAACGGCGTCCAGCGCGATGTCGTGGGAGAGGGCCTGGCCGTCGGTGACGGTGAGGTCCTCCGTGACTGTGCGGTAGCCGTAGCCGACGCTGGTGACGGTGTACGCGCCGGCCGCCAGGACCAGCCGGTAGGCGCCCGAGGCTTCCGTGGTCACGGTGCGCTGGCCGCCCTGGCCCGTTGCGGTGATGGTGATTCCGGCCAGGCCGGCGCCGGTGACCCGGTCGGTGACGGTGCCGGTGATGGTGGCCGCGGTGTGCGGGGCCCGGTCGACGGCGGCGAAGGCGTCGAGCTTGCCCTCGCCCCAGACGTTGTTGGCGTCGGCGGTGCCGCCGCAGTGGGTGTCGTCGACATCCCGCGCGGAGTCGTTCAGGACGGCGCGGGTGGCGTCGATGTCGCCGACGAGGGAGGGGGCCGCGGACCAGAGCAGGGCGACGGCACCGGCGACATGCGGGGTCGCCATGGACGTACCGGAGATCGCCCGGTAGCGGCTGCCCGGCCAGGCGGAGCGGACGTTGACGCCGGGCGCGGCGATGTTCGGCTTCATGGAACCGTCGACGAGGGAGGGGCCGAAGCCGGAGAAGGACGCGATGGCTCCGGTCGCGTCGTACGCGCCGACCCCGTACGCCGGAGCCTGGGCACCTGGCGCCTCGGTGGTCGAACAGGTCGTTCCGTTGCCAGCGTTGCCGGCAGCGAACGCCTCGAAGATGCCGGCCGCGTTCCAGGCCTCGATCATGTCCTGGTAGAAGGTGGTGTTCCCGCCGCCCCAGGAGTTGTTGACGATGTCCGGGGCGAGATCGGGCCGCGGGTTCTGCCCGTTGTGGTCGGTCGGCGCGAGGATCCACTGGCCGGCATTCAGCAGCGAGGTGTCCGAGCAGTAGTTGGCCTCGCAGCCCTTGGCGGCGATCCACGTCGCGCCCGGCGCGACGCCGATGCCGCCCGCGCCCGCGATGGTGCCCATGGTGTGGGTGCCGTGGCCGTTGTTGTCGCAGGGGGTGCTGCTGTCGGGGCACTGGCCGGACGCGTCGTACCAGTTGTAGTCGTGGTTGTAGGTGCCGTCGCCGAGGTTGCCCCGGTAGTTGTCCGCCAGGGCCGGGTGGTTGAACTCCACGCCCGAGTCGATGCTGGCGACGACGACGCCCTCGCCGCGGTCGGCGTACTGGGACCAGACCTGGTCGGCGCCGATGTCCTTGACGCCCCACTCCGGGTCGGTGGTCGTGGTCGTGGTCGTGGTGACGGGGTCCATCGCGACGGTGCTGATGGCGTAGTGCTGCTCCTGCCGCAGGGCGGCGACATCGGGACGGGCGGCGAGCCGCTCGACCAGGTCCCGGTCGCCGGTGACCTTCACGGCGTTCGCGATCCAGTACGACTCGTAGCCGATCTTCGCCTGGTCCAGGTAGCGGGTCAGCGAGCTCTGGTCCCGGGTGGCCTCGGCGCGCAGCGCCCGGAACACGGCGGCCTTCCGCGCCTTGCCGCGCTGACGCAGGGCACCGGACAGGTCGGTGCGGCCGTCGACGACGACGAAGAAGGTCGCCTCCTGACCGGCGCCAACGGCGGCGGCGAGGCCCGGATCGACGATCGCATTGTGCCGGGGCGCGGCGGCCGCGGCCGGCACGGCAAGGCCGCCGACGACGGTCACGGCAACCGCTGCCCAGGCGGTGGCCGCTCGCCGCAGGGATGAACGGGGCAAATGCATTTATCTAGCTCCTCAATCGCCGATACAGGGAAAGCCGGTAACTCCGTTTCAGGGAAAGCCGCCGGAAGGGCGACCGGAAAGCGCGGAGCTGGCCTGGTCGGGCAGGCTACGGCTGAACCGTTACTGGCGAATTACTGACGCGGCGCGGGAGCCAACCCGTGGGTGGAACCGTCAGTGGCGGAGTGGGTGGCCCAACCGCCTCTCCCCTCTTCATGAGCCCGGGGCGCTGGAAACCGACGCCACGCTCGATGGGCGCGGCTAACGTGCGGCGCCGGCCCGCCGCTTGGTCCACACATCGAACGCGACGGCGGCGAGAAGCACCAGGCCCTTGACCAGCATCACCTGCTCACTGGGAGCCCCGATCAGGGACATGCCGTTGTTGATGACGCCCATGATGAGGCCCCCGGTGATCGCGCCGACGACCTTGCCGACGCCACCCTGGACGGCGGCGCCGCCGATGAAGGCCGCTGCGATGGCATCGAGCTCGAACTGGTTGCCGGCGGTCGGGCCGGCCTGGTTGAGGCGGCCGGCGAAGATGATGCCGGCGAGGGCGGACAGCACCCCCATGTTCACAAAGATCCAGAAGACATTGGACTTGACCTTGACGCCGGACAGGACGGCGGCTTGCAGGTTTCCGCCGACGGCGTAGATCTGCCGGCCGAACACGGCCCGGTTCATCAGCAGGCTGTAGCCGAGCACCAGGGCGGCGAGCAGCACGAGGACCCAGGGCAGGTTGCGGAACCGGGCGAGCTGCACAACGATCCCGAGGACGAGGAACGCAGCGAGCGCGATCTTGGCGAGGAAAGTCGGCAGCGGATCGACCGCCTGGTGGTAGCCCAGCCGGGCGGCGCGGGTGCGCCACTGGGTGATGGCTATTCCGGCCACGGCCGTGATGCCGACGAGCAGGCTGAACAGGTCCGCACCGCCGAGCGGTCCGAGGCCGACGTTGCCGAGGTAGCCCTGGGTGAAGCCGTTGGACAGGGTGCGGATCTCCTCGGGGAACGGGCCGATGCCCTGGTTACCGAGCACGGTCAGGGTGAGCGCGCGGAACAGCAGCATGCCGGCGAGGGTGACGATGAACGCCGGAATCCCGAAGTAGGCGATCCAGTAGCCCTGCCAGGCACCGATGAGAGCGCCAGCGATGAGGGTGATGACCAGGGCGAGCGGCCACGGCACGCCCATGTTGACGGTGAGGACGGCGGTGATCGCGCCGGTGACCGCGACCACCGAACCGACCGACAGGTCGATGTGTCCGGCGATGATGATCAAGATCATGCCGATGGCGAGGATCAGGATGTAGGAGTTCTGAACGATGATGTTGCTGATGTTCTGCGGCTGCAGCATCGCGCCGTCGGTCAGCACGGTGAACAGCAACACGATCAGCGCGAACGCGACGTAGATGCCGGACTGACGCAGGTTGACGGTGAAGCGGCGTGGCGCGCGGCCGGCCGGTTGCCCCGGCTGGGCCAGCGTGGTGTCGGCCATCGCAAGGTCGGCGTTGGTGGGTGCGACGCTGGTCATGCTGGTCTCCCGTTTACTGTCTCTTGGTCATGTACTGCATGAGCCGCTCCTGCGTGGCATGCTCGCGGGGCACCTCGCCCGTAATCCGGCCGGCGGACAACGTGTAGATTCGGTCGCACAGCCCCAGCAGCTCGGGCAGCTCGGAGGAGATCACGAGCACGGCCCTACCCTCGTCGGCGAGCCGGTTGATGATCGTGTAAATCTCGTACTTGGCCCCGACGTCGATGCCCCGGGTCGGCTCGTCCAGGATCAACACGTCCGCGTCGGTGAACATCCACTTCGACAGGACGACCTTCTGCTGGTTTCCGCCGCTGAGTTTGCCGGTGAGGCTGAGCACGCTGGGGGCCTTGATGTTCATGCTGGCCCGGTACTCGTCGGCGACCCGGTACTCCTCGTTGTCGTTGACCCATCCGCGCGTCGCCAGTTTGCCGAGCGCCGCGGCGGAGACATTGCGCTTGACGTCCTCGATCAGGTTGAGGCCGTACCGTTTCCGGTCCTCGGTGACGTACGCGATGCCGTGCCGGATGGCGTCGCGCACGGACTTCAGGTGGATCTCCCTGCCGTCCTTGACGACCCGCCCGGTGATGTTCGTGCCGTACGAGCGGCCGAACACGCTCATCGCCAGCTCCGTCCGTCCGGCGCCCATCAGCCCGGCCAGCCCGACGATCTCCCCGCGGCGCAGCACCAGGTTGGCGCCGGACACCACGACCCGGCCGTGCTGGGTCGGGCTGTGCACGGTCCAGTCCTCGACGCGCAGCAGCTCCTCGCCGATCTTCGGCGTGTGTGGCGGGAAGCGGTGGCTCAGGTCCCGGCCCACCATCCCGGAGATGATCCGGTCCTCGGTCACCTCGTCGGTGGCCATGTCGAGGGTCTCGATGGTGCGCCCGTCGCGGAGGATGGTGATGGCGTCCGCGATCGCGAGGACCTCGTTGAGTTTGTGCGAGATGATCACGCAGGTGATCCCCGCGTCACGCAGCCCGCGCAGCAGATCCAGCAGGTGCGCCGAGTCCTCGTCGTTCAACGCCGCGGTCGGCTCGTCGAGGATCAGCAGCTTCACCTCCTTGGAGAGCGCCTTGGCGATCTCCACCAGCTGCTGCTTTCCCACCCCGAGATCGAACACCGGGGTTACCGGATTTTCGGCCAGGCCCACCCGCGCCAGCAGCTGTGCCGCCTCGTGGTTGGTCCTGTTCCAGTCGATCAGGCCCTGATGGGCCCGCTCGTTGCCGAGGAAGATGTTCTCCGCGATCGACAGCTGGGGGCACAGCGCGAGCTCCTGATGAATGATGACGATCCCGCGGTGCTCGCTATCGCGGATGCCGGAGAATCGGCACGGCTCGCCGTCGAAGTAGATCTCGCCCTGGTACGTGCCGTGCGGGTACACCCCGGACAGCACCTTCATCAGCGTCGACTTACCCGCGCCGTTCTCGCCACAGATCGCGTGGACCTCCCCCCGGCGCACGGACAGGTTGACGTCCTGAAGCGCCATGACCCCGGGAAACGTCTTGGTGATGCCCTGCATCTGCAGGATGTGGTCGCTCATCGCCGCACTCCCTCCGCCGGCACGTGTGCTACGAGGCTGAAGACTCCCGCCGCGCCTCTTGAGGGCGCGGCGGGAGTCACCCCGGGTCAGCCCAGCTGCGCGCCGGTGTAGTAACCGGTGTCGACGAGCGCCTGCTTGTAGTTGCTCTTGTCTACGATGACGGGCTGCAGCAGGTACGACGGCACCACCTTGACCCCGTTGTCGTAGTCCTTGTCGTTGTTCACCTGCGGTTTGCTCCCCTTGAGCACGGCGTCGGCCATCTCCACCGTCACCTTGGCGAGCTCGCGGGTGTCCTTGTAGATCGTCGAGTACTGCTCACCCGCGATGATGGACTTCACCGACGCCAGCTCCGCGTCCTGGCCAGTGACGACCGGGTACGGCTGGCCGGCGGTGCCGTAACCGTTGCTCTTGAGGGCCGACAGGATGCCGATCGACAGCCCGTCGTACGGCGACAGCACCCCGTCGACCGTGGCGCCGCCCGTGTACGTCGAGGTCAGCAGGTCCTCCATGCGCTTCTGCGCGGTGGCCGGGTCCCAGCGCAGGATGGCGACGGTCTTGAAGTCCTTCTGGCCGCTCTTCACCACGAGCGCGCCCTTGTCGATGTGCGGCTGCAGCACGCTCATCGCACCGTTGAAGAAGAACGTGGCGTTGTTGTCGTCCGGCGAGCCAGCGAACAGCTCGATGTTGAACGGCCCCTTCGCCTCACCGGGCGAGCCGTCCGGCTTGAGCAGTTTGAGGCCCACCAGCAGCGAGGTCGCCTGCTGCACACCGACCTTGAAGTTGTCGAACGTCGCGTAGTAGTCGACGTTCGGGCTCTTGCGGATGAGCCGGTCGTACGCGATGACCGAGATGTTCTTGTCCCTCGCCTGCTGCAGCTGCGTGGTCAGCGCGGTGCCGTCGATGGACGCGATGATGAGCAGCTTGGCGCCCTTGGTGATCTGGTTCTCCAGCTGGTTGACCTGGGTCGGGATGTCGTTCTCGGCGTACTGCAGGTCGACCTTGTAGCCGAGCGCCTCCAGCTGCTTCTTGACGTTCTCGCCGTCGCTGATCCACCGCTCCGACGACTTGGTGGGCATGGTGACGCCGACCAGTGCGCCCGCGTTGTCGCCGGACTGTGCCTGCTGGTCGACGGTCTTGGTGCTGGAACCGCAGGCGGTCAGGGCCGTGACGAGGACGATGGCCGCCGCCACCGAGGAAAGACGGGTGATGAGCATGATGTCTCCTTCTGAGGGGGGAAAGGGGTACCTCGGCCGGGGTCTAGCGGCTGTGCATCAGCCGGTAGTAGGCCTGGTTCCACCGCAGCCGGTCACCCAGGTCGGACGGGGTGGTGCGGTGGTCGATGAGCAGGAATTCGGATTTCAGCATGTCGGCGAAGTCCCGCAACGTCTCCGCGCCAACTGCCTGGGTCAGCACGGTGTGGTGCGGTCCGCCGGCCATGAGCCACGCCTCGGCGGAGGTGGACAGCGACGGGGCCGGCTTCCACACCGCGCGGGCAACCGGCAGGTTGGGCAGCGGCTCATCCGGCGGTGTCACCTCGACCGTGTTGGCGACCAGCCGGAACCGGTCGCCGAGGTCCGTCATGCCGATCACCACGCCGGCGCCCGGTGCGGCGTCGAACACCAGTCGTACCGGGTCCTCCCGGTCGCCGATGCTCAGCGGGTGGATCTCGCAGGACGGCCGGTGCGCGGCGATGCTCGGGCAGACCTCCAGCATGTGCGCCCCGAGAATCTTCGGCTCGCCCGGCCCCAGGTGGTAGGTGTAGTCCTCCATGAATGAGGTGCCCCGCCCGCTGCCGGCACCCATGGCCTTGATCGCGGCGAGGAGAGCGGAGGTCTTCCAGTCCCCCTCACCGCCGAAGCCGTAGCCGTCGGCCATCAGCCGTTGCACCGCCAGACCGGGCAGCTGCCGCAGGTCGCCGAGGTCCTGGAAGTTCGTGGTGAACGCGCCGAAGCCACCCGCGGTGAGGAAGTCGCGCAGGCCGACCTCGATGCGCGCGGCGTACCGCAGGGACTCGTGGCGCCCGCCACCCCGGGCCAGTTCCGGTGCGAGGCGGTACGCGTCGGCGTACTCGGCGACGAGCGCGTCGACCTCGTCCGCGGATGCGTCGTCGACCGCAGCGACCAGGTCGTTGACGCCGTAGGTGTTGACCGAGACGCCGAACCGCAGCTCAGCCTCCACCTTGTCCCCCTCGGTCACCGCGACGTCGCGCATGTTGTCGCCGAACCGTGCCAGGCGCAGCCCGCGCAGGTGGTCCAGGCCGAGGGCAGCGCGGATCCAGCCGTCGAGTCGGGCGACCACCTCGGGGTCGGAGGCGTGGCCGACGATGGTCTTGCGGGTCACCCCGAGCCGCGTCAGGATGTAGCCGAACTCCCGGTCACCGTGCGCGGCCTGGTTGAGATTCATGAAATCCATGTCGATGGACGCCCAGGGCAGCGCCGCGTTGAGCTGGGTGTGCAGGTGCAGCAGCGGCTTGCGCAGCATGTCCAGACCAGCGATCCACATCTTGGCCGGTGAGAACGTGTGCATCCAGGCGATGACGCCCACGCAGCCGGGGTCCGCGTTGGCCTCGAGCATCACGTGGCGTATCGCGGTCGAGTCGGTCAGCACCGGCTTCCAGACGATCTCGGCGGCGAGTTGACCCGAGGACACCAGGGTTCGCTGGATCTGCTGGGACTGGTCGGCGACCTGGATGAGGGTTTCCGGTCCGTAAAGGTGCTGGCTGCCGGTGAGGAACCAGACCTCGGGTTTCGTGGCCGATGCCATGGCGGGTTCTCCTGTCGGGGTGCGGCTCACGCCTGCCCGTAGACGTTCTGGTAGCGGTCGTAGAGGGCGTCGATGTCGCTTTGCCGCAGCGGCAGCGGTGCACCGAGCTGACGAGCGATGTGGACGGTGCGGGCGACGTCCTCGCACATCACGGCGGCTTTGACCGCCGCTCGGGCGTGGGTCCCGATGGTGAAGACGCCGTGGTTGCGCATGAGGACGGCCGGTGAGCGGTGGGTCCGGAGCGTGGCCACGATGCCGCGACCGATGGAGTCGTCGCCGATGAGCGCGAACGGGCCGACCGGAATCTCGCCGCCGAACTCGTCGGCGATCATGGTGAGCACGCACGGGATGGGCTCACCGCGGGCGGCCCAGGCGGTCGCGTACGTGGAGTGGGTGTGCACGACGCCGCCCACGCGTGGCATGTGCTTGTAGACGTATGCGTGGGCGGCGGTGTCCGACGACGGCGCCAGGTCTCCGTCGACCAGGTTGGCGTCGAGGTCGGTGATGACCATGTTCTCCGGGCGGATGTCGTCGTAGCTGACCCCCGACGGCTTGATGACCAGCAGGTCCGCACCGGGCACGCGGGCCGAGACGTTGCCGGCCGTCCACACCACGAGTGCGTTGCGGGGCAGCTCGGCGTGCAATGCCGCCACCTGGGCGCGCAGCGACGTGATGGTGGCGTTGACCGACTGGATGACGCTCATCGGGCCACCGCCGAACGCTGGATCGCACGCAGCTTGCGCATCAGCTTGTTGTCGCCTCTGCCGAAGTGGTCGTGCAGCGTGGTGTACTCGGCGAAGAGTTCGTCGTAGACCGCGGCGTCCGCCTCGTGCGGGGTGTACGCCGCGCGCTCGGCGTGGCCCATCCGCGCGGCCGCCGTGCGTACGTCCGGATACGCTCCGGCGGCGACCGCGGCGTGGATGGCCGCACCCAGCGCGGGTGCCTGCTCCGACGGAACTATGGACAGCGGTAGTCGGGTCACATCGCTGTAGATCTGCATGAGCATCGGGTTCTTGACGAGTCCGCCCGCGACGACCAGCTCGGTGACCGGCACCCCGGCGTCCCGGAAGGTCTCGATGATGGTTCGGGTGCCGAAGGCGGTGGCCTCGATGAGCGCCCGGTAGATGTCCTCCGGCCGGGTGGCCAGCGTCTCTCCCACCAACAGGCCGGACAGCTCGTGATCGACGAGCACCGAGCGGTTGCCGCTGTGCCAGTCCAGGGCGAGCAGGCCGTGCTCCCCCACCCGCTGGGTCGACGCCAGGCTGGTGAGGTACTCGTGGATGCTCAAGCCTTCGGCGCGGGCCCGGGACGTGTAGCTGGCCGGCACGTGCGTCCGCACGAAGTGCGCGAAGATGTCGCCCACGCCGCTCTGCCCGGCCTCGTAGCCCCAGAGCCCCTTGACGATGCCGTTCTTCACCACGCCGCACATGCCGGGCACGACGCGTAGCTCCCTGCCGTTCATGATGTGGCAGGTGGAGGTGCCCATGATGGCGACCATCTGCCCGGGCTCGAGCGCGTTGGCCGCGGCTGCCGTGACGTGGGCGTCCACGTTGCCGACGGCGACCGGGATGCCGGGCGGCAGACCGGTCCACGCCGCCGCCCGGTCGGTCAGCGTGCCGGCGGTGTCCCCCAGCTGGCCGATGGGCTGGTCGAGCTTGGTCTCGACGAAGTCGGCGAACGCGGGATTGAGCTCGGCGAGGAAGTCCGGGCCGGGATACTGCCCGTCCTGGTAGATGCCCTTGTAGCCGGCGGCGCAGGCGTTGCGGACGTAGCGGCCGGTGAGCTGCCAGACGATCCAGTCCGCTGCCTCCACCCAGCGCTGCATGGCCGCGTAGCTCGTCGGATCCTCCTCCAGCAGCTGTAGCGCCTTGGCGAACTCCCACTCCGAGGAGATCTGGCCGCCGTAGCGGGCCAGCCATGGTTCGTTCCGCTTCGCGGCGAGCTGGTTGATCCGGTCGGCGTGCGGCTGGGCGGCGTGGTGCCGCCAGAGCTTGACGTAGGCGTGGGGCCGGGCGGTGAACTGGTCCAGCTCGGACAGCGGGGTACCGTCGGCGAGCGTCGGGATCATGGTGCACGCGGTGAAGTCCGTGCCGACGCCGGTGACGTCGGCCGGGTCGATTCCCGCTTCCTGCACCGCCTGCGGCACCGCCACCTGCAGCACCTCGCGGTAGTCCTGGGGCACCTGCAGCGCCCATTCCGGAGGCAGCGGCTGGCCGCCGGGCAGGGCCTCGGTCACCACCGCGTGGGGGTACTCGTGCACGGCCGACCCCAGCTCGGCACCGTCGGAGACACGGACCACCAGGGCTCGTCCCGAGAGCGTCCCGTAGTCGACGCCCACCACGTACTTCTCGTCACTCATGTGCTGGTCCTTGTCGGGGGGGCGGTGCTCTGGCGCACCACGAGCTTGGGAATGACCAATGGCGAGGGCTGGAGGTCATCGCCGTTGATCGCCTGGGTGATGACGTCTATCGCACGTCGACCGATGGCCTCGAAGTCCTGCTCGATCGTCGTCAGTGGCGGGATGAGGTAGGCGGCCTCGGGGACGTCGTCAAACCCGACGACGGAGATGTCCTCCGGCACCCGCCGACCGCGCTCGTGCAGCGCGCGGAGCACACCGATCGCCATCTGGTCGTTCGCCGCGAAGACCGCGGTGGTCTCCGACATCTCGCAGATCCGCAGCCCGGCGGCATACCCGCTCGCGGAACTCCAGTCGCCGGGCACCGGCTCGGCCGGGCGCAGCCCCGCCTCACTCATCGCCAGGCGCCAGCCCTCGACCCGGGCGCGCGCCTCCGCCCAGTTGAGCGGACCGCTGACGTGCACGATCTCGCGGTGCCCGAGCTTCAGGAGGTGCTCGGTGGCCAGCCGAGCGCCGAGCACCTGGTCGACGCCGACCGTGCGGGACGCCTTGGACAGGTCCCCCTCCACGACGACGAAGGGGACGCCGGAGCGCTGCTTGCGCACCACCTCGAGAGCCTCGTCGTGACCGGCAATCATGACGATGCCCTCCACGCCGACCCGCATGAGATGGTCGGTGGCGTCGTCGAGGGCTCGCCGCGTCACCTCGGACAGGCTCACCGAGGTGGCGAAGTATCCGGCGGCCCGCGCGGCGTCCTCAACGCTCCGGTGAATACTCGTCGGACCGAACAGCGTCCTGGCGGTGCCGATGATGCCGATCATCCCGGAGCGTCCGCGCACCAGGGCGCGGGCGGCGGTGTTGGGACGGTAGCCGAGCCGTTCGATGGCCTGGAGCACCCGCTCCCGGGTCTCCGGCTTGATGCTGGCCGACCCGTTGATCACCCGGGACACCGTCTGGTGCGACACGCCCGCCAGGCGAGCGACGTCGGCCATCACCGGCGCCTTGGCGGCAGCCGCCGTCACGGCTGCCTCCGCATGAAGACCCTCTGCATCACGATGAAGAGGAGCAGCAGGGTTCCGATCGCGATTTTTGTCCACCATGAGCTCAGCGTGCCTTGGAACGAGATCAACGTCTGGATGACACCCAGGACGAGAACGCCGAGCAGCGACCCGAGGACGTAACCGACGCCGCCCGAGAGCAGCGTGCCGCCGATCACGACGGAGGCGATGGCGTCCAGTTCCATGCCGACGGCGTGCAGGCCGTAGCCGGAGAGCATGTAGAGGGCGAAGAGGAGCCCGGCGGTCGCGGAGCAGATTCCGCTGATGACGTAGACGCCGACCTTGACCCTGGCGACCGGCAGGCCCATGAGCATCGCCGAGTTCTCGTTGCCGCCGACCGCATAGGCGGTGCGTCCGAACCGGGTGCGGTGCAGGACCCAGCCGGCCACCGCCACGATGGCCAGCGCGATCACCACACTCCAGGTGATCGACACGTTCGCGGACAGCGGCAGGGAGGCGGTGGCAATGCTGCGGAAGGTCGGGTCCTTGATGGAGATCGACTGGACGCCGACCACGAAGCACAGCCCTCGGGCGAGGAACATGCCGGCGAGCGTCACGATGAACGGCTGGATCTCGAAGTAGTGGATGACCAGGCCCATCAGCAGGCCGAGTGTCGACCCCATGGCCAGCACCAGCAGCACCACGAGCGGCGCCGGCAGACCGGCCCCCAGGCCGGCCGCGGCCACCATCGTCGACAGCGCGACCACCGCGCCCACCGACAGGTCGATCCCGCCGGTCACGATGACGAAGGTCATGCCCACGGCGAGCACGATCAGGAAGGAATTGTCGATGAACAGGTTGGCCACGACCTGGCCGGAGGTGAACCCGTCGTAGCGGCCGGCGCCGACGCCGAAGAGGAGCACGAAGAGCACGAACGTGGCGAGTACCGGGACGACCCGGCCGGGGATCGACCGGCCGCCCGCAAGCGTCCCGAGCAGGCCCTTCTCCTTGGCCGGCGTTGCTGTGGTCGTCATGGCTGGGCCACCTTCTCCACCAGGGGTTCGGTCGGGGTCTGCGTACCCTGCCGGGCCGTTGGCTCGGCCTCCGGGTCCGGCGGGGCGTGCCGTCGCCGGGTGCGGCCCAGCAGGGCGGCCCGCACCTTGGGCGCCTGCAGGAGGCACACGGCGATGACGACGACGGCTTTGAAGACGAGGGTGATCTTGGGGTCAATGCCCATGCTGTACACCGTCGTGGTGAGCGTCTGGATGATGAGCGCGCCCAGCAGCGTGCCGGTGAGGCTGTACCGGCCGCCGGCCAGCGAGGTGCCGCCGATGACGACGGCCAGGATCGCGTCCATCTCGATCCATAGGCCGGCGTTGTTGGCGTCGGCGGCGCTGACGTTGGAGCTGATCATCAGGCCGGCGACGCCGGCGCAGATGGCGGCGAACACGTAGACGGTCCACCGGATGGTGCGGGCGCGCAGGCCGGCCAGCCGGCTGGCCTCCGGGTTGATCCCGACCGACTCGATGAGCAGGCCGAGCGCGGTCCGGCGGGTCACGAGGGCGACGAGCACGAACACGGCGACGGCGATGAGGATCGAGACGGGCAGCACCAGGAAGCCGGCGCCGACGGTACGGAACGTCGGGTTGCGCACGGTGATGATCTGGCCGTCGGTGATGAGCATCGCAATGCCACGCCCGGCGGTCATGAGAACGAGCGTCGCGATGATTGGTTGCATGCCGAGGCCGGCGACGAGGAAGCCGTTCCACAGTCCGAGGACGGCGCAGAGCGCGAGCGCGGTCCCCATGCCGACGAAGGCGGCCCCGGCGCTGCCCGGCTCGGCCGCGCCCACGATGGAGGAGCAGGTGACCGCTCCGGAGATGGCGACGACCGCGCCGACCGACAGGTCGATCCCCCGGGTGGCGATGACCAGGCACATGCCGAGCGCGATGAGCATGGTCGGCGCGCCGTTCTTGAGGATGTCGATGAGGCTGCCGTAGAGGTGGCCGTCCTGGAAGCGCAGGGCGAGGAACGACGGGCGGACGACCGCGTTGGCCGCCAGCAGCACCACGATGGCCACCAGGGGCCACAGCAGTCCGCTGCTGCGGAAGCGGTCCAGGGGGCGCGTGGAGGTCATGCCGCCACCGCCTCGGAGCCCTCGTCCACGCGGGCGATGAGCCGCATGATGTCGTCGACGGTGGCGTGCTGGTCGAGCTCGGCGATCTTGGCCCGGTCCTTCATCACCACGACGCGGTGGCTCAGGCGTACGACCTCCTCAAGCTCGGCGGAGATGTAGACCACGGCCATGCCTTCCTGGGCGAGCTCGGCGACGAGCTTCTGGATCTGGGTCTTGGCCCCGATGTCGATGCCGCGGGTGGGCTCGTCGAGGATGAGCAGCTTCGGCTTGGTGACCAGCCAGCGGGCGAGCAGCACCTTCTGCTGGTTGCCACCGGAGAGCTTGCCCACGAGCGCGTCGGGGTTCGCCGGTCTGATGTCCAGCGCCTTGATCCACTTTTCCACCAGCTGGTCCTTGGTCTTACGGGGGATGGGCCGGGCCCAGCCGCTGGCGGCCTGCATGGCCAGAATCAGGTTGTCCCGGACGCTGAGGTCGGCCAGCACTCCCTCGCCCTTGCGGTCCTCAGAGCAGAAGGCGATCCCGGCGGCGATGGCGACGCGGGGGTTCCGCAGGTGCACCACCTTGCCGTCGACGGTCACCTGGCCGCTGTCCGGACGGTCCGCCCCGAAGAGCAGCCGCGCGAGCTCGGTGCGCCCGGAGCCGAGGAGTCCGGCCAGGCCCACCACCTCGCCGCGATTGATCTGCAGGTGAAACGGTGCGACCGAGCCCTTGCGGCCGACACCGGTGGCCTGCAGCACGGGGGCGGTGGAGGCCACCTCGCCGGCCTGTCCGGCGAGCCGCTCGACCTCCGCCAACGCGCCAAGCTCGCGGCCGATCATGAGGGAGACCAGCTCGAGCCGGCCGAGGTCGGCGCTCCGGTGCTCCCCCACCAGCCGGCCGTTGCGCAACACCGTCATCCGGTCGGAGATTTCGTACACCTGCTCGAGGAAGTGGGAGACGAAGAGGATGGCGACGCCCCGGTCCCGCAGGACTCGCATGATGCGGAAGAGTTCGGCGACCTCGTCCTGGTCGAGGCTGGAGGTCGGCTCGTCGAGAATGAGGACCTTGGCGTCCACGGCGACGGCACGGGTGATCGCCACGAGCTGCTGGATGGCGATGGGATGCTCGGCGAGGATGGAGCCGGGGTCGATGTGGAGTCCCATCTCGGCGAGCAGCTCGGCGGCGCGGGCCCGGGTCGCCCTTCCGTCGATCGCGCCGAGCCGCCGCGGCTCGCGGCCGAGCAGGATGTTCTCCGCGACCGTCAGGTTGGGGCAGAGGTTGACCTCCTGGTAGACGGTGCTGATCCCGGCGCCCTGGGCCTCGGCCGGGCCGGAGAACGACACCTCCCGCCCCTCGATCGTCGTGACGCCGGCGATCGGGCTGTAGACGCCGGTCAACGCCTTGATGAGCGTCGACTTGCCCGCGCCGTTCTCCCCCATGAGGGCGTGCACCTCGCCGGGGAAGAGCCGGAAGTCCACCTCCTGCAAGGCCTTCACACCCGGGAACTCCACCGAGATCCCCCGCATCTGCACGAGCGCGGCCGGTTCGGCCGCATGCGGCGCCTGCTTCGCGTCCTCCGACATGGTGGTCCTCCCTCATGTGCTACGAGCCATGGCCGGCTGTGGGCCGGACGCCGGGGTTGCGCCCCCGCCATCCGTGGGGGTGGCGGGGGCGCGGTGGGTGGAGAATCGGCCCGACCTCAGTACTTGCGGTTGGGCAACTCGGTCTTCGCCTGCTCCTGCGTGAACGTCGTCTCCTCCGTCACCACGCGCTGGGGCACCTGCTCACCCTTGACGACCTTCTTGGCGAGATCCATCAGCTGGGGACCGAGCAGCGGGTTGCACTCGACGATGTAGTTGATCTTGCCGTCGGCGAGCGCCTGCACGCCGTCGTGCACCGCGTCGACCGTGATGATCTTGATGTCGACACCGGGCTTCTTGCCGGCCGCCTCGATGGCCTCGATGGCGCCCAGACCCATGTCGTCGTTGTGGGCGTAGACCACGTCGATCTTGGGGTTGGACTTGAGGAAGGCCTCCATGACCTGCTTGCCGCCGGACCGGGTGAAGTCGCCGGTCTGGGAGGCGATGACCTTGATCTGCGGGGCGGCCTTGGTCGCGTCGGCGAAGCCCTGCTTGCGGTCGATGGCGGGGGCGGCACCCGTCGTACCCTGCAGCTCGACCACGTTGACCTCGCTCTTGCCCTGGGACTCCTCCACCAGCCACTCACCGGCCTTCTTGCCCTCGGCGACGAAGTCCGAGCCGAGGAAGGTCTTGTAGAGCGAGGTGTCCTCCGAGTCCACCGCGCGGTCGGTGAGGATCACGGGAATGTTGGCTCGCTTGGCTTCGAGCAGCACGGCGTCCCAGCCGGTCTCCACGACGGGACTGAAGGCGATGACGTCGACCTTCTGCTGGATGTAGCTGCGGATCGCCTTGATCTGGTTCTCCTGCTTCTGCTGGCCATCCGAGAACTTGAGGTCGATCCCGGCCTCCTTGGCCGACTCCTGGACGGACTTCGTGTTGGCGGTACGCCAGCCGGACTCGGCACCGACCTGGGCGAAGCCCATGGTGATGGTGTCGTTTCCGGCTCCGCCGCCACCGGACGCCGCCGAGTCACCGCCGCATCCTGCCAGGCCGACGGCCAGCACCACGCCAGCGACGGCCGCGAGGAACTTCTTCGACATTGGACTTCCTCCACTTTCTGACGCCATGGTGGGCCCCTCCGTGCGGCTCGTACCTGGTTCGCCGCCTGGCAACCACTGCCCATCTGGCGCAGAAGTGTGAGCGTTAACATCCGCGGATGTCAACCCCCCGTGTCCTCTTTGTCAACAGAAGATGTCGCTGCAGGTAGGAGTATTGACACGATCGGAGGCCGTACGTATGTTAGCGCTCACTTTCGAGCATGTTAACGCTCACTTCGCAAGTCGAAGGCGTTCCTCGAAGCGCAACTGCTCCAGACAGCACCCGGCTGCACCACCCGTCCCGACGCCCGGCCTCGGCCGAGTCACCAGGAGGAAGCCCGGCAATGTCCCCGTCCCGGCCCCGCCCGGCGCGCCACTCCGCGCCCCACCGAACCCGCCGCCTGCTCGCCGGCGTCACCGCACTTGTCACCAGCCTGGTCAGCGTCACGGCCCTGGCCCCGCCCAGCCAGGCGGCCACTCTCGACGACGGCCTGGTCCTGCACTACGACCTGACCCAGACCAGCGGCCCCGTGACCGACAGCTCGGGGCACGGCCGCAACGGCACGCTCAGCGGCGACGCGACCTGGCAGGGCCCGGACGGCCTGCGCCTCGGCGGCGCCAACGGCCACGTCCGGCTGCCCGACAACATCCTGCGGGGCCTCACCGACATCACCGTCTCGGTGCAGGTCAACATGGCGACCGACCAGGCCGCGCCGTACTTCATCTGGGGGCTCGGGAACACCGGTTCCGGCGGCGTCGGCAACGGCTACCTGTTCAACACCGGCAACGCCTTCCGCGCCTCCATCGCCAGCGGCAACTGGTCCACTGAGCAGACCGTGACCACCGGCCGCAATCTCACCCGGGGCAGCTGGCGCACCATCACCTACGCCCTCGGCGGCGGCACCGCAGTGCTCTATGAGGACGGCGTCGAGGTCGCCCGCAAGACCGGCATCACCCTCACGCCCGGGTCGATCGGCGGCGGCACCACCACCGCCAACTACCTCGGCCGCTCCGTGTACACCTCGGACAGGTACCTCAAGGGGCAGGTCCGGGACTTCCGCATCTACGACCGCGCTGTCACCGCCGCCGAGGCGCACGCCCTCGGTGAGCGGACCGCCACCGGACGGGCTGCGGATGACGCGGCAGCCCTAGACCTGGGCGACACGTCCGCGGTGACGGAGAACCTGAGCCTGCCGACCCGCGGTGCCGGCGGCTCCAGCATCACCTGGTCGTCGAGTGATCCCGCGATCGTGTCGAACACCGGCGTGGTCACCCGTCCCACACCCGGATCCGGCAACGCGACCGTGACGCTGACCGCCACCGCGTCGTACGCCGGCTACGCCGCCACCCGGGAGTTCACCGTCACCGTCGTCGAGGACATCACCGACCAGGAGAAGGTCGACGCCGCCCTCGCGGCCATCGTCATCCCCGACCAGGACGCGGTCCGCGGCAACATGACGCTGCCCACCCGGGGAGCCCGCAACGTCGCGCTGGCGTGGACCGCCAAGGACTCCTCCGTCGTCAGCAGCACCGGTGAGGTGACCCGGCCGCCGTACGGGTCGGGCGCGATCAAGGCCCGCCTCAGCGTACGGGCGACCAAGGGTGCGGCCAGCGGCGTACGCAATTTCACCCTGACCGTCCTCCCGCTGCCGAAGAAGGATCCCCTCGAGGGCTACGCCTTCGCCTACTTCACCGGTGAGGGCAGCGCTGACGGCGAGCAGATCTACTTCGCGGCGAGCCGCGGGAACGACCCGCTCAAGTACGACGAGCTCAACGGTGGCCGCCCCGTCCTCACCTCCACCGAGGGCGACGACGGCGTGCGTGACCCGTTCATCATCCGCAGCCCGGAGGGCGACAAGTTCTACCTCATCGCCACCGACCTCAAGATCTACGGCAACGGCGACTGGGACGCCAGCCAGCGCACCGGCAGCAAGTACATCGAGGTCTGGGAGTCGACCGACCTGGTGAACTGGTCCCAGCAGCGCCATGTGCGCGTCTCTCCCGACACCGCCGGTAACACCTGGGCGCCCGAGGCCTACTACGACGACACCATCGGCGCCTACGTGGTGTTCTGGGCCGCCAAGCTCTACGCGCCGGAGGACACCGCGCACGCCGGCAACACCTACAACCGGATGCTGTACGCGACGACCCGCGACTTCCGCACCTTCAGCGAGCCCAGGGTGTGGGTCGACCCCGGCTACTCGGTGATCGACTCGACCGTGATCAAACACGGCGGCACCTACTACCGCTTCACCAAGGACGAGCGGAACAACACCTCGAGTACCCCGTGCAGCAAGTTCATCCTGGAGCAGAAGTCGACCCAACTGCGCAGCACGAGCTGGGACTTCGTCCAGGACTGCATCGGCAAGGCGACGGACACCTCCGCGGGCATCGCCCAGGGCGAGGGTCCGACGATCTTCAAGAGCAACACCGAGGACAAGTGGTACCTGTTCATCGACGAGTTCGGGGGGCGCGGCTACGTGCCGTTCGAGACCACCGACCTCGACGGCGGGCGGTTCACCATGTCGACCGGCCACGACCTGCCGGCCCACCCGCGGCACGGCACCGTCCTGCCGGTCACCAAGGCCGAGCTCGACCGCCTGCGCCAGGGCCCCTCGCCGACACCGGCGACCAGGAAGGGCGTCATCGCGGACTACCACCTCGCCGGCGGCAGCGGCACGACGGTGGCCGACAGCTCCGGCAACGGCCGGGACGCCACCATCCACGGCGGGGTCACCCGGGGCAGCGACGCGATGACGTTCGACGGCACCGACGGCTACGTCGACCTGCCGGACAACCTGCTGACCGGCCTGTCCGACGTGAGCGTCTCCGCCCGGGTGTGGATCGATCCGGCGCAGGCCACGCCGTACTTCATCTGGGGCCTGGGCAACACCACGAACGGCGCCGGCAACGGCTACCTGTTCGCCACCGGCAACTCCTATCGCACCGCCATCGCGACCGGGAACTGGTCGACCGAGCAGAACACCGGCACCGGACGCGACCTGAGCCGGGGCAGCTGGCACACCATCACCTGGACGCTCTCCGGCGGGGTGGCCCGCCTCTACGACAACGGCGTCGAGGTGGCACACAACACCGGCGTCACGACCAAGCCGGGTGACCTCGGCGGCGGCATCAGCACGGCCAACTACCTGGGCCGCTCCCTCTACGCCGCCGACCGCTATTTCACGGGCCGGATGCGCGGCTTCACCCTGTGGAACCGGGGCCTGTCGGCCAGGGAGGTGCTCGCCCTGCCCGGAAACGAGACCGCCATCGGCGCGGTGAAACTGGACGCGCTCAAGGTGCCGGCCATCATCGACAACGACGGCGGCACGGTGACCCTGCCGGTCAAGCCGGGCACCGACCTGACCGCTCTCGCACCCGAGTTCGGGATCAGCGACGACGCGCAGGTCAGCCCCGGCAACGAGTCCGTCCAGGACTTCACGCGACCGGTCACCTACACCGTGACGGGCGCCGACGGCAGCAGCCGCGTCTGGACCGTCAAGGCGGTCGCCATGAACAGCCCGGTGCTACCCGGCTACAACGCCGACCCGAACATCGTCCGCTTCGGCGACACCTACTACATCTACGCCACCACCGACGGCTACCCGGGCTGGTCCAGCACGACCTTCAAGACCTGGTCGAGCAAGGACCTCGTGCACTGGACCGAACACCGGACCATCCTCGACCTCGGCCCCGACGTGTCGTGGGCCGACGGGCGGGCCTGGGCGCCGGCCGCGACCGAGAAGAACGGAAAGTACTACTTCTACTTCTGCGCCGACGCCAAGATCGGCGTGGCCGTCGCCGACTCCCCCACCGGCCCGTTCGTCGACGCGCTCGGCAAGCCGCTCGTCGCCACCAATCCCGACGGCGGCCAGGCGATCGACCCAGCGGTCTTCACCGACGACGACGGCCAGAGCTATCTCTACTGGGGCAACGGCAACGCCTACGTCGTGCCGCTCAACCCGGACATGACGTCGTTCGATCCCGCCAAGGTCAAGCGGATCACGGGGCTGACCGGCTTCCGCGAAGGCCTCTTCATGGCCAAGCGCGGCGGCACGTACCACCTCAGCTGGTCCATCGACGACACCGGCAGCGAGAACTACCGCGTCGGCTACGCCACCGCCACGAGCCCGATGGCCGACGGGCTGGTCAACCGGGGCGAGATCCTCACCAAGGACGTCAGCCTCGGCATCCTCGGCACCGGGCACCACAGCATCATCCAGGTGCCGGGCACCGACGACTGGTACATCGCCTACCACCGCTTCGCCGTTCCCGGCGGCGACGGCACCCACCGCGAGGTGACCATCGACCGCCTGCGGTTCAACGCCGACGGCACGATCGCCAACGTGGTGCCGACGCTGGAGAGCGTCCCGCCGCTGGCGCAGTGAGTCCCGGGCGGGCGTCGCGCCGTCCGGTGACGCCCGCCCGACCGTACCCGTCATCGCTCCCACCAACGACAGGGAGGCCATCACCCATGCGCACCCACCGCCTCGTCGCGGGACTGGTCACCGGACTCGTCACCACGACGTTGTCCACCAGCACGCCCGCCCTCGGCGCCGATACGGCCCCGGCGCTCGACTACACGATCAACGTCGACGCGACCGGCACCGGCCCCGCCATCGACCCCGCCATGTACGGGGTGTTCTTCGAGGACATCAACCGGGCCGCCGACGGCGGACTCTACGGCGAACTCGTCCAGAACCGCTCCTTCGAGTACCTTCCGGTCGACAACGGCTCCTACACCGGCCTCACGTCGTGGAGCCCGGTCTCCTCCTCCGGCGGCAGCGGCAGCATCGCCACCGTCAGCGACGACGCCCGACTCAACGAGCGCAACCGCACGTACCTCAAGGTGACGCTCACCAACGCCGGTCCCGGCACCTACGGCGTGCTGAACTCCGGCTACAACACCGGCATCGCGCTCGAGGCCGGCAAGGCCTACGACTTCTCCGTCTGGGCCCGGACGGATGCTGCTGGCGGCACGCCGTTGACCGTCACCCTGCACAACCAGGACGGCACGACCAGGTACGCCGCGCCGGTCCAGCTCTCGGTCCAGGACGGCGCCTGGCGCAGGTACACCGGCACGTTCGTGGCCACCGGCACGACCGACGCGGCCCGCCTGGCGGTGGAGGCCGGAGGCGACGGCACCCTGCGCCTCGACATGGTCTCGCTCTTCCCCCGCGACACGTTCAAGGGACGCCCCAACGGCCTGCGCAAGGACCTCGCCGAGAAGATCGCCGCCCTGCGCCCGGGCTTCGTGCGCTTCCCCGGCGGGTGCATCGTCAACACCGGCAGCATGTACGGCTACGACGCCGCCAGCGGGTACCAGCGCGCCCGCGCTTACCAGTGGAAGGACACGATCGGGCCGGTCGAGGAGCGTGCCACCAACGCCAACTTCTGGGGCTACAACCAGTCGTACGGCCTGGGCTACTACGAGTACTTCCAGTTCGCCGAGGACATCGGCGCCAAGCCGGTGCCCGTCGTGCCGGCGCTCGTCACCGGCTGCGGGCAGAACCGGGCCGTCGACGACGACGCGCTGCTGCAGCGGCACATCCAGGACACCCTCGACCTCATCGAGTTCGCCAACGGCCCGGTCACCTCGACCTGGGGCGCCAAGCGCGCGGCGATGGGTCACTCCGCGCCGTTCGGCCTCGACCGCATCGAGGTCGGCAACGAGGAGAACCTGCCCGACGCCTTCATGGCCCGGTTCGTGGGGTTCCGTGACGCCATCAAGGCGGCGTACCCGAAGGTCACGGTCATCAGCAACTCCGGCCCCGACGACGCCGGGACGACGTTCGACCGGGCGTGGGAGCTCAACCGGGCCAACGGCGTGGAGATGGTCGACGAGCACTACTACAACGACCCGAGCTGGTTCCTGCAGAACAACAAGCGCTATGACAGCTACGACCGGTCTGGCGCCAAGGTCTGGGTCGGCGAGTACGCGTCGTGGGACAACAAGCTCTCCAACGCGCTCGCCGAGGGTGCGTACATGACCGGCCTGGAGCGCAACGCCGACGTCGTGACGATGGCGTCGTACGCTCCCCTGCTGGCCAACATCGACTACGTCCAGTGGCGGCCGGACCTGATCTGGTTCGACAACGACCAGTCGTGGGGCTCGGCCAACTACGAGGTCCAGAAGCTGTTCATGACCAACGTCGGTGACCAGGTCGTGCCGAGCAGCTTCACCGGGGCGGTGAAGACCGCTCAGCCCGTCACCGGTGCGATCGGTCTCTCCACCTGGCGGACCGCCGCCAAGTACGACGACGTCCTGGTCACCTCATCCGACGGCACGCCGCTGTTCAGCGACGACTTCTCCAACGGCGCCGGCCGGTGGACGCCGATCGCCGGCCGCGGCACCTGGACAGTGCAGGACGGCGCCTACGTCCAGTCCGACACCGCCGCAGAGAACACCATGGTCAAGGCGGGTGACGAGAGCTGGCGCGACTACGACCTCAGCGTGAAGGCCACCAAGATCTCCGGCGCCGAGGGCTTCCTCGTCGGCTTCGGGGTCAAGGACTCCGGCAACTACTACTGGTGGAACCTCGGCGGCTGGAACAACACCCAGGGCGCGGTGGAGAAGGCCGTGAACGGGGCCAAGACCACGCTGATCGCCAAGCCCAACACCATCGAGACCGGCCACACGTACGACATCAAGGCCCAGATCCGCGGCACGAAGGTCACCCTGCTGCTCGACGGGCAGGTATGGGGCAGCTTCGACGACAACGCCGTCACCGAGCCCTTCGCCCAGGTCGTCACCCGCGACGTCGCGGCCAAGCAACTCATCGTCAAGGTCGTCAACGCCCAGGACGCCCCGGCCCGCACCACGATCAACCTCGGCACCGGAGCGCGGGTCATGGACCGGGCGCAGATGACGGTCATCAGCGGTGACCCGCAGGAGCTCAACACCCGCACGGCCCAGCCGATCAAGCCGGTGACGAGCACGATCAAGGGCGTCGCGCCCACCTTCACCCGGATCTTCGAGCCGAACTCGGTGACCTTCATCCGAGTGCAGACGAAGTAGGAGCAGCAGCGATGAGCATGCACCTCACCCGACGTTCCCTCCTGCGCGGCGGCCTCGGCGCGGCGGCGACCGGGCTGGTCCTGCCCGCCATCGCCGAGGGCGCTTGGGCGGCATCGGCGCCCACGCCCACGGACGCCGAGACGTACGGCGCGCCGAACACCAGCCCGCTCGTCTGGCAGCGGGCCGACCCGTTCGTCACACCGCGCACCGAAGGCCTCTACTACTTCACGGCCTCCGTGCCGGAGTACGACCGGCTCATCGTGCGCGCCTCGCCGACGATCGAGGGCCTGGGCAGCGCCGCGGAGACGGTGGTGTGGCGTCGTCCGGCCAGCGGCAGCATGGGCGGCCACATCTGGGCTCCGGAGCTGCACCGCATCGACGGCCGCTGGTACCTCTACTTCGCCGCCGGCGACTCCGACAACGTCTTCCGGATCCGGATGTACGTCATGGAGTCCTCTGCCGCCGACCCGCGCGACGTCAGCGGTTGGTCGTCGCCGCGCCAGATCGTCACGCCGTGGGACAGCTTCGCGCTCGACGCCACGACGTTCGAGCACGACGGGCAGCGCTACCTCGTCTGGGCGCAGAGCGAGCCGGAGATCGGCGTCAACAGCAGCCTCTACATCGCGCGGATGACCTCACCGTTCACCTTCACCGGCACACCGGCCCGGATCGCCACCCCCACCAGGTCATGGGAGGTCGAGGGCTTCCGGGTCAACGAAGGGCCGGCGGTGCTCAAGCGTGACGGCCGGATCTTCATGACCTTCTCGGCCAGCGCCACCGACGCCCGCTACTGCCTGGGCCTGCTCACTGCGGACGCCCGCGCCAACCTGCTCGACCCGGCCACCTGGAGCAAGAGCCCGGACCCGGTGTTCACGACCAACGAGCAGACCCGCCAGTATGGCCCAGGCCACAACAGCTTCACCGTGGCCGAGGACGGCGAGACGGACGTGCTCGTCTACCACGCCCGCGATTACCGGGACATCATGGGTGACCCGCTCTACGACCCCAACCGGCACGCCCGGGCGCAGCGGCTGTACTGGTACGAGGACGGCACTCCGCTGTTCGGTGTGCCGGTCGGCAAGGGCGGACCGATCCTGCGGCTGTCGCCTGGGGACGCCTCGTCCGCGTTCGTGCGCCACTACGCGTACGCGCTGCGGGTCGACCCGAGCGTGCGCGAACTCGCCGACTCCCAGTTCCGATTCGTGCCGGGGCTTGCCGGCGAGGGCACCGTCTCCATCCGGTCGGTGAACTTCCCGGACCGCTACTGGCGGGTGGACGGCACGAGCCTGCGGATCGACCCGGTCGAGGACGGGAGTGGGTATGCCGCCCTGGCCAGCTTCCGCCGGGTGCCGGGCCTGGCGAACAGCAACGCGATCTCCCTGGAGCTGTCGGACCGCCCTGGCGTGTACGTCCGCCACGACAAGGGCAGCCTCACGGTCGGCAGGCCGGCCGGCTCGAAATCGACGTTCTGGCTGAGCTGAAGGAGGACCATCATGAGCACACCTGCACTGGACCGGCGCGGGCTCCTCCGGGCCGCAGGGCTGGTCGGCGCGCTGCCGCTGCTGCCGGCGCTCGCCGGGCCCGCGGCGGCCTCGACCGCCGCCGCCGCGGCGTCGGGTGCCGGCCTCCCCGCCCCCGCGGCGTGGCGGCTGCGCCCCTTCGCCCTCGCCGACGTCTCCCTCGGGCCCGGCGTCTTCGCCGACAAGCGCGCGCTGATGCTCGACTACGCGCGGGGCTACGACGTCAACCGGCTGCTCCAGGTGTTCCGCGCCAACGCGGGGCTGCCCACGCTCGGCGCGGTCGCGCCCGGCGGCTGGGAGGGCCTGGACGGCGAGGCCAACGGCAACCTGCGCGGCCACTACACCGGGCACTTCCTGTCCATGCTCAGCCAGGCGTACGCCAGCACGGGTGAGCAGGTGTTCGCCGACAACATCTCGACCATGATCGGGGCCCTCGTCCAGTGCCGGCAGGCGCTCAACCGGCCGCCCTCGGTGCGGAGTGTGCCTGGGCGGTTCGGGACGGCGGTGGAGAGCCAGCGCGGGTCGTACGAGTTCGCGCAGCTGCCCACCACGGTGCTCGGCGGCGCGGCGGAGCTGACCTTCGCGGCGTGGGTGAAGCCCAGCCACGGTGCGGCGTGGGCGCGGATCTTCGACTTCGGCAACGACACCACTCGGTACATGTACCTGGCCGCGCGGAACCAGAACGGCCTGCCCCGGTTCGCGATCACCACCGGGGGCGCCGGCCGGGAGCAGGGCATCAACGCCAACGTCGCCCTGCCGGTCGGCGAGTGGAGCCACGTCGCGCTCACCCTGGCCGATACGGTAGCCACCCTCTACGTCAACGGCGTCGTCGCCGGGCGCAACACCGCGATGACACTCGGCCCCGCCCAGCTCGGTCAGCTCAGGAACTACTGGCTCGGCCAGTCGCTCTACCCCGACCCGGTCTACGCCGGCGCTTTCGACGACGTCAATCTCTGGTCCCGGGCCCTCACCGACGCCGAGGTGGCGGCGCTGCGGACGCAGCCCGCGTCCGCAGCGCCCGCCGGTCGGGGTGACCTGGCCTCCTACGACCTGGACGAGACCGACGGGCAGGTGCTGCACGACTCCTCGGGGCGCGCCCAGCACGCCACCTGGCTGCGCACGTGGGGCGGGCCCAGCCACCCGGGCTTCCTCGCGGCATACCCGGAGACGCAGTTCATCACCCTCGAGACCATGACGGCGTCCAATTACTTCGTCGTCTGGGCGCCGTACTACACGGCGCACAAGATCCTGCGTGGGCTGCTCGACGCGTACCTGGCCACCGGCGACCTGCGGGCACTCGACCTGGCCGAGGGCATGTGCGACTGGATGTACTCGCGGCTGTCGAAGTTGCCCGCCGCGACCCTGCAGCGGATGTGGGGCATCTTCTCCAGCGGCGAGTACGGCGGCATCGTCGAGGCCATCTGCGACCTGCACGCGCTCACCGGCAAGGCCGAGCACGTCGCGCTGGCCAAGCTCTTCGACCTCGACCGGCTCATCGACAGCTGCGCCGGAGCGCAGGACATCCTCGACGGGCTGCACGCCAACCAGCACATCCCCATCCTCACCGGGCTGGTACGGCTGCACGACGAGACCGGCGATGACCGCTACCTCGCCGCGGCCAAGGGCTTCTGGAACATGGTGGTCCCCGCGCGGATGTACTCGATCGGCGGCACGAGCACCGGAGAGTTCTGGCGCGCGAGCGGCCGCATCGCGGGCACGATCAGCGACACCAACGCAGAAACCTGCTGCGCCCACAACATGCTCAGGTTGAGCCGAATGCTCTACTTCCATGAGCAGAACCCCAAGTACGTGGAGTACTACGAGCGGGCGCTGTTCAACCAGGTGCTGGGGTCCAAGCAGGACAAGGCCGACGCGGACAAGCCGCTCACCACGTACTTCATCGGGCTCACCCCCGGGCACGTCCGCGACTACACCCCGAAGCAGGGCACGACCTGCTGCGAGGGCACGGGGATGGAGAGCGCGACCAAGTACCAGGACTCGGTCTTCTTTGGTGCCGCGGATGGGTCGGCGCTCTACCTGAACCTCTTCGTCGCAAGCACGCTGGGGTGGGCCGCGAAGGGGGTGACGGTGGAGCAGTCCACCACCTTCCCGGCCGAGCAGGGCACCCGGCTGACCATACGCGACGACGCCACCTTCGACCTCATGGTGCGGGTGCCGTCGTGGGTCGGGCCGGGCTTCGCGGTGGCCGTCAACGGCAAGGCGCTGAAGGTCGACGCCGCGCCGGGCACCTACCTGCGCATCGCCCGCTCCTGGCGCAGCGGCGACGCGGTGACGGTGTCACTCCCCTTCACGCTGCGCACCGAGGCCGCCCTCGACGACCGGTCGCTCCAGTCGCTCTGCTACGGCCCGATCAACCTCGTGACGCGCGACGCCACCCGCTCGTACCTGTCGTTCGGGCTCTACCGCAACGCGGCGCTCTCCGGGGATCTGCTGCCGAGCCTGACACCGGTCGAGGGCAAGCCGCTGCACTTCACCCTCGACGGCCGCGAGATCGCGCCGTTCCACGAGGGCACCGAGGATCCGACGCACGTCTAATTCCGGCGCTTCGAGCCCACCGTCGTGTTCGGGGGCCGCGACTCCGGCGTCGCGAACCCGGTACGCGCCAACGGTGTCTCATTGCTGGACGAGCTGTGGTCCAGTGCGCCCTATGGCAGCAAGACCGAGCTACTCAAGAAGCTGGAAACCGTGACCAGTTCCTGGGTGACCGACGGCCTGCTGTCGGCCGATGACCGCAGCACCATCCTCGCCACCGCCAGGGGCGCGCAATTCGTGCCCTGAACGCGCTCTGCCATCACTCGGTGCAGTACCCATGGGGGTGGCCGTACTGCCAAGGGGCCAGTTCTGGCCCACCACGCCGTCGACCAACAGGAGAAGAGGCGCTACCGATGAGACGAAACACGCGGCGTTTACTTGCCGCGATCAGCGCGGCCACCATGGCGGTGGGCGGCACGGTCATCGCCGCAATGGCGACCGCCACGCCGCAGGCCGCGCGGGCCGCGGCGTCGCCGACCGCGTCGCTGCCGGCTGTCACCGTACGCCCCGACCCGTCCTATCAGGGGCAGCCGTTTGAAGGCTGGGGCACGAGCCTCGTCTGGTTCGCCAACGTGACCGGTGGTTACCCGGACGAGGTCCGGGAGAAGCTCGCCGAGATGCTCTTCGGCTCCGACGGTCTGAACCTCAACATCGCCCGCTACAACGTCGGCGGTGGCAACGCCCCCGACGTGCCCGACTACCTGCGCCCCGGCGGCGCCGTCCCGGGGTGGTGGCGGGCGCCCGCTGGTACCACCCGGAACGACAAGGACTGGTGGGACCCCGAGAACCCCGATCACTGGAACTGGAACGCCGACCAGAATCAGCGCTGGTGGATCAACCGCATCAAGAACGACGTCTCCCACTGGGAAGCCTTCAGCAACTCACCGCCGTACTTCCAGACCGTCAGCGGCTACGTCTCCGGGGGATTCAACGCGACCGACGACCAGCTCAGGACCGAAAGCATCGACGACTTCAACACCTACCTCGTACGGGTCGTCGAAGAGGTGGAGCGGGCGCATGGCATCAAGATCGACACCCTCGACCCCTTCAACGAGCCCAACACCAACTACTGGAGCACCCGGCTGAATGCCGCCGGTGAGCCGATCGGTGGGCGCCAGGAGGGGGCGCACATCGGCCCGGAACTGCAGCAGCAGGTCATCCGATCGCTGGCGCAGCGGCTGCAGAGCGCCGAAACCGATGCGGTGATCTCGGCGATGGACGAGACCAACCCCGGGCTCTTCGCGACCAACTGGAACAGCTACCCCGACGACGTACGGGCGAAGGTAAGCCAGCTCAACGTGCACACGTACGGCACCGGCCAGCGTGCCACCGTCCGCGACATCGCCAAGGGCGACAACAAGCCACTGTGGATGAGCGAGGTCGATGGCTCCTGGGGCAACGGGCAGAACTTCGTCAGCATGGCTCCCGGACTCGGCATCGCCCAGCGCATGGTCGATGACCTGCGCGAGTTGGAGCCCACCGCGTGGGTGTTCTGGCAGCCGGTCGAGGACTACAACAACATGAAGCCGGGCGGCGAGTCCCCCGAGGGCGCGAACTGGGGAAGCATCCAGATTCCCTTCGACTGCACCGCCCAGGACACCCTCGCGACCTGCCCGATCTACACCAACACGAAATTCCATACGGCGCGCAACTTCACGCACTTCATCCGCCCCGGCGACCGGCTGGTGAAGGTCAACGACACCAACAGCGTCGCGGCGATCTCGACGAAGGGCGCTAAGGTCGTGTACGTCAACAGCGGCACCGCGCCGCGCTCGGTGACGATCGACCTCTCCGCCTTCGGGACCGTTTCGCCAGATGCGACGGCAACCCCCGTCATCACCAGCGCGGGAAATGCGCTCAAGCACGGCGAGCCGGTGGCCGTGAACCGGAAGAGCCGTACCGTGACGGTGCAGGTCCCCGCCGAGTCCGTGTCGACGTTCCTCATCGACGGGGTCAGCGGCGTGGCGAAGGACGCCCCGCTCATTCAGGACGGGCACGTCTACCGGATCGAGGGGGTCCAGAGCGGCAAGTCGCTCACCCCGGCCAGCACCACGGCGGGTGCGGTGATCCGGACCACCGACCCGACGAGCGCGGCCCAGTTGTGGCGCGTGACGGAACTGAGCGGCGGTGACAGCAACCGGGCCCGGTACTCGATCACCACGGCGGCGGGCGATCGTCAGGCGGCCGTGCAGAACGGCGCGCTCACGCTTGTCGAGCCGCAGCTTGAGCCGGACCGGAACCGGCAGTGGATCCTCTCCACCACCGGCAACGGCACCTACACGTTCGTCAACGTCGGTTCCGGACGGGTGCTCGACGTCGGAGGCTCGGCTACCAACGACGGAGCCAGCGTGTCGGTCTGGCTGGCCAACTCCGCCGACAACCAGCGCTGGAAGGTCATCGACGAAACCGTCCAGGACGTGCAGAAGGCCGAGGTCTTCACCACGCCGCGAACCGTGCCGACGATGCCGACAACGGTCGTACCGGAATACCGGGATGGTCCCCGCGGCACCCTGCCCGTCACTTGGGAGATGCCGGCGGACCAGGACTGGAGCAAGCCGAAGACCGTCAACGTGGCTGGCGTGGCCATCGACCCGCGGGGCCGCCAGTACCCGGCCAAGGCCGTGGTCACCGTCGACAACCTGGTGTCGACACAGCCGGCCCGGGCCAAGACCTACGTCGGCGGCCAGCCCGACCTGCCGGCCCAGGTGACCGCCGTCGGCAGTCTCGGCGGGACCGTCGCCCGTCCCGTGACCTGGGAAACGCCCGCTGCGGACGCCTTCGACCACACGGGCGTCGTGACGCTCTCCGGACAGGCGGACGCGGGCGACGGGCGGGCCCTGCCAGCGACGGTACGCGTGCAGGTCACCGAGCCGGCGGAAGAGAACGCCACGCTCGCTGCCGGCACGTCCATCACGGCGACGTACACCGAGCCTGGCTACTCCACCGCGGGCCTGCGTAACGGCGACCTGACCGACAAGGCCTGGTCGAACTGGAAGCCTGGCACGAAGAACACCTCCGACGCGATCACCATCACCCTGCCGAAGCCGCGGACGGTCAGCCACGTCGCGACGGCCTTCTACCGGGACGGTTCGTGGGAGAGCTACGCCCAGAGCCTGAAGATCCAAGCCCGGAACGCGCAGGGTGCCTGGGTCGACGTCAGCGGGTCGGTGACGGTGCCCCTCGGCGGTGCCACGGCACCGGTGGTGGACGTTCCCGTCACGGTCACGACGACCGATGCCGTCCGGGTCGTGCTCACCGCTCGGACCGATACGCACATGACGATCAGCGAGATCCAGGTCTTCGCGTACGGGCCCGGCACCTCATCGGACGCCCGCGCCGAAACCATCGCGGTCAACGGCACCGAGGTGCCCGGCTTCGATCCGGACACCACGTCCTACCAACTGCCGGTGCAGGGGACGCTCCCGCAGGTCACCGCGGTAGCCGCCGACCCGTACGCCACCGTCGCGGTGGACCAGGCAGACACCCACGACGACACTGCGACTGTCTCGGTCGCCAGCGAGGACGGCTCACAATCGCGGACCTACCGCATCGAACTGCAGCGGTAGCCGTCACGGCATTCCCTGATCCCTGACACCGCGGCCGCCGCCCGGACGAACCCCCGTCCGGGCGGCGGCCGGGATCGGGCACGCCGTCACGGACGTTGTTTTCGGCGATCACAACCCGGCCGGGCGGCTGACCCAGACCTGGTACGCCAGCGACGCCGACCTGCCGCCGAACCTGCTCAACTACGACATCATCAGGTCCGAGCAGACGTACCTCTACTTCCGCGGCAACCCGCGGTACGCGTTCGGACATGGGCTGTCGTACACCACGTTCAAGTACGCCAAGCTGCGCACGAGCGCCGCGTCGGTGTCGGCCGGCGGCTCGGTGCAGGTCAGCGTCGACGTGACCAACACCGGACGATACGCGGGCGACGAGGTCGTGCAGCTCTACACCCACCAGCGGCACTCGCGGGACAAGATTCCGGTCAAGCAACTGCGTGGCTTCCAGCGGGTGTCGCTGGCGCCCGGCCAGACCACGACCGTACGGTTCACGCTGCGCGCCGACGACCTGGCCCACTGGGACGTGACCCGCGACAAGTGGGTACTCGAGTCATCGATGCACGACCTGCTCGTGGGCGCGTCGTCCGACGACATCCGGCAGCGAGCGACCCTGCGCGTGGACGGCGAGCGCATCCCGGCCCGCAACCTGTCCGCGACCATCCGGGCAGAGAACTTCGACGGGTACGCCGGCATCCAGCTCGTCGATGAGAGCAAGGAGCACGGGACCTCCGTCGGTGCGACGGGGCCCGGCAACTGGATCAAATTCGCTGGTTGCGTCCTCGGCGGCGGGCGGACGACGTTCACCGCTCGGGTCGCGAAGGCGAGCGCCGGCGCGGGCGCGATCGAGGTCCGGCTCGGCTCGCCGACCGGCCGGCTGCTAGGCACGGCGACCGTGCCGAGCACGGGCGACGTCTACACCTACGCCACGACCAGCGCGCCGCTGGCGGCGGCACCGGGCATTCACGACGTCTACCTCGTCTTCCGCTCCGACCTGCGGCTGGCGACGTATTCGATCGGCTGATGTCCCCGAGTGGGTAGACGGTGCGGCGGGGTGCCTCCGGGGGAGAGGCACCCGCCGCGTCTGCCCTTGCGAGGGCATCGAGCTCTGTTGCATTGGCCGTTGGCAAGCTCGAGGCAGACTTGAGCGGTGAACCCTTCGACCCGTCCTGCCCCGTGTGCCCCGTGGATGACTCCGGAGTCGGCGTTCGTAGGGTTCCGGTTCCCACCCAGAGGTGATCGTCCTCGCGGTCCGCTGGTACCTGCGGTTCAATCTGTCCTACCGGGACGTTGAAGAGCTCCTGGTAGAGCGTGGGGTCGAAGCCGATCACGTTACTGTCTACCGGTGGTGCAGCGGTTCACCCCCGGTGTTGGCCGACGCCGCGCGGTTCTGCCGGCACTCGCCGGGCAACAGATGGTTCGTCGACGAGACGTACGTCAAGGTCAACGGGGTGTGGCGGTACGTGTACCGGGCGGTCGACCAGTACGGACAGGTCATCGACGTACTCGTCTCGACCCGACGGGACGCCGACGCGGCCCGCCGGTTCTTCCGCCGAGCGTTATCAACGTTGAAGGTGACACCGAGTGAGATGGTCACCGACGCCGCCGCGGTCTATCCCGCCGTGCTCGACGAGTTGGTCCCGTCCGCGTGGCACCACGTCGAGCAGTACGCCAACAATCCGATCGAGGCCGATCACAGCCAGCTCAAACAGCAGCTGAGACCGATGCGCGGCCTCCTGACCGACAAGACCACACAAGTGACCATCGCCGGGCACGCATTCATGCAGAACCTCCGCCGCGGACACTACGAACTCGCGATCGACGCCCCACCAGCAACGAGGGTCGCCGCTGCGTTCACCGAACTCGCCCGAGCGATCTGACCTCAAGGGATCCGAGGCAGGCTCAACGCGTCCGGTGATCCACTAACGCAACGGCGCCCACCCACCCCGCCTACGACGAGCGCCGCCGCCAGCGCCGGACCGCGACGACCACCGCCAACACGGCGCCGACCAGCACGCCGAGGGACGCCAGGACGGAGGCGGCCAGCACCGCCAGTGCCTTCGAACGCGGGTTGTGGAACCGCGGAGGATCACCGATTGAGAGGGACGGTGTGCCGTCCGCAGCCGAGGCCGTGCAGGTCACCGTGTACGTTCCGGCCGGCTGGGCATGCACCATCATCACGCCGCGCCAGCGCTCGCCGTTCGCGTTCAAGGTGACATCGTCGGGACGCATCGACACCGTGGTCCACCCGAGTCCCTGGGTGTCCGCCGGGGAGGGGGCGCAGCCAACGCCGGGGAAGTTCTGGGAGCCTCTGTCCTTGGCCCACACCATCTTCCCGGCCTCGGGCACATGCACGGTGACCGGCTGGCCGGGCGTGATGCGCTGCCCGAGGTCACCCCCGGCGGGAATCAGGAACAGCACCGCGGGGGCGGCCAGCACACTACCGACGGCGATCAGCACCGCGACCAGGTACGAGGTGCGGCGGGGCCGTAGCGGGTTGGCAGCGACGGCCGCCGCAGCAGGATCCATGGAGGCATGCTCACCTGTTGCCGATGGCCGCGCCAGTGGGGAAGAACGAACCCGTGCGCAGCTTCGGGATCCGCAGGTCCAGGTCCCCGGCCGTGGTGGTCAGGGTGCGGGGGCGGTGGCCGTTGCGCTGCGCCACCCGGGCCTCGCTGCGCTGATGCGGGGCGGCGCCGATCACCGCGGTCAACTCCGCCTCGATCAACGCCTGATAGATCGTCTCTGCTGCCTGCCGGACACGGCCATCAACCTCCGCGGCCTTGAGTGCATCCAGCACCTCCAACAAGGCAGACTGGTCCAGGGTCATCGCGTACTCCGTCCTCTGCGTGTTCTTGGTCGTTCACACAGAGACTCACGCGATGACCCACCTCTATCCCGGCGGCACGCCGAAGCGGGTCAGCTTCTACACCAACCGGCGGGACGCAACCGCCGGCCTGCCTGCGCCTACAGCGCTTCGCGGGCGGCCTTTGGTGATCCTGCTCACTCCAGCTAGATCGGGTATCGGCCGACCGGCAGCCTGGCCGGGTGACAACCACGGTGATGCCTGAGAGCCCTGGCGTCGCTGTCGCGCCCATCAGGCGCGACCCGTACATCGACAACGTCAAAGGGCTGTTGATCGTCCTGGTCGTGCTCGGCCACATGGTGGGTCAGACGGTCGGCTCCTCGCCAGGTGGCAGGACGATCTACACGTTCATCTACCTGTGCCACATGCCGGCCTTCGTCATGCTTTCGGGGATGCTTTCGGCAACCGAACTCACCGGCCGTCGTGCGGCGTCGCTGATCCGGGATCTGCTCGCGCCGTACGTGGTGTTTCAGCTGCTTTACATGAGCTTCTACACGGTGATGGGCAAGCCGATGCCCTGGACGGTCAACGAGTTCCTCTCCCCGATTTATCACCTGTGGTTCCTGCCCGCTCTGTTCATCTGGCGGATGCTCGCTCCGCTCTTCGCCCAGCTTCGCGGAGCGGTCGTCATCGCGATCGTGGTGTCCCTCTCCGCCGGAGTCGCCACGGTGCTCGGCCACGCCCTGTCGTTGGACCGGGTGGCAGGAATGCTGCCCTTCTTCGTCCTCGGCGTCTGGCTCGGTCGCGGCAGGCTCGCGTACCGCCCATCTCCGCTTGTGCGGCTAACCGCGATCGCCGTGCTCATCGCTGCCGCACCGATCGCCTATCTTGTCGCCTCGCGCCTGTCGAACCTCTGGGTGTACTGGAACCGCGCTTACCAGCGGCTCGGGGTGGAGATGACCGAGGGCCTCCTGATCCGGCTTGGACTGATGGCCGTCGGGTTGGCGATGACATGGGCGATCATGATGCTCGCTCCCCGCCGCCAGACGTTCCTCACGGGTTGGGGAGCCAACTCCATGTACCCGTATCTTCTGCACGGGTTCGTCGTCCTGGCCTTCGCCTGGTCACCCCTCGACAACCAGGTCGACAACATCCCAACCTTGCTGGTGCTCATCGCCGCGGTCGTTGCGCTGGTCTGGATCACCGCCAGCCGGCCCGTGGTGTGGGCGTTGCGTCCGCTGGTCAGCCCTCCGGTCGGCTGGCTGCTCAGGGACGTCGTCCCAGCGAAGAAACATCAGTCCACGGCGGTGACCAGCCAGAGCTGAGCTTAGCCCGATTCCTCACCCCGATCCGGCGGGCAGATGGTCGAGCACCCAGTCGACGGCGTCGACGGCCCCGTCGGCGACGTGCATCGTCGGCCGATCCACGGCCGGGTAGGCGTGCGGTGCTGGTGGTGACTGGTGGGCGCGGCAGGTTTCGAACCTGGGACCCCTCGCTTGTAAGTTCTGGGCACCCATCCTGTGCGGTACTTCGGCGTCTGCGCTCTCAGCGCAGACCGTCGGTGGATGTCGTGCGGGTACGCGATCGTCTGTCACCGTTGCTACAGCGCCCTGTCGTCGTGCAACCGCGACAGACCAATTCGCCAGCCAGCAACGCCCAACCGCCGGCGACTCTGGGACTGCCATCGCTGATCGCTGGTTGACGACGTAGCACAGCCTCTGGTGCCCCCTGTGCCCCACGCGGCCCGGAGTCACCACGGCCTGGTCGTCGCCTTCATCCGCGGTCACGACCGCGGCTGCCCTCTGCCGTCCGGCTGTGTCCGCCGCGATGGCTACTTGCTTGGCTATTTGGCCGACCGGCCGGACCAGCGGATTAAGAGGCACAGTCGGAGTCGCTGCCAGAGGACTGCAAGCTCGGCGGCGTCGTCGGCCTGGACTCTGCTCAAGCGGCCCATGATTGCACCGGTTGCTGTCGCAGCAAAGACGCCCGTTGGCCATCCCCACACTGCCAGGAGCCGGCAAAAGCCGGACAGCCTGGCCCGGCGCTGCTCAACAGGTCCGCCGGGGTACGGGGCTGTCCCGGCCGGTGCGCCGCCTTGGCTACTCGCGTGGCTACTCAGCCTGCGAAGGTGTAATCGCGTCGGCGCACCGGCGGGTGTTCAGTCGTGCTGCGACACCTGGAAGCAGGCGACGTCATACTGCGAGACGGACTTGGGGTTCCTCGAGTTCTGCGGCTGTTCCCCCGCGTAGTGCGTTCCGGCGACGCTGTCGCCCTCAATAAACGGGGAACCGTTACCGGGAGCGTCGGCGGAGCGACCCGGCCTCGTGTCGTTGCCGTCTTCGCCGCACTCCACACCCGGCTGGCCGGTACCTGCGGGGTTGGGGGCGGCGAATGCCGCACCGCCGGTCGCTGCGAGCCCGACCGCGAGTACGGCGCTGCTGGCACAGACCAGCGCGGCACGTGCAAGAGTTCTCATGTCTTCCTTTCATGTCGTGGACGCCAGCCCACGTCGACGCGCCACTGAGAAGCAGCGGTCGGCAGGGAATTACGGCTCCGGTCGAGCTCGAACCTATGACCGTTTTGCCCTCTACACGGCACTTTGCGGATTTTCCCTGGGCTAGCGCCTACTCGAAGACGACGAAGGGCGTCCGTCATGTACGACGAACGTCCTGGTCGATAAGGGTGGACCTCATCGCCAAGAACCCAGCCGTGCCAGTCACCCTCGCCACCGTCCGTCGGCGGCGAGGTAGGAATCACCTCATCCGCGTCCCTTACGACGAAGGCGTCCGACGCAATCCCATCCAGCCCAGCCTCGTCCGCATCCGCCTGGTCCACTCGGGCGATCAGGTCCTTGACCGCCGGGTGGTCAACCGGCAATCGCTCGACGTCCCCACCGATCGGAACGAAATCGGCCAGGTCGAGATAGGACAGCCAGGCCGGGCCGACCGCCTCAACCGGCTCAAGCGCGGTGATCGGATCCGATTGCCGCAGGGCGAGTCGAACCCGATCAACCATCTGATCGTCCGGAACGGTCGCAAGCGTCGCCCCTTCGATCCGGACAATGCCCACCCAACCCGGCGGACACAGCAACGACTCGGGCGAGACCACTACACAGGTCTCGATCCCGCCACGTGCCGGCGGAGGTCTTCATCATCCGTTCGACTATTGCGCGGGCGGATGCCTCGTTGGGGTAGTCGTACGAGACCTCTTGCCCTCCGTCACCACCGATGCGGCCGCGGACTCGCCAGTGCCGGCCATCGGAGACCAGCCAGATGTCGCGCCGGGCCATGCGGCCCCAGCTCCCGTTCCACCAGCGCCCGCGTATCTCCACCGGCAGCACTCTAGTCGAACACACGTTCGATCTGCCGGCTGCCGGCATGTCGGGTCTCAGGACCTGCGTGGCAGAACAGTCTCAAGATGTGGGTGACACTTCCGGCTAGCCGGGTGGTGACGGCGGCTCGGGCGGGCGTCTGCGGGCGCGGGCTGCGTCGGATATGGCGATCCCGGTCAGGACGAGGGCAGCAGCGGCGGCGACCACGACTGGCGGCAGGGGGAGCATCGCCGGTGTCAGGGCGGCCAGCGCAAGGACGCCGATCGGTCGGGACCGGGACACGCGGCCGAATACCGCGTGCTCGAAGTGGGCGCGCCCGGCCAGGTACAGCGCGGGTCCGCCGAGGATGACGGCGATCCAGGCCGGTGGGGTGTGTCCGAGTGGATGGGCGATGACAAGTTCGTCGCCGACGGCTGCAGCGACCACGCCGGCCACCATGACCAGGTGGGCGTATGACGCCGATCTGGCGAGGCGGACCGGGTCGGCGGACACGGCAATCGCTTCCGCCAGGACTTGCCCAGCGCGGTAGATGTAGATCCGCCACAGCAGCACGGTGGTCGCGATCGACACTGCGAACGCGGCGACCCCGTCCGGCGCGAAGCCGCTGCTGCTCAGCGCCAGTCCGGTAACCAGGATCAGCTCGCCGAGCGCGATGATGAAGAACTGCCGGTAGCGCTCCGCCAGGTGCTCGCCCGAGATCACAAGGTCTTGGCTGGGCGTACGGCCCGCCCCCGGGGTGGGGAAGCCGATTCTGCCTGCCGTGTGGTCAAGGACCACCGCGAGTGCCCACAACGCGCCCCGCGCCGTACCGTGCACGAGCGCCCCCGCGATCCACGGCAGCGCCGACAGGCCGTACCAGAACAGCCCGCGCACGCCGGTGCGCTGCAGCTCGTGGCCACGCAGAACGGCCACGAGGACGAGCCCGCGGGCGAGCTGGATGGCGACGTAGGCGCCCGCGAAGATCAGGCCCGTGTCGCCGAATGCCTCGGGCACCGCGGCCGCCATCACCAGGCTGCCGACCATGGTCGCGATGACCAGCGCCTGGATTACCGGTCGTTGCGGGTCCACCCGGTCGGTTAGCCACGCGGTGCTGGACCAGACCCACCACATGGCCCCCAACAGCACCAGCGTCCGGAAGGCACCGCTCCACCCGAGATCCTCGGCCAGGCCGCGCGAGAGCTGAGTGAGCGCGAGGACAAACACCAGGTCGAAGAAGAGTTCCAGGAACGTGGCCCGCTGTGGATCCCCGGCTTTCCGCACCAGCTCGGCCCTGCTCGTCGTCATCGGCTCGCCCGTTCTGCCAGCTCTGCTCCAGGTTTGGGGGCATTCTGCCATGCGGCAGCGGCGGGTGACCGCGGACGTGCTGCCGTGGACTGGATCGAGCGACCCGCGTTACACGGACGGGCGACGGTCGAGGCCGGTGAGTTCCTTCCATCCGTCGCCGCGGGTTCGGATTAGCTCGTCGACCTTGGCCAAGCGTCGGGCCGGTGCTACAGAGGGCGGAGTGTCACCCAGGTCCTGATACCGATATGTCACGCAGGTCCTGAGACCGGACAGCCGGCTGCCCGCGATGTGGACGCTCCTATTGATGTCAAGGCTCGTCGCCGAAGTGCCCAAAGCCGTCCGGGTCGTCCAGACGGGGAGTGCGAGCGATGTGGCGCTTTGAGGCACCGCGGGATCTCGGTCTTGGTCTTGCCCTCGGCAGTGCGGCATGCGACGTAGTGGGTTGATGGCAGTGCATCCGCCGGCAGGCCTGCTCCGGGCCGCGAGTGAGCAAGTTCTCCACCGGTGGACCAGGGTTGGCCATCGGCTGGCGGCCACGGTTGAATCGCTGGTTCGACGCCTCGAACAGACCAGGAGACCAATGACTGCCACGTCGTACACCCCGTCCGGCATCGCGTACGACCGCAGCGCGCCGCAGGAGGGCGGCCTGCCCGTCGTCTTCATCCACGCGGGCATCGCCGACCGGCGCATGTGGGACCCGATCTGGGGCGACCTGGCCGCCGACCGCACGGTCGTCCGTGTCGACCTGCGCGGCTTCGGGGAGTCGACGACCCGGCCGGACGGGGGGCTGGACCACGTCGCCGACGTCCTCTCGACGCTAGAGCATCTGGGCGTCACGCGGTGCCACCTGGTCGGCGCCTCGTTCGGTTCGGGCGTGGCCACGGAGGTCGCCCTGACCCGGCCCGATCTGGTGCAATCGCTGCTGTTGTGCCCGCCCGGTGGCAGCCTGCTGGCCGAGCTGACGCCCGATCTGCGGCGCTTCTTCGACGCCGAGAAGGCGGCCCTGGCCAGTGGCGATCTCGATGCTGCGGTCGAGGCCAACTTGACCACCTGGGTCGCCGGCCCCGGCCGCAGCGTTTCCGAGGTCGAGCCGTCGGTGGTGTCCGCTGTCCGGCTGATGCAGCGCAATGCGTTCGAGATCGCGGACTCGTGGGGCGAGGTCGACGAGGCGGAGCTGGAGCCGCCCGCCCTGGAACGGCTGGGCGATCTGGACCTGCCGGTGCTGGTGCTCGTAGGCGGGCACGATCTGGACACCACCCACGACGCCGCCCGCCGCGTGTGCGCCGGTGCGCCCCGTGCCCGGCGGGTGGATTGGGATGACGTCGCGCACCTGCCGTCGATGGAACGGCCGGTAGGTTTCGCCGCCCTCGTCCGCGACTGGACTGCCGGGGAAAAATCCTCCTCATAGACGGACTGGCGGCCGTAACGGCGAGAAACGCCGACCAGGTCAAGCAGCAGGTGGGACGCAGCTGTAAAGCATCAGGCGGGACACGGTGCAGCGTGCCTGATCTGGCTAAGAGTTCCTAACAGAAATGATCTACGCCTCTTCCGCCCTTTGTGGATAGTGGTCTACGATGTCTGGCCGTGAGGCGTGGTGAGCAGCCGCCGTGGATCGTGCCGGACGGGTTGTGGCAGCGCATTGAGCCGTTGCTGCCCAAGCCTGTGCTCCGCGATCCCCGGCGTCCGGGACGGAAACGGATCCCGGATCGGCAGGTGTTGTCCGGGATCCTGTTCGTGCTGCACACCGGCATCCAGTGGGAGTTCCTGCCCCAGGAGCTCGGGTTCGGGTCCGGGATGACCTGCTGGCGGCGGCTCGAGGAGTGGAACCGGGCCGGGGTGTGGCAGCAGCTGCACGAACTACTGCTCGCCGAGCTGCAAGCCGCGGGAAAGCTGGACTGGTCCCGGGCGGTCATCGACTCCTCCCACGTCCGTGCGGCCAGACGCGGCCCAAAAGCGGACCGAGCCCGGTCGACCGCGCCCGAGCGGGCTCGAAGCACCACGTCCTGACCGAGGGCGCCGGCATCCCCCTGTGCGCGTCGCTGACCGGCGGCAACCGCAACGACGTCACCCAACTGCTGCCGTTGATCGACAAGGTCCCAACGGTCCGCGGCCGGCGAGGCCGGCCCCGCCGGCGCCCCGACGAACTGTTCGCCGACCGGGCCTACGACCACGACAAGTACCGCAAAGCCGTACGGGCCAAGGGTATCCGTCCGCGGATCGCTCGCCGCGGCACACCACACGGCTCCGGGCTGGGCGTCTACCGGTGGGTGATCGAGCGAACGATCGCCTGGTACCACGGCATGAAACGGCTCCGCATCCGGTGGGAACGCCGCGACGACATCCACGAAGCCTTCCTCAGCCTCGCGACATGCATCATCACGTACCGACACGTCGTACGACTTTGTTAGGACCTCTTAGAGCCTGGTAAATAAGGGTTTTAGGTGCCTTGGTGGCGGGCGAGGCGGCGGGTCATGACGATGATCATGGCCCATTGGACCATCGCGGCGTGGTGGTCGGGTAGCCGTTCGTAGTCGCGGACGGTGCGTCGGCACCGGTTGATCCAGGAGAACGTGCGCTCGACCGCCCATCTGCGGTGCAGGACGACGAAGGTGGTCTGCCCGGCGAGCTTCGCGACGATCTGCACGGTCAGGGTGAGGTGGGCGGTGGCCCAGTCGACGAGCCGGCCCGCGTAGCCGCTGTCGGCCCAGGTCAGGCTGATGGTGGGGAAGCAGGCGCGTAGCGCCCGCAGCAGGGGTCGGGCGGCGTCGCGGTCCTGCACCTGCGCGCCGGTGACCAGGACCGCCAGCAGCAGTCCGCAGGTGTCCACGGCGATGTGGCGTTTGCGGCCGTTGACCTTCTTCCCCGCGTCATAGCCACGCCCGCCCCGGCCGACGGTCTCCGCGCCCCGTACCGACTGGGAGTCGACCAGCGCAGCCGTCGGCTGCCGGTTGCGACCCTCGACCTGTTCGCGGACCTGTTCCCGCAGGCTGTTGTGCATGCGGTTGAGCGTTCCGTCGCGGGTCCAGGTCGTGAAGTAGTGGTAGACGAGCTTGTGGTGCGGGAAGTCGGCAGGCAGCGCGTCCCACTGGCAGCCGGTCCGGTCGAGGTAACGGATCGCGTCCACGATGTCCCGGCGGGGGTAGGTGATCGGCCGGCCGCGTCCGCTCCCGGCCGGCACGTGCGGAGCCAGGACCTGCCATTCGGCATCCGAGGTGTCGGACGGATAGTGCCGTGGCCGGGCGGTGGGCAGGTGATCGTCAACGGTGGCCGGGGTGGCGGATGCGGCGACGCCGGCGACAAGGTATACAGACAGGGTTGGGCCTTCGGTCGTGCTGGTTTAGTCGCCTTTGCTCGTATCCGAAGGCCCTTCCCTATGTCACGTCGCCACGCCGGGGCCGTCACGATTGTCGATCTTCGCCAGGACCGGCGACCGCCCGAACCCCTTATTTACCAGGCTCTTAGAGCCGCGATCAGCTCACCAGCGGGAACGATGCTGGGCACCTGCTTACCCGGCCTCTTGGGCTGCCATGGCTGGTCGCTGCTCGACGACGTTTCACACTGTCTTGTGCCCCACGTGTGCCCCGGCTGTTGTCCGGTCAATGTGAAGGTGGCCGCTGCTCATCGCTCTGAGCTGGTATTGGCCAGGTTGACCTGGACGGCTCGGAGCCTGGTCGTCCGGGTCAACCTGGCCATTTCTTGGTCGTCAGGCCGATAAGGGCGAGGGGCATCCAGGCGGCGGAATAGCCGAACGCGACGGTGAGTGAGACGGCGGTCCAGAGGATGCTGGCGACCGCGCCGGGGTGAGAGTGAACGTCACACCCTTCTCAGCTCAACGACCGTATCGGAGGTTGAAAACCCCGTCAGGATTCACGCCACCTCGATGAGAGTCGGTTCAGACGGACGGTGAACGACCGAGTTCAAGAGTACCGATGGACCCCTCCGCTTCCACATTCATGTCCGAGAAGAGGGTCCGTCCAAAGCACACCGACCACGAGTTCGCCGAAACCCCCGATGACGGGCATGCCCAAGTGCCCATGAGAGAGCCAAAGGTGTGGCTCAGGCTGAGGAATGCCGTCGTGGAGTAGAGGCTGGATCGGTTGTTACGCACGATCACTGCCCCCTGTACGTAGGCGCCTCCTCCATTTTGCGTCCTGATCGCGCAGACCTGCGCGAGCACATTGGTGGTGACCGTCTTGGTGCCGGCGCACTTCCATAGGCTGGAGCTGGACGTGATCGGGTTGGTGTTGCCGTAAGCAACCCAGGTGCCGCTCTCCGCCGCGGCGGCGGGGCCGGCGGTTGCCAGACTTAGCCCGAGAACAGCAGTGATGACAGCTGTCAACCCTGCGACCACCCGTGCAACTCGCATGTTGATCCCTTCTGGACCTTGCTAGGACGAGGCTGGAGCCTAATGGGTCCCGTCGATTTCCAAAAGATCTTGCTCGCATTGACTTTGTTCTTATAGTCTGTCTGGCTGGTTAGCATCCTGTTTGACAGGCAGTCGTTACCTGGCTTTGCCGCAGGCCGCGGGCATGATCAGGAGTCGGTTGGTTGCGGGGATCATGACCGCCGACGGTCGGACGCGGGTCGGCCACATCATGGTCACGAAACAGCATCGGCCGGGCTTCGACGTGACGCCGGCGGGTAGCGCGGTACGGCCCCCGCCCTACTGCGCGCGTTGGCTTCTGAGGCAGGGCGGCTGCCGAGGCCCCTCGGAGAACCGGCCACTCCAGAGCAGGGCTTTAGACATTCGACGAGGCTGTGGTGGGGATGCGGCGCGCGCACTCCGGGCAGGCCCCTGGCCTGCCGGCAACGCCGGCCCGAGGGGTCGCAGAGGCTCCGGGGTCAAGGGCGGCCTGCAGGGCCGTCGCGCAGCGACGCGAAGCGCCCTTGACCTTGGAGGGGCGGCCCCGCATCCTCCGCGCCGCATCCCCACCACGGCCGGCGGTGACTTGCCCGACGGCGCGGCGGTGCCACGGCCGCCGCGCCCCGGCCGGCTGCCAGCCCACCACACCCCGGTCAACGGACTGTCGTTCTGCGGCGGCCCACCGGGCCTCCCGCTGTCCGCGCCAGCCGCCGGGCATCAGGCGTGACGGCCGCAGAGCGACAGCGGCAGCGGCCGGCGCGCGCCCGGGCGGCGGCGCGTGCGGCCCGCCAAGGGCCGCCTTGATAGACGTACAGAAAGTCCTCCCACACCGGGCGGCAGCCGGCAGCCGGCAGCCGCTGGAGTCACCTGGTGGTCCTGCGCCGGGTGATGGTTGACACCGTGGCCTCAAACAGGGCGGGGCAGCGCCCGACCGAGGGCCATTGACCTTTGCCGGGAATGCGCGGGGGCTGGTCGCTGTGGTGATTGGGGCCCTGGTCGGGGGTGCCCCACGGTACCCGGACACAGTGAAGGGCCCTCAGAACCGTTCTGAGGGCCCCTACACGGGTGGGCTAGCCGAGTTGCGGATACCCCGGCCCCTTGCGCGCCTGGCGGTCTAGGCGATTGGGGGCGGGGGACCAGTCAAAACTGTGAAAGGCCCGTTATCGAGGATGGGGTACTCGGATTCGCCTGCAAGCAGACACCCGTTGCCCCCAAGGCCCGGGGCGGGCCCGCGGCCGGTGCAGACGTCCGCGTTCATGTCCACGATGAGGGTGCTGGTGTGAGTGCCGGGGCGAAGCGGATGAAAGACAGGAGACACGGGTACGACGAAGGGCAGCCCGGCGGTTCCCGGCGGCAGCACAACATCACCGGGAACCACCCCGGATTGCAAGATTTCCGGGCCCACCGTGACGGACTGCTCTTGGGCGGTCCCGGCGTCGATCACATAGCGGGCGCTCTTAAAGTTGTCGATAAAAGCATCCCGTTCGGTCTCCGTCGCCGTGATCCAGGGCGGGACGGCCCGGACCCACTGGTCCCCGACCAGCGCCGTGCGGCAGCCAGGCCCACCGGGGGGGTCAGCAATATCGTCGGTCGCGGGCGCAGGAGGGCCGATGATCCGTTCGCTGACGCCGTAGCGCTGGTTTAGATCCAGCCATTGCTCGCTCCCTCCGAAGAAAGTGGGGCTGGTGCACTTGTGGGTGCGGGGTGGCCCTGCCTCGGCGACGCCGGGCATAAGACCCACGCTTAACGCCAGCGTCGTCAGGATTGCCCCCGCTTTCGCGGACCGCAAGACAGCAGTAGTCAAGGTTTGACCCCCTGTAGCTCGTAGGTTGTTTTCCCTGTGGTCGTGCGCCTCGGCTGGCGCGTGAGGTACCGGGGGCGGACCTGGCTCACGCCCGCGCCGCCCGGTTTAGGTGTCTTTGACCGAAGCTAGCCTGCTGTCGCCTTCCCGCCGAGGATTTCGGGCGCCTTCACCCCCGCGAGTCCGGCTCAGCACTCTCGGATCAGCCTGGCGAGGCTACTTTCGGTTTCCACGCAGCACAGTTGAAGATGGCACCCCGCGCTCACCACGGGCTCATACCACGCTCACAGCCGGCGCATGGTCGGCTCAACGATTCAGGGCGGGCCGACCAGGGCTCGCTAGTCATCGCGCACGGAGTGTGGCGAGAGCCGGCTTGTAGACGGCTTGCTGGGTGCAACGGTCGCGCCGGAGGTTCAGGCAGTGGCAAAGCCCAGACCGACTGAAGTGCTGGGCGGATGCTGAAACTTCTGCTGAAAAGAATCTTGATGTACCGCAACGTTCGCTGAGAACCGACACCTACGAGTCGGCCGCCAGACCTCCGAGCGGCTACCCTGACACGAAGATCGTCTAGCTGGACGTGTCACGCACGTCCCGAGACTGGTCTGTCACGGAGGTCCTGAGACCCGGCACGGGCGGCAGCCGGCGGGGTCATCAGGGCATGCTGAGCACATGCACATCCCTTGGCGGACCACCGCTGACGTGTTCGCGCAGATCCTGCGGCGGCATGGCGTCGATCAGGACGGTGTGACCGATGTCGAGGCGGCATGGGGTGCGTTCGCTGAGTTCCTGCAACTGGACATCGACGGCCTCGACCAGACTCCGGACTCTGATGCCGATGGCTTCATCATCCAGTGGGGCCGACGGTCCTGGAGCGACAACCGCCTGATTCTGACCTTCACCCGGCAGCTGGCCATCGCTGATGTCGGTGACCACGACGATCCCTACTGGCAGCCCGAACTATGGCAGCTCGACTTGGAGATGGCCTTCGACGACGAGGCCGATCTGATCGGCCTTGACAGCCTCGACGTCCATGACACGGGGTTCAAGTTCGCTCCCACCGGGCCGCTCCGCGCCGCAGCGCTGGCGGATACCTGGGCGAAGGCGCAGCGGCATGCCCCTGTCCGGGCAGCCTGGATCGCGACCCCGGCGAGTAGCGGCTTGTCCTTCGAGTGCGTCTGCTGACACTCAGAACCGCGAGGTGGAGCGGGCTCGCCATTCACTGAAGCGGAGTCACGGCGGGTTGACGTATCGGTACCCGGTGCTACTCTGGCGCTCGTCGAGCACGCCAGCGCGGCCGTCCTGCCGGATCGCTGGACTCGACGTCCGAGATGCTGAGCGGCCTTCCTGCCGCTGATGCGGGCAACGTCCCGCCGGCTCTCGATCGCACCGGCCACCGTGCCGGTTCCCTGAATCCGCTGAGCGGCCCAGCACGGCCTCACGTGCCGTCCACGATGGCCCGGATTCGCGCCTCTCCACGGGTGGGGGCAGCCTGCGGCAACCTGCCGGATGCCGATATCTCAGGCTCCCCACCCGTGCCGGCCCACTCATCAGGTCCAGAGCGTGAAAGGACATGACCCATCGGCGGGAAGTGGCATGACCACGATTCCGCCCTCCGGCGTCAGCCGCCCTCTCGGCGGTGCCAGGAGACACGACGAACACCACCAGCGGACCCATGTCCACGGCTGGTGGTGCTTCGTCTCTCGTCCCTGCCACCTCCTGAAGAGGAGACAGTCGTGTCCACCACCTCGCTCACCCTGTACCGGCCCGGACTCGCCGTCGGCCGTGACGCCCAGGTCCTGCACCGCGCTGCCACGCCGGAGTTCTCCGGCTGGCTGGAGCACACCCGCTCCGCTGGCGGCTGCTCTCGGCCGATCCGCCTCACCGGCACCATCGCGGCCGTCGACCGGAGCACCGGCCGCGTCACCCGCCGGCTGCACACCGACGAGCTGCCCGACCAGACGCTCTACAAGGCGTGCGGCAACCGCCGCGAATCGGTGTGCCCGGACTGCGCCTGGGTCTACCAGGGCGACGCCTACCAAGTCGTCTGTCGCGGACTGACCGGTGGCAAGGGCGTCCCCGCCTCGGTCGGCCGGCACCCGGTCGTCTTCGCCACCTACACGGCACCCTCGTTCGGCGCGGTCCACCACCGGCACGTCCCCCGCCACACCTGCCGCAACCGGCAGCGCTGCGACTGCCGTCCCGCCCCCTGCCGCGCCCGCAGCGACGCCGGCACCTGCAAGCACGGGCAGCCCGCGGTGTGCTTCGCCCGCCACGACGCCGACGATCCGCGGCTCGGGCAGCCGTTGTGCCTGGACTGCTACGACCACGCCCACCAGGTCGTCTGGAACTACTTCTCGGGCGAGCTGTGGCGACGCACCAAGCAGGCCATCGAACGCCACCTCGCCGCCCTCTGCCGCCAACGCGGCATCCCCTTCGTCCGCATCGTCACCACCTCCGGCAAGGTCCGCTGACTGCCACCCGTGCGGGTGTCGCACGGCAAGGTCGCCGAGATGCAACGCCGCGCCGCCGTGCACTTCCACGCCCTGCTGCGCCTCGACGGCCTCGACCCCGACGATCCAGACGCCCTCGTCCCGGCGCCGCCCGGCATCACCATCGACGACCTGGCCGAAGCCGTCCACGCCGCCGCCTCCCGAATCATCGTCACCACACCCCCACACCCCGACCAGCCCGAAGGCTGGCTGGTCGCCTGGGGCAAGCAGGTCGACGTCCGCCGCATCAACACCGCCAGCGGCGAACTCACCGACGATAAGGTTGCCGCCTACCTCGCCAAGTACGCCACCAAGGCAACCGAAGCCACCGGCCACTGCTCCACTCGACTCGCCCCGGCCACCATTGACGGCTACGCCGACCCGGAAGGCGACCACCTCGCCCGCCTCATCGACGCCTGCTGGCACCTCGGACGCCCCACCCCACCGACACCGCCAGCGGCGCCGCAACGGCCAACCGCCGTCAAGCCGACCTTGACACCCAATCCAACGCCTACGCCGGGCTGCGGCGCTGGGCGCACATGCTCGGCTTCGGCGGCCATTTCCTCACCAAAGCCCGCCGCTACTCGGTCACCTTCGGGTTGCTCCGCGACACCCGCACCACCTACCGCCGCACTGAGGACGACGACACCGCAGACGTCATCACCCTCAGCACCCTCAGCTACGCCGGCTCGGGATGGCTCACGGAAGGCGACGCACTCCTCGCCAACACCGCCGCCAGACAGCGACGCGAGAGCAGACGCGTCGGCCGGGAAGAACTCGCCCACGAAGCCTGGCTCATCGGGGCCGCCGCATGAGCCGTGACCTCACCCCACGCTGGTACTCACCCGCAGAGGTTGCCGTCCTCCTCGGTTTCGGCATCTCCAAGGTCAAGATGAAGATCGCCACCGGCGAGCTGCGCTCCATCAAGGACGGCAAGTACCGTCGCATCCTCCCCGAATGGGTCGACGACTACATCCGCGAACAGGTCGAACGCCAGGAGGCCGCCTGATGCCCGGACGCACCCGCGCCAACGGCGAAGGCTCGATCTTCCCCTACCGCAATGGCTTCGCCGCGTACGTCTGGGTCACCAAGCCCGACGGCAGGCGGACCCGCAAGTACGTCTACGGGCAGACCCGCGAGGCCGTCCACGACAAGTGGATCAAGCTGCACCACCAGGCGAAGCAGGGGCCGGTGGCGACCAGCGTCCCGACGGTCGGCAGCTTCCTCACCTACTGGCTGTCGGAGATCATCCAGCCGAACCGGGCACCGCTGACCTACGCGACCTACGAGACGTTCGTCCGCCGCTACATCGCACCCGGCCTCGAGGCTAAGCGCCTCGACCGGCTCCAGTCGCGGGACGTTCAGACTTGGATCAACCAGGTGGCCCGCACCTGCCAGTGCTGCGCCCAGGGCAAGGACGCCGCGCGCCCGAAGGACAAACGGCGCTGCTGCGCGGTCGGCCGCTGCTGCCAGGCCGTCCCGTCGACGCGGACGGTCAGCGACATCCGGGCCGCGCTGCGGGCCGCCCTCACCCACGCCCAGGCCGAAGACCTCATCGCCAAGAACCCGGCCGTGCCAGTCACCCTGGCCACCGTCCGCCGGCGGCGGGGCAAGTCCTGGTCGAGCGATGAGGCGCGGAAGTTCCTGGACAGCGCCTGCCAGGACGAGGACCCGCTCTACGCCGCCTACGCCTTGGTCCTCGTTACCGGACTGCGCAAGGGCGAGGCGCTGGGGCTCACCTGGGAGGACGTCGACCTCGACACAGGAGAGCTGACCGTCGGCCGCCAACTGCAACGCGTGCGCGGGCAGCTCCTACACCGGGACACCAAGACCCAGGCATCCGACGCCACACTCCCCCTGCCCGACATCTGCCTGACCGCGCTAAAGCTACGAAGCGAACAACGCGACGAGGCGCGAGCAGCCGCCGGCAACGCCTGGCACGAAACCGACCTTGTATTCACCACCCGCTACGGCACACCCATCGAACCACGCAACTTCCAGCGCTCCTGGCAAGCCCGGTTCGAGAGGGCGAAAGTCGAGCCGATCACCGTCCACGACGCAAGGCGCACCTGCGCCACGCTGCTGGCCGACCTCGACGTTCACCCGAGAGTCGCCATGCAGGTCCTCCGGCACGCTCGCTTCTCCGTGACGATGGAGATCTACACGCAGGTCTCGTCGAAAGCGACCCGCGACGCGCCCTCAAGCGTCTCGGCGACTCACTCGGCCGCTGATCGTTGCTGTACTTCGCTGCTGTACGGGCAGCAAAAAGGCCACCCCCGAAGCCGGGAAGTGGCCTTTGACCTGCGTGGGCGATACTGGGATCGAACCAGTGACCTCTTCGGTGTGAATGTTGATCTCGTCCGCCGGGGCGATTCAGCCGATGCCATCTGATGTCGTCGCGTGCACTCCACCTACCGTCCGAGGTAGCTCAGCGACAGATGATGCCTGCCTCCTTGCTGACTTCTTGCTGACGTAGCGGCCCGGCATCAGCCGGCTTCTCGGCGGTTGATGTCGGGAACAGATGTCAGGCACAGCGTCCGCATGAGTTGGGCAAGGCAGTCGGCGTTGGTAATGGCTGGTCGCTACTGACTAGCCTTTGACGGCCCGGCCGGCCGGGAACGTGCAGGGTGACGGATTGTTCGAGGTAGCGGGACCCATAGGGTGACCGGGAGCGACACCGCCTACACCCCGTGAGCGGCGCGAGGGGGATGGGTGAGGGCATCCCGGTCATCGTTATCTTTCCCGCCGACGGCTCCCGCGAGCTTGTACGCCGCCGACCGCATCCGCGTCGGCCGCCGGCCCACGTCCGGCCCAGGTCGCTCTCTCTAGTGGCCGCGCATTAAGGACACCCGCTTGCTCAGAAGGGGCTCCCGTCGGGAGTCGCCTTCAACCTCCTGTCGGGCATGGGCCACCGACCGTTTTGTTGCTACGATGTCGGGACTCTGGCCCACCCCAGCCCGTTGGAGCAGTCTTGTCCGATTCACAATGGACGCAGGCCGATAAGCTTTTGCAGACCTGGCTAACGCGTGCGCGGGAAGGGCAGCATTCGCACCATGAGGCCGGAAAATTCCTCAAACGAGCTAACTACTGGCTGGCAGTTCCCGTAATTGTCATTACCACTACTTTGGGTACCGGCGCCTTCGCCACGCTAACGAGTAGCGTTCCCGGATTCTTGAAGATAACGTTCGGCGTACTCAGCATCACCGCGGCCATTTTGTCTGCCCTGCAGATCCACCTCCGATTCCCCGAGAGAGCGGAAAAGCACAAAACTCTAGGCGCGCAGTATGGAAACGTTCGCCGGCGCATCGAAGCTATCCTAGCTACGCCTCACCAAGAGCGTGGAGACCGTCAGCCATTGCTTGATGAAATTCGGGGGAAATTCGATGCCCTAAGCAGTGAGGGAGACGTGGTGTCTCGGCGAATATTCGACAAGACCTTGGCACGGTTGGACGCGCGCGACAAGCAGCGTGCAAGCACGAAAGGAGTTTAATACCTACCACAGACTCTTCATCTCTAGCAGCAACTCCTCCGGTAAGTGGCTGTTCCAGACGTCTGTGAGTAGCATGGGAGCCGTACTGAGGCGTTCAAAAATCGCTATCCCTTCCGGTTGACCCACTAGCACGAATGAGCCTTCCGCGCCCTGTACCGTGCCGAAACTAGACGCACGAGCTGTGAGCTGGGGTTCGGCTTGGCTAACGCATGATCGGTTCGTGACAGTTCGGCTGCTGTATCTGATCATGGTTCGGGTGTTCGGCTGGCTCGCTCTCCTTGCCAGGAGCGATGCCGCCAAGACAGCAGAGCTGCTGGTGTTGCGGCATGAAGTCGCCGTGTTGCGCCGCCAAGTCGGTCGGGCGAGGCCGTCCTGGCCGGATCGGGCCGTGCTGTCCGCGCTGAACAGGCTGCTGCCCCGCGCACTGCGTGAGCACCGGATCGTCACCCCAGCCACGCTGCTGGCCTGGCACCGCCGCCTGGTCAAGCGGAACTGGACGTATCCGAACCGGTCGGGTCGTCGGCCGGTCAGCGACGAGGTGCGTGATCTCGTCGTGCGGTTGGCCCGGGAGAACCCTCGCTGGGGGCATCGGCGCATCCAAGGTGAACTGGTTGGGCTCGGCTACCAGGTTGGTGCCGGCACGATCCGCCGGATCCTCGCCCGTACCAGGATCGGCCCGGCCCCGCGAGGCGTCGACACGTCCTGGCGAACCTTTCTGCGCGCCCAGGTGTCCGGTCTGCTGGCCACCGACTTCTTCCACCTCGACACGATCGGCCTGCGGCGGCTGTACGTGCTGTTCGTGATGGAGGTCGCCACCCGCCGGGTGCACATCCTCGGCGTCACCGAACACCCGACCGCCGCCTGGACCGTCCAGCAGGCCCGCAACCTGGTGATGGACCTCGACGACCGGATCGCGTCGTTCCGGTTCCTGATCCGCGACCGGGACACCAAGTTCGCCGCGTCCTTCGACGAGGTGTTCGCCCCCGAAGGCGTCGACGTGGTCAAGACGCCGCCACGAACTCCGCGGGCGAACTGTTACGCGGAACGGTTCATCCGAAGCGTCCGGCAGGAATGCACGGACCGAGTCCTGATCTACAACGAGCGTCACGCCCGCACGGTCCTCGACCAATACGCGGCGCACTTCAACGGGCATCGTCCACATCAGAGTCTTGCCCAATGCCCACCGAACCACGACCCGGCCGCCGTCCCGATCGACGCCCCGATACGGCGACGACGAATCCTCGGCGGCGTGATCAACGAGTACCAGCGAGCAGCCTGACCTGATCAACAAAGCCCCAGGTCAAGGGCCTGCATCCAATTTTGGCACGGTACAGGGTCAGACTTCCGGCCCGACGCAAGAAGGACACCGACGGGCACGTGCTGTCCCGCGCGGACCTCATCACTCGGCTTCTGCCGGCGCTTCCCGACCGGTACCGCGCCCTGGTCGCGCTCGCCGGTGGCACCGGACTGCGGTGGGGCGAGTGCACCGGGCTCCGCTGGGAATCGCTCGACCTGGCCGGGAAGACGGTCGAGGTGGTCCGGGTCGCGGTCGAGGTCGCGGGCGCTGTCACGATCAAGCCCTATCCGAAATCGAGGGCCGGTCGGCGTACCGTGCCGGTGCCAGACTTCGCCGTCGACCTGCTCACCGCCCACCGCCAGGCGTTTCCAGCTGGCCCCCGAGGTGAGGTATTCACCAACTCGTTGGCCGGTCCGCTGCGCCGGACGCTGTTCCGGGCTCGTGTTTGGCGACCGTCCCTGGTCCGTGCCGGGCTGCTCGGGAACGTGGATCGCATAGGGCACTTCAAGTGGCGGGCGGCCTGGATCGACACCGAGGGCATCCAGTGGTCAGCGGAGTTCGCCACCGAGCGGGAAGCGGTCGCGCACGTGGCGAAGATGGCGCCGAGTGGGCTGCGCTTCCACGACCTGCGGCACTCGTACGCGACCGAGCTGGTGTCGCGGGGCGTCCCGGTCAACGACGTCCAGGCGGTGATGGGCCACGAGAAGCCGTCGACCATGCTCAACCTCTACACCCACCGGTCGGACGGCCGGCACCAACGTATCCGCGACGCGTTTGCTGACGATCCGCTGACGCCCAACGACGACTGACGATGGAATCAGCAAGAGCCACCCTCGACCGAGGGTGGCTCTTCTGCGGTACTTCGATGGTGGGCGATACTGGGATCGAACCAGTGACCTCTTCGGTGTGAACGAAGCGCTCTCCCGCTGAGCTAATCGCCCTCAGCGCCGATGACTCTACCTGATCGAGAACCGAGACCAAAAACCCGGGTCTCAGTGCGTCGCGAGGTAGTGCAGCGCCCGGGCGACCAGGTCGATGCCGAGGCTGTACTTGAGCGACAGCCACACCACCACGGCCACGAAGACGAGGCCGACCGCGCCGAGCACCAACCGGACCGGCAGCGACCGGCTGGTCACCCAGCGCGTCCAGTTGTGTACGTGTCGTCGGGTGAAGCCGAGCAGGCGTCGCGCCCAGTGGAACTCGACCGCCCAGATGCCCAGCCCGGCGATCACCAGCAGCCAGCCCGGCCCGGGCAGCGGGATCAGCGCGATACCGACGGTGACGACGATGGCGCCCGCGATGGCGATGAAGATCTTGAGGGTGATCCGGCCGGTGGGGTTGGCGCGGATCAGGTCGAGGGTGGCGTGCACCCGCTCCCGCCAGCCGCCACGCCGACGCGGCGAGACCGCGGTGCCGGCCCGCTGGCCGGCGGCGCCGGAGGCGCCGCGCGGATCACCGGAACCTCGCTCCGTCGACACCCCGTACCCCCGCCTTTCGGCTGCTCGGGCCGCTCCTTTCGGTGGGTCGGCCGTGGTCGTCGGATCCACTGAGGAACCCCTCGTGACCATTTCCACCCCCAGTGTCGCCCGGGACCGTCACCCCTGCAGAGGACTGGACGTTACCGGAGTAAGTCGACGACTGAACCACCCGATGCCGGGCGGCACCACGGTCTGGGCGGAACGGGCAATCCTACAAGAATATTCACATTCTGGCAGGCTTTCCGACCCTCTTCCCACCACTGGGTGAAGTCAGCGTATGGCGGAGCGTAGCCAGGAGTAGCACCTGAGTATGGGAAAAGCGGGACACGCGCGTTCCGCAGCGGTGCCGGGGGGAGAACGTCCATGAGTGTCATCCGACCGACGACCGTAGAGGTCGAGACGTCGCTAAGGCTCGTCGCACCTGACGCCACCGCCTTGCCGGTGCGTGCCAGTCTGCGTTACGACCCTGCTGACCCGTATGCGGTCCATGTCCTGTTCCACGCCGAATCCGCCGGCGGCGAGGCGGTGAGCTGGTCGTTCGCGCGCGAACTGCTGGTCACCGGGCTCGACGAGCCGGCCGGCATCGGCGACGTCCGGGTCTGGCCGTGGGCCACCCCGCGCGGCGACTTCGTCGCGCTCGCGCTGTCGTCCCCGGACGGCAACGCCCTCTTCGAGGTCCCACGCAGCGTGCTCGTGCGCTTCCTGCGGCGGACCTACGTCGTCGTCCCACGCGGCCGCGAGGCCGAGCACCTGGACGTCGACACGGCGGTGAACCGGCTGCTCGCCGGCCGCTGACCACGCAACCCGGGGCCGCGCGGATCTGCCGAGTCCGCGCGGCTCCGGCCACCACCGATCGGGTACGCCGTGGGCGTGCCCGAATCAGCCGTGCGTGGTGATCCCACCGTCAACGGGGATCACCGCTCCGGTCAGGTACGCCCCGGCGCGGGACGACAGGTAGATCGCGGTGCCCGCCATGTCCTCGGGGCGGCCGATCCGGCCGAGCGGCACCTGCTGCTCGATCGCCGCCCGGGCGGCCGGGTCGTCCAGCGCGAAGGCCATCATCTTGCTCTCGAACGGCCCCGGCGCGATCGCGTTGACCGTGATCCGTTCCCCGGCGAGCTGGTGGGCGAGGCTGCGGGTGAGCATGTGCACGGCCGCCTTGGTGGCCGAGTACGCGTACACCTCCATGAACGGCACCCGGAGGCCGTCGATCGACCCGATGTTGATCACGCGGGCCGGGTCGTCGGCGCTGGCTGCCACGCGCAGCGCCGGCAGCAGCGCGGTGGTGAGCCGGAAGACGGCCTTGACGTTGACCGCCCAGAGCTTGTCGAACGCGGCCTCGGGATACTCCTCCAGCGGTGCGCCCCAGGTCGCGCCGGCGTTGTTGACCAGCACGTCGAGCCGGTCGGTGCGCTCCCGCACCGCGGCGGCCAGCCCCTGCGCGCCCTCGTCGCGGCTCAGGTCGGCGGGGATCGCCTCGCAGCGTCCCTCGGCGGAGAGCTCCTCGGCCACCCGCTCGCAGACGTCGGCCTTCCGCGACGAGATGATGACCTTCGCGCCGGCCTGCACGAAACCCCGGGCGATCATCAGCCCGATCCCCCGCGAGCCGCCGGTGACCAGGACCGTCTTGCCTTCGACCGAGAACAGATCCGTCATGCCCATCCCATCGCGAGTCGGCGGGGCCGCGGGGTGGTCCGCCGACCCAGGCGCTACCGATCGGTAACCTAATTGGCCCGCGACTGTGGCGACAAGCCCGCGCCCGCCGTCCCGGCCTCGAGATGCAAGCTGGGCAGCAGACCGTTAACGTCGGGACGATGGTCACTCCCGGTCAGCTCTCCCCGGCCACCCGTACCAGCCTGTCCCCCGCCGAGGGGGACGCCGACGAGATCACCACCGGCGCGCTCGGCGACCTGCCGGCCGAGCCCGGCTGGCGCCGCCCCGTGCTGCTCGACGCCGACCTGCTGATCCTGGTCACCGGCGGACACGGCAGCGCCGAGCTGGACTTCCGGGCGCTGCCCTGCCGACCCGGCACCCTGCTGCGGGCCCGCCCCGGCCAGGCGCTCCGCTGCCTCGGCGCCCACCTGGACGCGACCGTGGTCCGCTGGAGCGCCGGCACGCTGCGCGGGCTGGACGTCGACCCGGACGCGGTGCCGACGTACCGGCAGCTCGCCGGCGAGGACGAGGACGCGGTGATCGGCGAGGTCACCCAGATCGCGGTGGACGCGGAGCGGCACCGGGGGGTGCCCGCCGCCCGGGCCCTGCTCCGGCACCAGCTCGCCGTGCTGCTGCTGCGGCTGACCCTGCTCGGCAGCCCGGACGAGCGGCGCGCGGCGCGCCCCGAGTTGGAGACCTTCCACCGGCTCTGCCGGGAGGTCGAACGCGGCTACCAGCACACCCGCCGGGTCGAGGACTACGCCGCGCAGCTCGGCTGCTCGGTGCGGACCCTCACCCGGGCCTGCCTGGCGGTGACCGGTCGCAGTGCCAAGCAGGTCATCGACGAGCGGGTGGCGTTGCAGGCCAGCCGGCTGCTCGCCGCCACCGACGACCCGATCGCCCGGATCGGCCGCCGGCTCGGCTTTCCCGAGCCGACCAACTTCGGCCGGTTCTTCACCCGCGAGGTCGGGGTCAGCCCGGGTGCCTTCCGGGCCGCCCGGGAACAGCCGCTACCTGTCCGAATGGTGCGCCCGCGCCCGCCCGCCGACGCGCCGGTGCCCAACGGCCGGGCATGATGACAAGGTGCAGATCTCCGCGCGTGGCGACTACGCGGTCCGGGCGGCCCTGAGCCTGGCCACCGCGTACCCCGCCCTGCTGTCCACCCAGGCCATCGCCGCCGAGCAGGACATGCCCCGCAAGTTCCTGGAGGCCGTCCTGGCCGATCTGCGCCGGGCCGGGATCGTCCGGGCCCAGCGCGGGGCCGAGGGCGGTTACGCCCTGGCCCGCCCACCCCGCGACATCACCATCGGGCAGATCCTCCGCGCGGTCGACGGCCCGCTGGCCGGCGTGCGCGGGCTGCGTCCCGAGGAGACGCAGTACGCGGGCGCAGCCGAGAACCTGCCCCGGCTCTGGGTGGCCGTCCGCGCCGCCGTCCGGCAGGTGGTCGACGAGGTGAGCCTGGCCGAGATGGCCAGCGGGAAGCTCCCCGGGCACGTCCGCAAGCTGATCGCCCGCCCCGACGCCTGGGAACCCCGCTGACCGACCCGGCGGCCGATTCATTTACAACATCAGCTTCATAGCGACCACACCGGCACTCCGCCCGCCCCGCCGGGTCCGGCCCGCCGAGCCTGCATGGCCGGACGGCACCGACCGGCCAGCGCCGACGCCGTCACCACGGCGACGGCCACGGGCCGAATGTGGTGGTGTTGCCGCCGCGGTGTTCAACGAGGGGATCGTCGTCCTCCCTCGTACCCAGGGCGAGGGGCTCGCCGAGCACGATGGTGTGATCGTCGGCCTCGATCCGGCGCACCACCCGGCAGAGCAGCACCGCCAGGGCGTCGTCGATCAGCGGCACTCCGAACGGCCCGGACGTCCAGCCCCGGTTGGCGGCGAACTCGTCGATGCCGTTGGTGGTGAAGGTCCGCGCCACCTCCTGCCGGCCGGCGGCGAGCAGGTGCACCGCCAGGTGTTCGGCCCGTGTCACGGTCGGCCAGCTCGACGACTCCCGGCCCAGGCGGAACGAGACCAGGGGTGGGTCCACCGACACCGGGTTGAACGAGGTGGCACTGAAGCCGGCCGGGGGCAGCGCCGGCAGGCGCCGGTTCGCCGCCAGGCCGGGCACGGTGACCACGGTGACCGTGGCCGCCTGCCGCCGCAGCAGGGTGCGGAACAGGTCCCGGTCGACCGGGCGCAGCTCGACGGCGGCGGCGAGGGTGCGCCGCAGCGGTTGACGGGATGGGGCCATGCGGGAATCTCCTGATCTGTCCACGAATGCGGTGGAGGAAGCCAACGAGGGGCGCGACGGTACGCCGCGCCGGACCGGGCGGAGGAGGTGCGAGGACGGGAGCCGAGCCGGTGGAACCGGTCAGCTCAACAGAGCGCACTCGCGTGTCGGACCAGGTCGACGTGCACGCGAACGGTGAGGAGAAGCTCGTCCCGCTGCGACATGACCTCATGCTGCCGGCCGTTCTTCGGCCCGGTCAACGCCCTTCCACAGTGTGAGATTCAGGCCCTCGGCTTCGTTACAACCGGCCTCCACCAGCATTCACCACCCCTTAACACCTACCCGTTGGATAGAGATTGTGACGAGCGTTCCGAGCGGCGTCCAGTCCGGATCCGACCGGGTTTCGCGAAACGCCGTTTTGGGCATGTTCGATGCCGCAGAGGCAGCGAGACGACGAGAGGAGCCCGTGATGGGCATTCAGTTCCGCAAGCGTCAGAAGTACGGCCCGCTGGTGCTCAACTTCACCGAGAACGGCTACTCCTCCTGGAGCATCAAGATCGGGCGCTGGTCCTGGAACTCGAAGTCCCGCGCCCACCGCGTGGACCTGCCGGGGCCGCTCTCCTGGAAGCAGGACAAGTCCCGGGCGTGACGTCCCGAGGTCGAGCGGGGTGCCGGTGGTTCACCGGCACCCCGCCCGGCGTACGGGCCCCGGATCGGGCGTTCCGGCCGATCCGGGCCAGGTCGCGGCGCAGAATCGCGGCATGGCGGACGGGTCGTACCGGCGGGAGCGGTGGCGGGCGCTGGTGGCCTGCGTGCTGCTGTTCCTCGCGTACTTCCTGGTGCCGGTGGAGCCCGACCCGAACGGGCTGCGGCTGACCCTGCGGTCGGCGGGCACCCTGCTCCTCGTCATCGCCGTCGCGCTACTGGTCACCGGCCAGGTACGCCGGCAGCTCACCGCGCCGGCCGGCGGCGTCGAGATCCGCTCGCTGATCAACCTCGTCGTCGCCCTGGTCGCCGGGCTGCTGGTCTTCGCGCTCGCCGACTACGTGGTGGCGGACAGCCAACCCGGCCAGTTCGTCGGCCTGGACACCCGGGTCGACGCGTTCTACTTCGCGCTCACCACGCTCACCACCGTCGGCTACGGCGACGTGCACGCCCAGGGGCAGATCGCCCGGATCCTGGTCTGCGTGCAGATGGGGTTCAGCATCGGCGTGATCGCCACCGGGGCGTCCATCGTGGTCAAACAGTTGACCCAGCGTCCGCGGCGGCGCTGACCAGCACCTCACCGCCGAGCCGGCCGTGCTCCGGGTCGCGGGTCACCGCGCCCGAGGCGAGCAGCGAGGTCAGCGCCCGGTTCGCGTCGGCGGCCCGGTAGACCGTCGAGGTCACCGTGAAGCGGCGCAGCTCGGTCACCGTACGCGGGCCGGAGCGGGCCAGCTCGGCCAGCAGCTCGCGGCGCAGCGGGCCGGGCTCCGGTTCGAGGGTGATGTCCAGCAGCCGCCCGGCCGGGTCGGCCGGGTCGCGGTAGCGCACCCCGGCGTACTCGTCGACGGCCCAGAGCGCGTCCTTCACCGCCTCCAGGCCCCGGTCGGAGCCGGTCGCGTAGGCGAGTCGCCGGGCCGGGCCGCCGTCGGCGGGCACGAGATCGACCTCGGTGACCAGCGGGAAGCCGGCCGCCGTCAGCGCCGGACGCGGCGACCGGCCGACGTCGGTGACCAGCAGCAGTTCGGCCGGGCGGCCGGCGGCCGCGGCGGCCAGCAGGGCCGGCGTCGGCTCGGCCCCGTCGACCACGGTGAGCAGCGGCGCACCGGCCGCGCCGGCGGCCTTCAGCGCCACCGGCAGCCGGTCCGGGTGCCCCGGCACCACGTGCACCGCGACGTCCGTGGGCAGGGTCGCCTCCACCGGGCCGAGCCGGCCCGGCAGGTCGGGGTCGTCGGCGAGCACCAGCACGGTCAGCCGCCGGCCGCGCAGCCGGTCGGCGAACTCGGCCACCACCCCCAGCGCCGCGTCCGCGCCGCCGGCGTCGCCGCCCGCGTACGCGAGGGCGAGGGTGGCCCGCCGGGAGCGGTGCAGCGCTCCCGGGAGCCAGTGGTCGAGCTGCCGGACGAGCAGCTCGCGCAGGACCGCGTCGGTGGACATCCTGCCGTTGTACCGCACGGCCGGTCAGGCCGGAACGGAGATCCCCACCCCGCCGCGGGTCTGGCCGCCGTAGCGCCGCCGCTCCTTGTCGATGTCGAGCCGGCCGATCCGCTTGCGGGCGGCGAGGGCGTCGTCGTCGAGCAGGTCGGCCGGGATGATCCAGACGATCTCGAACTCCAGCCCGTCCGGGTCCTGCCCGTAGAGGCTCTTGGTGGTGCCGTGGTCGGAGGTGCCGACCAGGGCGCCGGCGGCGGCCAGCCGCTCGGCGGTGGCGGCCAGCTCGTCCAGGGTGTCCAGCTCCCAGGCCAGGTGGTAGAGGCCGACGGTGGCCCGGCCGGCCTGCGAGCGGCCGGCCGCCGCGCCGATCTCGAAGAGGCCGAGGTCGTGGTCGTTGGTGGAGTCGGGCGCCTGGAGGAAGGCCGCGCCGCGGAACCCGTCCGGGGTCATCGCCACCGGACGGAAGCCCAGCACGTCGCGGTAGAAGGCGACGCTGCGCTCGAGGTTGCTGACGTAGAGGACGGCGTGGTTGAGCCGGTGGATTCCCATGGCCGCCACGGTAACGCGATTTAGTTGAGCGTTCAACCAGTACGGCTATGATGGGCATCATGACCCGGTGGCTGGACCCCGACGAGCAGCGGACCTGGCGGGCGTTCCTGACCGCCTCCCGAGCGCTGATGGACACCCTCGACCGCGAGCTGCAACGCGACGCGGGGATGCCGCACGCCTACTACGAGATCCTGGTCCGGCTCTCCGAGACCCCGGACCGGCGGCTGCGGATGAGCGACCTCGCCGAGGCCACCGGCTCCTCCCGCAGCCGGCTCTCACACGCCGTCGCCCGGCTCGAGGCGGCCGGCTGGATCCGCCGCGAGGAGTGCCCGACCGACCGGCGCGGGCAGGTCGCCGTCCTCACCGACGCCGGCTTCGCCGCCCTGGCCGCCGCCGCCCCCGGCCACGTCGAGGGCGTACGCCGGCACCTGTTCGACGCGTTGAGCCCCGCCCAGGTCGACCAGCTCCGACGGATCAGTGAGACCCTGGCCGACCACCTGACCGGTTCCTGACCGATTCGATCACCTCCGGGGGTTGTACTTACCGTCGCCGGGCGGCCACGATGGGGCGTGCCCTCCGGCTTCGGCGAACTGACTGTCCAGGCGCACCACCTGGTGTCCTCGGGCGACCTGGCCGGCGCCCAGCGACTGCTCGCCGACGCGCTGACCGACGCCGATCCCCGCCCCGCCAACGCCTCCCCGGAGCTGGCCGACGCCGCCGGGCTCCAGGCGCGCGTGCTGGTCGCGCTCGGCGAACCGCACTCCGCCCGCGGCTGGGCCGCCTTCGCGTACGCGGCGGCCACCCGGCTGTACGGCCGCGCCGACGAGCGGACGATCACCGCCGCCGCCACCCTCGCCGCGGTCCTGCATCGGGTCGGCAGTGACGCCCGGGCAGCCCGGCTCTACTCCGACGTCATCATCGAGCTGACCGCCCGCGACGGGCCCGAGTCGATGCGGGTGCTGGCCGCCCACGCCGACCTGGCCACCGTGGAGTACGCCCGGGGCCAGTGCGAGGTGGCCCGGGACCGGCTCCAGGACGCCTGGGAGCTGCACCGCGAGGTATACGGCGACGGCCACCCGAGCGGGATCAAGATGCTGGCCAAGCTCGGCGGGATGGAACGCGACTGCGGCCGCTACACCGCGCACGAGCACCTGGCGCTCGCCGAGGAGCTGTGCCGGGCGCACCTGCCCGCCGACGACCCGCTCGCCGCGCAGGTCGCCGCCCTCTCCCGGGCCGCGGCCGACCGGGACCACGTCTGCGCCGACCCGGAGCCGCCCGCCGGCGTGGCGCCCGTGGCGCCGGCCGCCCGGGAGACGCCCGTCGTGCCCGCCGCCCGGGTGCCTCCGGCCACCGAGGGGCCAGCCGAGCCACCGCCGCACCACCCGCCCGAGCAGCCGCTCTACCACCCGCCGGACCGGGCGGCGGCGGCCCCGCACCCGGCCGTGCCCACGCCACGGCTCCCGCCGGAGGCCCGCGACGAGCCGTTCGGCGACGCAAGCGCCGACGACGACTGGTGGCCGCCGGAGGAGCACCTCGACGACCTGTACCGGGCCGGGGAGAGCGCGCTGCCCCCGACGGTGGTCGGCCTCGCCGACGGCGAGGCGGACGGCGTGCACCGGGTCCCCCGGGCCGCCGAGCCGGAACCGCCGTCGAGGTACCTGCCGGTGCACGTGCCCCGGCCGCCCGAGCCCGAGCCGCGCGCCAACCGTTGGCTGCCGCTCGCCGTGGCCGGCGTGGTCGTGGTGCTGCTCGGCACCGGGGCGGTCATCGCGGGTGTGTCCCGGGTGGACGGAGGGCGCGACGCCCCGCCGCCCCCGCCGGCCACGACCGGCGCCCCGGCCAGCGATCCACCCGCCCCGACCACCGGTACGCCCCGCGCCGCGCCGCCCGCCTCCCCCGGCACCCCGCCCGGCGCCGTGCAGCTGACCGATCGGCGGGACAGCATCGCCCTACGCTGGACGTACCCACCGGGCGCGGAGGGGCCGGTGGTCATCGCCGGTGGCCGGGCCGGCGAGGGGCAGCACACCTTCGAGCAGCTCCCGGCCGGCACCGACAGCTACATCGCCTACGGCCTCAGCCGGACCACCGACTACTGCTTCACCGTCGCGCTGGTCTGGTCCACCGACCTGGTGGCCCGGGCCGAGCCGGTCTGCACCCGCCGCGGCTGACCGCTCAGCCGGCGTCCGGCTCGACCAGCGCCGGCAGCCGGACGCTCACCCGCAGGCCGGGCCCGCCGCCGGACGCGACACCCGCCCCCGCCGGTCGAGCCGTCTCCCCCACCTCCATCGCACCGGCCGGGCTTGCGGCAGCCTCCTTGGCGGCGGCACCGGGCGCGCCGGCCGGCATCGGTGCCACAGCCGCAGGTGGTCCGGCCGCTGTCTCGGCATCCGCGTCGGCGAGTTCGACGGTGCCGCCGGCCCGGCGGACCAGCTCGCGGACGATGGCCAGCCCCAGGCCCGCGCCGCCGGCGTCCCGCGCCCGGGCGTCGTCCAGCCGGGTGAACCGGTCGAAGACCCGCTCCCGGTCGGCCGCCTGGATGCCCGGCCCGTCGTCGGTCACGGTCACCAGGTGGTACGCCCCCCGGCCCGCCGCCGCGCGCTGGCCGGGAACGGCATCGGCGGGCGGGACGTCGGCGGGGTGTGGGCCGGTGACGGTCAGAGTGACCCGGGAGCGGGCGTGCCGGACGGCGTTCTCCACCAGGTTGGTGACGATCCGGCGCAGCTCGTCCGGCTCCCCCTCGGTCCAGAGTGGCGCGGTCGGCGGCACCACCTCCACCGGCGGGGACGGGTGCCGGCCGGCGACCCCGCGCAGCAGCTCGCCCAGCTCCACCGGGCCGACCGTCCGGCGCACCGGGCCGTCCCCCGGCCCCGACGCCTCGTCGAGCCGGGCCAGCAGCAGCAGGTCGTCGACGAGCCGGGCCAGCCGCTCGGTGTCGGCGAGCAGGCTCTCCGCCACCGCCGGCCAGTCCGTCCGGTCCGCGAACCGCCGGGCCACCTCCAGCTCCGTACGCATGGTGGTCAGCGGGCTGCGCAGCTCGTGCGCGGCGTCCGCGACGAACGCCCGCTGCCGGTCCCGGGCCGACTCCAGCCGGTCCAGCATGTCGTTGAGGGTGACCGCCAGCCGGTGGATCTCGTCCCGGGCCGCCGGTACGGGCAGCCGGCCCGCCGCGGCCCGCCCGGTGATCTCGGCCGCGCCGCTGCGCAACGCCTCCACCGGGCGCAGCGTCGCGCCGACCACCCGCCAGGCGACCACGGCCAACCCGGCCACCAGCAGCGGGAAGCCGACCAGCAGCAGGGTGCGGACGACGTCCAGGCTGTGCCGCACGTCCGCCATCGACTTGCCGACCACCACGGTGAGCGGCTCCCCCGGGCCGCCGGCCGGCACGGTCACCACCCGAACCGGGCCGGCGAGGCCGAGCCGCTGCCCGCCGACCACCAACCGCTGCCGGGTCCCCGGTTCGAGCTGGTCCGGTCGGAGCATCGGGGTGAGCCGGTCGGCGTCGATCGAGGCGGCGCGCACCCGGCCCTCGACGTCGACCACCTGCACCCGGAGCTGGCCGCCGGCCACCGGCAGCGGGTCGGGCAGGACGTCCTCCTCGGCGAGCAGCGCGACCGCTTCCGCCGTGCGCAGGGCCTCCGCGTCGACCGTGCGCTGCAGCGTCCAGCCGAGCGCGCCGAGCAGGAGCGCCCCACCCAGCGCCAGACCCACGGTCAGCCCGAGCACCCCGATCGCGATCAGCCGCGCCCGCAGGCCGAGGCCGGGCAGCAGCCGGCGCGGGCGGCTCATGTGGCGAGCCGGTAGCCGGCGCCGCGGACCGTCTCCAGGCGCTCCCGGCCGATCTTGCGGCGCAGATAGCCGACGTAGACCTCGACGGCGTTCGGCGCGGTCTCCAGGCTGGCGTCCCAGACGTGGTCGAGCAGCTCGGTCTTGGAGACCACCTGGCCGGGGCGGCGCATCAGGTAGTCGAGCAGCGCGTACTCCCGGGTGGTCAGGGCGACCTCGGCGTCGGCCCGGGTCACCCGGCGCCGTGCCGGGTCCAGCCGCAGGTCGCCCACCGCCAGCACGGCGGGCCGCTCCGGCGCGCCCCGGCGCAGCAGCGCCCGCAGCCGGGCCAGCAGGACCACGTACGAGAAGGGCTTGGTGAGGTAGTCGTCGGCGCCGCAGTCCAGCCCGTCGGCCTGGTCGTACTCGCCGTCCTTGGCCGACAGCATCAGCACCGGCAGCCAGTGCTCCTCGGCCCGCAGCCGGCGGACCACCTCGTACCCGGAGAGGCCGGGCAGCATCACGTCCAGGATCATCGCGTCGTAGTCGCCGTGCCGGGCGGCGTCCAGGCCGGCCGGGCCGGTGGGCGCCACGTCCACCGCGAAGCCCTCCGCCTGCAGGCCCCGCTGCAACGCCGCCGCCAGCCGCGACTCGTCCTCCACCACCAGCAACCGCACGCCCTCAAGGGTGCCACCCGGATGACACCCGTACGGGTTGTCCTCAGCACCCTCACAGCCAGCGGGGTGCAACATGGCAGGCAGGAGGTGTCCACCATGTCCGTACTGAAGAACCGCGCCGTGCTGCGCTGGCTGGTCCCGGTGACCGCGGGGGTCGCCGTGATCGGTGGCGGGGCGGCCGTCGGCACGTTCGCCGCCGACGCCGACCCGGCGCTGCCGCCCCGCACCGCGGCCCAGCTCCTGGTCGACCTGCAGACGTCCCGCCTCGACGGGCTCTCCGGCACCGTGGTGCAGCGGGCCGACCTGGGCCTGCCGGCGCTGGCCAACCTCGCCGGCCTGGCCGGCGGCAACGAGCTGACGACGCTGTTGACCGGCACGCACACCCTGCGCGTCTGGTACTCCGGCGAGGAGCGGCAGCGGGTCGCGTTGCTCGACACTCTCGGCGAGCGGGACGTGATCCGCGACGGCCGGGACCTCTGGGTCTGGGAGAGCCGGACCAACACCGCGACGCACCGCACCCTGCCGGAGGGGCGTACCGCGCCGCCCTCCCTGCCGGCCACGCCGGCCGAGGCCGCCGACCGGGCGCTCGCGGCGGTCGACCCGACCACCTCGGTCACCGTCGGCCGGTCCGCCCGGGTCGCCGGCCGCGACGCGTACGAGCTGGTGCTCACCCCGCGCGACGCGGACTCCCTGGTGCACCAGGTGCGGATCGCCCTCGACGCGAAGGAGCACGTGCCGCTGCGCTTCGAGGTGCTCGCCGACGGCGCCGACAAGCCGGCCTTCGAGGTCGCCTTCACCCAGATCGACTTCAGCCGACCGGAGGCGGACCAGTTCCGGTTCAACCCGCCGCCGGGGGTGACCGTGAAGGAGGAGCCGGCCGGCAAGGCCGCGCCGGATGGGAAGTCCGCGCCGGACGGCAAGGCCGGTCACCGGCCGGACGGCACGGACGTGCGTACCGTCGGCACGGGCTGGACCACGGTGGTGGTCGCGCGGCTCGACGAGGCCGGCCTGGCCGGCGGCGCCAAGGCCGGCCGCTCGGCGGCGGGCGGCGCGGACCAGGCGGCGGGGCTGCTCGCGGCGCTGCCGAAGGTGAGCGGCGACTGGGGCAGCGGTCGGCTGCTGACCGGAAATCTGTTCAGCGTGCTGCTCACCGACGACGGCCGGGTGCTGGCCGGGCTGGTCACCCCGGAGCGGCTCTACCAGACGGCGCGGAGCTGATCTGACGGGATCGGGGCCCGGACGGCGACGCCGTCCGGGCCCCACTGGTGGCCGCCGGTGGAAGCCCGGTCAGTCATACAGATCGGGCCGCCAGAGAGCCTCCCTGCCCCGGTCCACCTCCGGCGGCGGTCGCAGCATCGGATGATCCCGCCAGCCCCGCCGCCTGTAGTTGATGGACCGGTGCGGTCACCGACAGCGCTCGGCTTGAACGATGGCGCGTCGTGCACAGGCCGGCCGAGTCAGTGGATCGGACGGTTGCCGAGGTAAGCGGAGAGTCCGGCGAGCTTGGCGTCGGCGACGAAGACCGAGCGCGCGTTCAGGATCGCTTCCTCGACATGGTCGAGGCATCCCCACGCCGAGTCGCCCCAGGAGTCGGCGACCTTCAGCTCCGGGGCCGCGGTGCAGCGCGTGTCGCGGCCGAGCTGGCAGGCGGCGGGCCGATCGGCGTCACCGAGCGCGGCGGCGGCGGCCTGCAGTCGGGCGAGGCGAACGTCGGCGGCTGCGACCCGGACGTCGCTGGCGGCGGCGCGCACCTCGGCCTCCTCGCGCAGCCCGATCTCGGTGCGGACGGTCTGCAGCGCGGTCAGGCGCAGATCGAGGTGTTCGGCGACGAGCGCGGCGAGGCGGATCAGCAGGGAAACCTGCGTGTCGGTGGCCTCGCGCGGCTGCCGGTCGATGACGTTGACCGTGCCGAGGTGGTGACCGTCGACGGTCGTGATGGGCGCTGCCGCGTAGAAGCGCAGCCCCAGCTCGCCGCGCACCAGCGGGTGATCCAGGGTTCGCGGATCGACGGCGGCGTCGGTGACCACGTAGGGGCCGTCCTGCTCGACGACGGATGCGCAGAGGCCCGGGTCGACCCCGACCTCGGCGACGCCGTCGAGCCCGTGCGTGGCAGCGAACCACACCCGCTCCGCGTCGACGATGCTCACCGTGGCAATCGGGGTACCAAAGGTCGTCGCAGCCAGCCACGCGACGTTCGTGAAGGTGCCGTCGGTCGGGGTATCGAGAATCTCGTAGCGGCGAACAGCGGCCAAGCGAGCATCTTCACGCACTGCGGCGCGGCCCTCGGTCGAGGTCATCGTGCACCTTCCTGCCGCACTCCCGGCCTGGTCCAGCCGGGGGCGCAGATCCATCGACCCGCCGATCGCGCGTTGATCATCAAGTTCGGTCACCTCGGGCAACCACCTTCGGTCCCGGAAAGATCGTAGCCTCCGCCCGAGCCACCGGGACCGGCTGAGATGCTGCGGGATCCTCGACACGACGACGCGTGGACAGCCGTCGCGGGAGCCGACGGCGCGGAGGTGTGACGTGGGCGGGGGCGGGGGCGGCCGGGCAGGCTTGGTCCGGCGGCTCGCCGCGCGGTATCTTTCTCAGTTCAAACACAAAAAGGAACGGCCGCACAGGCCATTCCTTGTGCCGATTTTAGCCCATGAGGAGCCGGCTTGTCAACGCACTCCACCGGTGAGCTACACCAGGACGACGAGATCGGTCGTGAGCAGGAGTACGTCTCGATGCTCTACGGCCGGCTGGACGGCATGCGGGACCAGGCGGCCCGCCGGCTCGCCGAGGAACTGCGTACCACCGGCGGCACGTTGCAGGCCCGCTCCCAGCGCGACTCCGCCGTCCAGATGTACGCCGACCAGGTCGAGCAGTACTCGGCGGTGGAGACCGGCCTCTGCTTCGGTCGCCTCGACGGCGACGACGGCGCGGCCCGCTACATCGGCCGGATCGGCATCTTCGACACCGGCGGCGACTACGACCCGCTGCTGATGGACTGGCGGGCACCCGCCGCCCGGGCGTTCTACCTGGCCACCGCGGCGAACCCGCACGGCGTACGCCGGCGGCGGCACCTGCGCACCCGGGAGCGGAAGGTGACCGGGCTCAACGACGAGGTGCTCGACCTCGCCACCGCCTCCCCCACCGCGCACGAGGAGCTGACCGGTGAGGCCTCGCTGCTCGCCGCGCTCAACACCGGCCGGACCGGCCGGATGCGCGACATCGTGGAGACCATCCAGGCCGAGCAGGACACCATCATCCGGGCCGACCTGCCCGGGGTGCTGGTCGTCCAGGGCGGTCCGGGCACCGGCAAGACCGCGGTCGCGCTGCACCGGGCCGCGTACCTGCTCTACACCCACCGACAGCAGCTCGCCAGCCGGGGCGTGCTGCTGGTCGGGCCGAACGCCACCTTCCTGCGCTACATCTCCCAGGTGCTGCCGGCGCTGGCCGAGACGGGCGTGCTGCTGCGTACCCAGGCGAACCTCTTCCCCGGCGTGAGCGCCCGGCGGACCGAGCCGGCGGAGACGGCGGCGCTCAAGGGCCGGGCGGTGATGACCGAGGTGCTCGCCGCCGCCGTTCGCGACCGGCAGTGGGTGCCCGACGAGCCGCTGGAGATCGAGCTGCCGCAGCGGGAGGTCCTCACGCTCGACCCGGAGACAGTGCTGCAGGCCCGGGACCGGGCCCGCCGCTCCGGCCGTCCGCACAACCTGGCCCGGGCGCTCTTCGACATCGAGATCGTGCACGCGCTCGCCGCTCAGGTCGCCGAGCGGATCGGCGCCGACCCGCTGGGCGGGGAGAACCTGCTCTCCGAGGCCGACCTGGCCGAGATCCGCCGCGAGCTGCGCGAGGAGCCCGAGGTACGGGCCGCGCTGGACGAGCTCTGGCCGGTGCTCACCCCGCAGCGGCTGCTCGCCGACCTGTACGCCTCGCCCGACCGGATCGCCACCGCCGCGCCGATGCTCACCTCGGTGGAGCGGGCATCGCTGCACCGGGAGCCGGGCGGCTGGACCCCGGCGGACGTGCCGCTGCTCGACGAGGCGGCCGAGCTGCTGGGCGAGGACGAGCGCGCCGCGGCGGCCCGCCGGGAGCGGATCCGGTCGATGGAACGGGAGTACGCCGAGGGCGTGCTCGAGATCGCCCGCGGTTCCCGCTCCATCGACGTCGAGGACGAGGCGGACGGCGGCGAGATCCTCGGCGTCACCGACCTGATCGACGCCGACCGGCTGCTCGAGCGGCAGGAGGAGTCCGAGCGGCTGACCACCGCGCAGCGGGCCGCCGTCGACCGGAGCTGGGCGTTCGGGCACGTCATCGTCGACGAGGCGCAGGAGCTGTCACCGATGGCCTGGCGGCTGCTGATGCGCCGCTGCCCCAGCCGGTCGATGACGATCGTCGGGGATGTCGCGCAGACCGGCGCGCTCTCCGGCACCCCCTCCTGGCAGGAGGCGCTGGAGCCGTACGTGGCCCGGCGCTGGCGGCTGGAGGAGCTGACCGTCAGCTACCGCACCCCGGCCGAGATCATGGCCGTCGCCGCCGACGTGCTCGCCGAGATCGACCCCGCGCTCCGCCCGCCCCGCTCGGTCCGCGCCAGCGGGGTGCCGCCGTGGGACCGCACCGTCGACCCGGACCGGCTCGCCGCCGAACTCGTCGAGGCGGCCACCCGGGAGGCGGCCGGGCTCGCCGACGGGCGGCTCGGCGTGATCGTGCCGACCGGTCGGGTGGACGAGCTGGGTGCCGCGGTCACCGCCGCGCTGCCGGAGGCCGCGGTCGGCGAGCAGCCGGAGCTGGAGAACCGGGTGGTGGTGCTGACCGTCGGCCAGGCCAAGGGGCTGGAGTTCGACTCGGTGCTGGTGGTGGACCCGGAGCGGATCGTGGCCGAGTCGCCGCGCGGGCACAGCGACCTCTACGTCGCCCTCACCCGCGCGACCCAGCGCCTCGGCGTCCTCCGCCCCGCCTGACCGGTCCCGTCCCCTCACCACGGCGGGACGCACGGGATCGGCGATCGTGCGCGATCCATGAGCTAGTGCCGTGTCCACAAACGTTGGCCGGGAGGCCACTTGCGGCACGTGGGAAGTGCTCCGACTAGCCCGGGTTGGCTCCCTCGTCCGTGAAGTTGCCGACCTGGGCGGCGGTGCTCGACTTGTCGCTGGTGGAGCCGCCGCTCGGGGTGCTCATCCCGCCGGTGGTGGCGTCCCCGGTGGTGGTCGGGGCGACCTCGCCCGGGTGCCGCTCCGGCTGCCGCGCCACCCGCCGGGCGCTGGCCGGGCCGGCGGTGCCGCCGGTCGTCGTGATCGCCCCCTGCCCGCGGGTGGGGCCGCCGTCCCGCAGCACGGTCGGGTCGACCGGGGCGTGCGCCGGGTCATCGGGGTCCTCGTCCTGGATGACCCGCAGCACGTCGGTCTGCGGCACGGTGACCTCGTCGAGCGCGCCCTCGCCGTACACGCCGCCGGCGACCCGTTCCTCGGCCCGGCGGGCGGCATCCTGTCGCATGTCGTCCTCACGCACGTCAACCACCTCGCAGCTGTCTTGGATCGTTCTGCGTGCCCGTGGACCGGCCGGCCAAACCCCCGGACGCCGGTCGTCCCCCGGGGTTCACCCGGCCGACTTCCGCCGCTCGCCCGCCCGCCGTCCCGACTGCCCATGCTGACCCGCGGGTTGGCGGGAACCGCCCGCCCCCGAAGGGAAGACAGCGTGCGAGCCGTACGCCGTACCGCCATCGCCGCCCTCGTGGCGGCGACCGTGACCACCGGCCTCCCGGCCCCCGCCGGGGCGACCCCTCCGCCGGGCCGGACCTTCGACCTGCAGGCCCACCGCGGTGGCCTCGGACTACGGGTGGAGAGCACCCTCGCCTCGTTCGGCAACGCCCTCCAGCTCGGGGTGAGCACCCTCGAACTGGACGTCCAGATCACCGAGGACGGACAGGCCGTGGTCACCCACGACCGGAAGGTCAGCGGCGCCAAGTGCGTCGACACCGCACCAGTGACCCCGGGTGACCCGGAGTTCCCGTACGTCGGGAAGTACGTCAACACGCTCACCCTGGCCCAGGTGCGCACCCTGGACTGCGGGTCGAAGACCCTGCCCGACAAGCCCGGGCAGCTCGCCGTGCCCGGCGCCCGGATGCCGCTGCTGCGGGAGGTCTTCGCGCTGGTCAAGCGCTATAGCGCGGACGACGTGAAGCTCAACGTGGAGACCAAGGTGGAGGCCGGCGCGCCGACCGAGACCGCCCCGCGCGAACAGTTCGTGCAGGTCACCGCGCGGGAGATCCGCGACTCCGGGCTGCTGAAGCAGGTGACCGTCCAGAGCTTCGACTGGGGCTCGCTGATCCGGATGCACCAGGTCGAGCCGCTGCTGCCGCTGGTGGCGCTGACCAACTACGACTTCCTCCAGGTCGGCCGGCCCGGCGCCTCGCCGTGGCTCGGCGGGCTGGACATCGACGACTTCGACGGCGACCCGATCGCGGCGATCCGCAGCTTCGGCGCGTCCGCGTTCTCCCCGGTGCACGGCTTCCCGCAGGACGGCAAGGTGACCGACCCCGGCTACCGGCCGTACGTGACGAAGGAGATGGTGGCGCACGCACACCGCAACGGCATCAAGGTGATCCCGTGGACGGTGGACGACGTGCCGACCATGGCGAAGCTGATCGACGACGGTGTGGACGGCATCATCACCGACTACCCGGACCGGCTGCGCGGGCTGCTCACCGAGCGCGGCTACCGGCTCCCCCGGGCGTACGCGTCGCCGTTCGACATCCAGGCCCACCGGGGCGGCCGGTCCACCCGGCCGGAGAACACCCTGCCCGCGTTCGCGCACGCGCTGGAGAACCCGGCCATCTCGACGCTGGAACTCGACACCGGGGTGACCGCCGACGGGCACCTGGTGGTGCTGCACGACCGGGCGGTCAACGGCTCGCACTGCGTCGACACCGCCCCGGTGCGGCCCGGCGACCCGAATTACCCGTACGTGGGCAAGCTGGTGCACGAGCTGACCCTGGCCCAGCTGAAGACCGTCGACTGCGGGTCGAAGACGCTGCCCGAGTTCCCCGCCCAGGTGGCCGTGCCGGGCGCCCGGATCCCCACCCTCGACGAGGTCTTCGCGCTGGTGAGGGCGAGCGGCCGGGACGACGTCCGGATGAACATCGAGACGAAGATCAGCCCGCTGGTGGCGGACACCGAGCCGTACCCGAGTTTCACCCGCAAGCTGGTCGACGCGATCGAGCGGGCCGGCATCACCCGGCGCGCCACCATCCAGTCCTTCGACTGGCGCACCATCCGGTACGCCCACCGGCTGAACCCGCGCATCGACACGGTCGCCCTGGTCTGGCAGTACGGTCCGGCCGAGTGCGTCAGCCTCGCCGACGAGTGCTCGCTGCGCGCGGTCTACGACGACCCGTCGGTGCGGAGCCCGTGGACGGCCGGCCTGGACTGGTGGCAGCACCGGGACCTGGGTGAGCTGGTCCGGCGGTCGGGCGCGACCACGGTGTCGGCGAACTGGCAGGTGCACGACCCGGCGCAGGGCACGGTGGCCTCGGCCGACTGGTACCTGCGGGAGAACCCGGCATACTTCCACGGACCGGACGTCCGCACCCTCCAGCGTCGGTACGGGCTGACCGTGGTGCCGTACACCGTCGACGACGCGGCGGTGATGCAGCGGGTCATCGACCTCGGCGTGGACGGGATCATCACCGATGACCCGGATCTGCTGATCTCCGTCGCCATTCGTAACGGCCTGCGCTGAGCCGACCACAGCGGGGCCCCGGAGAGGCGGCGTCGGGCGACGGACCGGTGTTATCTCGCCGGCTCGTCGGGTAGACGCAGCCTGTCCCCGCCATGAACGCGAACCGCGCCGTGGCCGAGAAGCGGTAGCGGGGCGAGGGAGTGCACGGAACGACTCATCGCATCCAGGAGGAAAGATGAGCACGCAGGCTGCATCCACCAGGCCGATGAATCGGCCGCAGGAGGCACCCGGCCGGGCGGCGGTGCAGGAAGCACCCATCGCTCCGATGATGATGCAGGACGGACAGCGGATTCCGGTGCAGGCGCCCGGGACGGAAACCAAGCCGTCGCTGCGGACCACCGAGTTCTGGGTCTACATCGCGGCCGTGGCCGCCGTGCTGGTCGCTTCGCAGTTGGCGGGCAAGAACTCGGTCGGGGTGGACATCTTCCGCGCCAACCAGGCCTGGTTCTTCATCACGCTGCTGACCATCGGTTACCTGGGTAGCCGCGGTCTGGCCAAGGCCGGTAGCGGCTGGCGCAGCGCAGAAGAGCGCAAGGCTCGGCATTGAGTGAGCGACACCTGAGAGCGACGGCGGCCCCGGGAGTTTTTCCCGGGGCCACCGTCGTCGGTCGTCCTACTCGAAGTCACCGCCGAAGTCACCGAAGTCGCCCTCGAAGGCGTCCCCGATCAGCTCGCCGGCGACGAGACCGCCGGCGACGCCGAGCGCGGTGCCCGCCACCACGCCGCCCATCCCGTGCCCCCGGCCGTGGCCGTGCGGCGCGCCGAAGCCGTGGGCGCGCTGGTTGCCGTAGCGGGAGGTGGTCTCGCGCAGCCAGCCGTCGACCACCTGGACCCAGTCGGTCCGGTCGGCGTCGGCGTGCGGGACGGCGTACCGGCCGACGACGTCGTGACCGGCGCTGAGGAAGCCGCCGCGCTTGTCGCACTCCAGGATCACCTCGACGCCCCGCTGGCTGGTGACGAAGGTCAGCTCGACCTCGGTGACCGTCCGGGCGTACTGCGGCGCGGCGAAGAACTCGATCTCCTGGTAGAACGGCAGCGTCTGCTGCACGCCACGGATGTGGCCGCGCTCCAGGTCGGCGTGCTTGAAGCGGAAGCCGAGCGCCTGGAAGGCGTCGAGGATCCGCTCGTGGATCGGCAGCGGGTGCACCGCCACGTGGTCCAGGTCGCTCTTGTCCACCGCCCGGGCAACCGCCAGCTCGGTGCGCAGCCCCATCGTCATGCCGTGCAGGCGCTGGCCGTACACGTCGGTGACCGGGGTCTCCCACGGCACCGGCAGCTGGAACGGGATGGCGAGCTGCTGCTTCGGGGCCAGCTCCAGCGGCCCGCTCACCGCCATCCGGTGGAACTCCATGATGCCGGCGTACTCGGAGTCGCCGCCCTCGATCTCGACCCGGGTGACCAGGCCGACGGTGATCTGCTCGATGCTGGCCGGCGCGTCCCCGCCGACGAGGTTCACGTGCCCGTCGAGGGTGAGCCCGGGTCGGGTGTTCGGGTTGGCCAGCACGGTGTCGACGCTGGGGCCGCCCACGCCGAACGCGCTCAACATCTTCTTGAAGACCATCGGTCACTCCCGCGGGACGGCGCTCCACCATGGAACGTCGGAGGCATTGCTGAGGGAACCCTAACGCGAGGCGCTGTGAAGTGGCTGTGAACGCGCTCAGTCCGCCTCGACGACAATCAGCTCGCCGACCTGCTCGCCGATCTGGCGGCGCCCCTCCGGCGGCAGCTTCCCGTCGCTGATCAACATGTCGGCGTCCTCGAGCGGGGCGATGGTGGCGATGCCGATCGTCTCCCACTTGGTGTGGTCGGCGAGCACCACCAGCCGCCGGGCGGAGCTGATCAGCCGCCGGTTGACCGCCGCCTCCAGCAGGTTGGGGGTGGTGAACCCGGTCCGCGGGCTCATCCCGTGCACGCCGAGGAAGAGCAGGTCGACGTTGAGGGCGGCGATCGCCGCCTCGGCCACCGGCCCGGTCAGCGCGTCCGACGGGGTACGGATGCCACCGGTCAGCACCACGGTCTGGTCGGCGCGCGGGTCCTGGTAGAGCGCGTCGGCGACCGGGATCGAGTTGGTCACCACGGTCAGCCCGCGGACGTCGGCGAGCCGGGCGGCGAGGGCGGCGGTGGTGGTGCCGGCGGAGAGGGCGATCGCCATGCCTGGTTCGACCATCGCGGCGGCCCGTTCGGCGATGGCCCGCTTCTCGGCCTGCTGGCGGATCGACTTCGCGGCGAAGCCGGGTTCCTCGGCGGACCCCGGACCGGCCAGGGTCGCCCCGCCGTGGACCTTGTCGACCAGCCCCCGCTCGGCGAGCACCTCCAGGTCCCGCCGGATCGTCATGTCCGACACCCCGAAGCGACTGACCAGGTGGCTGACCCGCACGCCGCCGCGCTGCCGGATCAGCTCCAGGATGGCGCTCTGCCGTTGCTGGGCGAGCATGGGACCTCCTTCGGGCGCACGGGGAACGGTAGACGGGCTCAAGCCGGCTCGGCGGCCCGGTCCACCGGCGGCTCCGCCGTCGGGACGCCGGCCGTGGACCCGGCGGCGATCGGCCGGTCGGTGGCGGCCTCCTCGCGGACCACGGCCACCTCCCCGGCCGGTACGACCAGCTCGCCGTCGCAGCGGGCGGCGTCGAGCAGCTCGGTGCCGGTGACGGCGAGCCGGGCTTCGGCGTCGGTGTGGTTGATGACGAAGAGCCAGCTCCGGTCGGCGTCGCGGCGGCGGACCACCTCGACGCCGGCCGGGGCGGGCACCGGTGGGCGGACGCCGGACTCGGCGAGCAGCCGGGCCACGAGACGGTCGGTGGCCGCCTCGTCGAGCCGGGTGCCGACGTACCAGGCGGCGCCGGCGCCGGCGGGGTGCCGGGTCAGCGCGGGCACGCCGGGCAGCGGCCCGTCGGCGTACGACGCGAGCACCTCCGCCCCCTCCGGGTGCAGCCACTCGGTCCACACGTCGGCGGTGGCGCCGTCGTCGAGGCGGACCCGCTCCCCCGCGCGGAGCGGGAAGAACTCCTCGGTGCGGATGCCGAGCAGCTCCCGGAACGCGCCGGGGTAGCCGCCGAGCCGGATGTGGTCGTGCTCGTCGACGATGCCGCTGAAGTAGGTGACCAGCGCGGTCCCGCCCGCCTCGACGTACCGGCGCAGCGCCTCGGCGTCGGCGTCGTGGACCAGGTACAGGGTGGGGACCAGGACCAGCCGGTAGCCGGAGAGGTCGGTGGACGGGTGCACCACGTCGGCGGTGACCCCGGCCCGCCAGAGCGCGCCGTGCAGGGCGGCGAGCCGGTCGGCGTACGTGACGTCGACGCTGGGGTGGGAGTCGAGCTCCGCGCCCCACCAGGCCTCGTAGTCGAAGAGGATCGCCACGTCGGCGTCGACGCGGCTGCCGCGTACCTCGGCGAGGGCCCTGAGGTCGGCGCCGAGCCGGCAGACCTCGCGGAACACCTTGGTCTCCGGGCCGGCGTGCGGGACCAGCGCGGAGTGGAACTTCTCGGCACCTGCCCGGGAGGCCCGCCACTGGAAGAAGAGCACCCCGTCGGCGCCGCGCGCCACGTGCGCGAGGCTGTTGCGGCGCAGCTGGCCGGGGGTCTTGGCGACGTTGCGCGGCTGCCAGTTGACCGCGCTGGTGGAGTGCTCCATCAGCAGCCACGGGTCGCCGCCGGCGACGCCGCGGGTGTGGTCGGCGGCGAGCGCCAGCCCGACGTGCGCCTCCGGGTCGGCGGCGGTCAGGTAGTGGTCGTTGGCGACCACGTCCACGTCGGACGCCCAGGAGTGGTAGTCCAGGTACTTGATCCCGGTGCCGATCATGAAGTTGGTGGTGACCGGCTGCGGGGCCAACCGCTTCAGCACCTCCCGCTCGGCGCGCAGCTGGGCCCGCTGCTCGTCAGAGGAGAAGCGCAGGAAGTCGAGCTGCTGGGTGGGGTTCGCGAAGGTCGGCGCGGTCCGCGGCGGGTTGATCTCGGCCCAGTCGTGGTAGCGCTGGCTCCAGAAGGCGGTGCCCCAGGCGGCGTTGAGCGCGGCCAGGTCGCCGTACCGGTCGCGCAGCCAGCGGCGGAACGCCTCGGCGCTGACGTCGCAGTAGCAATGCACGTTGTGGCAGCCCAGCTCGTTGGAGACGTGCCACATCACGACGGCCGGGTGCTCGGCGTAGCGGCGGGCGACCGCCTCGACCAGGGCCAGCGACCGCTCCCGGAAGACCGGCGAGCTGGGGCAGTACGCCTGCCGGCCGCCGGGCCAGAGGATCGCGCCGTCGGCCCGTCGGGGCAGCGTCTCCGGGTACCGGTGGGCCAGCCACGGTGGTGGGCTGGCGGTGGCGGTAGCGAGGTCGACGTTGATCCCGCCGCCGTGCAGGACGTCAAGGGCGCGGTCGAGCCAACCGAAGTCGAACTCGCCGGGAGCGGGCTCCAGCAGGGCCCAGGAGAAGATGCCGACCGAGACCAGGTTGACCCCGGCCCGGCGCATCAGCGCGACGTCCTCGACCCAGGTCTGCTCGGGCCACTGCTCCGGGTTGAAGTCCGCTCCGTACCAGATGCCCTCGCCGTGCCAGCTCCGCATGAGAGCAGAGCGTGCACCTCGACGGCACCCAAGTCAACACTTTCCAACATCGACAGAAATTCCAACGTTTACTTCGTCTCAGCCGTGTCACAACTGGGTTATCAGTGACCGTCGACCCTCTTGACAGTCACGTACGGAGGGGTAACTTGACGAGCCACCGGCTGTTTGTGTTCGGACATGTGGATTCACGGTGGATCTAATACTGCCGGCGCGAACACCGATCCCCGCTACCCGTCACGGCCCTTGGGCGCAGCGCACCTCTTCCACGCAGGAGGAACAATGTCCCGTCCCCGATCGCAAGCCGAGTACCTCGCCCGACTCGTACCCCCGTCCGTCGCCGGCCTGAACCGCCGCTCGCTGCTGGCCGGCGCGGCCGGCACCGGCGCGCTGCTCGGCACGGGACTGCTCGCCGGCTGCGGCTCCGACTCGGACTCCGGGTCGGACTCCAAGACGGTCTCGGTGGGCTCCAACCAGTCGGACCCGAAGCCGAAGGACGTCATCGCCAAGGTGATGGCTGGCTTCCAGACCGCGTCCGGCATCCAGCCGGCGGTCAACACGGTCGACCACAACACGTTCCAGGAGAACATCAACAACTACCTGCAGGGCAAGCCGGACGACGTGTTCATGTGGTTCGCCGGCTACCGGATGCGGTTCTTCGCCGCCAAGGGGCTGGCCGGCGACGTCAGCGACGTCTGGGGCAAGCTCTCCGGCTACTCCGACGCGTTCAAGAAGGCGTCCACCGGCGACGACGGCAAGCAGTACTTCGTCCCGGCGTCGTACTACCCGTGGGCGGTCTTCTACCGCAAGTCGGTCTGGCAGCAGCACGGCTACCAGGTGCCGAAGAACCTCGACGAGCTGAACACCCTCGGCGCCCAGATGAAGAAGGACGGCCTCGCGCCGATCGCCTTTGCCGACAAGGACGGCTGGCCGGCGATGGGCACCTTCGACATCCTCAACCTGCGGATCAACGGCTACCAGTTCCACGTGGACCTGATGGCCGGCAAGGAGGCGTGGACCTCCGACAAGGTGAAGAAGGTCTTCGACACCTGGGCCGGGCTGCTGCCGATCCACCAGCCGGACGCCCTCGGCCGGACCTGGCAGGAAGCCGCCCAGTCGTTGCAGCAGAAGAAGAGCGGCATGTACCTGCTCGGCCTCTTCGTCGCCCAGCAGTTCAGCAACGACGAGCAGGACGACCTGGACTTCTTCACCTTCCCCGAGATCGACCCGGCGATCGGGGCGAAGGCCCTGGACGCGCCGATCGACGGCTACATGATGGCCCGCAAGCCGAAGTCCGAGGCCAACGCGAAGAAGCTGCTGGAGTACGTCGGCTCGAAGGACGCCGCGAACATCACGGTGAAGAACGACCCCAGCACCCTGGTCGCCAACACCGGCGCGGACACCAGCGGCTACACCGCGCTGCAGAAGAAGGCCGCCGAACTGGTCGGCTCGGCCACCGAGATCGCCCAGTTCCTCGACCGGGACACCCGGCCGGACTTCGCCTCGACGGTGATCATCCCGGCGTTGCAGCAGTTCATCAAGAACCCGAAGGACATCAGCGGGCTGCTCACCAGCATCGAGAACCAGAAGAAGTCGATCTTCACCAGCTGACGGCGAGAGGGGGAGGACATCGTGTCCGACCTGCCCCTGATCCAAGCGGATCGCGCCGTGCCGCCGCCGGCCACGACCACCTCCACGGGTGGTCGTGGCCGCCGGCTACGGCTCCTGTCCCGCACCGACCGCGTGGTGATCACGCTGATGGTGCTCGTACCCCTGCTGCTCGTCACCGCTCTGGTCTGGCTGCCCGCCCTGGCCACCGTGCTGCTCTCCGGCACCGACTGGGACGGCATCGGCCCGTTCGGCGAGATCGACTGGGTCGGTCTGAAGAACTACGACGACGTGGTGAACATCTACCCGCCGTTCGTGCCAGCGGTGCAGAACAACCTGCTCTGGTTGGCCGCGCTCTTCGTGGTGGCGACGCCGTTCGGCATGTTCCTCGCCGTGCTGCTGGACAAGGAGCTGCGCGGGAGCCGGTTCTACCAGACCGCGCTCTACCTGCCGGTGGTGCTCTCGCTGGCGCTGATCGGCTTCGTCTGGCAGCTCATCTATTCCCGCGACGAGGGCCTGCTCAACGCGGTGCTGGGCACCGACACCGACTGGTACGGCGACCCCAACGTCAACATCTGGGCGGTGCTCTTCGCCGCCGGGTGGCGGCACGTCGGCTACATCATGCTGCTCTACCTGGCGGGGCTGAAGGGCGTCGACCCGTCGCTGCGAGAGGCCGCCGCGGTGGACGGCTCCTCGGAGGCGAGCACCTTCTTCCGGGTGGTCTTCCCGGTGATGCGGCCGATCAACATCATCGTGCTGGTGGTGACGGTGATCGAGTCGCTGCGCGCGTTCGACCTGGTCTGGGTCATCAACAAGGGTCGCAACGGGCTCGAGTTGATCTCCGCGCTGGTCACCTCCAACGTGGTCGGCGAGGCCAGCCGGATCGGCTTCGGCTCCGCGCTGGCGACCATCATGCTGGTGGTCTCCCTGGTCTTCATTGCCCTCTACCTGACCACCGTGATGCGGGAGGACCGGAGATGAGCACCGCGACCCTGACCCGTGAGCCGGCGGCCGCCGCCCCGGCCGGACGCCGCCGGCCACTGCGGCCCGCCCGGGTGGTCCTGCACCTCTTCCTGGCCGCGGTGGCCGTCGGCTGGCTCTTCCCGATCCTCTGGGCGGTGCTGACCTCGCTGCGGTCCTACCAGTACACCGCCGCCCACGGGTACGTCTCGTTCGGCGGTTGGACCTTCGACAACTACATCACCGCCTGGCAGACCGCCGAGTTCGGCAAGCACTTCCTCAACTCGGTCTACATCACCGTGCCGGCGGTGCTGCTCACGCTATTCCTCGCCTCCTGCGTTGCGTTCGTGATCGCCCGGTTCAGCTGGAAACTCAACATCGTCCTGCTCGGGCTCTTCACCGCGGCGAACCTGCTGCCGCAGCAGGCGCTGCTCATCCCGCTGTTCCGGCTCTTCACCCAGGTGCCGCTGCCGGAGTTCATGAGCGACTCCGAGCTGCTGTACGACAGCTACTGGGGGCTGATCCTGGTCAACGTCGCCTTCCAGTGCGGGTTCTGCGTCTTCGTGCTGAGCAACTACATGAAGGCCCTGCCGCACGAGCTGTACGAGGCGGCGATGGTCGACGGGGCGAGCGTCTGGCGGCAGTACTGGCAGGTGACCATGCCGCTCTGCCGGCCGGCCCTGGCCGCGCTGGCCACCCTGGAGGTGACCTGGATCTACAACGAGTTCTTCTGGGCCACCGTGCTCATGCGCACCGGCGACAAGTTCCCGGTGACCAGCTCGCTGAACAACCTGCGCGGCGAGTTCTTCACCGACAACAACCTGGTCTCGGCCGGCTCGGTGCTGGTCGCCATCCCCACCCTGGTGATCTTCTTCCTGTTGCAGAAGCAGTTCGTCCGGGGCCTCACCCTGGGAGCCAGCAAGGGATGACCATCGTCCACCTGCGCCGCGCGCGGACCAGCCTGGTGCTCGACGCGCGCGGCCCCGGGCTGCCCCGGGTCGTGCACTGGGGCGCCGACCTCGGACCGCTGCCCGCCGACGACCTGGCGGCCCTGGTCGACGCCACCATCCCACCGGTGGTGCCGAGCAGCTTCGACGCGCCCACCGTGCTCTCCCTGCTGCCCGAGGCGAGCGCCGGCTGGAGCGGGCGGCCGGGTCTCGCCGGCCACCGGAACGGGCGGGACTGGTCGACCGCCTTCCGCCTCGACCGGCTCGACGTGTCCGACGTCGGCCCGGACCTGGGCCGCGTGGCGCCGGGCGAGGGCGCGGTGGTCGTATCCGAGGAGGACGGTGTGCACGACGGGCCCAGCGCGGCGCGGGTGACCGTGCGGGCGGCGGACCCGGGCGCGGCGCTGTCGCTGACCATCGAGATCGCGCTGGACGCGCACGGCCTGCTGACGGTCCGGCACCGGCTGCGCAACGACGGCGACGCCCCCTACGAGGTGCGGGAGCTGACCCCGGTGCTGCCGGTGCCGGCGGTCGCCACCGAGCTGCTCGACCTGACCGGCCGCTGGTGCCGGGAACGCGCGCCGCAGCGGCACCCGTGGCCGATGGGCGCCTGGGTGCGGGAGGGCCGGCACGGGCGGACCGGACACGACGCGACGCTGCTGCTGGTCGCCGGCACGGCCGGCTTCGGCTTCGGCCACGGCGAGGTCTGGGCGGTGCACACCGCGTGGAGCGGCGACCACGTCACCGTCGCCGAACGCCGCCCCACCGGCGAGTCCACCCTGGCCGGTGGCGAGCTGCTCGCCCCCGGCGAGATCATGCTCGCCCCCGGCGAGGAGTACGGCACTCCCTTGCTCTACGCCGTCCACTCGACCGCCGGGCTCGACGGGCTCAGCGACGTGCTGCACACCCATTTGCGCGCCCGCCCCGCGCACCCGCGCACCCCCCGGCCGGTCACCCTCAACGTCTGGGAGGCGGTCTACTTCGACCACGACCTGGACCGGCTGACCAGCCTCGCCGACCGGGCCGCCGAGGTGGGCGTGGAACGCTTCGTCCTCGACGACGGCTGGTTCCGGGGCCGCCGGCACGACCGGGCCGGCCTCGGCGACTGGTGGGTCGACGACGACGTCTGGCCGGACGGCCTGCAACCGCTCATCGACCACGTCCGCAAGCACGGGATGCAGTTCGGGCTCTGGGTCGAGCCGGAGATGGTCAACCCCGACTCCGACCTGTTCCGCGCCCACCCCGACTGGCTGCTCCAGGTGCCCGGGCGGCTGCCGCCCGAGTGGCGCCACCAGCAGGTGCTCGACCTCGCCCACCCGGAGGCGTACGGGCACCTGCTCGGGCGGCTGGACGCGGTGCTGAGCGGGCATCAGGGCATCGCGTACCTGAAGTGGGACCACAACCGCGACCTCACCGAGGCCGGGCACCAGGGCCGGCCCGGGGTGCACGCGCAGACGCTCGCGGTCTACCGGCTGCTGGACGAGCTGCGCGCCCGGCACCCGGGCGTGGAGATCGAGAGCTGCTCCTCCGGCGGCGCCCGGGTCGACCTGGAGATCCTGCGCCGCACCGACCGGGTCTGGGCCAGCGACTGCAACGACGCCCTGGAGCGGCTGTCGATCCAGCGCTGGACCGGGCTGCTGCTCCCGCCCGAGTTGGTCGGCACCCACATCGGACCGGACCGCTCGCACACCACCCACCGGGTGCACGACCTGGGCTTCCGCGCGGCCACCGCGCTCTTCGGCCACCACGGCATCGAGTGGGACATCAGCGCCGTCTCCGCGTCGGAGCGGGCCGAGCTGGCCGCCTGGGTCGCGCTGCACAAGCGGCTCCGCCCGCTGCTGCACGCCGGCCGGGTGGTCCGGGTCGACCACCCGGACCCGGCCGTCCAGGCGCACGGCGTGGTCGCCCACGACGGCTCCCACGCGGTGTACGCGGTCTCCCGGCTGACCACCTCGGTCGCCCAGATCCCCGGCGCCGTACGCCTTCCCGGACTGGACCCGCACCGGCGGTACGCGGTCCGGCCGGCGGCCGGGGTGCCGGAGCCGGCGGTGCTCCAGCTGAGCGAGCCGGGCTGGCTGGCCGGCGGTGGGGTGACGCTGAGCGGGGCGGTGCTGGGCGCGGTCGGCCTCCAGATGCCGGCCCTGCACCCCGAGCAGGCGTTCCTGCTGGAGCTCACCGCCGTCGACTGACCAGTTCGGGTGCGGTTGTTGTCGCTGGGACGACGAGAACCGCACCCGAAGCCGGCGTCGGTCACGTGGAGCTCCACCCCCGTCGCCGGAGCCGATCGAACCCGTCCAGGAGGAGGTCGAGCGCGAACTCGAACTCGAACTGGTCGTCACAGCCCGGACCGACCACGGACTCCTCGTCGTGGTCCACCCTCGCCGCGACCTCCACGAGGTGGGGGTACCGGGCTGACATCTCACGGAGCCCGGCCGCCCGCACCTGCGGGTCCGGGCTCTGCGGTTCGTCGAAGAGTTCCTGGCTGAACCCGAGGGCACGGCTGCCCAGCGCGTGCATCACGTGATGCGTGAGATCGACGGAGAATCCGCCGGCCCGGAACATCCCGATCATCGAATCCAGGTACTCCAGCACAACCGGCGTCGGGGTGGTGCGCGACTCGATCGCGCGCGAAGCCCACGGGTGACGCAGGAGCGCTCGCCGTGCCGAGAGGATTCGCTGCCGGACCGCGGTCTTCCAGTCGACGTCGGGATCCGGCGGGTCGATCTCGCCGACGACGACGTCGACCATGCCGTCAAGGAGTTCATCCTTGTTCGCGACGTGCTTGTACAGCGCCATCGGCACGACGCCGAGCTCTCGGGAGAGCTTGCGCATGCTGAGTGCGTCGATCCCGGCGTCGTCGGCGAGAGCGACGGCGGCGAGCAGCACCCGGGCTCTGCTCAGCGGGGCGCGGCGGGTGGCATCCGCCTCGTGGGACATCGATCACCCTTCCGCTGCGACCGCTGCTGACCGGTTCCTGCCCTTGACAGGTGTACATCGTACACCTAGCGTTCCCGGCTATCAGGTGTACGGCGTACACCGGCGGTGCGCGAACGAGGGAGTGGACATGGGTTCGACGAGGAGAACCGCGGTTGCCGCGGGCGTCTTCTTCCTGATCACGGAGATCGCCGCAATCGCGGGGCTGGTGCTGTACCAGCCGGTCCTGAGCGACGCCAGCTACATCGTCGGGGCCGGCGCCGACGGCCGCGTGCTGCTGGGCGGACTCTTCGAGCTGATCCTCGTCGCCGCCGTCATCGGCACCGCGGTCACGCTGTATCCCGTCGTCAAGAGCCAGCACCCCGGCCTCGCCCTCGGCTACGTCTGCGGTCGCCTGCTCGAAGCCGCTCTCATCGCCGTCGGCGTCATCAGCGTGCTGTCGGTCGTGACGCTGCGACAGGACCTCGGAACAGCCCCGGGCACGGACGAACCTTCACTCGTCACCGCCGGCAGGGTGCTCGTCGCCATTCACGAATGGGCCTTCCTGCTCGGCCCCAACGTCGTGCTGGGCGCGAACAGCCTGCTGCTCGCCTGGCTGATGTACCGGTCGGAGCTCGTACCGCGGATCATCGCCGTGCTGGGACTCGTCGGCGGCCCGCTCATCTGCGCCTCGGCGACCGCCGTGCTGTTCGGCCGCTACGACCAGCTCTCCCCGTGGGGCTCGATCGCCGCGCTTCCCGTGTTCGCCTGGGAGGTCAGCCTCGCCGCGTACCTCATCCTCAAGGGATTCAGGCCGTCCCCCCTACCGCACCGCACGTCTCCACCGCCCGCCGCCCGACTCCCGGCGGCGCAGGTATCAGCGTAAGACGATGAAGGGCGGCGGGGAAGCGGACACCAGGGTTGACCGCCGGTCGGCGGGGTATCCGGTGACGATCTGCCCGGAAGGAGAACCACATGGTCAAGGTCGGCTACACCCTGATGTGCGAGCAGACCGGCCCGAAGCAGCTGGTCGACTACGCGGTACGCGCCGAGGCGGCCGGCTTCGACCAGCTGGTGATGTCCGACCACTACTACCCGTGGCTGGACTCCCAGGGCCACTCCCCGTACGCCTGGTCGGTGCTCGGGGCCGTCGCGCACGCCACCAGCCGGGCCGAGCTGATGTCCTTCGTGACCTGCCCGATCCGCCGCTACCACCCGGCCGTGGTCGCGCAGAAGGCCGGCACCATCGGCGTCCTCTCGGACGGCCGGTTCACCCTCGGCCTCGGCGCCGGGGAGAACCTCAACGAGCACGTGGTCGGCGGCTGGCCGCACGTGCAGCAGCGGCACGAGATGTTCGAGGAGGCCCTCCAGATCATCCGGCCGCTGCTCAACGGCGAGACGCTGACCTTCTCCGGCAACCACTTCGACGTCCCCGACGCGTACCTCTGGGACCGGCCGGACCGCCCGGTGCCGATGGCGATCGCCGCCTCCGGCCGCCAGTCCGCCACCCTCGCCGCCGAGTACGGCAACGGCCTGGTCGCCACGGAGCCCGACGCGCACCTCATTCAGATGTACGACGACGCGGGTGGCGCGGGCCAGCCCCGCTTCGGCCAGGTCGCGATCTGCTACGGCCCGGACGAGGCCGAGTGCCGCAAGCTCGTGCACGACCAGTTCCGCTGGTTCGGCATGGGCTGGAAGGTCAACGCCGACCTGCCCGGCCCCGAGTCGTTCGCCGCCGCCACCCAGTTCGTCCGTGAGGAGGACGTCGCCGAGGGCATCCCCTGCGGCCCGGACGTGGACAAGCACGTCGAGGCGTTCAAGAAGTTCGTCGACGCGGGCTTCACCCACGTGGCGATCGTGCAGGTGGGCGGCGAGACCCAGCCGATGTTCCTGGACTGGGCGCAGGAGCAGCTGCTGCCGGGCTTGCGCGAGCTGTGAGCCTGACGCGGTCCAGGCCGGCAGGCTCCGGAGCCGCCGGCTTCGATGCGACGCGCTTCGGGGCGGCGGCCTTCCGGAAGGTGTCGCCGCCGGGGCGGTTCCGGGTGGCCGAGCTGCGGCTCGCGCTGGCGGCGCCCCGGCCGGTCGCCGGCCTGACCAGTGAGTTCCGGCTCGTCGACGGGCTGCGGACGCACACCCGGCGGTCGGCCGATCCGGGGGCCGGCGCGCCGCCCGTGGTGCTGGTGCACGGCCTCGCCGTCTCGCACCGCTACCTCACCCCGCTCGCGCTGACCCTGTCGGCCACCCATCCGGTGTACGTCCCGGACCTGCCCGGCTTCGGGCTGACCGAACGCCCCGGCGCCGCGTACGACGTGTCCCGGCACGCCGCGCACCTGGCCGCCTGGCTCTCCGCGTACAGTCTGGGGCCGGTCTGCCTGCTCGGGCACTCGTTCGGCGCCGAGGTCGCCGCCCGGCTCACCGCCGACCGGCCCGACCTGGTGCGCGCCCTGGTGCTGGCCGGTCCGACCAGCGACCCGGCGGCCCGGTCCCGGCGCGGCCAGTTCGGCCGGTGGCTGGTGGACACCCTGCGGGAAGCCCCGGCGCAGCTGCCGGTCCTGCTCCGGGACGTGCGGGACGCCCGCCCCTGGCGGGTGTACGCCTCGCTGTCCCACTCGGTCCGCAACGCGATCGAGGCGGACCTGGTGCGGATCGCCGCGCCGACGCTCGTGCTGGCCGGCGCCCGGGACACGATCGCCCCGCCGGCCTGGCGGGAGGAGGTCGCCCGGCTCGTCCCCACCGCCCGCACGGTGACCGTGCCGGCCGCCGCGCACAACGTCGCCACCACCGCCCCGGCGCAGGTCGCCGACGCGATCCGCGCCCTGCTCGCCCCCGCCCTGAAAGGTTGACGTCATGCGTATCGGCAACACCGAGATCCGTCCCCTCGGCGGGGGCCTCGGCTGCCTGCTGATGATCCTCTTCTCGGTCCTCGCCTCGGTCGTCCTGACCGTACTGCTCAACCTGCTGCTCTGACCCGCGCCGGCGCCCCGGCCGGCCCGGGGGAAAACCGCGGACGCGCCTCCGCCATGACCCAGAATGGGTCGAGGAGGCGTATCGGATGAACCTGCTGACCGTCCTGCCGCTGGCCTTCGTCATGGTCGCCGGGCCCCAGCTGATCAGCGCGGTGTTTCTGGCCGCCAGCCGGGACCCGCGGCGCAGCTCGGTGGCCTACCTGGCGGGCGCGGCGCTCGGCACCGGCCTCGCCCTGACCGTCTGGTACCTCGTCTTTCGGGCCGTGAAGCACACGGCCGGCGGCGAGGACCCGGACAGCGGCAGCCGGCACCTCGTCGACTGGATCGTGCTGGCGGTGCTGCTGGCGGTGATGGTGGGCATCTTCCTGCGGCGCGGGCACCGCGAGCCGCCGTCCTGGATGAGGAAGCTGGAGGATCCCCGGCCGCGCCTCGCGTTCGGGCTCGGCCTGCTGCTCATCGCCGCCATGCCGACCGATGAGGCCATCATGGCCTCCGTCGCGGGCTCCCTGGCCGGGCACGACCGGCCGTGGTGGCACCTGCTGCCGTTCCTGGTGCTCACCATGCTGCTGCTGGCCCTGCCGCTGCTGGCGCTGCTGCTCCTCGGCCACCGCGCCACGGTCGCCCTGCCGAAGGTGCGCGACTGGGCGAACACGCACTCCTGGGTGATCAGCGAGCTGGTCACCCTGATCTTCGTCGCGATCGTGGTCTCGGACCTGGCGAAGTGACCACGCCCGGATCGGGGCGGCGCGTCGACCGGCAGGGACGTCAGCGGCGCAGGCCGAGGGCGGTCAGCACCTCGCGGGAGGTGAGCCGGACCGGATCGAGCACGGCGCGGCGGACCCACCGCCGGGCCGGACCGACGGTGGCCCGCCAGCCGGCCCGGACGGCCCGGGCCAACGGCACCGCCGTGTGTCGCCAGGTCGCCCGGACCGCCCGCCCCAGCGGCACGGCGGTGTGCCGCCAGAGCCACCGCAGGGCCAGTCCCGTCGGGCGCAACAGCACCCGGTGGAGGAAGCCGAGCAGCCGGCCGGCGAGCCACCAGGCGCCGATCACCGCGTCCACCAGCACCCGGCCGACGGCCCGGGCCGACCCGAGCAGCGCCCGGCCGAGCACGGCCAGCCCCGCTGAGAGCACCCGGGCGACCGCGCGGACCCCGGCGGCCAGCGCCCGGGCGACGAGGGCCAGCCCGTGCAGCAGGGCGCGGCCGGCCGGAGCGAGCACCCGACCCAGCCAGCGCAGCGGCCGGACCACCAGGTACCGGACCAGCCAGGCCAGCGGAGTCCAGACCAGGGTCCGGCCCAGCCAGCTCAGCGGACGCCACACCAGGTGCACCGCCAGCCGGGCCACCCCGTGCGCCACCCGGACCAGGGGACGCCACACCAGGTGCACCGCGGCCCAGGCCAGGCCGCGGCCGAGCCAGACCAGCGGCAGCCACACCAGGGTCCGGGCCGCCCAGGCCAGGGGACGCCACAGCAGCCGCACCGCGACCCACGCGACGGCCGCCGCCAGCCGGACGAGCGGCAGCCAGACCAGGGTCCGGGCCGCCCAGCGCAGCGGGCCCCAGATCAAAGTGCGGGCCACCCAGGCGAGCGGGAGCAGCAGCCACCGGAGCAGGAACCGGCCGGCGGGCGTGAGCAGGTGCCGGTCCAGCGCCCGGCCGGTGGCGGCGGCCAGCTCCCACAGCAGACGTACCGGCAGCACCACGAGCAGGGCGACCCCACGCGCGACGGCCGCGACCAGCGGCGGCTCCGCCGCCCGGACCTCGTCCCGCCGCGAATGACGGGCGGCGTCGGGACCGGCCGTGTGGCGCTCCCCCGGCTCGGGGCCGACGGCCGGCGCGCCGGCGTACCCCGACGGCCCGTCCCCGGCGGGCGAGCCCGGCCGCCGGGACGGATCGGACGGTCGGAGGGTGGGCGGGCCGGTCACGGCGTCACGGTAGCCAGACGGGGCAACGGCCGCCGCCCCGCTCAGCCGGGTGCCAGCTCCAGGTCGGCGACGACCGGGTAGTGGTCGGAGGCCCGGTCGGTCTCCCGGTCGCGGACCACCCGGACCTGGCGGGTCAGCGCGGCCACCGCCGGGGTGGCGAGCAGATAGTCCAGGCGCATCGCGGCGAACTCGGCCCCGCCGTGCCGGGTCGGCACGGTCTGCCCGTCCGGCTCCGCGCCGCCGGCGTGCGGCCAGAGGTCGACCAGGCCGGCCGCGAGCAGTCGGGACACCGCGCGGGTGTCGACGGTACGGCCGTTGCGGCGCAGATGCCGACGACGGTAGAGGTCGGGCAGGCCGGCCAGCCGCTCGGTGTGGTCGACGGTCGGGTCGAGGGTGTTCAGGTCGCCCGCGACCAGGGTGAACGGGCCGTCGGCGCGCCGCACCGCCGCCGCCAGCCAGTCGGCCTCCATCCGCCGCCGCCCACCGGAGTACGGGTCGAGGTGGGTGCTGACCACGGTCAACGGTCCGGCCGAGGTGGCGACCACGGCCCGGGCGGCGGCGTGGTGGAACGGCCGGCGTACCCGGCCCGCCGAGAGCATCCGCAGCGGCGGGCGGACCAGCACCGCGACCGGCTGGCCGAGACAGGAACGGGCCAGGTGGGGCGTCATCCCCACCCGGCCCGCCACGTCGGCCAGCAGCCCGCCCCGGTCGAAGCCGCGCAGCTCCTGGAGAGCCAGCACGTCGGGCCGCTGCGCGGTGACGACCGCGACGATCCGGTCCAGTCGGTCGTCGCCGCCGCGGTCCCGGCCGCCGGTCCGGATGTTCCAGGTCATCACCCGTAGCATGGGCGCCGGTCAGTCCTCCCGGCCGGCGTTAGCCAGCTCGTCGTCCAGCTCGCGCACCTGCTCCGACTCGATGGCCGGCCGGTTGCCCTGGTGCACGTCGGCGTTGGGCCGCACCACCCAGTAGAGCAGGCCGATCCAGAGCGCGCCGAGCAGGATCGCGCCCATGAAGTCCGTCGGGTGGTGCATGCCCCGGTACATCCGGGAGGTGGCCACCCCGACCGGCATGAGCACGGCCAGCGCCACGAAGAGCCAGCGCCACCAGCGGTCGGTACGGGCGAACACGATGATCGCCATCGCGGTCCACAGGCAGATCGTCGCGGCGATGTGGCCGGACGGGAAGGACGAGGTCGGCATCTGGCCGTCCAGGTTCTCCACCGGCGGGCGCGGCCGCTCGACCACCCGCGCGGAGGCGAGGAAGAGGCTCAGCTCGCCGAACATCGCCAGCACCACGAAGAGCACCGGCCGCCAGCGCTTCCAGATCGCCAGGACGAGGGGGCAGAAGACCAGCGAGACCAGCAGGATCGCGTGGGTGTCGCCGAACTTGCTCCACCACCAGCTCAGCCCGGTCAGCGTGTCGGTGCGCCGCGCGGCGAACCACTGCGGCACCTCGGTGTCCAGGGTCTCGAAGAAGGTCCCCTTGGCGTGGTAGCTGACGAGCATCCCGAAGCCGTACAGGACGCCGAAGACGATCACCCAGCCGACCAGCAGCTCGGCGACGGAGGAGCGGGGGTGCTCCAGTACGTGCTCCTCGGCGGGGGCGGGGGTGATCTCCTCGCCCGCCTCGGGCTCCAGGCCCTCGGTGATCGGCGGCACCGGGCGGCCGCGCTCGCGCCGCCACAGCCGGAAGGCGTACGCGGTGACGCCGAGCCACGCCGCCCCGAGCAGCCAGCCGCCGAGCACGTCGGAGACGAAGTGCACGCCCAGCGCGATCCGGGTCAGCCCGATCAGCACGACCAGCACGGCGGCGATCGCGATGGCCGGCTTGCGCCAGCGCGGCGCCATGGCCGGCAGGAAGACCAGCAGCAGCGCCCCGTACGCGACGAACGAGCCGAGCGCGTGCCCGCTGGGGAAGCTGTTGCCCGGTGGGCTGGCGACCGGCACGTCGACCACCGGCCGCAGCCGGCCGACGAGGGCCTTCAGCGACGGGTCGAGGATCAGCCCGCCGACCCCGGTGATGATCAGGTAGACGGCCAGCCGGGACTGGCGGCGGATCAGCAGGCCGACCACGGCGATGGTGACCAGCCAGATCAGCACCGGCCAACCACCCAGGTCGGTGATCGCCTGGAGCACGGTGACCAGGGCGTGGTGCGGGGCGACGAGGCCGTTGAACCACTCGGCCGCCTCGTGGTCGGCGTGGTACAGCGGGCTCCACTTGAAGCGGACGAGCATGAGCAGCAGGCCGAAACCGACGCCCGCGCCGGCGATGACGAACAGCCCGGCGATGCTGCGTTCGGCGAAATGGCCGAGCGGCCGTCTGGTGGTCTCCTTGACCGCGGTCACTCCGCACCTCCCTTGTCTCCTGGCGAGGCGCGCAGTACCCGATTCGCGCTCCGCGTACACGCGGCCTACGGCGCGCCGGGTCAGAGCGAGGTCATCTCGCCGGTGTCGAGGGCCTCTTCGCGCTCGGCCTCCGGCTCCCACAGGTCCGGCTGCGCCGGCTCCTGGACGCCGATCCGCATCGCCTCCAGCTGGGCGGCGAAGGCCAGCCCGCCGAAGAGCGCCATCCCGGTGAGGTTGGCCCAGAGCAGCAGGGCCATCATCCCGGTCAGCGCGCCGTAGGTCTGCCCGAAGCCGCCGCCGAGCTTGACGTACGCGGCCAGCAGCAGGCTGGCCAGCCACCACAGCACGGTGGCGATGCCGGCGCCGAAGAAGAGCCAGGAGAGGCCGGGCTGGTTGCGCCGGGGCGCGTGCCGGAAGAGCACCGCCACGGCGACCACGGTGAGCCCCAGGCTCAGCGGCCAGCGGACCACGTCCCAGGCGGCGTTGGCGAAGCCGCCCCACTCGTAGTGCCGCTGCACCGAGTCGCCCATCGCCCGTCCGCCGACCAGGATCAGGAAGCCGGTCAGCGCCGGCACGCCGGCGGTCACCGCGAGGATCGCGGCGCGGATGTACTTGGCCAGCGCGGGGCGGTCCCGTTCGACGCCGTAGATCCGGTTGGCGCCCCGCTCGATCTGGGCCATGGTCGTGGTGAGCGCGATGAGGCCGGTCAGCAGGCCGAGGGTCAGCGCCAGCTCGCCGGCGCGTTCGGTCCGCTCGCTGTCGCCGAGCAGGTCCTGCACCACCGACTCGCTCTGCCCGGGGGTGAGCGCGAGCACGGTGTCGGCGACGACCCGGCCGCCCTCGTCGGCGCCCAGGTCGGTGATCAGGCCGGTGAGCGCGATCAGGAAGGGCACCACGGCCAGGCAGAGCTGGAGCGCGAACGCCCGGGAGTGGCTGAACCCGTCGCCGTAGCGGAACCGGATGAAGGCGTCCCGCAGCAGGCACCAGCCGCCGTGGCGGCGCAGGGTGTGCCAGGCGTCGTCGGCCGACAGCTCCTCCTCGGCCATCAGCCGGGTCTCCGGCACCATCCGGGTGCTACTCACGTCGGGCCTCCTCGACCAGGCGCTCACCGCGCTCGGCCGCCGCCTCGGCGTCCACCGACAGGTCGGGGTGCTGCGCGGGACGCGGCACGCAGAGCCAGAGCGACTCCGGCTTGATCTCGGCCTTGAGCGACCGGCCCGGCTCGATCAGGTCCCCGTCGAGCTGCCGGGGCTGGGCCCGGTTGCTGGTGATCGCGACCTTGCGACCCTTGAAGACCTCCATCCGGGGCACGCTGCCCCGGTGGCGCATCAGCGCCCAGCCCATCGCGAGCCAGTGGCCCAGGGTGCGGGGGGTGAGCACCGCGACGTCGAGCCAGCCGTCGTCGGGCTCGGCGTCGGTGAGCAGCCGTACGCCGCCCTGGAGGCGGCCGACGTTGGCCACCAGCACGGACCGGGCCCGGCGGCGCAGCGGCGGCTGGTCGTCGATCCGGATGGAGACCCGCATCGGACGGTCCCGGAGGTGCTTCGCGGCCCCCACGACGTACGCCGGCCAGCCGATCCGCGCCTTGGTGGTCTCGGAGGTGGAGTCGAGCATCTGGGCGTCGAAGCCCATCCCGGCCATCACGGCGAAGCACTGGTCGCCGACGACGCCGACGTCCAGCCGGCGGCGTCCGCGTTCCACCGCGATCTCCAGGCCGGCAGCAAGGTCGTTGGAGAGGCCCAGGTTGGCGGCGAGCAGGTTGCCGGTGCCCAGGGGCAGCACGGCGAGCGCGACGTCGGTGCCGGCCAGCGCGGTGACGCAGGCCCTCACCGTGCCGTCGCCGCCGCAGGCGAAGACGACCTCGGCGCCGGCCCGCACGGCCTGCTCGGTCTGGCCCCGGCCCGGGTCCTCGACCGTGGTCTCGTACCAGGTCGGTGCCGGCCAGCCGGCCGCGGTGAGGGCGCCGTCCACGGTCCGGCGGAACTCGTCCAGATCGGCGACCTTGACCGGGTTGACCACCACGGCCGAGCGCAGCCCGGCGTCACCTGCCGTCGGCTTGTCCTGTCCGCTGTCCACGGCGCCAGTCTGCAGCAACTCCGGTCGGGCGGCGACTCGACCGACGGTGATGATGCGCGCACCGCGGAAAGGTTTCAGAATCGGTCAGCGCGGCCGCTCGCCCCGGGCGGCCCGCTCGGCCGTTCCGGTCACCCGACGCTGCCGGATGTCTGCCCGTTTCGCCTGGCTTATCCATTCCAGCGCCGCCCGGCGGGTCGACCGGGGAAGGCGTCCCAGTGCGTCCGGGCGCCGGGGTGACGGTCGAAAGCGGTCGCGAGATCGTCGGGGACGATCAGCGCCTCCACCTCGTCCAGCCGGTTCCAGGCGCCGCCGGCCCGGGCCTCGGCGACGAGCCGGGCGCCGGCCGGCGCCATCCGGCCGGCGGCCTCCAGCCGGCGACCCACTCCGCGGCGCTCTCCGCGTGGAACCGCTCGCCGTCCTCGGGCATCAGGCCGCCGTCCGCAGCGCCGCCTCCACCCGCCGACGCAGGTCGTCGAGGTCGACGCCCGCCTCGGTGAGGACCAGTGCGGCCAGCCCGTGCCCCTCGCGGAGCAGGCCGAGCAGGATGTGCTCGGTGCCGATGTGGTGGTGCCGCAGCCGGATCGCCTCCCGCAGCGCCAGCTCCAGCACCTTCTTCGACCGGGGCGAGAACGGGCCACCGACGTACCGCCGGCGGCCCCAGCGGCGACGCGGGGCGGGCATCGCCTCGCGCAGCGCGTCGGGCCCGAAGGACTCCTCGATCCGGGCCACGATGGCGGCCAGGTCGATGCCGATCTCCCGCAGCGCCGCCGCGTCGGCGTCGCCGAGCCCGACGCCGCCGTGCGCCACGTGCCGCGCGACGGCGGCCCGCAGGTCGTCGGCGCGGACGCCCAGGTCGGCAAGGACGCGCACGGCCAGGTTGTCGTCGTCGGCGAGCACGCCGAGCAGCAGGTGCTCGGTGCCGACCGGCCGCTGCCCCTCGGCCCGGGCCTCGTCGCGGGCGCGCCGGACGACGTCCCGGGCGCGGTCGGTGAACCGTTCGAACATCACGCCTCCCAACTGCCTTGGACCGCCGGCCGCCCGGCGTGCTTCTTGTGGACCGCCTGCCGGCTGACCTCGAGCGCGTCGGCGATCTCCTGCCAGGACCAGCCCTGTCGACGGGCGTTGTCCACCTGGACCACCTCCAGCCGTTCGAGCAGCCGGCGCAGGGCGAGCACGGCGCGGAGGCCGACCTTCGGGTCGGCGCTGCCGGCGGCCGCCGCGAGTTCCGTTGCCTGACTCATGCTGTCAACTTACGTTGACGGTTCCACTGTGTCAACCCTCGTTGACACGATTCGCCCGCCCACCTCACGTGACCTGTGTGGGTTCTCAGCGCCGCATGCGCCCCAACCTAGCCAGGGGCGGGCCTGTGGAGACGACGAAAGACCCGCCTCTATGGTGGGCCGATGGCATCGGTCAAGCAGATCCAAGTCACCTTCGACTGCGCAGAACCTGAGCGCGTCGCTCGTTTCTGGTGCGAGGTGTTGGGGTACGTCGTACCGCCGCCACCGGAGGGGTTTGCTACTTGGGACGATTTCGATCGCGCGCTGCCGCCGGAGCATCAGGGTTCAGCGTTCGCATGCATTGACCCCTCAGGTGTGGGCCCGCGACTGTTCTTCCAGCGCGTTCCCGAAGGCAAGGTCGTCAAGAATCGGCTGCATCTTGACGTGCGGGTCGGCACCGGGCTCGTGGGTGAAGGGCGCCTGGCCGCACTTGAGGCCGAATGCGCACGACTGGTCGCGCTCGGCACGGTACGCGTGCGACTACTGCCTGCCGATGGCGACAACGAGTCGTGCCTCGTGATGCAGGACATCGAGGGCAACGAGTTCTGTCTCGACTGAGTGGCCGCGAACGTGGCACCTTCGCGAGTCGACTGGTGCAGTTCGCCATCACGAGGGTCGCCGTCCCGCCTGGCGCTTCTCACCGAATTTGATCCGCTGCTGGTCGGCTGGCCGCCCCGGATCACCTTCGCTGAGAACCCACAGTGACCTGCGCCGACACGGGTCGGGCACCCCGGCCGCGACCTGCGGCGGTGCTACCGTCCGCTGGTGTTCCGTCGCCGCTCTCTGGACCGACCCGTCGAGGCGGCACGCCGACTGACCGTCGGCCGCGTCACGCTGGAGATCGCCGCCGGCAGCGTGGTCGGGCACCGCTATCCGGAGAACTTCGACGTGCTGCACGTCGACCCGGAGCTGCCGATCGCCGCGGTGGCCGACGGGATGGGCGCCGGCGAGGGCAGCCGGGTCGCCGGCCGGACCGCGATGGAGACCCTCGTGGAGCAGCTCCGCGAGGGCTGGCCCGGCGTCGGGCCGCGCGAGCTGCGCGCCGCGACGGCCGCGGCGCAGACCCGGGTACGCCAGGCCGGCGCCGGCCTGGCCGAGCTGACCGGCTGCACGATGACCGCCCTGGTCGCCGAGCCGGACGGCGAGCAGGCGTGGATCGTCCAGCTCGGCGACTCCCGGGCGTACCGGCTGCACGGCGGGCTGCTGGAGCTGCTCACCGTCGACCACACCATGGCCTGGCTGGGCCTGCTGCACGGCTGGTGGCCGGCGACGTCCCCGGAGGCGGCCCGCGCCCGCTACCAGCTGCTGCGCTACGTCGGCCACCGCGACCGGCCGGACGCGGACCTGCTCGCCGTCCCGCTGCGCCCCGGCGACACCTGGCTGCTCTGCACCGACGGGGTGAGCGACCAGCTCGACTACCACCGGCTCCGGGACCTGTTGGCCGACCGGGACCCGGCGCGGGCCGCCCGCGCCCTGCTCGCCGCCACCCTGGCCGCGGGCGGTGACGACAACGCCACCGCCGTGATCGTCCGGGTCCACCCGGCGATCCCCACCCCGGGCTGACGGCGTCCCTCCCCCACCACCCGCCCTCCGCCCGGCCACCCGCGACGGACGTGACCGGGCGGGTACACCGCGGCCCGACTCCGGGCGTGACCGCGAACACCGTTGACGCTCTGACATTCTGTGCAAACATCGTCAGCATGTCGAACGAACGGTTGGACACCATCCTCGCCGCCGCGTACGAGTGCTTCACCCGGCACGGCGTGCGACGCACGACGATGGACGACATCGCGGCGGCCGCCGGCATGTCCCGTCCCGCCGTCTACCAGTACGTCCGCAACAAGGACGACGCCTACCGCCGGCTCGCCGAGCGGCTCTTCGCCGACTCCCTCGCCGACGCGCGGCAGGTCGCCGAGGCCCCCGGCGCGGACCTGGCGCAGCGGCTGCACGACGTGCTCGCGGCCAAGCTGGAGCTGACGCTGCGGCTGCACCGGGAGAGCCGGCACGCCGCCGAACTGCTCGACACCAGCACCCGGCTCACCGGGGACCTCGCCGAGGCGTACACCCGGGAACTGACCGACGTGGTGGCCGGCGCGCTGGCCGACGCCGCCGGGCCGCGGGCCCGCGCGGTCGCCGACGTGCTGGTCGCGCTCACCCGCGGCCTGGAAGCCGATCTCACCGACCCCGACCTGCCCCGGCGGCGGCTGCGCGACGGCGTCGCGCTGGTCGTCGCGGGCCTCGCCCCCCACCCTGGAGCCCCGTCATGACCACTGTTCTGATCACCGGCACCTCCTCCGGCATCGGCCGGGCCACCGTCCGCCGCCTGGCCCGCCGCCCCGACCTGACCGTCTACGCCACCGCCCGCAAGGTCGAGGCCATCGCCGACCTGGCCGAGGCCGGAGCCCGGCTGCTCCCCCTCGACGTCACCGACGAGGCGTCCATGCGGGCCGCCGTCGCCGCCGTCGAGGCCGAGCACGGCCAGGTCGACGTGCTGATCAACAACGCCGGCTACGGCGAGTACGGCCCGATCGAGGAGGCCCCGATGGACCGGGTCCGGGCCCAGTTCGAGACGAACGTCTTCGGGCTCAGCCGGCTCACCCAGCTCGTGCTGCCCGGCATGCGCCGGGCCGGGCGGGGCCGGATCGTCAACATCAGCTCGATGGGCGGCCGGCTGGTCTTCCCCGGCGGCGGCTACTACCACGCCAGCAAGTACGCGGTGGAGGCGATCTCCGACGCGCTGCGGCAGGAGGTGCGGCCGTTCGGCGTCGACGTGACGATCGTCGAGCCGGGGCTGATACGGACCGGCTTCGGCGCGGTCGCCAGCTCCTCGCTCGGCGCCGGGGCCGACCCGGCCGGACCGTACCGGAAGATGGTCGCCTCCGTCGACGCGGTGATGGCGAAGTCGTACCGGAACAAGGCCCTTTCGGCCACGCCGGAGACGGTGGCCCGGGTGATCGAACGGGCGGTGACCGCCCGCCGGCCGCGCACCCGCTACCTGGTCACCGCCGCCGCCTGGGCCATGGTGCACACCCGCCGGCTGCTCGGCGCCCGGGTCTTCGACGCGATGAACCGGCTCCAGTTCCGCTGACCGATCCCGCCCCCGGTGGGCACGGCCCCGACTACCGTGGGTGAGGAGAACGTGGTCGTGCCCTACCCGGCGCCGGGGGAGGTGAGGCGGGATGGCCGCACCCACCCACGGAGCCGTCGTGGTCGGCGTCGGGTCGTCGGACGAGGACCTCCAGGTGGTCCGGGAGGCCGCCGGCGAGGCCGCCACCCACGGCCGCCCGCTGCACCTGCTGCACGCCTTCAACTGGGCGGCGGCGCTGCAGGCGCCGTCCGTGGCGGTGTCGCGCGCTGCGGCGGAGGACCTGCTCGAGCGGGCCGGCCAGGTCGTCGGCGAGGTCGAGCCGGACGTTCCGGTGAGCGGCGAGATCGTCGAGGGCCGCCCGGTCGAGGCCCTGATCCGCGCCTCGGAATCGGCGTTCATGGTGGCGCTCGGTGACGGCGGGATGGCCGATTGCCCGGACTGCGTCCCGGCCGACGCACCGGCCGTGCAACTCGCCGCCCGGGCCGGCTGCCCGGTACTGGTCGGCCGCGCCCAACCGGCACCGCAGGGACCGGTGCTGATCGGAGTGGACGGCTCGTCGAGCTCCCAGGCCGCCCTAGGTTTCGCCTTCGACTGCGCCGACCGTCGCGCCGCCCGACTGCTCGCCGTACGGGTCGTCGAGCCCGGCCGGCCGGACGACGGCGACGACGTACTCGCCGCGGCGGTGGCCCGGCACGCCGAGCGGCACCCGTCCGTGGCCGCGGAGTGCCACACCGTCCGCGGCGACCCCAGCACCGTCCTGGTCGAACAGTCCCGGTCCGCGCAGGTGGCGCTGGTCGGCGCGCGCGGCGACGAACCATGGCGGGGCATGCTCGGCGAGGTCAGCCAGACCCTGCTCTACCACTCACCGGCCCCGGTGATCGTCGTCCGTGGACTGGAGCCCGCGCCGCCGGTCGGGACATGACGCCTCCGGTCGCGGGACCAACGACCCTGATCGCATACCCGGGCCTGGGCCGAAGCTGGACGGGCCCGGGGCGGATTCCCGCCTTCGGGTGGCAGAAGACCCCGAGCCGCGAGAGGCTAATGCAGCATGGACACCGCTCTCGACCTGCAGAGCCCACTGACCGAAGACGAGCTGCGCCGGCTTGACGCCTACTGGCGGGCGGCGAACTACCTCACCGTCGGGCAGATCTACCTGCTCGACAACCCGCTGCTCCGCGAGCCGTTGAAGCCGGAGGATGTCAAGCCCCGGCTGCTCGGCCACTGGGGCACCGCCCCCGGCCTCAACCTGATCTACGCGCACCTCAACCGGGTCATCGTCAACCGCGACCTCAGCGTCATCTACATCACCGGTCCAGGGCACGGCGGGCCGGCCCTGGTGGCGAACACCTGGCTGGAGGGGACCTACAGCGAGCTCTACCACTCGGTGAGCCGGGACGAGGCGGGCATGGCGCGGTTGTTCCGCCAGTTCTCCTTCCCCGGCGGCGTTCCCAGCCACGTGGCGTCGGAGGTGCCGGGTTCGATCCACGAGGGCGGCGAGCTGGGGTACGCGCTGAGCCACGCCTACGGCGCCGCCTTCGACAACCCGGATCTGCTGGTCGCCTGCGTGATCGGCGACGGCGAGGCGGAGACCGGCCCGCTGGCCGGAAGCTGGCTGTCCAACGTCTTCCTCAACCCGGCCCGCGACGGCGCGGTGCTGCCCATCCTGCACCTCAACGGCTACAAGATCGCCAGCCCGACGGTGCTGGAACGGATCCCCCAGGACGACCTGCTCGGTCTGATGCGCGGCTACGGATACGAGCCGTACATCGTCTCCGGCGACGACCCGACCCGGGTGCACCAGAGCCTCGCCGCCACGCTGGACCGGGCGGTCGACGAGATCGCCGAGATCCAGCGCCGGGCCCGCTCCGGCGGCGATGCCAAGCGCCCCCGCTGGCCGATGATCATCCTCCGTACGCCGAAGGGCTGGACCGGCCCGCGGGAGGTCCACGGCAAGCAGGTCGAGGGGACCTTCCGCGCCCATCAGGTGCCCATCGACGGGGTGCGGAAGGATCCGGAGGCCCTGGCCGAGCTGGAGCGCTGGCTCCGCAGCTACCGGCCGGAGGAGCTCTTCGACGCCACCGGCGCCCCGGTCGCCGAGCTGACCTCGCTGCCTCCGAGGGGGAACCGGCGGATGAGCGCAAACCCGGTCACCAACGGCGGCCTGGTGCTGCGCGACCTGGACCTGCCGGACTTCCGCGCCTACGCGGTCGACGTCAAGCAGCCCGGCGAGCCGGTGGTCGGCTCCACCGGCGTGCTCGGCCAGTGGGTCCGCGACGTGATCACCGCCAACCCGCAGAACTTCCGCCTGTTCGGCCCCGACGAGGTCGCCTCCAACCGGCTGGGCGCCGCCTTCGAGGTCACCGACCGGGCGTTCGTCGGCAACACGGTCCCCGGCGACGACCACCTCTCCCCCGACGGCCGGGTGATGGAGGTGCTCTCCGAGCACCTCTGCCAGGGCTGGCTCGAGGGCTACCTGCTCACCGGCCGGCACGGCATCTTCACCAGCTACGAGGCGTTCATCCACATCGTCGACTCGATGGTCAACCAGCACGCCAAGTGGCTGAAGGTGACCCGCGGCATCCAGTGGCGGCAGCCGCTGGCCTCGCTCAACTACCTGCTTTCCAGCCATGTGTGGCGGCAGGACCACAACGGCTTCTCGCACCAGGACCCGGGCTTCATCGACCATGTGGTCAACAAGAAGGCCGAGGTGGTCCGGGTCTACCTGCCGCCGGACGCCAACACCCTGCTCTCCACCATGGACCACTGTCTGCGCAGCCGGCACTACATCAACGTGGTCGTGGCCGGCAAGCAGCCGGCGCCGAACTGGCTGAGCATGGACGAGGCCATCCAGCACGCCAGGCGGGGCCTGGGCATCTGGGACTGGGCCAGCACCGACCAGGGCGCCGAGCCGGACGTGGTGCTCGCCTGCGCCGGCGACGTGCCGACGCTGGAGACACTCGCCGCGGCCGACATGCTCCGCCAGCACCTGCCCCAACTGAGGGTGCGGGTGGTCAACGTGGTCGACCTGATGCGGCTCCAGCCGCCCTCGGAGCACCCGCACGGCCTGCCCGACTTCGAGTTCGACACGATCTTCACCCGCGACAAGCCGATCATCTTCGCGTACCACGGCTATCCGTGGCTGATCCACCGGCTCACCTACCGGCGGACCAACCACGACAACCTGCACGTCCGGGGCTACAAGGAGGAGGGCACCACCACCACGCCGTTCGACATGGTGATGCTCAACGACCTGGACCGCTTCCACCTCGTCATCGACGTCATCGACCGGGTGCCCGGGCTCGCCTCGCGCGCCGCCCACCTCCGCCAGGAGATGGTCGACGCCCGGCAGGCCTGCCGCGACTACACCCGCCGGTACGGCGAGGACGACCCGCGGGTCGCCGAGTGGCGCTGGATCCGCGAGACCGAACCCGGCCTGCGGAGCGGTCAGTGAGCGGGCTCAGAGGCGAGCGGAGGTCGATCCGGTGAGTGGCGACGAGATCCTGATCGGCTACGACGGCTCCGAGGATGCCACGGTCGCCCTGAACTGGGCCCTGGACGAGGCGGGCCGCTCGGGCCGGCCGGTCCGCCTGGCGTACGTCTTCGAATGGCTGACGGTGGCCGGTTGGATCGGTCCCGGGCTGGCACCCGGCGTCTGGCCGGACGAGCACGCCCGGCGGCAGGTCGAGGACCTGGTCCGCAAGGCGGCGGCGGACGCCGCCGCCGAACGGCCCGGGCTCACCGTGCGCGGCGAGGTCTTCGACGGCCCGCCCGCCCTGGTGTTGCAGGAACGCTCCGCCGAGGCCGGGATGCTGGTCCTCGGCAGCCGCGGGCACGGCGGATTCGGCGGCCTGCTGGCCGGCTCCACCGCGGTCTCCGTCACCGCACACGCGCACTGCCCGGTGGTGGTGGTCCGGGACGGCCAGGCCGCCACCTCCGGGCCGGTGGTGGTCGGCGTGGACGGTTCGGAGTCCTCGCTGCGGGCGCTCGGCTTCGCGGTCGAGCGGGCCCAGCAGCGGGACGTGCCGCTGCGGGTGATCCGGGCGTGGGAGCCGCCCGGCGAGCGGTGGGTGCCGCCGGGCTTCGACCCGGAGGAGGCGAGCGCCACCGAACGGGCGGCGGTCGAGGAGGAGCTGGCCGGGTGGCGGGAGAGCTTCCCGGCCGTCGAGGTCGACCTGCGGGTGTCGCCCGGCAACCCGGCCGCCCTGCTGGTCGAGGCGAGCCGCGAGGCGCAGCTCGTGGTGGTGGGCAGCCGCGGTCGGGGCGGGCTGCGCGGGATGCTCCTCGGCTCGGTGAGCCAGCAGCTGCTCCACCACGCGCACTGCCCGGTCGCGGTGGTCCGGGAACGCTGAACGCCCGGGCCCGCCAGTCGCTGGTCGGCGGTCGGCGGTCGGCGGTCGGCGGTCTCGGGCCTGCCGGCCACCGGCGACAGTGTCGCGATGAGCGATATGACTGTGCGGCTGGCGCGCCGCTGGGCGTACGTCTCCAGCGACCGCCCGGTCGCCACCATCACCGCGATCACCGCGCCGGCCAGGTACTCGCGGACGACGAGGGAGCCGGCCAGCGCCAGCACGGCGATGACGTCCACGCCGAACTGCCGGTGCCAGAGTTGCCGGAGCACCGCCCAGGTAGCCGGCAGCAGCGCGACCAGGGTCACCGCGGACCAGACCAGCTCGGCGGCGCCGCGCAATCCGCCGAACCACAGCCCGGCGCCGGCCAGCACCGCGAGGGCGAGCAGGGTCAGCGGCGCCCACTCCCGCCAGTCCACCCGGTGCCGGTCCATTGGCCGCTCCGGGACGCACTCGCGCGGTTCGGCACCCACCTGCGGATGGTGTCAGCGCCCGGCCCGATCGGACAGTGCAATGCGGGTATCGCGGCGGGTCAAAAGGCCCGGTGGCGGGGGACCTGCGGACCGTGCGACCGGCTGCCCGGTGCCCGAGGATGAAGCGGCAACCCCGTCCCCTGCCCCGGCGGGGTGCGGCACGATGGGAAGAAACCGAAAGGTCGTGACGATGAGCCACCAGACGCCGGCCACGGACCGCCCGCTGACCACCGCCCTCGCGGAGGCCGCCGGAACGGCGAGCCACGCGCCCTCGGTGCACAACACCCAGCCGTGGCGCTGGAAGGTCCTGCCCGACTCGCTGGAGCTGCGGGTGGTCCGGGACCGCCAGCTCACCGCCACCGACCCGGAGGGCCGGCTGCTGGCGATCAGCTGCGGCGCCGGGCTGCACCACGCCCGGGTGGCGCTCGCCGCCGAGGGCTGGACCCCGGTGGTGGAACGGCTGCCCGACCCCGCCCAGCCGGACCTGCTGGCCCGGTTGACCGGGTTGCGGCACACCGGGGCGGACCCGGACGCGATGCACATGGTGCAGTGCATGCAGGTCCGGCACACCGACCGTCGACCGGTCAGCGAGGAGCCGGTGCCGACGGCGGCCCTCGGCGAGATCGACCGGGCGGCCACCCGGGAGGGCGTCAACCTGCGACTGCTCGACGACGAGCAGAAGCTCCAGCTGGCCGCCGCGGCGCAGCACGCCGCCGCGGTCGAGGCGAAGGACCCGCAGCTGTGCGAGGAGCTGGCGTACTGGACCAGCCGGGCCGGCACCGGCGCCGGACTGCCGCCGGAGGTACTGCCCGAGCAGGCGCCGCAGACCACCGTCCCGGCCCGCGACTTCGGGCGCCCCGGCAGCCTGCCGGTCGGCCCAGGGCACGACCGCGCCGCCGTGTACGGGATCCTCTGGGGCACCGAGGACGAGCCGGACAGCTGGCTGCGGGCCGGCGAGGGGCTCTCCGCCGCCTGGCTGACCGCCACCCGGCTCGGGGTCTCGCTGGTGCCGCTGAGCGGCGTGGTCGAGGTCGAGGGCACCCGGCAGGTACTGCGCCAACTGCTCTCCGGCCTCGGCTTCCCGTACCTCGCGCTGCGGCTGGGCATCGCCGACCCGACGCACGCCGGGCCGCCGCACACCCCGCGGCTCGACACCGCGGAAACCGTCGACACCTCGGCGGTACGCGACCAGCTGTCGTAACGGGGCTCGTCCCGCAAGGTCACCGGGCGATAACATCGCCCGATGGCCAGTGCACCGAACCCGCGGCACGAGCACGTGACCCCGTCGCTGGGCCTGAGCCCGCTGTCCCGGGTCCGCCTGGACGAGCTGCTCCAGGAGATGCTGGACCGGGTCGGTGACGTGGTGACCAGCCGGGAGCGGCTGCGTGCCCTGCTCGACGCGGTGGTCGGCATCGGCTCCGACCTCGACCTGCGCAGCACCCTGCAGCGGATCGTGGAGTCGGCGTGCGAGCTGGTCGGCGCCCGGTACGGCGCGCTCGGCGTGATCGGCCCCGACCGGCTGCTGCACGACTTCATCATCCACGGGATCGACGACGAGCTGCACGCCAAGATCGGCGACCTGCCGCACGGTCGGGGCGTGCTCGGCCTGCTCATCGACGACCCCCGGCCGCTGCGCATGCCGGACATCACCCAGCACCCCAAGTCGTACGGCTTCCCGAAGCACCACCCGCCGATGCACAGCTTCCTCGGCGTGCCGGTGCGCATCCGCGATCAGGTCTTCGGCAACCTCTACCTGGCCGAGAAGCAGGGCGCGGCGGAGTTCACCGAGGACGACGAGGAGATCGTGGTGGCGCTCGCCGCCGCGGCCGGCGTGGCGATCGAGAACGCCCGCCTCTACGCGCTGGCGCACCGGCGGGAACGCTGGCTGGCCGCGACCGCCGAGATCACCACGGTGCTGCTCGGCGAGGTCCGGCGGACCGACGCGCTGACCCTGGTGGCCCGCCGCGCCCGCGAGGTCGCCGAGGCGGAGCTGGCGCTGGTGCTGCTCTACGACGAGGACGAGCGCCAGTTCACCGTCGAGGTGGTCGACGGGGCCGACGACCGGGGCGGGGAGCTGGTCGGCGCGGTGCTGCCCGCCGCCGAGACCAGCTTCGCCGGCTCGGTCACCGAGCGCGGGCACCAACTGCTGGACAATCTCGCCGACGCCGCGCCCTGGCCGGCGCCGGTGGTCGCCGGTCCGGCGGTGGTCTCCCCGCTCGCCGCGGCGGACGCCCTGCACGGCGTGCTGGTGATCGCGCACCGCCCCGACAGCGGCCGGGCCGCCGAGGACGACGTCGCGCTGCTGGGCAGCTTCGCCGGCCAGGCGGCCCTGGCCATGGAGCGGGCCCGGGGCCAGGAGGAACGGGAGCTGCTGGTGGTCCTGGAGGACCGCGAGCGGATCGCCCGGGACCTGCACGACGTGGTGATCCAGCGGCTCTTCGCCACCGGCCTGCAGTTGCAGAGCGCCGCCCCGATGAACGTCCGCCCGGAGGTGGCCAAGCGGATCAACGCGGCCGTCGACGACCTGGACGCCACGATCCGGGACATCCGCCGCACCATCTTCGAGCTGCGCACCCCGATGAGCGCCGCGCTGCGCACCGAGATCCGCGAGGCGATCGAGGTGGCCGCCGAGTCCCTCGGCTACCGGCCCGGCCTGGAGCTGACCGGCCCGATCGACAGCGCCGTCCCGGACGCGCTGCGCCCCGAACTCACCGCCGTGCTCCGCGAGGCGCTCTCCAACGCGGTACGCCACGCGCACGCCGACGGGGTGACGGTGGCGGTCAAGGTCGACGCCGGCTGGGTCAGCGTGACGGTCATCGACGACGGCGTGGGCTGCGACCCGGAGGCGGCCCGCAGCGGCCTGGTCAACCTCCGCGAGCGGGCCGAACGCCTCGGCGGCGACTTCCAGCTCAGCCGGGTGATCCCGCACGGGACCGAGGTGCGCTGGAGCGTCCCGCTGCGCGACTGACCGGGGTGTCCGGGCGGGGCCGGGCCGGGGTCAGTGGGTCTTGCCGAGCAGCCGGGTGGCGAGCACCGCGGCCTGGGTACGCCGTTCCAGGCCGAGCTTGGCCAGCACGCTGGAGACGTAGTTCTTCACGGTCTTCTCGGCCAGGAACATCTTGCCGGCGATCTCCCGGTTGGTGAGCCCCTCGGCCACGTACTCCAGGATCCGCCGCTCCTGCTCGGTGAGGGTCTTCAGCTCGCGCGGCTGCTCGACGCCGTTGCGGATCCGCTCCAGCACCCGGGTGGTGATCGCCGGGTCGAGCAGCGACTGCCCGGCCGCCACCCGGCGCACCGCGTCCACCAGGTCGGTGCCGCGGATCTGCTTGAGCACGTACCCGGCGGCGCCCGCCATGATCGCGGCGAAGAGCGCCTCGTCGTCCTCGTACGAGGTGAGGATCAGCCCCTTGATCGAGGAGTCCACGGCCCGGACGTCCCGGCACACGTCGATGCCGTTGCCGTCGGGCAGCCGGGCGTCGAGGATTGCCACGTCGGGGCGGAGCGCGGGGATGCGCCGCGCCGCCTCCTGGGCGGAGCCGGACTCGCCGACCACCTCGATGTCGCCGCTGCTCTGCAGCAGGTCGGCAAGGCCACGACGGACGACCTCGTGGTCGTCGAGCAGGAACACCCGGATCATCCGTCTTTTCTACCCCCTCGCGCCGCCGCTTCACACGGGCCGAAGGTCCCTACTGCTGCCGCGCCCCCTTCGGGCAGACGGGCCCGACCAGGAGGGACCTCCGGCCCTGCGCGCAAAGCCCCTCGTGACGGACCGTGGGAGTGAACCAACCGGGGGGCGGCACGGCTGCCACGGAAGGAGCATGACCATGACCACCGGCTTCACCGTCCAGCAGCTCAGGGCCGCCGTCTCCGACGCCGTCCGGGCGCCGTCCCTGCACAACACTCAGCCGTGGCGGTTCCGGCTGCGCGACGGCGGGATCGAACTCTCCGTCGACCCGCGGCGCCGGCTGCCCGCCACCGACCCGAGCGGCTGGGGCGCCCGGCTCGCCTGCGGGGCGGCGCTGTTCAACCTGCGGCTGGCGCTCGCGGTGGCCGGCACGCCGGCCACGGTCCGGCTGCGGCCGTACCCGGCGGAGCCGGACGTGCTGGCCCGGCTGACCCCGGACCTGCCGCGCCGCCCCACCCCGACCGAGCAGAGCCTGCACGCGGCGATCCGCCGCCGGTTCAGCAACCGCGCGCCGTTCTGGCCCGACCCGGTCCCCGCCGACGCCCGCTGGCAGCTCGGCGAGGCGGCCCGGGCCGAGCAATGCTGGCTGGAGCTGGTGATCGGGACCGGCGCGGTCAACGCGTTCGCCGAGATCGCCCGCAGCGCCCACCGGGTGCTCGAACGCGACCCCGCGTACGTCGCCGAGCGGACCGCGTGGATCCGCTCGGAGCCCTGCCCGGACGGGGTGCCGGTCGCCGCCGGCGGCCCGCGGAGCGAACCGCAGGACCTGCTGCCGCAGCGCGGCTTCGGCGGGCGCAACCGGGCGCCGGGGCGGGACTTCGAGCCGGAGCCCCTGGTCGCCGTGCTCGGCTCGGCGGGAAACACCGCCACCGACCAGGTCGTCGCCGGCCAGGCCCTGCAGCGGGTGCTGCTCACCGCCACCGACGTCGGGCTGAGCGTGTCGCTGCTCTCCCAGCCGATCGAGGTGCCGGGGGCGCGGGAGGCGCTGCGGCTGTCGCTGGGACGGTTCGGCACGCCACAGATGGTGATGCGGATCGGGTACGGCCAGCCCGGCGTCGCCACCCCGCGCCGCCCCGTCGACGAGGTGCTCGACCTGCCGGTGGTGTCGGCCTGACCGGTCAGGCCGGCGCCGCCCGGACCGCCACCGCGGCCAGCAGGGCCGCCTCCCGCTCCGGATCCAGGCCCACCGCCGCCCGCGCTGGTCGGCCCGCGCGTGGCGGGACCCGCCCCACCTCCCGCAGCCAGCGCCAGGTGTCGGCGACCGTCTCGGCCACCGGACGGCAGGCCAGCCCCGCCGCGTACGCCCGCTCGACGTCGCGCTCCTGCAGCCAGCGGTACTCGTGGCCCAGCGGGATCCAGATCGGCAGGTCGTTCCAGGGCACTACGCCGGCGGCGAGGATCGGCTCCGGGTCCGTCCAGCGCAGCACCGCGTCCGAGCCGGTCACCGCGACGGCCGCGTCGAGCAACTCCCCCATCGTCGCGTGCCCGGTGCGACCCACCACGTTGTACGCCCCACCGACGCCCTCCGCGCCCCGGTCCAGCAGCCAGGTCGCCAGGTCGCGCACGTCCACGTACTGCACCGGCAGCTCGCGCGGCCCGGGTGCCAGCACCTCGCCGCCCCGGGCGACGCGGCCCAGCCACCAGGGCAGCCGCCCGATGTCCTCCCCCGGCCCGAGGATCAGCCCGGCCCGGGCCAGCAACGCCCGCTCCCCGAAGACCTCCACCGCGGCCCGCTCGGCCCCGGCCTTCAGCTGCGCGTAGTCGCCGTCCACCGCGTCGGCGGCCGCCGCGACGGTCGGGGCGTCCTCGTCCGAGCCCGGTTCGACCGGTTCGGCGTAGACCGAACCGCTGGACACGTAGACGTAATGCGGCGTCGAATCGACCAGCGCCCGCGCCGCGTCCCGCACCGCCCGCGGCGCGCCGTCCCAGGTGTCCACGACGAGGTCCCACTCGCCGGCCAGCGCCGCCAGGCCGCCCGGCGCCGTCCGGTCACCCCGCAACCGGTGTACGCCCGCCGGCACGTCGCCGTGCAGCCCCCGGTTGAACACCGTCACCGACCAGCCGCGGCGTACCGCCTCGGTCACGGTGGCCCCACCGACGAATCCCGTTCCACCCAGCACCAGCAGTCTCATGCGTCCACCCTGCCCGGCTCCCGGAGTGACCGCGAGGCCCGTTCACGGTCAGCGGATCTGCCGTGGGCAGAAGGGGGGTCCGTTGTTGGTTGCGGTGGGGGGTGTGGCCCTGGGCGGGGTCCGTCCGTTGCCGCCGCGTCGGGTCGGTCCGGGTGACGTGGCAAGGTCCGTCGCTGGTTGCGACGGATTGGTGTCTCCGGGCGTTGGGAGGCGCCGGTGTCCCGCATGCTGTGTCGATCTTGTCGGTCGGCGGGTGATCGGGTGAGTCGTGTGGGCCGAATGTCCGGTTCCGGGGGTGACCGGTGGCATCCTGGGGCTGGAATCGTGGCGGGCCGGGGGTCGTTATATATCGCGTACGACCGAGTACCTGGCCCGCTCGACCGGGCCGATGGTCGGGCCCCGGAATGATGGCGGGCCGCCGGTCGTTACACATGGTCCCGGCGCCGCGAAGAGGCCCCCGCCCCGCGGTCGGACCGGGCAGAGACTTTCCCCCCTTGAACTTAGTGAGCGCCTGACGGTGCTTGCGCATGTCCCGGCCCCCACCGGGTGTGCGCCAACCCCCAAGGAGCTTTCCCATGAACACGATCATTCGTAAGAGCGTGCTGGGTGTTGCTGGTCTGGCTTTCGCCGGTGGTGTGTTCGCCGGTCCGATCGCCGCTCACGCCGACACCGGTCCCGTCACCGGCAAGCCGGTCGCGGTGCAGGCTGACAAGCCGGACAGCGGCAAGCTGATCCCGCACGGTGTGCAGGGCAAGCAGTCGCACATCTCGCTGAACGATGAGCAGACCGGCAACGCGAAGGCGATCATCGCCGCGACGAAGAAGGCGGGTCTGCCGGAGCGGGCCGCGGTGATCTCGATCGCCACGAGCCTGCAGGAGTCGAAGCTGGAGAACCTGGGTCACCTGGGTGACCGCAACGACCACGACTCGCTGGGCCTGTTCCAGCAGCGGCCGTCCTCGGGTTGGGGTACGCCGGAGCAGATCACCGACCCCGAGTACGCGACCCTGGCGTTCGAGAAGGGTCTCAAGCAGGTCGACGGGTGGCAGGACATGCCGCTGACCGAGGCCGCCCAGACGGTGCAGGTGTCGGCCTACCCGGACGCCTACGCCCAGTGGGAGAAGCAGGCCGCCCACATCGTCGCCGCCAACTGGAACAGCTGACCCATAAAGCAATACGCCGCTGGCCGGCACCCCGAGACAGGGGTGCCGGCCAGCGGCGTATCCACGTACAGGCGAAAGAACCGTGACAGCCGGACGGACGGTGACCAGAGTCAGGGCTGGGGGCGACCAAAGAAGCAACCAAAGAATCAGACCGGCCGGAGGATCAAAGTCCATGTGGTCGTGGTGGTGCTGGCGGCCGCACCCGTCGCGGTCAGCCCGCCGTAGCTGCCGGTCGGCACCGTGCTCGCGGAGTCGGCGAGCAGCCCGGTGACCCGTCCCCCGCCGCTCTGCGAGCTGTTGCTGCGCACCTCCACCCCGGGCGGCGGGGCCAGCGCGGTGGAGAGCCCATCGCCGTGCATCCAGTACGACACTCCCCAGCTCTGCGCCGCGGTCACCGTCGCGTACGGGGTGATCCGGGCGGCGGCGCTCGCCGGGTCCGTGGCCCGGGCGAACGCGCTGAACGGCTGCGCCGGATCCACGCCGCGGTAGCCGGCAACCACGAGGTTGCCCTTGGACTGCACCCCGAGGGTCACCCGCAGAGTGGCCCCCGCGTCCCCCGCAGCGGCGACCTTCCACCACGCCGTCGTGGTCGCGTTGCCGCCGTCAAGGCGATCCAGCTTCGTCCAGCCGGTCACGCCGGTCGGCTCGCTCGTGGTGGCATGCGTGTTCTGGCTGAAGAAGAGCAGCAGGGCATCCCCGGCCTGCACGCTCGTCGGCACCACCACCGAGTGGGTGGTCAGGTTGGCGTTCGCGGTGGCCTGCCCGACGAAGGAGATCCGCTCGGCGACCGGCGCGACGGTGACCTCCACAGTGACGGTGCCCGTGGCGCCCCGGTCGTCGGTCACCGTCAGCGTGACGGGGTAGGTGCCGGCCGTCGCGTAGGTGTGGGAGGTGGTCGGCACGGAGACGGTGTCGGCGGTGGATCCGTCGCCGAAGTCCCACCGGTAATCCTGGATCGCGCCGTCGGCGTCGGTGGAGCCGGCGGCGGAGAACGTGCAGACCAGCCCGGAGCACGACGGCGCGAGGTTGGCGACCGGCGGCTGGTTGGTCGCGCCGCCCGCACCCTTGAGGATCTTGACGTAGTCGATGTCGCCGGCGAAGTAGTCGCAGGTGACCTTCACGCCGTCGCAGGAGCTCTTGCCGCCGATGGAGAACTGCCAGGAGTTCGCGATGGTCCCGGTCGGCCCGGTCAGCCGGCTCTTCCGCACCCCGTCGACGTACATCTCCACGTAGGTGGAGGTGCGGTTGCAGGTGACCGTGTGCCACTGACCGTCGGCGATCGACACGTCCGTGTAGCCGGTACGCGAGGAGCCGTCACCGCCGCGGAACAGGCACCTCGGCTTGCCCGCGGGCGCCTCGAACTTCCAGTAGCCGCCCGCCGTCGAGCCCTGTCCCTTCTGGAGAATGTTGCCGAAGGAGTGGGTGGTCCGGTAGCGGATGGTGAACGAGAAGTCGCCCGCGTCGGGGTTGAAGTCGGTGCTGTGCGGGACCAGGTTGACGTGCCCCGGGACGTACTCCTGATCGGGGGGCGAGTGGTAGGCGAACCGGTGGCCGCTCGCCCCGGCGTACAGGGCGCCGGTCACCACCTCGGAGCCGACCGTGCCGTTCCGGCCGTTGCCGCTGCTGTCCTTCAGCACGGTGGCCCCGGCCGGCTCGTCCATGCTCCAGAACGCCACCGTCCGGGTGGCGGTCGCCTGCGCGGGCGCATCGGCGACCACGATGCCCACTGTGGTCAGCAGGGCGGCGGCGCCCAGCCGACCGACCGTCCGCCGCCAACGTCGTCCGGTGCCTGACCGCATGCGATCGCCTCCCTGGTCCGCGAGCCCCCACCCTGACACGGGTGGCACGGCCGTTCCATGGCCCGTTGGGCGGATCGGGGGAGCCATCGTCGGCGGTGCGGGACGACCGATGTGGACAAGGGCGGGGGGCCGGTCGTGGTCGGCCGGGACCGACTGATGGGACGGGCCCGGCGATCGGCCCGGCGCGCGCGACGAGCGGCCGGGGAGGTCGGACACCCACCGCCGGGCGGGCGGCTGGGTGACCGGAGCGCCCTGAGACCGGCCGTCGTGGACGGGTCGGCCCCAGGGTCTGATCGCCGGGGTGCGAGGCACCGCGGCGACCTGGTTACATCCGACGCATCCCTCCAACAACAGCGGCCCTGCGGAGAGAACTGTAAGCAGGCCGGTCACGGCATCGGCGGCAAGGTGGCGGCGAACGCGCTAGCTGCTTTCCCGGCGGTCGGTCGCCGGCCAACGAAAGACGGCCTGTCCATCTGGACAGGCCGTCTGAGCTGGTGGGCGATACTGGGTTTGAACCAGTGACCTCTTCCGTGTCAAGGAAGCGCGCTCCCACTGCGCCAATCGCCCGCGCCCGCCGGGCGGCGAAACCAGCACCGGCGACGGTCGACCCCGCGAGGGGCGGATCGCGAGCGGACGACGGGATTCGAACCCGCGACCCTCACCTTGGCAAGGTGATGCGCTACCAGCTGCGCTACGTCCGCGTGCCGCCGGCTTGCGTCGGCGACGGGGAGAACTCTACCCGATTGCAAGATCGCCGTCGGGACGGCCCCCGCGCCGGCGCGTCGGTAGCCTGGGCCGACGTGGCCACCCTCTTCCTGACCTGCGGCATCCAGGGCGCCGGCAAGACCACCCTCGCCCGCCGGCTGGAACGTCGGTACGGGGCGCTGCGGCTCACCGCCGACGAGTGGCTGCACGACCTCGGCTACCCCGCCACCGGGGCGGCGCTGGACGCGTACCGCGACGGGGTGGAACGGGTCCAGTGGCGCACCGCGCTGCGGGTCCTGGAGCTGGGCTGCGACGTGGTGCTGGACTGGGGGCTCTGGGCGCGGGAGGAGCGGGACCGCTACCGGCGTGCGGCCCGCGCCGTCGGCGCCCGGGTGGTGCTCTGCGTGCTCGATCCGCCCGAGGAGGAGATCCGCCGCCGGCTGGCCCGGCGCAACGCCGACGCGCCGGCGGGCACGTTCGCCATCTCCGACGCGGAGCTGGCCCGGGCGCAGCGGTACTTCCAGCGGCCGACCCCGGAGGAGCTGGCCCGCTACGACCCGCTGGAGCCTCCCGGGTGACCGCCGCCACGGACCGGTGATTGCGCTGCTCACCACCTGGGTACTGACTGCTCTCGACAGCACACCACATCCCCTGAAGGAGGCTGTCGTGGGAATCGGTACCAGCATCTTCCTGATCGCGGTCGGCGCAATCCTCACGTTCGCGCTGGACGCCAGCATCGGTGGGGTCAACCTCGACGTCATCGGCTGGATCCTGATGGCGGCGGGCGTGCTCGGCCTCATCATGACGACCCTGGTCTGGGGCCGCCGCCGCGAGGTGGTCACCCCGGCCGAGCCGGTCGAGTACCGGCGGGTCGAGGAGCGCCGGGACGTCGGCCCGCCGCTGTGACCCGACCGACCCAGGGCCGACGGGGCTGATCGGTCGCGGGGTCACCAGGCACGCGTACGAGGGGGTGCCGGCCGACACGGCCGGCACCCCCTTGTGTCCGCTTCAGCCGCGCATCAGGTCGTTCAGCGCGCCGTAGTCGAACGCGCCGACCAGCGCGTCGTACGTCCCGGCACCGAACGCCTCCTCGGCGGCCCGCCGGGCCACCGCGTACGCGGCCTCGGCGACCGAGGAGCCGAGGCTGATCCGGGCCACCCCGAGGCGGGCCAGCTCCGGCACCGCCGGGGCGCCCGGCCCGACCAGCACGTTCAGCGGGGCCGGGATGGCCGCGACCAGGGCGGCCACCGTCGCCGGGTCGACCGTCCCGGGCACGAACACCCCGTCCGCGCCGGCCGCCAGGTACGCGTGGGCCCGCGCCACCGTCTCCTCCACGCCGCCGGCGCCGCGCAGGAACGTGTCGATCCGGGCGTTGACGTACAGCGGCACGCCGGCGTGGTCCGCCGCCTGCCGGACGGCGGCCAGCCGGGCGCACTGGTCCGCCACCTCGCGCAGCGGCGCGCCACCGTCGTGGCGGGCGTCCTCGACGTTCACGCCGACCGCGCCCGCGGCCACCACCGCCCGTACGGTCGCGGCGACCTCGTCGACGGTGTCGCCGTACCCGGACTCGATGTCGGCGGTGACCGGCAGCGGCACCGCGGCGACGACCCGGCGGACCAGGTCGACGGCCGCCTCGCGGCCGAGCGCGTCGCCGTCCGGCGCGCCGAGGCTCCAGGCGACCCCGGCGCTGGTGGTGGCGACCGCGCGGGCGCCGGCGGCCGCGACGATCCGGGCGCTCGCCGCGTCCCAGGCGTTCACCAGGACCAGCGGCTCGCCGGGGACGTGCAGGGAACGGAAGTGCAGGGCTCGGGTGTGTTGATCGTTCACCCGCCCAGTCTGGGCCCGCGCCGCCGCCGGCCGTAATGTTTCAGTCCCAGCTGAAACGACGGAGGACACCGTGGTCGCGATCGGCCTCTCCGCGGATGCGGTCGCCCGGGTCCGCTTCGCCCTCTCCTGCCTCTGGGAGGTCGTCGCCAGCGTGCGGGTGCTGCGCGACCCGGGCGACCACGCGGTCCACCTGCCCTGGGTGAACCGGGTCCGGCCGCGCCTGGCCGAGGCCGGGCTGGCCGGCCCCGACGGCGGGCTGCTCTGGCAGCTGGTGCCGCCCGCGCCGGGTTACCTGGCCGACTTCCTCACCCCGCCGCCGGCCGGTCTCACCCCCGACCTGGGGCAGGAGCTCTCCGCGCTGCGCGCCACCCCGCCCGGCACGGTCCGCGCCCAGCTCGACCTCTACCCCGGTGCCCGGCCGCCGGCGCTGGCCGCCCTGTACGCCGACCCGGCGGACGGGCTGCGCCGGCTCGCCGAGGAGATCGCGGCGTACTGGCGGCTGGCCCTGGCCGCCGAGTGGCCCCGGATCCGGGCGCTGCTCGACGCGGAGGTGTTCCGGCGGGCCCGCCGGCTGGCCGAGGAGGGCGCCGCCGGGCTGCTGAACGACCTGCACGAGCGGGTCCGCTGGGAGGGCGACGCCCTGCTGATCAGCCAGCGGCACTGCGCCGCCCCGGACGTGCCGGACGGCAGCGGGCTGGTCCTGGTCCCCTCGGTCTTCGTCTGGCCGTCCGTGCTCAGCATCGCGGCGGGGGACGTGTCGCAGCTGGCGTACCCCGCCCGGGGCCTCGGCTCGCTGTGGGAGTGTCCGCCGGCGGCGCCGGACGCGCTGGGGGCCGTGCTCGGCCGGGGCCGGGCCCGGTTGCTCGCCGAGCTGGACGCGCCGCGGTCGACCACCGAGCTGGCCCGGCGGACGGGCATGTCCCCCGCGGGCGTGTCCCAGCACCTGGCCACGCTGCGCGCCGCGGGCCTGGTGGTGACGCACCGGGCGGGCCGGTCGCTGCTGAGCAGCCGGACCCCCGTCGCGGAGGCGCTGCTGACCGCGCCGGGGTGAGCGGGCCGGCACCGGGAGAAACAGGAAGGCTCGTCACCGATGTCCGGTGACGAGCCTTCTGCTCATCCAACTGGTGGGCGATACTGGGTTTGAACCAGTGACCTCTTCCGTGTCAAGGAAGCGCGCTCCCACTGCGCCAATCGCCCTCGTCAACTGCCGAGGTGGAGACGGGATTTGAACCCGTGTACACGGCTTTGCAGGCCGTTGCCTCGCCTCTCGGCCACTCCACCGAGGTTGCCCCCGACATGCGTGGCGGCAGCTCCGAGCGGACGACGGGATTCGAACCCGCGACCCTCACCTTGGCAAGGTGATGCGCTACCAGCTGCGCTACGTCCGCGTGCCCCCGGTTGTTTCCGGGTGACGGATGAGAACTTTAGCCGAGGCCGGGAACGGTTGCCAAATCGGGGGGTCCCCCGGCGCGTCCGGCGCGGGGGCGACGGCCGGCGTCACCGGGACCTGGCCCACCCCTCCTGAAGCTTCCCAGAAGCCTGGGTGGGAGGTCCGAGGGCCGGGTCGCTGGCGGCAGGACCTGGCCCAGGTGATCTCCGACGGGGTGGCCGCCGGCACCTTCGACTGCGCGGACCCGGCCGGCGCCGCGTGGCGGATCAACGCGGTGATGGACGGCCTGGCGGTGCAGCTCGCGGTGCACGAGCGGGCGGTCAGCCGGCGTACGACTCGGGGGCGGGGGCCGCGGGGCGACCGCGCTGGCGCTCCCGCAGCCGGCGCAGGGCCGGCGGGTGGACGTTGGCCGACCCGAGGTCGCCGCCGTAGTGGGCGAGCACCCGGTGGTCCATCACCCGCCGCCAGACCGGCGGCACCAGCGCGGCCACCACCATGGTGGCGTAGCCGGCCGGCAACTGCGGCGAGGAGTCGAAGCTGCGCAGCGTCTGGTAGCGGCGCAGCGGGTTGGCGTGGTGGTCGCTGTGTCGCTGGAGCTGGAAGAGGAAGACGTTGGTGACCGTCCGGTCGCTGTTCCAGCTGTGCCGGGGGTCGACCTTCTCGTACCGGCCGGCCACGGTGCGCTGCCGGGCCAGCCCGTAGTGCTCCAGGTAGTTCACCACCTCCAGCAGCGAGAAGCCGACCACGGCCTGGGGCAGCAGGAAGAGCAGCACCCCGGGGCCGAAGGCGAGCATCAGCACCGCGTAGAGGACCAGGGTCATCGCCCAGGCGTTGAGGATGTCGTTGCGCCACGTCCAGGGGCTGCGACCACGGATGCGGAACCGGCTCGTCTCCAGCCGCCAGGCCGAGCGCAGGCTGCCCCGGACCGTGCGCGGCCAGAACGCCCAAAAGCTCTCCCCCAGCCGTGAGCTGGCCGGATCCTCCGGGGTGGCGACCCGGGTGTGGTGGCCGCGGTTGTGCTCGACGTAGAAGTGCCCGTACCCGGTCGGCGCGAGGGCGACCTTGGAGAGCCAGCGCTCCGCCGACTCGCGCTTGTGGCCCAGCTCGTGGGCGGTGTTGATGGCGATGCCGTTGACCACGCCGACGGTGGCGACCAGGCCGGCGGCGCCCAGCCAGGAGAGCCCGCCCCGGGCCCAGACCGCACAGCAGAGGACCAGGGCGGCGTACTGGGCGGGCAGGTAGAGGTAGGTGAGCGAGCGGTAGTAGCCGTCGGCCTGCAGGCGGGGCACCGCCTCGTCGGGCGGGTTGCGCCGGTCGTCGCCGATCAGCAGGTCGATCACCGGGATCAGCCCGAAGACGACGAGGGGGGTCAGCCACCAGGCCCAGGCGCCGCCGGTGGAGTGCCAGCCCAGCCAGCCGACGAAGGGCAGCACCGGGACGAGCAGGGCGAGCGGCCAGAGCGGCTTTCGGGTGTCGCGCCAGGCGAGGGGCGTCGCGTCGGTGCCGGTGCTCATCGTCAGCCTCCGATCTCTTGACTCCTCCCCAGACTGTGGCAGCCGTCATGCCGTTTTACAAGAGGCAGTATTTTGTAAACCAACTCGGCGCAGAGACGCACCGGGGCCGGGAGGATCTCCCTCCCGGCCCCGGCCACCCCCGATCAGCGGCCCGCTACCGCCACCGCCCCCGCGGCGCCCGACGCTCGAAGGCCCGGCCCGGGTCGTCCCCGGCCGCCGCGTCCCCGGCCGGGCGCAGCAGGTGCCGCAGCCGCAACAGCAGGCCCGCGCCGAGGAAGAGGAGCAGGCCGCCAAGGAGGAAGGCGCCCTGCACGACCCCGAAACCACCGGGCTGCGCCACCGGCCGGCCCGCCGCACCCGGCGGCGGCAGCTCGGCCACCGCCTCCTCGCTCGGCGTCGCGTCCGCGCCGGGATCGTCCGACACCGGCGCCGAGGCGGCCGGGTCGCTCGGCGCGGCGGAGCTCTCCGTCGGCTCCGGCGCCGTCGCGCTCGGCGTCGCCACGGCCTCCTCCCCGACCACCTGCCGCGTCGCCGTCTGCCGGGCCAGCAGACGCAGGTTCTCGTCGTACGCCTCGGCGGCGAAGCTCACCCGCCCCCGGCTGACGTCCTCGGCGAAGGCCACCCGGTAGCGAGCGGTGACCGTCCGCCCGGGGCAGAGGATCCCCGGGTCCAGCTGACGGTCGGTCAGCCGGGCCACGTCCCCCTCGGTCCGGATCTCCAGCGGGAAGGAGCCGCTGTCCTCCACCCGGTCCATCTTCACCTGGTCCAACCGCAGGCCCTGCACGCCGAGCACCATCGACCAGCGCACCTTGACGCAGCCGCCGCCGTCGGAGCGGGAGACCACCGCGGCGACGGTCTCCACCCCGTTGCCGGCGGTGAACTCGTCCGGCAGCCCGCTCAGCTCGGTGGCGAAGCCGGCCGCCGCCCGCGCCGGCGCGGCCGCACCCAGGCCCGCCCCCGACAGACAGGCCAGCACCATCCCGATCCGCAGCGCGTTCCGCCACACGCTCACCACCGCCTCGTCCTCCCGTCGGTCGCGTCCAACTGGCAACGCTATGAGCGGGCGGGGCAAGCCGACAGACGGGCGTGTTCGCACCGATCGGCAAGCGCGGGGGTCGATTCCACGGACAGTGGTGAACCGGTCACGCCCGCCCCGCGACACGCCCGGGATCCCTGCCGGCGCAGAATCACGGGGTGTCCGACCTGTCCGCGGCCTTCGTCCGGCTGCACGCCCGGCTCGCGCCGGTCCCGTTCGTTCCCGAGGTGCGGCTGCACCAGGCCGACGAGCCGATCGGCCTGTGGGAGCTGACCGAGGGCGAGTTCCGCAGCGCCCAGCCGCCACCGTTCTGGGCCTTCGCCTGGGCCGGCGGCCAGGGACTGGCCCGCTACGTCACCGACCATCCCGAGCTCGTCGCCGGCCGCCGGGTGCTCGACCTCGCCGCCGGCTCCGGCCTGGTCGCCATCGCCGCCGCCCGCGCCGGCGCGGCGGCCGTCCGCGCCGTCGAGGTCGACGAGCGGGCCGTCGCGGCCGTCGCGCTCAACGCCGAGGCCAACGGGGTACGCATCGACGCCGAGTTCGGCGACATTCTCGACGGCGACGCCGGGGGTGCCGAGGTGGTCCTCGCCGGCGACGTCTTCTACAGCGAGGCGATGGCCCGGCGGATGCTGCGCTTCCTGCTCCGGGCCGCCCGGTCCGGGGCCCGGGTGCTGGTCGGCGACCCCGGGCGGGCGTTCCTGCCCCGCGAGCGCTTCCACGAGCTGGCCGCGTACGACGTGCCGGTGCCGGAGGCGCTGGAGAGCGTACGGGTGAAGCACACCACCGTGTGGGAGCTGGACCCCGCGCCGCCGGGAGCCGCCCGCTAACGTGGCGGCGTGCTGTTCCGGGGCTGGGGGGAGTCCGTCGACGGGCGGTGGCCGGACGTGGCGACCGTGGTCGACCACGTCGGCGTCGGTCACCTGGTGGTCACCCGGCACGCCCTGGTCCGGCGGGTGCTCACCGACCCCGTCACGTTCCGGCCGGACAACGCCCTCGACGCGGTGACCCCGATGCCGGTGGCCGCGCTGCGGGTGCTCGCCGGACACCGGTTCCGGCTGCCGCCGACGCTGGCCAACAACTCCGGCGCCAGCCACCCGCAGATCCGCGGCATCGTCGCCGACGCGCTGCACCCCACCCGGGTGGCGGCGCAGCAGCCCTGGCTGACGGCGCTGGTCCGGGAGCGGGTGGACCGGCTCGCCGCCGCCCTCGAGGCGGGCCAGGCGGTCGACCTGTACGCCGAACTCGCCGCCGACCTGCCGCTGCTGGTGCTCGCCCGGCTCGTGGAGCTGCCGGACGCCCCGGTCGGCGCGGTCAAGGAGTTCGCCCGGGCCGCGCTGGAGCTGTTCTGGGCGCCGCTGGACGCCGAGCGGCAGCGGGCGCTGGCCACCGAGGTCGGAAGGTTCCACACCATGCTGCGCGCGTTCGCCGCCACCGGCGGAGGGCTCGCCGCCCGGCTGCGGGCTGCCGGGCACTCCCCCGACGTGGTGGTGGGCGCGCTGTTCTTCCTGCTGGTCGCCGGCCAGGAGACCACCTCGCAGTTCCTCACCCTGCTGCTGCACCGGCTGACCGGCGAACCGGAGGTACGCGCGGGGCTGCGTGCCGGCGAGGTCGCCGTCGCCGACGTGGTCGAGGAGGGGCTGCGGCTGGAGCCGCCGATCGTCACCTGGCGGCGGGTGGCCACGGTGGACACCGAGCTGGGCGGGACGGCGGTGCCGGCGGGCACCAGCATCGTGGCGTGGCTGGCCCGGGCCGGCCGGGACCCCGAGGTGGTCGCCGCCCCGGCCGAGTTCCGGCCGGGACAGCCCGGTTCCCGCCGGCACCTGGCCTTCGGGGCGGGCGCGCACCGCTGCGTGGGGGCCCAACTGGCCCGGATGGAGGCGGCGGTGGTGGTCGCCGAGGCGGCCCCGCTGCTCGACGGGGTGACCGTGGTCCGCCCGCCGTGGTGCCCGGACAACCTGACCTTCCGGATGCCGGACGCGTTCGTCGTCCGCCGCGCCTGACCGCTCCGCCGCTGCGGCGGGGCGCTCGCCGGTCCTGACGAAAGTGGGGGTCGGTCGGCGGCGATCGGCAGCGGTGCGGCGCCCGGTCCGGTTCGTACCGTCGGCGCATGATCACATTACGTGGGTTGACGAAACGGTTCGGCGGGACGACCGCGGTCGACGACCTGACCGTCGACATCGCGCCCGGACGGGTGACCGGCTTCCTCGGCCCGAACGGCGCGGGCAAGTCCACCACCATGCGGATGGTCCTCGGCCTGGACCGACCGACCGCCGGCGAAGCCCTGGTCGACGGGCGGCCGTACCGGGCCCTGCGACACCCGTTGCACGAGGTGGGGGCGCTGCTGGACGCGACCGGCATCCACCCGGCCCGGTCCGGCCGGGCGCACTTGCGGGCCATGGCGCGCAGCAACGGCATCCCGCCGCGCCGGGTCGACGAGGTGCTCGGCCTGGCCGGCCTCGACGGACGGGCCGCGGACAAACCGGGCCGCTCGCTCTCCCTCGGCATGGCGCAGCGGCTCGGCATCGCCGGCGCGCTGCTCGGGGACCCGCCCGTGCTGCTCTTCGACGAACCGGTCAACGGGTTGGACCCCGACGGGGTGCGCTGGATCCGGCGGCTGACCCGCGCGCTGGCCGCCGAGGGGCGGACCGTCCTGGTCTCCAGTCACCTGATGAGCGAGATGGAGCAGACCGCCGACCAGCTCATCGTGATCGGCCGGGGCCGGCTGATCGCCGACGCGCCGGTCGCCGAGCTGATCGCCGCCAGCGCGGCCGCCTCGGTCCTGGTCCGCGGCCCGCAACCGGTGGCGCTGGCCGCGCTGGGTGAGCGGTTGACGGCCGAGGGAGCCACCGTGACCCCGCACGGCGCCGACGGCCTGACCGTCTCGGGCGCCGCCGCCGACCGGGTCGGCGATGTGGCGTACGAGCTGGGGGTCCGGATGCACGAGCTGACCCCGATGACCGGCTCGCTGGAGCAGGCGTTCATGGAACTCACCGCCGACAGCGTCGAGTACGCCGGCGGCACCGTCGGAAGCGAGGCCCGATGACCACCCTCCGCACCGTCGCCCCCGCCCGACCGACGTCCCGACCCGCCCCGGCCGGCGGCCCGTTCACCGGCGCGGTGGCCGCCGAGTGGACCAAGCTCTGGTCGGTCCGGTCCACCTGGTGGACGCTGCTGGCCGGCGTGCTGGTGATGGCGGCCACCGCCGGGCAGCTCGCCATCTACGCGGCCAACGCCAACACCGACGACGACCCGACCAACAACCCGGGCGTCGGCACCGTCGGCAGCGTCGTGATCGGTTCCCTGGACCTCACCCAGTACGCCGTCCTGGCCCTGGGACTGCTCGCCATCACCTCGGAGTACGCGACCGGCACCATCCGGACCACGCTGCGCTGCACCCCGTCGCGGGGCCGGATGCTGCTGGCCAAGGCGGTCGTGGTGGCGGTCGTGACCTTCCTGTTCGGCCTCCTGCTCGGTGGCGTCGGCGCGCTGGTGGCCGGGCCGGTGCTGGGCCGGTGGGGCCGCGTCCCGGTGGCCGGGACGCTGGGCGATGTGCTGGCCGCCGCGGTCTACCTGGCGCTGGTCGCGGTGCTGGCACTGGGCCTGGCGGCGGCGCTGCGCGGCGCGGTGCTCACCCTCACCGTGCTCCTCGCCGTGCTGATGATCGTGCCGCTGTCGCTCCAGGAGCCGCGGATCACCGTGCTCACCCGGATCGCCGACGCCTTCCCCGGCGTCGCGGGCGCGCATTTCATGGCCGGAGACAGCGACCCGTACCCGGCGGCAGTGGGGCTGCTGCTGCTCGCCGGCTGGACGGTCGCCGCGCTGGCCCTCGGCCGGGCCGCGCTCCGGCGGCGCGACGCCTGACCCGCCCCGCCGGACTGGGGACGGGGCGGGGCTGGTCAGCCGGTCGGCGGGACCAGCCCCGCCTCGTACGCGAGGATCGCCGCCTGCACCCGGTTACGGACGTCGAGCCGGGTGAAGATGCTGGTCAGGTAGCTCTTCACGGTGCCCTCGACCAGGTGCAGGCGGCGGGCGATCTCGGCGTTGGACAGCCCGGCGCCGACCAGCGCCAGTACCTCCCGCTCGCGCTCGGTCAGGCCGACGAGCCGGTCCCGGGCGTACGGCCCGCGGGCCAGCCGGCCGCCGGTCAGCTCGATCACCCGCCGGGCCACCCGGGGTGACAGGTACGCCCCGCCGTCGGCCACGGCCCGGACCCCGGCGAGCAGCTCGCGGGGATCGCCGGCCTTGAGCAGGAATCCGCTCGCCCCGTGACCCAGCGCCCGGGCGACGTGGTCGTCCTCGCCGAACGTGGTCAGCATGACGCTGGCGGTCTCCGGCACCAGCCGCCGGATCTCCGCGGCCGCGCCGATCCCGTCCAGCCTCGGCATCCGAATGTCCAACAGGGCCACCCGGGGGCGGTGGGCGCGGACGAGTTCGACCGCGTCCCGGCCGTCGGCGGCCTCGCCGACCACCTCGATCCCCGGGTCCGCCGCCAGGATGGCCCGCACCCCGGCCCGGACCATGGCCTCGTCGTCGGCGAGCACGACCCGCACCGGGCGCTCGCGGTCCTCGCTCACCGGGCGATCCGCTCCTTGCTGGCCAGCCGGCCGTCGGCGAAGCAGAGCCGCCAGCTCGGCTCCGCGAAGGGGAAGTTGCCGTCGGTGTAGTACTCGCACCCGCCCGCCGGGGCGCCGTCCGGCGGCTCGGCCTGCCGCCGGGGCAGCCCCAGTGCGGCGCGCGGGTCGCCGACCCGCAGCCGCTCGTACCCGGGACGGTCCAGCACGGCGCCGGCCGTGGCGAGCGGGTAGTAGACCAGCGACAGCACCAGGCCCAGCGTGACCGGGGCGCCGAACGCGATCAGCAGGCTGCGCCGCACCCGGCGTCGGGCGTCGCGCAGCCGGCGTTCGGACTCGCCGGGCGGGTCGGCCGTGGCAAGCCCGGGCCGGCCGTCGAGCGGCCAGCCGCCCGGGGCGTCGGGCGCCGGGAGCGGCCCATCGTCCTCCCCCGCCGGCCCGTCGGGGACCAGCGGCAGCCAGACCCGTACGGCGAACCCGCCGTCGCGTGGGCCCGCGTCGAGGACCCCGCCGGTGAGGCGTACCCGCTCGCGCAGGGCGAGCAGACCCGAGCCGTGGGCGGGCGGGCCGGGCAGCGGCGGGGCCGCGGCCGGGGCGTTGACCACCCGCACGTCGACCCGGTCACCGGCCCGGGCCAGGGTGACGGTGACCGGAGCGCCGGGCGCGTACCGGGCGGCGTTGGTCAGCGCCTCGCGGATCACCCGGTGCGCGGCGTGCGCGACCATCGGCGGCAGGTCCAGGTCGGCCGGCACCCGCAGCTCGACCGTCATCCCGGCGTCGCGGGCCCCCTCCACCAACTCCGCCACGGTCTCGTCGGGCGGCCGGACGTCCGACGCCCGCTCCTCGCGCAGCACGCCGATGATGTCGTGCAGCCGCTCGGTCGCGGCGGCCACGCTGGCGCGCAGCTCACCGGCGGCGGCGCGGTGCGCGGGGGCGAGGTCGGCGGAGACCTCCAGCGCGGCGGTGCGGAGCGCGATCAGGCTCAGGTCGTGGCCCAGCGAATCGTGCATCTCCTGGGCGATCCGGGCCCGTTCCCGCAACCGGATCCGGTCCACCGCGCTGCGCCGCTCCCGGTCCACCGCCTCGGCGTGCCGCCGCTCGGTCGCCGCCAGCGCCCGCTGCTGCCGCCGGTGCCGGCCGAGCAGCCAGGGGAACACCCCGCCGAAGAGCAGCACCGACGCCAGCAGGTACCAGGTCGCCGGCCCGGTGCCGAGCAGGCCGAGGTTGAGCCCGGTGCCGGCGGCCGCGATCGCCCCGAAGACCCCGGCGGCCCGGGCGGTCCCCGCGCCCCGCCGCCCGGCCAGGTAGCTGAAGACCGGGATGGCGAAGACGAAGTTGCCGTCGAGCAGCGAGCCGAGCACCACCGCCACGAGGGCGGTCAGCGGCAGGCGCCGACCGGTCCCCACCGCCAGGGCCAGCAGCGCCAGCGAGGCGACCAGCAGGAACACCGCGGAGGGCGGTCGGGGCGGGGTGATCCCGGCGTACCCGATCGGCGCGGCCAGCGCGGCCCAGAGCAGCAGGTCGCCCACCCGCCGCCGGTCCCCTAGCAGGCGGGCGTGACGCCAAGACCGCGATTCCACGGCGGTCAGGCTACCGACGGGTGCCCGGTCCGGACACCGACGAAAGTCAGGTGCCCGGCCGGTGTCCGCCGGCCCGACCGGGGCGCGGCGGTCAGCCGGGGTGGGCGGTCGGCACCGGGGCGGCCGGGGCATAGCGCCGGCGCGGGTAGAGGACGCGCAGCAGCGGCCCGGCCATCGCGGTGGTGAGCACCGCCATCACCACCATCAGCGAGTAGAGCCGGGTGTCCAGCAGGGTCAGTTGCAGGCCGATGTTGAGGATGACCAGTTCGGTCAGGCCGCGGGTGTTCATCAGGGTGGCCAGCGCGCCGGACTCCCGGGCCGGCAGTCCGTTGGCCCGGGCCGCCAGGTAGGCGCCGACGAACTTGCCGCCGATCGCCACCAGCAGGATCAGGGCCAGCTCGCCCAGCCCGGTGCCGCCGACGGCGGAGAGGTCGACCCGCAGGCCGGCGACGATGAAGAAGACCGGCAACAGCAGCACCGAGCTGACCTGGCCGACCCGTTCCAGCAGTTCGGCGCGGAGCGCGGCGCCGCCCTCGCGGGGCATCACCACGCCGAACAGGAACGCGCCGAAGATGAAGTGCAGCCCGACGGCCTCGGTGGCCGCGGCCGACAGCAACGCACCGGCCAGCACCACGGCGAGGGTGCCGCTGGTCAGCCGCCCGGCGGTCCGCTGCGCCGCGGCCACCCGGCGCAGCAGGGGGCGGACCAGCAGGAACATCACCGCCAGGTAGGGCAGCACCAGCAGCAGCCGGGCCTGGTCGGCGGCGGCGCCGGCGACGGCCACCACCATGGCCAACATCGACCAGGCGAGGACGTCGTCGACCGCCGCGCAGGTCAGGGCCACCTGGCCGACCAGGGTGTGGCTCATGTTCCGGTCGGTGAGGATCCGGGCCAGCACGGGGAACGCGGTGACCGACATCGCCGCGCCCATGAACAGCGCGAAGCTCAGCGGGTCCCGGCTCGGGTGATTGTGGATCAGGTACAGCGACAGCAGGGCGCCCAACCCGAACGGCAGCACGATGGAGCTGATCGAGACGCTGCCGGCCAGCCGGCCCTTGCCCCGCACCAGCGCGTGGTCCAGTTCGAGACCGACGATGAACATGAACAGCGCGATCCCCAGGTTGGCCAGCGCGGCGAGGAACGGCCGGATGTCGGTGGGGAAGACCGCGTCGGAGACGACGCCGTCGAGGAGCGTGGGACCGAGCGCGATCCCGGCCAGCACCTCGCCGATCACCGGCGGCTGGTCCAGCCGGCGGGCCACCGCACCCAGCAGGCGGGCGGCCACGATGATGATCGCGAGGGCGAGCAGGAGACGGGTGGCCTGAGTGGTCGACATGGCTCCTCCGACCGGACGTCCGACGGTTGACCCGGCGATCGTCACGCCGCCGCCTCGGGTGCGGCTCGACCACCGGTCAAGGGCCGCGGCGGCGCCGTCGGGACGGGCGTCCGCGGGCGGCGGCGGGTCGCCCGGCCGCCGAGCCGGGTTCGAGTACGGCTCCAGCCGGCGCTGTGAGCATGTGCGGGCCCATCGGAGCGGACGCCAGGAGGATCACCGTGCACCGCACCTTGATCATCGCGAAGTTGAAGACCGACGAACCACAGCGCATCGGCGACGTCTTCGCCGAATCGGACGCCACCGACCTGCCCCACATGATCGGTGTCTCGCGGCGGCTGCTGTTCACCTTCCACGACCTCTACCTGCATCTCGTGGAGGCCGACGACGACATCTCGCCCAACCTGTACAAGGCCCGCAGCCACCCGCTCTACCAGGACATCAACACCCGGCTGACGGAGTTCGTGTCGCCGTACGACCCGAACTGGAAGGAGCCGAAGGACGCGATGGCCGCCCCGTTCTACGTGTGGACGGCGCAGGACGGGAGGACCCGGTGACCACGACCCGCGAACTGCGTGTGCACGTCGACCAGGTGGCGCCGAACCGGCGCCGCGGCGGCGACATCCGGCTCACCCTGAGCCCGAGGACGGTGGGCTGCACCTCCGGCTTCGGCGGGGTGCTCGCCCTCGCCCCCGGCGAGTACGTCACCGAGCACTACCACCCGTACTCGGAGGAGTTCCTGCACGTCGTCGACGGCGACCTGGAGATCCGGCTGGACGGCGAGCCGGTCCGGCTCGGCCCCGGCGACTCGCTGCTGGTGCCGATCGGAGTGAAGCACCGGCTGGTCAACACCGGCGGCAGCGCCGCCCGGGTGGTGTTCCACCTCTCCCCGCTGGCGCCCCGGCCCGAGCTGGGTCACGTGGATACCGAGGAGCCGATCCGGCCGGAGGCGGCGAACCCGGACGTGGGTGGTCCGGCATGACCCGGTCGGTGGTGGTCACCGGGATCGGCGCGGTCGCGCCGGGGGCGGTGGGCCGGGAGGCGTACTGGGAGCTGCTGGCCGCCGGGCGGACCGCGACCCGGCGGATCAGCCTCTTCGACGCCGGCGCCTTCCGGTCCCGGATCGCCGCCGAGGTGGACTTCGACCCGCGGGCGTGCGGGCTGACCTCAGCGGAGATCCGGCGGATGGACCGGGCCGCGCAGTTCGCGGTGGTCAGCGCCCGGGAGGCGGTCGCGGACAGCGGCCTGGACCTCGCCGCCGGAGACCCGGCCCGGCTCGGGGTCAGCATCGGCAGCGCGGTCGGCTGCACCATGGGTCTGGAGCAGGAGTACGCGGTGCTCTCCGACGACGGCCGCAACTGGCTGGTCGACCACAGCTACGGGGTGCCGCACCTGTACGGGTACATGGTGCCGAGCACGCTGGCGGTGGAGGTGGCCTGGACGGCCGGCGCGGAGGGGCCGACGGCGCTCATCTCGACCGGCTGCACCTCCGGGCTGGACGCGGTCGGGCACGCGGTGGAGCTGATCCGCGAGGGCAGCACCGACGTGATGGTGGCCGGCGCGACGGACGCCCCGCTCTCCCCGATCACCTCCGCCTGCTTCGACGCGATCAAGGCGACCTCGCCGAACAACGACGACCCCGAGCACGCCTCCCGCCCGTTCGACGCCACCCGCGACGGCTTCGTCCTCGGCGAGGGGGCGGCGGTGCTGGTGCTGGAGGAGAAGGAGGCGGCCCAGCGGCGCGGGGCCCGCGTCTACGCCGAGATCACCGGCTTCGCCAGTCGCAGCAACGCCTTCCACATGACCGGGCTGAAGCCGGACGGCCGGGAGATGGCCGAGGCGATCCGGGTCGCCATGGACCAGGCGCGCATCGACCCGTCCGACGTGGACTACATCAACGCGCACGGCTCGGGGACCAAGCAGAACGACCGGCACGAGACGGCCGCGTTCATCCGGGCGCTCGGCGAGCGGGCGTACCAGGTGCCGGTCAGCTCGATCAAGTCGATGATCGGGCACTCGCTGGGGGCGATCGGCTCCCTGGAGGTGGCGGCCTGCGCGCTGGCCCTGCAACGCCAGGTGGTGCCGCCCACCGCGAACCTGCACCAGCGCGATCCCGAGTGCGACCTGGACTACGTGCCGCTCACCGCCCGGGAGCACCGGATGGACAGCGTGCTCAGCGTGGGCAGCGGCTTCGGCGGCTTCCAGAGCGCGATGCTGCTCGCCCGCGTCTGACCCCGGACCGACGACCGGCCGCCCACCTGGCAGTGGACGGCCGGTCGTCGTGCGTCGGTCAGCGGCGACGCCGGGCCGGGCGTGCCGGGGGCGGCTCGGCGGGCCGACCCGGGGGCGGTGGGAAACCCATCAGGAACAGCCCCTGGACCTGGGCGCCCGACCAGAGCCGCCGGGCGATCCGCACCAGCATCGACGGGTACCCCTGATCTCCGCCGCCGTCGGCCACCATCGCACGCCCCTTCCGGTCCTCGCCGGCCCGCCGCGGGCGCGGCGGACCGGCCGCCAGCCTGGGGCGTACCCCTCGAACCCGCCTCGACCGGCGAGCGAGCCGGCGGGGCGCGCGGACCCGGCCCGGCGCGGGCCCGGGCACCCTGAGCGACGCTCCAGCGGGGTTCGAGCCGGCCTGCGCACAGTGGCCGTGGCCGGGTCGATCCCGGCCGGCGGCACCGGCGCCGACGGGTCCGGACCACCCTGGCGGCACCGCGCCCCGCCCGAACGGAGCCGGCGGGGCCATCCATCCAACGACGGTCGGGAGTGCGGAATGTACGGAAACATGGGCGGCTTCGGCGGCCCCAGCACCAGGACACAGCTGGACACCCTGGTCGAGAGCCTCACCGAGTCCGACGCGGACGCGGTACGCGACTGGCTGGGCGGCGCGAACGGCCAGGGCATGCCGGGTGTGCTCAACCCGCGGGCGCTCACCCAGCACCACGAGGCGGTGGCGAGCGACCGGCGTCGCCCGGCCGACGACGACCCGCAGGGGGTCCGCTCGGTCGGCGTCATCGGTGGCGGCACCGCCGGCTTCATGGCCGCACTGGCGCTGAAGGCGAAGCGGCCGTGGCTGGACGTCACCCTGGTGCAGTCGAAGGAGATCCCGATCATCGGCGTCGGCGAGGCGACGGTGACCTACATGGTGATGTTCCTGCACCACTACCTGGGCATCGACGCCAACGAGCTGTACCGGAAGGTGATGCCCACCTGGAAGCTCGGCATCAAGTTCGACTGGGGACCGGCGGACGACGAGCCGTTCATGGCCACCTTCGACTGGCACCACCACTCGATCGGCGGCCTCGGCGCGCTGGACGCCACCGGCAGCGTCAACGGCTTCACGCTCCAGTCGCTGATGATGATGGCCGACCGCTCGGCGGTCTACGAGGTGGACGGCAGGCCCGTCTCGCTGATGAAGTACCTGCCGTTCGCGTACCACCTGGACAACGGCCGGTTCGTCGGCTACCTCACCGAGCTGGCCGAGCAGCGCGGCATCAAGCACGTCGAGGCGCGGCTGGCCGACGTGGTGCTCAGCGGCGAGGAGTGGGTAGACCATCTGACCACCACCGACGGGCGCGAGCTGGAGTTCGACTTCTACGTCGACTGCACCGGCTTCCGGTCGATGCTGCTCGGCAAGACCCTCGGCACGCCGTTCCACAGCTACTCCGACACGCTCTTCACCAACTCGGCGGTCACCGGCAACATGCCGCACGACGGGGTGCTCAAGCCGTACACCTCGGCGACCACCATGCAGGCCGGTTGGACCTGGAACATCCCCACCCCGGAGAGCGACCACATCGGCTACGTCTACTCGACCGACCACCTCAGCGACGAGCAGGCGGCCGACGAGGTCCAGGAGCGCTTCCCCACCGTCGACGGGCTGCGCCAGGTGCGCTTCCGCAGCGGCCGGCACGACAAGGCCTGGCGGGGCAACGTCTACGCGATCGGCAACTCGTACGCCTTCGTCGAGCCGCTGGAGTCCACCGGGCTGCTGATGAGCGCGCTCTCCATCCAGGCGATGGTGGCCACCCTGCCCACCTCGTGGTCCGAGACCCCGGCCCGGGACGTGGTCAACCTCGGCCTCGGCCAGCGCTGGGACGCGATCCGCTGGTTCCTCGGCATCCACTACAAGTTCAACACGAAGCTGGACACGCCGTTCTGGAAGGACGTCCAGGAGCGCTGCGACGTCTCCGGCTTCAAGCCGCTGCTGGACCTGTACGCCAACGGCGCGCCGCTGACCCGGCGGGACCCCTTCCTGCTGGACCTGGCGCTGGGCGCGGCGCCGACCTTCTTCGGCCTGGCGGGCATCGACAACCTGCTGCTCGGTCAGAAGGTGCCGGCGACCCTGCTGGAGCGCACGGAGACCAACGACGACTGGTGGCAGCGCCGCAAGGCGGCCGACGCCCTGGTGGCGAAGGCGATGACCCAGGCGGACGCGCTGAAGGCCTTCGCCGAGCACCCGGAGCTGAACAAGCAGCTGCTCGAGGACTTCGACAGCTGGGCCGGCCGGCACATCGCCCCGTACATCGGGATGAACTGACCGACGCCGGGGTCCGGTCCGGACCACCGGCGGACCCCCGCCCGATCCCTGAGGTGGTGCGACGTGACAGATTCCCTCGCCGAGCGGGCCGCCGGGCCCTCCTCGACCGACTTCCGGGGCCTGATGGCCGAGTTCCCCACCGGCGTGGCGGTGCTGACCGCGTTCGGGCCGGACGGCGGGCCGCACGGCATGACGTGCTCGTCGGTGTGCAGCGTGACCCTGAGCCCGCCGACGTTGCTGGTCTGCGTGTGGAGCGGCAGCCCGACGCTGGCCGCGATCGTCGCCGGCTCCCGCTTCGCGGTGAACCTGCTGCACGACCGCGCCTCGGAGACGGCGCGGCTGTTCGCCTCCGGCGACCCGGACCGGTTCTCCCGGGTGTGCTGGGACGCCGGGCCGGACGCGGCGGGGCCGCACCTGGCCGACGACGCGCTCGCCGTGGCGCACTGCGCCGTGACCCGCACCGAGCCGGTCGGCGACCACGTGGTGGTCTTCGGCGAGGTGCGGCGCATCGTCCGGGAGCCGGGCCGGGAGCCGCTGCTCTACGGGCAGCGCCGGTTCGCCGCCTGGCCGGCCGGCTGACCACCGGTCGTCCGCACTGATCCCCGGGGCCGGGGACCGGTCGCCGTCGCGTCACCGCGCGCCGGCCCGGTCCGCGGGCCCGGGGATCGTGTCGTTTCCGGGCCGCGGGCGTCCCGGACCCGGGAATCCTGTCGTCGCGGGATTGTGCGTTCTCCGCGCCCGGGAATTGTGTCGTTCGGGTGTCGAACCCACTTCGTGGAATCCGCCCCACCGCCACTATTGCAATTTGCACCCGGCGCGATCACTGTCGGTGACACGCCTGCCGTCCGGCGGGCGCCGCGGCGGCCCGCCTACGCGCGGGCCGACACCCGCGACATCGGGCCGCGGGCGCGCCCCGCGCAACGCCCCCACCACGGCCGACGGTGAACGCCGGGGGCGTCCGGACGGCTTTGTCCAGAATCCCATTATTGGGCCGCTTGACAATGTTTTCTCCGGCGGCCCGGACCAATACCGCGCCTTTCCGACAGTCGGCCGTCCGCCAATTGTTACCGAATGTTTCGGGTACTCTCGGTAAGGAAAGAGCCGGCCGGATCGAAAGCCGGAGATCCGACATTGCACAGCCGATCGAAATGACGGATTGTCGAACACCGTGGGATCCGTAGCGAGCTTTCCGGGCGCGGAAGGTCGGGCCAGTCGCGGTCGACCGAGCGCACGGAGTTCAGGGGATGCGCCCCGACTGTCCGGTTTTGGGCGACCCCTGCCCCTCGGCAAACCGTCGGAGGCAGGGGTCGACCGATTGGTGGAGATTAATGCGTTGCGCATCCACTCCGCGTGTGCATTCGACTGGCGTTTGCCGCGAAAAGGGACGAGTGGAGGACTTCGAGAAAGGGGGCTCTATCCGCGCTCCAGCGCTTTTCGAGCGCTGAAAGATGGCATCGACCCAGCCTGATACCAGGTCTCTCGAAGTCGACGTCCCACCCGGTGCGGGGCGGGACAGCAGCGACTTCGACCACAAGGGGGAAGTGGTTGTCGTGCAGATTTCGATCCTAGGACCGCTGGAGGTGGTACGCGACCGTACGGTCGTGACACCTTCGGCACCCAAACTCCGCCGAGCGCTCAGCCTTCTCGCGCTCAACGGCAACGTCGTCGTGCGGACCGACCAGATCATTGAGGAGTTGTGGGAGGACAACCCTCCCGCCAGCGTCACCACCACGCTCCAGACCTACGTCTACCAGCTCCGCAAACTGCTGCGGCTCGGCGTACCCAACGCCCGGGGACAGCTGCCGACCACGGCGGGGGCGCCGTCGCTGCGGACCTCCGCCTACGGGTACGTCCTCTCGCTCGCGCCGGACGCCCTCGACGCCCGCCGCTTCGGCCGGCTGGCCGCCCTGGGCCGGGCCCAACTGGAGGCCGGCGACCCCGCCACCGCGGCGGGCACCCTGGCCGAGGCGCTGCGGCTCTGGCGCGGTCCGTCCCTGGTGGACGTCAGCCTGGGTCCGCTGCTGCAGGTCGAGGCGCTGCGGCTGGAGGAGATGCACAAGAGCGCCCTGGAGTCCCGTATCCAGGCCGACCTGCAGCTCGGCCGGCACCACGAGGTGCTCGGCGAGCTGACCGCGCTGGTGGCCAAGCAGCCCACCCACGAGGGCTTCCACGCCAAGCTGATGCTCGCCCTCTACCGCGCCGGGCGCCGCCCCGACGCGCTCGCCGTCTACCAGAGCCTGCGCACGGCCCTGGCCCGGGAGCTGGGCCTGGACCCGTCGCTGGACACCCAGCGGCTGCACCGCTCGATGCTGGAGGGCGACCTCGCCCTGGAGCCGCCGCCGGCGTCGGCCGAGCCGGCGGCCGTCGTCGTCCGGTCCGCGCCGCCCAGCCAGCTGCCCCCGAAGGGGCCGGCGCTGGTCGGCCGGGACACCGAGCTGGCGGCGGTGCTGGCCGCGCTGGGCCGCACGCCGCGCAGCGCCCCGGCGGTGGTGGTCGTCGCCGGACCGCCCGGCTGCGGCGCCACCGCGCTCAGCGTGCACGCCGCCCACCAGGTCCGCGACCACCACCCGGGCGGCCAGCTATACGCCCGGCTGCTCGACGGCGACGGCGGCCGGGCCGACCTGGGCGAGGTGCTCGGCGGGTTCCTGCGGGCGCTGGGGGTGCCCGACGAGGCGCTGCCGACCTCGCTCGACGAGCGCAGCCGGATGTTCCGCTCGGTCACCGCGGACCGGAACGTGCTCGTCCTCCTCGACGACGTGGCCGACATCGACCAGTTGGCCCCGCTGCTGCCGTCGAGCCGCGCCAGCGCGGTGCTGGTGACCAGCCGGCGTCGGCTCTCGACGCCGTCCATCAGCGAGACCCTCCACCTGCCGCCGCTGGACGTCGACGGCAGCCTGCAACTGCTGGCCGCCGCGATCGGCCGGCGTCGGATCGAACGGGAACCGCTGATCGCCCGCGAGCTGGTCTACCTCTGCGACGGGCTGCCGTCGGCGCTGCACGTCGCCGCGTCGATGCTGCTCTCCCGGCCACACTGGAGCATCGCGCGACTGATCGCGTGGAAGCGGCGGGAGATGGACCGCCCCTGCGGCGACCCGCTGCGGCTGCGGGCCAGCGTGGAACGGACGTACCGGCTCGCGCCGCGGGCGGTGCAGACCGCGCTCGGCCAGCTCGCCGGGCTGGTGCAGCAGCCGGTCTCGCTCGGCACCGCCGCCAGCGTGCTCGGCGTCGACGAGCACGCCGCCGAGTCGGTCCTGGAGGAGCTGGTCGAGCTGCACCTGATCGGCGCCGAGCCGCCGGACGACCAGCTCGTCGGGTACAACTACCGGTTCCTGCCGACCCTGCGCAGCATCAGCCAGCAGCTCGCGGTGGGCCGCTGAACCCTCCCCCGGGTCGGCTCCACCGGCCCGGGGGCAACGGCCCGGAACGCCGACGGCCGCGACGGTCTCTCACCGTCGCGGCCGTCGCCGCAGCTGCTCCCCGGGGTCGGGCCGCCGGGACCGACCCGTCACCCGGCCAGGCGTACGCCCGGCGCCGCCGCCATCTCGTCCAGCAGCGACGTGGAGTGCTCCGCCGCCCGGAACACCGGGTCGGCCAGCACCTCCCGCAGCCGGGGCACGGTGGTCCGGACACCCCGCCCGGCGATCCGGAACTCGGCCAGCGCCCGGTCCATCCGGTCCAGCGCCTGGTCCCGGTCGGGCGCCCAGACGATCACCTTTGCCAGCAGCGAGTCGTAGTACGGCGAGATCCGCCAGCCCGGGTAGGCGTGGGTGTCGACCCGGACGCCCGGGCCGCCGGGCGGGACGAACTCGGTGAGCTCCCCCGGGCAGGGGGCGTAGTCCCGCGCCGGGTCCTCGGCGTTGACCCGGCACTCCACCGCCACCCCGCGCGGCCGGACGTCGTCCTGGGTCACCGACAGCGGCAGGCCGGCGGCCACCCGGATCTGCTCGCGTACCAGGTCGATGCCGGTGACCGCCTCGGTGACCGGGTGCTCCACCTGGATCCGCGAGTTCACCTCGATGAACGCGGTCTCCTCGCCGGCGACCAGGAACTCGAAGGTCCCCGCCCCGGTGAAGCCGACCGCCCGGGCGCCCCGCACCGCCGCCTCGGCGAACGCGTCGGCGATCCGCCGGGGCAGGCCCGGGGCCGGGCTCTCCTCGACGAGCTTCTGGTGCCGGCGCTGCACCGAGCAGTCCCGCTCCCCCAGGTGCACCACGTTGCCGTGCCCGTCGGCCAACACCTGGATCTCCACGTGCCGGGCGCGTTCCAGGAAGCGCTCCAGGTAGACCCGGTCGTCGCCGAAGACCGAGCGGGCCGCGGCCCGGGTCGCGCGGAACGCGGGCAGCAGGTCCTCCGCGCGCCGCACCACGCTCATCCCCCGGCCGCCCCCGCCGGCCGCCGCCTTGATGATCACCGGGAACCCGACCCGGTGCCCGGCGGCCAGGATCTCGCTGGCGCTGCCGACCGGTTCGAGGGTGCCCGGCAGGACCGGCAGGCCGGCGTCGGTCATCAGCCGTCGGGCCAGCGACTTGTCGCCCAGGCGCGCCATCACCTCCGGCCGGGGCCCGATGAAGACCAGCCCGTTGCGGGCGCAGATCTCGGCGAAGTCGGGATCCTCGGAGAGGAAGCCGTAGCCGGGGTGGACGGCCTGCGCGCCGGTGCGCAGCGCCGCCTCGATCAGCGCCGGCGGGTACAGGTAACTCTGCTTGGCCGGTCCCGGTCCGATGTGGACCGCCTCGTCGGCGGCGCGGACCGCCGCCGACTCGCGGTCGGCGGTGGAGTACGCCACCACGCTGCGGATCCCCATCTCCCGACAGGTACGCACCACCCGCAGCGCGATCTCGCCGCGGTTGGCCACCAGCACCGTGTCGAAGGTGGCCTCCCGCCCGCTCACTCGCCCTCCCAGGGCTCGATCACCAGCAGCGGCTGCTCGTACTCGACCGGCTCGCCGTCGGCCACCGGGATGTCGACCACCCGCCCGGCCAGGTCGGCCACCAGCGGGTTCATCAGCTTCATCGCCTCCACGATGCCGACCTGCTGGCCGACCTCGACGATGTCGCCGACCTCGACGAACGGCTTGGCGCCCGGCTCGATCGCCCGGTAGAAGGTGCCCACCAGCGGCGACCGCAGCTCGTGTCGGCCGGCCTCCGCCCCGGCGTCGACCTGGGTCGCCGGCGTCTCGGCGTAGACGGTGACGGGCGTCCCGCCCCCGGCCGCGGTCGCGTCCGGCCACTCGACGTCGATGCTGGCGCAGCCGAAGCGGACACTGATCCGGCTCGGCGCGCCGCTGACCGAGCGGGCCACCCCGAGGACGCTGCGGTGCAGCACCTCCATCGCGGCCTCGGCGTGCAGCACCGCCACCGCCGCGTCCAGCCCGCCCGGATCGGCCGGTGCCGGGGTCGTGGTGGGAGCAGGAGTGATGGTCATGTCAGGGCCTCCTATCGTTGGTCAGACCGAACCGCCGGAACCGGCCCCGCCGCGCCGCGACCAGGGCCGGTCCGTCACTGGCCCGCAGCTCGCGCAGGGCGACGACCACGGCGTCGCGGACCAGCCGGGACGCGCGCGCCGGGTCGAGGTGGGCGCCGCCCGGCGGTTCCGGCACCACCCCGTCGACCACGCCGAGCCGCAGCAGGGACCCGGCGTCCACGCCCAGCGCGGCCGCCGCGTCGCCCGCCCGCTCCGGGCTGCGCCAGAGGATCGCCGCGCAACCCTCCGGGCTGATCACCGAGTACGTGCCGTTCTCGGTCAGCAGCACCCGGTCGGCCACGGCCAACGCCAGCGCGCCGCCGCTGCCGCCCTCGCCGGTGATCACCGTGACCACCGGCACCGGCAGGCTGCCCATCAGCGCGATGGACTCCGCGATGGCGACCGCCTGGCCCTGCTCCTCCGCCGCCAGCCCGGGGTGGGCCCCGGCGGTGTCGACCAGCGTCACGACCGGCACCCGCAGCTTCGCGGCGAGCCGCATCAGCCGGGCGGCCTTGCGGTAGCCGGCGGGCGAGGGCATTCCGAAGGAGTGCCGCACCAACTCCTCGGTGCTGTGCCCCTTCTGGTGCCCGATCACCATCACCGGCAGCCCGTCCAGCACGCCCAGGCCACCCACCACGGCCCGGCAGTCCCCCGCGCCGTCGCGGGCGCCACGCAGCTCGACGAAGCCGTCCAGCCACTCGGTGAGGTGGTCGGTGAGGGTGGGCCGGTCGAGGTGCCGGGCCAGCCGGACCACCTCGGCCGGCGGCCGGCGGACCAGGGTGGCCGGGTCCCGCAGCACGGCGTCCACCACCTCGCCGCCCCAGTCCGCGGGCGCCGGGGCGGCCGCCGCCAGCAGCTGGCCCAGCACCCAGGGCAGCTCGCCCCGGGCGCGTACCCCGTCGACCAGGCCCCGCTCCAGCAGGAACTCCGCGGTCTGGAAGCCCGGGGGCAGCTCCTGGCGGATGGTCTGGGCGATGACCCGGGGGCCGGCGAAGCCCATCCGGGCGCCGGGCTCGGCGATGATGACGTCGGTCAGCGTGGCGAACGAGGCCGCGACCCCGCCGTACGTCGGGTCGGTCACCAGGGTGACGGTGAGCAGCCCCGCCTCGTCCAGGGCGCGCAGCGCGTTGCCGGTCTTGGCCATCTGCATCAGCGCCAGGGCGCCCTCCTGCATCCGGGCCCCGCCGGAGGCGGTGACGATCAGCAGCGCGCAGGAGTCGGCCAGGGCCGCCTCCGCGGCGGCGGTCACCGCCTCCCCGGCGGCCACCCCCAGGCTGCCGCCGAGGAAGCGGAAGTCCATCACCGCCGCCACCACCGGGTGGCCCTGGATCCGGCCCCGGACCACCCGGACCGCGTCGGCGAGGCCGGTGCTCTCCCGGGCCCGGGACAGCCGGCCCGGGTAGTCGACCAGGTCGGTGAAGCCCAGCGGGTCGTGCACCGACTCCGCCGGCGTCACCGGGCGCACCGAGCCGGGATCGAGCAGGCTCCGCAGCCGCTCGTCGACGGACAGCCGGCTGTGCCACCCGCACTCCGGGCACACCCCCAGCAGCCGGTCGAACCGCTTGCGGTACAGCAGCACCCGGCAGCCACCGCAGGTCAGCCACTCCGCGTCGGCCGGGGTGGCCGGGACCGCCGGCGCGGCGGTGGCGCCCCGCACCGGCGCAGGAACCGTACTGGTCATGTTCCGCTCCGATCGTCCGTGCCCCGCGTCGAGCGGGACGCGGGATTACCGCCGTCGGTCTCCGGTCGTTCGGCCCGGCCGGCCGCCCGCCCGGCGCCCGGTCCCCCGGTACGCCGGACGCGCGGCCGGCACGTCACCGGACGCCGACCCATTCCCCGTGGCTCCCGGCGCTCGCCGCACCGGGCAGGTGGGCGACCACCCGCATGGTGGTCATCGAGCCGCCCGAGCGGTACGGGTGCAGCCTGGTCCGATGCTCCAGGTGCCGGTCGCTGTGCTCGAACTCGCGGAACCGGGGCTCGTCCACCCAGTCGCTGACGATCCAGTAGACGCCCTCCTCCTCGTCGCGGGAGAGCCACTGCCCCAGGTTCGCCGGGTGGCTGGTGACGGAGTCGCCGACCTCCAGCCAGACCCGCTCGAACTCCTCCTGCATGCCGGGCTTGATCTGCATCCGCAGCATCACCCGGAAGGGTCCCTCGGCCATCAGGAGATCCCCCCGTCGACGTGCACGGTGGCGCCGGTGACGTACCGGGACAGGTCGCTGGCCAGCCAGAGCACGGCGGCGGCCACCTCGTCCGGCTCGCCGAGCCGGCCCAGCGCCGTCTTGTCCTGGTAGCGCTTCGTCAGCATGGCGCGCTGCTCCGCCGGCATGGCGTCCATCGCCTCGGTGCGGATGACCCCGAGGGCGAGCACGTTGAAGCGCAGCCCCTTCGCCCCGTACTCCTTCGCCAGCGAGCGGGTCAGGCCGCGCAGCGCCGCCTTGGTGGCCGTGTAGTGGGCCCGCAGCGGGATGCCCACCTCGGAGGACTTCGAGCCGATGCTCACCACCGAGCCGCCGGCCGTCATCATCGGGATCGCCGCCTGGGTGACCAGGTGCACCGCGGTCAGGTTGGTGTCGATCACCTGCTGCCACTGGGCCAGGGTGAGCTGCTCGTACGGCACGTGGCTGATCGCGCCGGCGTTGTTGACCACCAGGTCGAGCCGGCCGAACCGGCTGCGCGCCTCGGCCATCAGCGCGCCGACCTGCTCCGGGTCGGCCAGGTCGGCGCGGATCAGGTGGTGCTCGCCGCCGATCTCCTTGAGCTCGCGTTCCAGCGAGGTGACCGCCTCGCCCTCCTGCCGGTAGCAGGTCAGCACGTCGACACCGTGCCGGGCCAGGGCCAGGACGATGCCCCGCCCCACGCCCCGGGTGCCCCCGGTGACCAGTGCCTTCTTTCCGGCCAGTTCCAGATCCATCGTGGTCCCTCCATGTCGGTTCGCCGCGCCCGGTGCGCCCGGGCCGGGCGCTCAGCTGACCGGTACGCCCCGACGGGCGGCGGCCTCGACCTTCTCCTTGATCAGCTGCTGCTGGACGGCGGTGTTGCGGTTGAGCCGCTCCTGCATCCCGGCGTCGTCGAGCGGGGCGCCGGGCTTCATCTCGAAGTCCTGCACCCAGCGCAGCCGCACCCCGCCCTCGACCGGCGTGTACTCCCAGAACAGCGACATGTACTTGAAGACCCCGGTCTCCACCCGGTGCGAGCGGACCGTCCAGGTCTCCCGGTCGGCCGCCCGGGCCGAGACCCAGGACCAGACCTTGCCGTTCTCGTCCGGGTGCAGGGAGAGCCGGAACAGCACGGAGCCGTCCGGCCGGCGGTCCAGCACGGTCGCCTCGGCGTACTCGCTGAACAGCCGCGGCCACGACTCGATGTCGTTGGTCAGCTCCCAGACCAGCTCCAGCGGGGCGTCGATGACCACCGCGTTGTCGGTGTGCCCGGCCATCTCAGCCCACCGTCGCGAACTGCGCGTTGATGTAGTCGACGGTGCTGCGCGGGGTGGTCATCCGCTCCACCGCCTCGTCCGGGATCGGCACCCCGTAGCGGCGCTGCACGTGGCCGGCCAGCTCCAACATGGCCAGTGAGTCGTAGCCCAGGTCGGCCAGCGGCACGTCGGCGATGTCGCCGGACAGGTCGGTGGACTCGTCGACCCCGGCGATGCTGCCCAGCAGCTCGCGAAGGTCGTCCAGGGTGAAGCTCGTCATCGCTCGGCTCCGTTCGTCGTGGATCGGTGGGTGACGGTCAACGGCGGCGGGAGGTCCCGACCACCATGGCGGCGGTGAAGCCGCCGTGGCCCCGGGCCAGCACCAGGGCCCGCCGCAGCGGCAGCTCCCGGGGCTCACCTAGGACCAGGTCCAGGTCCGGGTCGGGGCGGGTCACCCCGACGGTGTGCGGGACCACCCCGTCCCGGACCGCGAGCAGCGCGGTGGCGACGTCCAGCGGCGCGCCGCCGCCGTACAGCCGGCCGGTGAGGGTCTTCGGGGCGGTGACCGGCACCCCGCGCCGGCCGAACACCGCGGTGATCGCCGCGGACTCGGCCGCGTCCAGGTCCGGGCAGCCGGCGGCGTCGGCGAACACGACGTCGACGTCGTCCGGCGCCAGCCGCGCGTCGGCCAGCGCGGCGGTGATGGTCCGGCGCAGCGCCGGGGGTCGCCCGGAGCCGGGCGGCGGGTCGAAGCCGGCCGCGTAGCCGAGGATGCTGCCGTAGCCCTCACCGGCGCCGCGCTCGCGGGCGTGCCGGCCGTTCTCCACGATCAGGATCGCCCCGCCCTCGCCGGGCAGGTACCCGCTGGCCCCGGCGTCGAAGGGCAGGTACGCCAGGGTCGGGTCGTCCACCGTGGAGAGCCGGCCGGTGGCGAGCTGCGCGGTGAGCCCGTACGGGCAGAGCGACGCGTCGGTGCCGCCGCTGACCACCAGCCGGTAGCCGGAGCGGGCCAGCCGGCGCGCCTGGCCCAGGGCGTCGAGCCCACCGGCCTGCTCGGCGCAGATCACCCCGCAGGGACCGCGCATGCCGTGCCGGATCGAGACCTGACCGGTGGTCGCCGCGTAGAACCAGGCGATCGACTGGTACGCCCCGACCCAGGACGGGCCGTTGCGGTACAGCCGCTCCATCTCGTGCTGGCCGAACTCGGTGCCCCCGGACGAGCTGGAAGTGACCACCGCCATCTCGTACTCCGGCAGCCCGGCCGGGTCGACGCCGGCGTCGCCCAGGGCGTCGTCGGCGGCGGCCAGCGCCAGGTGCGTCCAGTGGTCCGTCTGCGGGATCAACCGGCCGGGCACCCGCTCCCGCGCGGCGAAGCCGGGGACCTGCCCGGCGTACCGGACCGGGTAGCTCTCCGGGTCGAAGCGGGTGATCCGGCCGATCCCGGTCTTGCCGTCCAGCACCGACTGCCAGTGCGCGTGGATCCCGATGCCGGTCGGCGCGGTGACCCCGATGCCGGTGACGACCGCGCCGACGTCGGCGTCCGATGCGCTCATCAGCACCACCTTCCCGTTGTGTGGCCGCGGGCCTCTCCTCGGGCCGCTGCCAGTGCACCCGGGAGCTGTCCAGTTCCTCTCAAGGCCGGCTCGACGCTCCGCACCGGACGGAGAGCGGGCCGTCATGGTCGGGGCGCGGACGCACGACGGCCGCCACCCCCCGCCCTGGTCGACGGGGGGTGGCGGCCGTGCGGGGGGTGGGCCGGAGGTGCTACTCGGCGAGGTTGCCGGTGGCCCGGCCGGCGTGGAACGGGGTGCTGATCCCCTCGTAGCCGAGGTGCATGGTCATGCCCATCGCCGCGTGCTGGAGGTTGTGGCAGTGGTCCATCCACAGTCCCGGGTTGTCGGCCCGGAAGGCCAGCTCGTAGGACTCGCCGGAGAGCACGGTGACGGTGTCGAGCCAGAGCGGGCTGCCGGTGGCCCGGTGGCCGTTGCGGCTCAGCACCAGGACGTGGTGACCGTGCAGGTGCATCGGGTGTTCCAGGAAGCTTCGGTTGCTGATGGTCACCTTGACCAGTTCGCCCTCCCGCACCATGAGCATCGGCACGTGCGGCGAGACGTGCCCGTTGATGGTCCACAGGTAGTAGGGCTGGCCGTCGTAGAACCCCGGCCGGTTGTCGAGCACCAGGTCGAAGCTGCGGTCGAAGTGGCTCTCCGGCCCGAACGGGGTGGCGGCCGGGCTGCCGTACCGGGTCGCGTCGAACTCCGGCCCGTCGGTCAGCGGCGCCAGCTCGCCCTGCCCGTCCGGGCTGAGCAGCAGGCCGGCGCCGACCGCCGCCAGGTCGGTCAGGCGGACCGGCGCGGACGGCATGGTGAACTCGAGGTCGTACCGGCCGCCGCCGCCGAGCATGAGCTTGGTCCGGTACAGGTCGGTGGGGGCGTTGACGGCGCCACCGTCGACCGCGGTGACCTTGAACGGCGTGCCGGCGAGGGTGAAGTACTTGCGGAAGTTGTCCGCGTTGATCAGCCGGATCCGGACCGGCGTGCCGGGGGCGACCGCCTCCCGCCGGAGCGTGTCAGCGGCGTTGAGGGTGCTGGTGTCGCCCTTGTCGGTGTCGAAGACGTGCGCGGCGACCACGAACTCGCGCACCCCGGCGGGGCCCGGCTGCGCCGGGTCGATGACCAGGGGACCGAACAGCCCGCGCCGCACCTGGGTCGAGGACGCCTGGTGCGAGTGGTACCAGTACGTGCCGACCTGCTCGGCGCGCCACCGGTAGACGTGGCTGCCACCCGGCGGCACGGCGTTCTGAGTGAGGCCGGCGACGCCGTCCTCGGCGTTGGGCACGTCCAGCCCGTGCCAGTGCACCGTGGTCGGCGTGTCCGCGGTCCGGTTGACCAGTGTCACCTCGACCAGGTCGCCCTGCCGGACCCGCAGCTCGGGGCCGGGGATCTGGCCGTTGAAGGCGATCGCGTCGACGGTGGTGCCGGAGCTGAGCGTCAACTTGGCGTCCGTGGCGATCAGGGTGAATCGCTTGTCGGGCTTGCCCGCCGGGCCGGTGAACCGGGTCAGCGGGCGGTCCGGCAGTCCGACGCCGTGCGAGTGCGCCGAGTGGTCCACCGGTCCAGGGCCTTTGCCATAGGTCATCGCTTGCTCCGTCATGCGGTAGTCGTCGGGCAGCTTGCTGGTCTGCCAGTCCCAGCCGGCGTAGCCGCCGACCAGGACGAGGACGGCCGCGGTGCCGACCGCGACCCGCCGCACCCGGGCCGCGCCGCGCGGCAGCGGTCGCACCACCCCGTCACGCACCCGGTTGGCGTGCCGGCGCCAGATCACCACCAGGACCAGGGCCACGCCGCCGTAGCTGACGAGCGCCGGCACCAGCAGCGGCGGGGCCGGCGCGAAGAGGATCATGACGAAGGAGACCAGCCCGCCCACGGCGACCGCGCGGGCCGGGAACGACACCCGCGGCGCGGCCGCCGCGGCGGGGGACGCCGGCGGCGCGTCCGCCTCCGCCGCGTCCTCCGGCGACGGTCGGCCGAGCCGGCGCAGCGCCGGCACGGTGACCAGGAGGGTGGCCAGCACCGGCAGCGCCACCAGGGGTACGCCGATCAGCAGCCGGTCGGCGGCGAAGTGCCAGCCGTACCCGTAGAGCACCAGCGAGGTGACCAGCCGGGCCGGCACGAGCAGCGCCCCGACGACGGCGGCGAGCGCCAGTCGCCGGCTCGACCGGCGCAGCCGCGCGGCGGTACGCGCGTGCGGCAGCCGGTGCAGCCGCCGGGCGACCGCGGCCCAGTAGCCGAGCAGCACGAGGGCGACCAGGAAGTCGTAGTTGAAGTTGTCGTCGTACGCGGGGATCGACGGCTCGAACACAGCTGTCCTCTCCGATAGGCGGGGGCGGGCGGCCGGTGTCGGGGGCCCGGGGGGACCGCGCGGGGGCGCGCCAGCCCCCGACACCGGCCTGTCTGGACGGGCCGCCACCTGTGGCGGCGAGGGCGGGGGCCCTAGTGGACGCGCGTGGAGTCGACCGGCTCGGCCGGCGCGTCCTCGTCGAGGCCGGCCTCGGCCTCGGCGTGCACGTTGATCCGGCGGGGCAGCCCGAACACCAGCAGGAAGGCGAGGAGGAAGACGCCGGCGTTGTACCAGGCGGTCAGCTTCATCGCGTCGCTGAACAGCTCCCGGCGGGCGTCGGTGGCGGCGTCGGTGTAGGCGCGGGTGACCGCCGCCGGCGCCGCCTGGTCGGTGTCCCGGCAACTCACCGGGACGGCGGTCGGGTCCTCTTCCGCGGACCGGTCCATGAAGCAGCGGACGAAGCCGTCCACCGCCTGCCGCTGGGCGTCCACCGGTGCGCCGGCGGACTGCAGCGCCGCGCGGATCGGCGCGGTGTTGGCCTCCGCGACGCCCTGCGCCCGGTCGCCGAGGAGCCCGAAAAAGATCACGCCGATCAGCGCGATGCCCAGCGCGCCGCCGACCTGCTGGACGGCGCTGAGCACGCCGGAGGCGGAGCCGGCCTCGTGGTGCGGGACGCCGGAGATGACGGCGTCCACCAGCAGCGGGGCGACCAGCCCCATGCCGACGCCGCCGACGAACATGCTGGGGACGAAGTGCCAGACCGAGACGTCGGTGCCGACGAACTGGATGGTCAGGATGATGGCGACCATCGACGCGGTCATCAGACCGGTGCCGATGTGCAGCACGGTCCGGCCGAGCTTCGGGGCGAGCTGGAACGAAGCGCCGCTGGCCAGCGCGATGCCGACCGACCAGGGCAGGTTGGCCATCGCGGCGGCGAGCACCGACTTGTCGAGGCCGGCCTGCAGGTAGATGATGAAGACCAGGAAGAAGGAGACAATTCCGGCGAAGAACACGAGGTTCACCAGGAGCCCGCCGACGAACGCCTTCTCCTTGAACAGCTCCATCGGCACCAGCGGCGAGCCACCGTGGCCGGACCGCCGCCGCTGGTGGGCGGCGAAGACCACCAGGCCGACCGCGGAGGCGGCCATCATGGCGAAGATCCAGGTCGGCCAGTCCTTCTCCCGGCCCTGCATGAGCGGGTAGACCAGCAGCAGCATGGTCACGGTGATGATGCCGACCCCGGTGAGATCCAGCCGCAGCGCGTGCGGGGTGCGCAGCTCCTTCATCAGCACCAGCGCGCCGACGAGCGCGGCGAGACCGATCGGAACGTTGATCAGGAAGATCGCCCGCCAGCCGAGGTCGAAGATGTCCGCCTTGATCAGCAGGCCGCCCAGCAGCGGCCCGCTGACCGTGGCGAGGCCGGCGACGCCGCCGTAGACGCTGAACGCGGCGACCCGCTCCTTCGGCGAGAACATCACCTGGATCGAGGAGATGACCTGCGGCACCATCATGGCCGCCATGGCGCCCTGCAGCACCCGCGAGGCGATGAGCAGCTCCGGGTTGGGGGCCAGCCCGCAGAGCGCCGACGCGACCGTGAAGCCGGCCATGCCGAGCAGGAACATCCGCTTCCGGCCGATGATGTCGCCGAGCCGCCCGCCGGTGATCAGCAGCAGCGCGAAGGCGAGCGAGTAGCCCGCGAGCACCCACTGCGCGGCGGTGTACGTGGCGCTGATGTCCTGCTGGATCGACGGCACGGCGATCGCCACGATCGTCACGTCCAGCAGGTCCATGAAGGTCGCGACGAGCAGGATGACCAGCACCATCCAGCGCCGACGGTCGGGCGGCGCCGCGGGCCGCGTGCCGACCCGGGCTTGGGCGTTGTTGTCGGTCATGACGACTCCTTCGACGGGGATATCGCGATACAACTCTCTCGGCCAATCACGCTATATCGCAACTGCGGAGCCGGTCAAGACGCTTCCAGAGAGTGACCGAAAGTCGTTCGTCACCTGCGAAAACGCCGACAGCAGCGGACCGGTCGCGAGTGTCGCGAGACAGTCGCGACTGTGCCAGTCGGCCCTGAAGCCCCGGTCGACGCCCGCTGGAGCGCCCCCTGGATCGCGGGCCGAGCGGGGCTCGAGCGACGCGCCAGAGGATCAGCCGGTCGGCGGCGGGCGACGCCACCCGCCGGCCCGCGCCCGCCGGGCGTCCGGCGTCCGGGCCGTCACCCGGGCGGCCCAACGAACTCAGGGGGAGCACGCGCATGTGTGGCATCGCCGGTCTCGTCGACTTCGAACGCACCCTGCCCACCGACCGGTCACCGGTCACCGCGATGTCCGGCACCCTCGCCTGCCGCGGCCCGGACGCCGACGGCCTCTGGACCGCACCGCACGCCCACCTGGCCCACCGCCGGCTCGCGGTCATCGACCTGGCCGCCAGCACCCAGCCGATGACGGCCCACGCCGACGGCCGGGAACTCGCCGTGCTCAGCTACAACGGCGAGCTCTACAACTACCGGCAGCTGCGCGCGGAGCTGGCCGGCCGGGGACACCGGTTCCACACCGACGGCGACACCGAGGTGGTGCTCCGGGCCTACCTGGAGTGGGGTGAGGACGTCGGCACCCACCTCAACGGCATCTTCGCCTTCGCCGTCTGGGACGTCCGCGCGGAACGGCTGGTCCTGGTCCGCGACCAGCTCGGCGTCAAGCCGCTCTTCTACCACCGCACCCCGGACCGGCAGGTGCTCTTCGCCTCCGAGATCAAGGCGATCCTCGCCACCGGGCTGCTGGAGGCCCGCGCCGACACCGACAACCTGCGGGAGATCCTCACCCAGGTCTGGACCCCCGGCCGCACCGTCTTCGCCGGCGTGGCGGAGGTCCGCCCCGGACACGTGGTCACCGTGGACGCCACCGGGGTCCGGCACCGCTGCTACTGGCGGCTGGCCTCCCGGCCGCACACCGACGACCTGCCGACCACCGTGGACACCATCCGGGGCAAGCTGGAGCAGGTGGTCGACGCCCAGCTCGTCGCCGACGTACCCGTCGGCTCGCTGCTCTCCGGCGGCCTGGATTCCAGCGTGATGACCGCGCTCGCGGCGCAGGCCCGGGCCCGGCGCGGCGCCGAACCGATCCAGACCTTCTCGGTCACCTTCACCCGCTACACCGAGCGGTTCCGGGCCGACGAGGTCCGCGACACCCCGGACGCGCCGTTCGCCCGGATGGTCGCCGAGCACGTCGGCTCCCGGCACACCCCGGTGGTGATCACGCCGGAACGGCTCGCCGATCCCGAGATCCGCCGCCGCACCATCGCCGCCCAGGACCGCCCCACCCCGCTCGGCGACATGGACGCCTCGCTCTGGGTGCTCTTCGACCAGGTCCGCCGGCACGCCACCGTCGCGCTCTGCGGCGAGGCCGCCGACGAGGTCTTCGGCGGCTACCACTGGGCCTGGGTGCCGGAGCTGATCCACCGGGAGGCTTTCCCGTGGATCGCCTTCTACCAGCACTTCTGCGAGGGGCCGGGGCTCGGCAGCGGGCTCTTCGACCCGGGGCTGCTCAAGCTGCTGGACCTGGAGACCTACAGCGTCGACCGGTACCGGGAGGCGCTGGCCGAGGTGCCGCAGCTGCCCGGGGAGACCGGCACCGAGAAGCGGATGCGGGAGATCACCCACCTGCACCTGTCCCGCTGGCTGCAGCACCTGCTCACCCGGGACGACCGGCTGAGCATGTCGGTCGGGCTGGAGGTACGCGTCCCGTACACCGACCCCGACCTGGTGGAGTACGTCTTCAACGCGCCGTGGGCGTTCAAGAGCCACGACGGCCGGGAGAAGGCGCTGCTGCGCGCGGCCGGGCTGGACCTGCTCCCCGGCGACGTGCTGGACCGGCAGAAGAGCCCGTTCCCGGTCACCCAGGACCCGCTCTACACCCGCTACCTGAGCGAGTCGCTGCGGGAGATCCTGGACGACCCCGGCCAGCCGGCGCACGCCCTGGTCGACATCGCCGCCGCGCGGCGGCTGCTGGACACCCCGGCCAAGTTGGCGAACGGCCCGATCGCCTGGGTCAACCGCACCCACATCGAGCAGGTGCTGACCCTCAACTCCTGGCTCGACATGTACCGGGTCCGCCTCGACCTGGACGACTGACCGCGCACCCGTCCCGCCGGCCGGGCGAGCGCCGGTCGCGACCCGTACCGTTGTGAAGGGAATGAGATGTCATTTCGCAAGGAACTCTGGGCGGCCGGCGAGGCCAGCTTCGACGCCCTGCTGGCCCACCCCGTACCGGTCGGCATCTGCGACGGCACGCTGCCCAAGGCGGACCTCGCCCGGCTGATCCGGGCCGACATCGTCCACCTGGGCACCTTCGCCCGGGCGCAGGCCCTGCTCGCCGCCCGGGCGCCGGAGCTGGCGGACCTGTCGCACTTCGCCGGCATCGCCATCGGCTCCAGCTACTCGGCGACCGGCAAGAGCGTGGCGGTGCTGCGGATGCTCGGCGGCAAGGCGGGCGAGCCCGGCGAGACCGTCGACCCCGCGTACGACGACTTCATCACCGCCGTCGCGCACACCGGCACGTACGCCGACGTGGTGGTGGCGACGCTGCCGCGGATGTGGTTCCACGCCGAGTTCAGCAAGGAGCTGCGCCGGCGCGGCTCGCCGGACCGGACCTACCGCAAGTTCATCGACACGCTGCTGCACGACGCGTACCTGCCGATCGTGGAGGCGACCCTGGAGCGGGCGGACGCGGTCGGCGCGGACGCCGCACCGGACGAGCGGGAGCGGCTCGCCGCGCTCTTCGCCCGGGCCGCGGAGTTCGAGCTGCGGCTCTGGGACGCCGGCCTGCCCCGGACCGCCTGACCACCCCCCGGGGCGCGCGGCCGTCCCGCGCGCCCCGGGCCGGCCTGATGAGATATAGCGCGTCACACTATCGCGATAGTGGGTATGCTGGTCCGGACAGGCGGTCGGCCCGAAGGAGTGTGGCGTGCAGGAGTGGCAGGTACGCGAGGGCGAGCGGCTCGAGCTGCCGCCGGCCCGACGGGTCCGGATCCGGGTCGTCGGCGGCGAGGTCGACCTGACCAGCGGCCCCCCGCTGCTGGAGCTGACCGACCTCACCGGCCCGCCGCTGCGGGTCACCCTGACCGGCGACCTGCTGGAGGTGCGCCACGACCAGGGGCTGCACCGGCCCTGGTGGCGGGACTTCCCGCCGGCCTTCCGGCGCCGGTGCCGCCTGGCGCTGGCGCTGCCGGCCGGCACCGAGGTCGAGGTGGAGACCGTCGGCGCCGGCATCGTCGCCGTCGGACTCGCCGGCAGCACCCGGCTGACCAGCCTCAACGGCGAGATCGTGGTGGACCGGACGGGCCCGGAGCTGCGCGCCCGCACGGTCTCCGCCCGGATCCTCGCCCGCGGCTGCACCGGCCACGCGCACCTGGAGACGGTCTCCGGCGAGGTGACCGTGGTGGCTGGCCGGGAGCCGGTCGCGCTGGACCTCACCGCGGTCTCCGGCCCGCTGCTGGTCGGCGTGCCGGACGACGACGGCGCCAGCCTCGACGTCGAGCTGACCACCGACGGCGGCCCGGTCGTCACCCAGCTCCCCGACGGCACGCCCGGGCTGGAGAGCCACGCCTCCGGCGAGGGCGGCGCGACGGTCGGGCTGCGGCTGCGCCGCGGCACCGCGCCGCACGCGGTCCGCGTCCGCGGCACCACGGTCTCCGGCCAGGTGGCGCTGGTCCGGCAGGCCGGGTCCGGCACGCCCACCCCGCCACCGGCGGCACCCGCACCGGCCATCGGGACCGAGGAGCAGCGATGAGGGCACCCACCTCCCCGTTCGGCCACGGGCAGTTCAAGCTCTACCTGCTCGCCCTGCTCCGGGACCAGCCCCGGCACGGCTACGAAGTGATCAAGCTGATCGAGGAGACCTTCGCCGGCGCGTACGCCCCGTCGGCCGGCGCCGTCTACCCGCGACTGTCCCGGTTGGAGACCGAGGGGCTGGTCTCCCGGGAGGTCGACGAGAGTGGCCGCAAGGTCTACCGGATCACCTCCGGCGGCGAGGAGGAGCTCCGCCGCCGCGCGCCCGAGCTGGACGAGCTGACCAGGGAGATCGACCGCTCGATCGCCGACATCACCCGGGAGGCCGACGCCGACATCCGCGCCGAGGCGGCCGGGCTGCGCGCCGAGGCCCGGCGCGGCCGGCGGGTACGGAGCCCGGAGAACCGGCGCGGCTGGTTCCGTCGGGGCGACGAGCCGGAGCCGACCACCGGCGGGCCGGAGCCCACCGGCGCGGAGGCCGAGGCGGCCGAACGCCCGGAGGAGCGGCTCGCCGACCGGACGCCGGCGGGCCGGGCCGACGCGGAGCGCGGGCCGGCGGCCGCGGAGCCGGAGCGGCACGGGACGGGGCCGGAGGACTGGGGCCCGCGGGAGTGGCGCGAGGCGCTCTCCTGGGGTGCGGAGTGGCGCCACGAGTGGAGCGACTACTTCGCCTTCGGGCGCAACGCCCGACAGGTCGAGAAGATGGTGGACCGGTTCCGGGAGGACGCCCGCCGGGCCCTCCAGGAGGGCAACGCCGCCGACGCGCACGCCATCGAGGAGTGCCGGCAGGCGCTCGGCGAGGCCCTGGTCCGGATCCGCCGGGCCGTCGGCGTCTGACCCTCCGCCGCTCACGCCGGCCCTCCGCCAGCGTCGAGCGGTGGTCCAGTCCCCGTCGAGTCACCGGTGCGAGCCTTCCGCCGACAGGAGCGCGGGTCGCCTCCCGCGCCGGACCGGCCACGGAGGACGCATCGATGACACGGATCCAACTGGCGCCACCCGCGCCGACGACCGCGCCGGGCCGCCTCGCCGGCATGCCGCGCTGGTTCGTCACCCTCTTCCTCACCGACATGTGGGAACGCTTCAGCTTCTACGGCATGCAGGCGATCCTCTTCCTGTACGCGGTGGCGCCCCGCGCCGACGGCGGCCTCGGCCTCGGCGTGGGCACCGCGACCGCGCTGTTCGGGCTGTACATGGCCCTGGTCTTCCTGGCCGCCGTGCCGGGCGCGTGGATCGGGGATCGGCTGCTCGGCGCCCGGCGGACGACCCTGTACGGCGGCCTCGTCATCGCCGCCGGGCACACCTGCATGGCGCTGCCCGGCGCCTGGTCGATCTGGGCCGGCCTGGGCCTGCTGATCGCCGGCACCGGGCTGCTCAAGCCCAACATGGGGGTTCTGCTCAGCGACTTCTACGGCGACGGCGACGTGACCCGCCGGGAGGCCGCGTTCTCCATCTTCTACATGAGCATCCAGGTCAGCGCGCTGATCGCCCCGGTGGTCACCGGCTTCCTCGGCGAGACCGTGGACTGGCACCTCGGCTTCGCCGCCGCGGCCGTCGGCATGTACGCCGGGGTGCTCCAGTTCGCCCTCGGCCGCCGGCACTTCGGACCGGTCGGCGCCCAGCCGGCGCACCCGATCGGGGCGGCCGCGCGCCGGCGGCTGTTCCGCCGGACCGGGTACCTGGTGGCCGTGGTGGCCGGCCTGCTCGGCGCCGACGCGCTCGCCGGCACGCTGCGTGTCGAGCACGCCCTGATCCCGCTCGGGCTGACCGTGCTGGGCGTACCGGTGCTGCTGTTCCGGCGGCTGCTACGGCACCCGGCGATCACCCCGGTGGAGCGGCTGCGGGTGTACGGCTTCATCCGGCTCTTCCTCGGCTCGGCCGTGTTCTGGATGATCTTCACGCAGTCGGGCTCGGTGCTCAGCCAGTTCGCCCGGGAATCCGTCGACCGCGAGGTGTTCGGTTTCCTGGTGCCGGCGAGCTGGTTCCAGTCGCTGCACCCGCTCTTCATCCTCGCCGTGGCGCCGCTGGGCGCCTGGCTCTGGGTCCGCCTCGGCGACCGGCTGGGCGTACCGGTGAAGTTCGCGCTCGGCCTCGGCCTGGTGGCGGCGAGCTACCTGGTGATGGCGGTGGTGGCGGTACGGGCCGCCGAGGCCCCGGTGTCGCCGGTCTGGCTGCTGCTGGTCTTCCTGCTCCAGGCCGCCGGGGAGCTCGCGCTCGCCCCGGTCGGGATCAGCGCCGCCGGTACCGCCGCCCCGGCCTTCTACCGCAGCCAGATGATGGGGCTGTGGTGGTTGTCGGCGGCGGTGGGCGCGGCCGTCGGCGGCCGGATCGGGCAGCTCGCCCCGGCCCTGCCGCAGCCGGCCTACTACGCGGCGCTGGCCCTCGTCGCACTCGCCGTCGGCCTGGTCCTGCTCGCCCGCCGCGTCCGCATCCGCCGCCTGCTCACCGCCGGCGTCCCGGCGGCCTGATCCCGCGGCGCTCCGGGGCCGTACGTCCGCACGCCCGCGCGACCTCGCGCGGGCGTCGGCGCGCCCGGCCCACGCCCGCGTTGGGCGGAAGTGACCGACGCCATCTCGCCGATCTGGCGGGGTCCGGTGGGCCTGGGATGCCGCCCGGTCGGCGACCCGGTGCCGGCCCGCCGCGGCTGGCAGCCCGGAACGACCCGTCGCCCCGGCACCGGGACGCGGTGCCGGGGCGGCGGGTGAACGGACGAGCGACCGGGACGGGATCAGGCGCCGCGGGCGGCGGCCGGCAGGTTGAGCACGGAGAGCTGGGAGATACACCGCATCGGGGCCGGCAGGGCCACCATCGGGCCGACCACGTACGGCCGCAGCCGCTCCCACTCCACCGCCCGCCCCGCCCAGCCGGTGATGTGGTCCAGCGCCGCCGCCAGCTCACCCTCGTACTGGTAGATCCGCACCAGCGTGCGGTCCCGGACGAAGGCCGCGGTGGCCAGCACCGGACCATCATCGGCGGAGATCGGCGGGGTGGCGGCCAGCGCGCCGCCGATCTCCGGAGCGGCGTCCGGCACGACCGGCCAGCGCAGCGCCAGCATCGCGGTGGCCACGTCGTCGCGGCGCACGTGCTGCTGCACCGGGCGCATCGTGGCGCGGCTGAAGTGGGCGGAGAAGCCCTCGACGGTGCCGGTGTCCCGGGCCTCCGCCAGGTACGGCGCGATCTGCTGCTCGGCCCGGTGCACGCCCGGCTGGGAACCCATGTGCCGCGCGATCGCGGCACCGTTCCCCTCGAACTGGATGACCCGGACCATGTCCGTGTCCTGGATGAACAGACCGGTGGCGAGCAGGCGACCGACCACCGCGCCGGAGGGGTCGCGCAGGGTGGGCGAGGAGGCCCGCTGGAAGCTGCCGGCCGAGAAGATCCCGGCGATCTCGTCCTCGTGGCCGGGTTTCACCCCGTAGCTGATGGCACCGAACGGCATGGTGACTCCTTGAGGTGTCGTGGGTCGGACTGGTCAGATGCCGCCGTCGACGTGGACGACGGTGCCGGTGACGTAGCCGGAGAGCCGGCCGGCGAGGAAGAGCACCACGTCGGCAACCTCCGCGGCGGTGGCCTGCCGGCCGAGGGCGGCCATCGCGCGCAGCCGGGCGGCGAGCGGCGGGGGCGGTTCCTCGCCGGGCGACGCGACGGGGCCGGGCGCGACCGTGTTCACCCGGATTCCGGTCGGTCCCAGCTCCTTGGCGAGCGAGCGGGAGAAGCCGAGCAGCCCCGACTTCGCGGCGGCGTAGTGGCTGCGGCCCGGGGCGCCGCGCAGGGCCAGCGCGGCGCCGACGGTGACCACCGACGCGCCGGGGCGGAGCAGCGGCAGGACCGTCCGGGTGGTGGCGGCGACCGCGGTCAGGTCCGCGTCGACGACCCGGCGCCACTCCTCGTCGGACATTCCCGCGAATGGCGTCCCACCGTCGACGGCGGCGTTGTTCACCAGCACGTCCAGGCCGCCGAACTCGTCCCGGCAGGCGGTGGCGAGCAGCTCCCGGTCCGCCGGCACGGTCAGGTCCGCCCGCACCACCCGCAACCGCTGCGGTACGTCGGTCGACCCGGACAGGGCGACGGCCGCCGCGGCGTCGCCCCGATGGCAGGTGAGCACCGAGGCGCCGGCGTCGAGCAGCGCGTGCACCACGGCCCGCCCGATCCCCCGGGTGCCCCCGGTGACCAGGCACCGCCGCCCGGCCAGGCCCAGCAGGTCGACCGCCGGCGCGGGGGCGCTCACCGCGCCACCACCGCGATCGCGTTGAGCAGCAGCGCGCCCACCGCCAGCGAGGTGCGGGTCCGGTGCAGCGTCTGCCACCGCGGTCGCGGATCCCACCAGTCGGCCGGTACGGCGTCCGGGTCGACCCGCTTGACCTGCCGGTTGATCGGCACGTTGCCGAGGTGCGAGACGAACTGGCTGGCGGCCAGGAGCAGCCCGGCGACCACGAACAGCACCCAGCTGCCGTCGTTCCGGTCCAGCGCCACCGGGACCAGCAGGAAGTCCGCGACCATGCCGACGTTCACCACGATCGGCATCACCGGGTGGTAGCCCTTGCCCAGCAGCCGGTGCACCCGGATGTAGGTGCCCGCGGGAAGCGCGAAGAGCGTGGGCAGCACGCTCACCGCGACGGCGAAGAGCACCCCGGCGGTGATCCCGCTTGCCACCAGCGCGGAGACCCCGAGCAGCCCGGATATCCAGGTCATCATCGTCCTTCCCTCCCCGCCGCGGCGGCCCGCCGCGGCTGCCGGCCGCCCGGACGTCCCGGCCGGGCGGATCGGCGACCATGCTCGGCCACCCCGGTGGAGTCGATCTGGAGGGCGGCTGGAGCGCCGGGCACCACCGCGTCCTGACCGGTTCTCGAGCGCGCGGCGGCACCGTCGCCGGTGGCGGTCGGTGGCCGGGGCACCGGTCGGTCCGCCGGCCCACACCCGGCGAGAACGGAGAACCCATGGACAGCAACTGGCGAGGAGCCCAGGCGGTGGCCGGGCTCGGCGACGCGCCGTTGCCGGCACCCGCCCGGCTCCTCCTGCTCACCAGCGGCAAGCGCATCTCCCAGGTCATCTACGCGCTGGCGGAGGTCGGCGTCGCCGACGCGCTGGCCGACGGCCCGCTGCCGGTCGACGAGCTGGCCCGACGCACCGACACCGATCCGGGGGCGCTGTACCGGCTGCTGCGCTGCGCCGCCGCCGTCGGCGTCTTCGCCGAGCGGGAGGGCCGGGAGTTCGCGCTCACCGAGCTGGCCGAGGCGATGCGCGCCGACGTGCCGCACAGCCAGCGGGACATGATCCTGTTCAACGGCGCCGAGGAGATGTGGGCGCCGTACGGGCGGATCGTCGACAGCCTGCGCACCGGCAAGCCGGTCTTCCCGGAGCTCTTCGGCGCCGGGTTCTTCGACCACCTGCGGGCGCACCCCGAGGTGAGCGCGGTCTTCGACCGGGCGATGACCCGGATGAGCGCGACCACCACCCGGCAGTTCCTCGACGCGTACGACTTCGGGCGCTTCCGCCGGGTGGCCGACGTGGGCGGCGGGCGGGGCCACTTCCTGGCCGAGCTGCTGCACCGGCACCCCTCGGTGCGCGGGACGCTGGTCGACCAGCCGCACGTGGCCGAGGTGGCGGCCGGCGTCTTCGCCGCCCGGGGCGTGGCGGACCGGGCCGAGGTGCGGCCCGGCGACTTCTTCGGCGAGCTGCCCGGCGGCTTCGACGCGTACGTGCTCAAGGCGGTGCTGCACGACTGGGACGACGAGGACGCGCTGGCGATCCTGCGCCGGATCCGCGCCGCGATCGGCGCCGACCCCGAGGCGCGCCTGCTGGTGCTGGAGCACGTGCTGGCTCCGTTGAACGCGTGGGACCACGGCAAGTTCCTCGACATCGACATGCTGCTGCGCTTCGGCGGCCGGGAACGCGACGCGGAGCAGTGGCGGGAGCTGCTGCGCGCCGGCGGCTTCGAGCTGGTCGGCGAGCCGACGGCCGGGCGGTGGGCGGTGCTCGAATGCCGGCCGGCGTGAGCGCGGGCGGGCGGGCCGGGGCGCGGCTGGACGGCCGGCGGGCCCTGGTCACCGGCGCCGACCGGGGCGTCGGCCGGGCCGTCGCGCTGGCCCTCGCCGACGCGGGGGCGACGGTGATGGCGGCGTACCGCGCGGAGGGTGCGGGCGTGGACGACCTGCGGGTCCGGCTGAAGGAGCGGGGCGGCACGCACCACCTGGTCCGGGCCGACGTCACCGATCCGGACGAGGTGACCCAGCTGCTCAACCTGTGCCGGCGGCAGCTGTCCGGACTGGACGTGCTGGTCAACGCGGACACCGCGAGCGGGTCGGCCCGGCTGGCCGCGCTGACGGTGGCCGAGTGGCGGCGGGTGCTCGACGGCACGTTGACCGGGATGTTCCTGGTCACCCGGGAGGCGCTGCCGCTGCTCGGCGCGGGCGCCTCGGTGGTCAACCTGACCTCGGCGGCGGCCCTGCGCGGCCGGCCGGCCCGGGCGCACGACCTGGCGGCGAAGGCGGGCGTGCTCGGGCTGACCCGCGCGCTGGCCCGGGAGCTGGGACCGGACGGCATCCGGGTCAACGCGGTGGCCACCGGGCGCATCGCCCTCGACCCGGCGGACGCCCCCGCCACGGCGGCCCCGGGCGGCCCGTCGGCCGGCCGGGAGAGCGCCACCGGCCCGGCGCCGGCCGGAACGCCCGCACCGCAGGTGCAGGTCACCGCGCCGCAGGGCCACTGGCTGGGCAGCGCGACGCAGGGCCACTGGGTGGGCACCGCCATGCAGGGCTTCGGCCCCGCCGTCGCCCCACCCTCCCCGGCCACGGCGGCACCGGGCGGCGGGTCGACGCCGGGGCGGGCGCCGGCCGCCGACACCCACCCGCCGGTGGCGCTGGGCCGACCGGGCACCGCCGAGGATGTGGCCGCGGCGGTGCTCTTCCTCGCCGGCGACCTGGCCCGGTGCGTCACCGGGGAGACCGTCACCGTCGACGGGGGGATGTGATGAGCGTCCGGATCCTGCTCTGGCACCGCGTGGACGGCGACGGCGCCGCGGTGCGGGACGCGTACCACCGGGTCAGCCGGGCGCTGGCCGGCACCCCCGGGCTGCTCGGCAACCAGCTGCTGCGCTCCGCCGTCGACCCGGCGAGCTTCGTGGTGATGAGCGAGTGGACCAGCCTGGCCGCCTTCCAGGACTGGGAGGGCGGCGCCACGCACCGGGGCACCACCGCGCCGCTGCGCCCCTACCAGGACCCGCGCCGGCAGCCGCCGTACGAGATCCTGGAGACCCTGGCGGCGTACCCCTGAGCGTCAGCTGATCTCCTCGGCCCAGGTGCGCCAGTCGTCCAGCACCCCGTGCAGCGCCGGGGTGAGCCAGCCGGGCGCGGAGCGGCGGAAGACCCCCGGGTCCATGCCGCCCGCCCCGTCGGGCAGGGCGCCGAGCAGGTTCGGCACCAGGTCGGTCAGGTTGGTCCAGTGCACCAGCTCCGGTGCGGTCGGCCAGGCGCCGATCACCACCCCGGCCGGGACGGCCCGGCGCTCCAACGCCTCCAGGGTGAGCGCGGTGTGGTTCAGCGTGCCGAGCCCGGCGCGGGCCACCACCACGGCCGGGGCGCCGAGCGACACCGCCAGGTCGGCCACCGTCCAGGGCTCGCCCGAGGGCCGCAGCCCCATCGGTACGAGCAGGCCGCCGGCCCCCTCGACGAGCACCAGGTCGTGCTTGTCGACCTCCTCGCGGACCGCGTCGACCGCCGCGTACAGCTCCAGCGGTTCCAGCTCGGCGACCCGGGCGGCGGCGAGCGGGGCGAGCGGGTCCGGGTAGCTGGCCAGGGTCCGGCCGGTCAGCGGGGCGGCCAGTCGGGTCACCGAGTCGATGTCGCCCGGCTCGCCGGTGGCCGTACCGGTCTGCCCCGGCTTGACCACGGCGACCCGCAGCCCGGCGGCCTGCGCCGCCGCCGCGATCGCCGCGGTCACCACCGTCTTGCCCACCCCGGTGTCCGTGCCGGTCACCAGCACCGGCCCGGTCCACCCGCCATCCGTCACGGTGTCACCTCGGTTCGCGACTGCGGGGCTCGCAAACCCGGCTCACTCCTCGCGCTCACGGAGCCCACCTCGGTTCGCGACTGCGGGGCTCGCAAACCCGGCTCACTCCTCGCGCTCACGGCGCACATTCCACAATGACGTCCAGGGCCCGTTCGTAGTCCGCGCGCGCAACCCCGGCGCTGATCGTCAGCCGGAGCCGGGAGCGGCTGTCCGGGGTGGACGGCGGCCGGAAGCAGCCCACCGCGACCCCGCGGTCGCGGCAGTCCGCCGCCCAGGCGGTCGCCGCCTCCGGGCTGGAGGCGGTCACCGAGACCACGGCCGCGTCGGGGGCGGAGACGGTCAGCCCGGCCGCGCCGAGCCGCCGCACCGCGAGCGCGGCCCGGTCGGCCAGCTCGGCGCGGAGGTCGTCGCCGGCGCGGGCCAGCCGCGCGGCGGCGGCGACCCCGGCGGCGACCGCCGGGGGCAGCGCGGTGTCGAAGATGAACGTCCGGCCCGTCTCCACCAGGTGGCGGACGAACTCGGCCGGGCCGGCGACCACCCCGCCCGCGCCGCCGAGCGCCTTCGACAGGGTGGCGGTGACCACCACGTCCGGCTCGCCGGACAGGCCCGCGGCGGCCACCCCGCCGGCGCCGGCCGGGCCGGTCACGCCGAGCGCGTGCGCGTCGTCGACCAGCAGCAGCGCGCCGTGCCGTCGGGCGACGGCGTGCAGCGCGGCCAGCGGGGCCAGGTCGCCGTCGACGGAGAAGACCGACTCGGTGACCACCACGGCCGGCCGGCCGGGGGCGGCGGCCAGTGCGGCGGCCACCGCGTCGACGTCGGCGTGCGGGGTGACCACGGTCTCCGCGCCGGAGATCCGGCAGCCGTCGATCAGCGAGGCGTGGTTGTGGGCGTCGGAGACGAGCAGCGTTCGCGGCTGGACGACACCGCGGACGGCGGCGAGATTGGCCAGGTAGCCGGAGGAGAAGACCAGCGCCCGGTCGGTGCCGAGCCACTCGGCGAGGGTGTCCTCGAGGGCGTGGTGGGCGTCGGTGGAGCCGCGCACCAGGCGCGACCCGGTGGCCCCCAGTCCGTACCCGGACAGCGCCCGCGCGGCGGCGGCGGTGACCTCGGGGTGGGTGGCCAGGCCGAGGTAGTCGTTGCCGGCCAGGTCGACCACGGCGTCGCCGGCGGCGCGGGGGCGCAGGGTGCGGGTGAGTCCCGCCCGGGCCCGCAGCTCGGCGCGACGGTCGAGCGCCGCCAGCCAGTCCGCCACCGTCACTCCCCTCGTCCGCCGCGCCCGCGGGCGCTCCCGCCGGGCGAAGTTACCACCCGCCCGACCGGCCCCGGCGTGGCGCGGGCCGCCCGGCCGGGCTGCTCGGACGCCGCTGGTGCCCGGATCGAGCGCCGGGCCTGGGCCGTTCTCCCCCGTCCGACGGCCTTGTAGGGTACGAGCCATGCCAGAGATCCTCGACCAGGCCCGGACCCAGGTGCTGGAGAACGGCGTCGGCCTCGACGAGGCCGGTGTCCTCGCCGTGCTGAACCTGCCCGACGAAGACGTTCCCGCCGCTCTCCAGCTCGCCCACGAGGTGCGGATGCGCTGGTGCGGCCCGGAGGTCGAGGTCGAGGGCATCGTCTCGCTGAAGACCGGCGGCTGCCCCGAGGACTGCCACTTCTGCTCGCAGTCGGGGCTGTTCACCTCCCCGGTCCGCTCGGTCTGGCTGGACATCCCGTCCCTGGTGGAGGCGGCGAAGCAGACCGCGAAGACCGGGGCGACGGAGTTCTGCATCGTGGCCGCCGTGCGCGGCCCGGACGCCCGGCTGATGAAGCAGATGCGCGAGGGCGTCGCCGCCATCAAGGCGGAGGTCGACATCCAGGTCGCCGCGTCGCTGGGCATGCTCACCCAGGAGCAGGTCGACGAGCTGGTCGAGATGGGCGTGCACCGCTACAACCACAACCTGGAGACCTGCCGCTCCTACTTCCCGAACGTGGTCACCACGCACTCCTGGGAGGAGCGCTGGGAGACGCTGAAGATGGTCCGCGAGTCCGGCATGGAGGTCTGCTGCGGCGGCATCCTCGGCCTCGGCGAGACCGTCGAGCAGCGCGCCGAGTTCGCCGCGCAGCTCGCCGAGCTGGACCCGCACGAGGTCCCGCTGAACTTCCTCAACCCCCGCCCGGGCACGCCGCTGGGTGACCGCCCGGTGGTCGAGGGCAAGGACGCGCTGCGGGCGATCGCCGCGTTCCGGCTGGCCATGCCGCGGACCATCCTGCGGTACGCGGGCGGCCGGGAGATCACCCTCGGCGACCTGGGCACCCGGGACGGCCTGCTCGGCGGCATCAACGCGGTCATCGTCGGCAACTACCTGACCACCCTGGGCCGGCCGGCGACCGACGACCTCGCGCTGCTGGACGACCTGAAGATGCCGGTCAAGGCGCTCTCCGCGACGTTGTGAGGCCGACGGTGACCGAGCTGGTGGAGCCGACCGCAGCCGGGTCGTGGTGCGACCGCTGCGGCGAGTCCGCGGCGGCGGGCCCGCACCCGGCCTGCGCGGCGGCCCGGGCGCTGGAGCCGCCGCGCTACTGCCCGCACTGCCGGCGCCGGATGAAGGTGCAGGTGCTGCCGGTCGGCTGGTCGGCGGCCTGCGTCGAGCACGGCGAGATCCGAGGCTGAGGCCGTGCTGCGGGGGCGGGCGGTGACGCTGCGGCCGGCGACGGACGCGGACGTGCCGGTCCTCGCGGCGATCCGGGCCACCCCGGAGGTCCGCCACTGGTGGCGCGGCGGCGACGACCTGGCCGAGGCCGTCCGCGCCGACCTGGCCGACGACGACCTGACCGTGTACGCCATCGAGCACGACGGCCGGGTGGTCGGGGCGATCCAGTGGTACGCCGAGCCCGACCCGGACTACCGGCACGCCGCGATGGACATCTTCCTCGACCCGGCGGTGCGCGGCGCCGGCCTCGGCGGGGACGCGATCCGCACCCTGGCCCGGCACCTGGTCGACGAGCACGGCCACCATCGGTTCACCATCGACCCGGCGGCGGCGAACACCGCTGCGATCCGCGCGTACGCGAAGGTGGGTTTCCGTCCGGTCGGCATCATGCGCCGCTACGAGCGCGGCGCGGACGGCCGCTGGCACGACGCCCTCCTGATGGACCTCCTGGCCGACGAACTGGCGGACTGAGTCAGCGGGGGCGGATCCGCCCAGCTCGGATCCCGGACGTCCGCCAGCACCCCGCCGTGCCAGCCGATGGCGAAGCCGGTGTCCCACCGTTACGACGACCCGGTGGTGGTCAACACCGTCAACGAGACCGGCCGACCCTGCGTGAATGTCGGCTCGGCCAGCGCGGCAGCGACATCCGCGAGCACGTCCCACGCGATGTCGGCTCAGGCGGTGTGGATCCAGTACCGCCGCAGTTGCCCCAACTCGGTGTCCCGCACGTCCTCCAGCACCCCGCCGTGTCGCTCGATCGTGCGGGTGGACGCCACGTTGTCCACGTCGCAGGTCACCAGGACCGGGTCCAGGCCCCGCCGACCCGCCTCGGTCAACACCCCGCCCAGGGCGAAGGTGGCCACGCCGCGGCGCCGCGCCGACGGCCGTACGCCGTAGCCGATGTGCCCGCCGGCGCGCCGCAGGAAATCGTTGAGGCGCAGCCGCAGGGAGATCGCGCCGAGCACCTCGTCGCCGTCGACGATCCACCAGTGCAGCGCGTGGACCAGCCCCTCCGGCGCTGGCCGGGACTCGTCCGCGTGCTCGTGCAGCCGCCGCACCCACGTCGCGAAGCCCTCCGGCGAGTCGACGTCGTCGTCCGGCTGCAGCCCGCTGCCGTCCTGGTGGACGCCCCGGCCCCAGTCGTCGCGGGCGGCCAGCCAGGCGGTGTGCAGGCGGGCGGTGGGGGTGATCAGCTCAAGCATGGGCGGAGGCTAGTGGGACGGGCGCCAGGCGGGCCACCGCTTTCCCCGCCGCACCGGTCCCAGACCACCTCCCGACCCGTCCCGGTCCTCGCCGACGAGCTGCCGACGAGTCACCCGTCCCAGATCAGGTGACCGTCGGGGAGCCGGCGGGCGCCCTCGGCCGGCAGGTGCGCGCTGAGCCGCCCGTCCGGCATCAGGTGCCGCACCGGTACGTCGCGGGCCAGCACCGCGACGTCGGCGATGAGCCGCCGGTGGCAGCGCCACCAGACACTCTCGCTGCACATCACCGCGGTGGTCCGCCGCGGGGCCTCAGCGAGCACCCCGTCCAGCGCCGCGTCGAAGTCCGGCGTCCGGGTGTACGCCGCGTACGCCCGGAACGCGGCGACCGTCCACCAGATGTCGGGTTCCGGGTCCCCGGCCCGGACGTGCCGGCGGCCGCCGAGCCGCGGCTCCCAGCGGTAGTCGACCCCCCGCTCCGGCAGCCAGCGGGCCAGTTCCTCCCGTCGCACGTCCGGGTTGGTCCGGCTGGCCGGGTAGCGCCGCACGTCCACCACCAGGGCGACCCCGGCACCGGTCAGCAGCTCCCCCAGCCGCTCCCGGTCGGCCGACCCGTGCCCCACGGTCAGCAACGCCCGCTCCACCCCGTCAGCTTGCCCGCAATCGCGGCCGGCCACCCGGTCAGCCCGGCGGGGGCGCGGCCCGCACGGTGGGGGCGCCGAACCGGCCGGCGGTGAGCAGGTCCGGGGCGACGTCCAGCGCCGGCGCCACAGCGACACGTGCTGGCTGCACATGGTCCGCCGGACGTACGGGTCGGGGTCGCCGGAGCGGCTCACCCGCTCCCAGTGCCGGGTCAGCCGCACCAGCGTGAGCTGCACCAGGTCCTCGGCCTGGTGCCGGTCGCCGGTGAGCAGGTACGCCGACCGAGACAGCGCGGCTGTCCACGCGGCCACGTATGCCCGGAACGACTCCTCAGGGTTCACACCCACCTCCACCTCACCGCACGCCTGACGGATGGGAGCCGGGTGGGTGCTGTGCCGAGTTTCTCAGCCAGCCCGGCGCGATCCGGCGCATCACATAAGCGGCAAAACCCCCGTTCCGGTCGAAACGACCGGGAGGGGGTGTCCCGATCCGAGGGTGACCTGTCCTCATGGACGGCCATCGCCCCCCGACCCCTCCCGGTTCCACCTGTCAGCGGGCCGACGAGCCCGCCGACTGAGGAGGAACGATGTCCCCGAATCCACGCCGGCGCGAGGCGCTGATCGCGCTCGGCCTGGCCGCCGGCCCGGTCGTCGCGCTCGGCTTCACCCGGTTCGCGTACGCCCTGCTGCTGCCCGCCATGCGCGGCGACCTGCATTGGACGTACGCCCAGGCCGGCGGCCTGAACACCGCGAACGCCGCCGGCTACGTGATCGGCGCCGGGACGGCGGTGCTCTGGGCCCGCCGGCTCGGCGACCGGGCCGCCTTCGCCGGCGCCCTCGCGGTCAGCGCGCTCGCCCTGCTGCTCACCGGGACCACCGCGGACTATCCGGTGCTGAGCCTGCTGCGGTTCGTCGGTGGGCTGGCCACGGCGGTCTCCTTCGTGCTCGGGTCGGCGCTCGCCGCCCGGGTCGCCGCCGGCGGTGGCCAGCGTCGGGCCGCGCTGCTGGTCGCGCTCTACATGGCCGGGGTCGGCATCGGCGTGGTGCTCTCCGGACTGCTGGTGCCGGCGGCCCTCGCCGTGGCCGGGGACGCCGGGTGGCGGGCCGGGTGGCTGCTGCTCGGTGTGGTGGCCGTGCTCGCGGTCGGGCCGGCCGTGCTCGCCGTCCGGCGGGTCCCGGCGGTGGCCGGGAGGACCGGCGCCGGGCTGCCCCGGGCGGACCTGGCCCGGCTCGCCCCGACCTTCGCCTGGTACGTCCTCTTCGGCGCCGGCTACGTCAGCTACATGACCTTCGTCATCGCGCTCCTGCGCGACCAGGGTCTCGGCACCGCGGGCGTCGCCACCTTCTTCGTGGTGCTCGGTCTCGCCTCGGCGGTGGCCACGCTGACGGTGTGGGGGCGGGTGATCGGGCGGCTGCCCGGCGGCCGCGGACCGGCGCTGGTCTCGGTGCTGGTGCTGGTCGGCGTGCTGCCGGTGCTGCTGCTGCCGGCCGGGCTGCCCGCGGCGCTGGTGTCGGCGGCGGTCTTCGGCAGCTCGTTCATGGCCGGCCCGACGGCGGCCACCGTGCTCGCCCGGCGGACCCTGCCGGCCGGCGGCTGGACCGCCGGCATCGCCCTGCTGACCGTGGCCTTCTCCGTCGGCCAGGCGGTCGGCCCGCTGGTCTCGGGCGCGCTGTCGGACTCCGGCGGCGTCGCGGTGGGGCTCTGGCTCTCCGTCGGCCTGCTGGCCGCCGCCGCCCTGGTCGCCCTGCGCCAGCGCGACACCGTCCCGGCCGAGGCCCCGGAACCCGTCGCCGCCCTCCGTCGCTGACCCGGCCGCCCGGCCACGATCCGGGGCCTGTCGTCCGGCTTTCCCGCCGGCCACGACAGGTCCCGGATCGCGGCGGTTCAGGGGGTGGGATTGATGCCGGTGGTGCGGAAGCGGGAGCGGTAGGCGCCGGGGGTGACGCCGAGTTCGCGGAGGAAGGCCCGGCGCATCGTCTCCGGCGAGCCGAAGCCGACTCGGCGGGCCACCACGTCGAGGGTGTCGTCGCCGCGCTCCAGCAGGTCCTGCGCCGCCTCGACCCGGACCCGGTCGAGGTAGACCGCCGGGGTGATGCCCAGCTCGGTGCGGAACAACCGGCCGAGGTGCCGCGCGCTCACCCCGGCCAGCGCCGCCAGGCCGGCCAGGTCGTACGGCCCGACCGGGTCCGCGGCCACCGTGTCCAGCACCCGGCGCAGCAGGTCGTTGCGGGTACTCGCGGTGTTGGTCCGGACGCTGAACTGGGACTGCCCGCCGGGGCGCTGCATGAAGACCACCAGGTGCCGGGCCACCGCGCGGGCCGTCTCCGGGCCGAGGTCCGCCTCGACCAGCGCCAGGGTCAGGTCGATGCCGGCGGTGATCCCGGCGGACGTGATGATCCGGCCGTCGACGATGAAGATCGGGTCCGGGTCGACGGTGACCGCCGGGAAGTGCGCGGCGAGCTGGTCGGCCAGGTCCCAGTGCGTGGTCACCCGGCGGCCGTCGAGAAGGCCCGCGGCGGCGAGGGGGAACGCCCCGGCACAGACCGAGGCGGTCCGGGCGGACCCGGCGGCGAGCCGGCGGATCTGGTCCAGCAGCGCCTCGTCCGCCGCGGCGGCCTGCCAGTCCGGCGCGCCGGGCACGACCAGGGTGCCGATCGGGCCGGTCACGTCGGGCAGCGCCAGGTCGGCGCCGAGCCGGGCGCCCGCGCTGCTCACCACGTCCCGTCCGTCGGGTGAGGCGAGCAGCGGCCGGTACGAGCCGCCGTGCTCGTTGGCGACGGTGAGCACCTCCAGCGGCCCGGTGACGTCAAGCAGCCGCACCCCGTCGTAGACGACGAAGAGCACGGTGTCACTGCGCCCCCGGGCCTCCACGGGTCGAGCCTAGTGCGCGTAGAGCACGTGCCGGGTGTCGGTGGGGACGGCCCGGCTGTTCCAACCGTGTGTGAAGACGGGAGAAATCGGTAGAAGCTCGGCAGGTCGCAGCGTTGCAGTGATCACGAGCGTTACATCGACACGCGGCGCATCGACGAAGAGATCGGCGTGAACACGTTCATGGCCGCCACGTCGCCCCAGCTCAGACCGATCGTCCGATGTCTCCGGTGTCGCCCCGGCGATCGGTTCATGCGAACATGTGCCGTCTGTATTTCCAAGTTCGGAGGATCCACATGCCACAGCGTCGGCACGTGGCGCGCGCGGCCCTCACCGCAGCCGCCGCCATGGCCTGCCTCGCTCTCGGTAGTCCCGCCCTGGCCACCGACCCGGGCGGCGCGAACGGCACTGTCAAGATCGACGGGCCCGCGTACCAGCTGGACAACCGGAACGAGCCGCACGTCACCTGCGAGTTCCAGGTCGAGTTCTTCAACTTCGACAAGGACGAGCGGGCAAGCCTGATCTTCGAGGCGTGGCCGCCGTCCGCCCCGGACTTCCACGAGGTCAAGCGCGTCACCGACGTGCTGGTGAGCGACGACAAGGCCAGCGGTGGCTCGTACCGGAACGACCCGGACGAGGTCTTCCGGTTCTCCGCCGCCGACCTCAACCTCACCGAGGCGATGGCGCACCCGAAGCAGGGCTACCACATCAAGCTCACGGTCGACCGGCAGAACCACCCGGGGTGGACCGAGAAGCACAAGGTCTTCTGGCTCAAGCCGTGCGAGTCGACCGAGTCGCCCTCACCGACCCCGTCGGAGTCGGAGTCGTCGTCGGAGTCGCCGACCCCGACGCCGGGCCAGTCGGGTGCGACGTCGCAGTCTCCGGGCGGCGTCGGTGGCGGCAACGGCACCGAGGGTGGGCTCCCGCTCACCGGTGTGGCCGCGACCAGCACCGCGCTGACCGGCCTCGCCCTGATCGGTGGCGGTGTCGCGCTGATGGTGCTCCGTCGCCGTCGCGACAAGATCACCTTCACCAGCTGACCCCAGCCGGTGAACTGAACCGGCCGTCGGACATTCGTCCGGCGGCCGGTTCCGTCTTTCTCGGACGGCACGCCGAGGGCAGGTCGGCCGAGCTGCACATCCCCTACCGACTCACCGCCGGCGGGACATTCTGAGCAGCCCCGATACGATCTTGGTTGTGGAAGCTCTCGACCCGAAGCGCACCGCCGTCGTCCTGATCGACCTGCAGCGTCGCATCGTGGGATTGCCCACCGCCCCGCACACCGGGGCCGAGGTGGCCACCCGCTGCGTCGCCCTCGCCGAGGCCGCCCGCGCCGCCGGCGCCACCGTGGTGGTGGTCCGGGTCGAGCGCCCCGGCCCCGACCCGCAGCCGGCGGGGAGCGAACTGGTTCCCGAGGCCGTGCCGCGCTCCGGCGACCTGGCGATCGTCAAGCACAGCTGGGGGGCCTTCCACGAGACCGGGCTGGACGCCGCCCTACGCGAGCGGGCCGTCGACACGCTGGTCGTCGCCGGGCTGGTCACCAACTTCGGCGTGGAGCAGACCGCCCGGGTGGCCGAGGAGATCGGCTACCGCGTGGTCTTCCCGCACGACGCGATGTCCGGACTGGACGCGTACGCGCACGAGTTCGCCGTCGACTACATCTTCCGCCGGCTCGGCACGGTCTGCTCGACCGACGAGGCGGTCGCGGCGCTGCGCGGCTCCTGAGCGACCGTTGAACCGGATCCGGTATTGATCCGTACTGACGGGTAACCCGGTCGACGTCGCCCGGAGGTGGATCACATCATCGACAGCTTTCTATTTGTTTGAGGCGTACTCCCAGGTCAGAGCCGGTGGTCGACGGTCGCAAGGTACCGCGAGCGGCGCCGGACGGCGGACCTGGTGTCCTGGCATACGAACGTACGGTTGCCGCCGCGCTCGACGGCGCGGGACAGTACGCGACACCAGCGGCGCCATGGACGCCGCCGCTCCCCCGGTCCACCCTGAGGAGATCGCGATGGCTCTCAGACTCGCCGACGGCACCGCCTGGTCCGACACCCTCGCCCGCGCGGTGGCCGCCGCCCCGGAGGCCTTCGGGGCGCCGACCGACGGCGTCACCACCCTGCACAACCTGGTCGAGGGCGACTGGCGGGCGGTCGGGTCACCCACCCCGGTCCGCACCCCGGTCGACAACACCGTCCTGGTCAACCTGGCCCGGCTCGACGCCGACTCGGCCCGCGCGGCGGTCGCCCACGCCGCCGCCGCGCACCGCGAGTGGGCGCAGACCCCGCTCGCCGACCGCAAGGCCCGGGTCACCGACGCCCTGGACGCGCTCACCGCGCACCGCGACCTGCTCGCCCTGCTGCTGGTCTGGGAGATCGGCAAGCCGTGGCGGCTGGCCTGCGCCGATGTGGACCGCGCCCTGGACGGCGTCCGCTGGTACGTGGGCGAGATCGACCGGATGCTCGCCGACGGCCGGGAGCCGCTGCCCGGCCCGGTCAGCAACATCGCCTCCTGGAACTACCCGATGAGCGTGCTGGTGCACGCCGAGCTGGTGCAGCTGCTGGCCGGCAACGCGGTCATCGCCAAGACCCCGTCCCAGGGCGGCGCGGTCTGCCTCACCGTCGCGCACGCCCTGATGCGCCGCGCCGGGCTGCCCGCCACGCTCGTCTCCGGCAGCGGGGAGGAGCTCTCCGAGGTCCTGGTGCGGGCGCCGGAGATCGGCGCGGTCGCCTTCGTCGGCGGCCGCTCCAACGGTGGCAAGGTCGCCGCCGCGCTGCTCGACTCCGACAAACGGCACTTCATCGAGCAGGAGGGCCTCAACGCCTGGGGCATCTGGAACTTCTCCCAGTGGGACATGCTCGCCGCGCACCTGAAGAAGGGCTTCGAGTACGGCAAGCAGCGCTGCACCGCGTACCCACGGTTCGTCGTCCAGCGCGACCTCGTCGACGAGTTCCTCGACATGTACCTGCCGGTGGTCCGCTCCGTCCGGTTCGGACACCCGCTCGCCGTCGGCGAGGACTGGTCGGCCGGCGACCCGCTGCCCGAGCTGGACTTCGGGCCGCTGATCAGCGCCGCCAAGGCCGAGGAGCTGCGCCGCAAGGTCGATGAGGCGGTACGCGGCGGCGCGGTGCCGCTGCACCGCGGCAAGCTCGACGGCGCACCCTTCCTCGACGGGCAGGACACCTCGGCGTACGTCGCCCCGGCGGTGCTGCTCGCCCCGCCCGGTCGGTCCCGGCTGATGCACGCCGAGCCGTTCGGCCCGGTCGACACCATCGTCGTGGTGGACACCACCGACGAGCTGCTGGCCGCGATGAACGCCTCCAACGGCGCGCTGGTCGCGTCGCTGGCCTGCGACGACACCGACGAGGCGGCGAAGCTCGCGGTCGACCTCCAGGCGTTCAAGGTGGGCATCAACAAGCCCCGCTCGCGCGGGGACCGGGACGAGCCGTTCGGCGGCCGGGGCGCCTCCTGGAAGGGCGCCTTCGTCGGCGGCGACCTGCTCGTCCAGGCGGTCACCGTCGGCGGGGACGGCCGGCTCTACGGCAACTTCCCGGACTACAGCAGCTACCCGGCCACCTGAGACACCGGACATGGGCAGGGCCCCCGCACCGGGGGCCCTGCCGTTTCACCGCCTCCGCACCGGAGGTCGGCCGTCCCGCCGACGCCGGGCGCACCGCCCGACGCCGACGCTCCATTCAGCTCACCCGGACCGCGCCGGGATGGTCACGCCGGCCACCAGCGGCACCGTCGCGGTCAGCAGGGACCCGTCCCGCTCCATCGGGGTCGGGCGGCCCAGCCGGGCCAGGGTCCGCAGCATCGGCGCGTTCTCCGCCAGGACGTGCAGCACCAGGGCCGCGTAACCGGCCCGCTCGGCGTGCCCGACCAGGCGGTGGAGCAGCGCGGTGCCGATGCCCCGCCGCTGCCAGTCGTCCCGGACCAGCAGCGCCACCTCCGCCTCGTCCCCCTCCGCGAGCAGGTTCGCCATCGCGACGACCGACTCCGCCGCCCCGCCGAAGCCGGACCGGGTCACGACGAGGCTGACCCCCCGCGCCGGTTCGAGCAGCCGGCGCAGTCGGGACGGCGACGGGGACCCCGCCCCACCCAGGTACCGGCGCTGCCGGCTGCGCGCCGAGCAGCCCTCGTGCAGCTCCACCACGCCCGCCAGGTCGTCCACCGTCGCCGGCCGGACCAGCAGCTCCGCCCCGTCGGGCAGAAGCAGGGTGACCTGGTCCACCGCCCGGCGGGCCGCCGTGGCGGCCAGCTCGGCGAGCGCCTGCGCCCGGGCGTACTCCGCCGGGGTGAAGCTGGGCGCGGCCCGGCGCAGCTCGAACGACCCGCCGGTCGGGTCGGCGAGCAGCATCGTCGCCGCGCCGATCCCCGGTCGGCCGCCGACCGGCACCGGCCGCCAGGTCACCGCGTCCGCGCCCAGCAGGGCGCGCAGCGCCTCGCCGGTCGCGTCCGGGTCGCGGACCAGCCGGCTGGCCAGGCCGAGCACCCGGGTGGGCTGGTCGGCGAGGCCGCGCGCCTCGCTGCGCGCCACCCAGCAGTCCCGTCCCCGCCCCCGCTCCACGGCGGCCAGCAGGTCCGTCTCGGTCAGCTCGTCGGGCGCGTCGACGAGGAAATCGTCGACGGCGCCCACCTCGGTGGTGTGCACCTGCACGGTGAGGATGTTGACCCCGCGCAACGCGAGGCTCGCCGTGAGCACCGACAGGTAGCCGGGCCGGTCGTCCACGGTGGCTCGGATCCGCCATAGCGTCATGTCTGCTCCCTCCCTCACCACAAGACCCTGCCGGACGGCTGTTGCGCCGCCGTTGCCCGACGGTGACAGGCGCGAACCGGTCAGGTGACGCTGGTCACGGGCGGGGCGCCGACCAGGTCGAGGCGGTCACCGAGGATCACGGCGCTGGCCCGGACCAGCTGGGCCAGCCGGTCCACCTCGGTCGAGTGGAACGCGGCGGCCGCCAGGGGCTCGCTGCGGTCGCGCGCCACCACCAGCACCAGGCCGGCACGGCCGAACGGCGCGACCGCGTAGTGGTCGCCATCCGCGGTGGTCATCGAGCGGGCCCGCAGCGGGGTCACCTCCGGCAGCCGCGGCGGTTCCGGCGCCCGCCAGCTCGCGTGCCCGACCGTCGCCTGGCCGGCCCCGCCGCTGCGCGAGGCCCAGTCCAGCGGTACGACGGCGGCGACCGCCCAGTCGGCGGCGAGCAGCCCGGGCACCGCGTCCACCAGGGTGGCCACCCCGTCGGTCGGGTTCGCGGCGACCTGGGCGAGCAGTTCGGCGTCCTGGCCGGTGGTGGTCGGCGCGCCGATCGCCCGCCACACCCCGTCCACCTTGACGCCGGCGATCGCGGCCAGGCCGGCGAGGAGGCGCTCCACCCGCGCCGCCCCCGGCCAGACCACCGTGAAGTCGTCGACCGCCCGGCCGCCGAGCCGCTCCAGCACCACCACCTGGACGATGTCGGCGCCGGAGACGCCGAGTGTGCGGGCCACCTGGCCGAGCGTCCCGGGTCGGTCCGGCAGGGTCACCCGAACTCTCAGCAACATGTCTGGTCCCTCCGCTCGGCGGGCCGGTCGGGACGGCCGGCAGGCTGGGCACCAGCCTGCCGGTTGACCATTTCGCCCCTGTTGCAGCGGCATGTCCCGGCGGAAAATCCGACCTTGACAAGAAAGCTGAGCTGCCATCAACTATCCGGATGACCGAACCGGCCGTCGACCCCGCCCAGAAACCGACCGGCTCGGCGCCCGACCGGTCCCCCAAGGGCCTCGATCTCGACCGGCTCGCTGGGTACCTGGCCGAGCGGCGGCCGGAGCTGGCCGCCGGGCCGCTGTCGGCGCGGCTGATCGCCGGCGGCAAGTCCAACCTGACGTACCTGGTGCGCGCCGGCGGGCGCGAGATGGTGCTGCGCCGGCCCCCGCTGGGGCACGTGCTGGCCACCGCGCACGACATGGCCCGCGAGCACCGGGTGATCTCGGCGCTCGCGCCGACCGACGTCCCCGTCCCGGCGGCGCTGCTGCTCTGCGCCGACGACGCGGTGATCGGCGCGCCGTTCTACCTGATGGAGAAGGTCGACGGCGAGGTCTACCGGACCCGGGCGCAGACCGACCCGCTCACCGCCGCACAGCGGCACGACCTGGCCATGGCGATGATGGACACCCTCGCGGCGCTGCACATGGTCGAGCCGGCGGCCGTGGGGCTGGCCGACTTCGGCCGGCCGGAGGGCTACCTGGGCCGGCAGGTACGCCGCTGGGCCGGCCAGCTCGACCGGTCCCGCAGCCGCGCGCTGCCCGGCATCGACGAGCTGCGCGACGCGCTCGCCGACACCGTGCCGGAGGGCGCCAACGCGGGACGGATCGTGCACGGCGACTACCGGCTGGACAATCTCCTCGCCGCGATCGACCCGGTCACGGTCCGCGCGGTGCTGGACTGGGAGATGGCCACCCTCGGCGATCCCCTCGCCGACCTGGGGCTGCTGCTGACGTACTGGAGCGTGCTGGGCGACAGCGAGCTCGCCGAGGGCAACCCCGTCGCCGACGGGATCGGCCCGCGCGCCGGCTTCCCCACCGGCGACGAGCTGATCGACCGGTACGCCGGCCGCAGCGACGTCGACGTGGGCCCGCTGCACTGGCACGTGGCGCTCGGCTGCTTCAAGCTCGCGGTGATCTGCGAGGGGATCCACTACCGGCACACCCTCGGGCAGACGCTCGGCGGCGGCTTCGACCGGATCGGCGACATGGTGGCGCCGCTGGTCGACCACGGCCTGCGCGCGGTCCGGGAGGAGTGATGGACTTCGCGTACGACGACCGTACGGTCGAGTTGCGGGATCGGCTGGCCGCGTTCCTCGACGAGTGCGTGTACCCGGCCGAGCCGGTGCACGCCGAGCAGGTCGCCGCCGCCGGCGACCCCTGGTCCCGCTCCCCGGTGCTGGCGGAGCTGAAGGCGGAGGCCCGCGAACGCGGCCTGTGGAACCTCTTCCTGCCCGACCCGCGCTACGGCGCCGGCCTGACCAACCTTCAGTACGCTCCCCTCGCGGAGCTGACCGGGCGCAGCCCGCACCTGGCCCCCGAGGCGGTGAACTGCGCCGCGCCGGACACCGGCAACATGGAGCTGCTCGCCGAGTTCGGCTCCGCGGCGCAGCGGGACCGCTGGCTGAAGCCGCTGCTGGCGGGGGAGATCCGCTCGGCGTTCTGCATGACCGAGCCGGAGGTGGCCTCCTCCGACGCCGCCAACATCGCCACCCGGATCACCCGGGACGGCGACGAGTACGTGATCAACGGCCGCAAGTGGTGGTCGTCCGGGGCGATGGACCCGCGCTGCGAGATCTTCATCGTGATGGGCAAGACCGACCCGGACGCCGACCGGCACCGCCAGCAGAGCATGATCCTGGTCCCTCGGCACACGCCCGGCGTCACCGTCCGCCGGGGCATGACCGTCTTCGGCTACACCGACGCCCCGCACGGCGGCCACGCCGAGATCGACTTCACCGACGTCCGGGTGCCGGCGGAGAACCTGGTCGGCGCCGAGGGCGCCGGCTTCGCCATCGCCCAGGCCCGGCTCGGCCCGGGCCGGATCCACCACTGCATGCGGCTGATCGGCATGGCCGAGCGGGCCCTGGAGCTGCTCTGCCGCCGGGCCAACGAGCGGATCGCGTTCGGCCGGCCGCTCGCCGAGCAGGGCGTGGTGCGGGAGTGGATCGCCGAGTCCCGGGTCCGCATCGAGCAGGCCCGGCTGCTGGTGCTCAAGACCGCCTGGCTGATGGACACCGTCGGCAACAAGGGCGCGCACACCGAGATCCAGGCCATCAAGATCGCCACCCCGGCGATGGCCGAGTGGGTGATCGACAAGGCCATCCAGGGGTACGGCGGCGCCGGCGTCAGCCAGGACACCCCGCTCGCCGGCCTCTGGGCCCAGGCCCGCACCCTCCGCCTGGCCGACGGCCCCGACGAGGTGCACCGCGCCTCCCTCGCCAAACGCGAACTCCGCCGCTGGCCCACCCCCGCCTGACCCGCTCCCCTCCCGCTCCCCCTCCCCACCGCCCCCACCGCACGGTTGATCATGAAGTTGTTGCCCTCGACCACGGCGCGTCGAGGCAACAACTTCATGATCAACCCGGGATCGGGCGGGGTGGGAGGGAGGGTGGGGGTGGGTGGGGGGTGGGGGTGGGGGTGGGGGGGTGGGGGGTGGGGGGTTAGGCGGAGGTGCGGTGGATGAGTTTGGTGTCGAGGAGGACGTGGGGGGAGGGGACCTCGTCGCCGCGGATGCGGGAGACCAGGAGGCGGGCCATCTGGCGGCCCATCTCCTCCACCGGCTGGAAGACGGTGGTCAGCGGGGGTTCGGCCTGCCGGGCGATGGGCGCATCGTCGAAGCCGACCACCGCCACGTCCTCCGGCACCCGGCGGCCGGCCTCGCGGAGCGTACGGAGGGCGCCGAACGCCATCAGGTCGGAGGCGGCGAAGACCGCGTCCAGGTCGGGGCAGACCTCCAGCAGCCGTCGCATGCAGGCGATGCCGCTGCCCTCGCTGAAGTCCCCGTACGCGATCAGGTCCTCCTCGACGCTGGCGCCCGCGGCCCGGACGGCCTCCCGATAGCCGGACAACCGGGCCAGGCCGGCGCCCATGTCCTGCGGCCCGGCGATGGTGGCGATCCGGCGCCGCCCCCGCGCGAAGAGGTGCTCCACCGCCTGCCGGGCGCCCCCGACGTTGTCCATGTCGACGAACCAGGCCGGCTGGGCGTTGGGGTGCAGCATCCGGGCCGGCCGACCGCCGAGCACGGTGGGCAGGCCACCCTCCTCCAGCAGGGTGGGCAGCGGGTCGGAGTCGTGCAGCGAGAGCAGCAGGACGCCGTCGACGTGCTGGTTGGTCAGGTGGTGCTCCACCCGTTCCCGCTCGATCGGCGACTGCACCATGGCCAGCCAGAGCTGCATCGGGGTCTCCAGCAGCCCGGAGCTGACGCCCCGGACGATGCCGGCGAAGAACGGCTCGGTGAAGACTCGCTCGCCGGACTCGGAGACCACCAGCGCCACCGAGTCGGTCCGCTGGGTCACCAGCGCCCGGGCGGCGCGGTTGGGCACGTACCCCAGCTCGGCGATCGCCTGTTGGACGGCGGCCCTGGCCTCCGGGCTGACCTGGGGCGAGCCGTTGACCACGCGGGAGACCGTGCCGCGGCCGACGCCGGCGCGGGCCGCGACCACGTCGAGGGTCGGGCGCCCGAGCGACCGCGTGCGCTGCGTTGTCATGGGCTGCTCCTCCGACATCGGACTGGCCCGGCACCTGTCACGCCGACGGGGCCGGGCCGCCCGTTACTGGCTGGCCAAGCCTATTGTGCGGCCAGGCCGTTGCGTCGGATCACATCGGCGTACCACGTGGCGCTCGACTTGGGGATCCGGGCCTGGCTGTCGTAGTCGACGTACACCATCCCGAAGCGCTTGGTGTAGCCCCAGGCCCACTCGAAGTTGTCCATCAACGACCAGGCGAAGTACCCCTTCAGCGGCACCCCGGCGCTGATCGCGACGTGCGCGGCGCGCAGATGCGCGTCGAAGTACGCCAGCCGGTCGGGGTCGTCGACCTGGCCGTCGACCACCGCGTCGACGAAGGCGGAGCCGTTCTCGGTGATGTAGAGCGGCAGGTCGGTGTAGTCGCGGTGGACCCGCTCCAGGGTCTCGACCAGGCCGGGGGCGTCGATCTCCCAGTCCATGTCGGTGACCGGGACGCCCCGGGAGACGAACCGGACGTCCTCGCTGCCCGGCCAGCACGACGGCGACCGCCAGTACGCCTCCGGCTCCGCCCCCTCGGCCGGGGCGGCGACGACGTGCCGGCTGTAGTAGTTGATCCCCAGCACGTTCAGCGGGCTGGAGATGATCTTCAGGTCGCCCTCCCGGACGTGCCCGAAGTCGCTGACCTGGCGCAGGTCGGCCCGCAGGTCCGCCGGGTACGAGCCGCGCAGCACCGGGTCGAGGAAGAACCGGTTCGCCAGCCCGTCGATCCGCCGCGCGGCGTCGACGTCCTCGGCCGCGTCGCTGGCCGGGGTGACCGGGTAGAGGTTGAGCGTGATGCCGAGCTGGGCGTCGGGCCGGGACGCCCGCAGCGCCTGCACCGCGAGGCCGTGGCCGAGCATCAGGTGGTGCCCCGCCCGGACCGCGTCCCCGCCGTCCCTGCGCCCGGGCGCGTGCACCCCGGAGCCGTAGCCGAGGAACGCCGAGCACCACGGCTCGTTGAGCGTGGTCCAGTACCGCACCCGGTCGCCGAGCGCGTCCGCGACGAGCTGGGCGTAGTCGGCGAACCGGCCGGCGGTGTCCCGGGCCGGCCAGCCACCGGCGTCCTCCAGCGGCTGCGGCAGGTCCCAGTGGTAGAGGGTCAGCCAGGGCTCGATGTCGTGGGCCAGCAGCTCGTCGACCACCCGCCGGTAGAAGTCCAGGCCCGCCTGGTTGGCCGCGCCCGTGCCGCCCGGCTGGACCCGGGGCCAGGAGACCGAGAACCGGTACGACTTCAGCCCCAGCTCGGCCATCAACCGGACGTCGCCGGGCATCCGGTGGTAGTGGTCGCAGGCCACGTCACCGGTGTGACCCGCCACCGTCCGGCCCTCGGTGTGGCTGAACGTGTCCCAGATCGAGGGGGTACGGCCGTCCTCGGTCGCCGCGCCCTCGATCTGGTACGCGGCGGTCGCCGCGCCCCAGAGGAAACCGGGCGGGAAGGTGAGTTCCGGACCCTGGTCGAGGACTCCGAAGGCGGGCGGGCTGGCTGGGTTGCTCACGACTTGACGGCGCCTTCCATGATTCCGCCGATGATCTGGCGGCCGAACAGAACGAACACGATGAACAGGGGCAGGGTGGCGACAACGTACCGGCGAAGATCTGATCCACACCACTCGGGGGAGCGCTCCCATGAGCGTGCCGCGAGGTGTCAGGGGTGTCAATGGGCCACTGGGAGCGTTCCCAGATCGTGACCGCATCGATCGACGCTCCGGGGTCGCACCGGGTAGGAGCGCCCGGATCAGCAGAGGCGGCGCAGCAAGGTTGTCGCGCGGGTGGCGTCGAAGACGTCCGGGTCGAAGCCGGCGCCCGCCCACTCCCGCATCGTCCAGTGCTCGCGATGGGCCGGATCGGTCAGCGCGGCCAGCAGGACGGCGTACCCGGACGGGCCGCCGACGTCCTCCGGCGGGCAGGCCCGCTCCCCCTGCGGACACGACGGGTACCGCTCGTCCGGGTCCGCCGAGCAGACGTCCTCCACCAGCAGGTCGTGCTCCCACCAGTCGCCGAAGTCGTAGGTGTAGTGGAACCGACTGCCCTTGCCGACCACCGCGTCCAGCCGGACGTCCAGCTCGTCGCGGACCGCCAGCTCGCCGTCCGGGTCCGGCTCGCCGTACTGGAGCCCGTCGATCTCGAACGAGTGCAGATGACAGTCCCGCCAGCCCATCGCGTGCTGCACCACCCGGTGCACGCGGTCCAGGGTGTAGCCACCGGGGACGAGGACCCGCCGCCAGACCGGCGGCCGGACCCCGGCCAGGGAGACCGTGAGCTGAAAGATCTGACGCGGCATCGGTGTCCCATCCTCCCTCGGCATAGGCTGCCAGCATGATCTGCCGAGCGTGCCGGGAACGACGGCACGACGACTGTCCGGGCCGGAAGTGGTGCGACTGCCAGCACCGTACCCCCCGACCCACCCCTCCGGTCACCGGTCCGGCCAGCGAATGAGCGTCGGAAGTCCGATTTCCCGGGTCTGGCCGGCGCCGGCGACCGGGCCGCTGACCGACCCCGAGCTGGCCACGCTCTACGGTCGCGCCGGGCGGCCCCACCTGCGGGTGAACTTCGTGGCCAGCGCCGACGGCGCGGTCACCCTGGACGGCTACTCCGAAGGGCTCTCCGGCGAGCCGGACAAGCGGGTCTTCGGGCTGCTCCGGATGCTCTGCGACGGCCTGGTGGTGGCCGCCGGCACGCTCCGGCACGAGGGCTACCGGGCGGTCCGGCTCAGCGAGCCGCGCCGGGCCTGGCGCCGCAAGCAGGGCCTGACCGAGTACCCGACGTTGGTGGTGGTCTCCGGCTCGCTCGACCTCGACCCGGCCCAGGCGGCCTTCGCCGACGCGCCGGTACGGCCGGTCGTGCTCACCCGCGACGCCGCCGAGCCGCCGCCAGGGCTCACCGACGTCGCCGACCTGGTCCGCTGCGGCGCGGACCGGGTGGACCTCGCCGCCGGCCTGGCCGAGCTGCGCCGGCGCGGGCTCGACCAGCTGCTCTGCGAGGGCGGCCCGCACCTGTTCGGCGCGCTCACCGCCGCCGACCTCGTCGACGAGCTCTGCCTCACCGTCGCGCCGCTGCTCGCCGGGGCCGGCCCCGGCCGGATCACCGCCGGCGACGCCAGCGCGCCCCGGCGCCTGCCGCTGCGGCACGTGCTGGCCGCCGGGGACGGGACGCTGATGCTGCGCTACGCCCGGGACCCGGACGGCGCTCCCCCGGCCGGCGCCGCGCCGGCCGCCTAGGGCGCATCCCGTCGGGCCGGACCACCGGCGGGTGGCGGCAGCGCGTCCGGCAGCCCGAACACCGGGAAGAGCGACGCCGCCACGAACGACGTGATCTCCGCGATCCGCGCGCCCCGCAGCGTCAGTACGTCGATCGACCACGGCAGGTACGGGCCGGTCCCGCCCTGGCGCAGGTAGGACGCGACCGCGGGCTGGCCGTTCGCGCTGGTCGGCAGGTGCCGCCAGCTCCCGCACCGGGTCAGGGGCAGCTCGCGGGCGAAGTCCATGACCGCGTCGAGGCCCCGGTACCAGTGCGGCATCGGCGGCATCGACCAGGTGACGTCCTCGGTGAGCAGGGCGATCAGGGTGTCGGCGTCGCCGTTCTCCAGCGCGGTGGCGTACCCGGTGACGATCTCCCGCAGCCGGGCGTCGTCGAGCGTGCGCAGGGTCCGCAGCTGACTCGCGGCGGGGACCCGCTCGGCGACGACCCGGCGGGCCCGCTCGAGGGCCGAGTTCACCGACGTGGTGGAGGTGCGCATCATGGCCGCGATCTCCGCGGCGGAGAAGCCGAGGACGTCGAAGAGCAGCAGCGCCGCCCGCTGGTTGCCCGGCAGGTGCTGCAGCGCGGCGACGAAGGCCAGCTCGACCGCCTCGCGCTGCTCGTAGCGGACGTCCGGGGCGGCCGGACCGGCGGCGAGGTCGGCATCCGGACAGGGACCGAGCCAGGCGACGTGGTGGGCCGGGGGGTTGTCCGGCACGGCGCGTTCACTCGCCGGGCCCAGGTCGACGGGGAGGGCGCGGCGGCGGCGACCGGCGACGACGTCCAGGCAGGTATGGGTCGCCACCGTGTACAGCCAGGAGCGCAGCGAGGCGCGACCCGCGAAGCCCGGCAGGCCCCGCCAGGCCCGCAGCAGGGCGTCCTGGAGGGCGTCGTCCGCGTCGTGGGTGGAGCCGAGCATCCGGTAGCAGTGGGCGTGCAGTTCCCGGCGCAGCGGTGCGACGAGCGCGGTGAAGGCGGCCTGGTCGACGCCGCCCGCCGCGACTTTCCGGGAAGTCACGCTCACGAGCGACGATTCTGCCGTACGACGGGAGTCTGCATGGTGAACGCCGTTCGCCACGACCCGGGAGGACCCGATGAGCAGCATCTCCGCCGAGCATGTCACCGCCGCGACCCTGGAGGTCCCGGACGGGCGGCTGTACTACGAGGTACGCGGGCAGGGACCGCTCGTGGCCCTGGTCGCCGCCCCGATGGACGCCGGAGCCTTCGCACCGCTGGCCGACCTGCTGGCCGCGGAGCACACCGTGCTGACCACCGACCCGCGCGGCATCAACCGCAGCCTGCTGCACGACCCCCACCAGGACTCGACCCCGCAGCTGCGCGCCGACGACATGTCCCGGCTCCTCGCCCACCTCGACGCCGGCCCGGCCGCGGTGCTCGGGTCCAGCGGCGGCGCGGTGACCGTCCTCGCCCTCGCCCAGGCCCACCCCGAGCGGGTGCACACGGTCATCGCGCACGAGCCGCCGCTGCTCGGGCTGCTCGACGACCGCGCGGAGCTCCGGGCCCGGGAGGAGGACATGATCGCCACCTACCGCTCCGGGGACCGGCTCGGCGCCGGGCGCAAGTTCCTCGCCAACGCCAACATCGAGCTGCCCGAGGAGATGATCCAGGGCATGTTCGGCGGCGAGCCCGATCCGCGGGCGGCCGCCGACGAGCACTTCCAGTACGTCCACATGATCCGCGGGACGACCCGGTTCCAGCCCGACGTCGCCGCCCTGCGCGACGGCGCCACCCGCGTCGTCGTCGGCCTCGGCGAGCAGTCGACCGGCCAGATCTGCGACCGCACCTCGCGGGCGCTGGCCGCGGCGCTGGGCGGCGCCCCCACGATGTTCCCGGGCGGGCACATCGGCTTCGTCGAGGATCCGCCGGCCTTCGCCGCCCGGCTGCGCGAGGTCCTCGCCGAGCGCTGAGCCGCAGCGCCGGCGGCGGGCGGACGTCGCCGGCCGCCGGCCCGTCCCGGGTACGCGGACCGCCCGGCCCGCGCACGACGACGGGCGCGGGACGCCGTCCGGCGTACCCGCGCCCGTGATCGGTGGCGCTGCCGTCCGGCGTCGGCGGTGGAGGAGGGCCGCCGACGCCGGGTCAGGCGGTCAGTTGACGCTCACGGCCGACCAGGCGGCGGCGACCGTGTTGTACTCGGCGCTGCCGGCGCCGTACAGGTCCGCGGCGGCCGACAGGGTCGCGGTGCGGGCACCGGCGTAGCTGGTCCGCGAGGTCATGTAGGTGGTCAGCGCGCGGTACCAGATCGCGCCGGCCTTGGCGTTGCCGATGCCGGTCACGGTGCTGCCGTTGCAGGTCGGGCTGTTGCCGTAGGACGACGAGCCGCTGCCGACGGCGAGCAGGTAGAAGAAGTGGTTCGCCACACCGGAGGAGTAGTGGACGTCCAGGCTCTTCACCATGTTGCTGTAGCAGTCGGCCGAGGCGCCATCCTTGGACGGCTTGTCCATGTACCGCAGCGGCACGCCGCTGGAGCGCAGCTTCTCGCCGATCAGGTAGTCGCCCGCGTCCTTGCTGTTGGCCGCGTAGAACTCGACCAGGGTGCCGAAGATGTCGCTGGTGGCCTCGTTGAGGCCGCCCGACTCACCGCTGTAGCGCAGGCCCGCGGTGTTGCTGGTGACGCCGTGGGTCATCTCGTGCCCGGCGACGTCCAACGAGGTCAGCGGGTACCAGCCGGAGCCGCCGTCGCCGTAGGTCATGCAGAAGCAGGAGTCGCTCCAGAACGCGTTGGCGTAGTTGGTGCTGTAGTGCACCCGGCTGTACGCGCCGACGCCGTCGTTGCGGATGCCGTTGCGGCCGAACGTGGTCTTGTAGTAGTCCCAGGTCTCCTGCGCGCCGTACGCGGCATCGGCGGCGGCGGTCTGCCGGTTGGCCAGGGTGCCGTCACCGAAGACGTTGCCGGCGTTGGTGACCAGGGTGCCGGTGCCGGAGGTGCCGCCGTTCAGGTCGTAGGTCTTGTGGCCGCCCCGGCTGGCGTCGGCGAGCTGGTAGGTGCCGCCGGAGAGGGTGCTGCCCACCACGACGGAGCCGGAGTGGAAGGTGTTGCCGGTGCCGTCGCGCTGCACGCCCTCCCACGAGTCGCGGACCTTGCCGGTGACGGCGTCGACCAGCACGTGCAGCTCGCTGGGGGTCCCGTCGGCGTACGCGCCGCCCACGACCACCTCGTACGCCAGGGCGGTGCCGGCGGCGTCGGCATCGTAGACCAGCTGACTGCCGTCGACCCGGCGGTCGGCGGCGGTCGAGGCGCCCAGCGCCGTCCGGCCCGCGGCCGCGGCGCTGATCTTCGCCTTCGCGCCCCGAACGGGGGCCGCGGCGAGGCTCTGGCTGGCGCCGCGCCAGGCGTTGCCCTTGCCGAGGTGGACCACCAGGTCGCCGCCCAGCACGGGCAGGCCGTCGGCGTAGCGGTTGAGCCGGACGTGCTCGGTGCCGTCGGCGTCGGTGCTCGTGTTCTTCAGCGTGAAGCTCTGGCCGTCGCTGACGAGCGCGCTGCCCGAGTGGGCCTTGAGCTGAGCCACCGCGCGGGTGAACGCGTCACCGGAGACGCCGGGCGCGGCGGCGGCCGCGGTCGGCACGGTGGCGGCGGTGGCCAGGAGAGCGGCCGTGGCCAGCCCGCCCAGGAGAGTGGTACGACGCATGAAGTTCCTACCTTCACTAGGACTGCCAGTCGGGGGGGTGCCGACTGACCGGTGACCCGCCGGTGGTGGACGACGGATCGGTCGCGTCCCCGCGGGTGGCAGGGCGCGACGGCGCACAGGGATCGACGTTGGGAAGATCCTCAATGCGTTGTTGCATATTTTTGCGCCAAGCCGCCCTTCCCTGTCACGACCTGAGACCAAGATTTTTTCCACAACTTTTCGCATCCCGTTCACCACTGTGGGCAACCGGCTGTTGGCCCGGGACCGGCCGTCGGGGCCTTAGCCTGGGACGATGGGATCCGCACGGGTGGGCGACGCCGGGGCGACCGGGTCGGGTCGCCCGCTGCTCGCCGCCGGACTGCTGACCGGCGCCGGACTGGTGGACGTGCTCTCCGCCTGGGCACACACGGCGCGCGACGCGTTCGCCGTGGAGACCGCGCAGGGCGTGTACCTGGTCGACATCACCGGCTGGGCGCGGCTGCACGTCGCCATCGGGGCCGCGGCAACGCTCGCCGGGCTGCTGGTGCTCACCGGGCGACGCGGAACGGTTCCGCTCGCGATCTGCTGCGCCGTACCGGCGGTCGCCGTCGACCTGGCGCTCCTGCCGTACGCGCCGATCCGGGCCGTCCTGGTGGTCGCGCTCGACCTGGCGGCCGTCCGACTGCTGCTCCGCTACCGGCGCGCCGTCCGCGGCCGCACGCCGGCACCGCCCGGGCCGGATCGGCTCAGCGCGCCTCGCAGACCCGGCCGGTCATCGCCGGGTCCCCCTCCCGGCTCGCCGACCACACCGGGTTGAGCGACAGCGCCAACGGCGGCGCCTGCCAGGCGGCGCCCAGCCGCTGGAACAGGCCGTACTCCCGGCGGGGCTGGTCCACCCGCTCGCCGGCCAGGAACGCGATCACCCGGTCCTCCACCATCCGCTGGCCGATCAGGCCGCCGTGGAGCGCGGGCTGCTGGTAGACCGGGATGCGGCTGTACTCGCCCGGCGGCGCCTCGGCGGCGCTGACGGTGGGCAGGAAGGCGATCATCCGGACGCCGGGCACCGGGCAGAGGGTGCGGTTGCGGTAGAACGGCGCGTCGCTCAGCACCGAGCGCACGAACGGCTCGTCGGGGTCGTCCTTCACCGGTCGCGGCAGGTTCCCCAGCCCGAACAGGGCACGCAGCTCCCAGCCCGCCGCGACCCCCCAGCCCTCGTGCCCGGGGGGCGGGTAGTAGGTCCGCCCGGCCTGGACCAGGGGGCTGAACATCACCGCCGCGGTCACCGGGCCAGGGGGCAACTTCTCCAGGTAGGTCCGGACCACCATCGAGCCCTCGCTCTGCCCGACCAGGGCCACCGGCCGGCCGGTACGCCGGTGCAGCGCCTCCACCTGGGCGGCGAGCAGGACGCTGCTGGAGTCGAGCGACCGGTGGGTCGCCGCCGGTGGGTACGGCAGGGGCCGACCACCCGCGTCCAGCCCCTGGTAGGAGAACTGCTCGACCCGCGGGTCGGCGGGTGGTTCCCCGTCCCAGTTCGAGTCGTGCCCGTCGAGGACGATCACCGCATGGTTGACCCGGTCGGGCAGCCGTTCGGTGAGGACCGGCGGGCGCCACATCCCCGGCCCGGGGGCGGCGATCCCGATCAGCGACGGGGCCCAGACCGCGCCCGCCATGGTGAGGGCGATGGCGATCGGGGCGACCGGCGCCCGTCGCCAGCGGATCCGGGCCGGCAGCGCCGCGGCGGCCACGGTCCGTTGCCAGAGCAGCCCGTTGGCCACGCCGGCCAGGCCGGCGACCCCGACGGTCCCCCAGCCGGGGGTGGTGGAGATCAGCGCGCCGGCCAGGGTCAGCAGCACGAAGTTCAGCGCCGACCAGCCGAACAGCTCGATCGTCGGCAGCCCCCGCCACCAGCCGGCAACCACCCCGGCCCGGACGAGGAAGGGGGCGAGCACCAGCATCGGGCCCAGCGAGGCGAACAGGTACCAGGAGAGCGCGACCGCGGAGAAGGCGACGGAGAGCGCGGCCCAGGGCGAGATCACCACCGCGGCCAGCGCCGCGACCTCCAGGTTGCGCCGCACCAGCCAACCCCAGGCGGGGCGCGGCGTACCGGCCGGCCAGGCCAGCGCGGTCAGCCCGGCGGAGAGCAGCCCTCGGGCCACCGTGACGCCGAGCAGCCCGAGCACGAACGTGAGCCACGAGTCGTGGTAGACCAGCAGCCAGCGCAGGTCGTGGTACGAGTCGTACGGCCAGACGGCGGTGACCTGCGGGGCGAGTCCCCGGGCGGCGTGCAGCCCGACGACGACCAGCGCCGCCTCCTCGACCACCGGCGGCAGCCCGGCGAGGACGAGCAGCGCCACCATCCGGCCCCGTCTCGATCCCACGTCCGCTCCCCGCTTCCCCCGGTCCCTGCAGGATCTCGCGGATCATGCCCGGCCGGGGCGGGAATCGCGCCACCCCGACACGCGGTGTGGTTGGTCGACCCCGTTGTGCGAGGGGCACGGAGGACCTCGGGTGGCGTCCGCCGCGTCGCGTGGCAACCTGTCGCATCCCTCGGGCAGGATGCTCCTCGTGCCCCGCGACCGAGACGACCAGCTGACCGGAGTCCGCCGATGACCGACGACCTGCTCGACGGCCCCGGCGACGGGGTCGGCCGGGTGCTCGGCACCGCCGACGCCACCCCGCTGACGTTCTGGACCGCCGTCGCCCCCGGCAGCTACCTCCAGCTCGACGACGTGGTGGTCACCCGCCGCGAGCTGCCCGACCGGGAACCGGTGACCATCGCCGGCGTGGTCACCCAGGTCCGCGCCCGGCACGAGGGCGCGCAGTTCGACTCCGACGTCTTCGCCATCGCCGACGGGACGCTGCCGGCCCAGGTGCAGGAGGCCGCGGAGATCACCACCACCCGGATCGACCCCGAGTTCTACGTGCCGCCCACCCCGGGCGCGGTGGTGCACCGGGCCGAGGGTGACGCCCGGGCCCGGGCGCTGCACTTCGACCGGATGGAACGGCGCATCCCGATGGGCATGGGCCGCGACGGCGTGCCGGTCTACCTCAACGCCGACTTCCTCGACGGCACCCGGGGCGCGCACGTCTCCATCTCCGGCATCTCCGGGGTGGCCACCAAGACCAGCTTCGCGACCTTCCTGCTCTATTCGGTCTTCCGCTCCGGGGTGCTCGGCGGCGACGCGGTCAACGCCAAGGCGCTGATCTTCAACGTCAAGGGCGAGGACCTGCTATTCCTCGACCACCCCAACACCCGGCTCGACGACGCCACCCGGGCCGGGTACGCGAAGCTCGGGCTGGACGCGGGCGCCTTCCCCGACGTGCGGGTGTACGCCCCGCCCCGGGTCGGCGACTCCTCCGGCACGCCGGACGTGAGCAGCCGGCTCACCGGGGTGGACAGCTTCTACTGGACGCTCACCGAGTTCTGCGCGGACCGGCTGCTGCCGTACGTCTTCGCCGACGCCGACGACGAGCGCCAGCAGTACACGATGGTGGTCCACTCGGTCGCCGCCCACCTGGCCCGGTACGCCCAGCCCGCCGACGGCGGGGTCAGCCTGGACGGGGTCCGGCTGGGCTCGTACGCGGACCTGGTCGACCACATCGTCGAGCAGCTCAACGACGACGAGACCCGGTCCGAGTGGGCGGGCAGCGCGGTCGGGCTCGGCACCGTCAACGCGTTCGCCCGCCGGCTGATCGGCAGCAAGAAGGACCTGGGCCGGCTGATCCGGGGCGACCTGGCGACCCGCCGCCCGCACTCGATCAACACCGCCGAGAGCGCCCAGGTCACCGTCGTCGACCTGCACAACCTCCCCGACCGGGCCCAGCGTTTCGTGGTCGGCGTGACGCTCAAGAGCGAGTTCGAGCGCAAGGAGAAGGCCGGCACCGCCAAGCCGCTGCTCTTCGTCGTCCTCGACGAGCTCAACAAGTACGCCCCCCGCGAGGGCTCCTCCCCGATCAAGGAGGTGCTGCTGGACATCGCCGAGCGGGGCCGCTCACTCGGCGTGATCCTGGTCGGCGCGCAGCAGACAGCGAGCGAGGTGGAGCGGCGGATCGTCACCAACTCGGCGATCCGGGTGGTCGGCCGGCTCGACCCGGCCGAGGCATCCCGCCCCGAGTACGGCTTCCTCCCGCCGGCCCAGCGGCAGCGGGCCCTGCTGGCCAAGCCGGGCACCATGTTCGTCAACCAGCCGGACATCCCGGTCCCGCTCTGCCTGGAGTTCCCCTTCCCGGCCTGGGCGACCCGGGTCTCCGAGGCCGGCCGGGCCCCGTCGGAGACGCTGCGCTCGATCACCCAGTCGGCCGACCCGTTCGCCGTGGTCGGCTCCGGCGCCACCACCGACGACGACATCCCGTTCTGAGGTGATCCAGCCATGAAGATCCTGCACACTTCCGACTGGCACGTCGGCAAGGTGCTCAAGGGGCAGTCCCGGGCCGAGGAGCACAAGCAGGTGCTGGCCCAGGTGATCGAGATCGCCCGGGCCGAGCGCCCCGACCTGGTCATCGTGGCCGGCGACCTGTACGACACCGCGGCGCCCACCCCGGAGGCGACCCGGCTGGTGACCCGGGCGCTGACCGCGCTGCGGCGCACCGGCGCGGACGTGGTGGCGATCGGCGGCAACCACGACAACGGGCAGGCCCTGGACGCGCTGCGCCCCTGGGCCGAGGCCGCCGGCATCACCCTGCGCGGCGGCGTCCGGGACAATCCGGCCGAGCACATCATCGACGGCGTCACCGCCGACGGCGAGCGCTGGCAGCTCGCCGCGCTGCCCTTCCTGTCCCAGCGGTACGCGGTCCGCGCGGTGGAGATGTACGAGCTGACCGCCGCCGAGGCCAACCAGACGTACGCCGACCACCTCGGCCGGGTCCTCGCCCGGCTCACCGAGGGCTTCACCGAGCCCGACCGGGTGCACCTGGTCACCGCCCACCTGACCGTGGTCGGGGCGAGCACCGGCGGCGGCGAGCGGGACGCGCACACCGTCCTCGGCTACGCCGTGCCGGCCACCGTCTTCCCGGGCACCGCGCACTACGTGGCGCTCGGCCACCTGCACCGCTCCCAGCGGGTCATCGGCCCCTGCCCGGTGCGCTACAGCGGCAGCCCCCTCGCCGTCGACTTCGGCGAGCAGGAGAACGTCGGCTCGGTGACGATCGTCGAGGTGACCGCCCGGACCGCCGCCCAGATCCGGGAGGTGCCCGTCCCCGGTGCCATCCCGCTGCGCACCGTGCGGGGCACCCTGGCCCAGCTCGCCGAGGTCGAGGCGCCGGAGGGCTGGCTGCGGGTCTACGTCCGCGAGCAGCCCCGCGCCGGGCTGCGCGAGGAGGTGCAGGAGCTGCTCCCCCGCGCGTTGGAGATCCGGATCGACCCGGAGCTGGTCCCGGCGCCCGGCAGCGGCACCCGCACCGCCCAGCGGGCCGGCCGGTCGCCGCGCGAGCTCTTCGCCGACTACCTGGGCAGCCGCGGGCACGCCGACGAGGGCGTCCAGGAGCTCTTCGACGAGCTCCTCGAGGAGGTGTGACTAGTTGTCGGCATTCTCTGCTTTGAGGAACTGCTGGCGGTCGTGCACGCCTTTGACGTCGGCTGTGTGGGTTGCGACGCTACGTGAAGGAACGCGAAAGGGGCGGATCTGACCGTGGGGGGCGAGCGGTGAAGGTCACGCGGATCGCTTACTCGACGCGCCTGAACGCGGGTAAGCACGCCGCGTTGCTGGAGCAGGCTCGCCGGTTGGGTCGGGTTCGCAGTGAGGTGTGGCAGCGTTACGGGTCAATCGCCGGTGTCGGGTCCGGGCTGACGTGCCGGCAGGTGCGGGACCGGTGGTTGGCCGACGGCACGCACACGCGGTTCGGTGTGTTGGCGAACGCGTGGAAGGAAACCGTCCGCGACGCCATGGCCGACATCGGAGCGAACCTGGCGGCGGCGAAGGTCGAGGTTCGTCGTGCGATCACCCAGCGCACCAGCGATCCGGTCGAGCGCAAGCGAATGTTCACTGCGTTGAAGGCCAACCAGTGGGCTGAGGATCCGTTTCTGGCTCGGCAGATGCGTAAGCATTGGAAGCGTGGCCGCAACCGCACGCACGATCAGATCGTGGTGCGCGCCGACCAGCACAACACCGTCACCAACGCGCGCGGCCAATTGTGGCTGGCGGTCCCGGGCCTCGAACGGCGCAAGATGGTCAGAATCCCGCTGTCCACGACGGTGGCCCCGACGGGCACGTTGCGGCTGATCCTGCGCGGCGGGCGGGTTGAGGTGCACTATCAGATCGACGCGTCGCAGATGCGGTCGTCGCTGCGGCCCTGCGGCGATGCGACGATCGGTGTCGACAAGGGCTACACCGAAGCCCTGACCGACTCCCACGGCGGCCGCCTCGGTGAGCTGCTGACCAGCGAGTCGGACCGGTTGACGGAACGTAACCGGCGTCGGGCCAAGCTGCGGTCGATAGCGAACACCGCCGCCCTGTGTGGTGATCATGCGAAGGCGCGCCGGATCAGGGTGAACAACCTCGGGACGGCCAAGCGGGACCGGCAAGCCGCTCGGCACCGTGCGCGGGTGCGCACGGAGATCTTCACCGCCGTGCACCGCGTCGTCGACAAGGCCGCCACCGTGGTCGCCGAAGACCTCACCAAACGCTTCGCCGGGCGCAAGAGGCTCGGTAAGAACGTAAATCGGCGTCTTGCCGGGTGGACCAGAGGTGTCACCGCCGAGGCGCTGGCGAACGTGTCGGAGCGCAGAGGTTCTGCGCTCGTGCACGTCAACGCCGCCTACACCTCACAAGCCTGTCACCGCTGCGGCCGGCTCGGCCGACGCAGCGGGGACCGGCTTCACTGCACCCTGTGCAGGGTGGTGTGGCAGGCCGACGTGAACGCCGCGATCAACATCCTGCAACGAGCAGGCGACGCCGACATCGCCCTGCACACCCCGCACCGCGCCGTGAGGCAGATCCTGCAGGATAGGACCGATCGCCACCGGACCAGACTGCCGGTCCAGGACTCCAGCTCGGCCACCACCGAGCGGAGAGCGAACCATCCGAACCGCTCGCCCATGAGCAACAGTAGGAAGCAGGTCGACCGCTGATGCGCCCGATCCGGCTGGACATGGCGGGCTTCACGGTCTTCCGCGAGGAGACCACCGTCGACTTCACCGACGCCGACTTCTTCGCCCTGGTCGGGCCGACCGGCTCCGGCAAGTCCACGGTGCTCGACGCGATCTGCTTCGCCCTCTACGGCACCGTGCCCCGGTGGGGCGGCGCCCGGGGCCTGACCAACGCGCTCGCCCCGTCGGCCACCGAGGCCCGGGTCCGGCTGGTCTTCGAGTCCGCCGGCGACCGGTACGTCGCCACCCGGGTGGTCCGCCGGGACGGCCGGGGCGCGGTCAAGACCGCCAACGCCGGATTGCAGCTCATGCCCGCCGGCTTCGACGTGACCAAGCTCGACACCGGGCTGAGCCCGGACGACCTCGGCGAGGTGGTCGCCGGCACCCCCGCCGAGATGGAGGAGGCGGTGCTGGAGGCGGTCGGGCTGCCGTACGAGCAGTTCACCTCCTGCGTGGTGCTGCCGCAGGGACAGTTCGCCGACTTCCTGCACGCCAAGCCCGCCACCCGGCAGCAGATCCTGGTCAACCTGCTCGGCCTCGGCGTCTACGAGGCGGTGCAGAAGCGGGCCACCGAACGCGCCGGGCAGGCCGAGGCGAAGCTGGAGGCCGTGGACCGGATGCTCGCCGGGCTCGCCGCCGTCGACGACGAGACGGTGGCCGGGGCGCAGGCGCAGGTCGACCGGGCGCGGGAGCTGGCCGGGGCGGTGGCGGTGGCCGTACCGGAGCTGGAACGGGCCCGGGGCACGGCGCGGGAGGTGGCGGCGGCGCTGGCCGCGCTCGACGCGGAGCTGGCCGTGCTGGCAGCGGTGCGGGCGCCGGACGGGATCGCCGAACTGGCCCGCGCGGTGACCACGGCGCGGGCCGCGGCCGACGAGGCGGGTGCCGCCGTGGCCCTCGCCGAGGAGCGGGAGGAGAAGCTCCGCGGCGAGCTGGCCGCGGCCGGCGACGAGAGCGCGCTGCGCCTGCTGCTGAAGGCGCACGCCGACCGGGACCGGCTGACCGCCGAGGCGGAGACGGTCCGGGCCGCGGTGACCGGGGCGCAGGCCGAACACGACGCGGCCGCGCAGGCCCTCGCGGAGGCGCGGGCCGCGGCCGAGCGGGCGGACACGGAGCTGGAGGCGGCGTTCCGGGCGCACGAGGAGGCGAAGGCCACCGACCAGGCCGTGGCGCTCCGGGCCCACCTGGTCGACGGGGCGCCCTGCCCGGTCTGCGAGCAGGTGGTGCCCCGGGTGCCGGCGGTGCCGGCGGGGTCGGCGGTGGCCCGGGCCACCGCCGCGGGGAAGGCGGCCCGGGCCGCCAGCGAGGCCGCGAAGCGGGCGGTGCAGGAGCGCGACGCCGCGGCCCGCGACCTGGACCGGGTGCTGCTGCGCGCCCGCGCGCAGCACGACCAGCTGCGGGCCCGGCTGGCCGAGCTGGACGACCAGCTCGCCGACGCCGCCGCGCCGGCCGCGCTGCGGGCGGCCCTGGACGAGCACGCCCGGCTGCGCCGGGCGCTGGAGGAGGCGGCGACCGCGGTCCGCGCCGGACGGGACGCCGCCCGGCGGGCCCGGGGCGCGCTGGACGGTGCCGAGGAGCGGCTGCGCCGGGCGTGGCGCGACTTCGACACGGCCCGGGACCGGCTCGCCCGATTCGGCCCGCCGGCCGCCGACCGCGACGACGTGGCCGCCGCCTGGGCCACCCTGGCCGGGTGGGCCGGCGGCGAGGCCGACCGGCGGCGGGCGGACCGCACCGGGCTGGTCGACTCGGTCGCCGCGGCCCAGGCGGCGGCGACCGAGGTCGAGGAGCGGATCGCCGCCCTCTTCACCGCCGCCGGCCTGGCCGTCGCCGACGACCCGGGCCGGGCCGCCGCGGTGGCGGTGGAGCGCGCCGAGGCCGAGCTGCGCCGGCTGGTCGAGCGGCGCGAGCAGGCCGCCGAGCTGCGCGAGCAGCGGGCCGGCCACGAGCGGGAGGCCCGGGTCGCCCGGGCCCTGGCCGGGCACCTGCGGGCCAACAACTTCGAGCGCTGGCTGCTGGCCGAGGCGTTGGACCTGCTGGTCGACGGCGCGTCGCGGATCCTGCGCGAGCTCTCCGGCGGCCAGTACGACCTGGTGCACGACAAGGGCGAGTTCTTCGTGGTCGACCATCACGACGCCGGGCTGCGCCGGGGCGTGCGCACCCTCTCCGGCGGGGAGACGTTCCAGGCCTCGCTGGCGCTGGCCCTGGCGCTCTCCGAGCAGCTGGCCGGGATGTCCACCACCGCGGCGAGCCTGGAGTCGATCGTCCTCGACGAGGGCTTCGGCACGCTCGACGCGGCCACCCTGGACACCGTCGCGGCGACCCTGGAGAGCCTGGCCGCCCGCGGCGACCGGATGGTCGGCGTGGTCACCCACGTGCCGGCCCTCGCGGAGCGGATCCCGGTCCGCTACGAGGTCCGCAAGGACGCCCGCACCGCCCGCATCGAACGGACCGGCCTGTGAGCGCGAGGAGTGCAGCGCAGCGGAGCCCCGCAGTCGCGAACGAAAGGGCGGCCCTGTGAGCGCGAGGAGTGCAGCGCAGCGGAGCCCCGCAGTCGCGAACGAAAGGGCGGCCCTGTGAGCGCGAGGAGTGCAGCGCAGCGGAGCCCCGCAGTCGCGAACGAAAGGGCGGCCCTGTGAGCGCGAGGAGTGCAGCGCAGCGGAGCCCCGCAGTCGCGAACGAAAGGGCGGCCCTGTGAGCGAGGCCCGGTTCTTCGTCGACGCGTGGGACCCGGCGTACGGCGCCTCGTTCGAGGCGTCGGCCGGCGGCCCGGCGGCGCCGAGCAGCGCCCAGGTCGACCCGGACGTGGAGCTGCCGGCGACGGACTGGCGGGCGATCGGGGCCCGGCGGGACGTGCCCGCCCCGGACGTGGTGCTGCTCGTCGACGGCGTGCGCCGGATCGACGCCAGCGTCTGGACGGCCGAGGACGACGGCGGATCGTTCCCCGGCATCGCCGCCTCGTACGCGGCCGGGGTGGTCCGCTGCGACCTGGAACGCGGCGCGGCGGAGCTGGCCGGCGCCCGGGTCGGCCGGGGTCTCTTCACCGCGAGTCCGTCCGCCCAGGACGTGGTGGCCGGCCGGATCCACTACCCGGTGCACCGGGTCGGCGGCACCGGTGAGCTGAGCAAGCTCCCGGCGGCGGTGCAGGGCCCGCTGACCGCGCTGGAGGTGGCGGTCTCCGACGCCGCCCGGGTCGACGGCGACCTGCTGGTGGTGGACGGCCCGCTGCGCAGCCGCCGGCAGCTGCCGCGCACCCTGGGGTACATCAAGACCCAGCACAGCCAGTACCTGGACGCCCGGCTGACCGCGGTGGTGACCGGGCTCGCCCCCGGCCAGCGCTCCCCGGTGTTCCGGCTCGGCACCGCCTGGGGCGGCTACTCGTGGTACCTGCGACTGCCGGTGGCCGCTGGCGCGCCGTGGGCCGGCATCGTGCGGATGGAGTGCTCGGCGGAGCTGACCCCGGCCGAGGCGATCGGCCTGGCCGACCTCTCCCTGGTCACCCTGCCCCGGTTCGCCTCCACCCCGTACAAGGACCCGCGCGCCCCGCAGAACCTCGTCCCCATCGCCGGGCTGGAGCGCCGGCTGCGCGGGCTGCTCGGCGACGCCCGGCTGCTGCACCGGGTGCTGATCGCGGCGGCCGGCGGGATCCGGCGCTGATGGGCCGCCGACGCGACGCCGACCGGGTGGTCGAGCAGGTCGACACCGGGCAGGCCGAGCTGGTGCCGGACCCGGACCGGCCGGGCTCCTGGACGTTGCTCCTCGACGGCGCCCCGCAGTCCCACGTGGACCTCACCGACCCGACCCACCTGGAGTTCGAGTACGTCCGGCGGCTGGCCGCCGCGCTGGACCTGGTCGCCCCGGCCGGCGCCCCGCTGCGGGTGCTGCACCTCGGCGGCGGCGCGCTGACCCTGCCCCGGTACGTCACCGCGACCCGGCCCGGCTCTGCCCAGCGGGTGTCCGAGGTGGACGGTGCCCTGGTGGAGCTGGTCCGGCGGGCGCTGCCCTGGCCCACCGATCCGCGGCTGCGGGTCCGGGTGGCCGACGCCCGGGCCACCCTGACCGCCAGTCGGGACGCCAGCTACGACGTGGTGGTCGCGGACGTCTTCGCCGGCGCCCGCACCCCGGCCCACCTGACCTCGGTGGAGTACGCCGCCGAGGTGGCCCGGGTGCTCCGGCCGGACGGCTGGTACCTGGCCAACATCGCCGACGGGCCGCCGCTGCGGCACGCCCGCGCCCAGGTCGCCACGGTCCGCTCGGTGCTGCCCCGGGCCTGCCTGGTCGGCGACGCGGCCGTGCTGCGCGGGCGGCGCTACGGCAACCTGGTGCTGGTGGCCGGCCGGGTCGAGCCACCGGTGCCGGAGCTGACCCGGCGGGCGGCCGGCGACTGGTTCCCCGGCCGGGTGCTGGCCGGCGAGGAGCTGGACCGGTTCGCCGGCGGCGCCAGCGTGGTGCGCGACGCGGACGCTACCGCCTCCACCCCACCCCCGCCCGGAATTTTTTCCGTGCGCCGTTGATCCGCTGGGCGGGTCACTCCGTATCCACGGGCGGCCATGCCCGTGGGGGGCCGGCTGATGTCACTGGACACCCGGAGGTCTGCATGCATGCGGTGGCGGCCGGCTGGCACGGCGAGGTGGCGAGGCCTGAGTGGATGTTCGCCCGGGCGCAGCCACAGTCGCGTGCGTCGAAGGCGGGCCGCGGGGTCGACGCACACCCCGCCGATCGCCAGAATGACCCGGTGACGCCGCGACCGGCGCCCGGGCGCCACCAGGCGGCGTCCCCTGAGGCCAGTCATTCCGACCAGTTGATCCGGCTGCTCTACGCGGAGCACGCCGGTCCGCTGCTGATGTTCGTGATGCGGCTGACCGGCGGTGACCGGCAGCGGGCCGAGGACATCGTCCAGGAGACGCTGCTGCGGGCCTGGCGCAACGCGCACCGGCTCGGCACCCACGGGCAGGGGTCGCTGCGCCCCTGGCTGGTCACCGTGGCCCGGCGGATCGCCATCGACGAGCATCGCAGCGAGCAGGCCCGCCCGGCGGAGACGTACGACCGGGACCTGACCGCGTTCGCCGAGGCGGACAGCACGGACCGGGTGCTGCGCACGATGACGGTCGCCGACGCGCTGCGTACCCTGAGCCAGTCGCACCGGGAGATCCTGGTGGCGACGTACTTCCGGGGCCGTACGGTGCCGGAGGCGGCCGAGGAGCTGGGCCTTCCGCTCGGCACCGCCAAGTCGCGCGTCTACTACGCGCTGCGCGCGCTGCGCACGGCTCTGCAGGAACGGGGGGTGACGGAATGAGCCGGGCAGACCACATGGACGTGGCCGCGTACGCGCTCGGCGTGCTCGACCAGCAGGACGCCGAACGGTTCGAGGAGCACCTCGCCACCTGTTGGGCGTGCGCCGCGGAGCTGGAGACCATGGTCCCCGTGGTGGGGTTGCTCGCCGGCATCGACGGCGAGACGATGACCGCGCTGGAGCAGACCCAGACCGACCCGGCCCTGCTGGACCGGACGCTGGTGGCGGTGCGGCAGCACCGCCGGCGTACCCGGTTCCGGCAGCTTCTCGCCACGGCGGCGGCCGTGGTGGTCTTCGGCGGACTGAGCGGCGTCGGCATCGCCGGCTTCGCGGGCAGCGGGGACGACGACCGGATCCCGCAGGCCGAGCCGACCCTGACCACCCCCGTCACCGGCCCACCGTCGCCCGAGCCGACGAACTCCGGTGATGGGTTCGGAGGCCCGGACCCGGTTGATGGTGAGCAGCACGACGCCACCGACCCGGGCACCGGCGTGGAGACGACGATGTTCCTCAACGCCAAGGAGTACGGCACGCAGGTGTTCGTCCGGCTGACCAAGCTGCCGGGGCCGCGCACCTGCCGGCTGGTGATCATCAGAAAGAACGCCACCAGCGAGGTGGTCTCGACCTGGTCGGTGCCGGGGGGCGGGTACGGGACCAGCACCAACCAGCTCCCGCTGGAGCTGACCGCGTCCACCTCGGCGGTGCGCGACGACATCGCGAAGATCCAGGTGCAGTCCGTCGACGTCAACGGGATCGCCAGCCCGCTGGTGACGGTGGCCGACCTCTGACCCGCCACGTCAGCGGCGCCGGGCGGCGACATCGCCCGGCGCCGCTTCGGCGTGCCCGCGCGACGGACCCGACGTGCTCCCCCACGCACGCGCGAGCGGAACGGTTCAATCGATCCACTGTGAAATGGAGCACCCTTTCCTCTTCAACCTTGACAGCGAACCACCCGTACTACCCGGTGAACTGCCAAGAATGAGGAGGGCACGTGGCACACCTGAAGCGGACGACCGTCATCGTCGCGAGCGCGATGGTCGCACTAACGGCCTGCGCTCCCGCGGGTTACGACGGGGCGAACTCGAGCGCGGCCGAGCCGGTCGCCGTCGCCGCGGCCGAACCCACCGCGGCGGCCGAACCGGAGGCCTCCGCGACCGCGGACGCCCCCGCCCCCGAGCAGGCGCCCCCGGCGGACGTCCGGCTCACCGACCAGCTGGTCGGCAAGAAGGTGCCCCGGATGGGCAACGTCGTGATGGACCAGGACGGCTGGATCCTCTACCGCTTCGACAAGGACTCCGCCGACCCGCCGTCGTCGAACTGCGTGGACAAGTGCGCGCAGGTCTGGCCGCCGGCGCTGACCGACGGCAACCCGCAGCTTCAGGGCGTCTCCGACGACAAGGTCGGCACCGTCACCCGGCAGGACGGCACCCGGCAGATCACCATCGGCGGCTGGCCGGTCTACCGCTACATCGGCGACAAGAAGCCCGGCCAGTGGAAGGGCCAGGGCGTCGGCGGCACCTGGTTCGTGGTCGACCCGAACGGCAAGAAGAACCTGACCTGCCTGCCCACCGGCACGCCGAAGGCGGTCGCCCCGCCCGCGTCCGGTGACTCGGGCAGCTCCGACGGCGGCAGCTCGGGGTACTCGTACTGATCCCGCACCGCACGGACACGGTGGCCGGTCGCAGCCGGGGAGGGCGCGGCCGGCCACCGTCGTGAACCTGGACGCCGGCGTACCGGCAGCGCCCCGCGTCCCGGCGCGGCGCCGGCCCGGTCAGGGCCGGCGCCGCTCTGCCGCGGACGTGTGGTCAGCCCTTCTCCCAGGGACTGGCCACCGGGAAGTAGGTGTCCAGGAAGGGCGTGAGGATCGACAGCTGGGCGGCCAGGTCCTCCTCCGTGGAGAAGGCGTCGTTGAGACAGAAGACGTGCCGGTCCCGGCGCGCGAGCAGGTGCGCGAGGCGCGCGGGCGTGTCGGGATGGGACAGTTCGGCGATGGCGTATTCCAGCTCGCCCGGCCGGCGACGGAGCACGGCGCCGTCCGGGGTCCCCGGCCCGTACCAGCTGAACGCGATCGTGACGGTCTCGCCGTCGAGGACGATCCGGCGCACCTCCGCGTGCGCGGCGCGCACCCAGCTGCGCACCGCCAGGAAGCCGTCCGTGGTGCGGTAGGGCACGTGCGCCCGCACCCCGGACCGCTCCCCGGCGAGGCCGTCGTCCGGGCAGTCGGTGAGGACCCGGCTGTCGAGCCGCTGCGGCCGCACCCGGCGCCGGGCCCCCTTCCCGTCCGCCAGATAGACGTTCCACCGGCCCTCCGAAAGCGCGTCGGCGTCGAGCGTGCCGACGTGCCGGAGGCCGTCGTTCGACGGGCCGAGGGACACCTGGACGACCTCGCGGGTGTTGCGCAGCACGACCCACGCGCCGGGAGAGCATGCCGCCGCGTCGACCGACCAGCGCAGTCCGAGATGGGGCAGCACCCGGCAGTCCGCGGCCGGAACGTCGGCCGGGCCCGAGACCCGCCGCCGGATCGCCTGCTGCAGCCGGGTGCTGGTTGCCCGAGCCCGCCGGATCCGGGCCAGCCGCACGAGCGCGCCCACACTCGCCCGCCGGGGGAGGTCGTTGCCCGCGATCCCGCGCAGCAGCGGATCGGCCAGCGTCCGGACCAGATCCGGCTCCCGGAACAGCTCGCCGCCCCGGGCCAGCATCGACCGGGTCAGCCCCCTCCTCGGCGTCCCGCGTCGTCCCGTCCGGCGGTGCCGGGGCGTCTCGCCGCGCCGGACGGCCAGCACCTCCGCGCAGTCGTCGGCGAACTGGGCAGCCAGGTGGGCTGGATCGAAGCGGGCGGAGTTGGCCAGCGCCATCTTGGCCATCCGGGCGCGCAGGTCGTCGTTCCGCATCCGCGTCCGCAGCGCGACGGCGTACGCGTCGAGGTCGTCGCTCGGAACGAGCAGACCGTCCTCGCCGTCGTCGATGATCTCGCGCGGACCCACGGGACAGTCGGTGCTGACGACGGGCAGGCCGAGCCGCATCGCCTCGACGATCGTCATGCCGCTGATCGCCCTTCTCATTACATCCCCGTTGGTCGCTTCCGGAATTCCTCTCACCACACCGGCACAAAGGGCGTGGGAATGCTGAGGAGAACCCATCCCGGGCAACGACAGACCGAAGGGTTAGCAACGGATTCATCTCGGGAGCACGAGCTGTTCACCTCCTGAACGGCAGCACACCGCCGGCTACGTCGCATTTGACCACCGGACCGATATTTCACGTTCGACAAGTAGGACCTTCCGGTTGAGGGGCCGGTACCGGATCGGCCGATCTCATTCGCCCATGAATCGACGAGCCGCAGGCAGCGCACCTCGGTCGACCTGGCAGAGTGTCCGGGTGACTCCTTCCGGACCCGCCGCCCGCCGGACGCTGCGCCCACCGGCCGGCTACCGACTGGCCGCCTCGGTCCGGGCGCTCACCTTCAGCCCGTACGACCCGTGCGCCCGGATCGCCGCCGGCACCTTCTGGTGGGCCACCCGCACCCCGGACGGGCCGGCCACCCTCACGCTGCGGCAGACGGCCGACGAGCTGGTCGCCGAGGGGTACGGGCCGGGCGCCGGCTGGGTGGTCGACCGGGCGGACGCGGTGGCCGGGCTCCGCGACGACCTCACCGGCTTCGCCGACCTCGCCGCCGCGCACCCGGTGGTGGCCCGGCTGGCCGCCCAGCACGGCGGGCTGCGGATGCCCGCCACCGGCCAGGTCTTCCCCCGGCTGCTGCGGGCCGTCTTCGAGCAGAAGGTCACCGGCAAGGAGGCCTACCGGGCGTACGCGGCCACCGTGCGGCACTTCCGCGAACCCGCGCCGGGGCCCCTGCAGCCGCTGCTGCTGCCCCCGGAGCCGGCCGCGGTGGCCGCCGCCCCGTACTGGGTCTTCCACCCGTTCGGGGTGGAGCAGCGGCGGGCCGAGACGCTGCGCCGCGCGGCCGCCGCCGCCGACCGCCTGGAGCGCTGCGCGGACGCCGAGGAGGCCACCCGCCGGCTGACCGCGATCCTGGGCATCGGCCCGTGGACCACCGCCGAGGTGGTGCGGATCGCGTACGGCGACCCGGACGCGGTCAGCGTCGGCGACTACCACATCCCGAACACCGTCGCCTGGGCCCTCGCGGGCGAGCCGCGCGGGGACGACGCCCGGATGCTGGCGCTGCTGGAGCCGTTCCGCGGCCACCGGGGGCGGGTCTGCCTGCTGCTGGAGGCGAGCGGCGTGCACGCCCCGCGCTACGGCCCGCGCGCCCCGATCCGCTCCTTCGCCCGCTTCTGACCCCCTCCGCGTCCCCGGCGGACGGATCGGGTCAGGGACGGGTGCAGAGCCGGCGGAGGGTACGGCCGAGCCACCAGGCGTACCCGCGCTGGAAGGCCCGGCCGAGCGGGCCGGCGGCGCGCATGAACCAGCGGTCCGGGCGGCTGAACGCGCGGACCTCGAACCAGACCGCGCCGGAGGAGTCCCGGGTGACCACGAAGGCCTCCTCGCCGCGCGCCGGGTGACCGGGCAGCGTGCCGTACCCGAAGCCGGCCCGCCGCTCGTCGTCGGCGGCCCAGACCACCGCGCAGGGCGCGGCGAGCCGCAGCGGTCCGACGCCCAGGCGGGAGACGACCCGGACCCCGGGGGCGGCCCGCGGCGCGTCGGCATCGATCCGGATGCCGGCCGCGCGGTGCAGCCGCCAGCCGAGGACCGCCGCGCCGGCGGCGGCGAACGACCCCGCGGGCAGCGGGACCCGGTGCTGGACGTGCCGCCAGCCGGGCGGCAGCGGCCCCTCGCGGGTGGCGCCCACGTCCGGGTAGGTCAGCTCCGGCACGGTACGCACCCCCACGGTCGAGTCGGATCCCGCCAGCGTACGGCCGGCGCGGGTGGGCCGGCCGGCGCGGTCGCGGGCGGCTGTGGTGGGCTGGGCGGGTGACCTCGCAGGTGACCATCGCCCCGGCCGGCGTCGCGGACGCCGGCGAGATCCTCACCGTGCAGCGCGCCGCGTATCTGGTCGAGGCGCAGCGCTACGGCGACGCGTTCCTCCCGCCGCTGACCGAGACCCTGGACGAGGTACGCGCCGCACTGGCCGGCCCCGCGACGGTGCTGGTCGCCCGGGCCGGGCACCGGCTGGTCGGCTCGGTGCGGGCCCAACTGGATGACGGCACCGCGCACGTCGGTCGGCTGTCGGTGGCCCCCGACCAGCAGGGCCGGGGCGTCGGCGGGCGGCTGCTCGGCGCGATCGAGGTGGCCTGCGCGGGGCGGGCGGACCGGTGCGCCCTGTTCACCGGCGCGGAGAGCGCGGAGAACCTGCGGCTGTACGAGCGGCACGGCTACCGGGTCGTGGCGCACCGGCCGGACCCGCACGGCATCCGGCTGGCCGTGTTGGAGAAGGCGCTGGTCAGCCCCGCGCGCAGCGACGCCTGAGCCGGTCGGCCACCGGCGGCGGGATCCAGCGGACGCGGGGACTCAGGCGGCCTCGTGCAGGTCGGCCAGGCCGACCGGGGCGTGCCGGCGCAGCAGCTCCTCCAGCTCGGCCACCGAGGAGACCTCGCCGACGACGTTCGCGCCGCCGCCGAACTCGGGCCGGTAGCGGTGCGCCAGCCGGTAGCGGTACCGCCCCCGGATCAGCTCCACGCTGACCCGCCAGCGTCCGCAGCAGCCGCACACCCACTCCCGCACCCGGCGAAGGTAGCTCTGACCTGCGGTTTCATCATCCGCCCGCGGGTGACGAACGGGCCGGAGCGGGGACACGCCGCCCCGCACCAGCGGTGATCTGCCTCACGGCTGTCGGCCCCGTCTGATTGACTGGTCGCCGTGGACCTGCCGATCAATCCCCCGGTCGAGCCGATGCTGGCCAAGAGCGTGCCCCAGCTCCCCACCGCCCCGGGCATGACGTACGAGCCGAAGTGGGACGGGTTCCGCTGCATCATCTTCCGCGACGGTGACTCCGTCGAGCTGGCCAGCCGCGGTGGCAAGACGATGACCCGCTACTTCCCAGAGGTGGTCGAGCAGGCGCGCGCGCAGCTGCCGGAGCGGTGCGCGGTCGACGGCGAGCTGATCGTGATCCGCCGGGACGGGCCGGGCGGCCAGCCCCGGCTCGACTTCGAGCTGCTCGCCCAGCGCATCCACCCGGCGGCCTCCCGGGTCAAGCTGCTCGCCGAGACCACCCCGGCCGACTTCGTCGCCTTCGACCTGCTGGCCATCGACGACGAGGCGCTGCTCGACCAGCCCTATCCGCAGCGCCGGGCCCGGCTGGAGCAGGCGCTGGCCAAGGTCCGCCCGCCGGTGCACGTCACCCAGGTGACCACCGACCCGGAGACGGCCCGCCGCTGGTTCGACGTCTTCGAGGGCGCCGGGCTGGACGGCCTGATCGTCAAGCCGGCCGACCTGCCGTACGAGCCGGGCAAGCGGCTGATGTTCAAGGTCAAGCACGCCCGCACCGCGGACGCGGTGGTGGCCGGCTTCCGCTGGCACAAGTCCGGCCCGGTGGTCGGCTCGCTGCTGCTCGGCCTCTACGACGACGCGGGCGTGCTGCACCACATCGGGGTCAGCTCCTCGTTCACCGCGGCCCGACGCAAGGAGCTGCTCACCGAGCTGGAGCCGTACCGGGACGTGGCCGCCGACCACCCGTGGGTGCACGGCGACCACGAGCGGGGCCAGCGCATCCCCGGCGGGGTGAGCCGGTGGACCGGCACCAAGAACCTCGAGTGGGAGCCGCTGCGCCCGGAGCTGGTGGTCGAGGTCGGCTACGACGCGATGGAGGGCGACCGGCTGCGGCACACCGCGCAGTTCGTCCGCTGGCGGCCCGACCGCGATCCCCGCTCCTGCCGGTACGACCAGCTGGAGCGCCCGGTCCGCTACGACGTGGACCAGGTGCTGCGCGGGGATCCGGCGGCGACCGTCGGCAGCGCACCGGGCCCGGCGTAGCCTGGCCGTCGACACGATCACGGAAGGCTCCCACGTGACCCGCTTCTCCGACCGGATCCGACGGGTCCGGCTGACCCTGGCCGGGTTCGCCGCGGCGGTGGTGGTCACCGCCGGCTGCACGCTGCCGGCGTTCGCCCCACGGACCGAGAGCCAGGGCGAGGCGGCCGCCCCCGGCAGCGCGCCGACCTGGCGGGCCTGCCCCGAGGTGGCCGACGAGCTGGTCGGCCGGGGCGCCTCAGGGATGCGCTACGAGTGTGCCCGGATCGCCGTGCCGCGCAACTGGGGCAGCGGCGCCACGACCGGCGCGACCGCCGGGCCCGGCGCCGGGGAGACCTTCGAGATCGCGCTGCTGCGGATCCGGTCGAACCGGCAGCACGACCGGATCGGGTCGCTGGTGGTCAACCCGGGCGGCCCCGGCGCGTCCGGTGTGGACACCGCCGTCTACCTCTCCTTCGGCTCCGCGTTCGGCGGGCTGCCGGCCACGGTGACCGACCGCTTCGACATCGTCGGCTTCGACCCGCGCGGGGTGGCCCGGTCCAGCCCGGTCAAGTGCATCTCCGACGCCGACCTGGACGCCAGCTTCGGCTACGACCCCGACCCCGAGAGCCAGGCCGCGTTCGACGGCTTCGTCAACCTCAACAAGCGGATCGGGCAGCGCTGCGGCGACCGGTACGGCGACCAGCTCCCGCTCTACGGCACCGAGCAGGCGGCCCGGGACATGGACGCGGTCCGGGCGGCGGTCGGCGACGACAAGCTCACCTACCTCGGCTACTCGTACGGCACCCTGCTCGGCGCGACCTACGCCCAGCTCTACCCGGACCGGGTCCGGGCCCTGGTGCTCGACGGCGCGGTGGACCCGCAGCAGCAGCTGATCGCCGGGTCGGAGAGCCAGGCGAAAGGCTTCGAGCGGGCGTTCGGCAACTTCGCCCGGTGGTGTACCGCGAACGCCGGCCGCTGCCCGATCGCCCCGGACGCCCGGGGCGCGGTCACCGCCGCCATCGACAAGGCGAAGGTCTCCCCGGTCCGGGGCGGCGACGGGCGGGAGGCCACCGCGGGCTGGGTCTTCTACGCGGTGATCTCCTCGCTGTACACCGAGTCGGGGTGGCAGGAGCTGGCCCGGGCGATCGACCAGCTCCAGGGCGGCGACCCGGCCGGGGTGTTCAAGCTCGCCGACGCGTACGCGGGCCGCGAGGACGACGGGCACTACTCCAACCTCTTCGACGCCAACCTCGCGGTGAACTGCGCCGACGAGACCGAGAAGCCGACCCGGGAGCAGATCCGTCAGCTCCAGTCGCAGTGGCGGGAGAAGTACCCGCTCTTCGGTCCGGCCCTGGCGGTGGGCATGGTGGGCTGCGTGGAGTGGCCCGGCGGGCGGGACCCGTACCCGACCGGCAAGGCGGTGGGTGCGCCGCCGATCGTGGTGGTCGGCACCACCGGCGACCCGGCCACGCCCTACGAGCAGACCGCCGCGCTGGCCTCGATGCTCGGCGTCGGCCGGGTGCTGACCTGGGAGGGCGAGGGGCACACCGCGTACCCGCAGACCGCCTGCGTCACCGCCGCCGTCGACGCCTACCTGATCTCGCTGACCGTTCCCAGAGAGGGACTTCGCTGCCCGGCGCGTTGACCGGCTCGCGGCGCTCCGGCTCCGGCACGGAGATCCCCTGCCGGGCGGCCAGCTCCTCCAGCAGGGCCCGCATCCGGCGTACGTCGGCCTTGAGCTCCTCCTGCTCGTCGTGTTCGAAGGCGTCGTCGTCGACGATCAGCCGGCTGGCGAAGTGCGCGGTGATCAGCGGGATCACCAGCAGCACCATGGTGGAGATGAGCAGCGCGGCGAGGGTCCGCCCCTGCCAGCTGGTCGGCGAGATGTCGCCGTACCCGACGGTGGAGGCCGTGACCACGGCCCACCAGACGGAATCGACGCCGCTCTTGTGCTCCACGTGGCTGTAGATGATCCCGGCCACCACGATCATCACCAGATACGACGTGATGAGCGTCCGGGGCGAGTTGGCGAACCAGACCAGGCCCCGGTAGATCAACCGGAACGGCAGCAGCAGGAGCTCCATGGCGCACATGCTGCCCGGTGCGGGCAACCGACGCCTGCGCATCGCCCGGTGTCGCTGTGTCAGGCTGCCGGCATGACCGACGTGATCTTCCGGGACGCCGTCCGGGCCGACCTGCCCGCCATCATCGCCCTGCTCGCCGACGACGTGCTGGGCAAGGCCCGCGACTTCACCGAGGTCGACGACGCGTACGAGAAGGCGTTCGCCGACATCGACGCCGACCCGCGCAACCACCTGGTCGTCGCGGACGCCGGCGGCGAGCTGGTCGGCTGCATGCAGATCACGTACATCCCGGGGCTGGGCCGGCACGGCGCGGAGCGGTCGCTGATCGAGTCGGTGCGGGTCCGGTCGGACCTGCGGGGCCGGGGGCTCGGCCGGGAGATGATGGCCTGGGCCATCGACCAGGCCCGGCAGCGCGGCTGCGCGCTGGTGCAGCTCACCACGGACAAGACCCGAGCCGACGCGCACCGCTTCTACCGCAACCTGGGCTTCGTGGCCAGCCACGAGGGGATGAAGCTGGCGCTCTGACCCGCCCGGGCGGCCCTCCCCCATCCCGGGGAGCTGGCTCCCCGCCGCTCGGGATGGTCGCCGGTCCGCCCGCGACCAGGCTGGGGAGGCAGCCGAGGAAACGGGGAACCGCCATGCGAACCGCCACGCCGACCAGCTCCGTCCGCCACCCCCTGGACGGGCGGCCCGCGCCCGCCTGGGCGGTCCGCGTCGCCCACCTGGTCCCGCTGGTCACCCTGCCTTCCGGGCTGTGGCGGATCGCCCTGGTCGCCGGCGTGCCGCTCGGCGCGTCCGAGCACGGCGCGCCGATCCGCCCGCACGGGTGGGAGAGCGTCTACATCGTCTCGCTGAGCCTGGTCTCCGAGGCGCTCGCCCTGCTCGCGCTCGGCCTGGTCCGGCCGTGGGGCGAGGTTCTCCCCCGCTGGCTGCCCGTGGTCGGCGGCCGGCGGGTGCCGCCGCCGTTCGCGGTGACGGCGGCCACCGCCGGCGCCGTCGCGGTCACCCTGATCTGGGGGTACGCGGCCTGGGGCGTCCTCGTCCACGGCAACGACCTGAGCCTCACCCCGGCCGGCTTCGCGCTGCTGGTGGCCTGCTACGCCCCGCTGCTGCTCTGGGGGCCGCTGCTGCTCGCGGTGACCGCCGCCTACCACCGCCGCCGCTGCCGCGCCTGATCCCGGCACGCGCACCGACACCGCCGCGCCGTGGCCGCCCCTCCGCGGACTCGCCGCTCGACAGGTCCGCCGGCACCGGGCAACTCGGCGCGGCGACCGCGGCGACCTGTACGGGGAGACGCTACGAGGCTGATGTCGCAGCTGACTCACCCGAGGCCGGGCGGGGCCGCCGCGACAGCCTCACCGATCCATTCACGACATCAGCTTCGTAGGCGGTGCCGAGGGCACCGGCCGCCCGGCGTGCCCGCACCGGGACAGCACCACCTCGGTGGCGGCCGTCAGTCGTCGACCAGGCGGCCGTCGCGCAGGGTCAGGGTCCGGTCGGCCAGTTCGATCAGCGCCGGGTCGTGGGTGGCCACCAGCGCGGTCATGCCGCGGGCGTGCACCACCGCCCGCAGCAGGTCCATGATGGACCGCCCGGTCTCCGAGTCGAGCTGACCGGTCGGCTCGTCGGCGATCAACAGGTCCGGCTCGTTCGCCAGGGCCCGGGCCACCGCCACCCGCTGCTGCTGCCCGCCCGACAGCTCGTACGGGCGCTGCGCGGCGTGCCCGCCGAGACCGACCAGCTCCAGCAGCACCGCGACCCGCTGCTCCCGCTCGGCCGCCGGCACCCGGGCCAGCCGCAGCGGCACCCCGACGTTCTCCGCCGCGGACAGGATCGGCACCAGCCCGAAGGTCTGGAACACGAAACCGATCGTCCCCCGGCGCAGCCGCAGCAGCTCCCGCTCACCGGCGGCCGTCACGTCGTGCCCGGCCACCCGCACCCGGCCCGAGTCCGGCCGGTCCAGCCCGCCGACCAGGTTGAGCAGCGTGGTCTTGCCGGCGCCGGAGCGGCCCCGCACCGCGACCAGCTCACCCCGCCCGGCGCAGAACGAGACGTCCCGCACGGCGTGCACCGCGTGCTCGCCCCGGCCGAAGGTGCGGCTCACCCCGTCGACCCGGACCACCGCGGTGGTGGTCGCGCCCGCCGACGTCGCGGACAGCTGCTCGGTCATGCCTCACTCCGTTCGGCGTGCGCCCGGTCGCCGGGCCGCACCTCGACGTGGTCGGGTTCCAGGTTGAGCCGGACCCGGTCGCGCAGGGCCAGCGCGTCGACGAAGGACGCCGGGAGCTGCATCCGACCGGTCCGGTCAAGCACCGCGTACTCCTCGCTGACCAGCTCGGTGCTGCCGTCCGCGGCGATCCGGGCGGTGCGGCGTACCTCGGAGGCGGTCCGGCCGTCGCGGATCGCGACGGTCCGGCGGACCTGGCTGGCCACCGCGTGGTCGTGGGTGACCACCACGATGGTCACGCCCAGCTCGGCGTTGATCGTCCGCAACGCGGCGAAGACCTCCGCGCCGGTCGCTTCGTCCAGCTCGCCGGTCGGCTCGTCGGCGAAGAGCACCTCCGGGTCGTTGGCCACCGCCACCGCGACCGCGCAGCGCTGCTGCTCGCCGCCGCTCATCTGGCCCGGCCGCCGGGCCGCGCAGTAGCCGACCCCGACCAGGTCGAGCAGCTCCCGGGCCCGCTCCCGGCGGGCCCGCCGGGCCCGCCCACCGGCCAGCTTCATCGGCAGCTCCACGTTCTCCACCGCGGTCAGGTACGGCAGCAGGTTGCGCCCGGTCTGCTGCCAGACGAAGCCGACCATCTTCCGCCGGTAGCTGAGCCGACGCCGGTGGGAGAGGGCGAGCAGGTCGTACTCGGCGACCCGGGCGATGCCGGCGGTGGGGGTGTCCAGCCCGGAGAGGATGTTCAGCAGGGTGGACTTGCCCGAGCCGGAGGCGCCGACGATCGCGACCAGCTCGCCCCGGTCGATGACCAGGTCGAGCCCCTGCAGGGCGACCACCTCCACCCCCTCGGTCTTGAAGATCCGGACCAGGCCGTCACAGACGATGTGCCCGCGCAGCCGGTCCTGGCCGCCGGCCCGCTCGGCCGCGCGCTGCGCGGCCCGCAGTTGCAGGGCGGCCAGGTCCGGCACCGCGGACGCCTCGGCGGTGGCTGTCATCTCAGCTCTCCTCTCCGAGCCGGAGCACCTCACCGAGGCGCATCCGACGGTTGTTCAGGGCCTCGACGGCGACCGCGAAGCCGAGGGCCAGCACGGCCAGCCCGAGCACGCCGGCGACCAGACCGGGGTCGAAACGCACCCGCACCGCCGCGCCCCCGGTGAACGCGGGCAGGCCGAGGACGGGGGTCAACAGCAGGGGCAGCAACGCACCGACCAGCGCGCCGGTGAGCACCGAGACCAGCACCAGCGGGGTCAGCTCGACCAGCAGCAGCCCCCGCCACTGCCGCCGGGACAGCCCCATGGTGCGCAGCCGGGACAGCACCTGACCGCGACCACGGGCCCCGGCCAGCACCGCGAACGCCAGCGCGAGCAGGCCCAGCCCGGCGCCGCCGGCCGCGCCGATGGCGAAACCGAAGACGAGCAGCCCATTCACCCCGCTGCCGCCGAGCTCCGCCCGCACGGCCGACCAGGTGCGCACCTCCGGCGCGAGGGGCCGCTCCCCGCCGGTGACCACCCCGCCGCGCTGGTAGCGGCGCTGCCCCTCGTCCACCACCCGGCTCACCGCCGCCGCGTCGATGCCGTCGCCGGCCAGCACGAAACCGGTGGGCACCAGCGGATGCGGGGCGTGCGCCGGCAGCGTCGGCCAGGGCAGCACCACGAAACGTTCGATGTTCCGGTCGACCAGCGGGAACTCCCCGACGGTCCGGGCCATCCGCACCGGCAGCCGGTTGCCCTGGACGTCGAGCCAGGCCGGCCGCCGGCCCGCGGCGTCGGCGAGCCCCGCGTCGGCGAGGTCCGCCGCCAGCGCCGGGGAGACCAGCGCCGGCAGCGGCGTCGAGCCGTCACCGCTGGTACGGAGGACGTCGGGCACCGCGACGCCGGCGCGGCGGCCCACCTCCGCGAAGGTGGCGCCGTCGACCAGCAGCACCTGGGTCTCCCCGACCCCGCCGAACCGGCCGGCGGCGTCGGCGTACGGGCGCTGGGCCGACTCCACCAGCAGCGGGGCGACCGCCCGCACCCCGGGCAGCCCGGCCAGCGCCGCGGCGGTGTCCGGGGCGAACCGCTCCCCGTCGACCAGCACGTCCCCGGGGACGGCGCGGGAGGCGGCCCGGTCCCGGCCGGCCTCGATGCCGGCCGCCACCACCCCGCAGAACACGGCCGTCGCGATCGCCAGCACGACCACCACCAGCGGCGCGGTCGCGGCGGCCCGGCCGGCCCGCGCCGTGCCGAGGAAGGCGACGCTGCCCCGGGCCCGGGCGGCCGCCCGGCTGAGCAGCCGCAGCGGCCACGGGTACGCGCGCAGCGCGAGCAGCGCCGCGGCGACCGCCACCAGCACCGGCACGGACACCAGCAGCGGGTCCACCGACCCGCCGAGGGTCAGCCCCCGGCGGCGCAGCAGGAACGCCCCGAGCACGGCCACGCCGAGCAGGCTCGCCTCGACGGTGAGCCGGACCGCGGTGGACCGGGCGCCGATCAGGTCGGCCCGGCCGGACGACCGCTGCCCGGTCAGCGCGGCGGCCGGCAGCGCGAGCGTCGCCAGCGCGGCGGCGAGCAGCACCCAGCGCAGCTGCGAGCCGCCGCCGGGCAGGAGGCCGCCGAGCAGCCAGCCGGCGCCGGCCGCGACGGGCAGGACCAGCGCCGACTCGGCCAGTCCGCGGCGCAGCACCGCGCCGGTCGAGCCGCCCCGGGCGCGCAGCAGCACATACTCGGCCCGGCGTCGGCGCGCCGCCAGCCGGGCGGCGAGCACGGTCAGGCCGGCCAGGGTGGCGAGCAGCCCGGCGGCGATGACGGCGAGCAGCGTACGCGCGGCGGCGAGCGACTCGGCGAACCGCCGCAGCGGGATGTCCACGCCCTGGGTGAGGGTGATCCCGGCGGGGCGGGTCCGGTCCAGGGTGGACAGCCCGTCGATCAGCTCGCCGAGCTGCCCTGGGGTGATCCGGTCGGGCGAGATCCGGTAACGCCAGGCGAAGCCGACCGGCCAGCCGGCCGCGGCCATCGCGTCGAAGCCGGCGTCGGCGGTCACCCCGACGGTCAGGAACGGCTCGCCGTCCCCCTCGGGCGCGGCGAGCCGCAGCATCGACGGGAGGGCGTCCCAGATCCCGTCGCTCCGGTCGGTCGGCCGGAACACGCCGACCAGCGTGATCTGCTTCGCCCTCAGCGGTTTGCCGTCGGCGTCGAGGACGGACAGCCGCAGCCGGCTGCCGGCACGCAGCCCGAGCGGGCCGGCGACCGTCTCGGCGAGGGCCAGCTCGACGGCGCCGTCGTCGGTCACGCCCGCCTCCGGCCACCGCCCCTCGACCAGGCCGGCCGCCTCCCGGACCCCGCCCAGGCTGCGCAGGCTGAGGTCGATCAGTCCCTTGTCGGAGGTCAAATCCGGCCCGGTGAGCCGGGTGAACCCGGTCCGGGCCGCGTACCACCGCTCGCCGATCGAGTGCCGCACGGCCGGGGGCATCCGCTGCTGGAGCGCGTCCAGCTCGCCGGCCTGGAGGGTGGCCACCGACCGGGTCGTCCCCCGCATCGGCGCCTCCGCCGTGGTGTAGAGCAGGTCCCGGCGGGCCACCGGCTGCCCGGCGACGTGCTCCCGCAGCCCCTGCCCGGTCAGCCGGTCGGCGACCCGGGGCACCGCCGTGATCAGCAGCGCGGTGACCAGGGTCAGCACGGCGAGCAGCAGGAAGTGCCCGCCGTAGGCGCGGACCCGCCGAACCACCTCGAGGAAACTCATCGCGCCGCCTCGCTTCGCTCGCCGTCGCGACGAGTCCCCGTCCCACTGAGCTGGATGATCCGCTCGCTCATCGCTCTCCCCCGAGCCGCAGCTGCCGGGCGGCCACCCGCTGCCGGATGCCGGTGGTGATGACGGCGCTGAAGGCGAGGGCCGCCACCAGCAGCCCGAGCGCGGTCAGCCCGATCGGTGTCCAGGGCAGCAGGAAGGCGGCGTCGGGCACCGGCCGGCCGGCGGCCGGGGTGAGGATCACCAGGGGCACCATCGTCGCCGCGACACCGGCGCCCACCAGCAGCCCGACGCCGACCCCAATGCCGGCCAGGAAGGCCTGCTCGGCCAGGAGCGCCCGGGCCAGCAACCGGGGCGCGGCGCCCAACGTGTGCAGGACGGCGAACTCCCCCAGCCGGTGCCGGGCGGTGGCCCAGACGTCGACCGCCAGGCCGACCAGGGCCAGCAGCACCGAACCGAGCGCGGCCGCGAGCAGCCCGGTCCGCGCCCCCAGCCAGTACGGATCCCGGGCCGCCTCGGCGACGACGGCGCGCCGGTCGAGCAGGGTCACCCCGGGCAGCCCCGCGAGCGCGGCCGCCGCCCCGGCGTGCCCGGCCGCGTCGGTGCTCAGCCACCACTCGGGCACCGGCCGGACCGTGCCCTCCTGGCGGAGCAGCCAGTCGGTCGCCGCGGGCAGGTCGACCAGCACCCCGCCGCCGCTGTCGGCGGTCGCGGGGACGGCCTCGACCTCGCCGACCACCCTGACCGGCAGGGTCACGCCGGCCAGCGCGAGGGTCACCGTGTCGCCGGTGCGGACGTTCAGCGCGGCCCGGGTCCGGGGGGTCAGCAGCGCCGGCGCGGGCGTGTTGTCGCCGCCCGGCACCACGACGAACCGGGACGACGGCGGATCGGCGAACCGGCCGCCCTCGGGGATCACCACCCGGAACGTGGCGTCGACGGTTCCGCCTTCGACCAGGGCCGGCCCGATCGGTCCCTGGCCGTTGTCGGCGAGGTTCCACCCGCCGGTCAGCGCCAGCGGCAGTCGGGCGCCCGCGGCGTCGATCAGTCCGAGCTCGTCGACGCGCAGCCGGTAGCTGCCGCCGGTCGCCTCGCCCCCGTCGGCCTCGAACCCGGCGAGGCGCAGCGGGGTGCCACCGGTGTCGGGCAGCCGCACGGCGAAGGACACCGGCCGGCCGTCGCCCCACCCGGTCGCCAACGGCAGCCGCCACGCCCTACCACCGTCGGTGGTGAGCAGCGCCGTCACCTCCACCCGCGGATTCGCGAACGACTTGACCGGGGTGCGGAGGACGCCGGTGAGCTGCCGCGCGGTAGCCGGCAGGATGGTCCCGGCCGGCGCGCCGCGGCCCCGGATCAGCCGGCCGAGCAGTTCGGTGGCGGACGCCCCGCCGGCGGCGTCGTCCAGCCGGAGCGCGCCGGCGTCGGCCGCGTCCAGGCTCACCACGGTCGCCGGCAGGTCGTCCCGGCCGACCCGGACGTCGTCCCGCCAGGCCGGCAGCACCCGGTCCACCCCCGGCACCGCGGTCAGCCCGGCGACCCGGTCGGCCGGGGCGACGCCGCTGCGTTCGACCAGCCGCAGGTCGGCGCCGACGCGGTGCTGGGCCTGGTCGCGCTGCGACCCTTCCCAGGAGGCCACCAGCGACCAGGCGAGGGTGCTGCCACCCACGGCCAGGGCGAGCAGGAGCACCGGACCGGCGTGCGGGCGCCGGCCCGCCTGCCACATCCCGAACATGGTCGCCGTCCAGGGCCGCCGGTCGACGAACCGCTCGGCGAACCGGGTCGCCGGGGGCAGCAGCCGCAGCGCGACGACCGCCCCGGCCAGCACGCCGAGGGTCGGCGCGGCGGCCAGCAGCGGGTCGATGCCGAGCCCCCCGCCGGCGCCGGTGAGGGGCGAGGAGTACTGCCGCAGCTGGGTCCAGGCGAGCACGGCGAGCGCCACCAGGGCGAGGTCGACGCCGGCCCGCTGCACGGCGGCGCCCCGGGTGGGGCGGGAGCGGGCCGCCATGTCGGCGACGTACGTGCCGGCCCGGCGCAGCGCCGGCAGCACGATGGCGAGCAGGCAGCCGACCGCGGCGGCGACCGCCACCGCCCAGACCGGGCCGGCGCCGCCGTCGGTCAGCCGGGGATCCGCCGTGCCGGCGCCGAGCCGCCGCAGCGCCTCGCCGGCCAGCGCCGGCGCGAGCAGCACGGCCGGCGCCACCACCAGCGTCGCCTCGCGTACGGCGAGGCCGGCGAGCTGGCCGCGGGCCGCGCCCCGGGCGCGCAGCAGCGCGGTCTGCGCCCGCCGGTCCTCGTTGAGCAGCGCGGCGACCAGCACCAGCGCGTACCCGCCGAGGACCACGATCAGCAGCAGCGGGGTGAGCAGGGCGGAGCGGCCGACCAGGTCGGCCCGGCCGAGCCGGTCGATCAGCCGGTCCATGGTGGTGACGCTCTGCGCGGACGAGCCGAGACCGGTGGCCTCCGGCAGCTGCGCCGAGATCGCGGCGACGGCCTGCTTGACCGAGGTCAACCGGCTGGGCTCGACCACGGCGAGATCCGGCGCGACCAGCCAGGAAGCCGAGCTGGAGCCGGGGAAGGTGCGGGCGAAGTCGGCCGGGTCGAGGGCGAACGGCCCGTACGAGGTGACCGCGCCGGTCCCGCTGTCGCCGACGCCGGGGGCCAGCCGCCAGTACGCCTCGGCCGGATCGCGGGGTCGCCAGGTGCCGGCGAGCACCACCTCGCCGGCCCGCTCGGCGCTGCGGTCGAAGAGCGGCACCCGGTCGCCGGGGCGCAGCCCGAGCTGGCCGGCGACCTTCTCCGGCAGGGTGACCTGCAGCGGGGTGGCACCCGGGGTGGGCCACGCGCCGGCGGTCAGCTCGGCGTGCCCGGCCAGGTCGCCGAGGGTGGTGAGGTTGGCGAAGAGCGGGTCGTCGCCGACCCGGGCCGCGCCGAGGTCGCCGGTCAGCTCCCGCCCGGTGCCGTAGCGGGCCGTGGCGATGGTGACCGGCACCCCGCCCAGGCCGTCGGTGAACTGGGCGCGTACCGCCCGGTCCCGGTCGGCGTACGCGGCGGTGTCCCCGCCGCCCGACCCGCTCACCAGCAGGCTGCGCTCCTCGGCGGGCGCCGCCTGAAGGAGCGCCCGTTGCCCGGCGGCGACCGCCCGGCGGTTGTAGTCGGAGAGACCGGTGACCAGCGCGACCGCGACCAGGGCCGCGACCGCGGCGGCGAGCAGCAGCCCGCGCGCCTCGACGGCCCGCCTCCACACCAGGTTCATCCGACGCCTCCCCGGGCCCCCGACGGGCCGACGACCAGGAAGACCAGTCGGGGCGCGGGAAAGGTTCGCGCCCGTTACATGATCGTTACCGGGGCGACGGTGGGGGTCAGTCCCGGGGTCGGTCGCGGTCCTTGGAGGGCTGCACCCGCTTGGGCTCGCCGGGCATCTTCGGGTGGTCCGGCGGGTAGGGCAGGTCGCCCTGGCCGGCGGCGGCGTCCCGCTCGGCCCACTCCAGCAGCGGGGTGATGTCCCACGGGGCGTCGTCGATGCCGGAGTGCGGGTCGCCCCGCTCGGCGAGCCGGGCCGGCACGCTCCCCAGGTGGAAGTCGTCCGGGTCGACCTCGGGCAGCTCGTCCCAGTCGACCGGGGTGGAGACGGTGGCCCGGGCGTTGGCCCGCAGCGAGTACGCGCAGGCGATCGTCCGGTCCCGGGCCATCTGGTTGAAGTCCACGAAGACCCGGCTGCCCCGCTGCTCCTTCCACCAGGCGGTGGTGATCAGCTCCGGGCGGCGGCGTTCCAGCTCGCGGGCCAGCGCGATGGTGGCCCGGCGCACCTCGGTGAACGTCCACCGCGGATGGATCCGCAGGTAGACGTGGACGCCCCGGCCGCCGGAGGTCTTCGGCCAGCCGGTGGCGCCCAGCTCGTCCAGCAGCGCGCGCAGCTCACCGGCGGCCGTCACCGCGTCGGCGAAGTCGGTGCCGGGCTGCGGGTCGAGGTCGATCCGCAGCTCGTCGGGGCGGTCAACGTCGGCGGCGCGCACCGGCCACGGGTGGAACACCACGGTGCCCATCTGCGCGGCCCACGCGACGTGCGCGAGGTCCGCCGGGCAGAGCTCCGCAGCCGTCCGGCCGCTGGGGAAGCTGATCTCCGCGGTCCGCACCCACGGCGGTACGCCCCGGGCCGGCACCCGCTTCTGGAAGAACATCTCCCCCTCGATGCCCTCCGGGAAGCGCTGGAGCGTCGTCGGGCGGTCCCGCAGGGCCCGCATGATCCCGTCGCCGACCGAGAGGTAGTAGCCGAAGACGTCCGCCTTGGTGAACCCGCGCTGCGGGAAGATCACCCGGTCCGGGCTGCTCAGCCGTACGGTGTGCCCGGCCACCTCGATCTCCGCGGCCGCTGCCTTGGTGCCACCCATTGCGCGACCATATGCGATGGCACCGACGCCCGGCGTACCGTTGACCGGTGAGTCTTGACAAGAGCGAACTGCCCCGTACCGAGGAAGAGTGGCGGGTCCGGCTGAGCCCCGAGGAGTTCCACGTGCTCCGCGAGGCCGGCACCGAGCGGCCGTGGACCGGCGAGTACGTCGAAACCAAGGCCCCCGGCGTCTACCACTGCCGGGCCTGCGGCCTGGAGCTGTTCCGCAGCGACGCCAAGTTCGACTCGCACTGCGGCTGGCCGAGCTTCGACGACGCCATCCCCGGCGCGGTGAAGGAGATCCCGGACCGCAGCCTCGGCATGCTCCGTACGGAGATCCGCTGCGCCCGGTGCGACAGCCACCTGGGGCACGTCTTCGAGGGCGAGGGTTTCACCCCGAAGGACACCCGGCACTGCGTGAACTCGCTCTCCATCCGGCTGGAGCCCGACCAGGGCTGACCGGGCCGGCCGGCGTCGTTCCGGCGGCGCCGCCGGCCGGTCAGAGCAGCAGCCGACTGCCCTGGTTGTCCACCTGGTCGGCGGACTCGTCGTCGAGCCAGACGCCCCCGGTGGCGAGGTAGCGGAAGCGGTACTCCCCTGGGCCGAGCCGGACGGTCACCGTCCGGGTGCCGTCGCGGCGGGTCACCAGCTCGTGCCGCCCGGGCTGCCAGTCGTTGAAGCAGCCGACGACGCTCACCGTGCCGGGTGGGGTGTCCCGCGGCAGGCAGAAGGTGACCCGGGTCTGGTTGCCGAAGAGCTTGTTGCGCTTGATCACATGGTCCTCCGGGGTTCGAGGCTGTCACCAGGCCTAACGCGCGACACGCCGGGAGCGACTCGCCGTCGAGCGGGATCAGGTTCGCCGGTTTCGGTTGCCCGGATGTGTCCGGTGCTCGACGCTGGTGTGACATGTCCGTATCGGGGGGTTTTGGAATGGCTACCTGCGAGGTCTGCGGTAACGACTACTGGATGGCGTTCGAGGTGCGCACGGTGAGCGGGGACGTGCACAGCTTCGACTGCTTCGAGTGCGCGATCCACAAGATGGCGCCGATCTGCGAGCACTGCCAGATCAAGATCGTCGGTCACGGCGTCGAGGTCTCCGGCCGCTTCTTCTGCTGCGCGCACTGCGCCCGGGCCGAGGAGGGCGCCGAGGGCGCCGAGATCCGCGACGCGGTCGGCGCCCGCCCCGCCTGAGCGACGGGTCCGGCCCGACCGGGTCGCCCGGCCGTGGTCCCCTCCCACAGCCGGGCAGTTGCCCGACGAGCGATATACCTGAGAGTCATAAATAAATATGCCTCTCAGGTATATCGCTCCCAGCAGTGTTGTCTTCCGCGGGAGCGATGGCCTGCCGATACCGCTCACCAGGGGCGGGAGCCGCCACCCCCGAGAGGCTTCCCCCGTGAGGGCCTACCATCGCGGGATGCCGTCGCAGCTCCTTGAGGTCCGGGTCGCCGCCTTCGCCGACCTGGACGCCCGCACCTTCCACGACCTGCTCCGGCTGCGCATCGACGTCTTCGTGGTGGAGCAGGCGTGCCCGTACCCGGAACTGGACGGCCGGGACGTCGAGCCGGGCACCCGGCACCTGTGGCTGACCCGGGACGGCGACGTCGTGGCGTACCTGCGGATCCTGGCCGACCCGGGCGGCGTGGCGCGGATGGGCCGGGTCGTGGTGGCGCCCGGGGTCCGCGGCGGCGGCCTGGCCGGCCGACTGATGACCGAGGCGCTGGCCCTGGTGGGCGACCGGCCGTGCGTGCTGGAGGCGCAGACGCACCTGGTCGGCTTCTACGCCGGGCACGGCTTCACCGTCAGCGGCGCCGACTATGTCGAGGACGGCATTCCGCACACGCCGATGCGCCGCGACGGCTGACCCCACGCCGCCGTCGTGGCCCGCCGCGACCGGGCGGAGTAACGCCCACGGCATTGATTACGCTGAGCCCTCCAGTGAGATCATTCGGAGGGACTCAACTGTGAAATTGACGGGGATCCGCTGGAACCGCCGGACGGCTGGCATCACGGCCGCGATGGTCGCCACCGCCGTGGCCGGCACGGCGAGCCTGGCCGCTGCCGGCTACGGCGAGGACCTCGCCGTGTGGGGCGCCGGGGACGGACCGGTCGCCGCGGCGCTGCACACGGTGGCCTTCCCGGCCGCGAACGGACGCGAGGTGACGATCCCGAGGCGGGACACCGAGCGGTTCGCCATGGTCGGCGTTACCTGGACGGACCCCCAGGTCGACTTCAAGGGCACGATCGACGTCCGCACCCACGCGGTGGACGGCAAGTGGTCCGGCTGGCGGCCGCTGGAACTCGACAACCACTTCGGTCCGGAGCCCGGCGCCGAGAAGACCGCCGGCAAGGCGCGCGGCAGCACGGACCCGCTCTGGGTCGGTCTCTCCGACGGGGTCGAGGTGCGGGCCACGGCCGCCGCCGGCGGCACCAGCGACCGGCTCCCCGCCGGGCTGCGCCTGGAGTTGGTCGACCCGGGCCAGACGAAGCGCCGCAAGGCGGGCGCCGCCGGCGTCGGGCAGCTCCGGCCGGAGCGCCTCCAGCCGGTCGCCGAGGTGCGGGCGCTCGAGCCCACCCCGACCGACCCGGCCCCCACCGAGACCGCGCCGACCGACCCGGCCGATCCCCCGACCACCACCGCGCCGGCCGAGACCACAGCCCCGGCGCCGACCGAGACCACCGCCCCGCCGGCGACGACCACCGCGCCCGCGCCGACCACCACGTCGGCCCCGGCGCCCACCACCGCCGCGCCCACCGTGGCGCCCACCGCCACCGCCCCGGCGAACCCGGTCCCGACGCCGAAGGTGGTCACCCGCGCCGAGTGGAAGGCCGACGAGTCGATCGTCACCGAACCGCCGACGTACGGGGCCACGGTGAAGGCGTTCTTCGTGCACCACACCGCCGGCACCAACGACTACAGCTGCGCCGACTCCGCGGCCATCGTCCGCGGCATCGAGGTCTACCACGTCAAGAGCAACGGCTGGAACGACATCGGCTACAACTTCCTGGTCGACAAGTGCGGCGTGGTCTTCGAGGGTCGCAAGGGCGGCATCGACAAGCCGGTGACCGGGGCGCACACGTACGGCTTCAACACCGACAACGCCGCGATCGCCGTGCTCGGCACCTACATCAGCACCGGCATCCCCACCGTGGTGCAGGACGCCGTCGCGCACGTCGCCGCGTACAAGCTCGGCCAGTACGGCAACGACCCGCTCGGCAAGGTCACCCTGACCTCCGGCGTGGACGGCAAGTACGACCTCGGCGAGCAGGTGGTCTTCAACCGGATCTCCGGACACCGCGACGCGGTGGCCACCGAGTGCCCCGGCGACGCGCTCTACGGCCAGCTCTCGGTCCTCCGCAACAAGGCCGCCAGCGTCTACGGCCTGACCCTGACCGGGCTGACCGGCACGAAGAACGGCACCACGTACTACACCGGGACCACGACCACCGCCTCCTGGGCGGTGAGCACGCCGAGCGCGCTGATCTCCCGCTTCGAGGTGCTGGTCGACGGCGCGGTCGTGGCGACCACGGCCGGCACGGCCCGTTCGGCGGCGCTCACGCTGGCCCAGGGCACGCACACCGTCCAGGTACGCGGCGTGCACCGGCTCGGCCGGACCGCGGCGACCCCCGCGCAGACCATCGTCGCGGACACCACCGCGCCGACCTTTCCGCAGGGGCCCACGCTCTCCCTGCGTACCGGCGGGGTGAGCAGCACCGTCGTGCCGGTGACGCTGAACTGGCGCTCGGCCGACAACGTGGCCGTCCGGTCCGTCGCGCTGACCGCCCCGACGACCGGCACCTTCGCGGCGAGCGGCGCGTACGGCACCACCACCAAGCCGGGCGTCACCACCACCTGGTCGATGCGGGCCCAGGACTGGTCCGGCAACACCGCCACCTCCTCGGCAAGCTGGACGCCGGTCTTCATCCCGGAATCCAAGGCCACCCGCACGGGCACCTGGGGCACCTACACGAGCAGCAACTACCTGGGTGGCTCGGCGCTGACGGCGACGGCCGGCGGGGCGTCGCTGAGCTGGGTCTTCACCGGCCGCTCGGTCTCCTTCGTGGCCACCAAGACGTCGACCTCGGGGCAGGCGCACATCTACGTCGACGGCGTGAAGGTCAGCACGGTCGACCTGTACTCCAGCACCGTCAAGTTCCGCCAGGTGGTCTGGGCGAAGAGTTGGACCGGTAGTGGCCGACACACCGTGAAGATCGTGGTGGCCGGAACCTCGGGTCGCCCACGGATCATCACGGACGGCCTCGTCTACGTCCGCTGACGCAACGGCGACGGGCCCCGGAGGAGATTCCTCCGGGGCCCGTTGCGCTGATCGGCCGGGTCAGACCAGGCAGGTGACGATGTCGGCGATCGAGCGGCGCCGGCCGGTGTAGAAGGGGATCTCCTCCCGGACGTGCCGCCGCGCGCCGGAGGCCCGCAGGTCGCGCATCAGGTCGACCATCCGGTGCAGCTCGTCGGCCTCGAAGGCGAGCATCCACTCGTAGTCGCCCAAGGCGAACGAGGCGACCGTGTTGGCCCGCACGTCCGGGTAGCCGCGGGCCAGCCGGCCGTGCTCGGCGAGCATCTCCCGCCGCTCGGCGTCCGGCAGCAGGTACCACTCGTAGGAGCGGACGAACGGGTAGACGCAGAGGTAGGCCCGGGGCTCCTCGTTGGCGAGGAACGCCGGGATGTGGCTCTTGTTGAACTCCGCCGGCCGGTGCAGCGCCATCTGCGACCAGACCGGGGTGAGCGCCCGACCCAGCGTGGTACGCCGGAACCGCAGGTAGGCGTCCTGCAGCGCGTCGCTGGACGAGGAGTGCCACCAGATCATCAGGTCGGCGTCGGCGCGCAGGCCGGCGACGTCGTACGTGCCGCGGACCGTCACGTCCTTGCCGGCCAGCTCCTCGAAGAGGGCCTCGACCTCGTCGATGACGTTCTCGCGCAGCGACGGGAGCGGGCTGGTCGCCCGGTACACCGACCACATCGTGTAGCGGACGGTGGCGTTCAGCTCCTTGAGCCGGGCCGCGTTGGTCTGCTCGGTCATGAACCCGATCCTCCCAGGGCAGTGATGATCTCCTCGGCCGCGGTCTCGCCGGAGCGGACGCAGACCGGGATGCCGACGCCGTCGTAGCCGGCGCCGGCCAGGACCAGCGTGGGGTGGGCGGCGCGCAGCGCCGTCCGGGCCGCGGCCACCCGGTCGAGGTGGCCGGGGGCGTACTGCGGCAGGGCCCCGCCCCACCGCTGCACGTGGCTGGCGACCGGGGTGGGCAGCGGGGTGCCCAGCACCTTGGACAGCTCCCGGTGCACGGTGGCGACCAGGTCGTCGTCGGTCAGCTGCAGCGACGTCTCGTCGCCGTACCGGCCGACCGAGGCGCGGACCAGGGCGAGCCCGTCGGCCCGGCGCAGGTGCCCCCACTTGGTGGTGAAGAAGGTGGACGCCTTGATCAGCAGCCCCTCGGTGGCCGGCACCAGGAACCCGGAGAGCTCGGGCAGCTCCGGCTCGGGCAGGGCCATGGTGACCAGTGCGACGCTGGCGTAGTCGAGCCCGCCGACGGCCGTGGCCACCTCGGGCGCCGGGCCGGCGAGCAGCCGGGCGGCCGGGCGGGCCGGCACCGCGAGCACCACCGCGTCGGCCTCGACCAGCTCCGGGTCCCGGGTGGGGCCGATGACCAGCCGCCAGCCGGTCGCCGTCGGGTGCAGCTCGCGCACCGCCGCGTCCCGCCGGACGGTCGCGCCGCTGGCGGTCGCCGCCGCCTCGACCAGGGTGCTCAGCCCGCCGGCCAGGGTGCCGAAGACCGGCGCGCCGGGGGCGCGCGGCGCGGCGGCCTGGGCCGCCCGGACCGCGCCGACCAGGGTGTGCTCGACCCGGGCCGCCCGGGCCAGCGCCGGCATGGCGGTGGCCAGGGAGAGGTCGTCGGCCCGGCCGGCGTACACGCCGCCGAGCATCGGGTCGACCAGCCGGTCCACCACCTGGTCGCCGAGGCGGTCGCGGACCAGCGCGCCGACCGCCACGTCCTCGTCCGGCCCGAGCAGCGGCCGGCCGCCGTCGCGGTCGGCGTCCGCTGCGGGCGTCGCCACCGCCGCCACCTTCGCCAGGTCCCCCGGTACGCCGACCAGCGTGCCGCCCGGGACCGGGCGCAGCTCGCCGTCGACGGCGAGGGCGGCCTGCCCGACGGTGGGGTGGACGATCGCGTCGGCCAGCCCGAGCCGGCGGACCAGGCTGACGGCGGCGGACTCCGCGCCGGCCGGGTCGCGCATCAGGAACGACTCCGCGCCGAACTCGACGGCCTGCCCGGCCAGCTCGCCGGTGCGCAGCTTGCCACCGAGGGCGCCGGACTGCTCGTACACCGTGATCTCGGTGCCGGCGGGGGCGCGGTCGCGCAACCGGACGGCGGCGGCCAGCCCGGTGATCCCGCCACCGACGATCGCCACCCGCCACGGTTGCCGCACGGTCATCTCCCCTGCTCGACCGGCCGCGCGGAGAGGTCGTGCACCAGCGCGACCACCCGGGTCAGCACGTCGGGGTCGGTCTCCGGCAGCACGCCGTGGCCGAGGTTGAAGACGTGACCGGGGGCGGCCCGCCCCTGGTCGAGGATCCGCCGCACCTCCGCCTCCACCACCGGCCAGGGGGCGAGCAGCAGGCACGGGTCGAGGTTGCCCTGGACGGCCTTGTCCGGGCCGATCCGGCGGGTCGCGGCGTCGAGCGGGGTACGCCAGTCCACGCCGACCACGTCCGTGCCGGCCTCGCCCATCGCGCCGAGCAGCTCGCCGGTGCCCACCCCGAAGTGGATCCGCGGCACGCCCGCGTCGGCCAGCCCGGAGAGCACCGCCGCCGAGTGCGGCAGCACGTAGCGGCGGTAGTCGGCCTCGGAGAGCGCGCCGGCCCACGAGTCGAAGAGCTGCACCGCGGAGACCCCGGCGTCGACCTGCACCCGGAGGAAGGCGAGGGTCACCTCGGCCAGCCGGCCGCAGAGGGCGTGCCAGAGTTCCGGCTCGCCGTACATCAGGGCCTTGGTCTTGGCGTGGGTCCGCGACGGGCCGCCCTCGACCAGGTAGCTGGCCAGGGTGAACGGGGCGCCGGCGAACCCGATCAGCGGGGTGTCGCCCAGCTCCGCGACGAGCAGCCGGACCGCCTCGTCCACGTAGGACACGTCGTCGCGGGTGATCGGGCGGATCCGTTCGAGGTCCTCGGCGGTGCGCACCGGCTCGGCCACCACGGGTCCGGTGCCGGCCACGATGTCCAGGTCGACCCCGGCGGCGGCCACCGGGACCACGATGTCGCTGAACAGGATCGCCGCGTCCACCCCGTGCCGGCGGACCGGCTGGAGGGTGATCTCGGCGACCAGCTCGGGGCGGCGGCAGGACTCCAACATCGCCACGTTGGCCCGGATCTCGCGGTACTCCGGCAGCGACCGGCCGGCCTGGCGCATGAACCAGACCGGGGTGTGCGGGACGGGCTCACGGCGGCAGGCCCGGACGAAGGGCGAGTCGGCCGGCCCGCCGCGGCGGGGATCTCCGTCTCGGGCGGCAGCGCCCGTGGTGTCGGTGGTCATCGCGGCAATCGTGCCACGCCCCCGGGGGCGGCCAGCGGGCACCGCCGCCTTTTGTGACGGGGCCCGCGACGCGGGTACGGGCGCACGGACGGTCGCCGCTCCCGCGCTCCGATGATCGTGAACGGGCCCCTCGGCGCGCCGTCCGGACGACCGGGCGGGCGGCGGAATAGGCTGCCGGCATGGCCCCCCCGATCGCGCTCCCGGAAACCTTCGCCCGCGCGGTCGCCGGACTGCGGTCGGTCACCCCCCGGCCGGAGATCGTGCTGGAGGAGGTCGGGGCACCCCAGCGGCTGGCCCCGTACGCGTTCGCGCTCTCCGCCGGGGTGCTGCGCGACGGCGACGAGGTGGCCACCGGGCGGTTGATCCTGCTGCACGACCCGGCCGGGCACGAGGCGTGGCAGGGCACCCTGCGGCTGGTCACCTACGTGACCGCCGAGCTGGAGGTGGATCTCGCCGCCGACCCGCTGCTGCCCGGGGTGGGCTGGACGTGGCTGACCGACGCGCTGGACGCGCAGCACGCCCGGCACCGGGCGATCGGCGGCACGGTCACCCAGACCCTGTCGACCCGGTTCGGGGAGCTGGCCGGGCCGCCCGCGGCCGGCGACATCGAGATCCGCGCGTCCTGGACGCCGCTCGGCGTCGACCTGGGCGCGCACCTGCTCGGCTGGTGCGCCCTGCTGGCCTCGACCGCCGGCCTCCCCCCACCCGGCGTGACGGCCCTCCCCTCCCGCCGCCCCGCCACGACCACCTGACCCCGGCTCTCCCCCTTCCCAGGGTCGATCATGGAGGTGCGGCCCCTCGTTCGTGGCGATCCGCCCCTTTCGGCGGGTGCCACACCGCCATGATCGACCCCCGGGTCGCGGGTCAGAGGTAGTTCTCGGCCTCGTCGCAGACCTTTTCCAGGCCCTTGCTGGCCTTGTCGAAGGCGGCCCGGTTGCCGGCCGACGCCGCCGCCATCGCCTGGGTCAGCTTGTCCAGGCAGGTGGCGATGACCTTCTTCTGCCGGGCCTGCTCGTCCCGGTCGTTCTTGGTGCCGGTCAGGTCCTGCTCGGTGTCGGCCAGCTTGTCCCGCACGGACTGCAGGTCGGTCTTGAGCTTCTCCATCTCCTGCTTGTTGGCCGCGATGGTGCCGTCCCGCTCGCTGACCTGGGCGGAGAGCTTCTTCTCAGTGCGGTTCAGCTCGTTGTTCTTGGTGACGAACAGGCCGGTCATCACGCCGCCGAGGACGAAGAGCAGCCCCGCGACGACGGCGAGGATCAGCGTGGTGCGGCCCTTGCCGGCGCCCCCGGCGGGGGCGCCGTAGGGCGGGACCGAACCGGGCGGGGCGGACATCGGCTGACCGAAGTCCGGACCGGAGACCGGCGGGGCGGACATCGGCGGCGCCGAGAACGGCTGCGGGTACGTCGGGCCCGACACCGGGGCGGAGCCCGGCGCGTACTGGCCGGGCACCGGCGGGGCGGACGCGGGCTGGGCGGGCTGGGCGGGCTGGGCGGGCTGGGGCACGGTCGGGTCCGGCTGGGCCGGGCCGTACCGCTGGGGTGCGGGCTGGCCGGCGCCGTACGGGGTGCCGTAGACGCCGCCGGCCGGCGGCTGCGGCGGGTAGGCCGGCCGGTGGCCCTCCGGCCCGTTGGGTGGCTGGGACATCTCTTCCTCCGGATTGCTGTTCCCCCGTGGGGTGGCCCCGAAGGGCCGGGGTCTGCGGGTCGAGGGCCGACGGCGTCGGCCGCCACAGGTTCGACGGTGCGGGGTGGAGTCAAGGCCGGCCGGCCGGTGGGCCGGGCGGCGGCCGATTCGTTCGGTCGGTCGTTCGGTCAGCAGAGCTTGAAGGTGTCGCAGGCGGTCCTGATCGGCACGGCGAGACCGATTCCCTCGGCGTCCCGGGCCTTGGCGGTGGCGATGCCGACGACCTCCTTCGAGCCGTTGATCACCGGGCCGCCCGAGTTGCCGGGGTTGATCGGCGCGTCGAACTGGATGACCGGACCGGAACCGTCCTCATCCTTACGAAACGCGCTCACCACACCGGTGGTCACGCTGTCCTGCAGGCCCAGCGGGGCGCCGACCACGACGATCTGCTGCCCGGACTTGACCGGCGTGCCGGCGGCGACCAGGCCGGTGAACTTGGCGGTGGTCCGCAGCTGGGCGATGTCCTTGGCCTTGTCGACCTTGACGATGGTGGCCTCGAAGCGCTGGTCGGTCCGCTCCAGGAAGACCTTCCGGCCGCCGCCGTCGAAGACCGACTCCACCACGTGGAAGTTGGTGAGCAGCGTGGTGCCGCCGCCGGCGGGCGGCTTGCCGATCGCGAACGCCGTACCGGTGAACTGGCCGGCCCGGACCCGGAACACGCTGGGCAGCACGGCGCTCGCCACGGCCTCGGGGTTGAACGCCGCGCCAACCTGCTTCTCCAGCCCCTCCGTGCGCTTGTCGAGGCTGTCCAGCCGGGTGCCGTCGGCGCGCTGCGCCTCGGCCAGCCGGCGGTCGCTGGCGGCGAGCCGGTCGTCCAGCCGGTGCAGCTGGTACGCCTGCACCCCGGCGACGAGGGCCAGCACCGCGGCGAGCGCGAGCGCCACCACGGGCAGCCGAGGCCGCCGGTCGGGCCCGGCCGCGGGGACCGGCCAACCGCCCGGCCCACCCGGGTACGCGGGCGCGGAGACCGGCTGCCCACCCGGGTATGCCGGTCCGGAGACCGGCTGCCCACCCAGGTACGCCGCCCCTGAGCCGGCCTGTCCACCCGGGTACGCCGGTCCGGAGACCGGCTGCCCACCCAGGTACGCCGCCCCTGAGCCGGCCTGTCCACCCGGGTACGCCGGTCCGGAGATCGGCTGGCCCACGGGCTGGCCCGGTCCGGCGCTCGGCTGCCCGGGGGACGCGCCCGGAAACGGTGACCCGGCGCGGGACGGCTGCTCCGGCGCCGGCTCGGTGGGCGCCCATCCGCCCGGCCCGCCCGGTGCCCCGGTCGCGGCGGACCCGGGACCGGTCGGAGCGCCCCACTGGCCACTGTTCGGCGGCGCGGACCAGCCGGCCCGGGGGCCGGGAACGCTCGACTGCCCGGGACCCGTCAGTCCGGTCTCGGAGGCGGGCGCGGCCGCCCCGAACCCGGCGGGCGAAGGCAGGCCGGGCTGGGCGCCCGCCGCCGGCTGACCGGGCGCGGAGGCGCCGGGCGGCGAGCCGGAAATGCCGGAGAAGCCGGACGCGGCGGAGTAGCCGGCGACCGGCGGGTTGGCGGACGCCGGCGGGAACGCGGTGGTCGGCGCGCCGGCGGGCGCGGTAGGGAAGCCGGTGGCTGGCTCGCCCGATGGGCCGGCGGGCGCGGGAGGAACGGCGGCGGCCGGGGACGGCGGGCCGGGGACGGCCGCCGGGTAGCCGGGAACGACCGGTCGGTGCGGCTCGAAGCGCGGCGGCAGCGGACCCGGCCGGCCCGTCTCGGGACGTTCCGCGCGGCCACCCTCGGTGGCCTCGTCGGCGCCGTGTCCCGGCGTCCCGTCGCCCGACCCGTACCCAGCCGTCATGATCGCCACGTCCTCCCCGTAGACGCCCTGCCGCGATGCCACCCAGGCCCCTCGGTCCCTCGGCGGCTCGATGGACCGTACCTGCGCGAACGGGGTTTGTCTCCCCCGATGTCCGACACTGCCACGTCGGCGCCACCCGACGCCGTCACGACACCCGGCAGCCATCGCGTCGACACGCACCCGACCGGCTGCGCACACCGGATCCGGTCGCGCACTAGGGTTGTCAGGTGACCGACGAACCACCCCTGCGCCGTCGGCCCGCCGAAAGCCGTACGGGAGAGGCCTCTCAGCACCCGTCACCGGCCGCGCCGGAGCCGGCTGACGCGGGGACCGAACCCACCATCGGCGGGCCCGTACCGCTCACCGCGCCACGCGAGGGCACGCCCGCGCCGGTGGCCACCCCGAGCGAGCTCGACGAGGTCGTGGCCCGCTTCGCCGCGGGCACCGGACCAGTGGCCCTGGACGCCGAGCGCGCCTCGGGATACCGCTACAGCCAGCGGGCCTACCTGGTGCAGCTGCGCCGGGCCGGCTCCGGCACGGCGCTGATCGATCCGCTGCCGCTGCCCGATCTGGCCGCCCTGGACGCGGCGATCGGCGGGGCCGAGTGGGTGCTGCACGCCGCCAGCCAGGACCTGGCCTGCCTGGCCGAGGTGGGGTTGCGGCCCCGACGGCTCTTCGACACCGAACTGGCCGCCCGGCTGGCCGGTTTCGAGCGGGTCGGCCTGGCCGCGCTGACCGAGCAGCTGCTCGGCTACACCCTGGAGAAGCACCACTCGGCGGCGGACTGGTCCAGCCGGCCGTTGCCGGAGTCCTGGCTGACGTACGCGGCGCTGGACGTGGAGATGCTGGTCGACCTGCGGGACGCCCTCGACGAGGAGCTGCAAAAGCAGGGCAAGTCGGCGTGGGCGGCGGAGGAGTTCGCCGCGCTGGTCCGCTCCGGCGCCCGTCCGCCGCGGGTCCGCGCCGAGCCCTGGCGGCGGACCTCCGGCATCCACCGGGTCCGGGGCTCGCGGGCGCAGGCCCGGGTCCGCTCCCTCTGGTACGCCCGGGACCAGATCGCCGCCCGGCGGGACGCCGCCCCGGGCCGGGTGCTGCCCGACTCGGCCATCGTGGCCGCCGCCGAGCTGGACCCGAAGGACGAGAAGACCCTGCTCACCCTCCCCGGCTTCGGCGGCCGGTCGGTGCGCCGGCTCGCCCGTACCTGGCTGGCGGCCCTGGACGACGCCCGCCAGCTGCCGGAGGACGCCCTGCCGGTGGCCCCCACGGTGGAGGGTCCGCCGCCACCGCACCGCTGGGCCGAGCGCGACCCGGTGGCCGCCGGCCGGCTGGCCCGCTGCCGGGAGGTGGTGGTCCGGATCGCCGGTGAGCACAACCTGCCCCCGGAGAACCTGATCGCCCCCGACTCGATCCGCCGGCTGGCCTGGCAGCCCCCGGAGGAGATCAGCGACGACACGGTGGCGGAGACCCTCCGCGGCTTCAACGCCCGCGAATGGCAGATCGCCCTCCTCCTCCCCGCCCTCACCGAGGCCCTCACCATCCCCACCCCCTGACCCCCACCGCCTTGCGCGTTGATCATGAAGTTGTTGTCACGACACGCCGGCGTGAACCGACAACAACTTCATGATCACCGCAGCGCGGGCCGGGCAGCGGGTGTGGGGTGGGCCACACGGGGGGTGGTGTCGGCGTTGGTTACTGGCGAGTAGCATCCGAGGGAAATGCCAGTGCCGGCTAGGAGGCTCAAGTGCCCCGTGAAGTTCGAGATGTCGTCTTCGTCGACGGCGTCCGTACCCCGTTCGGCAAGGCGGGTGGCATGTACGCCAACACCCGCGCCGACGACCTGGTCATCCGCTGCATCCGCGAGCTGCTGCGCCGTAACCCGCAGCTGCCGCCGGAGCGGGTCGAGGAGGTCGCCATCGCCGCCACCACCCAGATCGGCGACCAGGGCCTGACCATCGGCCGCACCGCCGCCCTGCTGGCCGGGCTGCCCAAGACGGTCCCCGGCTTCGCGATCGACCGGATGTGCGCCGGCGCGATGACCGCCGTCACCACCGTCGCCGGCGGCATCGCCATGGGCGCGTACGACATCGCCATCGCCGGCGGCGTCGAGCACATGGGCCGCCACCCGATGGGTGAGGGCGTCGACCCCAACCCGCGGATCATCGCGGAGAAGCTGGTCGACCCGTCCGCCCTGGTCATGGGCGCCACCGCGGAGAACCTGCACGACCTGGTCCCGCACATCACCAAGGAGCGCACCGACGCGTTCGCGCTCGCCTCGCAGCAGAAGACCGCGAAGGCGTACGCCAACGGCAAGCTCCAGGACGACCTGGTGCCGGTCGCCATCCGCGACGAGGAGAACGGCTGGGGCCTGGCCACCGTGGACGAGGCTCCCCGGGACACCTCCCTGGAGAAGCTGGCCACCCTGAAGACCCCGTTCCGCCCGCACGGCAAGGTCACCGCGGGCAACGCGGCCGGCCTGAACGACGGCGCCACGGCCAGCCTGCTCGCCTCCGAGGACGTCGCCCGCGAGCTGGGCCTCCCGATCGCCATGCGGCTGGTGTCGTTCGGCTTCGTCGGCGTCGAGCCGGAGGTGATGGGCGTCGGCCCGATCCCGTCGACCGAGAAGGCGCTGCGCATCGCCGGCCTGACCATCGACGACATCGGCCTGTTCGAGCTGAACGAGGCGTTCGCCGTGCAGGTGCTCGCCTTCCTCGACCACTTCGGCATCGCCGACGACGACCCGCGGGTCAACCCGTGGGGCGGTGCGATCGCCATCGGTCACCCGCTCGCGTCCTCGGGTGTGCGGCTGATGACCCAGCTCGCCCGGCAGTTCGCCGAGCACCCCGAGGTCCGCTACGGCCTCACCGCCATGTGCATCGGCATCGGCATGGGCGGCACGGTCATCTGGGAGAACCCGCACTGGGAGGGTGGAGACAAGTGAGCCTCACCGCACCGAACGAGGTCGTCACCAAGGCGCTGCTGCGCCAGGTGAACGTGCCGGGGCTGGACCGTCCCGCCGCCCTGATCACCCTGGACAACGGCTTCGACCACACCAAGCCGAACACCTTCGGCCCGGCCGGGCTGACCAGCCTGGACGAGGCGATCACCGCCGCCCTGGCGGCGAACCCGGCGTTCATCGCGGTCACCGGCAAGCCGTACATCTTCTGCGTGGGCGCGGACATCGTCGGCCTGCCGGCGCTCGCCGACCGCGCGCAGGCGCTGGAGATCGGCCGGCTCGGCCACCGGGTCTTCGCCCGGCTCAAGGACAGCGAGATCCCGACCTTCGCCTTCGTCAACGGCGCGGCGATGGGCGGCGGCCTGGAGCTGGCCCTGCACTGCCACTACCGGACGCTCTCCGGTGGCGCGGCTGCCCTGGCGCTGCCCGAGGTCTCGCTCGGCCTGGTCCCCGGCTGGGGCGGCACCCAGCTGCTGCCGAACCTGATCGGCATCCCGGCCGCCACCCAGGTGGTCATCCAGAACCCGCTGATGCAGAACAAGATGCTCAAGCCGAAGCAGGCCGCCGAGATGGGCATCGCGGACGTGCTGCTGGAGCCGGCGGACTTCCTGGAACGGTCCCTGGAGTGGGCCGCCGGCGTGGTGCGGGGCGAGGTCACGGTGACCCGGCCCGAGGTCGACAAGGACATGTGGGCGGGCGTGCTGTACTTCGCCCGGCAGACCCTCGACCAGCGGCTGCACGGCGCGGTCCCGGCCGCGTACAAGGCGCTGGACCTGCTGGAGACGGCGAAGGACGCCGACTTCGCCACCGGCACCGCCGCGGAGGACGAGGCCCTGGCGGACCTGGTCTTCTCCGAGGAGCTGCGCAGCGGCCTGTACGCCTTCGACCTGGTGCAGCGGCGGGCCAAGCGGCCGGCCGGCGCGCCGGACAAGGGGCTGGCCCGCCCGGTCACCAAGGTGGGCATCGTCGGCGCCGGCCTGATGGCCAGCCAGCTCGCGCTGCTCTTCGCCCGCCGCCTCCAGGTGCCGGTCGTGATGACCGACCTGGACCAGGCCCGGGTGGACAAGGGCGTCGGTTACGTGCACACCCAGATCGAGAAGGCCGTCAGCAAGGGCCGGATGGACAAGGGCACCGCCGCCAAGCTGTACGGCCTGGTCAGCGGCTCGGTCGACAAGTCCGTCTTCGCCGACGCCGACTTCGTCATCGAGGCCGTCTTCGAGGACCTCGACGTCAAGAAGCAGGTCTGGGCCGAGCTGGAGAAGATCGTCAAGCCGGAGGCGGTGCTGGCGACGAACACCTCGTCGCTGTCGGTCACCGCGATGGCCGCCGAGCTGGAGCACCCGGAGCGGGTGGTCGGCTTCCACTTCTTCAACCCGGTCGCGATGATGCCGCTGCTGGAGATCGTCCGGGGCGAGCGGACCGACGACGCCACGCTGGCCACCGCGTTCGCGGTCGGCAAGCAGCTGAAGAAGTCCTCGGTGCTGGTCAAGGACGCCCCGGCGTTCGTGGTCAACCGGCTGCTCACCCGCTTCCTCGGCACGGTCTTCGCCGCCGTCGACCAGGGCACCCCGCTGGACGTGGCGAACAGCGCGCTGGACCCGCTGGGCCTGCCGATGCGCCCGCTCGCCCTGCTCCAGCTGGTCGGGCCGGCCGTGGCGTACCACGTGGGCGGCACCCTGCACGCCGCGTTCCCGGACCGCTTCGCGGTCAGCGAGAACCTCAAGCGGATCGCCGAGTCCGGCCAGCCGATCGTGGTCGACGACCGGGTCAACGAGGACGTCGCCAAGCTGCTCGTGGTCGGCGACCAGCCGCTCACCGCCGAGCAGGTACGCCAGAACGCGCTCGACGCGCTGGCGCAGGAGATCCGGCTGATGCTCGACGAGGGCGTCGTCGCCGAGGCGCAGGACATCGACCTGTGCATGATCCTCGGCGCCGGCTGGCCGTTCCACCTGGGCGGCGTCACGCCGTACCTGGACCGGACCGGCTCCTCCGAGCGGGTCACCGGCCAGCGGTTCCTGCCGCGCGGGGTCGCCAGCCTGCTGTGACAACTCCAGCTCGGCGCGTCTGACGCCGCGCCGCGACCTGGAGCCGTCAGCCTGACCCACCCCCGCTCCCCCGCGATCGCGGTGGCCGCCCGTCCCTCCGGACGGACCGGCCACCGCGATCGTCATGTCCGGGGGCGGACCTCCCGGCCCGGCGGCGCGCCGAACCGGGCTTCCCGGGCGCGGTGCGGGGGGCCGGGCCTTCCGGGGTGGCGGCCGTCGCTCCGGGCCCGGTACGGCCTGCCTGGTCACGACCCGACGGCGGTTTCGTCACGTTGACGCCGGGCGGACAGCGGCAGGTCGGCCGGCCTGACTAGGATCACCCGTCCCGATCTTTGTCTGGAGCTGACCCATGTCCCAGCCGCCGTCCAATCCCTATCCCGGTTCCTACCCGCCGCCGCAGCAGCCCGGCGGCTACCCGTCGCAGCAGCCCGGCCCGCAGTACGGCGGCGGCTACCCGCCCCAGCAGTCGGACCCCCAGTACGGCGGCGGCTACCCGCCGCAGCAGCCCGGTCCCCAGTACGGCGGCGGCTACCCGCCGCAGCACTCGGACCCGCAGTACGGCGGTGGCTACCCGCCGCAGCAGCCCGGCCCGCAGTACGGCGGCGGCTACCCCGGTGAGCAGCCTGCCTCGCATGCCGGCTCGTACCTGGAGAGCGGCCAGCCGTCCTACGGCGCCCCGGCCGGCCCTCCGCCCAAGAAGTCGAACGTCGGCCGGATCCTGCTGATCACCCTGGCCGTCGTGGTGGTGCTCTGCCTGGGCGGCGGCGCGGTCCTCGTCTTCGCCGCCAAGGACAAGGTCGGCGACGTGGTCGACGCCACCAAGACCCGCCTGGTGGCGCCCGCGACGCTGGCCGGCAAGCCCAAGGTGACGGATCCGCAGCTGACGTCCGCCGCCGAGCAGATGAGCGCGGAGATGAAGAAGGACGTTCCGGACGCCACCAGCACCGTCGGTGCGTTCTACGGCAACCCGGCCAAGAAGGATCTGGTCATGATCGCCGGCGCGTCCGGCGTGCTGGCCGACCCGAAGAAGGAGCTGGAGGACGGCGCCAAGAGCCTCTCCAGCGAGCTGGCGGTGACGACGTTCAGCCCGGTGGACGCCGGCCCGCTGGGCGGTGACGCCAAGTGCGGCGACGGCAAGATCGACGGCAGCCCCGTGGGCGTCTGCATCTGGGCCGACCGCGGCAGCCTCGGCGTGATCATCATGTACTTCAAGTCCGCCGACGACCTGAAGTCCCAGTTCGCCACGATGCGCGGCCAGATCGAGCAGAAGGGCTGACCCGCCCGGACCCGGTGACCGGGCCCCCGCCGCGCAGGTGGCGGGGGCCCGGCGCGTATCCGGGTCAGGCCGAGGCGGTCCGTTCCGCCGCGCTGCGGCAGACGCAGAACTCGTTGCCCTCCGGGTCGGCGAGCACCACCCAGCCCGTGCCGTCCGGGCGGCGGCGGTCGGCGACCAGGGCGGCGCCGAGCCCGAGCAGCCGCTCGACCTCGGCGTCCCGGGTCCGGTCGGCCGGTTGCAGGTCGATATGGAACGCACCCTTGCCGTGCCGCTCCCCGACCTCGACGAAGAGCAGGTCGGGGCCGTGGCCGCCGGGCGCGACCAGGACCGCCTCGGGGTCACCCGGGTGGTCGTCGTCGTGCAGCCGGCGGTCGAGCGCCCCCGCCCACCAGCTGGCCAGGGTGTACGGGTCGTCGGACTCGACGGTGACGCAGTGGATCAACGCACTCACGGTGCTTCCTCCTGGTGTGGAGTGGAGTGCGCCCCGCGGAGGTGGATGTTGTCAGCGGTGACCGGGGCGGGGCGCGGGACTGTTCGTGGTGGACATCGACCGCACCCCCTTTCCGCGTGTCGGGCTGACGCGGCCGATCATGTCACCGCCCGGGCCGGGGGCACAACCCCCTTGCGACGACGCCGGCCCGGCCCCACGACGGGACCGGGCCGGCGTCATCCGGCGGTACGGGTCACGGGCCGACGAACACGGCCTTCGCCCGCCAGTCGGCGCCGTCCACGGCCGGTCCGCTCCGCACGGTGAACGACCCGGTCGGCACGCCACCGGCCCAGTCTGTCGAGGAGAGCTCACCGGTGCTCCGGTTGACCTGGTAGAGGGTGCTCCCGGAGAGGAAGACCCCGCCCGCGTCGGCGAGACCGGTCACCCCCGCGACGGTGAACTTCTCCGCGCCCACCACCCCGCTGTCCGGGCTGAACCAGCGCCAGTAGAGGCCGCCCTGCCCGACGAGGGTGTAGTAGAGCCGGCCGGCGGTGTAGAACATCCCGCTCACGTTCGGGATCTCGGCGTAGAAGTTGGTGGTCACCCCGACGTACGTCTGGCCGGCCGGCCCGGAGTCGGTCTCCACCGCGTCCCAGTACGCGTCGTGGTACGGGTCGACCAGCGTCGGCGCGCCGAAGGTGGCACCGTCGAAGGTACGCCGCCACAGCGCGCCGTTCATGCCGTAGAAGAACGTGCCGCCCACCCAGAAGCCGCCCCGGGCGGTGGACCAGGCGGTGCCGTCCGGGTTGGCCACCGGGCTGGTCGCGCCGACCGTGGTCACCCCGTCGTACGGGCGGACCTCGACCTCGTCGCCGGTGCCCGCCGGCGGCGCCCCGGTCTTGACGATCTCGATGCCGTCGACGAGCGGGTTCTCCACCACGTGCCCGAAGTCGATGTCGACCGAGCCGTCGCTGACGACGGTGAAGGAGCGCATGGTGCCCACGTTGTGCCCGACGGTCCCGGAGAGGTCCAGGTTGTCGAGGACGAGGGCGCCGTCCAGGGAGACGTCGAAGACCCGGGAGCCGGGGTCCGCGGTGCCGTCGTACCGGTTGGCCAGGTAGAGCCGGACCTGGATCTCGGTGCCGGCCGGCACCGGGAACTGCCAGCGCATCTCCGGATCGCCGCCGGAGTCCCAGCGCTCGTCGCTGTAGAGGGCCGCCGGGGTGCCGGCCGGTACGGTGGCGTCGACGCTGCCCACCGCCGCGAACCCGGCGGTGCTGCTGCCGGCGTTGTGGTGCGGGCTCGGGTTGCCGGAGTCGTCGGCCGCCCAGTCCGGCCCGCTGTCGGTCGAGCCGACCAGCGGCCCGCCGGCGTTCACCCGGTAGAGCACGTTCGTCGGCGCCGGGACGCCGGCCCGGTAGACCTTGCCGGGCAGGCTCGCCGTGGTGGTCGGGTGCGGGGCGGCCCCGCCGGTCAGCGGGAAGAACGCGATCCGCTCGCGCCGGTACTGGAAGTTGCCGATCCAGGAGGTGTCGGAGCCGACCCACACGCCGCTCGGCGTCACCAGCATCTCCGTCGCGCCGACGCCGCGCGGGTGCCGGCCGGGGTTCCAGGACAGCGGTAGGCCGCTACGCGGGTCCAGCGCGGCGATGCTGGCCCGGCCCACCGCGCCGGCCTGGGCCGAGTCGCCGCCGAAGCTGTTGTTCAGCCAGCGGATGTGCCCGCCGACGTAGACCGCCTGCTCGCTGATCCCCACCGACAGGAAGGTGTCCCCGCCGGAGTAGTCCGCCCAGGTGGGCTGGAGTTCGGTGCCGGTCGCGCCGGCCTCCCAGCGGGCGGCGGCGTCGCAGAGGGTGCCGGCGTTCGGGGCGCCGGTGGTCACCACCACGAAGTAGCTGCTGTCCGGGGCGTACGCCACGTCCCGCATGTACGAGTCGAAGGCCCACCAGGCGCAGCGCGGGGTGTACCGGCTGGTGTTCCAGTCGGCGATGGTGGCCGCGGTGGCGCCGAGGTCGAGCTTGACGATCTGGTCGTGGACCACCCCGTCGGCCTTCTTGAAGTTGCCGATCACCACGAGCTGCCGGCCGTCCGGGGAGACGGTGAGCTTGCTCGCGCCCACCCCGCCGCTGGCCCCGCTGACCCCGTCGTAGTTGTGGTGCTCGGTGAGGGTGGTGGTCAGGTAGCCGTCCACCGCGCCGGTGCTGGCGTTGAGCGAGGCGAGCCCGTCGCGCGGGTTGGTGTTGCCGGCGGTGGTGAAGATGCCGCCGACCAGGAGCCGGCCGCCGACCAGGGCGGCGTCGTTGACCAGGCCGTTGAAGGCCGGGCCGGCGAAGCTGGTGACCACCGCGCCGGTGGCGACGTTGAGCAGGGCCACCTTGCGCCGGGTGACCCCGTTCACGGTGTTGAACTTGCCGGCGATGAAGACGGTGCCGGCGGTGGGCCCGGCGACCACCGCGTAGACCTCGTTGTCGACGGTCGGGGCGAAGGCGGTGTCCACCGTCCCGGTGGCCTTGTCGAAGGCGAGGACGTAGTTGCGGGTGATGTCCACGTCGGAGCCGCGGTTCTGCGCCCGGGTGAACGTGCCGGCGGCGATGATCTTCGTACCGGCGTCGTAGATGGCGTGGACGGTGCCGTCCATGATGTCCGGCGAGGCGGTGGAGGGGACCTCCTTCACCAGCGTGGTGTGGTCGGGCGCGGCGGTGGCCGGGCCGGCGGCGGTGAGGCCGGCCGCGGTGAGGGCGACCGCGGCGAGCGCCGCGAGAACCCGGCGGGTCAGGGCCGAGGGATGAGTCACTGGCAGCTCCGGTCTGGCATGCGCGGACAGGACCGGCGGACTCCCGGCGCGGCGGGGTGAGGCACCCGTCCGGCCGCCGGGGTACGGCCGGGTGAGGCAAGGCGCACTGCCCACCCTGCGGCACCGGTTCCCCGCCGTCCAGCGCCCGCCGCGTTTTGTATCCGACCCTCGGCGGCGGCCCGCCCGACCACCGAGGAGGCCGGACGGGACAGCCGGACCGCCTGCACGAAAAGGTGACTGTGGATGGTGGTTCGGCGGGGACCGCCGCGCCGTCCGCCGGTCCCGCCGACGCCGAACGGAGGCCCGGTCAGCTCGGGTAGGGGACGTCGACCGACGGCAGGGTGACCGTCACCTCCAGGCCGCCGCCGGGCTGGGCGACCACCGCGACCGCGCCGCCGTGCGCGTCGCAGACCGCGCGGACGATGGAAAGCCCGAGGCCGGAGCCGCGCGCCCCGGTCCGCTCCTGGCCGCCGCGCCGGAACGGCTCGAACAGCCCCGGCACGTCGGCCTGGGCGACCTCGAAGCCGGTGTTCCCCACCACGAGCCAGGAGCGCTGCCCGTCGCTGCCGGTACGCACCCAGATCCGGCCGTGCAGGTGGTTGTAGCGGACCGCGTTCTCGATCAGGTTGCCGGCGAGCCGGTCGAGCAGCCCCGGGTCGCCGACCACCGGCGCCGGGCGCAGCGAGGTCTGCACCCGCAGCCCGATCCGTTCCACCTCGCGGGCGACCGCGGAGAGCGCGTTGGCGGTGCCGACGGCGAGGTCGCACTCGGCGCGGCGGCCCAGCCGGCGGCCGGTCTGGGCCTCGCTGCGGGCCAGCACCAGCAGGGCGTCGACCAGGCCGTTGGCCCGCTCCGAGGCGTCCCGCACCACGGTCGCCATCCGGCGGTACTCGGCGATGTCCGCCTCGTCGTCGCTGAGCGTCACGTCGATCTCGGTCCGCATCACGGCGAGCGGGGTACGCAGCTCGTGCGAGGCGTTGGCGACGAAGCGCTTCTGCGCCTCGAACGCGGCGGCGATCCGGTCCAGCATCGCGTCGAACGTCTTGGCCAGCTCGGCCACCTCGTCGTCCGCCCCGGACCAGCCGATCCGCTGGTCGAGGGTGGCCTCGCCGAGGCGCTGGGCGGTCGCGGTGACCTGGTGCAGCGGGCGCAGCGCCCGGCCGGCCACCGCCCACGCCCCGGCGACCCCGACCACGCTGATCGCCAGCAGCGCCACCAGGCCCTTGATCAGCAACTCCCGCGACGCGGCGTCGACCAGCTCCCGCTGCCACTGCCCGGCGTCGAGGGTGCGGCCGTCGGCGAGCACCACCGTGGTCCCGGGCAGCAGCTCGTCGGTCGGGCGCAGCGCGGCGCGGACCAGCAGCCAGGCGAGCAGCACCAGGATCGCCCCGGCGCCGACCAGCAGCACCCCGTTGAGCAGGGTGAGCCGCAGCCGCAGGGTGGGGCGCACCCGCAACCGGCGGCTCACGGCGCCACCCTCGGTTCGCGACTGCGGGGCTCGCAAACCCGGCTCACTCCTCGCGCTCACGGCGCCACCTCAGTTCGCGACTGCGGGGCTCGCAAACCCGGCTCACTCCTCGCGCTCACGGCGCCACCTCGGCCGTCCGGTAGCCGGCGCCCACCACCGTCTCGATCAGCGGCGGGTCGCCGAGTTTCTTGCGCAGCGTCATCACGGTGACCCGGACGATCGTGGTGAACGGGTCGGTGTTCGCGTCCCAGACCCGTTCCAGCAGCTCCTCGCTGGAGACCACCGCGCCGCGGGCCTTGAGCAGTTCGGCGAGGACGCCGAACTCCTTGTTGGTCAGGTCGACCGGCTCGCCCCTCCGGGTGACCACCCGGCGGGCCGGGTCGAGCACCAGGTCGGCGACCTGCAGCACCGGCGGGGCGGCCGGGGTGGCCCGCCGGCCGAGCGCCTGCACCCGGGCGACCAGCTCGTCGAAGGCGAACGGCTTGGGCAGGTAGTCGTCGGCCCCGAGCTGCAACCCCTCGACCTTGTCGGCGACGGTGCCGCTGGCGGTGAGCATCAGCACCCGGGTCAGCGTGCCGGAGGCGGCCAGGTCCGCGCAGATCCGGTCGCCGTGCACGCCGGGCAGGTCCCGGTCGAGGATCACCACGTCGTACCGGGTGACGAAGGCGGCCTCGTGGCCGGTGCTGCCGTCGTACGCGACGTCCACCGCCATGCCGCGCTTGCGCAGCCCCCGCGCGATCGCGTCGGCGAGGTTGCGCTCGTCCTCCACCACCAGTACCCGCATCCCGGCCTCCTGCCTCGTGACCTCCCGACAACCTAGTGCCGGCCACCAAACCAGCGTCCCTCGCCGTCGTTGCAGAAAACCTTCAGGTACGCGATGCTTCCCGGCGCCCGCCGCCACCCACCCCGGGCGCGGGCGGCCGGCGACGAGCGGACGGAGCTGCCATGACCGGAACGCCTGAGCGGAACGTCGCGTACCGCGGCTTCCGCCTGCCGGCCGACCTCGACCTGGGCGCCGCCGAGGGGGTGGTCGCCGTCCCGGGCGGCCTGGCGATCGGCGCGCCGGTCGGTCGGCTCGACCACACCGACCCGCACACCGGCCGCACCGCCCGGTACGACCGGGCGACCTGGACCTCCCCGGTGGTGTGGACCGGCTTCGCCGCCGACGAGATCGTCCCGTCCTGGACCGGGGACACCCCGGAGGGCGGCTGGCTCCAGGTCGAGCTGCGCGGCTGGGACGGGGGCGAGCCGTCCACCGACTGGTACGTGCTGGGCCGCTGGGCCGCCGACGACACGACGGTCCACCGCAGCTCGGTGCCGGGCCAGCAGGGCGACGACGCCCGGGTCGCGGTCGACACGCTCTGCGCCCGGCGGTCCACGACCGGCTGGCAGGCGCGGGTCACCCTGTTCCGCCGCACCGACGCCGCGGCCGGCCCGGTGCTGCGTACCGTCGGGGCGGTGGCCTCGGCCGAGGAGCGGGACGCGCCCGACCCGCCGGCCGCCACCGCGGCCGCCACCGCGGCCGGCGGCGCCGCCCGGGGGCGGGTGCTGGACGTGCCCCGGTACGCGCAGCGGCTGCACGGCGGCGGGGAGACCCGCTGGGGCGGCGGCGGGGACTCCTGGTGCAGCCCCACCTGCGTCTCGATGGTGCTGGACTTCTGGGGTGCCGGCCCCACCCCGGACCGGTACGCCTGGGTGCGGCCGCCCGGCCCCCGGCCGGTGGTGGTGCACGCGGCCCGGGGATGCTACGACCACGCCTACGCGGGCGCGGGCAACTGGCCGTTCAACACCGCGTACGCGGGGCGGCACGGGGTGGACGCGTTCGTCACCCGGCTGCGGTCGCTCGCCGAGGCGGAGGAGTTCGTCGCCGCCGGCATCCCGCTGGTCGTGTCGGCCGCCTTCCGCGCCGGGGAGGTGCCCGGGCTGGACTACGACACCAAGGGCCACCTGATCGTGCTGGTCGGCTTCACCGCCGACGGCGACCCGGTGCTCAACGACCCGTACGCCGCCGACGACGCCACGGTCCGCCGGACCGTGGCGCGGGACCGGTTCCAGGCCGCCTGGCTCGGCAGCAGCGGCGGCCTGGCGTACGTGATCCGGCCGGCGTCGGTGCCGCTGCCGCCCGCCCCCGCGCAGGCCAACTGGTGAGCCGCTGATCAGCGGCGCTCCGGCCAGACCAGGAGGCCCCCGGAGGGCCGCAGGCAGACCAGGGCGGCGGCCGCGGCGGCGCAGTCGTCCCAGGAGCCCGGCAGCACGGCCCGGAACCGGGCCTGCCCGGCCGGGACGTCCAACTCGGCGACGAGGGTCCGGTCATCGCCGAGCCGGCGCAGCCCCAGCAGCGGGCGTGGGTCGCCGCCGCCGCCCAGCCGCCAGCGCCCCAGCCGGGCGAGCGTGCCGCCGGTCCGCGGGTCGACCACCGACAGCTCCATCTCCAGTCCGACGGCCGGGGCGCTGGCGAGGAGTCGGCCGCCGACCGGGCCGATCCCCAGCCAGCGGTCGTCCGTCCAGAGCGGACGCCCGGTCGCCGGGTCGACGGCCCGCAGCCCGGGACCCCGGTCGCGCAGGCAGATCACCCCGGCGCAGTCGGCGAACCAGGCCTCGGCCGACGGGCCGACCGGCATGCTCCAGCGCCGGTCCAGCCGGTCCAGACCGTACGCCGTGACCGTGCCCGGCGCCCCGTCGAGCAGCAGCAGGTCGCCGACGACCTGGGTGAACCGGTACGACACCCCGTCCGCGGCCGGCGGCACCCGGCCGGCACGCAGCAGCGCCCCCGAGCCGGCGTCGTGGACCTCCACTCGGCCGGCGGCGGTGACCAGCACCACCCGCGTCACGCCCCGGTCGCCGATCTCGTACGCGAGCCCGTTGCCGGGCAGCGGCAGCGACCACCTCGACCGGCCCGACACCGGGTCGACCGACCGGACGGTGCCCGTCCCGTCCGCCCGGGGCGTCTCGAAGAGCACGCCGTCGGACTCCGTCCGGACCGGGTAGCCGGGCTGTCGCCAGCGCACCGCCCCGGTCTCCGGGTCCAGCGCGGTGGAGGCGGGGTCGCCGGCCCCGGCAGGGCTGCTGATCACCAGCACCGCGCCGGCCATCGTGGTGAGACCGAGCGCGTGGTCGCCGGTGGGGAGGACGAACCGCCACAGCGGCTCCCCGTCGGGCAGCCGGTGCCCGGTCACCACCCGACCCGCCCGGCCCACCGTGCCCGGCCCGTCCGCGACCACCAGCCGGTCGCCGAGCACCAGGAAGCCGGCGCCCTGCGGGGCGGGCACCGTCACGGACGGCCCCCGGCCCGGGGCGGCGGCCGAGCCGGCCAGACCGAGCAACGCGGCACAGAGCAGCGCCGCGACGCGCGCCGACCGGGAAGGGGAACGGCGCGGGTCGGGCGGCGGCTCGACCTCGTCGCCGTGCCGCAGCTCGCCCAGCTCGATCACCGGACTCACGGCAGCCGCCACAGCCCGAACCCGCCATCGGCCCGTCGGCAGGCGAGCACGCCCGCGCCGACCCGGCAGTCGCCGAGCAGGCCGGGCAGCGCGCCGATCACCCGGGCCCGGGCGGCCACGGGATCGAGCTCGGCCACGACCAGCCGACCGTCCCAGCCCCACCGGGTGCCGATCAGCGGGTCGTCCCGGTCGGACCAGTTCGCCAGCTCCCAGCTGCCCAGGTCGGCCAGCAGGTGACCGGTCGCCGCCTCGACCACCGCGTACCGGGAGGCCCCAGCGGGGTCGGCCGCGATCACCAGGAACCGGCCGGCCGTGTCGCGCAGCACCGCCTGCCAGTGCTCGTCGTGCCACCGGGTCGCGCCGGTCGCCGGGTCGAGCGCCCACATCCCGCCGACCTGTTGGTAGGCGCAGAGCAGGGCGCCGCAGGAGCTCAGGTCGCCGACCAGGGAGAGCCGGGTCGTCCAGCGCCGGTCCAGGCGGTCCAGGCCGTAACCGGTGACCGTGGCGCCGTTGTCCCGGATCACCAGCAGCAGGTCGTCGATCACCGCTGTCCGCTGCCAGCTGGGCAGCTCACCGGGACGGATGTCGCGGGTGACCAGCCGGGCGCCGGAGACGGCGTCGCGCACCTCGACCTCGCCGGAGGCCGGTGCCAGCACGACCCGGTCGGCCCCGGCCGGGCCGTAGCGCAGGTCGACGCCGCCCGGCGTACGCAGCGACCACAGTGCCCGCCCGGACGGCACGTCGACCCGGCGGATCCTGCCCTGCCCCTCCGCCCCTTGGGTCTGGATGAGCACAGCGTCCCCCGCCTCGACCGCGACGCCGGGCTGTTGCCAGCCGAGCCGTCCGGTGCGGGCGTCGACGGTGAACGTCCCGTACGCGTCGTCGGCGCCGCCCACCGGCCCGGTGAGCAGCACCGATCCGGCCCGGTTCAGCAGCCCGACGTTGTCGCCAATGCCCACCGGTAGCGAGCTGCGCCACAGCAGGGCGGGCGGACCGTCGGCCGGAATCCGGTACGCGACCAGCTGCCGCCCCTCGTTCCGGTCCAGGTCGGACGGCTCGACCAGGTAGAGGCGGTCGCCGACGAGGAAGGCCGCCGCGCCGGGGCGGGCCGGCACGGCGGCGGCCGGACGCCCGACCGCCGGGACGCCGCCGGCGAGCGTGAGCAGGGCCACCGCCAGCACCGCCAGGATCCGGTACGGCCGCGCGGCGGACCGCTCCCGGGGCCGCGGCCGGGGCGTCGACGGTCCCGGCGCCGGGTCGTCGCGGAGCTCACCCAGATCGATGACGGTCACGGCCACCCCTCCCCGCCCGCCCGTCGGGCGGCACCGCCGGGACGCACCGGCCCGGCCGGGGCGACGCCGCGCCGCCTGTACGATGGCCCGTCGTGGCCGTGCCGGTGGTAGACCCCTCGTTGAACTCCGCGTCCGTCGCGGCCGAGTCCGTTGTGGCCGACCCGCCGCGCCGGCCGCGACGCCGGCCGGCCCGCGCCGACGTGCTGGCCATCGGAGCCTATGCGTTGCTCGGCGTTTTCGTCTGCCTCAACTACTGGGGGGACGTCCAGCACCGCGTGTCGTCGCACCTGCCGACGGACCACAGCTGGTTCGAGTGGCTCTTCGCGCACGGCGCCTACTCGGTACGGCACCTGGAGAACCCGCTCTTCACCGCCCGGCAGAACGCGCCCGACGGCGTGAACATGATGGCGAACACCTCGCTGCTCGGGGTCACCCTGCCGCTGGCGCCGCTCACCCTGCTCCTCGGCCCCCAGGTGATGTACGCGCTCTACCTGGGCGGGGCGCTCGCCGCGACGGCCGGCACGTCGTACTGGATGCTCTCCCGGCACCTGGTCCGGTCCCGGGGCGCGGCCTTCGTCGGCGGCGCGTTCCTCGGGTTCGCGCCCGGCATCGTGCACCACGCCAACGGGCAGCCGAACTTCGTCTCCAACTTCCTGCTCCCGCTGATCGTGGTGCGCGTGCTGCGCCTCGGCGAGCCGGGCCGGTGGTGGCGCAACGGCATCGCGCTCGGCGTGCTGGTCGCGTACCAAATCTTCATCAACGAGGAGATGCTGCTGCTCACCGCGTTGGCCTGCCTCGTGGTGGTGGCGGCGTACGCGGCGCAGCGACCGCGGGCGGCGTGGGCGCGGGCCGGCGCGTTCCTCGCCGCCGGCGGCGTCGGCGCCGGGCTCGCCCTGCTGCTGACCGCGTACCCGATCTGGTTCCAGTTCAACGGGCCGCAGTCCTACCGGGGCCTGCAGGGCGGCGTCTTCCACGGCTGGGGCGAGGACCTCGCCGCGTTCGTCACCTTCGCCCGGGACACCGTCGCCGGCGACGAGGCGGTGGAGAAGACGATCGGGTTGACCGAGCAGAACACCTGGTTCGGCTGGCCGCTGGTGCTGGTCGCGCTGGTCGCCCTGGTGCTGCTGGTCCGCCGCTCGTTCGCCGCCCGGATCCTCGCCGTGCTGGTGGTGGTCTTCACCGTCGCGGCGATCGGCCCGAAGGTGCGGTTCGACGGGGTGGAGACCGCGATCGACGGCCCCTGGGCGTACGTCCCGGACGACCTGCCGCTGGTCGAGATGATGATGCCGACCCGGCTCTCGCTGGTGGTGGCCGCCGCGGTCGGGGTGCTGCTGGCGCTGGCCTGGGACGCCCTCGCCGGCCGCGGCCGCCCGCCGGTCCCGGCGCCGCGCTCCGTCCCGGCCGCCGAGCGGACCGAGGGGACCGCCGAGCCGGCGCCGCCGGCCGCCGGGCCGCGGCGCCGCTGGCTGCGCCCGGTCGGGTACGGCGCGCTCACGCTCGCCCTGCTGCCGCTGGTCCCCCGGCCGCTGCCCGCGCAGCAGATCGACCCGCCGCCGCACTTCATCACGGCGGGCGGCTGGCGCCCGTACGTCCCGGCCGGCCGGACGCTGGTGCCGGTGCCCATTCCGAGCAACGTGCACGGCCTGCCCACGCTGCGCTGGAGCGCGCTGACCGGGCAGGCGTTCCCGATTCCCGGCGGCTACTTCATCGGCCCGAACGAGCAGGGCGAGGGGGTCTTCGGTGCGCCGAACCGGCCGACCAGCACCCTGATCTACGCCACCATGGACGCCGGCAGGGTGCCGCCGCTCACCGCGGAGAACCGTCGCCAGGCGGTCGAGGACCTGCGCTTCTGGAAGGCCTCGGTGGTGGTGCTCGGCGCCGGACCGCGCGAGGCGGTGCTCCGGGAGCTGATGACCGCCCTGCTCGGCCCGCCGCAGCGGGTCGACGACGTCTGGCTCTGGGACGTCCGTCCTCTGCTGCCCTGACCAGGGTCAGCCGGTGAGGGCGCGGACGTCCCAGATGTGAGCGCCGGGCACGTCGCGGCCGGGGCCGACGAGGGCGTCCAGCGTCGCGCGGACCGGGTCGGCGGGCGACGAGCCGGCCTGCACCAGGACGGCGGCCCGCCAGTGGCGCAGGTCCTCGACGGCCTGGCGCCGGTCCGCGTCGCCAACCGGCGGCACCTGGCCGCTCTCCGCGGCCCGGCGCAGCAGCAGCGAGGTCGGGGTGTCCGGCGCGCCCCAGTGCGCGGTCGGGTCGGCCGCGTCCGTCGGGCCGATGAAGTAGCCGCCGGGCGCGTCGAAGGCCAGCCCGGTCCGAGCCGACCAGAACGTGGCCGGGCTGACCGCCGCCCCGGTCACCGGCAGCAACGGCACCAGCGTCATCCCGGGCGGCACGTACGCCCGCCAGCCGCCGTCGGCCACGAACTGCGGCACCGGCCCGGCGGGCACGGTACGGATCGGCGTCGGGGCGAGCGGCAGCAGCGCGGCGACCACCGCCCCGGTCCAGAGCAGCCGCCGCGCCCGCCCGACGCCGTGGTCGTACGCCCGGTCCAGGGCGAGGGCGAGCAGCACCCCCAGCACCGGCACGCAGACCAGCGCGAACCGGGCGGGCACCACCAGGTCGAGCAGCGGCACCCCGCTGACCAGCCGGTACGGCCCGGGCAGTCCGGTCTCGTGGTGGGCGACCCGGATCCCGGTGCCGAGGGAGAGCAGGGCGAAGAGCAGGCCGCAGCCAGCCAGCGCGCGGACCAGCGGCCGCCGCCACAGCCGGACCACCACCAGCACGGCGAGCAGCGGCAGCGCCGGCCCGAAGAAGGAGTTCTCCTCGGTCGGGTTCGGCGAGAGCAGCCCCGCCGAGTGGCCGTCCCCGGCGACGGTCTGCCGGGCGACGGCGGTGAACGAGGCCGCGTCGAGGCGGAAGCCCGCCGCGAAGAAGGGCATCCCGGCGTAGTTGCCGGGGCCGTGGAACTGGAACCACAGCGGGTACGCCAGCAGCACCCCGGCCACCAGGGCGCCGACGCCGAGCCGGCCGAGCAGCGCGGGCGCCCGCCGGCGCGCGGCCCCCGGGTCGGCCAGCGCGTACGCCCCGGCGAGCACCCCGGCGGCGAGGGCGAGGAAGACCAGCACTTCCTCACCTAGGAAGACCTGGTACGCCACGGCCAGCCCGAGCAGCACCCCGTCCCGCCGTACCCGGTCGGCATTGGGCCGGAACACCAGGCCGAGGATCACCGGCACCAGGAACTGGGCGGCCATGTGCAGGTGCGCCCCGGCCTGCGAGACCATCCCGGGAGCGAAGCCGCAGAAGAGACCGCCCACCGCCGCCGCGGCCCGGGACCGGACCAACCGGCGGGCCAGCAGGGCGTACCAGGCGGTGGCGGTGCCGGCCAGGCAGCAGACCACGGCCACCAGGAAGGCCGCCTGGGAGCCGAAGAGCAGGGTCACCGGGGTCAGCGGCACACCCAGCCCGAGCACCGAGGTGTTGGCCATCAGGTTGACCCCGTCCGGGGCGTTCAGGGCGGTGCTGTGCAGCGGATTCTCCGCGCCGGTCACCGCCCGCGCGGCCCGGGCCAGCATCCACTCGAAGAGCATCTGGTCGCCGGCCTGGTGGAAGAGCCGCTCCGGGCGGCCCCACTGCCCGCCGGTGAGCAGCACGGCCAGCCCGAGGTAGCCGGCGACCACCAGCACGTCGACGCGGCGCGGCAGGTGGCGGCGGGGCCGCTCCGCCGGGGCGGCGTCGGGCGGGACGGCGGCCGGCGGGGCGGTGGTCAGGCCGACCGGTCGGTCAGTGTCCGGACGTCCCACAACCACACGTCCAACTCCTGCCGGCCGGGGCCGACGAGCTGCTCGACGGTACGCCGCAGCGGCTCGGCGTTCTGCTGGTCCAGCGGCAGCACCACGACGGCGGCCCGCCAGTGCCGCAGCTCGTCCAGGCAGCGGCGGCGCTGCCGATCGTCCAGCTTCGGCGTACGGCCGGTGGTGGCCACCTCCGCGAGCAGGTCGCCGATGCCGCTCGGCCGCCCGCCGAACCGGCCCGGGTCGCCGGTCACGCCGTTGCGTGGGGCGAGGAAGTAGCCACCGGGGATCTTGAAGTCCAGGTTGGTGCTGGCGGCCCAGCGCATCGCGTTGGTGTTGCCCATGCTGGTCACGGGCACCGCCACGAGGGTCTGGTCCGGGCCGACGTAGTCGCGCCAGCGGTCGGCGGTGATGAACCGGGGCACCGCGGGGCGGGTGGTGGCCTGCAACGGCAGCGGCGCGATCGGCAGCAGCGCGAGGACCAGGCCGGCGACGGTCAGGGTCCGCACGGTCCGCCGCTCGGCCGTCCGCAGCGACCAGGCCCGCTCGACCGCCAGGCTCAGCAGCACCCCGATCACCACGGTGGTGATCAGGCCGAACCGGGTGGGCACCACCGCGTCGAGGAGCGGCAGCCGGACCAGCAGCTCCCACGGGCCGGTGACGAGGTCCCGGTCCCACCAGGACACCCGCTCACCGAGGGAGAGCACCGCGAAGAACAGCCCGGTCGCCGCGAGCGCCCGGACCACGATCTCGCGCCGCAGCCAGACCACGATCCCGACGGCGAGCAGCGAGAGGCTCCAGCCGAAGAAGGCGTTCTCCTCGGAGTAGTTCGGGGCGAGGTTGACGTTGGCCCGCTCGTTGCCGCCGAGGGTGGGCGAGCCGGCGGCGAAGAACGCGGCGATGTCGTTGCCGTAGTCGCGGACCGTGTCGCTGAGCCCGTGGTATGCCATCGGCCCGGCGAACTGCACCCAGAGCGGGTACGCCAGCAGCGCCCCGGCCAGCACCCCGCAGACCGCCAACCCGGCGCCGAGCGGGCGCCACGCGGCCGACCAGAGCTCGCGACGCTGGGCGAGCACGGCGAGCAGGAAGACGCCGCAGGCCAGCGCGGTGAAGAGCAGGATCTCCTCGTTGATGAACGCCTGCACGGTGACCAGCAGGGCGAGCAGCGCGCCGTCGCGGACCGGGCGGGTGGCGCGGGTCAGCACCAGCACCCGCCAGACGATGAACGGCAGCAGGAACTGCGAGATGATGTTGGGGTGCCAGCTGGCGTGCGAGAGCATCGCCGGCGAGAACCCGCAGAACCAGCCACCCACCGCAGCGGCCAGCCGGGTCCGCACGACGTGCCGGGAGAGCACGTGGTACCAGGCGGCGGCGGTGCCGGCAAGGCCGAGCGTCACCAGCGTCACGAAGGAGACGGCCGGTCCGAAGAGGAGGGTGATCGGCACCATCGGGATGCCGAGCGCCAGGATGGCGGTGTTCGCCATCAGGTTGACCCCGTCGGGGTAGTTGAACTGGTCGGTGTAGAACGGGAACTCCCCGTGCAGCACCACCCGGACGGAGTGGGCGAGGAAGAACTGCACCTGCGCCGGGTCGCTGCTGTAGAGCGGGGCGACCCGGCCGGCCGGGTCGGCCCAGATCCGGCTGGTCACCCAGACCGCGGCGAGCAGGAAGACGCCGTGCACCGCGAGGTCCTGCCGCCGGGGCGTCCACCGCCAGCGACGCCGGGCGGCCGGGCGGTCGGCGCCGGTGACCCGGTCGGCGTCGGCCACCTGCGGGGAGCCGGTCGGGGTGTCGGCATCCGGTGGGGAGTCGACACGGGCCTCGGCAGACGTCACAGTCGGCGGAGTCTACCGGAGCGGGGAAAACGGCACGAAACGCGTCGCACGGTCCTCAGTGGCCTGGGACGGCGGCGAGGCGGGCGCGGTCCGGCGATCGGACATCTCGTACCATGTGGCTTCGAAAAACGACCGGCGACGCGATCGGGGGCGTACAGGTGGCTTCAGTCCGCCGGCGCGGCACGACGGCCACCGCACTGCTGACGCTGCTGCTGACCGCGACCGCGTGCGGTCCGGTCGCCGACCGGCGGGCGACGACGCTGCCGGTCGGTTACGACAGCCTGGACGGGTCGCTGGCGGTCTGGCCGGCGCGCGGCAGTCTGGCCGGTGATGCCGCCGCGACGGCGGCGGTCACCGCAGCGGTACGCGACTGGCGTTCGCCGATCGACGACCGGGCGCACCTGCCCTCGTCGGGCATCCTCTTCTCCGGCCAGGTGGACGGGACACCGCTGGCGCTGGTCGTCGCGGACGTGCCCGGCGAGGGCGCGTCCTGGCTGCTGCAGCTCGCCCGGGACGGCGAGCGGTGGACGGTCCGCCACGCCACCGAGTACACCGACCCCGGCTACCTGGTCTACTCCGACGTGTTGCCGGTGCAGCTCCCGGCGGGCCGGCGCTACCTGACCTCCGCCCGGGTGGAGCGGCTGCTCGGCCCGGACGGGCGGGCGCTGCCCACCGCCGACGGCATCACCGCGCCGGTCGCCGTGCCGCCCTGCCGGGCGGTGGGGCTGACCGCGACCCTGCGGCCCACCCGGTCGCTGCCGCGCGGCCGGGCCGCGGACCGCCTGCTCGACCTCGGTACGGCCACCGCCGACCCGCGGTACCCGCTGGTCCGCGACGAGAGCGGCTCGGGCCGGCGGGCGCTGACCGGGCTGGACACCTGCGTGCTCGCCGGCGAGCGCGGCCCGTTCGGCAGCGTCCCGCGCCGGATCGGCGACCGGGACGCTGCCCGCTCGGCGCCGGAGTCCTGGCCGATGGCGAAGCTCGCCGTCCGCACCCTGGGCGAGGTCGCCTTCGGTGGCGGCGAGCCGGCCGACCTGGAGCAGCTGAGCTGGGAGAGTGCCACCGGCACGATGACCGCGGTGGTCTACCGCCCGGCCGACGGCGGGACCCCGGTGGTCTCCCCCGCCGACCGCGCCACCACCCTCCAGGCGTACCTGCTGCCGATGCCGGGGCAGCCGCTGACGGTGCTGAGCTGGCGGGCCACCCGGGACGCTTCGTTCGCGGCGCCGCCGGGCACCTCCCGGCTGGTGGACCGGCCGGGTCTGGTGGTGGCGCCGCAGCCGGCGACGAAGCAGACGTTCAGCCTGGCCGGCACCGAGAAGACCTGGTACCGGTCGGTCGGCGGTCGCTGACCGTGGCGACGAACGGGCGGCCCGGGTGCGCGGCCGCCCGTTCGTCGTGCTGCGTCAGTTCTTGGCGCCGGCCTCGTCGCGCTCGACGTCCTCGACGGGCTGGGCGTCGAGGCCGGAGATCCAGCCGGTGACGTCCCGGGCCACGTCCTGCGCGGTCAGGCCGAGGTCCGCGAGGATCTGCGCGCGGGTGCCGTGCGGGTGCCAGTCGGCCGGCACGCCCAGGTCGCGCAGCGGCACCCGGACGTCGGCGTCCCGCATCGCCTGGGCGAGGGCGTCGCCGACGCCGCCGACCCGGACGCCGTCCTCGACGGTGACCACGAGCCGGTGTCCGGCGGCCAGCTCGACCAGCTCGGCCGGGACCGGGCGGACCCAGCGCGGGTCGACCACGGTCACCCCGTAGCCCTGCTCGGCGACCCGGGCGGCCACCTCCATGCCCAGCCCGGCGAAGGAGCCGACGGCGACCAGCAGCACGTCGGTGCGGGCCGACTCGGCGAGCACGTCGACGGTGCCGACCCGGCGGACGGCCGGCAGGTCGGCGGCGACCGTGCCGGTCGGGAAGCGGAGGATGGTCGGGCCGTCGTCGACGGCGATCGCCTCGCGCAGCTCCTCGCGGAGGCTGCCGGCGTCCCGGGGAGCGGCGATCCGCAGGCCGGGCACCACACCGAAGACGGACATGTCCCAGATGCCGTAGTGGCTCGGTCCGTCCGGGCCGGTGATGCCGGCGCGGTCCAGCACGAAGGTCACCGGCAGCTTGTGCATCGCCACGTCCAGCAGGACCTGGTCGAAGGCCCGGTTGAGGAAGGTGGCGTAGACCGCCACCACCGGGTGCAGGCCGCCCATCGCCAGGCCGGCCGCCGAGGTGGCGGCGTGCTGCTCGGCGATACCGACGTCGTAGACCCGGTGCGGGTGCTTGCGGGCCAGGGTGGCGATGCCGGTCGGCTCGGCCATGGCGGCGGTGATACCCACCACGTCGGGCCGCTCGTCGGCGATCGCGACCAGCTCGTCGGCGAAGACGTTGGTCCACTTCACCGACGGGACGGCGAGCAGCTTGCCGGTCTCCGCGTCGAACGCACCCGGGCCGTGCAGGCAGTCCGCCTCGTCCTCCTCGGCCGGGCGGTAGCCGTAGCCCTTGCGGGTCACCGCGTGCACTATCACCGGGCCGCCGAAGTGCTTCGCGGCGCGCAGCGACGACTCGACCGCGGCGATGTCGTGCCCGTCGACCGGGCCGACGTACTTGATGCCGAGGTCCTCGAACATGGCCTGCGGCGCGACCGCGTCCTTGATGCCCTTCTTGACCGCGTGCAGCACCTCGTACATCGGCTTGCCGACCAGCGGGGTGGAGCCGAGGGCGTCCTTGACGGTGTCGAGCACCTTCTCGTAGCCGGGGTTGAGCCGCAGCGACGAGAGGTGGTCGGCGAGGCCGCCGATGGTCGGGGAGTACGACCGGCCGTTGTCGTTGACCACGATCACCAGCGGGTTGCCGGCGGTGGCGATGTTGTTCAGCGCCTCCCAGCACATGCCGCCGGTCAGCGCGCCGTCGCCGACCACGGCGACCACGCTGCGCTGCTCGCCCCGCAGCGCGTACGCCTTGGCCAGCCCGTCGGCGTAGGACAGGGCGGTGGAGGCGTGCGAGTTCTCGATCAGGTCGTGCTCGCTCTCGGCCTGGCTCGGGTAGCCGGAGAGGCCGCCGCGCTGGCGGAGCTTGTCGAAGCCGTCCTGCCGGCCGGTGAGGATCTTGTGCACGTAGGCCTGGTGGCCGGTGTCGAACAGGAGCCGGTCCCGCGGGGAGTCGAAGACCCGGTGCATCGCCAGGGTCAGCTCCACCACGCCCAGGTTCGGACCGACGTGCCCGCCGGTACGGGAGACCTTGGCGATCAGGAAGTCACGGATCTCTGCGGCGAGGATGTCCAGCTGCTCGGCGGTCATCCGCTTCACGTCCTGCGGGCCGCGGACGGCGCCCAGCAGCCGGCCGTGGTTGGCCGTGCCCTCTTCAACACTCATGACGGAAGAGTCTATCGGCCGTCCGACAGCCCGCAGCTCGGCCCGAGATCACCGCAGGTCAGAGCGGGTATGCCCTGCTCAGGGCGGTGGCCGGCGTCAGCCGGTGATCACCAGCCGGCGCGGCGGCTCCGGCGGGACGGCGGCGTACGCCGGCCCGGCCGGGGTCCACGAGCCGAGCACGGCGACCCGCCGCGCCCCGGTCACCGACGGGATCGCCCCGGGCAGGCCGTGCCAGGAGAGCCAGCCGAGCAGGGCGAACGCGTACGCCTCCTTGGCCTGCGCCGGCACGCCGAGCTCGTCGGTGGTGCGCAGCCGCCAGCGGCCGGCGCCGAGCGCGGCCAGCCGGCCCCGGAGTGTGGGATTGCGCACCCCGCCGCCGGCGGCGACCACCTCGGTGACCCGGTGCCGGTCGCACTCGGCGGCCACCGTGCGGGCGGTCAACTCGGTCAGCGTGGCCAGCACGTCGTCGGCGGCCACCGGCGCGCCCAGCGCGGCCAGCCGGTCGTCCAGGTAGCCCGCGTGGAACAGCTCCTTGCCGGTCGACTTGGGCGGGGCCGCCGCGTAGTAGGGCTCGGCGAGCAGCAGCTCCAGCAGCCCGGGGTGCACCCGCCCGGCCGCCGCGCGGGCCCCGTCGAGGTCGCAGGGGCGGCCGAGGAGCCGGCGGGCGGCCGCGTCGAGCAGCGCGTTGGCCGGGCCCACGTCGTACCCGAGGACGGGCGCGCCGGGCGCGACCACGGTGAGGTTGGCGATGCCGCCGAGGTTGAGCGCGGCCCGCGGCCCGGCGGACGGGTCGAGCAGCAGCGCGTCGAAGGCCGGCACCAGCGGCGCGCCCTGCCCGCCGGCCGCGACGTCCGCCGACCGCAGGTCGCTGAGGACCGGTACGCCGACCCGCGCGGCCACCCGGGCCGGCGCGCCGAGCTGCAGGGTGCCCCGGGCCCGGCCCGCCTCGACCCAGTGGAAGACGGTCTGCCCCGGCGAGACCACCGCGTCGGCCCGGCCCCCGGCCAGCTCCACGCCGATCGCCGCCGCCTCGGCGAAGACGTCGCCGAGCCGGTTGTCCAGCCGGCAGACCGCCTCGATGGTGGTGCCGCCCGGCGGCAGCAGCGCGCCGATCTCGGCCCGCAGCCCGTCGTCGTAGTCCAGGCTGGCCGTGCCGAGCGGCCGCAGCCGCAGCGTCTCCCCGTCGCGGGTGAACTCGGCCGCGGCCACGTCCACCCCGTCGTACGAGGTCCCCGACATCAGCCCGACGATCTTCATCGCGCCAGGCTATCGGGCGGGTCGGCCCGACCCCACCACCCTCGTGCGCAGCCAGGTCGGCGCCCGGGCCGCGGGTGACGGGTCGCGGTCGCCGTGCGCCACCGGTCGCACCGGGCGACGTCGGCTCAGTCCGGCGGCAGGAGCAGCCCCACCAGCTCGACGTGCTGGGTCATCGGGAACAGGTCGAAGCCGCGCAGCGCGGCCAGCCGCCAGCCCAGCCCGGTGAAGGTACGCACGTCCCGGGCGAAGGCGGCCGGGTCGCAGGCGACGTACGCCACCGCGCGCGGACGGGCGGCCACCACGTCCCGCACCACCTGGGCGCCCGCGCCGGAGCGCGGCGGGTCGAGCACCACCACGTCGACCGGGCCGGTGACCCGGCGGCGGGCCAGCGCGGTCTCCACCCGGGCCGCGACCACCTCCACCCGGGGCAGGTCGGCCAGGTTCTCCCGGGCCGCGGCCACGCCCTCCGCGGACGACTCGACCAGGGTGACCCGGGCCTCGCCGACCCGGCCGGCCAGGGCCGCGGCGAAGAGCCCGGCGCCGCCGTACAGGTCCCAGGCGGTCTCCCCGGGGCGCGGGTCGAGCAGGTCGAGGACCGCGCCGACCAGGGTGTCCGCCGCGGCCGGGTGGACCTGCCAGAAGCCCGACGCGGGCAGCCGCCAGTCCCGCCCGGCGGCCACCTCGCGCACCACCGCCGGTCCGCTGACCGGCGTGGGGACCCCCTCGGCCAGCGCCACCACGCTGACATCGCCGCCGGTGGAGGCGACCGTCTCGACCGCGTCCGCGTCCGGCCAGCGGGCGCCGCTGGGGGTGAGCACCGGCAGCTCCTGGATCGCCGGGTGGGCGATCAGGCAGCGGTCGATCGGCACCACCTCGTGCGAGCGGTGCTTGAGCAGCCCGGCCCGGCCGGCGCCGTCGACCGCGTACCGGACCCGGGAGCGCCAGCCCAGCAGCCCGCCGGGCAGCGCCTCGACCCGGACGCCGAGCCCGTCGATTTCGGCGTCGGTCAGCCCACCCAGCCGGGTGAGCTGCTCGCGCACCACGGCGGTCTTCCAGGCCAGCTGCGCCCCGGGCGCCACGTGCTGCAGGTCGCAGCCGCCGCAGCGGCCCGGCTTCGCGTACGGGCAGGGCGCCTCGACGCGGTCCGGGGAGGCCTCCAGGATCTCCACCGCGTCCGCCCGGGCGAAGCCCCGGTGCACCTCGGTCACCTCGGCCACCACCCGCTCGCCGGGGAGCGCGTGCCGCACGAAGACCACCTGGCCGTCGAGCCGGGCCACGCAGTGCCCGCCCGGCGCGACCGCGTCCACGGTCAGCTCGACCCGCTCGGCCTCCTCCAGCCCTCGCCGCGCGCCGACGGCCTCATCGGCGGTCACCGGCGCTCCCCGGCCGGGCCGCTCTCGCCGGGCGGCGCGGAGACCACCGGCGGGACGGTCGGCGGCAGGGTGCTGCGCGGGGCGACCCGCGGCCCGCGCGCCGGGCCGCGGGTGAGCGTGGCGTCCAGCCGGTCCAGGTTCTTGCTGGCGGTCGAGGCGAGCTGCCACGGCACGCTGGTCACCATCACCCCCGGCTCGAAGAGCAGCCGGCCCTTGAGCCGCAGTGCGCTCTGGTTGTGCAGCAGGTTCTCCCACCAGCGGCCGACCACGTACTCGGGGATGAAGACGGTGACCACGTCGCGCGGCGACGCCCGGCGGGTGGAGGCCACGAAGTTGAGGATCGGCCGGGTGATCTCCCGGTACGGCGAGTCGACCACGGTCAGCGGGACCGGCATCTCCCGCCGCTCCCACTCCTCCTGGAGCTGGCGGGTGTCCTTCTCGTCCACGTTCACGGTCACCGCGGTGAGCGTGTCCGGCCGTGTCGCCCGGGCGTACGCGATGGCCCGCAGGGTCGGCTGATGCACCTTGCTGACCAGCACGATGGCGTGGTTGCGGGCGGGCAGCACGCCCCGCGCCTCGGTCGGCTCCAGCTCGGCGGCGACCCGGTCGTAGTGCCGGCGGATGGCCAGCATCAGCAGGTAGATCACCGCCATCGCGGCGATCGCGATCCAGGCGCCGAGCAGGAACTTGGTGATCAGCACGATGACCAGCACGATGCCGGTCATCGCCATGCCGAAACTGTTGATGGCCCGGGAGCGGATCATCCGGTGGCGCGCCTCCGGGTCCCGCTCGGTCCGCAGGTGCCGGTTCCAGTGTCGGATCATGCCGGCCTGGGAAAGCGTGAAGGAGACGAAGACGCCGACGATGTAGAGCTGGATCAACCGGGTCACCTCGGCCTGGAACCCGATGATCAGCACGATCGCGAAGACGGCGAGGAAGACGATGCCGTTGGAGAAGGCCAGCCGGTCGCCCCGGGTGTGGAACTGCCGGGGCAGGTAGCGGTCCTGGGCCAGGATCGAGCCGAGCACCGGGAAGCCGTTGAACGCGGTGTTCGCGGCCAGGAAGAGGATCAGCGCGGTCATCCCGGCGACGACGAAGAGCAGCGCCGAACCGGAGCCGAAGACCGTCTCGCCGAGCTGGGTGGTGACGGTCTTCTGCACGTACCCGTCGGGCCCGGAGACGATCTGCGAGGGGTCCTCGACGAACTGGAGCCCGGTGAGCCGGGACAGCCAGATGATGCCGACCAGCATGCTCACCGCGATGGTGCCGAGCAGCAGCAGGGTGGTGGCCGCGTTGCGGCTCTTCGGCGCCTTGAACGCGGGCACCCCGTTGGAGATGGCCTCCACACCGGTGAGCGCGGCGCAGCCGGAGGAGAAGGTCCGCAGCAGCAGGAAGACCAGCGCGAAGCCGGCCACGCTGTGCTCCGGGCGGATCACCAGGTCGGCGCTGGGGGCGCGCAGGTCGTCGCCGAGCACGAAGACCCGGACCAGCCCGGTGAGGATCATCCCGACCATCACGATGATGAAGCCGTAGGTGGGGATCGCGAAGGCGGTCCCCGACTCGCGCAGCCCGCGCAGGTTGATCGCGGTCAGCACCGCCACCGCGAGGACCGCGATCATCACCTTGTGGGTGCCCACGAAGGGCACCACCGAGCCGAGGTTGGCCACGCCCGAGGAGACCGAGACGGCGACGGTGAGGACGTAGTCGACCAGCAGCGCGCTGCCCACCGCCAGGCCGGCGCGCGGCCCGAGGTTGACCGTGGCCACCTCGTAGTCACCGCCACCCGAGGGGTACGCGTGCACGTTCTGCCGGTAACTGGCCACCACGGTGAGCATCACCACGACGACGGCGAGCGCGATCCACGGCGAGAACACGAACGCCGACGCCCCCGCGATGGAGAGGGTCAGCAGGATCTCGTCCGGCGCGTACGCGACGCTCGAGAGCGCGTCGGAGGCGAAGACCGGCAGCGCGATGCGCTTGGGGAGGAGGGTGTGCTGGAGTCGGTCGGACCGGAACGGTCGACCGACGAGGAGTCGCTTCAGCAGCGAGGTGGGACTGGCCACAAGCGCTAAGGGTACGACCAACCCCCGCCGGCCGTCGGGGGTGCCTGATCAACCTTCCGCGCGCCCGCGCGGTACGGTCGGTCCCCCGCCCGCGGCGGGGACGTGGCAGGCTCGCAGACGACGGGCCCACCGGGGAGCACCGTGGGAGGAGCGGACACCGTGCATGTCGTGATCATGGGCTGCGGCCGGGTCGGGTCGACCCTCGCCCACAGCCTGGAGTCCCGGGGGCACTCGGTGGCGGTGATCGACCAGGACGCGGACGCGTTCCGCCGCCTCGGCCCCGACTTCGCCGGCATCACCGTCACCGGCGCCGGCTTCGACGGTGAGGTGCTGCGCCAGGCCGGCATCGAGCGGGCGGACGCCTTCGCGGCCGTCTCCAGCGGCGACAACTCCAACATCATCTCGGCCCGGCTGGCGCGGGAGACCTTCGGCGTCTCCCGGGTCGCCGCCCGCATCTACGACCAGCGCCGGGCGCAGGTCTACGAGCGGCTCGGCATCCCCACCGTGGCCACCGTCCGGTGGACCGCCGACCGGATGCTGCGGCACCTGGTCCCCGAGGGGAACGTCGAGATCTTCCGGGACCCGACCAGCACCGTGTCGATCGTCGAGGTGCCGGTGCACAAGGACTGGATCGGCCGGTCGCTGCGGCAGCTGGAGGAGGGCGTCGGGGCCCGGGTGGCGTACCTGATCCGCTTCGGGATCGGGATGCTGCCGACCGCCTCCACCGTGGTGCAGGAGGGCGACCAGGTCTTCATGCTGGTGACCGACGACATCGCGGGTTCGGTCACGTCGGTGGCGGCGACGCCGCCGGAAGGAGGGCACTGACCATGCGCATCGCCATCGCCGGCGCGGGCAACGTCGGCCGGTCGATCGCCCAGGAGCTGATCGACAACGGCCACCAGGTGATGCTGATCGAGCGGCAGCCCAAGATGCTCCGCCCGGACCGGGTGCCGGCCGCCGATTGGGTGCTCGCCGACGCCTGCGAGCTGGCCAGCCTGGAGGAGGCCAACCTCGCCGGCTGCGACGTGGTGGTCGCCGCCACCGGGGACGACAAGGTCAACCTGGTGGTCTCGCTGCTGGCCAAGACCGAGTTCGCGGTGCCCCGGGTGGTCGCCCGGGTCAACCGGGCCGAGAACGAGTGGCTCTTCACCGACCAGTGGGGCGTCGACGTCGCGGTGAGCAAGCCGCGGGTGATGGCCGCCCTGGTCGAGGAGGCGGTCACCGTCGGCGACCTGGTCCGGCTGATGACCTTCCGGCAGGGCGAGGCGAACCTGGTCGAGATCACCCTGCCGCCCACCGCGCCGTACGTCGGCCAGCCGATCCACGCGGTGCCGCTGCCCCGGGACGCCGCCCTGGTGGCGATCCTGCGCGGCAAGCGGGTGCTGGTGCCGAGCCCGGACGACCCGATCGAGGCCGGCGACGAGCTGGTCTTCGTGTGCACCGCCCAGGTGGAGGACGAGGTCCGCGCGGTGATCCTCGGCCCGGACAGCGTCGAGCGCACCCGCGGCAAGGGCTGAGGGGCGCCCGCGGGTGTCACCGCCGGCCGGCCCGGGCGGCCGGCGGCGGGGCTCAGGCGCCGGGTAGCGGCTCCGGCGCGGTCTCCCGGGTCACCCGACGCACCGTCCAGACCGTGATGAGCAGCAGCAGCGCGTACGGCGGGTAGCCCAGCGCCAGCCGGGCCACGCCCAGCGCGGTGTCCTGGTGGGCCAGGTAGAGCCCGGCCTGCACGCCCACCTTGGCCAGCCAGACCACACCCCAGAGCACGGTGAGCTGGGTGAAGGTGCGCACCAGCCGCGGGTCGCCCCGCCACTCGGCGCGCCCCTTGGCGACCAGCACCGACCAGATCCAGCCCACCAGGGGCTGCCGGATCGCCGCCGAGATCAGCAGGGCGAGCCCGTAGCCGATGCCGTAGAGGATGCCGGGGAGGTAGAAGTCCCGCTCGTCGCCGGTACGCCAGGCGATGGCCGCGCCGATCGCGATGCCGAAGAGCCCGTTGACCGCGTGCCGGACCGGCCGGCGCTGGGCCAGCCGCAGGCCGGCGATGAGCAGCGCCACCGCCACCGAGGCGATGACCGCCGGGCGCAGCTCGCCCACCACGTTGGCGAGCACGAAGACCACCACGGGGATGCTCGACTCGACCAGGCCGCGCCAGCCGCCGAGCTGGTCGGCCATCTGCTCGGCGAGGCTGGGCAGCCGTCCGTCGTCCGGCGGCCCGGTCTCCGGCTCGGTGGTCCGGGGCTGTCCCGTCGTCACTTCGGCGACTCCAGCTCGTAGTACGGGTTGTAGATCACCTTGCGGTCGTCCCGTACGGCCACCCGGCCGCGGGCGGTGAGGTGCCGGCCCGGCTCGATGCCGGCGATGTGCCGGCGGCCCAGCCAGACCAGGGTGACCACGTCGCTGCCGTCGTAGAGGTCCGCCTCCAGCGTCGGCAGGTTCGTCCGGGGCGTGTAGACCACCGTGCGGAGCCGCCCGGCGACCGAGACCACCTGGCCCCGCATGCACTGCCGGGCCGGCATGCCGCCGGACTGGGCGCTCTCCCGGCGCAGCTCCTGCGCCTCGATCTCGGCCTCGCTCGCGGTGAGCCGTTGCAGGATGCGCCGCAGCGACACCCGGCTCTCGTCGGTCGTCATGACCTCCGCGTCACCCTCTCCACGCTGGCCGGTCCGCGCCGGCGCTGGCCCGGCCCCGGAATGCCGGAACCGTCCCGCCAGCGTACGCCGCTCCGGCCGCGCGGCGGAGCCCGCGTCCACGGGGCCACCTGCCCGGCGTACGGCGGCGGCGGCCGGCACGCGACGGGCCCGGCGCCGCCGGCGGGAGCCGACGGCACCGGGCCCGGTGTGGATGCCTCAGACCTCGCGCTGGCCGGGTGCGGGATTCTCCTGGGTGGCCTGCTCGGCCATCTCGCGGGGCAGCCGCAGCGGCAGCGGCTCGCGGACCGGCTTCGCCTCGTGCCCCCGGTCGACCACCAGGCCGTCGAGGCAGGCCGCCAGCGGGCCGGCCGCGGTCGGGTCGGTGGCGGCCGCGCCCTGGTAGACGCCGCGGACCATCCAGCGCGGCCCGTCGATGCCGACGAAACGCAGGTCGGTCGGGCCGTCCGGGGTGCGGACCCGGGCGCGCAGCTCGGTGCCGTACTCCCCCTCGACCTCGTCGGCGGCGGCGCCGTCGTTGGACAGCGACTGCCGGATCTCCTCGCGCACCTCGTCCCAGATGCCCTCGGAGCGGGGCGCCGCGAAGACGCCGAGTTGCAGGGCGCTCTCCCCGTGCACGAGCACGACCTGTTGGATCACGCCCTGGGGGTCGGCCTGCACCCGGACCTCGACCTCGGGCACCGCCGGGATCTGCAGGCTGCCCAGGTCCAGCCGGGGCATGTCGGGCGCCTCGGAGGCGTCGTACGGGCCCCGGGACGGCGTCTCCGGGCTCGACTCCTCGGCGTCGTAGGAGTCGAGGACCTCGGCGGTCCGCTCGTCACGCGCGTGCCGCGCGCCACCGGCCCGCTTTCGGGAGAAGATCACTGCGCCCACCCTCCGCTGTTCGCACTCACCCTGCCACCTCTTCCGTCCGCCTGCCGGCCAGGTCCGCCGAATCCCGCCGCCCGGCGGCGTCGGCCGGGGCCGGGACCAGCCCGGCGTGCCCGCCGGTCGATCCGTGCCCGCCGGCGCCGCGCCGGGACGCGGGCAGCTCGGCCACCGGCTGGAACTCGGCCCGCGCCACCCGCTGCACGACGAGCTGCGCGATCCGGTCGCCACGGCTGATCTTCGCCGGCACGTCCCGATCATGATTGATCAGGTTGACCATGATCTCACCCCGGTAGCCGGCGTCGACCGTACCGGGCGCGTTCAGCACCGTCACGCCGAGCCTGGCCGCCAGCCCCGACCGGGGGTGGACCAGCCCGACGTACCCCTCCGGCAGCGCGAGCGCCACCCCGGTGGGGACCAGGGCCCGCCCGCCGGGCGGCAGCTCGACGTCCGCGGCGGCCACCAGGTCCGCGCCGGCGTCGCCGGGATGGGCGTACGCCGGCAGCGGCAGCTCCGGGTCGAGCTGCCGTACGGGCACGGGTACGACGTCTGTCACGGTCTTCCTCTTCCGTCCGGTCCTCGGGTGACCCTGCCATCCTGCCGGTTGGCGGGCCGGTCGTGCGCCGTACCCTCGAACTGTGAGCCTGTCGCCATCCCCGTCGTCCGCCCCGGCCCCGTCGGCGGCGCCCCCGGCGTACGCCGAGCGGCTCGGCCTGCCCTGGTGGTACTGGCTGGCCGGGCTCGGCCTGGCCGGGCTGCTCGCCACCGAGCTCTGGATGGGCGCCACCGGGCTGCGCTCCTGGCTGCCCTTCGTGCTGCTGCTGCCGGCGGCGGTGGCCGCCCTGTGGTGGCTGGGCCGGATCCGGGTCGCCGTCCACGACGGCGAGCTGCGGGTGGACGACGCCCGCCTGCCGGTGCGGTTCGTCGCCGACGCCGTCCCGCTGGACGCCGCCGGCCGCCGCGAGGTGCTCGGCGTGGGGGCCGACCCGCTCGCCTTCGTCGTGCAGCGACCCTGGGTCGGCGGCGCGGTCCAGGTGGTGCTGGACGACCCGGCCGACCCGACCCCGTTCTGGGTGGTCAGCTCCCGGCACCCGGTCGAGCTGGCGGCCGCGATCATGGCGGCCCGCGACGCCGCCTGAACGGATCGTCCCGATCCGGGCGCCCCGGCCGGGCCGCGCCCGGCGCCGGAGCCCGGGGCTCAGGGCAGCGCGGGCCGCGCTCCGGGCAGCTCGCGCCCCTTCCTCCGCAGGTCCTTGCGGAGCTCGTCGGCCACGGCCAGGGTGGTCCGGCGGTTGAGATAACTGGCCACCGCGGCACCGGTGAGGAAGGGCCCGAGCGTGGTCAGGTTACGGCCGAAGCGCTTGAGCAGGGTGTCCCGCAGCTGCTTGCGGGTGCCGTTGGCGAGCACGGCGCTCACCCCCACCCCCGGCATCATCGGGTTGATCCCCCGCCCGCTGGCCCAGGACTGCACCAGGGCGACGGTGCGCTGGGTGCCACCGGTGGGCAACGGCACACCGTAGACCTCGTGCAGCTCGCCGATCAGCTTCAGCTCGATCGCGGCGACGGCGACGGTCTCGGCGGCCAGCAGCACGGGTGCGGAGAGCAGGGTCGGGGTGACGGCCCACTCGACCGTGGCGACGCCGCCACCGGCGGCACCGACCCCGGCGGTGGCCCGGGCGGCGTTGCGGATCAGCCGATCGGCCAACGCCTCGTCGTCGAGCCCGGGGATGTGCCGGCGCAGGGTGGCCAGGTCCCGGATCGGCACGCGCGGGGCGACGTCGGAGACGGTATCCACCATCCAGCCGACGGCGGCCTTCGGCTTGAACAGGTCGGCGAGCCCGCGGGCTCGCGCCTGTTTGAGCGCCTGGTTGACCAGCCGGGTGAGCAGCTGCCGCCGGCGGGTCGGCTCGATGTCGTCCGCGGTCAGCGCAGCCACGGTGGCGCCGAGCTGGTCGGCGTCATCATCCCGCACATCCCGCCCAGCCACGACACCACCGGCGGTGACCGGTGCGCCGGGCCTGCCCGAGGCGTGGGAACTGGTCACCGGAGCCTGCCCGGGACGCCCGTCGGTGTCTTCGGCGCCGGGTCCACCAGCCCGCTCGCTGCGCTCGCTCACCCGTCCGACCTCCCGGAGTTCCGCCGGCATCGAAACCGCCCATTACGAGTCAAGCAGCTTCCCGCCGCCGCCGCACGGCGACTCGAACAGCGGCGGCCCCGTCGTGGAGGCCGCCGCCGGTGACACGCGTCGCGGTCAGACGCACTCGCGGCAGATCAGCTCGCCGTTGCGCTCGACCGCCAGCTGGCTGCGGTGGTGGACCAGGAAGCAGCGGGCGCACCGGAACTCGTCCTGCTGCATCGGTAGGACCTTGACCGTGAGCTCCTCGTCGGCCAGGTCGGCGCCGGGCAGCTCGAAGCTCTCGGCCACCTCGGCCTCGTCGACGTCCACGGCGCCCGACTGTGAGTCGACCCGCCGGGCCTTGAGCTCTTCGAGGCTGTCCTCGCCGAGGTCGACCTCGTCGCGACGCGGGGCGTCGTAGTCGGTGGCCATCGGTTTCACTCTCCCATATCGATATGGTCGCTTCCGGTTGTAACGCCGGGCGACGCTGTTTCGGTTCCACTGGCCGGCCACCATTTGTGTCGGTCACCCGACCCCAGGACCGGTGAGCCGAGTCCGCCAGAGAAACTCCCCAGCAAGCGCGGAACCTACCCCCCCTTTGGGCGAGGCATGTATACCGCCCTCGCGCCAGAGATGTACGCCCCTGCGCCCGAAGTTGTTCCCAATGTGACTCAGGCGACACGAAGATAGGGGTAGTAGTACCCGGTTCCCGGATGGCGCGCCGGCATGTCGGACTGTTTCCACGCGACGGCCGGACAACCGTTAACCTCAGCGGCGTACTCGACGGCCGGCGGGGCGGCCCGACCGCCAAGCGGCCGCCGCCACCCAACACGTCCGGGGAGCGCCCAGATGAGTTTTGCGCGAGTGCGGGCACTCGTTGTCGTCGGTCTGCTGGCGGTCCTCGCCCTGGTCTTCGTCGTCGTCGCCCTGGTACGCGACAGCCAGGGCAAGGTGGGCACGGCGGAGGGCTGCCCCGACGGCTGGCCGCTGGCCGACGTGACCCTGCGCGAGCCGAAGGACGTCAAAATCAACGTCTACAACGCCACCGACGAGGCGGGCCTGGCCGGCAGCGTGGCCGACGACTTCCGCAACCGTAAGTTCCAGGTCAAGAAGGAAGGCAACGCCGCGAAGGGCGTCGACGACGTCGCCGTGCTCCGTTTCGGGCCGAAGGGCGTCGGCTCCGCGCACCTGCTGCGGGCCTATTTTCTGAACAACGCCGAGCGGGCGTACGACCCGAAGCGCAAGGACGACACGGTCGACGTGGTCCTGGGCAACGGCTTCCAGCAGTTGGCCACCACCACCGAGGTCAACCAGTCCCTCGGTGACCTCGGCTCGCCGGTGGCGCCTCCCGGCTCCTGCCCCATGCCGGTCGACGACAAGTAATCCCGCTTCCGCCCCCGCCGTGCTCGGCGGGGGCGGTTGATCGACTCAAGGTCGGCGACGTGCGGTGTCGGACGGGCCGGGTCACGCCGATGTCCCCGACGTGGAGTTGATCAGGGGCCGCCGGATGCGTCCAGGGCGGCCAGCCGGGTGTGCAGCGGCGCGAACAGCGCCGGCGGCGCGGCGATGACCAGGTCGGGGCCGGCGGGCCGGCCCTCCAGTCCGGCCACCCGCAGCCCCGCCTCGGTGGCGACCAGCCCGCCGGCCGCCTGGTCCCAGGCCGCCAGCCCCTTCTCGTAGTAGGCGTCGACCCGGCCCTCGGCGGCCAGGCAGAGGTCCAGCGCCGCCGCACCCATCCGGCGGATGTCCCGGACGTGCGGGATCAGCTCGGCGAGCACCCGGGCCTGGTGCGCCCGCCGGCCGGGGTCGTACCCGAAGCCGGTGGCGACCAGCGCCTGGCCCAGGTCGGTCTCGGTGGAGCAGCGCAGCCGCTCGCCGTCCCGCCAGGCGCCGCCGCCCGCGGTGGCGGTCCACTCCTCGCCGGTGGCCACGTTGCGGACCACGCCGGCGACCACCTCCCCGTCCACCTCGGCGGCGAGGGAGACCGCGCAGTACGGCAGCCCGTACAGGTAGTTCACGGTGCCGTCGATGGGGTCGACGATCCAGCGGACCCCGCCCGCCTCGACCGGCCCGGTCTCCCCCGCGCCGTACTCCTCGCCGAGCACCGCGTCGTCCGGGCGGAGCTTGCGCAGGGCGTCGAGCACCTGCCGCTCCACGGCCCGGTCGGCGGCGGTGACCACGTCGGTGACCGTGCTCTTGGTCGCGGCGACCGAAACCCCCTCGGCCCGCATCCGGTGCGCGGTGGCGGCCGCGTCCCGGGCGACGTCGATCGCGATCTCCAGCAGTTCCTGCGTCGGCGGCGCCGAGCGGATCATGGTTTGTCCCCTTCCCGTGCGACCGGGGATTCCCGGGTCGCGCGCGGGTATCATCCTTACAAAGGGCCCAATCGGCGGTCCGAATGGCCGGTACGCCGTGCGGCGCAGGATGATCGCGGCAGACGGCGTTACAATTCACCCTGCCCACGCGCCACGGACCGCCAGCGACCGGTCGGTTCGGGACACGGGGGTCCCTCAACGACATCGCCCGGCACGGCGTTCCGTGCTGCGCCGGACGACCCGGCCGTGCTCGCTCTTCGCCTCCGGAAGGTCATTCGTGACAGAACCCCGCCAGAACGGCGCCGACGTTCGCTCGCTCACCGACACCCTGATCGCCCACGCGCAGAGCGCCGGCGGCCAGCTCACGTCGGCCCAGCTCGCGCGCACTGTCGAGTCCGCTGAGGTGACCCCGGCCCAGGCCAAGAAGATCCTGCGCGCGCTCTCCGAGGCGGGCGTGACGGTGGTCGTGGACGGCTCCGCCAGCACCCGCCGCCGGGTGGCCGCCGCCCGCTCCGCCACGCCGGCGTCCCGGGCCACCACCGCCAAGACCACCAAGAAGGCCGCCGCGCCCGCCCCGAAGCAGGCGCCCGCCGCCGACGAGGCCCCGGCCCCCGCCCCGCGGAAGGCGACCGCGCGCAAGGCCGCCGGCACCACCGCCGAGGTGGCGGCCAAGGCCGCCGCGCCGGCCAAGGCCACCAAGGCGACCCGGGCCACCAAGGCGACCGTGGCCGCGAAGACCGCCGCCAAGTCGACCAAGGCGGGCGCCAAGGGTGAGGGCGCCGAGGGTGAGATCGACCCGGAGGAGCTCGCCGCCGCGATCGAGGACGTGGTGGTCGAGGAGCCGGCCGCGCTGACCCAGGCCGCCGAGACCGACGCCGCCGCCTCCGCGACCGACAACGACTTCGAGTGGGACGACGAGGAGTCCGAGGCGCTGAAGCAGGCGCGCCGGGACGCCGAGCTGACCGCCTCCGCCGACTCCGTCCGGGCGTACCTGAAGCAGATCGGCAAGGTGCCGCTGCTCAACGCCGAGCAGGAGGTCGAGCTCGCCAAGCGGATCGAGGCCGGCCTCTACGCCGCCGAGCGGCTGCGCGCGGCCGAGGAGGGTGAGGAGAAGCTCACCCGCGAGATGCAGCGCGACCTGGGCTGGATCTCCCGCGACGGCGAGCGCGCCAAGAACCACCTGCTGGAGGCGAACCTCCGGCTGGTCGTCTCGCTGGCCAAGCGGTACACCGGTCGCGGCATGGCCTTCCTGGACCTGATCCAGGAGGGCAACCTCGGCCTGATCCGCGCGGTCGAGAAGTTCGACTACACCAAGGGCTACAAGTTCTCCACCTACGCCACCTGGTGGATCCGCCAGGCCATCACCCGCGCCATGGCCGACCAGGCCCGCACCATCCGCATCCCGGTGCACATGGTCGAGGTGATCAACAAGCTCGGCCGGATCCAGCGCGAGCTGCTCCAGGACCTGGGCCGCGAGCCCACCCCGGAGGAGCTGGCCAAGGAGATGGACATCACACCGGAGAAGGTGCTGGAGATCCAGCAGTACGCCCGGGAGCCCATCTCGCTCGACCAGACCATCGGTGACGAGGGCGACAGCCAGCTCGGCGACTTCATCGAGGATTCGGAGGCCGTGGTCGCGGTCGACGCGGTCTCGTTCTCGCTGCTGCAGGACCAGCTCCAGCAGGTGCTGCAGACGCTCTCCGAGCGTGAGGCGGGCGTGGTACGCCTGCGCTTCGGCCTGACCGACGGCCAGCCGCGTACCCTGGACGAGATCGGCCAGGTGTACGGCGTGACCCGGGAACGCATCCGGCAGATCGAGTCCAAGACCATGTCCAAGTTGCGGCACCCGTCGCGCTCCCAGGTACTCCGCGACTACCTGGACTGACCCATTCACGTCAACAAGTCGTGTCGCTTTGATCACCAGCCGTACAACACTCGATGGTGATCGGTCGGTTGCCCGTTTGTGATCGTTGACGTGGCACCCTTGGTGCACGGCACACTGTCTCCACGCCATGTGTGACCTCGGTCCCCCGCGGGCACACAGGGAAGGCAGGGCCCGACAAGGATGTTGCACGATAGGTGAGCAACGACCGAAGAGAGTGTTCATCGGTGACGACCAGAGGAGGAAGGCGATGACCCCGACCCTCACGCCGCCGCCCGAGACGGTGGCTCCCCCAGCCGCCGATGAACGGTGCGACCGCTGCAATGCTGCCGGCAAGCTCCGGATCACTCTGGCGGGTGGGAGCGAGCTGGTGTTCTGTGGGCACCACGCGAACAAGTACGCGGAGGATCTCGTGAAGATCACCGTGCGGTACGCGACGGACCCCGAGTTCAGCTGGCGTGGCGCCGATCTGATGGCGAACTGAAACCGCACAACCACGACATAGCCGGCCGGAGGCCCCCACGGGGAGCCTCCGGCCGGCTTTTCGTGCGCTGCCCATCTCAGCGCGGACGGCCGGAGCGGGACGGTGCGGGCCGGCCGGGTCCGCTGGGGTGGGTGGGTCAGAGGGTCTGGACGGTGGCGATGCGCTCTTCGAGCTGCTCGATCGTCGCCTGGGCGCTGGGCGGGCCGCCGCAGAGCCGGCGCAGCTCGGCGTGGATCTTGCCGTGCGGCTGGCCGGTGCGGTGGTGGCGGGCCGCCACCAGGGCGTTCAGCTGGCGCCGCAGGGCCACCCGGCGCTGGGCGGCGCTCATCGGCGGCGGCGCCGCCGCGGGGCTCTCAGCGGCCGGCTCAGCGGTCCGGGTGGCCGTCCGGCGGCGCCGGGCGGCGAGCTGCTCGGCCTGCCGCTTGGTGAGCAGCAGGGAGACCTGGTCCGCGGTGAGCAGCCCCGGGAGGCCGAGGTACTCCTCCTCCTCCGGGGTGCCGGCCTGGGCCGTGGTGCCGAAGGACGCGCCGTCGAAGATCACCTGGTCCAGCTCGGCGGTGGCGGAGAGCGCCGCGAAGCGCTTCTCCAGCTCCCCGCTGGCCTGGTCGTCGCGCTGGGCGCGCTCCAGCAGGTCGTCGTCGAAGCCCTCGTTGTCCTTGGGCTTGCCGAGCACGTGGTCCCGCTCGGCCTCCATCTCGCTGGCCAGCCCGAGCAGGTGCGGCACGCTCGGCAGGAAGACCGAGGCGGTCTCCCCGGGGCGGCGGGCCCGGACAAAGCGGCCGATCGCCTGGGCGAAGTAGAGCGGCGTGCTGGCGCTGGTGGCGTAGACGCCGACGGCCAGGCGGGGGATGTCGACGCCCTCGGAGACCATCCGGACCGCGACCAGCCAACGCTGCTCGGACGCCGCGAACGTCGCGATCCGCGCGGACGCGCCCTGGTCGTCGGAGAGCACCACCGCGGCCTTCTCGCCGGTCACCTGCTCGATCAGCTTGGCGTACGAGCGGGCGGTCTGCTGGTCGCTGGCGATGATCAGGCCGCCCGCGTCGGCCATCCCGGCGTTGCGCAGCACGGTCAGCCGGGCGTCGGCCGCGCGCAGCACCTGCGGCATCCAGTCCCCGGCCGGGTCCAGGGCGGTACGCCAGGCCTGCGCGACCAGGTCCTGGGTCATCGGCTCGCCCAGCCGGGCGGCCAGCTCCTCGCCGGCGTTGGTGCGCCACCGGGTCTCCCCGGAGTACGCCAGGAAGAGCACCGGCCGGACCACGCCTTCGCGCAGCGCGTCGGAGTAGCCGTAGACCGAGTCGGCGCGGGACCGCAGCAGCCCGTCCCCGCCCCGCTCGTAGCTGACGAACGGGATCGGGTTGTCGTCGGAGCGGAACGGCGTACCGGTGAGCATCAGCCGGCGTACGGCGGGCTCGAAGGCGGCCTTGACCCCGTCGCCCCAGGACCGGGAGTCGCCGGCGTGGTGGATCTCGTCGAGGATGACCAGGGTGCGCCGGGTCATGGTGCGCCGGCGGTGCACCTGCGGCGCCATCCCGACCTGGGCGTAGGTGACGACCGCGCCGTGGAAGTCGGCCGAGGAGTGCAGGTCGGCGTTGCGGAACGCGGCGTCGAGCTGGATGCCGACCCGGGCGGCCGAGGTGGCCCACTGGGTCTTCAGGTGCTCGGTCGGGGCGACCACGGTGACCGCCTCGACGGTGCCGTCGGCGAGCAGCTCGGCGGCGATCCGCAGGGCGAAGGTGGTCTTACCGGCACCGGGGGTGGCGACCGCGGTGAAGTCCTCGGTCCGGCGGCGCAGGTACTCCACCAGCGCCTTGCGTTGCCAGGCACGCAGGGGCGGGAACGTCTCGAGCGCCGGCGTCCGGGCTGCCACGCGAAGGCTCCTCTCCGACCGCACCAAGGGCGGACCCGGGCCGAGGGGCACGGGTACCGCCGCCCATGAAAACGCCTCCGCGCAGAAGATCCCGCGAAGGCCGACTCAGCATAACCAGCGCGGCCGGTTCGGCCCAGGCGACGCCACGCTGGTCACATCCGCGACCCCCGCCACCCCGGCCCCGGCCGGCTCAGCCCTGCGGGCCGCGGGTGCCGGTGCGCGGCGGGCGCGTGGTGGGCACCGGGGCGGACCAGCGCCGGCGCAGCGAGATCAGGCGCAGCGCGAAGACGACGAGCGCCGCCGCGGTCAACGGCGCCGCGGTCGCGTGTCCGTACGTCGACAGCAGGGCCACCACGATCGACCCGGCGAGCGCCGCCACCGCGTAGATCTCCCGGCGCAGCACCACCGGGATCTCGGCGGTGAGCAGGTCCCGGCCGAGCCCGCCGCCGATCGCGGTGAGCATGCCGATCATGCAGGCGCCGACCGCCGGCACGTGGGCCTCCAGGGCCTTGAGCGTGCCGGTGACGGTGAACAGCCCGAGGCCGGCCGCGTCGAGCACCAGCACGGTGGTGCGCAGCCGGGCGAGCTGCGGGTGGAGCCGGAAGACGGCGGCGGCGACGACCGCCGCGGTGATCGCGTACCGCCAGTCGGCGAAGGCCAGCGGCGGCACTTCGTCGATCACCAGGTCGCGGAAGATGCCGCCGCCGAGCGCGGCGACGACCCCGACGAAGACCACACCGAAGAGATCCAGCCGCTTGGCCACCGCCGCGGAGGCCCCCGAGGCGGCGAAGACGGCCACTCCGGTCAGGTCGGCGAAGAGCAGGGCGGTGGAGGTGGTCACCGCCGCAGGCTACGTGGGCGGCCGGGGCGACCGCCCGGCATCACTCGTGGTACGAGTCGTAGATCTCCTTGCACTTCGGGCAGACCGGCGAACCGGGCTTGGCCGCCTTGGTCACCGGGAACGTCTCGCCGCAGAGCGCCACGACGTAAGTGCCCATGACGGCACTCTCGGCGATCTTCTCCTTGCGCACGTAGTGGAACATCTCAGGACCGGTGTCGGCGTCCTTCAGTTCCGGACGCTCGAGAATCTGTGTGCTCACGTCTACACCTCCAACCTTTCCAGTTTCGCAGGTCGTCCGGGGCCGGTCCACCGCAGGCCGCCGGGACGGCGGCGGTACCGTAACGGAAGTGACCAGCTTTCACATCCGTTTCGGCACCGAGGTGGCCGACGCCCTGCGCGCCGGGCGTCCCGTCGTCGCCCTGGAGAGCACCATCGTCTCGCACGGCCTCCCCCGGCCCGACAACCTGCTGGTCGCCCGGCAGATCGAGCAGGCGGTAAGGGACGCCGGCGCGGTTCCGGCCACCATCGGCATGGTCGGCGGCGAGCTGGTGGTGGGCCTGGACGACGCCCAGCTGACCCGACTCGCCACCGTCGACGGGGTGAGCAAGCTCTCCGTACGCGATCTGGCGGTGGCCGCCGCGACCGGCGCGGACGGTGCCACCACCGTGGCCGCGACCAGCGCGGTGGCCGCGGCCGCCGGGATCGGCGTCTTCGCCACCGGCGGCCTGGGCGGGGTGCATCGGGAAGCCGCGCAGACCTTCGACGAGTCGGCCGACCTGGTCACCCTGGCCCGGACGCCGATCGCGGTGGTCTGCGCGGGGGTGAAGTCGATCCTCGACGTGGGCGCGACGCTGGAGCGGCTGGAGACGCTCGGCGTCGGCGTGGTCGGCTACCGCACCCGCCGCTTCCCCGGCTTCTACCTCACCGACGCCGGCTTCGACCTGGACTGGTCGGTGAACTCGCCGGAGCAGGTGGCCGACGTGCTGGCCGCCCGGGCGGCGCAGGGCCTGCACCACGGTGGGCTGATCGTGGCCAACCCGCTCCCCGTCGACGAGCAGCTCGACCCGGAGCTGCACGACCGGACCCTCGCCGAGGGTCTGGCCATGCTGGCCCACGACGCGGTGACCGGCAAGGCCGTGACGCCGTTCCTGCTGGCCCACTTCCACTCCGCCACCCAGGGCGCCAGCCTCGCGGTGAACGTCCGGATCATCCTGCGCAACGCCGACCTGGCCGCCCGGATCGCCGTCGCCGCCGCCCGTCGTCCCGCCGCCGCGGCATGAACCACCGGTCCCGCATCCTCGTCGTCGGTGACGTGATCACCGACGTGGTGGCGGTGCTCTCCGGGCCGCTGGCGACCGGCTCGGACACCGGCGCCGAGATCCGCTTCAGCGGCGGCGGGCAGGCGGCCAACACGGCCGCCTGGATCGCCGCCCAGGGGGTGGACGTGACGCTGGTCGGCGCGGTCGGCGACGACGAGGCGGGACGCGACCGGGTGGCCGAGCTGACCCGGATCGGCGTCGACTGCGCGGTGGAGCCCCACGAGGGCTACCCGACCGGCACGGTCATCGTGCTCGCCACCGACGCCGAGCGGACCATGGTCAGCCAGCGCGGGGCGAACCTGCGACTGAGCGCCGCGCACGTCGACCGCGCCCTGGCCGGGGCGCCCGACGCCGGCCACCTGCACCTGTCCGCGTACACCCTGCTGGACGCCGAGTCGCGCGGCGCGGGACTGCGGGCGCTGGCCGCCGCCCGCGAGCGCGGGCTCACCACCAGCGTCGACGCGGCCTCCGCGGCGCCGCTGCGGCGGGTCGGCGCGGCGGCCTTCCTGACCTGGGTACGCGACGTCGACCTGTTGCTGGTGAACACGGACGAGGCGACGGTGCTGGCCGGCGGGCTGGACCCGGCGGCGCAGGCGCGGGCGCTCTCGGCGGCGGCCCGCCGGGTGGTGGTCAAGCGGGGCGCGGCCGGCGCGGTCTGGGTGGACCGGGACGCCACGGTCAGCGTGGCGGCGGCCCGTCGGGTGGCGGTGGTGGACGTGACCGGGGCCGGGGACGCCTTCGCCGCCGGCCTGCTCACGGCCTGGCTGGCCGGCGCGGACCCGCGCGCCGCGCTCAACCGCGCGGCGGACCTCGGCGCCACCGCCGTCGCCACGGTCGGCGCCCGCCCCACCCCCTGACCCCGCCGCCCGACGTGCGGGATCGCGGCGATCAGGGCTCGACGTCGATGATCTTGTGGGGGCGTTCCTCGGCGGTCAGGCTCATCGGCGGGGTCTCGTCGCGGTGGCGGTGGCGGAGCTTGTTGGCGAGACGGTGCTCGTCCTTGGGCGGCCGGTCGTTGGCCAGCAGCACCGCCAGCCAGGGGATGAGCACCATCCCGAGGCCGAGCAGCGGCAGCCAGAGCCAGAGCAGGGGTGCCTTCGCGACGACCAGGACGGCACCGACCACCAGGCACGCCACCCGGATGCCCATCATCAGCACGTAACGCTTCTGCCGGCTGTTGAGCTGGTCGTTCTGGCTGCGCGAGGCGTCGGTGATCAGGATCGGCTGGTACGCCTGACGCTTCACCACGGACCTCCTCGAGGGGATTACGCCCCATCCTGTCACCCGCAGCCGTTGATCAGCGAAAATCGAGCCATCCCGTTCGCGTGTTACGGCCGTGGTACGCTCCCCTCGTGGGCAGCCGGTTCAGCTTCACCGACGAGGCGTTGGCCAACATCCGGGTCTACGACGTCACACCCGGGGAAGTCTGGGAGGCCCTGCACAGCACGCGCCGGGTCATCCGGCACCTCGGCGACGACGTGATGGTCGTCTACGCGGTGTCCCACCGGGGGCGACGACTCGCCGTGCTGCTCGCCGAGGCCGACGGCACCGACCACGACTGGGACGTCCTGTCCGCGCGCGAGCTGAGCGACGTCGAGGCGAAGCGCTACGACGAGGCGGTACGGAGATCTCGCCGATGAGGAGGCGGTCACGATGGACCGGAACGAGGCGACCAAGCGTTTCCACGGCGGCGACGACGCGCTGGCCGAGCTGATCGACGAGAGCCAGCCGGCGGAGCTGCCCACCCCCGACACCGACGTGCCCATGGTCAGCCGCTCGGTGCGCCTCCCGCTGGAGACGTACGAGCGGGTCCGGGCCGCCGCCGACGCCCGCGGCATCGGGGTGACCACCCTGATGCGACAGTGGATCGAGGCGGGCCTGGCCGACCTGGACGACTCGGCGACCGTTTCCCTCGCCGACGTGCGGCGGGCGCTGGCCGCGCTCTCCCGCCCCACCGCTGCCTGACCGCCCCGTCAGATCGGCGGCGCGGGCTGCTCCGGCGGCCGGCCCCGGGCCCGCAGCGCGTCGGCCGCGGCGATCCCACCCAGCACCGCCGTGGTCGCCGCGCCGACCGCCAGCGGAGGCAGCCGGATGACCAGGGGCACCATCGCCACCAGCACGACGAGACCGACCAGCCGGGACCGGGACACCCGGCCGAACACCTCGTACTCGAAACGCGCCCGGCCGAGCACGAAGAGCGCCGGACCGCCGATGATCACGGTGAGCCAGGCCGGATCGGTGTGCCCACCGGGATGGCCGATGACGAGTTCGTAGCCGACGGCGGCGGCGACGATGCCGGCCACCATGACCAGGTGGGTGTACGTCGCCGACTCGGCGAGCCGGCCGGGTCGCGCCGACCCGGCCACCGCCTCCACCAGCACCGTGCCGGCCCGGTAGAAGTAGATCCGCCAGAGCAGCGCGGTGCTCGCGAACGTGATGGCGAAGGCCACCCACTGGGCGGCCGCGAACTCGCTCATGCTGAAGCCGAATCCGCTGATCAGGATCATCTCGCCCAGCGCGATGATGGTGAACTGCTGGTAGCGCTCGGCCAGGTGCTCGCCGGTGACCGGCCAGGAGGAGGCGGGCGACCGGCCCCGTCCGGGCAGCGGCCAGCCCAGCCGGGCCGCGCCGTAGTCGATGATCACCGCGACGGTCCAGAACACCCCGCGGGCGTCGTTGTGCACCAGCGCTCCGGCGATCCACGGCACCGCCGACACCACCGCCCAGACGAGGATCCGGCCGGCGACGTGCCGCTCCGGATGGTGCCGCATCGCCACCGTGAGGAAGAGGGGACGGCCGACCTGGACGGCCACGTAGCCGATCGCGAAGGAGAGGCCCCGGGTGTCGAACGCCTCCGGCAGCGACACCGCCATCACCATGCTGGCGAACATCGAGCCCGCCACGACCAGTTGGATCTCCGGCCGCTCGGGGTTGTACCGGCTGGTCGTCCAGGTGGTCAGCGACCAGACCATCCAGAGGGCGAGCAGGAGCAGCAGCGTCTGCCCCGCCTCGGGCAGGAAGACCCGCCGCTCCACCGTGAAGTCGTCGACCAGCCGGTTCGACACCCGGGTGAGCGCGAAGACGAAGGCGACGTCGAAGAAGAGCTCCAGGAACGTGGCCCGCGGCGAGGTCGCCTTGCCGCGGAGGAGCTCCTCCCCCCGTTGATCCGCCATCCCCGCCCGCCGTCGTCGCCTGAGGTTCTCAACGACGGGGACGGGCGGGCGTTGCGTCAGCCCTTCGCGGCCTTGGCCGCCGCCTTCATCTGCTGCTTGTACTCGCGCACCTGGCGCAGCGACTCCGGGTCGGTCACGTCGGCCACGGACCGGCGGGCGTCCGGCTCGCCGTACCCGCCCGCGGCCTCCCGCCAGCCGTCCGGGGTCACCCCGTACCGCTTGCCGAGCAGGGCCACGAAGATCTGCGCCTTCTGCTTCCCGAAGCCGGGCAGCTCACCGACCCGACGCAGCAGTTCGCGGCCGTCGGCGACGTCCGCCCAGAGCCGGGTCGGGTCGCCGTCGTAACGGTCGACGAGGACCTGGCAGACCTCCTGCACCCGGGCCGCCATCGCCTTCGGGAACCGGTGCAGGGCCGGCGGCTGGGCGAAGAGTTCGACCAGGGCCTCCGGGGCGTACCCGGCCAGCTCGCGGGCGTCCGGCTCGTGACCGAGCCGCTGGGTCAGCACGTACGGCGAGGAGAACGCCTTCTCCATCGGCACCTGCTGGTCGAGCACCATGCCGAGGAGCAGCGCCAGCGGGCTGCGCGCCAGCAGCCGGTTGGCCTCCGGATCGATGGGCAGCGAGAGCGTCATGCTCCCCATCCTGCCGCCTCCGCGGTGCGTCGGCCGCGCCGACTCCCCGAGGCAATACGCGACCGGCCCGGCGGACAGGGGTCGGGTCCGCCGGTGGAGACAGTGGCCGATACCTACGGGCCACGGTATGGATGTCCCGGGTGCCGGCCGATCCGCACCGGTCGCGAGGCAGGATGGCGACGTGGAACACGACATGCTGCTCTCCCCCGCCGGAGTCGAGGCGCTGCGCACCGCGCTGACCCGGGCGGACTTCACCTCGAACGGCATCGCCGGCCGGCTCGGTTCGCAGGCCACCGGCGCGGTGGCCCGCAACGACTTCCGGGCCGCGCTGCGCGCCACCGAGGACCGCGACCCGCTCGCCACCCTGATCCGGGTGTTCATCTGCGACCAGACCGAGCCGGCGGCGGCGGTGGCCGCCGCGCTCGCGCCGCTGACCGTCGAGGAGGCCCTCGCCGGCGGGATCGTCGAGCGGCACGGCGACGGCCTGCGCGCCGGCGTCGACCTGGAGCCGTACGGGGACGAGTGGTGGGTGCTCGCCGACGTGCCGGCCAGCGCCCGGCCCGGGAAGCCGCTGCACGCCGAGCACGTGCTGGGCATCGGCGGCGCCACCCAGACGCTGATCGGCGCGACCGTCCGCCGCCCGGTGGAGACCGCGCTGGACCTGGGCACCGGCTCCGGAGTGCAGGCGCTGCACCTGGCCACCCACGCCCGGACGGTCACCGCGACCGACGTCTCCGAGCGGGCGCTGCGCTTCGCCGCCACCACCGCCGCACTCAACGGCCAGGACTGGGAGCTGCTCCGCGGCGACCTGGTCGCCCCGGTCGCCGGCCGCCGCTTCGACCTGGTGGTGAGCAACCCGCCGTTCGTGGTCGGGCCGGGCACCACCACCCACGTCTACCGGGACTCCGGGCGGGTCGGCGACGCGATCGGCGCCGAACTGGCCGCCGCCGCGCCGCACCTGCTCACCGCGGGTGGCACCATGCAGTACCTGGCCAACTGGGTGCACGTCACCGGTGAGGAGTGGAACGAGCGGGTGGCCGGCTGGTTCGCCGGCACGGGGCTGGACGCCTGGGTGATCCAGCGCGAGGTGGCCGACCCGATGGCGTACGTCAACCTGTGGCTCACCGACGTCGGCGAGGCCGCCGATCCGCAGCGGATGGCGGCCTGGCTGGACTGGTTCGACGCGCACAAGGTGGAGGCGATCGGCTTCGGCATCGTCTCGCTGCGCCGCTCCGGCCACGACCAGCCGGCGGTCCGGGTGGAGGACCTGCGCCAGCGGGTGGAGCCGCCGATGGGGGACCAGATCGCCGCCTGGTTCGACCGCCAGGACTGGCTCCGGGCACGCGACACCGACGCGCTGCTCGCCGCGCGTTACCGGGCCGCCGAGGGGCTCCAGCTCCGGCAGGAGGCCACCATGGGCGACGAGGGCTGGGCGGTGGACCGGCAGGTGCTCGCCATGCCGCACGGGCTGCGCTGGTCGGAGGAGATCGACCCGCTGGTGCTCGCCCTGGTCGGCGGGGCCGACGGCCGGCTGCCACTGCGCGACCAGCTCGCCCTGCTCGCCGTCGCGCACGACGTCGCCCCCCAGGAGCTGGCCGAGGCGGCCGGCCCGATCGTGGCGCACCTGGTCGAGCGCGGCATCATCGAGCCGGTGGCCGACTGATGCGGGCGGTCGTGCAGACGGTCAGCCGGGCCAGCGTGACCGTCGACGGCGAGGTGGTCGGTGAGATCGCCGACGGCCTGCTGGTGCTGCTAGGGGTGACCCACGCCGACACCCCGCACCTCGCCGCCACGATGGCCCGCAAGATCCACGAGCTGCGCATCCTGGACGAGGAGCGCAGCGCCGCCGACACCGGCGCCCCGATCCTGGTGGTCAGCCAGTTCACCCTCTACGGCGACGCCCGCAAGGGCAGAAGGCCGAGCTGGACTGCGGCAGCCCCGGCAGAGGTCGCCGAACCCCTGGTGACGGCGGTCGTCGAGGCGCTGCGCGCCCGCGGCGCCAAGGTCGAGACCGGCCGCTTCCGCGCCCACATGCTGGTGGAGAGCGTCAACGTGGGCCCCCGCACCCTCCTCCTCGACCTCTGACCCACCCACCCTTCCCCCGCCCTTCCCCCGCCCCGCCCCGCCCCGCCCCGCCTCCCCGGTGATCATGAAGTTATTGCCCTGACCCGCCGATGCGGACGGCAACAACTTCATGATCAACGCGGCTGACGCGCGCGGGGGTGGTCAGGAGAAGAGGCCGCGGCGCTGGATGGACTGGCGGAGCCAGCCGTCGAGCTGGGCGGTCCAGTCCGTACGGTCGACCGTGGCGTGGTCGACCGTGAAGCGGCCGAAGGCGTCGCGGCCCTCGGTGAAGAGGCCGCCCCGCCTGTCGATCTCCAGCACCACCTGCACCTGCTGCGGATCGGTGACGAAGGTGACCTCCAGCTGGTTGATCGCGCGGGCGTACTGCGGCGCGGGGTGGAACTCGATCTCCTGGTAGAACGGCAGGCTCTGCCGTACGCCGTAGATGTGCCCGCGCTCCACGTCGGCCCGGGCGAACCGGAAGCCCAGCCGCAGCAGCGCCTCCAGCAGCCGCTCCTGGGCCGGCAGCGGGTGCACCGCCACCGGGTCCAGGTCCCCGGAGTCGACCGCCCGGGCCACCTCCAGCTCGGTACGCAGCCCCATCGTCATCCCGTGCAGGTGCTGGCCGTACAGGTCGGTCAGCGGCGTCTCCCACGGCACGTCGAACCGGAACGGGATGTCGTACCGCTGCCCCGCCTCCAGCCGGAACGGCCCGGTGACCTGACGGCGGCCGAACTCCTGGTTGGTGTCGTAATCGGAGTCCCCGCTCTCCACCTCGACCCGGGTCATCAGGCCGAGGGCCACATAGGAGACGTCCACCCCGTGGTCGCCGCCGACCACCTGGATCCGGCCCTCCAGGTGCCCACCCGGGCGGCAGTTCGGGTCGGCCAGCACCGTCTCCACCGAGGGGCCACCCACACCCATCGCCTGCATGAGCCGCTTGAAGACCACCACGTCCTCCGATCGCCTGTGCTGCCGGGCCCCGGTGGCCGGCCGCTGGCACGGTAACCGGGTCGGGCAACCGACACCCGACGTTCCGTCGGTATTGCTGTCGGTTCCCCGATCGCCTCACTCCCGTTTCACGCCCCGACCGCCAAGCTGTTCTCACCGGCACCACCGCGCCGGCACGCGGTACGGAATCCGGTACGCGGCACGAAGGACACGGGGAGAGACAGAGATGGCCCTTCAGATGATCGAGCACCAGACCCGCCCGGCTGCCACCGTCGACGCCGAGCCCGGCCCCGACACCCTGACCGATCTGGACGCCACCGACGAGCGCGGCGTCTCCACCGACCTGGTCCGGGCGTACCTGAACGGCATCGGCCGCACCAAGCTGCTCACCGCCGCGCAGGAGGTCGAGCTCAGCAAGCGGATCGAGGCCGGCCTCTTCGCCGAGGAGAAGCTCTCCACCTGCACCCCGGTCTCCGTCGAACTGCGGGCCGACCTGGCGCTGATCGTGGCGGAGGGCCGCGCCGCCAAGAACCACCTGCTGGAGGCGAACCTGCGGCTGGTGGTGAGCATCGCCAAGCGGTACACCGGTCGCGGCATGGCCTTCCTGGACCTGATCCAGGAGGGCAACCTCGGCCTGATCCGCGCGGTCGAGAAGTTCGACTACACCAAGGGCTACAAGTTCTCCACCTACGCCACCTGGTGGATCCGCCAGGCCATCACCCGCGCCATGGCCGACCAGGCCCGCACCATCCGCATCCCGGTGCACATGGTCGAGCAGGTCAACCGGATGGTCCGGGCCCGCCGGGAACTGTCGGTCTCGCTGGGCCGGGAGCCCACCGTCGCCGAGGTCGCCGCCGCGCTGGGCGTCCCCGAGTTCCAGGTGATCGAGCTGATCTCGTACGACCGGGAGCCGGTCAGCCTGGACCAGGCGGTCGGCGACGACGGGGAGAGCGCGCTCGGTGACTTCGTCGCCGCGGTGGACCCGCGCGCGGAGCCGGGCGACGCCGCCGCCAACGGCGAGCTGCGCAACGAGGTCCGGATCGTGCTGGCCACCCTCTCCCAGCGGGAGCAGGCGGTGATCCGGCTCCGGTTCGGCCTGGACGACGGCCGGCAGCGCACCCTCGACGAGGTGGGCCGGGAGTTCGGCCTGTCCCGGGAGCGGATCCGGCAGATCGAGAAGGTGACCCTGCTCAAGCTGCGCGCCCCGGAGCGGGCGAACCGCCTGGAGGCGTACGCCTGCTGATCCATCCGGACGCGGAGGCCCCGGCGGTTCGCCGGGGCCTCCGCCGTGTGGCGCCCTTGACTCTCCGCTCCGGTCGGGCAGGGTACGAAGGCATGAACTGGACCCTGGAAGTGGTGGTGGTGCCGGTCTCCGACGTGGACCGGGCCAAGGAGTTCTACGCCGACCGCCTCGGCTTCGCCGTCGACCACGACACCCGGATCGGCGACGACATACGGATCGTGCAGCTCACTCCCCCGGGCTCGGGCTGTTCGATCGTGATCGGCACCGGCGCGGTCCCGGACATGCCACCGGGCTCGCTCAAGGGGCTCCAACTGGTCGTGCCGGACCTGGAGAAGGCCCGCGCGGAGCTGGTCGAGCGGGGCGTCGACGTCAGCGAGATCCAGGTGGTGGGGCGCAACCCCCGCCCGGTGCCGCACCCCCTCGACAACGTCGGCTTCGTCTTCTTCACCGACCCGGACGGCAACGGCTGGGCGGTGCAGCAGATCTCCAGCCGCGGCTGACGCCGACCGTCAGAGGCGGCGCGGACCGGTGTCGGGACGGGGAGCCTCGAGGCCGGTGCGGACGGTGGCGTGCAGCACAGAGATGCCGTCCGGGCGGGCCAGCACCGGGTTGAGGGTCAGCGAGCGGACCCGGGGCTGCTCGTCGGCGAACCGGCCGACCCGCAGCAGCAGGTCGACCAGGGCGGCCCGGTCCACCGGGGCGGCGGCCCGGTGGCCGCGCAGCAGCGGCGCGGCCCGGGGCTCGTCGACCAGCTCGGCGGCGTCCCGGTCGGTCAGCGGCACGGCCCGCCAGGCCCGGTCGCCGAGCAGCTCGGTGGCGACGCCGCCGAGCCCGAAGCCGACCACCGGCCCGAACGCCGGATCCTCCATCAGCTCCACCACGCAGGCCACGCCGGGCGGGACCATCGGCTGGACCAGCACGTCCGGGCCGAAGACCGGGGCCATCTCCGCGTACGCCCGGCGCAGCGCCGCCGCGTCGGCCAGGTCGAGGCGGACCGCGCCGAGGTCCAGGCGGTGCCGCAGGCCGGGCGCGGCGGCCTTCAACGCCACCGGCCAGCCGAGCCGCCCGGCGACCTCGACCGCCTCGTCGGCCGTCCGCGCCGGCGCGGACTCCACCACGTCGATCCCGTACGCCCGCAGCAGCGCCGCCGGATCGGCGCCGTCGGCCCGGAACGCGGCCTGAACGGCGGCCTGGTCGACCCGGTCCAGTTCGGGCAGCACGCCGGGCGGCCGGCGCAGCCAGTCGGCGTACGTGGTGACCCGCGCGAGGGCCCGGACCGCCTCCTCCACGCTCGGGTACGCCGGCACCCCGGCGGGCACCCGTCCGGCCAGGAACGTCGCCACCACCGGCTTGCCGGCGGCGAGCGCGTCGGGCAGGGCGGCGGTGAAGTCGGCGTCCGGGTCGGCGAGCTGGCCGGGCAGCGGCGGAGCGAAGACCGCCACCACCGCGTCCACGCCCTCGTCGGCGGCGGAGGCGGCGAGGGCGGCGGCGTACTCGGCGGCGCCGGCCCGGGGGCCCACGTCGCGCGGGTACCCGTCGGCGACGGTGAGGCCCTGGCCGGCGCAGGCGGTGGCGGCCAGCCCGGTCAGCGCCGACGAGTTGCCCACCACGGCGACCCGGCGGCCGGCGGGCAGCGGCTGGTGGGCCAGGAGCACGCCCACGTCGAGCAGCTCGGCGACGGTGTCCACCCGGATCACCCCGGACTGGGCGAAGAGGGCGCTGACCGCGGCGGCGTCCAGGGCCGGCGCATCGCCGACGCCCGGCGGCCGGGCCAGCGAGGCGAGCGCCACCACCGGCTTGCTCCGGCCGATCCGACGGGCCAGCCGGGCGAACTTGCGCGGGTTGCCGAAGGTCTCCAGGTAGAGGGTGATGACGTCGGTGCCCGGGTCGTCCTGCCAGTACTGGAGCAGGTCGTTGCCGGAGACGTCGGCGCGGTTGCCGGCCGAGACGAAGCTGGACAGGCCCAGCCCGCGCCGGGACGCCTCGGCGAGCAGCGCCACCCCGAACGCGCCGGACTGGCTGAAGATCCCCACCCGGCCGGGGGCGGGCAGCACCGGGGCGAGGGTGGCGTTGAGGCGTACCGCGCCGTCGGTGTTGGCGACGCCGAGACAGTTCGGGCCGACCACCCGCATGCCGGCCAGGTGGGCGGCGCGGACCAGGGCCCGCTGGGCGGCCGCCCCCTCCGGCCCGGCCTCGGCGAAGCCGGCGGAGATGACGACCAGGCCGTGCGCGCCGGCCTTCGCGGCGTCGGCGACCACCTCGGTCACCGCCTCCGGGGCCACCGCGACGACCGCCAGGTCGATGTCGAGCCCGGCGTCGGCCGCCGACGGGTACGCGGGCAGCCCGGCCACCGTCGACGCGGTGGGGTGCACCGGCACGATCGCCCCGGTGAACCCGCCGTCGCGCAGGTGCCCGAGCACCGCCGCGCCGACGCCCTGGCCGGTGGCGCTGGCCCCGTAGACGGCGATGCCGCGGGGGGCGAGCAGCCGGGCGATCGAGCGGGACTCGGTGCGGTGCTCCCGGCCGCGCTGCACCTCCAGGGTCGCCTCGGTGGGGGCGATCGGGAAGCTCAGGTGCACCACGCCGTCGGCGTACTGGCGCTGGACCTGGTAGCCGAAGTCGGAGAAGACCCGCAGCATCGCCCCGTTGGCCGGCAACACCTCGGCGACGAAGTGCACGATGCCGAACCGGCGGGCCGTGTCGGCCAGGTGCTCCAGCAGCACCGAGCCGATGCCCCGCCCCTGGTACTCGTCCTCGACCACGAAGGCCACCTCGGCCTCCGGGGAACCGGGGCCGAGCCGCTCGTACCGGCCGACGGCCACGATCCGCCCGCCGGCCAGCACCACGAACGCCTCCCGGTCTTGGTGGTCGACGTTGACGAAACGCTGCAGGTCCCGCTCGGGGATGCGCGGGTACGGCGAGAAGTAGCGCAGGTAGCGGGTGCGCTCGGAGAACCGCGAGTGCATCGCCACGATCGCCGGGGCGTCGTCCGGGCGGATCTGGCGCAGCTGGACGGTCGTCCCGTCGCTGAGCAGCACATCCACCGGTTGTTCGACAGTGGTCACCGGTCGGTCCTCCCCCACCGCCGGCTCAGTCCCGGGGATCGTGCGGGTCGAGCCCCAGCAGCGGGAAGACCGCCCGGCGGCTGGCCGCGATGGCCCGGTCCACCGCGTTCGGCTCGCCGGTCGGCTGCCACGGCTCGTACGACGGGTCGGCGTCGTCTGTCATCCGCAGCGGCACCTCCCGGCCCGGCCGCCGCGCGGCGGCCAGCTCGCGCCAGGCCGGCGGGGTGAGCCTGGCCGGGTCGATCGGCTCGCCGCTGGCGATCGCGAGCAGGTGGGTCCAGGCCCGGGGCACCACCTCGACCAGCGCGTACCCGCCGCCCCCGAAGGCCACCCAGCGGCCGTCGCAGAGCTCGTCGGCGAGCGCGCGCAGCGCCAGGTAGGTGGCCCGCTGCCCGTCCACGGACAGGTGCAGGTCGGCGAGCGGGTCCAGCCGGTGGCCGTCCGCCCCGCACTGGGTGACCAGCAGCTGGGGCCGGAACGCCCGCAGCACCGACGGCACGATCGCGTGGAAGGCACGCTGCCAGCCGGCGTCGCCGACCCCGGGCGGCAGCGGCACGTTGACCGCGCTGCCCTCCGCGCCCGCCCCGCCGGTCTCGTCGGGGAACCCGGTGCCGGGAAAGAGGGCGAGCGGGGTCTCGTGCAGGCTGATCGTGAGCACCCGCGGGTCCTGGTAGAAGATCTCCTGCACGCCGTCGCCGTGGTGCACATCCACGTCGACGTACGCGATCCGCTCGGCGCCGAGGTCGAGCAGGCGGGCGATGGCCACCGCCGGGTCGTTGTAGACGCAGAAGCCGGCGGCCCGGGTGGGCATCGCGTGGTGCAGGCCGCCGGCGACGTTGACCGCGCGGCGGGCGTCGCCGTGCCACACCGCTTCGGCCGCGGCCACGCTGGCCCCGGCGATCAGCGCGCTGGACTCGTGAATGCCGTCGAAGACGGGGTTGTCCGACGTACCGAGTCCGAAGCCGGCGAAGAGCGGGTCGCGCGGCGCGGCCCGGACCGCGTCCAGGTAACGGGGGTCGTGCACCCGGGTCAGCAGCGCGTCGTCGGCCGGCTCCGGTTTGACCAGGCGGACCCCGGGCCGGTCCAGCACGCCGAGCTCGCGGGCGAGCGCGATGGTCAGCTCGACCCGGACCGGGTCGAGGGGATGGTCACCCATGTCGTAGGCAAGGAGGGCCTCGTCCCACACCACCACCGTGTCGTCGGCCATGAGGTCATCGTCGCACGAGGCCCGACGGCCGCCCACCGCACGCGCTGCCTACCGGTCGGGTGTCTCCCCGGTGGCGACCGGCCGGGCCGGGTCGGCGACCCAGTTGCTCCAGGAGCCGACGTAGAGCGCGGCGTCCGGCCGGCCGGCGAGGTGCAGCGCGAGGACGGCCTGTGCGGCGGTCACCCCGGATCCGCAGTACGCCCCGACCGGCGCCGGGTCGGTCACGCCCGCCGCGGCGAACCGCTGTCGCAGCGCCTCGGCGGCCGGGAAGCGGCCGTCGCCGACGTACTCGGGGGCGGGGAGGTTCACCGCCCCCGGCACGTGCCCGGCGACCGGGTCGATCGGCTCGATCTCGCCCCGGTAGCGCGGCGCGGCGCGCACGTCGAGCAGCACCCCGGAGTCGGCGGCGGCGAGGCGGGCGGCCTCCCCGGCGTCGAGGACCGGCAGCGCGCCGGGTGCGACGGTGACGTCGCCGGGGGTCGGGGTGGGCGGCTCGGTGGAGGTGGGCAGGCCGGCGGCGACCCAGGCCGGGAAGCCGCCGTGCAGCAGGCGTACCGGGCGGTGCCCGGCCCAGCGCAGCGTCCACCAGGCGCGGGCGGCGGACATGCCGTCGCCGCCGTCGTACACCACGACGGGGTGACCGGCGCGGACGCCGGCGGCCCGCAGCGCGGCCTGGAGCGCGGCGGGGTCGGGCAGCGGGTGCCGGCCGGCGGCGCCGGGCCGGCCGCAGAGCTCGGTGTCCAGGTCGACGAAGACCGCGCCGGGCAGGTGGCCGGCGGCGTAGTCGTCCCGGCCGGGCGGGCCGACGAGCCGCCAGCGGACGTCGAGCAGGGTGGGCGGGTCGGTGCGGTCGAGCTCGGCGGCGAGCTGGTCCGCCTCGACCAGCAGCTCCTCGGTTCCGGACATGCGGTCCAGTCAACACCATCCGGGCAGCGACCTCGCTGTTCGCGGGCGACCGATCGGCGCGCCTCCGGGGTAGCATCGACCACCGGGAGGCCGCTGACGTGAAGCATGACCTGGTCGATACGACCGAGATGTACCTGCGCACCATCCTCGAGCTGGAGGAGGAGGGGGTGCCGCCGCTGCGTGCCCGGATCGCCGAGCGGCTGCGGCAGAGCGGTCCCACCGTCAGCCAGACCGTCGCCCGGATGGAGCGGGACGGCCTGCTCACCGTCGAGGGCGACCGGCACCTTTCGCTCACCGGGCTGGGCCGCAGCACCGCCGTCTCGGTGATGCGCAAGCACCGCCTGGCCGAGCTGCTGCTGGTCAACGTCATCGGGATGCCCTACGAGGAGGCCCACGAGGAGGCCTGCCGGTGGGAGCACGTGATGAGCGACGCGGTCGAGAAGCGGGTCTACGACCTGCTCAACCGGCCGACCCGCTCGCCGTACGGTAACCCGATCCCCGGGCTGGAGGAGCTGGGCAGCCCCGAGCAGCCCGAGGCCGAGGGCGCCGAGGCCGAGCGCAACCTGGCGTTCCCGGGCCTCTCCGGGCCGGTCGTGGTCCGGCGGATCTGCGAGAGCGTGCAGACCGACGCGGACGTGCTCCGGCAGCTGCACGCGGCGGGCGTGGACCCGGGCGCCACGGTGACCGTGGCCCAGGAGCGGGACGGCGTGTCGATCGACCGCTCCGGCGACCGGGTCCGGCTGCCCCGCGAGGTGGCCTCCCGGGTCTTCGTCGCCGCCCACTGACGTCCCGGCGGGCTCACATCCGTCGGGTGTCCACCGTCTTCGCCAGGGTGACCAGCTTGCCGGCCACCACCTCGGCGGCCGCCTCGTCGGCGCCGCGCGGGCAGGTCCAGCTCAGGGTGGCCAGCCGCCCGTCGGTGGCGAGCCAACCCACCTCGGCCGCCGGCCCGGCCTTCGCCGTCTTGGGCAGCGTGCGGCGGTAGGCGACCTGGCCGAGCTTGGTGACCTTCTTCGCCCCGTCGGGCAGGACGTCGAGGGTGAAGCTCGACTTGTCGATCGAGGTCTCGGTGACCGTGAGGGTCAGCTCCGGCAGGACGGCCTGCTCGGCCCGGACCACGCAGGTGTGGGTGTCCCCCCGGTCGCTGGCGGCCGCCACGTCGAACCGGCCGCCGGTGTGCTTCGCGATCGCCGCGTAGTCGAGCAGCCGGCAGGCGCCACCGGAGGAGGCCGCCGCCACCTCGACGGGCACCGGCTCCGCGGCGGGAACCGCCACCCGCTCGGCCTCCGCGGCGCAGCCGGCGGTCAGCACCACGGCCACCCCGGCGAGCCAGATCCGCCCGTGCACCCTTACCCCTCCTCGCCGGCGGATCCCCGCCGGATGTCCGTCGGACACCGTACGGGGTGCCCCGGGCGGGCGGAAGCCCTCAATCGTCCAGATACGGACAGTGCCGGCACCCTCGCCCACAGCAGGTGCCGCGCCGGACCAGAAAGCCGGCGCTGAGCACGAAGAGCCCGGTCGCCGGGTCGAGGTAGCCGGCTTCCCCGGCGGCCAGGGCCGCGGCGTGCGCGGCCAGGATCCGCGCCCGGTCAGGGTGGTCGGGCGAGAGCCGGATGGGGTGCGGCTCGGTCAACGGCCGATCCGCCAGCGGTCGTCGCTCTCCGGTCACCGGGCGAGTCTACGGAGCGCCGGCCGGCCGGCTCAGGCGCAGCCGGGCCGGCCGGGTGATCGGCGGTTCGGTGTGGCCCTGGGTTGGTGGCCCGACAGCCGCACGCTGCGACGACCGATGTGCCGCCAGGACGCTATGCGGCTGATGTCGTAGCTGAATCAGCCGTGCCGGGCGAAGGCGGCGGCGACCCCCGCCCGGTCCGCGCCGCCGGCCAGCAGCAGCCGGAGCAGCACCTTCGCCTTGTACGGATCGAGCAGCCCGCCGTTGATCAGGCCGCGCCGTTGCAGGTCGGTCTCCGAACCGACCGCGCCGTACGTGTGTCGCAGCACCGACCCGGCGCCGGTACGGGAGGTGAGCACCACCGGCATCCGGTCCGCGAGCGCGCCGAGCGCGGGGGCGAAGGCCGGCGGCACGTGGCCGACCCCGAAGCCGGCCACCACCAGGCCCTGTCGACCGTGGGCGAGCGCGTCGAGCAGCGCCACGTCGTCGTCGACGGTGACGGTGTGCAGGGCTACCCGGGTGTTGGCCAGCCGGTCCGGGTCCACCGCCAGCGGGGCGTGCCGCGCCGGCCGGGTCAGCAGCCGTACCTCTCCCTCGATCACGTGGCCGAGCGGGCCGGCGTTGGGCGAGGCGAAGGTGGCCGTACTGGTGCTGTGGGTCTTGCGGACGTACCGGGCGGCGTGGATCTCGTCGTTGACGGCGACCAGGACGCCGAGGTCGCGGGCGGCCGGCGCGGCGGCGACCCGGACGGCGGCGAGCAGGTTCGCCGGGCCGTCCGGGCCGGCCAGGGTCGGGTTGCGCATCGCGCCGGTGAAGACCAGCGGCGCCGGGTGCGGCCAGACCAGGTCGGCCAGGAAGGCGGTCTCCTCCAGGGTGTCGGTGCCCTGGGTGACCACGACGCCGGTCGCCCCGTCGGCCACCGCCGCGCCCGCCTCGGCCACCAGGTCGAGGATCCGGCGGTACGTCAGGTCGGCGCTCGGCACCGCCTGGACGTCCCGCACCTGAAGCGGAAGGTCGGCCAGCCCGGGCACGGCGGCGGCGAGCTCCGCGCCGGTCAACCGGGTGACCACCCCCGTGGGCCCGGCCCCGGCCATCGCGATGGTGCCGCCGAGGGTGAACAGGACGACGCTCACCGGTCGACCCCGTCCGCCCGGACCGCCAGCATCAGCGACTGCGGCCCCTTGTCCCGGCCCTCGCGCTCCCGGTCCAGCCGGGCGTGCACCGCGAACCCGGCCTCGGCGAGCTGTTCGGCGACCCGGTCGGGCGACAGCCAGTGCACGTCGTACGAGACGGTGTGGCCGTACGCCTCCTCGAGGCGGACCAGGCGGTCGCCGGCCTTGAAGGCGAGCAGCAGCCGACCACCCGGGGCGAGCACCCGGTGGAACCCGGCGAACACGCCGGGCAGCAGCGCCGGCGGCACGTGGATGATCGAGTACCAGGCGACGAGACCGGCCAGGGCGCCGCCCGGCAGCGGCAGGTCGGTCATCGAACCGACCGCGAAGCGCAGCCCCGGGTGGTGCCGCCGGGCCACCTCGACCATGCCGGGCGACAGGTCGATCCCGGAGACGTCCAGCCCGAGGTCGCGCAGATGGGCGGTGATCCGTCCGGTGCCGCAGCCCACCTCGACCACCGGACCCGCTCCGCCGACCTGCTCGGCGAACGCGGCCAGCATCGCCCGGTCCAGCGTCCCCTCCTCCACGTCCGGTATGAGCCGGGCGTAGTCGACGGCGACGGTGTCCTACGCGGCGCGGGTCTCGGACATCCAGTGTGGTTCCGTCATGATCTTCAGACCCTAGTCGGGCCGGGCGCTGCGGACCCGGCCGCCCGGAACGCAATTGCGGTGCCGTCCGTCCGGGCCCAGCGGTAGGGTGCCCGGGCCGCGGCGACCAGCTCGCGGTGTTCGTCGACAGACAGGCCCGGCAGTGACGGAACACCTCACCCGAACCGCTCCGGCGACTGCCAGGGTCCGCCCCTCGCTCTGGCGCAGCCGGAGCTTCCTGCTGCTGTGGAGCGGCCAGACGGTCAGCGAGATCGGCACCCGGGTCTCCGGCGTGGCGGTGCCGCTGCTCGCCGCGGACACCCTCGGCGCCAGCGTCTTCCAGATCTCCCTGCTGACCTTCCTGGCCTGGCTGCCGTACCTGATCTTCTCGCTGCCGGCCGGGATCCTCGCCGACCGGGTCGACCAGCGGCGGCTGATGATCGCGTGCGACCTGGGCCGGGCCGCGCTCCTGCTGTCGCTGCCGGTGGTCGCGCTGGTCGGGCACCTCACCCTGGTCTTCCTGTACGTCGTGGTCGGCCTCTCCGGCGTGCTGACCGTCGCCTTCACCGTGGCGTACCGGAGCATGCTGCCCCGGCTCGTGCCGGCGGAGCAGCTCGTCGACGGCAACGCCAAGCTGGTCACCAGCCAGCAGTTCGCCGAGCTGGCCGGGCCGACGCTGAGCGGTGCGCTGATCGCGCTGGTCGGCGCGGCCCGCACGTTCCTCACCACCGGCCTCTCCTTCGCGGTCAGCGCGGTCACGCTGCTGCTGATCCGGGCCACCCCGGATGCCGCGCCGCCGGCCGCCGGGCGGGTGACCGTACGGGCGGCCCTGGGCGAGGGGCTCGGTTTCGTCCGCCGGCAGCCGATCCTGGTGAAGCTGCTCGCCTGCACCACCACGTCGAACTTCTTCGTCATGGCCGCGAGCGCGATCGAGGTGCCGTTCCTGCGCCGGGAGCTGCACGCCTCGCCGCTGGTGATCGGGTTGCTCTTCTCCGCCGGCGCGGTCGGCGGCCTGGTCGCCGGCGCCCTGGCCGACCGGCTCTCCCGGCGGATCGGCACCGCCCGGATCATCTGGGTGGCGATGGCCGCACCCGGACCGCTCTACCTGCTCATCCCGCTGGCCCGCCCGGGCTGGGGCGTGCTGCTCTTCGCGGTCGGGTTCTCCGCGTTCTCCGCCAACGCGGTGCTGTTCAACGTGGCGGCGATGTCGTACCGGCAGCGGATCACCCCGGCGCCGCTGCTCGGCCGGGTCAACGCCGCGTTCCTGTGGATCTGCTACGGGGTGATCCCGCTCGGCGCGCTGCTCGGCGGCACCCTCGGCAGTCAGCTCGGGCTGCGGCCGGCGCTCTGGATCTGTGTGCTGGGCATGTGGAGCGCCGCGGTGTTCGTGGTCTGCTCCCCGCTGCGCCGGATGCGCGACTTCCCGCCGGTCGGTGACGTCACCCGAACCAGCTGAGCGCCTGCCCGTGCCCGCGGGTCCAGGCGAGCGGGGTCCCGTCCAGCGCGAGCACGTTGTGGTGTGCCCCGCCCGGCGGCTCCGGCAACGCCTCATGGCGCAGCACGTCCGGCGCCTCGTTCGCGATCCAGTGCCCGGGGAGGCCGCGTACGACCTCGACGAACGCCGCCCGTCGCGGCGCCGGGACCTGGTAGAGCACGGAGGTGTGGAACACCACCAGGGTGGCGCCGGCCGGTACCTGCGCGGCCAGCGCCGGCAGGTCGTCCACCAGGTCGCCGCGCATCAGCACCGGCGGCTCGGCGGCGGCGACGGCCGCCGCGGCCCGCAGTCGGGCGCGGCGGTGCGTGTGCTCCGGCCAGATGAGGGCGTCGAGCCAGGCGAGGTCCGCGGGGTCCGACACGTCGAGCGGGTTCAGGTCCAGGCCGGCCCGCCACACCACATCGGGTAGACGGGTCGGCGGTGCCATGCCGGTTGCCGCGCACTCGAGGACCGGTTCACCGGAACCCCTCTGGTGGTCGCCGTAGCGGTAGGCGTACCGGTCGGGATAAAGGCAGAGCCCGGCGGACGCGCCGACTTCCAACAGCGCGAGCGGCTGCGGTAGCGCGGCGAGCACCGGTAGCAGTACGGCACACCGCCCGGGCTCGTTCGTCTGCGTGGCCCGGCTGCGCATCTCCGCCGCGATCGCCGGCCAGTTCGCCACCGTGTAGTCGTGGAACGCGGCCGGGTCCTCGACCGGGCCCCCGAGCAACCGTACGACGCCGAACAGCAGACTCGGCTGCCGCTTGGTCGGGGGGAGCGTGCCGAGCAGGGCGAGCACCTCGTCGTCGCGGGAGACCGCCAGTGCCAGGCGCTCGTACGCGGGTGACACGGCGTGTGCCTCGCGCGCGGCGAACTCGGTGTAGCTCGTGGCGACCGACATGTCCCCATGGTCGCACCGCACCCCGGCAGCGCGAGGTCCCGCCGATCAAGGTGGGCGGGGCAGAATTCTCCCCGTCCGCTGTCGAATCCGGCCGGACCCGCTCGTCGGGATGGCAAGAAGGTGGAACGACAACCTGAGGAGACCCTGATGGCCCAGTACGCAGTCCTGATCTACTCGCCCGCGCCGGCCGACCCGATGGAGATCACGCCCGACTACCTGGCGCTGCTGGAGCGGTACCCGGCCCAGGTCGAGGAGCTGGGCGGGAAGATCGTCACGGGGTTCGCGCTCCAGCCCAGCACCACCGCCACGGCGGTCCGCGGCGACCTCGTCACCGACGGCCCGTTCATCGAGGCCAAGGAGGTGGTCGCCGGGTTCTTCATCCTTGAGGCGCTGGACCTGGACGTCGCCCTGAAGATCGCCAAGCTGAACCCGGCCACCATCGACGGGGGCGTCGAGGTACGGCCGCTGTTCGTTCCCCCGTCCGAGTGAGCAACGCCGGCACGGCCGCGGCCGAACGCGCCGTGGCGGACGCGCACCGTCGCGAGTGGGCCTTCGTGGTCGCCGCGACGGCGCGCGTCGCCGGCGACCTCGACGTCGCCGAGGAGTGCGTGCAGGACGCGTACCTCGCCGCGCTGGACGCCTGGGCGCGGGACGGCGTACCCCACAAGCCCGGCGCCTGGCTGACTGCCACCGCGAAGCGCAGGGCGCTGGACGTCCTGCGCCGGGAGAAGGTGTTCCGGTCGAAGATGCCCCTGCTCGTGGAGTCGGCGGAGGAGGAGGTCGTGGAGGAGCCCGACGAGGACGCGGTGCCCGACGACCGGCTGCGGCTGGTCTTCACCTGCTGCCATCCGGCGCTGGCCCGGGAGGCCCAGGTAGCGCTGACCCTGCGCCTGGTGTGCGGGGTGAGCACCGGCGACATCGCCCGCGCGTTCCTCGTCTCCGAGCCGACCCTGGCCGCCCGGGTCACCCGGGCCAAGAAGAAGATCGCCGCAGCGCGGATCCCGTACCGGGTGCCGGAGGCCAGCGAGCTGCCCGAACGGCTGGACGCGGTGCTGATCGTCGTCCACCTGCTCTACACGACCGGGCACACGGCCCCGTCCGGCGCCGACCTGGTCCGCGCCGACCTGGTGGACCGGGCGCTGCACCTGACCCGCGTGCTGCTGGCCCTCATGCCCGACGAGCCGGAGGTCCGCGGGCTGCTCGCGCTGCTGCTGCTCACCGACGCCCGCCGGGCCACCCGGACCGACGCGGAGGGGCGGCTGCTGGTGCTGGCGGAGCAGGACCGGTCGGTCTGGGACCGGGCCGCCATCCAGGAGGGCAAGGGCCTGGTCGTCGGCGCGTTCCGTACCGGTCGGGTCGGCCGGTACGCCCTCCAGGCCGCGATTGCCTCGCTGCACGCCGTCGCCTCCAGCTACGCCGCCACCGACTGGCCCCAGGTGGTACGCCTCTACGACGAGCTGTTGAAACGCTGGCCCTCGCCGGTCGTCGCGCTCAACCGGGCCGTGGCGGTGTCGATGGCCCACGGCCCCGAGGCCGCCCTCGACGACGTCGAGGCGCTGGCCCGGGACGACCGGCTGGCCGGGTACCACTACGTGCCGGCGATCCGGGCCGACCTGCTGCGCCGGCTCGGCCGCCAGCGGGAGGCGGCGGACGCGTACCGGGCGGCGCTGGATCTAGTGGACAACGACGCCGAGCGGGAGTTACTCACCGCCCGCCTTGCGGAGGTCGCCTTGGGCTGACGCCGGGCGGGAACGCGGCCCGGTAGTCGCGGGGACTGACGCCGACGACCTGGCGGAAGCACTCGCGGAAGGCGGTCGGCGAGGTGAAGCCGACGAGCGCGCCGACCCGTTCGATCGCCTGGTCTGGCCGTTCCAGCAGGTGCTGGGCCCGGCGGATCCGCTGCCGGTTGAGCCATTGAATCGGCGTGGTGCCGACCTGGTCACGGAAGTGCCGGCTCAGGGAGCGGGTGCTCATCGAGGCGTGCTCGGCGATGTCGGCCAGGGTGAGCGGGCGGTGCAGGTTGTCGGTCAGCCAGGCCAACAGCGGCTGCAGGCTGTTACCGGCCGGCACGGGCGGCTCGTACGTGATGAACTGCGCCTGACCGCCGGCGCGCTCCAGCGGCATGACGCAGCTCCGCGCGGTGGCGGCGGCGACCGCGGCGCCGTGGTCGCGGCGCACGACATGCAGGCACAGGTCCAGTCCGGCCGCCGCGCCGGCCGACGTCAGCACCGGCCCGTCGTCGACGAACAGCACGTCGGGGTCGACGGTGACGGCGGGATGGCGGCGGGCCAGCTCGGCCGCGGCAGCCCAGTGGGTGGTGGCCCGCCGACCGTCGAGCCGGCCGGCTACCGCCAGGGTGAAAGCGCCGGTGCAGATCGAGATCAGCCGCGCCGTGCTGCCGGCGAGCACGTCGCGGATCGCGGCGGGCACCGCCGCGTCGAGGTCGGCAACCCCCGGTACGACGACCGTGTCGGCCTCGGCCAGCGCGGACAGGTCGTGGGGCGTCCTGATGCTGACCGCTCCGGCCCGGACCTCGTCGGTCGCGGCGCAGACGCCAACCTCGTAGGCGAGGCGGCCGCCGGCCAGGCGCGCGCGGCCGAACACCTCGACGGGCACGGACAGGTCGAACGGGATCACGCCGTCGTAGGCGAGGACCATCACCTGATGCATGTGTCCATCCTGGCGGGAATCCGTCGACGGTTGGCTCGCCGGCCACTGCCGGCCGCTGCGGCCCGTCCCTAGATTCGACGACCACGAACGTCCTCATGCCGCTGCTGATCGGCCTCCTGTACGTGTGCCTCAACGCGTTGATCCCCGAACGGCACCGCCGCCGCTTCAACGCGATCATGGTCGCCGGGGCCGGGGCGGCGTACCTCAGCGGCGGTGGTCTCGGGGCCTGGGAGTTTCCCTTCGTCGTGCTGATGACCTACGTGGCCTGGCGCGGACTGGAGTCGTGGACGTGGATCGGGATCGGCTGGCTGCTGCACACCGCCTGGGATGTCGTCCATCATCTGCGCGGGGCGCCGATCATCCCGTTCCTGCCCGGCTCCTCGCACGGGTGCGCCATCTGCGACCCGGTCATCGCACTCTGGTGCCTCACCGGCGGCTGGTCAGTGGCGGACCTGGTCCGACGGATGCTTCCGTCGGCCCCGTAACTCGTCGAGGTGCCAATGCTGGTGCTGGCGGACCATCGCCTCCCAGGCTTCCTGGTCGTGGTCCGGGTCCGGTGGGATCCACCGGTGCGAGCCGTCCCTGTAGTGGAACCGCTCGTCGCCGCGCCGGATGAGGCTCACCGGACCCATCCCAGGAACCGCCGGTGCAGCAGGCCGGCCGGCACCCAGGTCAGGTCCTCGGCGGCCCACGCCAGGTAGGACCCCATGTAGAGCGCCAGCGACACCGGGGCGCCCTCGAACTCGGCCCGCAACTCCCTGCGTCGGGTCGCGCAGGGCCAGGGCGAGCCGCAGCCGCCACAGCTCCATACCGGCAGGACCGGGCCGTGCGTCGTCACGGCAGGCCGTCCAGGAAGCGTCGGGTGACGACGCGGGCATGACAGCGGGAGGCCCATTCCGCCTGATAACAGGGGTACGGTGCCAGCCGCGCCCACCACCGCCGGCCGCCCGCGCACAGGCCGTCGACGCCGGGAAGGTGTACCGACAGGTCCGGCGCCACTGTCGCCACGACCACACCGGACGGTGCCTGCGAGCCAGGGTCAGCGCGACGGCGAGCAGGTAATCGTCGTACGACAGGCGCTTCGGCACACGACCCTCCCGGCGGCTTGACCCAAGCACGTCCCATGCTCGAATGAATTGTCAATCTGTAAGTGACGATTGTACAGGTGAAGTTGCCCCTACGTTCAGGCCGTGAAGCGACCGCGCTTGTACGGACCCGGCGAGTTGGCCGCACTGTTCGGCGTGTCGCGTCAGCGGGTTTTGCAGATCACCCGCAGGCCCGGCTTTCCCGAGCCCGTCGCCCGCCTGATCGGGATGACCGTCTGGGACGCCGACGAGGTGGACGAATGGGCAAGGCACAACCGCCCACCTCGCCCGACGGACGGCGACGAGGAGCGCTGACCGCGCTGAGCATGCTGATTCCCCGACAGCGGCAACCGCGTGCGGGTTGGTGTGCGGAGCTACCGGAATCCATGCTGTTCCTCAGCTGCTCAGCTGTCGTGCGTGGGCAACCGTTCGACGGGCGTCACTCCAGGCGATCAGCGCGTATCCGGGGCGAGGAGAGGCCCTCCCTCGGCGTCTGCGCGTAGCTGGTTGATCAGCCAGGCTGGGGCGTCGGCCTGCTCAATGGCTCGGGGTCTTGTCGAGCAGTTCGCCATTGCGGAGCGCATAGCGGCCACGGGCCATCGACGTGAGGCCGAGGCCTGCGAGGGTGGGATCCAGCCACAGCCACGGACGCCGGGCCGCCCAGACCCAGTAGCCGGTCAGTTCTGCGCAGGTGGCCACGCGCATGTCGTCATTACTCACCGTGGAAGACGTCGCGCGATGGGGCTCGTCTACGTGCGTTGACGCGGTCGTCGCAGGCTGCGGCGGGTCTGGCGCAGCGGGCGAGGATCGTCCAGTCCAAGGCCGCTCCGTTGATCGCGTGGGCAACGTGCTCTCGATGACCCGCCCGCCGAGCCTACTTGGCGATTTGCCCAGAGGGCTGATTCGCGGGGCGTCAGCGCAGTGCAACCTCGCCCGCGTGGACGGCACGCATGGCGCGCTCGACAGTCTCCTGGTTTTCGCCGACCGGAGCCACATAGCCGATGACGTCGCGCGCGGCGTCCTCCCCGAGCATTCGGGTGATCACCCACGTGGCGAGATACTGTGACGCCAGGCAGCCGCCCGCCGTAGCGATGTTCCCCTCGGCGTGGAACGGCGCGTCCAGCACGGTGACGTCGCAGGCTTCGACAAAGGGCCGGCTCTTCATGTCCGTGCAGGCGGGCATGCCATCCAGCAGCCCGAGCCGGGCGAGCACCAGCGCGCCGGAGCACTGCGCACCGATCAACTGTCGCGAAGGGTCGAGCAGCAGCCTGGAGATCAGCCGGTCGTCGGCGACCACGTCTCGCGCCTTCACCCCGCTACCGATCAGCACGACGTCGGCTTCGGTCACGAACTCCACCGGGCGCTGCCCGGTCACCTCGACGCCGTTCATCGACGTGACCACCGGCGTCGGCGTCGTAATGAAGGCCTCCAAGCCGTCCTTACGGCACCGGTTGATCAGCGCGGAAGCGATGAAGCTGTCGAGCTCGTTGAACCCGTCAAAGGTGACCACGGCTACCTGCATGCCATCTCCTCAACGTACGGCACTGGAGGTGCAGTTTCCCAGGCGCGCTGTGCCCAGGTCGCGGGCCAGTTGGCGATCGGTGGCTCATCTCACAGTGCTGCAGTTGCCGAAGTCGAGCCTGGACCGGTTGATGGCCGAGATGGCGGCGTCGAGGCTGGACCTGGACCGCATCTCGCCGATTCGGTAGGGCCGAAGGCGAAGCTGGACTCGTCTGAAAAGTGAGTGCGGCAGAGCAGCGAAGTACAGCAACCGCCGACCAGATCACCAAGGCCAACCGCAAAAAGACTTCAGACACGCAACACTAGCTCTGCGGTAGGACTCCGCCCAGCCTGACCCAGCAACCAGCAAGATTCGGATCAACGTCTCGTTCTCTAAGGGCACGCTCTACGTCGGCTAGCGCCCTCTCGTAAGCACCCCGCACACTCCCATCCACCCGGGCATTCAACTCCCGCCGGCGATTCGCATGGCCTGGTAGAACACTCTCGAACAGCGCATCGGTCTTGTCGAGCACCGCTTGACTTCGCTGGGCCTGGCGGTGGGCCTCCAGGATCTCAGCCGGGTGCTGCTGCATCACGACGTACTGGGCGTCGAGTACAAGACCCTGGCTGCACTGAGAGCCATACCGGAGGGCGAGCGCAACGATATTCTCGTCCGCCAGGTGGTCGGACGCCTGCCATTCGATACGGGCCAGGTCAACCCCGTGCTCGGGAGATGGCCTCAATCGCAGCCGCAGCCCGTACGTCGCTCCAATCCATACGACGATCAGGCCTAATCAGGTAAAGAATAGGGAAATCCGTCCAATCGAATGAGGGCATTGAACAAGCAATCAGTATTGAGAGGCGCCTCGGATCCTTGGACCCGAGGCGCCTCTCAATCGCGTACGTCAGCTGCAGCCGCTGGTGGAGCCGCAGCCCTCGCAGACGTAGCAGCTACCGGCGGGCCGCATCTTCGTACCGCAGGTGAAGCAGAGCGGCGCGTCGGCGGCCTTGCCGAGCACGGCCTCCAGCAGCTCGGTGCTGGAACCGACGGACGGCGCCGGCTTGGCGGCGACGACCTCCGCCACCTCCTGCGCCGGCTGCAGGACCGGGCCGGCCTTCGGCTCGGCCGGCGTCTCGACCGGGGCGGAGGCGGCCATCGCGGTGAGGTCCGCACCGCTCGCCTCCGCCTCCGCCTCGGCCCGCAGCTGGGCGGCCCGCTCCTTGGCGGTGAAGATGCCCAGCTCCGCGCGGCGCTCGTACGGCAGGAAGTCCAGGGCCAGGCGACGGAAGATGTAGTCCATCACCGAGGCCGCCATCCGCACGTCCGGGTCGTCGGTCATGCCGGCCGGCTCGAAGCGCATGTTGGTGAACTTGCTGACGTACGTCTCCAGCGGGACGCCGTACTGGAGACCGATGGAGATGGCCACCGAGAAGGCGTCCATCACGCCGGCCAGGGTCGAGCCCTGCTTCGACATCTTGAGGAAGACCTCGCCGAGGCCGTCGTCCGGGTAGGACGACGCGGTGAGGTAGCCCTCGGCACCGCCGACGGAGAAGGAGACCGTCTCCGACGGGCGCTTCTTCGGCAGCCGCTTGCGCACCGGCCGGTACTCGACGACCTTCTCCACCACCGGGGCGGCCGGGGCGGCCTCGACGGCCGCCGGCTCGGCGGCCTTGTTGGACTTGGCCACCGAGAGCGGCTGGCCGACCTTGCAGTTGTCCCGGTAGATCGCCAGCGCCTTGAGGCCGAGCTTCCAGCCCTCGAAGTAGATCTTCTCGACGTCCTCGACGGTGGCCGCCTCCGGCATGTTGACCGTCTTGGAGATGGCGCCGGAGACGAACGGCTGGATGGCCGCCATCATCCGCACGTGACCCATCGGGGCGATCGTCCGCTCGCCCATGGCGCAGTCGAATACCGGGTAGTGCTCCGGCTTGAGCCCGGGGGCGTCCACCACGTGGCCGTGGTCGGCGATGTGCTCGACGATCGCCTCGACCTGCTCCTCGGGGTAGCCGAGGCTGCGCAGGGCGCGCGGCACCGTCTGGTTGACGATCTGCATCGAGCCGCCGCCGACCAGCTTCTTGAACTTGACCAGCGCCAGATCCGGCTCCACGCCGGTCGTGTCGCAGTCCATCATGAAGCCGATGGTGCCGGTCGGCGCGAGCACGCTGGCCTGCGAGTTGCGCCAGCCGTTCTTGTCGCCGATCTTGTTGCCGAGGGTCCACTGCTTCGTGGCCTCCCGCTGGATGGCGGTGGCCACGGTGCCGGCCGGCTTGATCTCGTCGTTGGCCGCGGCGTGCTTGCGCATGACCCGCTTGTGCGGCTCCGCGTTGCGGGCGTAGCCGTCGTACGGGCCGACGACGCCGGCCAGCTCGGCCGAGCGGCGGTAGGCGGTGCCGGTCATCAGCGAGGTGATCGCCGCGGCGACCGAGCGGCCCTGCTCCGAGTCGTACGGCAGGCCGGAGGCCATCAGCAGGGCGCCCAGGTTGGCGTAGCCGATGCCGAGCTGCCGGTAGGCCCGGGAGGTCTCGCCGATCTTCTCGGTCGGGAAGTCGGCGAAGCAGATCGAGATGTCCATCGCGGTGATGACGAACTCGACCGACCGGACGAACTTCTCCACCTCGAAGCCGCCGTCGGCGCGGAGGAACTTCATCAGGTTGAGCGAGGCCAGGTTGCACGAGGAGTTGTCCAGGTGCAGGTACTCCGAGCACGGGTTCGACGCGGTGATCCGGCCGGTCTCCGGGCAGGTGTGCCAGTCGTTGATGGTGTCGTCGTACTGCAGACCGGGGTCGGCGCACTCCCAGGCGGCCTGGGAGATGCTGCGGAACAGCTTCTTGGCGTCGACCGTCTCGATGGTCTGCCCGTCGAGCCGGCCGCGCAGGTCGAAGCCGCCGCCGTTCTCCACCGCGGTCATGAACTCGTCGGAGACCCGGACCGAGTTGTTGGCGTTCTGGTACTGCACGCTGACGATGTCCGCGCCGCCCAGGTCCATGTCGAAGCCGGCGTCGCGCAGCGCGCGGATCTTGTCTTCCTCGCGCGCCTTGGTGACCACGAACTCCTGGATGTCCGGGTGGTCCACGTCGAGGATGACCATCTTGGCCGCGCGCCGGGTGGCGCCGCCGGACTTGATGGTGCCGGCCGAGGCGTCCGCGCCGCGCATGAAGCTGACCGGGCCGGAGGCGTTGCCGCCGGAGGAGAGCAGCTCGCGGGAGGAGCGGATCCGGGACAGGTTGACGCCGGAGCCGGAGCCGCCCTTGAAGATCAGCCCCTCCTCCTTGTACCAGTCCAGGATGGAGTCCATCGAGTCGTCGACGCTCAGGATGAAGCAGGCGCTGACCTGCTGCGGCGACGGCGTGCCCACGTTGAACCAGACCGGCGAGTTGAAGCTGAAAACCTGGTGCAGCAACATCCAGGTCAGCTCGTGCGCGAAGATCTCCGCGTCCGCCGGGGTGGCGAAGTAACCATGCTCCGCACCGGCCTTGCGGTAGGTGGTGACCACCCGGTCGATCAGCTGCTTGAGCGACCACTCCCGCTCCGGGGTCCCCACCGCTCCCCGGAAGTACTTGGTGGTCACGATGTTGGCCGCGTTGACGCTCCAGGACTCGGGGAACTCCACCCCGCGCTGCTCGAAGTTGATCGAGCCGTCCCGCCAGTTCGTCATCACGACGTCGCGGCGCTCCCACGCCACCTCGTCGTACGGGTGGACCCCCTCGGTCGTCCACACCCGCTCGACCTTCAGCCCCGCCGGCGCACCGGCCCGGGTCCGCGACTTGCTTGCTGTCACGCCGTCCCCCGCCATCTCATCCGCCCCCTCGTCTGCGCGGTCACCCACCGCGCATCGTCGCTGTCAGAAATCCGAAAAACTCAAGTGGTACGGCCGGCGGCCTCGGCCGGCTCGGCCCCGGCGCCCTCCCGGGCGATTGCGGCGGCCCGTAGCGTCTCGATCTCGCGCTCGAAGTCGGCGAGCGAGTCGAAGGACCGGTAGACGCTGGCGAAGCGCAGGTAGGCCACCTCGTCCAGGTCGCGCAGCGGCCCCAGGATGGCCAGCCCGACCTCGTGGCTCGGGAGCTCGGCGGCCCCCTTGGCCCGGACGGTCTCCTCGACCTTCTGCGCCAGCAGCGCGATCGAGTCGTCGTCGACCGGCCGGCCCTGGCACGCCTTGCGCACCCCGCCGATGATCTTCGTACGGCTGAACGGCTCGGTCACCCCGCTGCGCTTGACCACCGCGAGCACCGCCTCCTCGACGGTGGTGAACCGCTTGCCGCACTCCGGGCAGGAGCGCCGCCGCCGGATGAGCTGGCCGTCGTCGGCCTCCCGCGAGTCGACGACCCGGGAGTCGGCGTATCGGCAGTACGGACACCGCATCGCCTGACCTCCTTCATCGATCCGCGGGCGCACCGACGCGCTCCCGGGGCACGCGCCACCGCGGCGAGACCATCGTCGGATGGCCGCCCCGGGTCGGCGGTGCGGGAGTGCGGTCGGTAGTCGAACCCAACCTGTAGGCAACTTACGCCCGTGTGACTACTACATCTAGGGGTCGACCGTATGTCGTCGCCCAGGCGAGGTCAAGTTGGCCGGCGTGTCCGGCGCGTCATCAGAATCACTCACCCGCCCCACCTCCCCACAGGGTCGCGGAAAGCCCAACGGGCGACTCCCGCCACGGTCACGGTCAGTTCTCTCATCGAACACGCGTTCGAAGTCGACGTATCATTTATCAGAACAGGCGTTCGGAATTCTCGGGTTTCGCCCCGACACGCCGACAAGAGGTCGTACAGATGTTTGAAAATGGCCGATCTCACCTATACGGTCAACAACGACCGGGCGAGGCGTGTCGCCCCGGCCGGTCGGCAGCACCATCCGCACGCACCACGAGCCGCCAAGGCACCCAGCGTCGACCAGGGAGGGACGGACGTGACCGAGGACCGGGCCAGCCGGCAGAAGAACCCGCAGCCGATCGACGGGGCGGGTCCGCCGGCGACCCGACGGCCCCGCGCCGCGCGCAGCCGGACGGGCCAGCCCGCCGTGCGCCCGGTCACGCCGGTGGTCAGCAGCTTCCCCGACCCCGCCACCGTCGACCTCACCGCCCGGCAGCGCCGGATCCTGGAGTTCATCCGCACCTGGGTGGAGCGCCACGGCTACCCGCCGAGCGTGCGCGAGATCGGCGAGGCGGTCGGCCTGGTCTCCCCGTCCAGCGTCGCCTACCAGCTCAAGGAGCTGGAGAAGAAGGGCTTCCTGCGCCGCGACCCGAACCGCCCTCGGGCGGTCGACGTCCGCGCTCCCAGCGACGCCGACGACGAGCTGAGCCGCGCGCAGCGGCCCACCCCGGCGTACGTGCCGATGCTGGGCCGGATCGCCGCCGGTGGCCCGATCCTCGCCGAGCAGGCGGTGGAGGACATCTTCCCGCTCCCCCGCGAACTGGTGGGTGAGGGCGAGGTTTTCATGCTCCAGGTCAAGGGCGACTCGATGCTCGACGCGGCGATCTGCGACGGCGACTGGGTGGTGGTCCGGCAGCAGCCGACCGCCGAGGCCGGCGACATCGTGGCGGCCATGCTCGACGGCGAGGCGACCGTGAAGACCTACCGGCGGCGCGACGGCCACGTCTGGCTGATGCCGCAGAACCCGGCCTTCGAGCCGATCCCCGGTGACGATGCCACCATCATGGGTCGGGTCGTCGCGGTGCTGCGCCGGATCTGACGCCCGTACCGGGTGACTGCCGTGCGGCGGTCACCCGGTGTGGCGTCGCTCAGTAACGGTCGCCGCGGTACTCGCGGCCGCCGGGCACCTGCCCGTACTGGCCCCGCCCGTCGTCGTAGCCGTGGCGGCCCTCGCGCGGGTCCCGGGAGTCCGGGGCACGCCGGGGCGGCTCCGCGCGGCCACCGCCGTAGACACCACCGCCCTGCGGCGCGCCGCCGTAGACCCCGCCGCCCTGCGGGCGACCGCCACCGCCGCCGTAGACGCCGCCCTGCGGACGGCCGCCCTCCGCGGGACGCCCGCCGCCGTACACCCCGCCCGAGGCGGGTCGGCCCGGCGCGCCGTTCACCGGCCCGGCACCGTAGCCGCCGCCGGCGGGTCCGCCGTACACGCCACCCTGGGGCCCGCCCTCGGCGCGGCGGTCGTCGAACCCGCCGCTCAGCGGGGTTCCGTCCTGGTCCGGTCCGTCCGTCCGGTCGGTGGCCGGTGCGGGCCGGCGCCGGGCCCGGAGGATGCCGAAGATGCCCGCGCCGACCAGCAGGGCGCCGAGCACGCCGACCGCCGCGATCAGGTACGTGATCTCGTCCAGGCTCAGCCCCTCGACCCAGGACTTCTCGGCGGCCGGCTTGGCCACCTCACCGGTGGTCGGCAGCGCCTCGATCCCCTTGGTCGACGGGACGTAGCTGAGGATGTCGATCGGGTCCTCGGGGGCGAGCTGACCACCGTCGGAGACGGTGACAAAGGACTTGCCGTCCGGGGTGTAGGAGATCGCCTCGCCGAACGGGTCGGTCAGTGGGGTGACATGGGGCGTGCCCTTGGTCAGGGCGCCGACGAGGTCACCGCCGGTCACGTCGTACTCGAAGGCGTCCGCGTACGTCCGCAGCACCACCTTCTTGCCGTCGGGCGAGCGGGCCGCGCCGGTGACCAGGAGCCGGCCGGTCAGGCCCAGCTTGTTGTCGGTGGTGGTCTTGGGGAGCGTGACCTCGCCGACCTTCTGCATCGGCACCGGCTCGGTGTCGCCGGTCTTCAACGCGGCCGCCGGGGTGAAGATCTCCGACTTGCCGGAGAGCTCCTTGGTGATGATCAGCGGCTTGTTGTCGTCACCGATCAGCAGCGCCTCGGCGTCGTGCGGCTTCTTCTCCGGGTACGCGAGCCGGTGCAGCACCGGCTGCTTCGACCCGTTGACCGGCATGTGCCAGACCGCGACCCGCTCCCGGCGCGACTTGCTGGTGATGTTGTCCCCGGTGTCGGCGATCCAGAGGGTCTTGCGGTCCGGCGAGAGCGCCAGGTCCTCGGTGTCGAGAGGCCCGTCACCCGAGTACTGGACCGGCTCCTTCGAGATCTCGCACTTGGTGTCGAGGTAGAAGACCCGCTTGCGGCTCGGGATGTCGGAGCCGTCGTTGATCACGACGTAGCCGGTGCTGGTGGCGACCAGGCCGGACAGCTCCCGCAGGCGCTTGTCCTCGACGGTGCACTTCTTCTTGCCGGGGGCCGCGGCCTGCACGGGGGCCGCGGCGGGACCCGCCAGGGCGAGCCCGGCAGGCGCCACGGTTGCGCCCAGCAGGCCGAGCGCAACCGTGACCGAGTAGACAACGTGCCGCATGGAGCCCAGTGTCGCATGCCCGTTTACCCGGGCGGGTGACACCGGAGGCCTCATCGACCGGCGCCGACCCGCTCCTCCTCGACGAGCCGCTCGCCGGCACGGAACGGCGCCAGCTCGGCGGCGAGCGCCTCGCCCACCCGCACGTGCAGCAGCGTCCCCTCGGGGAGGTGGGAGGTGCTCAGCACCTCGCCCTGCCGGTGCAGCCGGGCCACCAGGTCACCCCGGTCGTAGGGGAGCACCGCGTGCACCTCCACCGCCGGACGGGGCAGCCGCTCCTCGATCGCCTCGCGCAGCCCGTCGACACCCCGCCCGTTGTGGGCGGAGACGAAGACCGCGTCCGGCCAGAGCCGCTTGAGCCGCAGCAGCGTCTCCTCGTCGGCGGCGTCGGTCTTGTTGACCACCAGCAGCTCGGGCAGCCGGTCGGCGCCCACCTCGGCGAGCACCTCGCGGACCGCCCTGACCTGCTCCTCCGGGTCCGGGTGGGTGCCGTCCACCACGTGCACCACCAGGTCGGAGTCGGCGACCTCCTCGAGCGTCGAGCGGAACGCCTCGACGATCTGGTGCGGCAGGTGCCGGACGAAGCCGACCGTGTCGGAGAGGGTGTAGAGCCGCCCATCGGAGGTGGTGGCCTTGCGGGTGGTCGGGTCGAGGGTGGCGAAGAGCGCGTTCTCGACCAGCACACCCGCCCCGGTCAGCCGGTTGAGCAGGCTGGACTTGCCGGCGTTGGTGTAGCCAGCGATGGCCACTGCGGGCACCGCGTTGCGGGACCGACGGGCGCGCTTGGTCTGGCGTACCGTCTTCATGCCCTTGATCTCGCGGCGCAGCCGCGAGATGCGGTTCCGGATCCGGCGCCGGTCGGTCTCGAGCTTGGTCTCACCGGGACCACGCAGGCCCACGCCGCCGCCGGCGCCGCCGCCGCGGCCGGAACCACCGGTCTGCCGGGAGAGCGTCTCACCCCAACCGCGGAGCCGCGGGAGCAGGTATTCGAGCTGGGCCAGCTCGACCTGCGCCTTACCTTCCTTGCTCTTGGCGTGCTGGGCGAAGATGTCGAGGATCAGCGCCGTCCGGTCGACCACCTTGACCTTGGTGCGCTGCTCCAGGTTGCGCAGCTGGGACGGGGAGAGCTCACCGTCGCAGATCACCGTGTCGGCGCCGGTGGAGAGCACCATCGCGCCGAGGTCTTCGACCTTGCCCCGGCCGACGTAGGTGGCCGGGTCCGGCCGGTGACGCCGCTGGATCAGCCCCTCGAGCACCTGCGAGCCGGCCGTCTCAGCCAGCGCCGCCAGCTCGGTGAGGCTGTTCTCCGCGTCGTCCTGGGTGCCCTCGGTCCAGACGCCCACCAGGACGACCCGCTCCAGCCGCAGCTGGCGGTACTCGACCTCGGTGATGTCGGTGAGCTCGGTCGAGAGGCCGGGGACCCGCCGCAACGCCTGCCGCTCCGACAGCTCGAACTCACCGGTGGTGGTGTCGAGCTCGTCGTCTTCGAAGGGAACGTAGGTCTCCTGGTCTCGCAAACTGATCTCCTGTCCGTTCTGTCCGCTACCGAGTGGTTTCGCGCGTGTACCGATCATCCTGACATGTGTCAACGCGCGACGCACCTGCTATATGCCCGTGGCGCATGTCCCCAAAGGCGGGGCCGGATGCCGGGCGACCTGGGTGAGCGGGTAGAAAGGCGGAGCGAGCCGCTCAGCTGACGGAGGGATTTTCCGTGGCCATCACCCGACTTCCGAGTGCGGGATTCTCGATCACTATCCGGATCGCGGTGACCGCGGACGCCTCCTCGATCGGCCGACTGACCACCGCGGTGGGCGAGGCCGGCGCGATCGTCACCGCGCTCGACGTGGTCGACTCCGATCCGACCAGCGTGATCGTCGACCTCACCTGCGACACCGCCGACGCCAGCCACGCCGACCAGGTGGTCGACGCGCTGACCGCGCTCGACGGGGTGGACGTCCGCAAGGTCTCCGACCGGACGTTCCTGCTGCACCTGGGCGGCAAGATCGAGGTCAACTCCAAGGTCTCGCTGCGCACCCGCGACGACCTGTCCCGCGCGTACACCCCGGGCGTGGCCCGGGTCTGCATGGCGATCGCCGAGAACCCGGCCGACGCCCGCCGGCTGACCATCAAGCGCAACACGGTCGCCGTGGTCAGTGACGGCTCGGCCGTGCTCGGCCTGGGCAACCTCGGGCCGGCCGCGTCGCTGCCGGTGATGGAGGGCAAGGCGGCGCTGTTCAAGCGCTTCGGCGGGGTGGACGCCTGGCCGGTGGTGCTGGACACCCAGGACACCGACGAGATCGTGGCGATCGTCAAGGCGATCGCACCTGCGTACGGCGGGATCAACCTGGAGGACATCGCCGCGCCGCGCTGCTTCGAGATCGAGGCCCGGCTGCGCGAGGCGCTGGACATCCCGGTCTTCCACGACGACCAGCACGGCACCGCGATCTGCGTGCTGGCCGCGCTGACCAACGCGCTGCGCGTCGTGGGCAAGCAGCTCGCGGACGTCCGGGTCGTGGTCTCCGGGGCCGGCGCGGCCGGCACCGCGATCATCAAGCTGCTGCTGCGCCAGGGCGTGGGCGACATCATCGCCTACGACCGGCAGGGCGCCCTGCACCGCGGCCTGCCCGACCTCAACCCGGCCTGGCAGTGGCTGGCGGAGCACACCAACAAGGAGAGCTACTCCGGCGACCTGCCGGGGGCAATCCGGGGCGCGGACGTCTTCATCGGGGTCAGCGCGCCGAACCTGCTCACCGGCGACGACATCGCCACGATGGCCAAGGACGCGATCGTCTTCGCGCTGGCCAACCCGGACCCGGAGGTCGACCCGCGGGAGGCGCGCAAGCACGCCGCGGTGGTCGCCACCGGCCGCTCCGACCAGCCGAACCAGATCAACAACGTGCTCGCCTTCCCGGGCGTCTTCCGCGGCATGCTGGACGCGCACGCCGAGGAGTTCACCGAGGAGATGGCGATCGCGGCGGCCCGGGCCATCGCGGACGTGGTCGGCGAGGAAAAGATCAACCCGACGGTGATCGTGCCGAGCGTCTTCGACTCGCGGGTGGCCCCGGCGGTCGCCGCCGCGGTCCGCGCCGCCGCCCAGCACCCGGCGACCACCCCGCCCCCGGCCGCCGACCCGGGCCCGGCCGACCTCCCGGAGATCGCCGCCAACGCCAGCGCCACCCCCTGACCCCACCTTCGGGTGCGTTTTTTGTCGCCAGGGCGACGAGAAACGCACCCGAACCCGCACCGCCGGCGCCTCCGCTTCCGCCGGTGCCCCGAGCGACCGCCGGCGGATGACCGACCGCGGGTGGTGGGCCCGCACGTCCCCGGGTGTGGGCGGTGGAGGCGGACCGGGCGGGCGGCCTCAGCCGAGCAGGGCGCCCGGGATGAGCTCGCCGGTGGCGACCAGGACCGCCGGGCCCGACAGCCAGCAGGAGTCCTCGGTCACCGTGACGGTGAGGCGTCCGCCGGGCACGTCGACCGCGACCGTGCCGGTCTCCAGGCCGGTGTCCCGCAGAGCCACCGCCGCCACCGCGCAGGCGCCCGTGCCGCAGGAGAGCGTCTCCGTCGAGCCGCGCTCGTAGACCCGCATCAGCACGTGCCCGGCGGTGCCGCCCACCGGCTCCCCCGGGACGGTGAACTCGACGTTCACCCCGGCCGGGAAGACGGCCGGGTCGACGTCCGGCGCGCGGGTCAGGTCGAGACCCGCCAGGTCCAGCCCCGCCGGCAGGGCGCAGACCAGGTGCGGGTTGCCGACGTCCACCGCGGCGCCGGGCAGGGTCAGCCCGCCCAGGGTGGCGGTGGCGGTGGCGTACAGCAGGGGGCGGCGCATCTCCACGGCGATGGCCTCGCCCTCGACCCGCGCGCGCACGACGCCGGCCCGGGTGGCCACCGGCAGCGCCGCGCCGGACGGCGTGGCCAGGCCGGTCTCCAGCAGGTACCGGACGAAGACCCGGGCCCCGTTGCCGCACATCTCGGCGAACGAGCCGTCGGAGTTCCAGTAGTCCATGAACCACTCGGCGTCGCCCGCCAGGGCGGCGCCCTCCGGGTGCTTGGCGGCCCGTACGACGCGCAGCACGCCGTCCGCGCCGACCCCGCGCCGCCGGTCGCAGATCGCCGCGACCAGCCCCGGGCTGAGGTCGAGCGCGCCATCCGGGTCGGGCAGGATCACGAAGTCGTTGCCGGTGCCGTGGCCCTTGGTGAACTCCACGCCCCCATCATCCCCGATGGTCGGCGACCAGCCGCAGCGCAGTCTCGACAAACGCCGGTGACGCCGAGTCCAGCCAGTGGATGCGCGGGTCGCGCCGGAACCAGGACCGCTGCCGCCGGACGAAGCGGCGGGTGGCCCGGATGGTCTCGTCGTGCGCCTCGACCTCGGTCAGCTCCCCGGCGAGGAACCGCAGCACCTGCTGGTAGCCGAGCGCCCGGCTGGCCGTACGCCCCTCGGGCAGGCCCTGCCCGACCAGCGTCTGGGTCTCGGCCACCAGGCCGTCGGCCCACATCCGGTCCACCCGCAGCGCGATCCGCTCGTCCAGCAGGGCGGTGTCCAGGTCGACGCCGAGCTGCACGGAGGGGTAGTACGGCGTCGGCTCGGGCAGCGAGGCGGTGAACGGGGCGCCGGTCAGCTCGATCACCTCCAGGGCGCGGACGATCCGCCGGCCGTTGCCGGGGAGGATGCCGGCCGCCGCGGCCGGGTCGGCCTCGGTCAGCCGGGCGTACAGCGGGGCCGGGCCGACCGCCGCCAGCTCCGCCTCCAGCCGGGCCCGCACCGCCGGGTCGGTGCCGGGGAACTCGAACTGCTCCAGCACCGCCCGCACGTACAGCCCCGACCCGCCGACCAGCAGCGGCACCTTCCCCCGGGCGAGGATGTCGTCGACCGCCGTGCGGGCCAGCCGCTGGTACTCGGCGACGCTGGCCGGTTCGGTCACCGCCCAGATGTCCAGCAGGTGGTGCGGCACGCCCTCCCGCTCGGCCGGGGTCAGCTTCGCGGTGCCGATGTCCATGCCCCGGTAGAGCTGCATCGAGTCGGCGTTGACCACCTCGCCGTCGAGCGCGTGCGCCAGGGCGATGCTCAGCGCCGACTTGCCGGCCGCGGTCGGCCCGACCACGGCCACGACCGTGCCCCTCACGCCGGTGCCCAGTTCGCCACGAAGTAGGAGACGCCGTAGGGCGCCGCGGCGTAGCTCAGCTCGCCGCGCCAGTCGCCGCCCACCGCGCGGACCGCACCGGCCAGCACCTGCCAGGGCGCCCACCCGGCGACCTTCAGCTCCGCCGACAGCGCCGGGTCCAGGCCGAGCAGAGCGTCGGGGTCCGCGTCGGCCAGGGCCTTGGCCACCCCCTCGTCGTACGCCTCGGCGCGCGGGTCGTCGTAGCCGGGCGCCTGCCGCCCCCGGCACGCCGACCCGTCCCCCATCACCAGCAGCGCCACCCGGGGGCGGTACTCGTGCACCTGGCCGGCGAAGCCGCCCAGCTCCCCGACGGCCGCCTCCGGGCCGACCTGTGCGCCGACCACGCGCACACCGACCCGGTGCTGGTGGAGCAGCCACGCCCCGATGGTGAGGCTCAGCGGCAGCACCGCCTCGCCGTCGGGCAGCGCCGGCCCGAGCGGGACGGTCAGGTCGAGACCCCAGGGGCGCAGCGAGCCGGCGGCGGGCGGGATGATCCAGCCCGTCGTCGGGCCGGAGCCCAGCACGACCACGCAGTCCGGTCCGGCGGCGAGGAGCCGGGTGACGGCCCCGGCGGCGGCGGCGCGGAGGTCGTCCAGCTCGGGCGCGGCGGCGCCGGCCAGCTCGGGCACGATCAGCGGCGGGTGGGGGCAGACGGCGGCGACGACCAGAGGCACGCCCTCACCGTAGCGGGATCCCCCGGTGCGTCCCCGCGCCGATCCGGTCATTAGAGCGGTAGGACACCGTATGGTCACGGTCGACGACAGGCGCTCGACGCGGACGGGGTCGGACCTGTGACAATGCCCGGAGTAACTTTGCTGCGCCGTGGCGGCGATCGCGGGGGCCTCTCCCGTCGACGCCGGGAGAACGAGGATGGGCACATGAGCGACTGGACTGCCTTCGGACGGGTGGACGCGGACGGCACCGTGTACGTCAAGACCGCCGAGGGCGAGCGGGTGGTCGGATCCTGGCAGGCGGGGGCCCCGGAGGAGGGGCTGGCCCACTTCGCCCGACGCTTCGCCGACCTGGTGACCGAGGTGGACCTGACCGAGGCCCGGCTCAACTCCGGCGCCGCGGACGCCGGCGGGTCGCTGACGACGATCCGGCGGATCCGCGCCTCACTGGCCGAGGCGCACGTGGTCGGTGACATCGACGCGCTGGCCGCCCGGCTCGACAAGCTCGCCGAGGTGGCCGAGGCGAAGGCCGGCGAGGCGAAGGCCGCCCGGGACGCCGCTCGGGGCGCGGCCCTCGCGCGCAAGACCGCCCTGGTCGAGGAGGCCGAGAAGCTGGCCGCCGAGTCGACCGGCTGGAAGACCGCCGGGGACCGGCTCAAGGAGATCCTCGACGAGTGGAAGACCATCCGCGGCGTCGACAAGAAGACCGACGGTGAGCTGTGGAAGCGGTTCGCCGCCGCCCGGGACGGCTTCACCCGCCGTCGGGGCGCCCACTTCGCCTCCCTCGACCAGCAGCGCAAGCAGGCGCAGACGGTCAAGGAGGAGCTGGTCGCCGAGGCGGAGAAGCTGAAGGAGTCCACGGACTGGGCGGTCACCGCCAACCAGCTCAAGGACCTGATGACCCAGTGGAAGGCCGCGCCGCGGGCGTCCAAGGAGGCCGAGCAGAAGCTCTGGGAACGGTTCCGGGCGGCGCAGGACGAGTTCTTCAGCCGGCGCAGCGAGGTCTTCTCGGCGCGGGACAACGAGCAGCGCGCCAACCTGGAGCGCAAGCAGGCCCTGCTCACGGAGGCCGAGGCCCTCAACGTGGACGCCGACCCGAAGGGCGCCCAGGCGAAGCTGCGGGAGATCCAGGCGCAGTGGCACGAGGCCGGCCGGGTGCCGCGGGAGGCCGCCGCCGGGCTGGAGCGCCGGCTGCGCGCGATCGACGACAAGGTCCGCGAGGTCATGGACTCGGCGTGGCGCCGTACCACCAAGGAGGACAACCCGCTGCTCGCGCAGATGCGGGCGCAGGTCGCCGAGGCCGAGGATCGGCTGTCCCGGGCCCAGGCCGCCGGTGACGCGCGCCGGATCAAGGAGGCCGAGCAGGCGCTCGCCTCAAAGCGGCAGTTCCTCCAGCTGGCCGAGCAGGCCGGCTGAGCTGAGCCACTCCGAGAGCCCCGGTCCCACCTCGGGACCGGGGCTCCCGCACGTCCGGGCCCGGCCGGTCCGGCCGGGGAGCTGACGCGGACCTCCCGGTGAAGCTCAACGGCACCGCCTGCTGACCGCGCCGGTCCGGGCCCGCCCACGTCGGGCCCGGAGGGCACGACGGCCGGGGCCGCCACGGGGCGGTCCCGGCCGTCGACGGTCGGTCAGTGCGCGGCGCAGCCGGTGGTCGGCGCGGGTGCCGCGGCCGGCGCGCCGATCGTGGGCAGGCCGAGCAGCACTCCGGGGGTACGCGGGGAGCGGCCGGCCTCGGCGGCGTCGCCGGCCCGGGTGCGCCGGTGCGACAGCGGCTCGCCGTCGGCGTTGAGGTGGTGCGGGGCGGCGTACGTGACGGTGGTGTGCACGATGTCGCCCGGCCGGATCTGCCCCGCGAGGGAGCCCGCGTCGAAGTGCACCAGCCGGCCGTCGCGGGCGCGGCCGGACATCCGGCCGGTGCGCTCGTCCTTGCGCCCCTCGCCGACGGCGACCAGCACCTCGACGGTCTCCCCCACCAGCTTCCGGTTCTCCGCCCAGGTGATCTCCTCCACCGTGGCGATCAACCGCTCGTAGCGTTCCTGCACGACCTGCTTGGGGAGCTGGCCGTCCATCGTCGCGGCGGGGGTGCCGGGGCGCTTGGAGTACTGGAAGGTGAAGGCCGAGGAGAAGCGGGCCGCCCGGACCACGTCGAGGGTCCGCTCGAAGTCGGCGTCGGTCTCGCCGGGGAAGCCGACGATGATGTCGGTGGTGATCGCCGCGTCCGGCATCGCGGCCCGGACCTTCTCGATGATGCCCAGGTACTTCTCCGACCGGTACGACCGGCGCATCGCGCGCAGCACGTCGTCGGAGCCGGACTGCAGCGGCATGTGCAGCGAGTGGCAGACGTTCGGCGTCTCGGCCATCGCGGCGATCACGTCGTCGGTGAAGTCCTTCGGGTGCGGGCTGGTGAACCGGACCCGCTCCAGCCCCTCGATGTCGCCGCAGGCGCGCAGCAGCTTCCCGAAGGCGTACCGGTCACCGAACTCGACGCCGTAGGAGTTGACGTTCTGCCCAAGCAGGGTCACCTCCAGCACGCCCTCGTCGACCAGGGCGCGCACCTCGGAGAGGATGTCGCCGGGGCGGCGGTCCTTCTCCTTGCCGCGCAGGGAGGGCACGATGCAGAACGTGCAGGTGTTGTTGCAGCCCACCGAGATCGACACCCAGCCGGCGTACGTCGACTCGCGCCGGGTCGGCAGCGTGGAGGGGAAGACGTCGAGGGATTCGAGGATCTCCACCTCGGCGGCGGCGTTGTGCCGGGCCCGCTCCAGCAGCACCGGCAGCGAGCCGATGTTGTGCGTGCCGAAGACCACGTCCACCCAGGGGGCCTTGCGGACGATCTCGCCGCGGTCCTTCTGGGCCAGGCAGCCGCCGACGGCGATCTGCATCCCGGGGTGCTTGTCCTTCACGGGGCGCAGATGACCCAGGTTGCCGTAGAGCCGGTTGTCGGCGTTCTCCCGGACGGCGCAGGTGTTGAACACCACCACGTCGGGGTTATCGTCGGCCTCGGCGGCGCGCACGTAGCCGGCCTGTTCGAGCAGGCCGGAGATGCGCTCGGAGTCGTGCACGTTCATCTGGCAGCCGTACGTTCGCACCTGGTAGGTGCGCGGGCTGCCCACGGCTGCGGTAGTCATGACCCGGACAGCGTATCCGGGCCGAGCTGGTCGGACCGAACGAGGAGGAGCCGTGTGCCGGAGCATCAAGACCCTGCGTGAGCCGTACGTCCCGGTGGTCACCGAGGAGGACGTCCGCGCGGCGGCGTTGCAGTACGTCCGGAAGATCTCGGGCTTCCGGACGCCCGCCGCCCACAACGCGGCCGCTTTCGACGCCGCGGTGGACGCCGTGGCCGCCGCGACCGCGACGCTGCTCGACCAGCTGGTGGTGCGCGGCCAGCAGCCGACGGCCCGCGCCTGACGCCGCCCGACGCGCGCCCCGGCCGGCCCGCCGATCCGCCCCGGCCGGCCCGCCGACCCGCGCCGGCCGGCCCGGGCTCAGGCTGCGGCGAGCGCCGGGGCGACCGAGTCTGGGGCCCACCGGGAGCGGTGGCACTGTGACCAGCCCCGGCAGCCCGGGTGGGCCACGGTGCAGAGCCGTTGCTCGCTCAGCACCTCGCCGTCGTCCGTCTCGGTGACGGTGAAGTGCACCGGGCGGATCGTGCCGTCGGGGGCGACCAGCAGGTGCCGGCCGGCGTCGAGGGTGTCGTCACGCATCAGGCAGTTGCGGTCCAGCAGCCGGGCCAGCGCCGCGATGCTGGGGAGCTCGGGCAGCCGCTCGGGCACCCCGTAGCAGTCGACCATCGTGCCGAACTCCCCCGGCGCCTCCCACACGTCGCAGATCACCGCGTACGTGGGCAGCCGGGCCGGGTCGGCGACGGCGAGGGGCATCACCACCCGGCCGAGCGCCTCGGCCAGCGCGGGGTACACCTCCACGGGTGCCGCCCCGTCGATTCTCCAGTTCCACAGCTCGGTCATGCCGCCTCCTCGCTGTGCTCGTCCCACCGGCCTCCGGATCGGGCCTTACTGACGATGGTGGGGTGCATATGACCTCAGCCGGGGGCAAGTTACCGGTCTGTGACCATTCCGGGCAAAAATTCCTCGGGCATCGTTGCTCCGAGTAGCGGGAAGATGACAGTTTATCGGGTATGGTGCCCGGCCGGGCGAACGACATGACAGTCAGCGGACCCGGATCAGGTGCTCGCCCCGAGGCAGCAGCTCGCCGATCACCGTGCCGCCGGGCACCTCGCCGGCGACCAGCAGGCCACCGGAGGTCTGCGCGTCGGCCAGCAGCAGCCGCTCCCCCTCGTCGGCGGCGCCGAAGTCCGTCCACGGGGTCACCCAGTCCAGGTTGCGGCGGGTGCCGCCGCTGACGTACCCGTCCCGCAGCGCCTCCCGGGCCCCCGGCAGGTACGGCACCCGGGCCGCGTCGATGGCGACTGTCAGCCGGCTCGCCCGGGCCAGCTTGGCGGCGTGCCCGAGCAGGCCGAAGCCGGTCACGTCGGTGCCGCAGCGGACGCCGGCGGCGACCGCCGCCCGGGCGGCGTCCCGGTTCAGCGCGCTCATCGAGGCGACCGCCTCCGGGAAACGCTCGCCGGTGGCCTTGTGTCGGGTGTTCAACACCCCCACGCCGAGCGGCTTGGTCAGCGAGAGCGGCAGGCCGGCGCGACCGGCGTCCAGGGTGATCAGCTCCTCGGGCCGGACCACGCCGGTGACCGCGAGGCCGTACTTCGGGCCGTCGTCGTCGACGCTGTGCCCGCCGGCCAGGTGGCAACCCGCCTCCCGGGCCACGTCCTGGCCGCCGCGCAGCACCTCCCGGGCCAGCTCCACCGGCAGCTTCTCCCGCGGCCAGCAGAGCAGGTTGAGGGCCACCAGCGGGGTGCCGCCCATCGCGTACACGTCGGAGAGCGCGTTGGCGGCGGCGATCCGGCCCCAGTCGTACGCGTCGTCGACGACCGGGGTGAAGAAGTCGGCGGTGGCGACCAGGCCGGTCCGCTCGTCCAGCCGGACCACCGCGGCGTCGTCGCCGTTCTCCAGGCCGACCAGCAGGTCGGCGGTGCCGCTCGCCGGTCCCAGCCCGGCGACCATCGCCTCCAGCTCGCTCGGTGGGATCTTGCAGGCGCAGCCGCCGCCCCGGGCGTAATCGGTCAACCGGATCGCATCGGTCATCCTCACATGATCTCCGTGAAACCCGGCCCCCGCCATCCGGACGGACCGGCGCGTGACGGAATTCGGACTCCGGGACACGGCGGGGACCGGTGTTATCGCTCCGTGACCATCTGAGTTGCGTTCCGCCACGTGGGCCCGCCTACAGTTGCCCAACCGGGGGTCGACCGACCCCACTTTGGGGACGACCGACAGGGACGGTGGACGACGTGGCGACGGGCGAACCGCTCATCGTGCTGGACGGGGTCAACAAGTACTTCGGCCCGCTGCACGTGCTGGACGACGTGTCACTCTCCGTCGGCAAGGGCGAGGTGGTCGTGGTCATCGGCCCCTCGGGCTCCGGCAAGTCGACGCTCTGCCGGGCGATCAACCGACTCGAGCCGATCAACTCCGGCACCATCACCTTCGACGGCCAGCCGCTGCCGGCCGAGGGGAAGGCGCTGGCCAAGCTGCGCAGCGAGGTCGGCATGGTCTTCCAGTCGTTCAACCTCTTCGCGCACAAGACGATCCTGGAGAACGTGACCCTGGGCCCGGTGAAGGTCCGCAAGGAGAAGCCGGCTGCCGCGCGCGAGCGCGCCCTGGCCCTGCTGGACCGGGTCGGCATCGCCAACCAGGCCGACAAGTACCCGGCGCAGCTCTCCGGCGGCCAGCAGCAGCGGGCGGCGATCGCCCGCGCGCTGGCCATGCAGCCCAAGGCGATGCTCTTCGACGAGCCGACCAGCGCGCTGGACCCGGAGATGGTCGGCGAGGTGCTGGACGTGATGACGTCGCTGGCCCGGGAGGGCATGACCATGGTCGTGGTCACCCACGAGATGGGCTTCGCCCGGCACGCGGCCAACCGGGTGATCTTCATGGCCGACGGGCAGCTGGTCGAGGACGCGCCGCCGGCCGAATTCTTCGCGAACCCCCGCAGCGAGCGGGCCAGGGATTTCCTGTCCAAGATCCTCACGCACTAGGCGTCCGTTGTGGAGCACGCCGTCCCCCGGCGGGCTCCGTCGAAGAAGGAGAAAAGTATGCGTATGAAGCGCGTAGCGGCGCTCGCGGCGGCCGCCACCCTGGCGCTCGGGATGGCCGCCTGCGGCGGCGACTCCGAGGAGGGCACCGGCGCCGGCAGCAAGTCCTTCGCCGCCGGCAGCACCATGGAGAAGCTCAACAAGGCCCAGAAGATCAAGATCGGCACCAAGTTCGACCAGCCGGGCTTCGGCCAGAAGGGCCTGTCGGGCAAGCCGGAGGGCTTCGACGTCGAGATCGCGAAGATCATCGTCAAGGAGCTCGGCATCCCCGAGGACAAGATCGAGTTCGTGGAGACGCCGTCCAAGGTCCGCGAGGACGTGATCGTCAACGGCACCGTCGACCTCGTCGCGGCGACCTACACGATCAACGACAAGCGCAAGGAGCGCATCGCCTTCGCCGGGCCGTACTACGAGGCCGGCCAGAACATCCTGGTCAAGAAGGACGACACCACCATCACCGGGCCGGACTCCTTCAAGGACGGCACCAAGAAGGTCTGCTCGGTCACCGGCTCGACCCCGGCCGAGAACATCAAGCAGTACGTCAAGGACGTCGGCACCCAGCTGGTGCTCTTCGACACCTACGACAAGTGCCGGGACGCCCTCAAGGGCGGCCAGGTGAACGCGGTCACCACGGACAACGTGATCCTGCTCGGCTACATCGCCAAGGACGAGGCGTCCTTCAAGCTGGCCGGCGACAACTTCACCAAGGAGCCGTACGGCATCGGGGTGAAGAAGGAGGACACCGCGTTCCGCACCTTCATCAACGACACGCTGGAGAAGGCGATCGCCGACGGCAGCTGGAAGAAGGCCTGGGACGGCACCGCCGGCAAGTTCGGCGCGGAGCTGGGCAGCGCCCCGACCATCAACCGCTACTGATCTGATCCTTCGATCTGGAGGGTGGGGAGGAACACCGACCCGTGAACGTGCTCATCGACAAGTTCGACGTCTTTGCGGGTGGTTTCTGGCTCACCCTCCAGATCTGCGTACTGGCCGCGATCGGCGCCCTGATCCTGGGCGCCGTCGTGGCGGTGCTCCGGATCTCCCCGGTGCCGCCGCTGCGCGCCGTCGGCACCGGCTACGTGAACGTCTTCCGCAACATGCCGCTGACCGTGGTGATGTTCTTCGCCGCCTTCGGCCTGCCGGCGCTCGGCTCCAACGCCGACTTCCTGCGCATCCCCGGCGTGGACGCGCTCTTCACCCGGCTCGGCACCGACCTGCCGTACTTCCGCTTCGCGCTGATCGCCCTGGTGCTCTACACCGCGGCGTTCGTCTGTGAGGCGCTGCGCTCCGGCGTGAACGCGGTGCCGGCCGGGCAGGCCGAGGCCGCGCGCTCCATCGGTCTCACCTTCGGCCAGAACCTGCGCTACGTGGTCCTGCCGCAGTCCTGGAAGGCCTCGGTCGTGCCGCTCGGCTCGGTCATCATCGCCATGATCAAGAACTCGGCGCTGGCCGGCTTCTTCGGGGTCGTCGGCGATCTGTCGGCCACGGCCGACCAGCTCACCGGAGCCGAGGGCTACGCCTTCATCCCGGTCGCCATCGGCATCTCGATCGGCTACCTGATCATGACCGTGCCGCTCGGCGCCCTGCTGGACCGGATCGAGAAGCGACAGGCGGTGGCCCGATGAGTCAGCAGACCAGCGTCCTCTACGACGTCCCCGGCCCCCGCCAGCGGCGGATCACCCTGATCAGCAGCCTGGTCGCCGGGGTGGTCCTGCTCCTCGGGGCGTACTTCCTGATCTACCAGCCGCTGGACGACAAGGGCCAGTTCTCGATGGAGCTCTGGGGGCCGCTGGTCGACCCCTCCAACGAGAACTTCTCCCTGGTGTGGGACCGGATCGGCCTCGGCTTCAAGAACACGCTCACCGCCGCCGCGCTGGCCATCGTCGCCTCGCTGGTGGTCGGCACCCTGCTGGCCGTCCTGCGGATCCAGCTCAAGAGCCTCACCCGGCGGCGGTTCACCGGGCTGGCCACGCCGCTGGCGTACCTGCTGCGCGGGCTGAGCCTGCTGCTGTCGGCGGTCACCCGGGTCTGCGTCGAGGTGTTCCGCGGCCTGCCGGTCGTGCTCACCATCTTCTTCGTGGCCCGCGGCTTCCCCGAGTTCGGCGTCTCGTTCGACAACCTCTGGTACCTGGTGATCGGCCTGACCGTTTACAACTCCGTGGTCATCGCCGAGATCCTCCGCTCCGGCATGGAAGGCCTGCCCGGCGGGCAGGCGGAGGCCGCCGCCGCCATCGGGCTCTCCCCCGCGCAGACCACCCGGATGATCCTGCTGCCCCAGGCCTTCCGGATCATGCTGCCGGCGCTGATCAGCCAGCTGGTCGTGGTGCTCAAGGACACCTCGCTGGGCTTCATCATCAGCTACGAGGAGACCCTGAACATCGGCAAGCAGATCATCGGCGTGCTGGGCAACCCGATCCAGGTCTACGTGGTGATCGCCGTGCTCTTCATCGCGGTGAACTACTCGCTGTCGAAGCTGGCCCAGTACCTCCAGCGCCGGCTCGCCCGCGGTCGCAAGACCGCCGGCATCCCCGCCCTGAACCCGCCGCCCGCGGCGCTCATGTCGCAGGCCGAGGGCGCCGGCGGCAACTGACCCCCAGCCGTACGTCGAAAGGGCCGGCCCGGGTGTCCCGGGCCGGCCCTTTCCGCGTCCTCAGCGGGCGATCTCGGTGACCCGGGACTCGCGGACCACGGTCACCCGGATCTGACCGGGGTAGGTCAGCTCCTCCTCGATCTGCTTGGCCACGTCCCGCGCGAGGACCGCCGCGCCGATGTCGTCGACGTCGTCCGGCTTCACCATGACCCGGATCTCCCGGCCCGCCTGCATCGCGAAGACCTTCTCCACGCCGGGCTTGCCGGCCGCGATCTCCTCGATCCGCTCCAGCCGCTTGACGTACGCCTCCAGGCTCTCCCGGCGGGCGCCCGGCCGGCCCCCGGAGCAGGCGTCGGAGGCCTGGGTGAGGACGGCCTCGATGGTCTGCGGCGGCACCTCGTTGTGGTGCGCCTCGATGGCGTGCACCACGTCCTCGCTCTCGCCGTACTTGCGGGCGAGGTCGGCGCCGATGATGGCGTGGCTCCCCTCCACCTCGTGGGTGAGCGCCTTGCCGATGTCGTGCAGGAACGCCGACCGCTTGATGGTCGGCACGTCCAGCCGCAGCTCGGCGGCCATGATGCCGGCGATGTGCGCGGTCTCCACCAGGTGCTTGAGCACGTTCTGCCCGTACGACGTCCGGTAGCGCAGCCGGCCGAGCAGGGTGACCAACTCCGGGTGGATGTCGGTGATGCCGACCTCGACCAGCGCGTCCTCGGCGGCGCGGTGGCACAGCTCCTCCACCTCGTGCCGGGCCAGCTCGTAGACCTCCTCGATCCGGTGCGGGTGGATCCGCCCGTCGAGGACCAGCTTCTCCAGGGTGAGCCGGCCGACCTCCCGGCGGACCGGGTCGAAGCAGGAGAGCAGCACCGCCTCGGGGGTGTCGTCGATGATCAGGTTGACCCCGGTGACGGACTCGAAGGCGCGGATGTTGCGACCCTCCCGGCCGATGATCCGCCCCTTCATCTCGTCGCCGGGCAGGTGCAGGACACTGACCACGCTCTCCGCGGTCTGCTCGCTGGCCACCCGCTGGATGGCGTCGACCACGATGTGCCGGGCGCGCTGCTCGGCGGTGTTGCGGGCGTCCGACTCGATGTCCCGGACCAGCAGCGCGGCCTCCCGCTTGGCCTGGCCCTCGATCACCTCGACCAGCTCGGCCCGGGCGGCGTCGGCGGTCAGCCCGGCCACCCGCTCCAGCTCCCGTCGGCGCTGCTCCTCCGCCTCGGCCACCGCCCGCTCCCGCTCCGCCAGGGCGTTCTCCCGGGCGGCGAGGGCGGCGCTGGCGGCGGTGAGCTGCCGCTCCCGCTCGGCGAGCCGCTCCACCTCCTCGGTGTGCAGCCGCTCCCGCTCGTCCATCCGGGCGGCCCGGCGCTCCACCTCGGCGGCCTGCTCCCGGGTGGTCGCGGCGAGCACGGCGACCTCCCGCTCGCCGCTGCGCCGGGCGGCCGTACGGAGCCGCTCGGCGTCCGCCTCGGCCTGCTTGTGCGCCCGCTCCAGGACGGTGTCGGCCTCCGCGCGGGCGTCGTCGAGCACCCGCCCGGCCTCGGCCCGGGCCGCCTTCGCCTCGGCCTTCGCGGCGGCCGCCTCGGCGCGAGCCGCGGCGGCGGCCGACTTCGCCACGTCGATGGTGCTGTTCGCCTCGTCGGCGGCGGAGCGCAGGGCGGCCAGGGACTGCTCCTGGCGGTCCTTCTCGGCGATGAAGGCCGGGTCCCCGGGGGTCGGCGCGACGCTGATCCGGCGCATCGTCCGGACGCCCACCAGGACGGCCCCGACCACCACGACGGCCAGGATCAGCACCACCGCGAGGATGACCACGTCGAAGGCGCTCATGCCGTCGCCCCGGAGCCTGCGGCCGCCGTCCGGCCGCCGATGCGTGGAAGACCGCCGGTGAACCTGTGCCGCCCCGCCATGGCCGCCTCCCCTGAACGTCGACTCCGCAGGAGACGTGCCAGGGGCACGCACCTGCGGCTCTGGACGCCCGACCGGAGCGGCTGGCAGTGGGTAGCTCTCCGTCGGCGGTGCCCCCGGAAGGACATCGCCGACAGCCGGTTGCAGTTGTCGGTCGGCTCCGGACCGGCTGTCCGGAGCTGCCGTCAAAGGCCGGTGAAGCTGGCCAAAGTGATGCTGTTCTGTTACGAGATCTATGTTGTGCGCTTAGCCTGCGCTGGTCGGGCAATGTGAGCCTGTATGGCGAGGCTAGGTCTCCGGGGCCGCTCTGGTCAAGAACTCATGATCAAACCCCCCGGACGGAGGGAATTCGCGGCGTAACTTTCCGCTGATCCACAGCCGGACAGCGGAGGACAAAGGAGGACACGTTCCAGGCCGGGCCAGCGCTGCCCAGCCGGCAGGGGCCGCGCGGCCGACCCGGGCGAGACCGCCCCGGCGCAAGGGTGCGGGCCATTCGAGGGCAGGGTCATGGAAGTCGGGCTGGCCGACCTAACTCGCGGCATCCCGACTTCCATGAAATGGAGTGGATCAACACCCTGGCGGCGCCCACGACCGGCCCGATGGACGATTCTCTCCCCGAGGCCGGCTCCCTAGTGTCGCGATCATGAAGCGGACCCTGCTCGCGATGCTCCTCGTGCTCACGCTCACCATCGGCGCGGGGGTCGTCTGGGGTCGCCACCTGATCGCCGCGCGCGAGCTGGGCGGAAGCGCCACCGACAGCCGGATGACCACCGACGGCCGGGTCGCCACCGGCGATGGTCGGCTCAGCGTCGATCTGCCGGCGGATTGGGCACAGCAGCCATGCCCGCCCGTTCCGCCGACCTGCCTGCACCTCGCTCCGCCGGCAGCCGGCCCGTTGGACCGGATCACGGTGCTCGTCTTCCGCCCGGAGGCAGACGCAGACCCCGTGGAGTACTACCTGGACATCCCGCCCGGGACGCCCAATCAGCCCTCGCTGCAGTGGTTGACCGTCGACGGCATGCAGTCGGTCCGGAGCGACCCGGACTGGTCACCCGGACCACGACAGACCGGACCGGGGGCAGCTCCCGTGATCATGGTCGCCGGCCGGATCCCCGGAGGTAAGGAGATCTTCATGGTCTACTGCGGGTACGAGCACCGCAGAACGGAGATCCGGGCCGGCTGCGACCTGGTCACGGGCTCGTTGCGGGTGAAGCGTTGACCGGTGCCGGCGGCCCGGCGGGCGCCAGGGACCCGGCTCTCCCCGCTCTGCCCGGGTCACTCCGGCACTCGGTTGTCCCGGTCGAGCTCGCCCTCGGCGTCGGCGAGGGCGTCGGCGTCGATCTGGTCGGCGAACTCGGCCGCCTCCGCGCTCTGCGCGGCGAGCGCGTCCTTCACCGCCCGGATCGCCACGCCCGGCGGGTAGCCCTTGCGGGCGAGCATGCCCACCAGCCGGCGGAAGACCGCGTCCGGCTCGCCCCGGACGGAGCGCAGCTTCCGGTCCACCAGGGCGCGGGCGGTCTCCGCCTCGGTCTCCTCGTCCAGCTCGCCGAGGGCCTCGCTGGCGGTGTCCCCGTCCACCCCGCGCTGGCGCAGCTCGTTGGCGAGCGCCCGCCGGGCCAGCCCCCGGCCGGCGTGCCGGCTGGAGACCCAGGCCCGGGCGAAGGCGGCGTCGTCGATGATGCCGACCTCGTCGTACCGGTCGAGCACCTGCGCGGAGACCTCCTCGGAGATGCCCCGCTTGGCCAGCGCGCCGGCCAGCTCCGCCCGGGTACGCGGCCGCACCGCGAGCTGCCGCAGGCAGATCTCCCGGGCCACCTCGGCCTCGTCGCGCGGTGGCGCCGGGGTCGCCTCCGGGTCGGCCTCCTCGGACCGGCCGCGGCGGCCCCGTCGGGGCCGGGGGGTCGTGTTGTCGTCACCCGCCCGGGGCGGGCTCGCGTCCCAGCCCCGCCCCGTGCGGGCGCGTCGTCCTGCCACTTAGCCGGCGACCGGTCAGAAGTCGACCGGCGGCAGCTCCGGGCCACCGGCGGCGTCGCCCGCGCCGACCCCGACGCCGAGCTTCTCCAGGATCTTCTTCTCGATCTCGGCGGCCACGTCCGGGTTCTCCTTGAGGAACTCCCGGGCCTTCTCCTTGCCCTGGCCGAGCTGGTCGCCGTCGTAGGTGTACCAGGCGCCGGACTTGCGGATGATCGCCTGCTCCACGCCGACGTCGATCAGCGAGCCCTCGCGGGAGATGCCCTTGCCGTACATGATGTCGAACTCGGCCTGCTTGAACGGCGCGGCGACCTTGTTCTTCACGACCTTGACGCGGGTGCGGTTACCGACCACGTCGGTGCCGTCCTTGAGGCTCTCGATGCGGCGCACGTCGAGCCGGACCGAGGCGTAGAACTTCAGCGCCCGACCACCGGTGGTGGTCTCCGGGCTGCCGAACATCACGCCGATCTTCTCGCGGAGCTGGTTGATGAAGATCGCCGTGGTGCCGGTGTTGTTGAGCACACCGGTGATCTTCCGCAGCGCCTGGCTCATCAGCCGGGCCTGCAGACCCACGTGGCTGTCGCCCATCTCGCCCTCGATCTCGGCACGCGGCACCAGGGCCGCGACCGAGTCGATCACGATGACGTCGATCGCGCCGGAGCGGACCAGCATGTCGACGATCTCCAGCGCCTGCTCACCGGTGTCCGGCTGGGAGACCAGCAGGGCGTCGGTGTCGACACCGAGGGCCTTCGCGTAATCCGGGTCGAGCGCGTGCTCGGCGTCGATGAAAGCGGCGATGCCACCGGCCCGCTGGGCGTTGGCCACTGCGTGCAGGGCGACCGTGGTCTTACCGCTGGACTCGGGACCGTAGATCTCGACGACCCGGCCGCGGGGCAGACCGCCCACGCCGAGCGCCACGTCGAGCGCGATCGAGCCGGTCGGAATCACCGCGGTCTGGATGACCGGCCGCTCGCCCAGCCGCATCACCGAACCCTTGCCGAACTGCTTGTCGATCTGAGCGAGAGCAAGGTCGAGTGCCTTCTCCCGATCGGGCCCTGCGGCCATGTTTGCCACCCCTGCCTTCGCCGGCGTCTTTCCTGAGCTTCGCGTCACGCGGGACACGCTAGGCGCTGGGTCCGACAGAAAACCAGCCGACGGGCCGCGAGCTGTGGACGAGCACCCCGCTGTGGACAATAGCCGAACAGGTGTACGACTCGGCAAGCGACACGCGGACGCGGCGAAAGGGCCGCTCAACGTAGCCGGGCGGGGACCCGGTCGGGATAGGCGGCGACGACGGCCCGCCAGACCACGTGGGTCTGCTCACCCGACCGGAGCGCCTGCTCGATGGTCCGCCCGCCGAGCTGGGACAGCACCTGGTCGCGGGCGATGCTGGCCGCGTAATCCGGCCCGAACGCCTCCTCCAGCCGCGCCCAGAAGTCGGTCAGCCGCACGTGATCAGTCCTCCTCGTCGGGCACCCGCCCGGGCACCGGACGCAACGCTAGCGCCACCAGGGGCACGACCGCGATCGCCGCCAGCAGGGTGAGCACCGGATAACCGGCCGCCCGCATGACAAACCCGCTGACCGCGGCGGCTCCCGCGCCGGCCAGCCCCATCGTCAGGTCGGAGAACCCCTGCACGCTCGGCCGGACCGCGGCCGGCACCGACTCCGACAGCAGCGTCGAGCCGGCCACCATGGTGCCGGACCAGCCCAGTCCGAGCAGGACCAGGCCGATCGAGAGCCGGGGCGTGTGGTGCCCGGCGGTGCCGGCGACCGCGCACGCGGCCAGCAGCGTTGCGACCCCGCCCAGGATGACCGCGCGCCGGCCCGCCCGGTCGGTGAGCCAGCCCACCAGCGGGCTGAGGGCGTACATGCCGGCGATGTGCAGGCTCAGCACGATGCCGACCACCCGCAGCACGTCCGCGTCGGAGTGCGACTCGCCGAGGCGTACCGGGGTCATCGACATCACCGCCACCATCACCACGTGGCCCACCGCCACCGCCGCGATGCCGAGCCGGGCGGCCGGGCGCCCGCGTACCACCTGCCAGGCCGCCCGCATCCCCGCGCCGCGCCGGGCGGTCGGAGCTGGCGGGGCGACGGCGTCCGCCGGCGGGGTGAGGTCCGGCGGCGCGACGGCGGCCGCCACCGGGGCCTCGGCCGCCGCCAGCCGGCGGGCGGTGAGCAGCGGGTCGGGCCGCAAGAGCACGAGGAGTACGACGGCGGCGAGCGCGAAGGCGGCAGCGCTGAACGCGAACGGGCCGGCCAGCGCCGGCAGCCCCCAACCGGTGGTGGCGCGGTCGGCGAGCGCGGCGAAGTTCGGCGCCGCCACGGCGCCGATGGTGGTGGCCCAGACGATCAGCGAGAGCTGACGGCCCCGGCGGGCCGGCTCGGCGAGGTCCACCGCGGCGTAGCGGGCCTGGAGGTTCGCCGCGGTGCCCCCACCGAAGAGCAGCATGCCGAGGAAGAGCAGCGGCACGGAGCGGGTGACGGTGGCGAGCACCACCAGCACGGCGCCGACCGCGCCGGCCAGGTAGGCGACGGCCAGTCCCGGCCGGCGTCCGTGCCCGTTCATGATCCGGGTGACCGGGACGGCAAGCAGGGCCCCACCCACCACGGCGGCGCTCTGCGCCAGGCCGGCCATCGCGGTGCCGGCGACCCGCGCGGCGAGCAGCGCCCCCACCGCGATGCCGATGGTGACGCCGACCCCGCCGATGATCTGGGTGGTGAAGAGCAGGCGCAGGGTCCGCCGCTGGATCGGCGCGACGTCCGGCCGGGTACGGGCCGGCGCGGTCAGATCGGTGGCCATCCCGGCCTCCTCGGTTAGGGGTCAGACGAAGCCCCATCCTTGCGCACCCGCCCCACCCGGCGGCACCCGGTTTCGCTACAGGCCGAGACCTCGGCCGATGATCTCCTTCATGATCTCGGTGGTGCCGCCGTAGATGGTCTGCACCCGCCCGTCCAGCCAGGCCTTCGCCACCGGGTACTCCAGCATGAAGCCGTAGCCGCCGTGCAGCTGCACGCAGCGGTCGGCGACCTTGTTCTGCAGCTCGGTGGTCCACCACTTGGCCTTCGCCGCGTCGGTCACCGACAGCCGGCCGGCGTTGAACTCGGCGACGCAGTGGTTGACGAAGGTGCGCGCGATCGTCACCTCGGTGTCCAGCTCGGCCAGGAGGAAACGGTTGTGCTGGAACTTCCCGATCGGCCGGCCGAACGCCTCCCGCGAGCGGGCGTAGTCGAGGGTGACCGCGAGCAGCTTCTCCGCCGCCGCGACCGCGGCCACCGCGATGCTCAGCCGCTCCCGGGGCAGGTTCCCCATCAGGTGGTAGAAGCCGTGGTTCTCGGTGCCGATCAGGTTCTCCGCCGGCACCCGGCAGTCGTCGAAGAAGAGCTCGGCGGTGTCGTTGGCCTTCAGCCCGACCTTGGCCAGCCGCCGGCCCCGGGTGAACCCGGGGGTCCCGGTCTCCACCGCGACCAGGCTCACCCCGTGGGCGCCCTGGTCCGGGGCGGTCCGGACGACCAGCACCACCAGGTCGGCCATCTCGCCGTTGGTGATGAACGTCTTCTGGCCGTTGAGCAGGTACGTGTCACCGTCGCGGACCGCGCTGGTGCGGATCCCGGCCAGGTCGCTGCCCGCGCCGGGCTCGCTCATCGCGATCGCGGTGACCAGGTCCCCGGAGCAGAAGCGCGGCAGCCAGCGCTTGCGCTGGTCGTCGGTGGTCAGCTCGGTCAGGTACGGCGCCACCACATCGTTGTGCAGGCCGAAGCCGAGCCCGGAACAGCCGGACGCGACGATCTCCTCGACCAGCACCGCGTTGAACCGGAAGTCCCGCTGGCCGCCGCCGCCATACTCGGTGTCGACGTCCATGCCGAGCAGCCCGGCCGCGCCGGCCTTGCGCCAGACCTCCCGGTCGACGATCCCGTCGGCCTCCCAGCGCTCGTGGTGCGGGGCGGCCTCCCGGGCCAGAAACTCCCGGCACAGGTCGCGGAACTCCTCGTGGACGGGTTCGTAGAGATGCTGCTCCATGGCGGCCAGTGTGGCACCGCTCAACCGCGCTGCCCAGAGGGTGCGGTCAGCCGCCGATCCAGCCGGCGCACCCGGCACAGGGTCAGCGCCGCGACGCCCAGGCAGACCGCCGCGACCAGCCCGTAGATCGCCGCCCAGCGGACACTCCCCGCCACCAGCAGCGCGAACAGGATCAGAGCGGCGAGCACGTACGGGCCGGGCGCGCCGAGCCGCACCGGCAGGGAACGGCGGGAACGGTCGTCGGCCATGGCGCGGGGGTTACCCCGCCCGAGCCTCCGGCACTCCCCAGTGGATGCTCGTCAGCTCAGGTCGCTGCAGGATCGTCGAGCGTGATCTTGCCTGGCCCAGCGCATCAGGCGGCGAGGGCGCGGGCGGCGACAGTGAGGTCGGCGACCAGCCCCCCGTACGCCACGTCCTGGTTGTCGGCGCGCAGCACCGCGGACGGGTGGATGGTGGCCAGGAGTTGCGCCGGAGGCACGTCGGCCACCTTGCCCGTGTTGTCCACCGGCACCCGCTTGAAGTCCTCCGGGTGCTGCGCGGCGTCCGGCCAGGGCAGCAGCTCGCCGCGCTGCTTCGTCACCCGGAACGTCGGGCCGAGCAGGGCCTTGGCGGCGGTGGCGCCGAGCACCACCACCACCTCGGGGCTCAGCCGGGCGAACTCGGCCACCAGCCAGGGCCGGCAGGCGGTGATGTGCACCCGGTCCGGCGACTGGTGGATCCGGCGCTTGCCGCGCAGCTCGAATCTGAAGTGCTTGACTGCGTTGGTCAGGTAGATGTGACCAGGGTCGATGCCGGCGTCGTCCACCGCCTTGCGCAGCAGCCGGCCGGCCGGGCCGACGAAGGGCAGGCCCTTCTGGTCCTCCATGTCGCCGGGCTGCTCGCCCACGAGGACCACCCGGGCGCTCTCGTCGCCCCGGCCGAAGACGGTCTGCGAGGCGTCCCGGTAGAGCTCACACCCCTGGCAGCCGGCCGCCGCGGCGCGCAGCTCGTCGATGGTGTCGGCCTGCGGCGGGATGAACTGCTGGGCGCCGGGGGCGCTCTCGGTCTGCTCGGCCATGCCGACTTTATATACCGGTTTCCTGCCGGACGCCGGGTTCCCGCCCGTCGCGCGGCAGAGTATTCCGTGCGTCAGTAACCGCCCCCTCCGCCGCCGTCGCGTGCGGCCAGCGCGATCACGATGATCACGATGATCACCGCCACCGCGATGGCGATCCAGAGTCCGGTCCGCGACTTGTTCGAATCCATGGTCGACCACCTCCCGGCGCGGCATTCCCACAGGTGCGGCCGGCATGCCCCGGCTAGTGCCGTGTCCACAAACGTTGGCCGGGTTGGTCGGGGTTGGGAAAATGTCGTAGGGGTGGTGTTGGCTTCGGTTCGTGCCTCGTCGTCGGGATCCCGCCGCCCCGCGGGCCGTGCACCGCACCGCGCGCGTCGCGTTGCGGGTGACGCCCGGGCAGCGGCGGCGGTGTTTCGGGCTGCTGCGCTCGGCCGGTGACGTGTGGGCGTGTGTGTTGGAGGTCAACGGGTGGCGGCGTCGCCGCCGGGATGTACCCCTGTCCGGTTATCAGGAGTTGTGCCGGGAGTTGGCGACGTCCGGGCCGGGCACGTTCGCGGAACTGGATTCCGTCGGTGCGCGGTCGGTGTTGCGTCGGTTTTCCGATGCGTGGTTCGCGGCGGCGAAGCGCCGCAGCGCGGGTGACCTGTTGGCGCGGTTTCCGCGTCGCCGGCGGGGGTTGGTGCCGGTGCGCTGGTATCACGGCACGTTCACCCTCGACGGACGCCGGGTGCGGATCCCCACCGCCAAAGGTGGGGCGCCGTTGTGGGTGCGCCTGGCGCGGGAGGTGCCGTATCCGGCCGAACAAGTCCGGTCGATCACGCTGATGTGCGAGGACGGCCGCCTGTTCCTCGATGTCACCGCCGAGGTTCCGATTGCGGTCTACCCGCCCGGCGAGGAACCGGACCCGGCCAGGGTCGCCGGGGTGGATCTCGGGATCATCCACCCGTACGCGGTGGCCGGTCCTGACGGGGAGGGGTTGTTGGTGTCGGGGCGGGCGATCCGCGCCGAGCACCGCATGCACCTGGCCGACACGAAAGCCCGCCGCCGCGCCGTGGCACGGCGGGCGCCGAAACCTGGTGAGAAGGGGTCGCGGCGGTGGCGGCAGTACCGCCGTCGGGCACGGCTGGTGGAGGGCCGGCACCGGCGCAGGGTCCGGCAGGCCCAGCACGAGGCCGCCCGCACGGTCGTCTCGTGGGCGGTGCGGCAGCGGGTCGGTGTCCTGCACGTCGGCGATCCTCGCGGTGTGCTGAATCTGCCGGCGGGGCGGCGGCACAACCTGCGGCTACGGCAGTGGCAGATCGGCCGGCTCCTCCAAGTTCTCACCGACAAGGCCACCCTGGCCGGGATCACCGTCCGGCTGGTCGACGAACGCGGCACGTCGTCCACCTGCCCCGCCTGCCGAAGGCGGGTGCCGAAACCCCGGGGCAGGACGTTGTCCTGCCCGCACTGCGCATTCTCCGGTCACCGCGACCTGGTCGCGGCGGCCAGCATCGCCACCCGCACCCCGGGCGGCGGATCCACCACCCCGACAGCTGTTGTGCAGCCGGAGGTGGTCACGCACCGTCGAGCCGGCCGGCACCTGCCCGGTGCCGGCCGGTCCCGACGTGACCCCCGCCGCCCACCCCGGGCGGCGCGAGGATCAGTTGGCCCGCGGAGGCCCGCCCCACCAACCGGTGGGGAGTCGCTCGCCCCCAAAGCGAGGATCCACAACACCCACCGAAAACCCGGTGAACGTTAGTGGACACCGCACTAGGTCACGCGGTGAACCCGAACGGCGCGGTGGGGCGTACCGCGCGGGCGATCGCGGCGGCGAGCGGGGCGAGGTCGGCCTCGTCGAGGGAGCTGACCGTGATCCGGACGCCCGGGCCGGCGGCGATCCGGTTGATCACGCCGGGGGCGACCGACCAGCCGGCGTCCCGCAGCGCGGTGACCACCACGGTCTCGTCCGGCACGGGCACCCAGACGTTGATCCCGGTTCGGGCGTGGGCGGCGAGGCCGTGTGCGGCGAGCTCTCGCGCCAGCCCGTTCCTCCGCCGCTCGTAGCTCTCCCCGGCGCGGCGCACCAGGTCGGCGGTGGCGGGGTCGCGCCAGAGCGCCAGCACGAGGCGTTGCAGCACGGTGGAGACCCAGCCGGCACCAACCCGGGCCCGGCCGGCGACCCGGGCCACCGTGGCCTCGTCGCCGGCGAGCACCGCCAGGCGCAGGTCCGGGCCGTAGGGCTTGCTCACCGACCGGACGAAGGCCCAGGCCGGGGTCGCCCCGGCGAGCGGATGCAGCGGTACGCGGGCCAGCTCGGCGGCGTGGTCGTCCTCGATCAGCAGCAGGTCGGACCGGCCGGCGAGCAGCGCCCGCAGCGCGTCGGCGCGGTCGGCGGAGAGGGCCGCGCCGGTCGGGTTCTGGGCGCGGCTGGTGACGACCAGCGCGCGGGCCCCGGCGGCGAGGGCGGCCCGCACCCCCGGCTCGGTGGGGCCCTCGTCGTCGACCGGCACGCCGATGGCGCGCAGCCCGAGCGCGGCGACCAGGTCCAGCAGGTTGGCCCAGCCGGGGTCCTCGACCGCCACCGCGTCACCGGGCCGGAGGTGGGCGGCGAGCAGCCGCTCGATGCCGTCCAGCGCGCCGCCGGTGACGGTGATCTCCTCGGCCGGTACGCCGTCGGCGGCGAGCCGCTCCCGGGCGGCGTCGACCAGCTCGGGGAGGACGGCGGCGGCGGCGTACCCGGTGGGCGCGCCGATCTCGGCGGCGAGCGCGGCCAGGTGCGGGCCGAGCGGTGGCAGCAGCCGCCTGTCGGGCTGCCCGGCGGAGAGGTTGCGGCTGCCGGGCAGCGGTGGCGGCATCAGCCCGGCGCGGCGGGTGGCGACCGGCGGGCGGGGCCGGACCCGGGTGCCGTGCCGGCCGGCGGTGACCACCAGGCCGCGCTGCCGCAGCTCCTGGTACGCCCGGGCGACGGTGGCCGGGCTCACCGCCAGCCCGGTGGCCAGGGTGCGGACGGCGGGCAGGGCGTCGCCCGGGGCGAGTGCCCCGCTGCGGATCCCGCTCTCCACGCTGGCCGAAATGGCGGCCGACGTCGACCCTGCGATCTGATAATGTGCTGCCACAGTTTGGAGATTGTACTAGAACAAAGATGGGATGTCGCATGTACCCCCGCACCGAACGGACCACCGCCAGCCGGACCCGCGACCGGATGAGCTACGACGAGAACGCCGCGCACGCCGTCCTCGACGAGGCGTACCACTGCGCGCTGGGGTTCACCGTGGACGGTGAGCCGCGGGTCCTGCCCACCCTGCACGTCCGCGTCGGCGACACCCTCTACCTGCACGGCTCCACCGGCAGCCGGCCGCTGCTCGCCGCCCGGGACGACGCCGGGCTGCCGGTCTGCGTCGCGGTGACCCTGCTCGACGCGCTGATCTACGGCCGCTCCCAGTTCCACCACAGCGCCAACTACCGCTCCCTGGTCGCGCACGGCACCGCGCGGCTGGTCACCGACGAGCGGGAGAAGACCGCCGTCCTCACCGCGCTGGTCGAGAAGGCCGCAGCCGGGCGCAGCGCGGACAGCCGGCCGCCGAGCCGCCGGGAGCTGGCCGAGACGGCCGTGCTGGCGCTGCCGCTGCGCGAGGTGTCGGTCCGGACCCGCACCGGCGGGGTCAACGACGACCCCGCCGACCTCGACCTGCCGTACTGGGCCGGGGTGCTGCCGCTGCGGCTGACCGCCGGGGTGCCGGAGCCGGCCCCCGGGGTGACCGCGCCGCTGCCGGCGTACCTGCGGCCGGCCCGGTCGGCCTGGCTGGAGCCGGTGGTGCTGCGCGGCGAACACGTCGTGCTGGAACCCCTCGACCTGGCCCACGCCGAGGAGCTGTTCACGGCGACCGCCGACCCCGAGGTCTGGCGGCACCTCGGCGGCCGGCAGCCGGTGGACGCGACCGAGATGCGCCGAGCCATCCAGGCAGCGCTGACCGCGCACCACCGGGAAGAGCGGGTGCCGTGGGTGCAGCGCTGCGCGGCAACGGGGGCGGTGGTCGGCGCCACCTCGTTCTACGAGGTGGACGCCGACCGCCGGTCGGTGGCGATCGGGTACACCTGGCTCGGCCGTCCCTGGTGGCGGACCGGGATCAACACCGAGGCGAAGTTGCTGCTGCTCGGTCGGGCCTTCGATGAGCTCGGTGCGGTCCGGGTCGTCTGGCACACCGACATCCGCAACGAGCGCTCACAGCGGGCGATCGAGCGCCTCGGCGCCACCCGGGAGGGGGTGCTCCGGATGCACCGGCCGCGGGCGGACGGCTCCTGGCGGGACACCGTGCAGTATTCGATGACCGTCGACGAGTGGCCGAACGCACAGGTCAGGCTGCGGGAAAGGCTTCGCCCGGCGGCACCGGTGGCGTCATGATGACCGGCGTGCTGGGCATCACCGACATCTGGACGTACCTGCTGGGGACCGTGGCGATCATCCTGCTCCCCGGGCCGAACTCGCTCTTCGTGCTCTCCACCGCCGCCCGGCGCGGGGTGGGAGCCGGCTACCGGGCCGCGGGCGGGGTGTTCGTCGGCGACTCGGTGCTGATGGCCCTCTCCGCCGCCGGGGTGGCGTCGCTGCTCCAGGCGTACCCACCGCTCTTCCTGGTGATCAAGTACGCCGGCGCGGCGTACCTCGGTTATGTGGGGTTGACGATGCTGCGCGGCGCCTGGCGACGCTGGCGCGACCGCAACGACCCGACCACGCCGCGGCTGATCGACGCGGCGGAGCCGGCGGCGCTGCGCAGCCCGTTCCGCAAGGCGCTGGTGATCAGCCTGCTCAACCCGAAGGCGATCCTCTTCTTCATCTCGTTCTTCATCCAGTTCGTCGACCCCGGGTACGCCTGGCCGGCGCTGTCGTTCCTGCTGCTCGGCCTGATCGCCCAGGTGACCAGCGCGCTCTACCTGACCGCGCTGATCTTCGCCGGGACCTTCCTCGCCGCCCAGTTCCACCGCCGCCGCCGGCTCGCCGCCACCGGCACCACCGCCGTCGCCGCCCTCTTCCTCGGCTTCAGCATCAAGCTCGCCACCGCCTCGGTCTGACCACGCGGCGGTCAGGTGCCGTCGCCACCGCCGCCGATGCCGCCACCGCCGGCCGTGCCGCCCAGGCCGTAGCCGGGCGCGACCGGCTCGTCGGGGTGGCGGCTGACGTGCGCGGACTCGCTGATCGTGGCGGACCAGTCGGCGTGCGCGGCGTCGGCCGCGTGCCGGTTGATGGCGTGCCGCAGCCACCCGTCGACCGTGGCCACCCAGTCCCGCCGGTCCTGACCCGCGTGCCAGACCCGGAACCGGCTGATGCTCTGGTGGGTCACCCCGGCGAGGGAGAGCCGCCGGTCCAGCCAGAGCAGCACCTCCAACCCCGCCGCGTTGGTCACGAAGATCAGTTCCAGCTCGGTGATCGGGCCGGCGTAGAGCGGCGCCACCCAGTAGCCCAGCCGCTCGTACAGGGGCAGCGTCTGCTCCACCCCGGGCAGCCGGCCCAGCTGCAGACCCGCCTGCCGCATCACGAAACCCAGGGTGTCCAGCGCGGCGAGGATGTGCTGCTGGGTGGGGAGCGGGTGGACGAAGACCGGCACCATCGCGCCCTGGTCCAGGTCCGGATCCACCGACACCTCGGTACGCAGACCGGTGCGCAGGCTCATCAGCGGCACCTCGCCGAAGATCGTCACCGGGGTCTCCCAGGGCAGCGGCAGCGCGAAGTCGACCGCCCGCCGCCGCCCCGCCGGCACCACGAACCGGCCGGCGACCGGCACCTGGTGGAACTGCACCAGGCGGCGCGGCGAGCCCGGATCCTCCGGCTCGGCCTGGGCGATCAGGCCCAGCCGGATGTGCCGGACCGGCACGTCCTCTCCCCCGGCGGCGAGCGTCACCCGCCCCGGCAGGCGCAGGCCGGGACGGGTGCTCGGGTTGGTCAGGGTGGTGGTCACCGACAGCCCGGTCCAGCCGGACTCCGAGGACACCCCGGTCAGCCGCACCCCGCTCCCCCGTTCCCGTCGCCGCCGCCCCGGCGGCATTCCCGGTCCTCGGCCCGGCACTCCTTTGCCGGCGCCGGCCGTCGGTCCGCGCCGCCCCCGGCGGTACGGCGGCGGCGCACGGGGACCCGGCGGCCGGTCGGGAATGCGGGAGGCATCAGCGCATGCGCCGGCCCCTCGGCACCGGGTCGGTCTCGTCGTCGAACTCGCCGATGACCTCCTCCAGAAGGTCCTCCAGGGCCACGAAGCCGATCGGCCGGGTCGGGCCACCGCCGTTGCTGACCAGCGCCAGCTGGGCCTGCCGGCCGCGCATCGCCGCCACCGCCTCGGTCACCGAGGCCGCCCCGGGCAGGGTGAAGGCCGGGGTCATCAGCTCAGCGGCGGTAGCCGCCCGGCCGGTGGTGACGGCTCGGACCGCCTCCCGGACGTGCACCAGGCCGCAGACCTCGCCGCCGGCGTCGAGCACGGCCAGCCGGGACCGGCCGCTGTCCCGGGAGACGTGCTCGATCCGCTCGGCGGTGTCGTCCCGGCGGACCGTGACGATCCGGTCGAACGGCTCCATCACCTGCGCCACCGTGGTGCCCTGCAGCTCCAGCATGCTGGTCAGCAGCTGGTGCTGCTCCGCGCCGAGCAGCCCGTGCTCGCGGGACTGCTCCAGCAGGATGCGCAGCTCGTCCGGGCCGTGCACCATGGCGAGCTGGTCCTGCTGCCGCACGCCGACCAGCCGCAGCACCAGGTTGGCCAGCGCGTTCAGCGCCGAGAGCACCGGGCGGGAGACCCGGGCGAAGGCCCGGAACGGCAGCGCCAGCAGCGTCGCCGAGCGCTCCGCGTCGGTGATCGCCCACGACTTCGGGGCCATCTCGCCGACCACCAGGTGCAGGAACGTCACCAGGCCGAGGGCGAAGAGCAGCGCCACCAGGCGGCTGACCGCGTCCGGCAGGCCCACCGCGTGCAGCAGCGGGCTGAGCAGGTGTTCGATCGCCGGCTCGGCCAGGGCGCCCAGGCCCAGGGTGCAGAGCGTGATGCCGAGCTGCGCGCCGGCCAGCATCAGGGACAGCTCGCGGACGCCGTCGAGCGCCGCGCGGGCGGCCCGGCCGCCGCCGGACGCCGCCTGCTCCAGCCGGTACCGCTTGGAGGCCACCAGGGCGAACTCGGCGGCCACGAAGAAGCCGTTCAACGCCAGCAGCACGGCGCTGAAGAAGAGTGCGAAGCCGGGGCTCATGCGGGGACCTCCCCGCGCCGCGCGGCGGACATGGTCAACCCGCTCATGCCGCCTCCTCCCCGCGTTCGGCCGCGGCCATCCGGAGCCGGACGGAGTCGGCGACGTGCCGGTCCACGGCCAGCACCTCGACCAGGGCGCGCGGCTCGGCGTCGGGCTCGCCGCCGTCGGCGGCGAGGCTGATCTCCAGCCGGTCGCCGACCTCGGGCACCCGGCCCAGCTCCCGCATGACCAGCCCGGAGAGGGTGTCGTACTCCGGAGCCTCGGGCAGCGAAATGCCGGTGCTGTCGGCGACCTCGTCGATCCGCCAGCGGGCCGGCACCACCCAGGAGCCGTCGTCCTGCCGGGCCGGGGCCCGCTCCGGCGGGTCGTCCTCGTCGCGGATCGGCCCGACCAGCTCCTCGGCGATGTCCTCCAGGGTGATCACGCCGGCGAAGCCGCCGTACTCGTCGACCACGCAAGCGAGCTGCCGGTGGCCGACCCGGAGCCGGTCCAGCACCGTCGGCAGCGGCAGCGTCTCCGGCACCAGCAGCGGCGGTACGGCCACCGCGCCGACCCGGGTGGTCGCCCGCTCGGCCGGCGGCACGCCGAGCACATCGGCGATGCCGACCACGCCCACCAGGTCGTCGACGCCCTCGGCGCCGCGGACCGGGAAGCGGGAGTGGCCGGTGTCGAGCAGCTCGACGACCCGGCTGACCGGCTCGTCGGCGCGCACGGTGTGCACGTCGACCCGGGGCACCATGGCCTCACCGGCGGTCAGCTCGCGGAAGTCCAGGCCCCGGTCGAGCAGGTCGGACATCTCGGCGTCGAGGCTGCCCTCCTCGCGGGACTCGGCGATGATCTGTTCCAGGTCCGCCGGGGTGGCGCCGCTGGGCAGCTCCTCGATCGGCTCGATGCCGACCCGGCGGAGCAGCCGGACGGCGGCCCGGTCGAAGAGGGTGATCACCGGGCCGGCGAGCTTCAGGTAGATCAGGGTGGACCGGCTCAGCGCCCGCGCGAGGGGTACGGCGCGGGCGATGGCCAGGTTCTTCGGGGCCAGCTCGCCGAGGACCATCTGCACCACGGTGGCGATGAGCAGGGCCAGCACCACCGAGAGCGGCAGGCTGATCCCGGTGGAGACCCCGGCGACGCCGAGCAGGTCGGCCAGCCCGGTGCCCAGGTACGGCTCGGCGACGTAACCGACGAGCAGGGCGGTGACGGTGATGCCGAGCTGGGCGCCGGAGAGCATGAACGACAGCCGACCGGTCACCGCCAGGGCCCGGGCGGCGGGCACGTCGCCGGCGTCGGCGAGCTGCTTGAGCCTGCCGCGGTCCACGGCGACGTAACCGAACTCCTGGGCCACGAAGTAACCGGTGGCGGCGGTGAGCACGATGATGAGTACGAGACCCACGACGATCAGCACGGGAGGTTCAGGGCTCCCGGGGTCGTCGGGGCGAGGGAATGCCGGGCACGACCCGGCTGGCTACTGCTGCCCTCCTGGGCAGAGGAGTCGATCATGCCCCCATTTTATCCGCGCTGGCTGGACGCCCGCTGAAGGTGGCGCAGTTGTCCGGTTCCACCCCGGTCAGCGGTCGGCCAGCTCGTCCGTGTCGAGCAGGGCCCGGTCGACCCGACCCGACCGGTACGCGGCCCGACCGACCATCTGGGCGGCGACCGGCGCGGTGGCCAGTTGGAAGATCGCGACCAGCGCCAGCATGCCCAGGTCCGACGGCGTACGCAGGCGCAGCGCCACCCCGGCCAGCAGGAGCAGCACGCCGAGCACCTGCGGCTTGGTGGCCGCGTGCATCCGGTCCAGCACGTCCGGGAAGCGCAGCACGCCGATCCCGGCGGCCAGGCTGAGCAGGGCCCCGGCAACCAGGCAGGCCGCGCCGAGCCAGTCGGCGACCGCCCCCATCACGCCTCCTCGCGGACGGCGAAGCGGACCATCGCCACCGAGCCGACGAAGCCGAGCAGGGAGAGCACCACCAGCACGGGCAGCGTGGTGGCGTGCCGGTTGACCGCCGCCTCGGCGCCGACCGCGCCGAGCATGATGGAGAGCAGCAGGTCGGCGGCGACGACCCGGTCCAGCAGCGACGGCCCCCGGTAGATGCGGGCCAGGGCGAGCAGGGCGGTGACCGAGAGCAGCACGGTCAGCACGACGGCGAGGAGCGTGGTCACGGATTGTTCCTCCGGTCGACGGGTTCGGTACGCAGCTGGCGTACCTCGGCGGGCGAGCCGATCGCGCGGACGATGCGCCGCTCGACGGCGAGGATCCGGTCGCGGCTCGCGGTCAGGTCCGCCGGGCCGCGGACGTCGAGCACGTGCGCGTAGAGGACGGCCCGGTCCCGGTCCACCTCGAGGATGAGGGTGCCCGGGACCAGGGAGATCACCTCGGCGGTGAGCGCCAGGTTGAGGTCGGTGCGGACCCGCAGCGGCACCGCGATGATCGCGCCGCGCGGCCGGTAGCCGGGGCGGACGGCGATCGCGGCGACATGGACGCTGGCGCTCACCAGCTCACCGGCGAAGGTGGCGGCCAGCACGAGCAGCGCCCCGGGGCGGAGCCGGCCGCCGAAGGTGACCGGCGGCAGCGGGAAGAAGAGCAGCACGGCGCCGCCGACGACCAGCCCGCCGAGCACGTTGCCCCAGGTCACCTCCCCCCAGAGCAGCAGCCAGGTCAGCACCAGCCAGCCGAGCGCGACCGCCTCGTCCCGCCACCGGCCGCCGCGCCCCACTTTCGCGTTGCGGCCCGGCGCCCCGGACGGCCCGGCGCCGGGGTGCGGCGGCGGAGCCGCCGGCCCGTCGCGACCGGACGGCCCGCCGGCCGTCACGGAACGCCACCCGGGAAGACGGCCCGCACGTAGGGGGTACGTGCGCGCAGGTCGGTGGCGGCGTCCGCGGTGACCTCGAAGAGCGGCCCGGCGGCGAGGGTCAGCGCCACGCCGAGCACGACCAGGGCCGTGGTCGCGCCGACCATCAGCGCCGGCAGCCGTACGGTCGGATCGGTGGTGGCGAGCCGGGGCGAGCGCCAGAACGCGATGTTCCACACCCGGGAGGCGGCGTAGAGGGTGAGCAGGCTGGTCACCGCCCCCGCTCCCACCAGCACCCCGGGGAGCACCCCGGGCGCCGCCACGCCGGCCTGGAGCAGACCGAGCTTGCCGAGGAAGCCGGAGAAGGGCGGGACGCCGGCGAGGTTCATCGCCGGGACGAAGAAGAGCACCGCGAGCAGCGGCGCGACCCGGGCCAGCCCGCCGAGGCGGCGCAGGTCGGTGCTGCCGGCCCGCTCCTCGACCAGACCGGCGACCAGGAAGAGGGTGGTCTGGATGGTGATGTGGTGCACCACGTAGAAGATCGCCCCGGAGAGGCCGGCGACGCTGCTCAGCGCCACCCCGAAGATCATGAAACCGATGTGGCTGACCAGGGTGAACGAGAAGAGCCGCTTCATGTCGGACTGGGCCACCGCGCCGAGGATGCCGACCACCATGGTCAGCCCGGCGACCACCATGAGCAGCCGGTCGGCCTGCCCGCCGGGGAACAGCAGCGTCTTGGTGCGGATGATGGAGTACACGCCGACCTTGGTGAGCAGGCCGGCGAAGACCGCGGTGACCGGGGCCGGGGCGGTCGGGTAGCTGTCCGGCAGCCAGGCGGAGACCGGGAAGACCGCCGCCTTGATGCCGAAGGCGAGCAGCAGCATGAGCTGCAACGCCATCCGTACGCCGGCCGGCAGGCCGTCCAGCCGCCCGGCGAGCTGGGCCATGTTGAGGGTGCCGGTGGCCGCGTACACCAGGCCCACCGCGGCCAGGAAGATCATCGAAGAGAGGACGCTGACCACCACGTACGTCGAGCCGGTCCGGATCCGGGTCTCGGTGCCGCCCAGCGTGATCAGCACGAAGCTCGCCGCCAGCAGGATCTCGAAGCCGACGAAGAGGTTGAACAGGTCCCCGGCCAGGAAGGCGTTGGTGACGCCGGCGGTCAGCACCAGGTAGGTGGGGTGGTAGATGCTGACCGGCGCGGTCTCGCTGGTCTCCCCGCGCCCCTGGCCGATCGAGTAGAGCAGCACGCAGAGCGTCACCGCCGACGAGACCACCAGCATCAGCGCGGCGAGCTGGTCGGCGACCAGCACGATGCCCACCGGCGCCGGCCAGCCGCCCACCTGCACGACCACCGGCCCGTGCCGGTACGCCTCGACCAGCAGCGTCACGGCGACCGCCAGGGTGGTGGCGAGGCCGACCACGCTGACCGACCGTTGCAGCCGGGGCCGGTTGGCCAGGATCAGCGTCAGCGCGGCGCCGAGCAGCGGCACCACCACGGGCAACGGCACCAGCGCCGGGGTCACCCCTGCTCCCCGCGGCGCAGCCGACGCAGCGCGGGCCCCGGGTCCACCTGCTCCGGGTCGTTGTCCGGACCCTCGCCGCCGAGGTCCGCGGTGGAGACCTCGTTCCGCTCGGCGAGCCGAACGACCTGCCGGTCCTCCAGGTCGTCCTGCACCTCGTCGTCGCCGGTGAGATACCAGCTCCGGTACGCGACCGCGAGCAGGAACGCGGTCAGCCCGAAGGTGATCACCACGGCGGTCAGCACCATCGCCTGGGACAGCGCGTCGCTCATCTCCCCGCTGGGCGCGGTGCCCACCACCGGGGCGGCCCCGGACCGGCCGCCGAGCAGGATCAGCAGATTCACCCCGTTGCCGAGCAGGATGACCCCGAGCAGGATCCGGCTCAGGCTCCGCTCCAGCAGCAGGGTGACGCCGGTGGCCACCAGCACCCCGACGGCGATCACCAGCACCAGGGTCGGTCCCGCCCCAACCGCCTTCACCGCGCCACCTCTGTTCGCGACTGCGGGGCTCGCAGAACCGGCTCACTCCTCGCGCTCACCGCGCCACCTCTGTTCGCGACTGCGGGGCTCGCAGAACCGGCTCACTCCTCGCCCTCACCGCGCCACCTCTGTTCGCGACTGCGGGGCTCGCAGAACCGGCTCACTCCTCGCGCTCACCGCGCCACCTCTGTTCGCGACTGCGGGGCTCGCAGAACCGGCTCACTCCTCGCGCTCACGTCCGGTCCCCCTCCCGGTGGACCGCCAGGCCCGCCTCCGGGCCGCCGCTCGCCTCGACGTGCCGGTCCACCTCCGCGCCGAGGCTGCGCAGGATGTCCAGCACCAGCCCGACCACGATCAGGTAGACGCCCACGTCGAAGAAGAGCGACGTGACCAGGTAGCAGTGGCCGACGGCGGGCAGCCAGAGGTCGACCTTCACGCTCTCCAGCACGGATCCGGTGCGGAGCAGCCCGATCGCGCCGGTGCCGACGGAGACGGCCAGCCCGGCGCCGAGCACCGTCCCCGCCCCGACCGGCGCCGCCTCGGCCAGCTCGTACCGGCCGCCGGCCAGGTAGCGGACGGCGAGGGCGAGGCCGGCGACCAGGCCGCCGGCAAAGCCGCCGCCGGGGGCGTTGTGCCCGGAGAAGAGCAGGAAGAGGGAGAAGAGCAGCACGGTGTGGAAGATCAGCCGGGTGACCACCTCGAAGACGATCGACCGGCGCCGCTCGCGCAGGGTGGCCCCGCCGCGCAGCCAGACCGGCCGCCGGTCCCGACGGGGCGCGGACGGCGCGGGGCGGCGCGGCCGCGGCCCGGTGCGGGACCGTTCGAAGATCAGGCTGGCCACGCCGGTCGCGGCCACCACCAGCACGGAGAGCTCGCCCATGGTGTCCCAGGCCCGGATGTCGACCAGGGTCACGTTGACCACGTTGCGGCCGTAGCCCTGGGCGACCGCCAGGTCGGGGAAGGCGAGCGAGATCGACGGCGTCCGCCGGGCGCCGGCCGCCGCGAGGGCGAGGCCGGCCATCACCACCCCGGCCGCCACCCCGATTCCCCGCCGCAGCCAGCGGCTGCGGCGCAGCGGTCGGGCCGAGAACCGGTCCGGCAGCCGCCGCAGCACCAGCACGAAGAGCACGATGGTGGCGGTCTCGACCAGGAACTGGGTGAGCGCCAGGTCGGGCGCGCCGTAGAGGACGAACATCATCGCGGTGCCGTAGCCGGTCACCCCGACCAGCAGCATCGCGGTGAGCCGGCGGCGGGCGCCGACGGCGAACACCGCCGCCACCGCGATCACCAGGCAGACCACGAGCTGGGCGGGGGTGTCCCAGAGCGCGATCCGTTCCCGCCAGGGGCGGGCGGTCAGCATCGCCGCGCCGGGCAACAGCACCAGCGCGAGCAGGATGGCGCCGAGGTACTGCGGCAGCGAGCCGCGCTGGGTGGCGCCGGTGACCTCGATGGCGAACCGGTCGAAGCGGTGGGTCACCCACTCGTAGCCCTGGTTGCCGCCGACCGGGACGTGCAGCCGGGCCAGCGCAGGGGCGAGCGGGCCGCGTACCAGGTGCAGCGCGACGCCGGCGGCGACCGCGACCGCGGAGAGCCCCAGCGCCAGGTTCGGCCCGGGCCAGAGCGCGAGGTGCGCCTCCCCCGGACCGAAGAGTTCGGCGTACGGGTGGAGCAGGCCGCCCAGCCAGCCGGCGGCGGGACCGAAGGCCAGCCCGGCGGCGGCGAGCAGGGCCGGTGGCGCCAGCATCGCGGCCGGGGCGGCGGCCAGTTCGGTGGCCGGCGTGCCGGGCCGGGTGGCGAAGGCGCCCCACAGGAACCGGATGCTGTAGGCGACGGTGAGGGCGGTGCCGCCGACCAGCACGGCGAGCACGAGCGGCCGGTCGGTGAAGGCGGCGAGGACCGCCTCCTTCGCGACGAAGCCGAACAGCGGCGGCAGCCCGGCCATCGACGCGGCGGCGAGCCCGGCGACCACCGCCAGCAGCGGCGCGGTACGCCCGACCCCGGAGAGCTCCCGCAGGTCACGGGTGCCGGCACAGTGGTCGAGGAGGCCGACGACGAGGAACAGGGCCGCCTTGAACAGCGCGTGCGCCAGCAGCATCGCCGTGCCGGCCAGCGCGGCCTTCGGCGTGCCCGCGCCGATCACCACGGTCAGCAGGCCGAGCTGGCTGACCGTCCCGTACGCCAGCAGCAGCTTCAGGTCGGTCTGCCGCAACGCCGCCCAGCCCCCGGCGACCAGGGTGACCAGCCCGGCGACCACGGTGACCGGACGCCACGGGCCGGCGATCGCGAGCACCGGGGCGAGCAGCCCGACCAGGTAGACCCCGGCCTTCACCATCGCCGCCGCGTGCAGGTACGCGCTGACCGGCGTCGGCGCGGCCATCGCCACCGGCAGCCAGGAGCTGAACGGCACGACGGCGGACTTGGCCAGCGCCCCGGCCAGGATCAGCAGCACCGCCGCGGCGAGGTACCCGCCACCGGGCAGCGGCGCGGCCGCGATCGCCGACCAGCGGTAGCCGCCGGCGTGCCGGCCGAGCAGCAGGAAGCCGACCAGCATCGCCAGCCCGCCGAGGGTGGTCACGGTCAGCGCCTGGGCGGCCGCCCAGCGGCTGGACCGCCGCTCGGTGCTGTGCCCGATCAGCAGGTAGGAGAAGACCGTGGTCAGCTCCCAGAAGACGTAGAGCAGCAGCAGGTCGTCGGCGACCACCAGGCCGAGCATCGCCCCGGCGAAGGCGACCAGCACGGCCGCGAACCGGGCCACCCCCGCCGAGCCGGGGTGGAAGTAGCGGGCGGAGTAGACCAGCACCAGCGCGCCGACGCCGCCGACCAGCAGCAACATCAGCCAGGACAGGGTGGTGACCCGCAGCGCGAGGTCGAGCCGGAGCTGGCCGATCCACCGGTACGTCTCGACGACCGCGCCGCCGTCGCGGACCGTCGGGGTGTGGGCGACGGCCCAGCCGAACGCGGCGGCCGGCGCGAGGGCGAGCGGGTAGCAGGCGCGCGGACCCCACCAGCGGACCAGCAACGGCGCGAGCAGGGCCGCCACCAGGTGCAGGATCAGCAGTACGAGCACGCGGGCTCCAGGTCGAGTGGGACCGCACGCCGGGGCGGGCACGCTCCGGCCACGACCGATCAGACGTCAGATCGCCGGCCCAGGGGCGGGTTTGCGGAAAACGGTCCGACCGGGACCGGGCCGGGTCAGCGACGCGGTACGGCGTACCGGAGCGGGGTCAGCGCAGCGCGCTGTCGCCGGTGGAGAGCGCGGGCGCGCGGGACGGCCGCTCCCGGCGGGTCTCCACCAGCAGGTCGGGGCGGCCGAGCTGGCGCACGGCCTTGTTGACCACCCGCTGGGCGGCGGCGAGGGAGCGCACCGAGAGCAGCCGGCCGCGGCTCTCCCGGCGGAGGACGAAGTAGTGCACCGCGGCGCGGACCAGCCCCCGGTCGGCGGCGCTGGAGTGGGCGGTGGCGATGACCAGCTCGCGCAGGCAGCGGGCGAGCTGCTCGGCGAGCTCCAACTCGGGGCCCTGCAGGCCGGTGCGGAGCGCGGCGAGATGGCTGTCGACCTTGCGGATGAGCACATCGGTCCCGGGCCCGGAGCCTCGCTCCTCGACGGTCATCCAAAGCCCTCCACCCGACGCTGCGTTGCGAGTGAAGTTACTTTATGTTGCGCGGCACAAGCAAGCAGTTAGTTAAGACTTAACGCGTTCAACGTCGCATCCGTCGCGTAAGCGCCCGGAGCCGGACAGAACCCGCGTCCGGCGCGGGCGGGATGTCACACCGCCGGGGCAGGATGGGAGCGTGGCGAACGAGATGACCGGCGGGGACGCGGTGCTGGCGGATTTCGGCGCGGCGACCCGGGAGTGGTTCACCGCGGCGTTCGCCGCGCCCACCGCCGCCCAGGCCGGCGCCTGGCGTTCGGTGGCCGCCGGGCGCAACGCCCTGGTCGTCGCCCCCACCGGCTCCGGCAAGACCCTCGCCGCGTTCCTCTGGTCGCTCGACCGGCTGGCCAAGGAGCCGCCGCCCGCCGAGGCGCGGCAGCGCTGCCGGGTGCTCTACGTCAGCCCGCTGAAGGCGCTCGCCGTCGACGTGGAGCGCAACCTGCGCACCCCGCTCGCCGGCATCCGGCAGGCCGCCACCCGGCTCGGCGTCGCCCCGCCGGAGATCACCGTCGGGATGCGCACCGGCGACACCCCGGCCGACGAGCGGCGTGCCTTCGCCCGCACCCCGCCGGACATCCTCATCACCACCCCCGAGTCGCTCTTCCTGCTGCTCACCTCCGCCGCCCGCGACTCGCTGCGCGGGATCGAGACGGTGATCGTCGACGAGGTGCACGCGGTGGCCGGCACGAAGCGCGGCGCCCACCTGGCCCTCTCCCTGGAACGCCTCGACGAGCTGCTGGCGACGCCCGCGCAGCGGATCGGCCTCTCCGCCACCGTCCGGCCGATCGACGTCTGCGCCCGCTTCCTCGGCGGGGCCCGCCCGGTCGACGTGGTGCAGCCGCGCAGCAGCAAGACCATCGAGGTCAGCGTCCAGGTCCCGGTGGAGGACATGACCCGCCTCGACGAGCAGGAGCAGCCGCCGGACGACCTGGGCGGCCCCGGCGGCCCGCGCCGGCCGTCGATCTGGCCGGCCGTGGAGGAGCGGGTCTTCTCGCTGATCCGGGCGCACCGCTCGACCATCGTCTTCACCAACTCGCGGCGCAGCGCCGAACGGCTCTGCGCCCGCCTCAACGAGCTGGCCGCCGAGGAGCTGGCGGCCGCGGCCGGCCCGGACGCCGGCCGGGCCGCCGACGGCGGCGGGCCGGTGGGCGTACCCGACGGTTCGGTGCGGGCGCCGCGCCAGCCGGCGGAGGTGATGGCGCAGTCCGGCGCGGCGGCCGGCGCGGCCCCGGTGATCGCGCGGGCCCACCACGGCAGCGTCTCCCGGGAGGAGCGCAAGCACATCGAGGAGGCGCTCAAGTCCGGCCAGCTCCCGGCCGTGGTCGCCACCTCCAGCCTGGAGCTGGGCATCGACATGGGCGCGGTCGACCTGGTGGTGCAGATCGAGGCGCCGCCGAGCGTCGCCGCCGGCCTGCAACGGGTCGGCCGGGCCGGGCACCAGGTCGGCGCGGTCTCCCGCGGCGTGGTCTTCCCCAAGCACCGCGGCGACCTGCTCTCCTGCACGGTGGTCGCCGAGCGGATGGCCGCGGGCGCCATCGAGGAGCTGCACTACCCGCGCAACCCGCTCGACGTGCTGGCCCAGCAGATCGTGGCGATGGTGGCGCTGGAGCCGTGGCAGCTCGGCGACCTGGCCGTGCTGGTCCGCCGGGCCGCACCCTTCGCCGAGCTGCCCGACTCGGCACTGCACGCGGTGCTCGACATGCTCTCCGGGCGGTACCCGTCGACCGCCTTCGCCGAGCTGCGGCCCCGGCTGGTGTGGGACCGGGCCACCGACGTGCTCACCGGCCGCCCCGGCGCGCAGCGGCTCGCGGTGACCAGCGGCGGCACCATCCCCGACCGGGGCCTCTTCGGCGTCTTCCTGGCCGGGGCGGAACGCGCCGCCCGGGTCGGCGAGCTGGACGAGGAGATGGTCTACGAGTCCCGGGTCGGCGACGTCTTCCTGCTCGGCTCCTCCTCCTGGCGGATCGAGGAGATCACCCCCGACCGGGTGCTGGTCTCCCCCGCCCCCGGCCAGGCCGCCCGGATGCCGTTCTGGAAGGGCGACCAGCTCGGCCGGCCGGTCGAGCTGGGCCGGGCCATCGGCGCCCGGGTCCGCGCCCTGCTCCGCCAGGACGACGAGACCGCCACCGCCGCACTGCGCGCCGGCGGGCTCGACGACTGGGCCGCCGGCAACCTGATGGGGTACCTGCGCGAGCAGAAGGCGGCGACCCGCTCCCTGCCGGACGACCGGACGGTGGTCGTCGAACGGTTCCGCGACGAGCTGGGCGACTGGCGGCTCGCCGTCCACTCGGTGCTCGGCGCCCGGGTCAACGGCCCGTGGGCGCTGGCGATCGGCCGCCGGCTCGCCGAACGGTACGGGGTGGACGCCCAGGTGATGCCCTCCGACGACGGCATCGTGGTCCGGCTGCCCGACACCGCCGACGAGCCACCCGGCGCCGACGTGGTGGTCTTCGAGCCCGACGAGATCGCCCAGCTCGTCGAGGAGTCCGTCGGCACCTCCGCGCTCTTCGCCGCCCGGTTCCGCGAGTGCGCGGCCCGGTCGCTGCTGCTGCCCCGCCGCGATCCGCGTCGCCGGCAGCCGCTCTGGCAGCAGCGCCAACGCGCCGCCCAGCTGCTCGACGTCGCCCGCGAGTACGCCGACTTCCCGGTCACCCTGGAGGCCGCCCGCGAGTGCCTCCAGGACGTCTTCGACCAGCCCGCCCTCGCGGAGCTGATGCGCGACCTGGGCAGCCGCAAGGTGCGGCTGGTCGAGGTGGAGTCCGAGCGGCCCTCGCCGTTCGCCCGCTCGCTGCTCTTCGGCTACGTCGGGGCGTTCCTCTACGAGGGCGACGCGCCCCTCGCGGAGCGCCGGGCCGCCGCCCTGGCCCTGGATTCGGGCCTGCTCGGCGAGCTGCTCGGCCGGGTCGACCTGCGGGAGCTACTCGACCCGACGGTGCTCGCCGAGACCGAGCGGCAGCTGCGCTGGCTGACCGAGCAGCGCCGCCCGCGCGACGCCGAGGACGTGGTCGAGCTGCTCCGGGTGGTCGGCGACCTGAGCGAGGCCGAGCTGGCCGAGCGGGGCGCGCCGGTGGCGTGGCTGACCGAGCTGGAGGCCGCCCGCCGGGTGCTGCGGGTCCGCGTCGCCGGCGAGGAGCGCTGGGTGGGCGTCGAGGACGCCGCCCGGCTGCGCGACGCGCTCGGCGTGGCGCTGCCGGTCGGGGTGGCCGAGGCGTACCTGGCGCCGGTGGCCGACCCGCTCGGCGACCTGGTGGCCCGCTACGCCCGCACCCACGGCCCGTTCGCGGCGGCCAGCTGCGCCGCCCGGTTCGGGCTGGGCGTCTTCGTGGTGGAGCAGGCGCTGCGCCGGCTCGCCGCCACCGGCCGGGTGGTCTCCGGGGAGTTCGCCCCGGACAGCGTCGGCACCCAGTGGTGCGACGCGGAGGTGCTGCGGCTGCTGCGCCGCCGCTCGCTGGCCGCGCTGCGCCGGGAGATCGAGCCGGTGCCGCCCCGGGCCCTCGCGGCGTTCCTGCCCCGCTGGCAGCAGGTCGGTTCGTCGGCGCGGGGGGTGGAGGCGCTCGCCGCCGCCGTCGAGCAGTTGCAGGGCGCGGCGGTGCCCGCGTCCGCGTTGGAACGCCTCGTGCTGCCCGCCCGGGTGGCCGACTACTCCCCCGCCCAGCTCGACGAGCTCTGCGCCAGCGGCGAGGTGGTCTGGGCCGGGTCCGGGGCGATCTCCGGCGGCGACGGCTGGGTCACCCTGGCGTACGCGGACGCCGCGCCGCTGCTGCTCCCGCCGCCCGACGAGGCGCTCACCCGCACCCCGCTGCACGACGCGGTGCTCGACGCGCTCGCCGACGGCCAGGCGCTCTTCTTCCGCTCCCTGTCGGACCGGGTGGGGGCCACCGACGACGCCGCGCTGGCCGCCGCCGTCTGGGACCTGGTCTGGGCCGGTCACCTCACCAACGACACGCTCGCCCCGCTGCGGGCGGCGCTCGGCGGCGGCGGCGCGCACCGGTCCCGCCCGTCCGCGCCGCGGACCCGCTACCGCCGTCCCGGCCGGGTGGCGCTGCCCAGCCGCAGCGGCCCGCCGACGGTGGCCGGGCGCTGGTCGCGGCTGCCCGAGCGGGACCTCGACCCGACCCGCCGGGCCGCCGCCCTCGCCGACCTGCTGCTCGAACGGCACGGCGTGGTCACCCGGGGCGCGGTCATGGCCGAGCAGGTGGTCGGCGGCTTCGCCGCGGTCTACCCGGTGCTGTCGGCGCTGGAGGAGCGCGGGGCGGCCCGCCGGGGCTACTTCGTCGAGGGGCTGGGCGCCGCCCAGTTCGCCGTGCCCGGCGCGGTGGACCGGATCCGCGCCCTGGCCGACCCGGCCGACGGCGGCCGGGGCCGGGGCGGGCCGACGCTGGTGCTCGCCGCCACCGACCCGGCCAACCCGTACGGCGCGGCGCTGCCCTGGCCGGAGCGGGTGGTCGACTCGGGTGACGGCGCGGCCCCGGCCAGCGGGCACCGGGCCGGGCGCAAGGCCGGCGCGCTGGTGGTGCTGGTCGGCGGCGACCTGGTGCTCTACGTGGAGCGGGGCGGGCGGACGATCCTCTCCTTCACCGACGACACCGACACGCTCGCCGTGGCCGGCAAGGCGCTCGCCGACGCGGTGCACTCCGGCGCGCTCGGTGCGATGTCGGTGGAGCGGGCCGACGGCGAGGCCGTGCACTCGTCGCCGCTGCGCGACGCGCTGACCGCCGCCGGCTTCCGGGCCACCCCCCGCGGCCTGCGGCTGCGCGGCTGAACCCGGCCCACCGCCGCCGGGCCAATCTCCGGCCCGGCGACGGCACGGCGGGCGCCTCGACCGGCCGCGCACGGTGGGTAGGGTGATCCGGCCGGCAGCGCAGCACGGGACGGTGGGATGGGCGCGATCGAGGTACGACCAGCGGCGCCACACGATCACGACGACGTGGCGGCCCTGCACCGGCGGGAGTGGGGTGGCCCGCACGTGGTGGTCCACGACACCCGCTACGACCTGCGTGCCCTGCCGACGCTGGTGGCGGTGGACGGGGCGGGGCACTTCGCCGGCGCGCTGGCGCACCGGCTCGCCGACGGCGGGCTGGAGGTGGTGAGCCTGGCCGCCACCGCGCCGGGCCTCGGGGCGGGCCGCGCCCTGCTCGCGGCCGCCGAGGCGGTGGCGGTGGCCGCCGGGGCCGACCGGCTCTGGCTGGTCACCACCAACGACAACCTCTCCGCGCTCCGCTTCTACCAGCGGCGCGGGCTGCGCATCGTGGCGGTCCACGCGGGCGCGGTCAACCGGGCCCGGCAGCTCAAGCCCACCATCCCGTACCTCGGCGAGGACGACATCCCGCTGCACGACGAGCTGCTGCTGGAGCGGCGACTCACCGGGACGGCCCGGTGACCGGGACGCCGTGGGTCTCGCTGACCACCGACTACGGCCTCGCCGACGGGTTCGTGGCGGCGTGCCACGGGGTCGTCGTCCGGCTCGCCCCGGCCGCCCGGGTCATCGACGTGACCCACCTGGTCCCCCCGGGGGACGTCCGCCGGGGCTCGGCCGTGCTCGCGCAGACGGTGCCGTACCTGCCGGTGGGGGTGCACGTGGCGGTCGTGGACCCGGGGGTGGGCACCGGCCGGCGGGGCGTCGCCCTCGCCGCCCCGGGCGGGCTGCTGGTCGGGCCGGACAACGGCCTGCTGCTCGACGCCGCCGAGGCCCTCGGCGGGATCACCGGCGCCGTCGAGCTGACCAACCCGGAGTGGCTGGCGCCCACGGTCTCCCGGACCTTCCACGGGCGGGACGTCTTCGCCCCGGTCGCCGCCCGGCTCGCGCTCGGCGCGCCGCTGGCCGGGGCCGGCCCGGCGGTGGACCCGGCGACCCTGGTCCGGCTGCCGGCACCGGTGCTCCGGCGGATCGGCGCGGGGTTCGCCGCCGAGGTGCTCACCGTGGACCACTTCGGCAACGTCCAGCTCGCCGCCCCCGGCGAGCTGCTGGAACAGCTCCCGAAGCGGATCCGGGTGGCCGGCCGGGCGGCGGTACGCGGGCGCACCTTCGGCGACGCCGAGGTCGGCGCCCTGGTCGTCCACGTCGACTCCGCCGGCTTGGTGGCGGTGGCGGTACGCGACGGCCGGGCGGTCGACCTGCTCGCCGTACGCCCCGGAGACGTCCTGTCGCTGAGCGGCGAGTGAGATCGCTCCTTACCGGTCGGCGTCGAGTATGGAATGCTGCTCCGGTGGGTGAGCACTGGGTTCCCGTCGCGTGTCCGTGTTGCACGTCCCGGACCGGCGGAGGCACCTGCCCGGTCTGCTTCTGGACGGACGACGGCCAGTCGGACGCGGACGCCGATGTGGTGCGCGGCGGCCTTAACGGGGACCTGAGCCTCACCCACGCCCGGCTGAACTTCGCCGTCTACGGCGCCAGCCACCCGCGCTACCAGGACATGGTCCGCTCTGCCCGCCCCGACGAGCGGCCCTGATCGACCGCCTGCGGGCCCGCAGGCGGGCCGGGTGTCTGCATTCTCCTGAGAACCCCTGGTGATGCTGTGTCGGCGGATCAAGGGGGAACCTCCCGACAAATAGCGACACATGCGGACCCCGCCCGGGCGAGGGAAGATGGAGCGGTGCCCGAAGGCGACACCGTCTGGAACACCGCCCGCGTCCTGCAACGGGCGCTGGCCGGCACCCGGCTCACCGGCTCCGACTTCCGGGTGCCGCAGCTCGCCGCGACCGACCTGACCGGCTGGACCGTCCGCGAGTCGGACAGCCGCGGCAAGCACCTGCTGCTCCGGCTCACCGCCCCGACCGGCACGCCCGGCCCCGAGGGCACATCCGGCGGCGGGCGGGACTGGACGCTGCACTCGCACCTGCGGATGGACGGCGCCTGGCGGGCGTACGCGCCGGGCGAGCGGTGGGCGGCCCGGCCGGCGCACCTGATCCGGGTGGTGCTCCGCTCCGCCGGGGCGGTCGCGGTCGGGTACCACCTGCACGAGCTGGCGTTGATCCCGACCGACCAGGAGCAGTCGCTGGTCGGTCACCTCGGCCCGGACCTGCTCGGCCCGGACTGGGACCCGGCCGAGGCGGTCCGCCGGATGGCCGCGCAGCCGGAGGCCACCATCGGCGAGGCGCTGCTCGACCAGCGCAACCTGGCCGGGGTGGGCAACCTCTACAAGTGCGAGGTGCTGTTCCTGCGCGGTGTCTCCCCGTGGACTCCGGTCGGCGCGGTGCCCGACCTGACCGGCACGGTCACCCTGGCGCAGCGGCTGCTGGCCGCCAACCGGGGGCGGTGGACGCAGAGCACCACCGGCTCGCTGCACCGCGGGCAGACCAGCTACGTCTACGGCCGCCGGGCCCAGCCGTGCCGCCGCTGCGGCACCGCGATCCGCAAGGAGGAGCTGGGCGAGCGGGTCACCTACTGGTGCCCGGTCTGCCAGCCGGAACGCCCCGCCCTCGCCGGACCGTAGAACTTCCACGAACCGGTCAAGATCGCCCGAGATAGGGACGATTGGGTAGTTCCCTCTGCCGGTGTACGGGTCGCATGCTGCGGTGGAGTGCTCACCGATCGTCAGCAGGGCGTTCGTCCGCCACGCCGGAGTGACGGCCGTCGCGCCCCGATCCCGGGGAGAGCCATGGTGCTGTTCCGGAGACTGCGGCCGAGCTGGGCGGACCGCGCGGTCCGCACCGGCGAGGACCACCCCCCGACCGTGCCCGCCGCCCGCGACGGCGAGCCGGGTGATCCCGCGCCGGCCAGCCTCGACCCGGCCGCCGTGCCGCGCTGCTTCGGTCCGGTGCCGAACGTCGCCGGCAGCCCGCTGCCGGTCGCGGACCGGCACGGCCGGCCGGTGCCCGGCACCGGCATCCGCAAGTTCCTCGACGCGCTGCCGCTGCCCGGGCCGCTGGGCCGCAACGGGTTGGGCGCCCACCTGCCGGTGGCGGCGCCGGACACCATCACCTGGCCGGGCTGCGACTACTACGAGATCGGGTTGCAGGAGTACCCCCAGCGGCTGCACCGGGACCTGCCGGCCACCCGGCTGCGCGGCTACCGCCAGCTCAACCTCGGCACCGACTCGTCCGGGCACAACACGGTGATTCCGCCGGACCGCCCCTGGCATCTCGGACCGCTGATCCAGGCCCGGCGCGGCCGACCGGTCCGGATCAAGTTCATCAACCAGCTCCCGACCGGCCGGGCCGGGGAGCTCTTCCTGCCGGTCGACGAGACGGTCGACGGGGCGGGCGTGGGGCCGCTGGACGGGCCGGCGCCGTACCCGCAGAACCGGGCGGCGCCGCACCTGGCAGGCGGGCAGACGGCCTGGATCAGCGCGGGCAACCCGTGGCGGTGGGTCACCCCGGCGGGTGAGATCACCCCGTACCCAACCGGGGTCGGGGCGACGCCCGTGCCGGACATGCCGCCGCCGGGCGCCGGCGCCACCACGCTCTACTTCCCGAACGAGCAGAGCGGCCGGCTGATGTGGCTGCACGACAACACCCTCGGCCTGTCCCGGCTCACCGTCTACTCCGGACAGCTGGCGCTCTACCTGCTCACCGACCCGGCGGAGGAGCGGCTCGTCGCCGACGGCGTGCTCCCGGCCGACCAGCTGCCGCTGGTGATCCAGGACAAGACCTTCGTGCCGGACGACGACCAGCTCGCCGCGCAGGACCCGACCTGGGACCGGGACCGCTGGGGCGCCAAGGGCAACCTCTGGTACCCGCACGTCTACCAGCCCCGGCAGAACCCGTACCGCGCGGACGGGCGGAACCCGACCGGTCGCTGGGACTACGGGCCGTGGACGCACGACCCCGACGGCGGCGGCAGTCCGTGGGTCGCCCCGGTGCCGAACCCGCACCACGACCCGGTCGCCGAGCCGGACGAGCCGCCGCTGACGCCGGGCGTGCCGCACCCGTCGGCCGTCCCCGCGGCGTACGGGGACACCATGCTGGTCAACGGCGCGGCCTACCCGTACCTGACGGTCGAGCCGAGGGCGTACCGGTTCCGGATCCTCAACGCCTGCGCCGACCGCAGCCTCAACCTCCAGCTCTACCGGGCCCGCTCGGACGGTCCGCTGTGGCCGGACGACGGCGGCCCGGCCGACCCGGACGCCGGTGAGGTGCCGATGGTCGAGGCAATCCGGGCGGCGGACCGGCCGGCGGCCTGGCCGACCGACGGGCGGGACGGCGGGGTGCCGGATCCCCGGGCGGCCGGCCCGGCGCTGATCCAGGTCGGCAACGAGTGCGGTCTGCTGCCCGCCCCCGTGGTGCTGCCCAACCGGCCGGTGGGCTACCGGTACGACCGGCAGGACCCGACCGTGCTCAACGTGGACGGGCACACGCTGCTGCTCGCCCCCGGCGAGCGGGCCGACGTGGTGGTGGACTTCTCCACCGTGCCCCCGGGCGCCACCCTGATCCTCTACAACGACTGCCCCGCCCCGCTGCCCCGCTTCGACCCCCGGTACGACCACCGCACCGACGCCCCGGACCGCACCGCCGTCGGCGGGCTCCCGCCCACCCGTTCCGGGTACGGCCCGAACACGAGGACGCTGCTCCAGATCCGGGTGGCCGGCGCCCCGGCGCCCCGGTACGACCTCGCCCGGCTCGCCAAGCGGCTGCCCGGCGCGTACGCGGCCAGCCAGCGCCCGCCGATCGTGCCGCAGCCGGCGTACGACCCGGCGTTCGGCACCCGGACGCCCCGGGAGACGCTGGTGCCGGCGCGCGCCACCTCGGTCAGCTTCACCCCGCCCGGCGCCGCCGCCCCGGTCACCCTCCCGCTCGCGGTAAAGGCGGTGGGGCAGGTCTTCGAGCCCCGGCACGGCCGCGCGGTGGGCCGGCTCGGCGTCGGCCATCCGCACGCCGGCCCGCTCACCCCGGCCACCCTGTCGCTCGGCCCCGCCGACCCGGCGACCGAGGTGCTCTTCGCGGCCGATCCGACCGTGCCGCTGGGCGCCCCGGCCGACGGCACCCAGCTCTGGCGAATCGTCGGCGACGCCCCGCAGACCCATCCGGTGCATGTGGAGGGCTGCGACGTGCAGCTGGTCAACCGGGTCGGCTGGGACGGCACGGCCCGCCCGCCGGACGCCAACGAGCTGGGCTGGAAGGAGACCGTCCGGGTCAACCCGCGGGAGGACGTGATCGTGGCGCTGCGCCCGGTGCCGCCCACCCTGCCGTTCAAGATCGGCGACAGCGTACGGCTGCTCGACCCGACCCGGCCGGCCGGCGCCCGGCTCGACGCCTCCCCGGTCAGCCCGCTCGACGGGCGGCCCGCCACGGTGGTGAACCAGCTGGTGAACCTCGGCTGGGAGTACCGCTGGCACACCCGGGCCGCGGGCCTGCGGGACCAGGGCATGAGCCGGCCGCTGGTGCTGCGGGCCTCCCCGAAGGCGCCGACCGGGCTGACCGCCACCCCGGCGCCCGGCTCGGCGACCGCGCTGCCGGCGATCGCGCTGGCCTGGACCGGCAACGGCAGTCGGCCGCCGGCCACCAGCCACCTGCTGCAACGGGCCACCGACGCCACCTTCACCGTGGGGCTGACCGAGATCACCGTGGCCGCCACCGCGACGCGGTACACCGACGCCACGGTCACCCCGGGGGTGACCTACCACTACCGGATCCGGGCGGAGAACGCGGTGAGCTGCTCCGCCTGGTCGAACAGCGTCCCGGCGTCGGTGCAGCTCACCGCGCCGGCCAGGCTGACCGCGGCGGTGCCGCCGGCCGCGCCGCTGCGGGTGGCGCTGCGCTGGGCCAACCGCTCGTTCGCCACCGGGGTCGACGTGCAGCGGGCCACCAACCCGACCTTCACCAGCGGGCCGGGCACCACCGCCATCGCGGTCGGCGACAACCACGTCGACCCGGCCGTCGCCCCGGACACCACGTACTACTACCGGGTCCGCACCACCTACCTGGGCGCGTCGTCACCCTGGTCCACGGTCGCCACCGTGACCACCCCGCCCCGGCCCGGGACGCCGGGCACGGTGTGCGCCACCGCCACCGCGCCCACGCCGGACACCGCGGCGGTGATCCTGAGCTGGTCGGCCAGCACCCCCACCGGGCCGGGGTCCGGGTTCGTGGTGCAGCGGGCGCTGGACGCGGCGTTCGGCCAGGAGTTGGCCACCTTCAGCGTCACCGGTCGGGGCTTCACCAACACCGGGCTGGCCCGGGGCGTCACCTACCACTACCGGATCCGGTCGTTCAACGTCGTGGGCACCTCCACCTGGACCGGCCCGGTCCCGGTCACCACCCCGGCGTGAGCCGCCCCCGGGCCTGCCTCAGGGGGTACGCAGGGGCAGGCCGGCGGTCCGCAGCTCGGCGAGCGCGGCGGCCACCCCGTGCAGCAGGTCGGTCGCCTCGGTGAGCCGGGCGGCGGCGGGGTGCTCGGTGGTCGGGCGGGCGTCCTCGGCGACGTAGCCGGCCGCCGCCACCACCAGCCGCTCGTACGCGGACACCCCGGCGTCCAACTGGGCGACCAGGGTGCCGTGCGCCTCGGCAAGCGACCCCCGAGCCTCGGCCGGGGCGAGCCGCAGCGCGCGTTCCACGCTCGCCACCCGCTCGGCCAGGTCCCGCAGCGAGCGGTCGGCGGCGGTCGCCTCCCGCACAGCCGGCTCGGCCAGCCCGGTCAACCGGCCGGCCATCCCGGCCAGGGTCAGCGCGGCCCGGTCCAGCCGGGCCCACGCCTCGGCCGCCGTGGTGCCGCGCAGCGCCAGCCGGGAGCGCACCCGGCGCACCTTGGCCAGCACACCGGGGCCGACGGGCAGTCGCTCGACGGCGGCGACCAGCCGGGCCCGGGAGCGGGCGGCGGCCTCGGCCGGGTCGAGCGCCGGCGGCGCCGGCACGGCGGCGAGCGCCCGCAGGTCGATCCAGCGCCAGGCGGCGAGCGCGATCGCGCTGCCGGCGGCGCCCGCCCAGGCCGCGTCCGGCAGGCCGAGCCCCGCGTACGGGGTCAGCACGGCGGCGGCGCCGCCGAGCCCGCCGGCCAGTACGCTCCACCGCCGCGCGGAGCGTCGCAACCGACGCAGCCGGCGGAAGTGTCGCGCTCGCTCGTCTGCCATCCCCGCCTCCTCGCCCCGCCCGGGTCAGCCCGCTGCGGTGCTGTCCCCGGTGCCGCGTTCCCGGCTCATGCTGGCCCGGATCTCGTCGAGCCGCGCGGCGGCCGCCGGGTCGGTGGCCGGCGTGCTCTCGCCGGCCTGCGCCACCGCGGGCCGCTCCTGCCGGCCGGTGAGCTGCTCGCCGGCCATGCTCGACCGGATCTGCTCCAGTCTGGCCGACCCGGCCGAGTCGAGGGTCGCCTTCTGGATCTCGAGCATCCGACCCTCGACCGAGTTGCCGGCCAGCTCGGCCCGGCCCATCGCGGTGGCGTACCGGCGCTCGATCCGGTCCCGCACCTCGTTCAGCGAGGGGGTGCTGCCGGGTGCGGTCAGCGAGGACATCGACTCCAGCGAGCGGGCCACGCTCTCCTGCATCTTGGCCTGCTCGAGCTGGCTGAGCAGCTTGGTCCGCTCGGCCAGCTTCTGCTGGAGGATCATCGAGTTGTTCTCCACCGCCTTGCGGGCCTGGGCGGCCGCGCCGAGCGCCTGGTCGTGCAGCGTCTTCAGGTCCTCGGTGGCCTGCTCGGCGGAGACCAGCTGGGTGGCCATCAGCTGGGCGGACTGCTCGTACCGGCCGGCCTCGGGCTCCTCGCCCCGGGCCCGGGCCTGGTCGGCGAGGACGAGGGCCTGCCGGGCGTTGGCCTGGAGCTGCTCGACCTCGGTCATCTGCCGGGAGAGCTTCATCTCGAGCTGGCGCTGGTTGCCGATCACGGCGGCCGCCTGCTGGACCAGCGCCTGGTGCTGCCGCTGGGCCTCCTCGATGGCCTGCTGGATCTGCACCTTCGGGTCGGCGTGCTCGTCGATCTTCGCGCCGAAGAGCGCCATCAGGTACTTCCAACCCTTGGCGAACGGGTTAGCCATCTCCGCGTTGTCCCCTCAGTAGCGTCGCTCCGCCTCGACCTGCCGGACGGGGCCGACCGGCGGGCCGCGCGGCGTGTCTCCATCGTCCCAGCCCGACGCCAGCCCGGCATCCGTACGACGAGGGGGCGGTCACGCAACCCTGATCAAGCCTACGCGGCGGGGGCCACCCCCGGCCACGGCGCGCGGCGCGCGGATCAGGCGGCGCAGACCACGTCCCGGTCCTTGGAGCGGACCCGGGTGCTGCGCAGCGTGGCCTTGAGCGGCGAATCCTGGCGCACCTGGACGGCGACCGCGCCGTCGGAGGTGACCTGGCGGACCCCCCGGTTGGTGGCCTTGCGGACGGCGGCCGCCGGAACGGGCGTCGGCTCGGCCGCCTGCTCGACCACGGGGACCAGCACCCCCGGCATCTGCTCGGCCAGGGCGACGTGGTCGCTGACCTCGCGGAGCAGCTCGGAGAGGCGGGCGCCGAGCGCGTCGCAGATGGCGGCCAGCAGCTCGCTGGAGGGCTCCTTCTGGCCGCGCTCGATCTCAGAGAGGTAGCCCAGGCTCACGTTGGCGGCGGAGGAGACCTCGCGCAGGGTGCGGTGCTGCCCCTGCCGGCGCGCTCGCAGTGCGTCACCGATCACACGGCGTAGCAGGACCATCGCACCTCCCCCTGACGGGACCACCATCTCCGACCGGGCGTGCCGCGCCGGACGCGGCCGGCCGCCCCAGCGCCGACGGCGACCGTCGGAGCCTTCCCGCAACCGTACCCGTTGGCCGGCCCGGCGACATCCCACCCCGCCCCTCCAATCCCGGCGATCCGCCCGCGCCGGTCCCCGGCGGCCGGGTCGGCGGCGGGCACGCAGTCGGGCGGGTCGGGATCCGTGCCGCGGCCGGGGTCACCGGCGACCCGCGCCGGCCGGGTCGGCGGCCCGCGCCCCGTCGACCTGGTCGGCGTCGCGGATCCGCTCGGCCAGCAGCCGCAGCGCCTCGATCACCGCGGCCGAGCGGATGTGGTCCCGGCCGCCGTCCAGGTCGAGCCGCTGCACCTCCGTGCCGAGCGGGCCGGCCACGGCGACGTAGACCAGGCCGACCGGCTTGCCGTCCTGCGGCTCCGGCCCGGCCACCCCGGTGGTGGCCAGCCCCCAGTCGGCGCCGCAGCGCCGGCGTCCGCCCTCGGCGAGCGCGACCGCCACGTCCGGGTCCACCGGCCCGCGCTCGGCGAGCAGCTCCGCCGGCACGCCGGCCAGCTCGGACTTCAGCTCGGTGGCGTAGACCACCAGGCCGCCCCGGTAGACGCCGCTCACCCCGGCGATCTCCACGATCGAGGCGGAGAGCAGGCCGCCGGTGAGGGATTCGACGGTGGCCAGCGTCTCGTGCCGCTCGTGCAGGCTGTGCACCACGCCCGCCGCCGGACTACCGGCGGTCCGCTCGTGCCTCGCATCCGTCCCCATGCCCCGCTCTCCTTCCCTCCCCAACCCGCCCTACTCATCCTCCGCCCCGATCCGTTGATCATGAAGTTATCGCCACGACACGCCGGGCCGGCGGACAACAACTTCATGATCACCGGCGCGACGGCGGAGGCGGGGCCCCGGGCGGAGGAAGGGGTCAGGGGGTGGGGCGGCGGAGGCGGAGCGCCTGGGCGATGTAGTCGAAGCCGGTCAGGACCGTGACGAGGACGGCAGCGCCCAAGATCCACGGGCCGACGGGGACCAGGGCGTCGGGCATCGGCCACAGGTACCAGGTGATGGCCAGGATCTGCAGCGCGGTCTTGATCTTCCCGCCCCGGCTGGCCGCGATCACCCCGTGCCGGATCACCCAGAAGCGCAGCGCCGTGATCCCCACCTCACGGACGAGGATCACCGCGGTCACCCACCAGGGCAGCACGTCGTACCAGGAGAGCAGCACCAGGGCCGCCCCGGTGAGCGCCTTGTCGGCGATCGGGTCGGCGACCTTGCCGACCGAGGTGACGAGCTTGAACCGGCGGGCGATCCAGCCGTCCACCAGGTCGGTCACCGAGGCGACGACGAAGATCAGGCAGGCGGCCATCCGCCAACCGGCGTGGGTCATGCCCGAGACGACCACCGTCGCCCCGAAGACCGGGACCAGCACCAGCCGCAGCGCGGTCAGCGCGTTCGCCGCGTTGAGCACCGGCACCCGGGCCACCACCGTGGACTCCGCTCCGATCATCCCCGCACCTCGCTCCGGCCGCCGTGGCGTTCCTGGCACCGCACCACGTGGCTCCCCCGCTCCGCCCGGACCCGACGTCACCGTGCCGCGCCGGGCGCCGCCGAGATCATCTCATCCGGCACGGCGACCAGGTCGACACCCTCGGTCGCGGTGACCGTGGCCCGCACCAGGTCACCGGGGCGCAGCGCGGCCAGGTCCACCCCGCCGCCGTCCGGCGCGACCAGCGTGGTCGAGCCGTCGACCTCGGGCGCCTGGTGGGCCGCCCGCCCCTCCACCACGCCGTCGGCGACCGAGTCGACCAGCACCTCGACCGTCGAGCCGACCCGGTCCTCGGCCCGCTGCGAGCAGAGCTCGTCGGCGAGCGCGCTGAGCTTGTCGTACCGGCGCTTGATGGTGGCGGCGGAGACCTTGCCGGACAGCCCGGCGGCCTCGGTGCCGTCCTCGTCGCTGTAGTCGAACATGCCGATCGCGTCGAGCCGCGCCTCGGTCAGGAACCGGACCAGCTCGTCCACGTCGGCCCGGGTCTCCCCGGGGAAGCCGACGATGAAGTTGCTCCGGGCGCCCGCCGCCGGGGCCAGCGCGCGGGCGGAGGCCAGCAGCTCCAGGAACCGGTCGGTGGAGCCGAAACGGCGCATCCGGCGCAGCACCGGCTCGCTGGAGTGCTGGAACGACAGGTCGAAGTAGGGCGCGACCCCGGGCGTGGTGGCGAGCACCTCGACCAGGCCGGGCCGGGTCTCGGCGGGCTGGAGGTAGCTGGCCCGCACCCGGACGATGCCGTCGATCCCGGCGAGCTGCGGGAGCAGCTTCTCCAGCGCCCGCGGGTCGCCCAGGTCCTTGCCGTACGACGTCGAGTTCTCGCTGACCAGCACCAGCTCCCGGACGCCGGTCTTGGCCAGCCACTCCGCCTCGGCGAGCAGCTCGTCCGGGGTACGCGAGACGAAGGCGCCGCGGAAGGCGGGGATGGCGCAGAACGCGCAGCGCCGGTCGCAGCCGCTGGCGAGCTTGAGCGAGGCGACCGGGCCGGTGTCCAGCCGGTGCCGCAGCACCTGGCGCAGGTGGGCCGGGGTGTGCTCGTCGGTCTCGGTGACCGCCCGGGTGGGGGTGCCGTGGCCGGGCAGCGAGACCGCCGCCTCGCGCCGCTTGACCGGGGTGAGCGGCAGCAGCTCGCGCCGGTCGCGCGGGGTGTGCGCGTCGATCGACTCGCCGGCCACCACGGCGTTCAGCCGGGCGGAGATGTCCGGGTAGTCGTCGAAGCTCAGCACCGCCTGCGCCTCGGGCAGGCTGTCGGCCAGCTCCCGGCCGTACCGCTCGGCCATGCAGCCGGCGGCGACCACCTTGGCGCCGGTGTCGGCGGCGGCGAGCAGCGTCTGGATCGAGTCCTGCTTCGCCTTCTCCACGAAGCCGCAGGTGTTGACGACCACCACGTCGGCGCCCTCGCCGTCGGTGGTCACCTGCCAGCCGTCGGCGTGCAGCCGGGCGGCCAGCTCCTCCGAGTCGACCTCGTTACGGGAACAGCCCAGGGTCAGCAGGGCGACGCGGCGGCCGTCGGCGGCGGACGACAGCTCCAGGTCGCGGCGCGGCGACAGACGCGCCGAGCTGGAGTTGTCGGAGGGGGAGGTGGCAGACACCACCCGAGGGTACCGGGCCGCGTCCGGGTCTCCACCAACGGCGGGCCGCCGGCATCGGCCGGCTCACATCCGCCGCCGGGCGCGCGCCGCGCCGACCGCCGCCGCGCCGACCGCCGCCGCGATCGCCCGACCGGCCCGGTCAGACCGTCGCCGCGCCGACCCGGACCAGCCGGTCGAGCAGGAAGACCTCGGTGCCGGCGAGGCCGGTCGAGCAGAAGACCGAGATCTGGTCCGCGCCGGTCCGGCCCGGGACCGCCCCCGCCAGCACCGCGCCCAGGTCGCGCAGCCGCCCGGCGTACGGCTCGACGGCGGCGAGCATCGGCGGGGCGTACGCGGCGGCCTGCGAAGGCGAGTCGGTGACCAGGACGTCGGCGACGTCGAGCAGGTCGGTGCCGAACTCGTGCCGGTCGGCCTGCTTGAAGCCGACGGTGTTGACGTGAGTGCCCGGGGCGAGGTCGGCGGCGTCGAGCACCGGGGTGGTGCTGGTGGTGGCGAGCACCACCACGTCGCGGCCGGCCACCGCCTCGCGGGCGGACCCCACGGCCCGCGCCGGGACGCCCAGCTCGGCCCGGACCCGGGCGGCGAACGCCTCCCGCCGGGCCGCCGAGCGGCTGTGCACGGTGACCTCGCGCAGCGGGCGCACCGCGGCGGCGGCCCACACCTGCGTCCACGCCTGCCGGCCGGAGCCGACCACGCCGAGGGTGGCCGCGTCCGCGCGGGCGAGGGTGTCCACGGCCACGCCGCCCAGTCCCCCGGTCCGCCGGGAGCCCAGCTCCTCGCCGACCGCGATCGCCCGCACCGTCCCGGTCCGTCCGTCGTGCAGCACGACCAGCTGCCCGCTCTCCGGGTGCCCGAACGTGTCGTACGACCGGAAGCCGTACCACTCGCCGGTCAGGTGGCCGGCGGTGAGCACCATCCGGCCGCCGCCGAGCGGCGCGCTCGCCCGGGGCGGGGCGACCAGCCGACCGGCGTACGCGGCCAGCAGGGCGTCCCGCATCACGGCGACGGTGACCGGGGCGTCCAGGGTGGCGGCGACGTCCTCGTCGGAGAAGAGCAGCGTCATGACTCCATCCTGCAACCTGAAGCGAGGTTGAGATCCACCGGTGGTGGGGTTCGTCACCGCACCGGCCGCCGCCGCGCCCGGCCGGTGCTAGCGTCGGCTGCGGCGGCACCCGCCGGCGCAGCAGCGGCCGGGCCGCCCCGGACGAGTCGTGGGCGTACCCGGTCAGGCCAAGACGCCCCGCACGACGACCGACTCGTCCCGGCCCCGGTGGCCGGGCCGCCCGCAAGAGGTGACCGCCATGGCCTGGATCGTGCTGGTGCTCTCCGGACTTCTCGAGACGGCGTGGGCGATCGCCCTCGACCGCAGCGCCGGTTTCAGCCGCCCCCTCCCCTCCGCCGTCTTCGCGGTCACCCTGGTGCTGAGCATGGCCGGCCTGGCGTACGCGCTGCGGGAGATCCCGGTCGGCACCGGCTACGCGGTCTGGGTGGGCATCGGTGCGGTGGGCACCGCGCTGGTCGGCATGCTCGCCCTGCACGAGCCGGCCAGCCTGCCCCGGATCCTCTGCCTGCTCCTGGTGGTGGCCGGCGTCGTGGGCCTGAAGTTCTTCCACTGACCGGTACCGCCCTTGCCGGGCTGTATCGCCCCGGATGCGTAGCGCGAGCGCCAACTGGGTAGAGACCTGTCCACCCACCGAAGGGCCTACTCACGGAGGACACCATGGCCGACATCCACGCCACCGCCCGCCCGCGCAGCAGCGCCGCGCGAATCTGCACCATCCTGGGTTTCGTCTTTGCCGTCATCGCGGTCTTCTTCCTGCCGCCGTTCTTCGGCCTGGCCGGTCTGATCCTCGGCATCGTCGGCGCGGTCCTCGGCGACAAGCCGCTGGGTTGGTACGCCGCCGCCGCGAGCGTCGTCGGCGCGATCCTCGGCATGGTCATCGGCGCCGCGCTGATGAGCTCCTGACCAACCGCTGAACTCCTGACCAACCGCGGCACGACATAGGCCCGCCGGATCCCGGCGGGCCTTGTCGCGTCGGGTGCACCGGGCGGGCCTACCCCTCGCCGCCGTGCAGGCCGGCCAGGACCTCCTCCAGCTCGTCCGGCTTGACCAGCACGTCGCGCGCCTTAGAGCCCTCGGACGGGCCGACCACGCCCCGGGTCTCCATCAGGTCCATCAGCCGGCCCGCCTTGGCGAAGCCGACCCGCAGCTTGCGCTGGAGCATCGAGGTCGAGCCGAACTGTGAGGTGACCACCAGCTCGACCGCCTGCACCAGCAGGTCCAGGTCGTCGCCGATGTCCTCGTCGATCTTCTTCCTGCTGTCCTGCGCCGGGGCGAGCACGTCCGGGCGGAACTCCGGCTCGCGCTGGTCCTTGCAGAACTTCACCACGTCGGCGATCTCGCGCTCGGTCACCCAGGCGCCCTGGATCCGGATCGGCTTCGAGGCGCCCATCGGCAGAAAGAGCCCGTCGCCGCGGCCGAGCAGCTTCTCCGCGCCGGGCTGGTCGAGGATGACCCGCGAGTCGGCCAGCGAGGACGTGGCGAACGCCAGCCGGGACGGCACGTTCGCCTTGATCAGGCCGGTGACCACGTCGACCGAGGGGCGCTGAGTGGCGAGCACCAGGTGGATGCCGGCGGCCCGGGCGAGCTGGGTGATCCGGACGACCGAGTCCTCCACGTCGCGCGGGGCGACCATCATCAGGTCGGCCAGCTCGTCCACTATCACCAGCAGGTACGGGTACGGCCGCATCTCCCGCTCGCTGCCCGGCGGCGCCTTGATCTCGCCGTTGCGCACCTTGCGGTTGAAGTCGTCGACGTGCCGGACCCCGTTGGCGGCGAGGTCGTCGTAGCGCATGTCCATCTCGCGGACGACCCAGTCCAGCGAATCGGCCGCCTTCTTGGCGTTGGTCACGATCGGGGTGACCAGGTGCGGGATGCCCTCGTAGCCGGTCATCTCGACCCGCTTCGGGTCGATCAGCAGCAGCCGCACCTCGTCCGGCGTGGCCCGGCTCAGGATCGACACGAGCAAGGTGTTGAGGCAGCTCGATTTCCCAGCACCCGTGGCCCCCGCAATGAGGATGTGGGGCATCTTCGCGAGGTTGGCCACCACGTAGCCGCCCTCGATGTCCTTGCCGAGCGCCACCACCATCGGGTGGTGGTCGCTCTTCGCGGCCCGCGAGCGGAGCACGTCGCCGAGCGCGACGTTCTCCGGGTCGGTGTTCGGGATCTCCACGCCGACCGCGCTCTTGCCCGGGATCGGGCTGAGGATCCGTACGTCCGGCGACTTCACCGCGTACGCGATGTTGCGGGAGAGCTGGGTGATCCGCTCGACCTTGACGCCGTGGCCCAGCTCGACCTCGTACCGGGTGACCGTCGGGCCCCGGGTGAAGCCGGTGACGGCGGCGTCCACGTCGAACTGTTCGAAGACGCCGGTCAGCGCCGCGATCACCTCGTCGTTGGCCTTGCTCCGGGTCTTCGGGGCGGCGCCGCTGCTGAGCATGTTGGCTGGCGGCAGGGTGTAGTCGCCGGCCAGCCCGGTGAGCGCGAGCTGCTCGGCCCGGGTGGGCAGCGGCGAATGCTCCGGCGGCTCGACCGGCTTACGGGAGCCGGGCACCTTCGCCCGGGGCTTGCGGGGCAGCACCACGGTGTCCTGGAGGTCGACGCCGTCGTAGTCGCCGTCCGGGTCGTCCGGGTCCAGCGGCGGCGGCAGCCGCTTGGCCGGCCCCTTGCGGGCCGGCTTCTCCACCACCTCGGCCTCGTCGGTGGCCGGGGGCGCGACCAGCGTGCCGGCGAGCAGCCCGAGCCGCTCCGGGATCTTGTTGATCGGGGTCGCGGTGACCACCAGCAGGCCGAAGAGGAGCAGCAGGATCAGCAGCGGCACCGCCACCCAGGCGGTGATCGCCGACTCCAGCAGGTCACCGACGCCCGCGCCGATCAGGCCGCCCGCGTAGTCCCGCTGGACGGAGTCGACCGGATCCTGTCCGATGTGCAGCATCGCCGCGGTGGCGATCAGCATCGACCCCCAGCCGACCAGGCCGCGGCCCCGGTGCTCGGGATCGACCGGCGTGCGCATCAGCCGCCAGGCGCCGATCATCAGCAGCACCGGCACCACGATCGCGATCGCGCCGAGGAAGAGCCGCACGGTGTCGGCCAGCCGGGCGCCGACCGGCCCGGCGGCGCCGAACCAGATGGCCACCGCGGTGAGGATGGCGAAGCCGAGGAGCAGCAGCCCGCCACCGTCGCGGCGGTGCTCCGGATCCAGGTCGCGGGCCGACGCGGCCTGCCGACCGGCCGCCCGGACCGCCCAGCCCACCCCGTGCGCCAGCCCCATCCAGACCGCGCCGAGCCCGCGCCCGACGTAGACGGCGAGGCCGGGCCGGGCCGCGGATCGCCGCCGGGCCGCCGCCCGGGTGGTCTTCTTCGCCGGTTGGCGGGCGCGGCTGTTCGTGGTGCCGCGCGGCGACGCGCCGCGCCGCCGGCTCGCCTGAGAGGTACGGCCCGCCATACAGTCACCGTAACGGCGTCGCCCGGCAGATCGCCGCTTTTCCGGGTCGTGTCCGCGCGTCGCAGCACGGACCGCGCCGTCCGTTGTGTTATTTGCCTCAGAAGGGATGCCCGATGGCGTCGCCGGAGATCGAGGACGGTCCGGACGGCCCCCTGGCCGGACATCCGCAGGCACTACGGCCACTGACCCGCGAACTGATCGCCGCGGTGCTGGCCAACCGGGGCTACACGGTCGCCGCGGACGCCGACGGCAACCTGGTGGGCCGCTGGGAGGACAATCTGATCTGGTTCTTCCGCCGGGGCGCCGCGGGCGAGCTGCTCCAGGTCCGCACCGTCACCGCCCCCCGCTTCGGCATCGAGCACGTGCCGGACCTCTACGCCTTCTGCAACAGCTGGAACCACGACCGGCTCTGGCCCAAGGCGTTCGTGCACGTCGCCGACGACGGGCTGGCCCAGATCTGCGGCGAGGTGATCACCGACCTGGAACGCGGGGTCACCCCGCACCAGCTCGACCAGCTGATCGACTGCGGCATCTCCACCGGCTGCCAGCTCGCCGCCGCCGTCGGCGACCTCCCCGGCGGGTCGGTCCGGTGACCATCTCCCGTGGCCGGGGGCTGGCCGAGGCGCTCGCCGACGCCCGGGACCTGCCCGACGGCGAGGCCCGCTTCGCCGAGCTGGAACGGATCGCCGGTCAGGCCGACGCGACCGGCGACCCGGGCACCGCGCTGGCCGCCCGGCTCGCGCTGATCGAGGGGTACCTGCACCACGGGGAGCGGTGGCGGCTGCTCGAACCGGTGCGCCGCTGCCTGGCGGCGGTCGACCGGGCGCCCGGGCTGCTGGCCGGCCGCCCCGACGACGCCGAGACGCTGCGCCGCCACCAGCGGCAGGCGGTGGAGGCGTTCCTCGGCACCCCGCGGGTCGGGCTGGACCAGGCCCGCTCCCTGCTGGACGACCTCGCCGACCGGCTCGGCCCGGACGCCGAGCCGGTCGCCGAGCTGCGCTGCCGGCTCGCCGACCACCTCGGCGACGAGCCGACCGCGCGCCGGGAGTGCGACCGGTGGCGCCACGGCTCGGCGCGTCCGACACCGGGCCGCGACCCGGAACAGTCGGCCGCCGCGCCCGACCCGGCCGGCGGCTGCCCGGGTTGCGCGCCGGCCCGCCGGGCCGAGCTGCTGGCCGGGTGGGGCGAGCACGCGGCGGCGCTCGACGCGCTGCGGCCGGTGCTCGACGGCGAGGTGCGCTGCACCGACCAGCCGGAGCGGGCGCTCGCGGTGGCGCTGCTGCCGTGGCTGCGGACCGGGGCGGCCGACCGGGCGGGGCGGGCGCACCTGCGGGCGTACCGGCGGCACCGGCGGGAACGGACCGCCTTCCCCCAGCTCGCCGCGCACCTGCGGTTCTGCGCGCTGGGCGGGCACCTGGACCGGGGGCTGGACATCCTCGCCGAGCAGCTGCCCCGGCTGGACCACCCGTACGACGATCTGTCCGCGATGGAGTTCGCCGCCGCCGGCGCGCTGCTCTGCGCGCTGGCCGCCGAGGCCGGGCGGGGCGGGCGGCGGCTGCACCGCCCCGGGCACGGTCCCCGGCCGGCGGCCGAGGTGGACGTGGCGACGCTCGGCGCGGACCTGCTCGCGGTGGCGACCGAGCTGGCCGGCAGCTTCGACGCCCGCAACGGCACCGGCCACCAGGCCGGGCGGATCGCCTCCTGGCTGGCCGAACGGCCGCTCGCCGACCCGGTGCCGCTGGCCGCTGAGGACGACCCCGACGAGTGGCCGGCCGACCCGGCGACGGAGCGGGCCGAACCGCCGGCGGAGGAGCCGGCCCCGCTGAGCCTGGCCCTGGTGACCGCCGCCCTGGACCGGCGGGGCGACGGGTACGGGGTGGAGCCGGACGGCGCGGTGGTGGGCCGCTGGGGCGAGGCGGTGATCCGGTACCGCCGGCTGGGGCAGCGCGGGGAGATCCTGCACGCCCGGGTGGTCGCCACCCGACGGCTGCCGGCGGCCCGGCGCGCCGAGGCGTACGCGTTCTGCAACGCCTGGAACCACGACCGGCTGCTGCCCAAGGCGTACGTGCACGAGCTGGACGAGGGCGAGCTGCTGCTGGCCGGGGACGTCAGCACCGACCTGGAGCACGGGGTGGCCCCCGTCCAGCTCGACGTGCTGATCGACGCGACGGTGGCCACCGGCGTCGGGTACGCCGCCGCGGTCGCCGCCCTGCCCTGACCGACCGCCGGCTGCGGCACGGCCCCCGGCCGCCGGGCGGTGGTGGGCGGGGGCCGCGGTCCGGAGCGCCGGGCGGAGCGCCCGGCGACGACTCAGCGGGCGGAGAAGGCCAGGGTGTACGCCCCGGCGCCGTCCAGCCCGACGACCCGGTAGCGGTAGACGCCGGCCGGGGTCCCGGCGGTCAGCCGGGCCACGCCGTCGGAGGTGTCGGCGCTGGCCACGGTCTCGAACGACGTCCCGGTGAAGCGTTGCAGCTGCACCGCCACCAGGGTGCCCTCCGGCGCGTCCAGGCAGGCCTGCTGGCTGCCGGTGGCGGCCCGGAACCAGCGACCGTCCGGCTGGTTCTGCGCCCGGCCGGCGGCGATCTGGCCGGTGCGGCTCACCTGGCCGGTGCACGCGGTCTGCTCCCCGGCCGGCGGCGCGCTCGGGGCCGCGGTGGCCGGCGGGGCGGTGGCGCCGCCACCGGCGGGCGGCGCGGACGGCGCCGACCGGCCGGCCGCGGTGACCAGGGCCAGGTTGTTGCGCTGGAGGATCTCGTTGACGGGCTGGAAGAAGGTCACCCCGCCCTGCGTGCAGTCCCCGGACCCGCCGGAGGTGACCCCCTGCGCCTGGTCGCCGGAGAGCCACGCGCCGCCGGAGTCGCCCGGTTCGGCGCAGACGTCCGTCCGGGTCAGCCCGGTGACCGTCCCCTCCGGATAGTTCACCGTGGCGTTCTTCGCCTGGATCACGCCGCAGCGGGTGCCGGTGGTCGAGCCGGAGCGGCAGACCGAGGCGCCGACCGGGGCCTCGGTGGAGCCGTTCACCGGCACCGTGCCGCCGTTGAAGTCGTTCACCACGCCCTGCGGCGTCCACTCGCCGTTGACCTCGACGACCGCCCAGTCGTCCCCGGGGAACGAGGAGGCGGTGAAGGTGCCCTGGGCGATCCGGTTCGCGCCGGTGGTCCGGTCGCCCGGCTGGCCGCAGTGCCCGGCGGTGACGAAGCCGCCGACCACCGAGAAGCCGACCGAGCAGAGGCCGGCGTTGTTGATGAAGAAGGCGTCGCCGCCGCGTACGTCGAAGAGCGGGCGGGGCGTCTCGGCGGCGGCCCGCACCCGGACCGACCCGGCGGGCACGCCACTGGCCTCGGCGAACCGCCGGCCGGCCGCCTCCGCGCCCGGCTGGGCGAGCACCACCACCGAGTTGGTGGCGACGTCGACGTACCAGCCGGAGACGTCCGGGCTGGCCTTGCCGCCGGCCGAGTCGAGCCGGCTCTTCACCGCGTCCAGCTCGCGGGCACCCCGGTCGACCTGCTTCGGAACCGCGCCGGCGGCCTTCACCCGCGCCGCCCGCGCCGGATCGGCCACCGCCACGGTGAGCGTCGCGCCGTCGGCGCTGAGCCAGCTGCCGCCGTAGTCCTCGCCCAGCTCGGTGCGGAGCCGGGCGACCGTGCCCGCCGCCCAGCGCTCGGTCCTCAGCCGCGTCGCGGCCTGTTGCCGGCTCAGCGAGAGGTCGCGGCTCAGGGCGTCGACCACCTCCGGCGCGACGCCGTCGGACGCCGCGGGCGCACCGCCGCGGGGCGCCGCGCCCTCCCCGGCGAACGACGGCAGGGTCACCGCCGCCGCCGCTCCCGCCGCCACCACCAGTACGCCGATGGCTGTGATCCGTCTGCGGTCCATCCGCCACGCTCCTCCCGGCCGGCGCGGGGTACGCCTGCCGGAGCGGAGTACGGAGACGGACGCCGATCGGTTGAAGTGACCGTCGACGATCGACCGAGCGTGGCCGGGCGGCATCGGGGCGTACCCGGAGAGTGACGACGCCGGCCCACCGCGGACGGTGGACCGGCGTGCGGAGCGGGTGGGGTCAGACCTCGACCACGGTCGGGACGATCATCGGCCGACGCCGGTACGCGTCGTTGACCCACCGCCCGACGGTGCGCCGGACGATCTGCTGGAGCTGGTGCGGGTCGGTGATGCCGTCCGCGGCGGCCCGGTTGAGCGCCTCGGTGACCAGCGGGATCACCGGGTTGAACGCCTCCGGGTCCTCGGAGAAGCCCTTCGCCGACAGCGTCGGGCCGGCGACCACCTTGCCGGTCACCGAGTCGACCACCACGGTGGTGGCGATGAAGCCGCCGTCGCCGAGAATCCGCCGCTCGGTCAGCAGCGACTCGCTGACGTCGCCGACGGCGAGCCCGTCGACGTAGACGTACCGGCTCTTCACGTGCCCGACCAGGCTGGCGCGTCCCTCGACCAGGTCGACCACGTCGCCGTCCTCGCAGAGCACCACCCGGTCCGCGGCGACTCCGGACTCGATGCCGAGGCGGGCGTGGGCGCGCAGGTGCCGCCACTCGCCGTGCACCGGCATCAGGTTGCTCGGCCGGACGACGTTGAGCAGGTAGAGCAGCTCCCCGGCGGGGGCGTGGCCGGAGACGTGCACCTTGGCGACGTCCTTGTGCACGACCACCGCGCCGGCCCGGGCCAGCCGGTTGATCACCCGGTAGACGGAGGTCTCGTTGCCGGGTACCAGCGAGGAGGCGAGCACCACCGTGTCGCCGGGGGCGATGGTGATGTGCCGGTGGTCGCCGCTGGCCATCCGGCCCAGGGCGCTCATCGGCTCGCCCTGCGAGCCGGTGGACATCAGCACGATCTGCTCGGGCGGCAGCGTGGTTGCCTCCTCGATGCCGACCACCAGGCCGGCCGGGATGTTGAGCAGGCCGAGGTCCCGGGCGATGCCCATGTTCCGGACCATGGACCGGCCGATCAGCGCCACCTTGCGGCCGTGCTCGATCGCCGAGTCGAAGACCTGCTGCACCCGGTGCACGTGCGAGGCGAACGAGGCGACGATGATCCGCCCCTTGGCCTTCGCGAAGATCGAGTCGAGCACCGGCCCGATCTCCCGCTCCGGGGTGACGAAGCCGGGGATCTCCGCGTTGGTGGAGTCCGACAGCAGCAGGTCGACGCCCTCGGCGCCGAGCCGGGCGAAGCCGGCCAGGTCGGTGATCCGGCCGTCCAGCGGGAGCTGGTCCATCTTGAAGTCGCCGGTGTGCAGCACCAGGCCGGCCGGCGTGCGGATGGCCACCGCGAGCGCGTCCGGGATGGAGTGGTTGACGGCGAAGAACTCCAGCTTGAACGGGCCGAGCCGCTCCCGGCCACCCTCCCGCACGGTCAGCGTGTACGGCTGGATCCGCCGCTCGGCCAGCTTCGCCTCGACCAGGGCGAGGGTGAACTGGGAGCCGACCAGCGGGATGTCCGACTTGTGGGCGAGCAGGTACGGCACCGCGCCGATGTGGTCCTCGTGACCGTGCGTGAGCACGATCGCCTGGACGTCGTCGAGCCGGTCCAGGATCGGACCGAAGTCGGGCAGGATCAGGTCCACGCCCGGCTGCTCGACGTCGGGGAAGAGCACCCCGCAGTCGACGATCAGCAGCTTGCCGTCGAACTCGAAGACGGTCATGTTCCGGCCGATGGCGCCGAGTCCGCCGAGCGGGATGATCCGCAGGCCACCCGCCGGCAGCGGCGGGGGCTGTTCACCCTCGAAATGCGCCTCGGTCACGCGTCCACCTCATTCTGCGACACCGTCACCCGGTGTCCGTCGTGTCGTTCGATCATTCGGGCAGTTCCAGGCCCGCCGCCGCGCAGTCCGCGCGCAGCTGGGCCAGTTCGTCGGCGGTGGCGTCCACCAGCGGCGGTCGTACCGGGCCGGCGGGCAGTCCCTTGGCCGCCAGGCCCGCCTTCACCAGGATCACGCCCTGGGTACGGAAGATGCCGGTGAACAGGGGCAGCAGCCGCCGGTGCAGGCTCAGCGCGGTCGCGGTCTCCCCGGCGTCGTACGCCTCGATCATCTGCTTGGCCAGCGCCCCGGTGAAGTGCGTCGAGGTGCCGACCAGGCCGACGCCGCCGACGGCGAGCTCGGGCAGGGTCAGCGAGTCCTCGCCGCTGTAGTAGGCCAGGTCGCACCGGCTGAGCACCCACGAGGTGGCGGTGAGGTCGCCCTTGGCGTCCTTGACCGCGACGATCCGGCCGTGCTCGGCCAGCTTGACCATCGTCTCCGTGGCGATCGCCGTCCCGGCGCGGTGCGGGATGTCGTAGAGCATGATCGGCAGCCCGGTGGCGTCCGCGACCGCGGTGAAGTGCCGCAGCAGGCCGCTCTGCGGCGGCTTGTTGTAGTACGGGGTGACCACCAGCAGCCCGTGCGCGCCGGCCTTCTCCGCCGACACGGCCAGCTCGATGGTGTGCCGGGTGTCGTTGGTGCCGACCCCGGCGACGATCCTGGCCCGGTCGCCGACCGCCTCCGCGACGGCGCGGATCAGGGCCTCCTTCTCCGCGTCGCTGGTGGTCGGCGACTCGCCGGTGGTGCCGTTGAGCACCAGCGCGTCGTTGCCCTGCTCGTCGACGAGGTGCTGCGCGAGGCGTACGGCACCGTCGAGGTCGAGGGACCCGTCCGGGGTGAACGGGGTCACCATGGCCGTGAGCAGCCGCCCGAACGGGCGTGACGCGCCCCGGTCGGGGGCGGCAGGGTGGTCGTGCGTCATGTTCACAACCTAGCGGACAACCACCGGGGCCCCGGCGGGGAAGGGTTCAGGAGTCACTCGGCGTGCGGGCTGGCCGCCACCTCGGTGCCGTCCGGCAGCGTGGCGAGCACGAAGTCGGCGAAGACGTTCGGCGCGACGCCCTTGAGCTGCCGCAGGCACTCCACGGCCAGCTCGCGGATCTCCACGTCGGCGTGCTCGGTGGCGCGCATCTTGATGAAGTGCCGCCAGGCCCGGTAGTTGCCGGTGACCACGATCCGGGTCTCGGTGGCGTTGGGCAGCACCGCCCGGGCCGCCTGCCGGGCCTGCTTGCGGCGCAGCGTCGGGTTCGGCTCGTCGGCGAAGCGCTGCTCCAGGCCCTCCAGCAGCTCGGTGTACGCCCGGACGCTCGCCTCGGCGGCCTCGACGAACTTCTTGTGCAGCTCCGGGTCGTCGGCGATCACCGCCGGCTCGACCATGGCGGCGTCCCGCTCCGGGACGTACCGCTGGGACAGCTGGGAGTACGAGAAGTGCCGGTGCCGGATCAGCTCGTGGGTGAACGAGCGGGACACGCCGCTGAAGTAGAAGCTCACCGAGCCGTGCTCCAGCACCGAGAGGTGCCCGACCTCCAGGATGTGCGCCAGGTAGCCAGCGTTGGTCGCGGTGGCCGGGTTCGGCTTCTTCCAGCTCTGGTAACAGGCCCGGCCGGCGAACTCGGCGAGCGCCTGCCCGCCCTCGGCGTCGGTCGACCACGGCACGTCGTCCGGGGCCTGGAACTGGGTCCACGCGATCAGCTTGACCTGGGGCTGCACCATCTCCGGCATTCCTCGGACTGTAGTGGCCGGACGCCCGGTGGCGAAACTTGGGCGCGCGGACGTGAAAGCGCCCACCATCAGCCGGCCCGGGGCCGATCAGACGTAGAGCGCGGTGAAGGGCGCCCAGGGCAGGTTGCGCAGCACCGAGAAGGCGAGCCAGGCGGCCAGGAAGCCGCCGATCACCTTGGGGCTGAGCCGCAGCTCCGGCAGGCGCCAGCCGAACGCCTGGTTTCCCGCCCAGGCGACGAAGAGGTAGGCGAGGAAGGGCACCGAGAAGATGAAGAGGAGGTGGTGCCGGGCGGCGGCCGGCAGGTCGCCGTGCAGCGCGTACCAGAGGGCGCGGGTGCCGCCGCAGCCCGGGCAGTCCAGGCCGGTGGTGAGCTTGAGCAGGCAGGTCGGCCGGGCGTCCGGGTCGCTGTGGGTGGGGTCGCTGACCAGCGCGTACGCCATGCCCATGCCGACGCAGCCGAGCGCGGCCAGCGGCACCGCCCAGCGCGGGGCGCGCTCGTGGAGGCGGATCACCAGCCGGGTGAACCGGTCCGGCTCGACGGGCTGGTAGGCCACCGGCTGCGGCCAGCCGCCGGCCGGGACCTCGCCGGTGGGCCAGGCCGCCGGCCCGGGCTCCGCGTGCCCGGCGCCGGGGACCGCCGGGGCGGTCGGGGCGACACCGTCGGGGAACTGCTGGCCCGGCTGGGTGGCCGGCCGGTCGACGCTCGTCACGCGCTCACCGTACACCGGCGACACCCGCCAGCGCGGCGGCCAGCGGCACCGCCAGGTCCCCCGCCTCGGGCGGGGCCACCGCGTCCAGGCCGAGCCAGCCGGCCAGCCGGTAGAGCTCGCCGGCCAGGGCCATCGCGGTCTCCCCCGGCTCGGCCCCGGGCTCGATCCAGGCGGCCGGCACGAGCAGCACCCCCGCCCTCCGGTCGGCCTTCAGGTCGACCCGGGCGGTAAGCCGCTCCCCTTGCAGGAACGGCAGCACGTAGTAGCCGTGCACCCGCTGCGGGGCGGGCACGTAGATCTCGATCCGGTAGCTGAAACCGAAGAGCCGCTCGGTGCGGGCCCGCTCCCAGACCAGCGGGTCGAAGGGGCTGACCAGCCTGTTGCCCCGCACCCACCGGGGCAGCCGGGCCTGCGCGTGCAGGTACGCCGGCTGCCGCCAGCCCTGCACCGTGACCGGCGTCAGCTCCCCCGCCTCGACCAGCTCGGCGACCGCCCGCCGGGCGCCGGCCAGCGGCAGCCGGAAGTAGTCGCGCAGCTCCGGCTCGGCGGCCACGCCGAGCGATCGGGCGGCGACCGACACCAGGGCGCGCCAGGCGTCGGCGTCGCTCGGGGTGGGGGCGTCCAGCACGGCGGCCGGCAGCACCCGCTCGGGCAGGTCGTAGCGGCGGGCGAACGAGGTGGTGCGCTCGGCGGCGGTCACCTCGCCGGCCCAGAACAGGAACTCCAGCGCCCGCTTCACCGCCGACCAGTTCCAGCCCCAGTTGCCGGTCTCCCGGGGGGCGTCGTGCTCGATCTCGGCGGCGGTCAGCGGCCCCCGGGCGGCCACCTCGTCGCGGACCCAGGCCACCAGCTCGGGCTGCTCCTGCGCGATCCGGCGCATGCCGCCCCAGGCGTCGTCCCGGGCCTTGGCCATCCGCCAGCGCAGCACCGGGTGCAGCCCGACCGGGACCAGCGACGCCTCGTGCCCCCAGTACTCGAAGAGCTCCCGCGGGCGGCGGTAGGCCGCGGAGTCGAGCAGCGTGGTCGGGTACGGCCCGAGCCGGCTGTAGAGCGGCAGGTAGTGCGCGCGCTGCAGCACGTTGACCGAATCCATCTGGATCAGCCCGACCCGGTCGAGCACCCGGCGCAGGTGCCGGCGGGTGGGCGCGCCGCCGGGCGCCGGGTCGGCGAAGCCCTGGGCCGCGAGGGCGATGCGCCGGGCCTGGGCGAGTGAGAGCGATTCCGGTACAGCCATCGTCGGGCACCCTATTCCACGGGTACGACGCCGCGCGGACGCTGGACCGATCGCCCGCGAGGGAATAGAACGGACGGATGCTCACCATTCGCCGGGAGGAGCCGGACGACGCCGAGGCGATCGCCCGGGTGCACGTGCGGAGCTGGCAGGCCGGCTATGCCGGGATCATGCCGGACGAGGTGCTGCGCCGGCTCAACCCGGCGGCCTGGGCGCAGCGCCGCCGGGACTTCGGCACCGCCGACCCGGAGCACCCGTTCACCACCCTGGTCACCGAGGTCGACGGCGCCGTCACCGGCTTCGCCACCTTCGGGCCGTACCGCAACGACCAGGACCGGGCCGACCTCGACCCGGCGTTCGGCGAGATCGTGACCATGTACGTGGAGCCGGCGCGCTGGGGCGGCGGGACCGGCCGGGCGCTGCTGGCCGCGGCCCGCGCCGGGCTGGCCGAGCGGGGCTGGACGGAGTACCGGCTCTGGGTGCTGGCCGACAACGTGCGGGCCCGGCACTTCTACGAGCGGGCCGGGCTGTCACCCGACGGGGCGGAGTCCGTCTACCCGGTGCCGCTCTCCGGCGGACGCGACCCCCTCGCGCTGGTCGAGCTGCGGTACACCGCCCGGCTCACCGACTGACCCGGCGGGCCCCGGCTCCCCGGCCGACCCGACCGGCCCCGGCGCCCGGCCCGGCCCGCCGTCGGCCGGCACGGCCCAGCGGCGGATCGGCAGGCCGAGCAGCAGCGCCAGGCTGATCCAGACGTAGGTGTTGCTGCCGAGGAAGCCGTCCACCCCGGTGAAGTCCTTCTCCCAGGCCCAGACGATCCGGCTGATCAGGAAGCCGTACCCGATGATCGCGGCGGCCAGCAGGACGCGGCGCCGGCGGCCACGCGCGGGCGCGGCCATGGCGTTGTCCACCAGCAGGATCAGTCCGGGAATCAGCCAGACCAGGTGGTGCACCCAGGTCACCGGACTGACCAGGCACATCATCACGCCGGTCAGCGCCAGGCCGGTGGCCTCGTCGCCCGCGGCCACCGCGGACCGGGACCGCCAGGCCCAGACGGCGAGGGTGGCGAGCACCAGCGCCAGCCAGGCCACCGTGCTCGGGTGCTCCGGATCGAGGCGGGCGACCACCCCGCGCAGCGACTGGTTGGAGACGAACGCCAGCTCCCCGACCCGGCCGGTGTTCCACAGCGCCTCGGTCCAGAACTCCCGCGAGGCGTCCGGGAAGAGCGCGGCGGCGAGCAGGGTCGCCCCGGCGGCGGCGGCCATCGCGGTGAACGCGGCCCGCCAGCGCCGGGTGACCAGCAGGTAGACGATGAAGACGCCCGGGGTCAGCTTGATCGCGGTGGCCAGGCCGATGCCCACCCCGGCCCACCGGTTGCCGGCCGGCAGCAGCCGCAGCAGGTCCACCGCCACCAGGAAGAGCAGCAGCGTGTTGACCTGGCCGAAGTTGACCGTCTCGCGCATCGGCTCGAACGCGGCGGCCAGGCAGAGCGCCACCGCGAGGGCGAACCAGCGGGTCCAGCCGACCCGGCGGGCGATCGGGTCGACCAGCCACCGGATGAGCACCGCGCTGGTCAGCACGCTGGCGGCCACGCTCACCGTGATCGCCGCCGGCCACGGCAGGTACGCCATCGGCAGCATGACCAGCGCGGCGAACGGCGGATAGGTGAAGCCGTACTGGGTGCCGGCCTTGAGGAAGTCGTAGATCTCCCCGCCGTCGTGCACCCAGAAGGTCAGCGCGCCGTAGTAGACCTTCAGGTCGAAGAAGCCGTGCCGCACGGCCGCGACGGAGAGGAAGGCGGCCACCACGACGGCGAGCACCACCACGCCGGCGACCTGCCCGTACGTCCGCCTGGCACCCTGCGCCACCATCGCCTCCCTCGCCCTGCGTAGGCTCTCGTGCCATGGCTCTCGGGTACGTCCGCCCGGCGCGTCCCGAGGACGCCGGCGAGATCGCACGCATTCAGCTCGCGACCTGGCGGGTCGCGTACCGCCGGATCCTGCCCCGGCACGTGCTCGACAACCTGGACGAGGCGTACCTCGCCCGGCGGTGGAGCGCGGCGGTGCAGGAGCCGCCCTCGGGCGCGCACCGCGTGCTGGTCGCCGTCGAACAGGCCGAGCAATCGTATCTGGTGGGTTTCGCCGCATCCGGTCCGGCCGACGCGGAGGCGCTCGCCCCCGGCGAGCCGGCCGACGCGCTCGCCGACGGTGTGGTGGCGGTGACCGACCTGCTGATCGAGCCGCGCTGGGGTCGGCGCGGGCACGGCAGCCGGCTGCTCTCCGCCGCCGTGGACCGCTGGCGGGAAGACGGCTTCACCCGGGCGGTGGCCTGGGCGTTCGACGGGGACGAGGCGACCCGGAAGTTCCTCACCTCGACCGGCTGGGAGCCGGACGGCGCGGCCCGGGCGCTGGATGTCGACGACATGCTGGTCCCCCAGCTCCGCCTGCACGTCGCGGTCCCGACCGAGCCGGCCAGCGAGGCCTGACCGCCCCTCCGCCGCGCGTCGGCGGTACGCGCTGTCGGAGGGCCGGCCTACGGTGGCTCCATGACCACGGCGACCGCGAGGACGGGCACCGATCTGGACAAGTTCCGGGTCGAGCTGACCGGCTACGCGTACCGGATGCTCGGCTCCCCGTTCGACGCCGAGGACGCCGTACAGGAGACCCTGCTGCGGGCCTGGCGCGGCCTCGACCGCTTCGACGGCCGGTCCAGCCTGCGCACCTGGCTCTACCGGATCGTCACCAACGTCTGCCTCGACCAGCTCCGCAGCCGCGGGCGGCGGGCCCTGCCGATGGATCTCGGCGCCCCGTCGGCGCCGGTGGCGGCGTCGCTCGGCGCACCGGGGCCGGTCGGCGACTGGTTGGAGCCGATCCCGGACGCGGCGGTGCTGCCCGGGGACCCGGCGGAGCTGGCGGTGGCCCGCGAGTCGGTCCGGCTGGCGTTCGTGGCCGCGCTGCAGCACCTGCCGCCCCGGCAGCGCGCGGTGCTGATCCTGCGGGACGTGCTGCGCTGGCACGCCGACGAGGTCGCCGGGCTGCTCGACGCCAGCGTGCCGGCGGTCAACAGCGCCCTGCAGCGGGCCCGGGCGACGCTGGCCGACGTCGGCGAGGCGGGCCGACCCACCGGGGCCGACCTCGACGACGAACACCGCGACCTGCTCGACCGTTACGTCGACACCTTCGCCCGGTACGACATCGCCGCCCTGGTCGCGCTGCTGCGGGAGGACGCCGTGCACAGCATGCCGCCGTACCCGGTGTGGCTGCGCGGGGCGGTCGACATCGGGCGCTGGATGGTCGGGCCGGGCGCCGGCTGTCGCGGTTCCCGGCTGGTGCCGGTGCCGGCCAACGGCGGCACCGCCCTCGCCCAGTACCGCCCCGACCCGGCCGGCGGCCACCAGGCGTTCTCGATCCAGCTGCTGGAGTTCTCCGGCGACCGGATCTCCCGGCTCACCCACTTCCTCCAGCCGCGTCTCTTCCCCCGCTTCGGGCTGCCGCTCCGCCTCGATCCCTGAGCCCGGCGATGAGTTCCGGCCCGCCGGGTCGTCCACCCCTGGTACGCCATGACAAGGGAGTGAGATGACCGCGGACACCACGGCGACCACGCCGCTGACCGGGGCCGGCCGACGCGAGTGGACCGGCCTGGCGGTGCTGGCCCTGCCCACCCTGATCGTCGGCTCGGCACCGCCGGAGCGGGCCGGCTCGGCGGCGTCCATGTCGGAGTCCAGCGGGGAGCTCGGCATCGCGCTGGGCGTGGCCACGCTGGGCAGCCTGAGCGCCGCCGTCTACCGCGACGAGCTGGACCGCACGCTCCCCGCCGGCCTGCCCGCCGACGCGGCGACACAGGCCCGGGACGGACTGGCCGGGGCGGTGTCGGCGGCCGGCGAGCTGCCCGCCGCCACCGGCGCGGCGCTGGTCGACGGGGCGCGGGCGGCGTACACGGGCGGGCTGACCGTGACCGCCACCAACGGGGCGGTCCTGCTGCTCGCGCTCGCCGCGGTGGCCGCGCTGGCGTTCCGGTCGATCCGGCCGTACGCGTCGAGGGAGCAGCCAGCCGACAGCAACGAGCCGACTCGTTGACCACAAGGAACACCAGGCACGACCATGGAGGAGAGAACCATGTTCAAGGACACGAAGGCGTTCAGCAGCTTCGCGGTGGACGACGCCGACCGGGCCCGGCAGTTCTACGCCGACACGCTCGGCCTGCGCGTGTCACGTGACGACGCGATGGGCGGCCTGCTGACGCTGCACCTGGCCGGGGACCGGGACGTCCTGGTCTACCCGAAGGACGATCACGTCCCGGCCACCTACACCGTCCTCAACTTCCAGGTGGACGACATCGACCGCGCGGTGGACGAGCTGGCCGGGCGAGGCGTACGGTTCGCGCGCTACGAGGGCATGCCGCAGGACGACAAGGGGATCATGCGGGACAACGGGCCGTCGATCGCGTGGTTCACCGACCCGGCCGGCAACGTCCTGTCGGTCATCGAGCAGAAGTGAACCCCGGTGGGCGGTTTCCGGGCGACCGGGAACCGCCCACCGGTCGCTCAGCCCTTGTCGGCGCCCTCGACCGCGACCAGGCTGTGCGGAAACTCGTTCCAGGAGCCCTGGAACGACAGGATGGTCAGCTCTACGGCGGGGACGACCGCGCGCTGGTCGGCCGCCCGGTGCCGTACCCGGCGGCCTGCCGGCCGCAGGCCTGGTCGGCGGCGGCCGCGGTCATGCTCGTCCAGGCCGGTATCGGGCTCTACCCCGACGTGCCCGCCGGCCGGGTGGCGGTACGACCGCTGGCCGGCCCGGAGCTGGGCGCGCTCGCGGTCAACCGGTTCCGCGTCGCCGGCGCCCCGGTCGACGTCCACGTCGACCGCTCCGGCCACCCGACGGTCACCGGCCTTCCTCGCGGCCTCACGCTCGACACGACCCCCCCGCTCAACCCCGACCATCCCCACCCCCCGCCGCGCCCCGGCCCGCACCTCCCCCACCCCCCGCTGACCACCGCCCCACGCCGTCGATCATGAAGGTGTCGCCACCCGCCCCGGCGGGTCGCGGCGACAACTTCATGATCACGTGCGGGGTGGGTCAGGAGGGTGGGGTTCGTTCGGCGACGAGTTCGTCGTCCTCCATGGCGCCGGTGGGGGTGAAGCCCAGGGAGGTGTAGAGGCGGGCGGCGGGGACGTTCTCCGGGTGGTACGACAGCCGCACGACGCTGCCGCCGTCCTGGGCGGACAACCAGTCGGCGAGGGTGCGGACGGCGGCCCGCCCCACGCCCCGGTCCTGCTCCGCGGCGTCGATCACCATGCCGCCGATCCAGCGGGAGCCGTCGTCGTCCACGCCCCACATGACGTGCCCGACCACCGTCTCGTCGGCGACCACGGCCAGCGAGGTCCAGACATCCGAGCGCATGGTCAGCACCAGGTACCGGGCGGCCAGGGCGGGCACCCAGCCGCGCTGGTCGTCGCGGGGCGCGATGTCGGCGACGGCCCGCCAGTTCCCGTCGCCCACCGGCCGCAGGGTGACGTGACGGCCGGCCCGGTCGCGCAGCCCAGAATCGATCATCACCGGGGGAAGCCTAGGCGGTGACCCGGCCGCCGGCGACCGCTTTCGGCCGCCACCGCCGGCCGGGTTCAGCCGGCCCGGGCGTCCAGGTACGGCCGGGGGTCGCCCGCGCCCAGGTCGGTGACGCCCGCGGTGTGCAGCGCGCCGATGGCGAGCGTACGGCGGACGGCCGCGAAGGTGATCACGTGGCCGATGGTGCCGCCGAGGGTGTGGGTGGTCGGCGGTGTGCAGGTGGTGTCGACGAACGTGTCGGCGAGGGTGCCGGCGGCCAGCGTCTGCGCGACGAAGGCCCGGTAGTCCCGGCCGGCCACCGCGTGCCGGGCCGCCAGACCGCCGATCGACCGGTCGCTCTCGTCGGGCCAGCCGCCGCCGCGCAGCGCCGACAGCCAGTGCTCCTCCTGGGTGACCATCGCGTTGATCAACGAGCGGAGGGTGGGCCGATCGTCGATGGTCTCGACCGAGACGGTCACGGGCCGGTCGAGGATCTCCTCGTCCAGCCGGGCGGCGCGGTCGATGATCGCGGTCAGGGTCTCGACGTGGTGGTCGACCAGCTGCTGCAGCACGTTCATCGGAGTCTCCTGGTGCGCGGCCGGCAGCCGCAGGCCGCCGGGGGGTTGGAAGTGGACGCCGCTGGGGCAGGGCAGCTCCAGCTCCCGGAAGGTGAGCGGCGGGCGCCGTCGCACGGCCGTGGGGGTCGCCCCGTACGAGCGGAGAAAGGCGCGGGTGAACGCCTCGTGCGAGCCGTACCCGGCCTCGACCGCGATGTCCAGGATGGTGCGGTCACTGGTGATGAGCCGGTGGGCCGCCCGCTCGAGCAGCAGCCGGCGCCGCAGGGCGCCCGGGGGTTCCCCGGTCGCCGCGGCGACCAGCCGGTCGAAGTGGAAGCGGGAGAGGTGGGCACGAGCGGCGAGATCGGCCGGGCTGATCGCCGGGTCGTCGAGACCGGTCTGCACCCGGTCGAGGATGCTGGTCAGCCCGTCCGTCGTGGTCATGGCTCCAGCGTGCACCGTGGACCGGCTGCCGTGCTTGATCGCCGTTGCGCACCTGCCCGGTCGCGCCCGACGCGCCATGCCGGTCCGCCCTGCCGCCGACCCGGCCGAGCAGCGGCAGGCCGGCGGCCGGGCGGCGGGGCCGGGCGGCGCGGCGTCAGTCGAGCAGGGCGTCCAGGCCGACGGTCAGGCCCGGGCGGTGGCGCGCCGCGCGGACGGCCAGCAGCACGCCGGGCATGAAGGAGGCGCGGTCGTACGAGTCGTGCCGGATGGTCAGCGTCTCGCCGGTGGTGCCGAAGAGCACCTCCTGGTGGGCGACCAGCCCGGTGGCCCGGACCGCGTGGACGCGGATCCCGTCGATCTCGGCGCCGCGCGCGCCCGGCACCTCGTCCTTGGTGGCGTCCGGCACGGGACCGAGGCCGGCCTCGGCGCGGGCCGCCGCGATCCGCCGCGCGGTGTGCGTCGCCGTGCCGCTCGGGGCGTCCAGCTTGCGTGGGTGGTGCTGCTCGATGATCTCGACCGACTCGAAGTGCCGGGCCGCGCGGGCGGCGAACTGCATCATCAGCACCGCGCCGATGCCGAAGTTGGGGGCGATCACCACGCCCACGCCGGGCTTGCGCTCCAGCCAGCCGCGCACCCGCTCCAGCCGCTGCTCGGTGAAGCCGGTGGTGCCCACCACGGCGTTGATGCCCTGGTCGATGCACCAGTGCAGGTTGTCCATGACGGCGTCCGGGGTGGTGAAGTCGACGACCACCTCGGCGCCCGCGTCGGAGGCGTTGAACAGCCAGTCGCCCTGGTCGATCATCGCCACCAGGTCCATGTCGGGGGCTGCGTCGACCGCCTTGCAGACCTCCATGCCCATCCGGCCGCGGGCACCCAGCACACCGACCCGGATCGGCTCGGTCGGGCTCTTCTCCTGCTCGTCAGTCACGGGGCACAACCTATCCCAATCGGGACGGCATCACCCGCCGGGACCACCCACCTGCCAGGGTCCACTCCGGTTTGCGCCACGTCGTGGCCGCCGGCGCGGCGGTGACCGCGAGCTGGCACGTCCCACGCCTGGTCACCGGCGGGGCGGGGCTCAGGCGGTGAAGTCGTTCTCGCCGAACGGGCCGACCACGGCGAGCGACATCGACCGGGCGAGCAGCTCGGCGGCGAGACCGTTCACGTCGTCCAGGGTGACCGCGTCGACCCGGGCGAGCAGCTCGTCCACCGGCATCAGGTCGCCGTAGAGCAGCTCCCCCTTGGCCAGCCGGCTCATCCGCGAGCCGGTGTCCTCCAGGCCCAGCACGAAGGAGCCCTTCGACATGCCCTTGCCCCGGGCCAGCTCGTCGGCGGTGATTCCGTCGGCGGCCACCCGGGCCAGCTCCGCCCGGGTCAGCTCCAGCACCTCGTCCACCTTGCCCGGCGCACAGCCGGCGTAGACCGCGAAGAGGCCGCTGTCGGCGTACTGGCTGGCGTAGGAGTAGACCGAGTAGGCCAGGCCGCGCCGCTCCCGGATCTCCTGGAACAGGCGGCTGGACATCCCGCCGCCGAGGACGTTGTTCAGCACGCCGAGGGCGAAGCGCCGCTCGTCGGTGCGGTCGATGCCGGGGCAGCCGAGGATGACGTGCGCCTGCTCGGTCTCCTTCGGCTCGACCAGGGTGGCGGCCGGCCTGGTGCGTACGGCCGGGGTGGCCGGGCGGTGCGGGGCCGGTACCGCCGGGTCGCCCTCCAGCGGGGTGCCGCGCAGGGCCTGGCGGACCAGCTTGACCACGGTGGCGTGGTCGAGGTTGCCGGCGGCGGCGATGACGATCTGCGGCGGGGTGTAGCGGCGCCGGTAGAAGCTCTGGATCTGCCGGCGGGTCATCGGGGTGACCGTCTCCTCGGTGCCGGAGATCAGCCGGCCGAGGGGGTGGTCGCCGTAGACGGCCCGGGCGAACAGGTCGTGCACCTCGTCGCCGGGCTCGTCGTCGTGCATGGCGATCTCTTCGAGGATGACGCCCCGCTCGGTCTCCACGTCGGCCGGTTCCAGCAGCGAGTCGGCGACCGCGTCGCACATCACGTCGATGGCGAGCGGCAGGTCCTCGTCGAGCACCCGCGCGTAGTAGCAGGTGTACTCCTTGGTGGTGAAGGCGTTGGTCTCGCCGCCCACCGCCTCGATCTCCGAGGAGATCTCCAGCGCGGTCCGCTTCCTGGTGCCCTTGAACAGCAGGTGCTCCAGGAAGTGCGCGGCGCCGCCCTGCGGCCCGGTCTCGTCGCGGGAGCCGACCGCCACCCAGATGCCGAAGGAGACGCTGCGCATCGCCGGGATCGCCTCGGTCAGCACGCGCAGACCGCTGGGGAGCACGGTACGGCGTACCGTGCCGCCCAGCGGGTCGTCACTCAGCGTGCGGGTGACCGCCCGGGCCGACCCACCGGCGCGCCCGGGCTGCGACCCGGTGGCGTGCCGGACGGCACCGGACGCCGCCACCCCCCGTCGACCCGCAGGAAAAGACGAACGCTGGGCCCGACTCACGGAAACCTGCTCTCACTTCGACGAGGGGTGGGTGGTGCGGGTGTCACGAGCCGGCCGGGCGGGGACCGCGTCCCCACCCGGCCGGTCACTGCTCAGCTGTGCCGGGTCCGGCGGCGCGGACGCTCGCCGCCCTCGCCACCCTCGCCGCCGCCCTGGCCGCCCTCGCCACGCTCCGGGCCACGGCTGCCGCGCTCGCGGTCCCGGTCGCCGCGGTCCCGCGGACCCCGGTCGCCGCGGTCCCGGCCGGCCGGGCGCTCGCCACCGGCGGCCTCGCCGACGGCCGGCGCCTCGGCACCCTCCGGGCGGACCTTGTCCAGGTAGATCTTGCCGCGGGCGTCGATGTCCGCGATCTCCACCTCGACCCGGTCGCCGACGTTGAGGAAGTCCTCGACCTTCTCGACCCGCTTGCCGTCGCCCACCTTGGAGATGTGCAGCAGGCCGTCGCGGCCCGGCAGCAGCGAGATGAAGGCGCCGAACGCGGCGGTCTTCACCACGGTGCCGAGGAACCGGTCGCCGAGCTTCGGCAGCGTCGGGTTGGCGATCGCGTTGATCCGCTCCACCGCGGCCTGGGCCGACGGGCCGTTGGTCGCGCCGACGTAGATCGTGCCGTCGTCCTCGATGGAGATCTCGGCGCCGGTCTCGTCCTGGATGGCGTTGATGGTCTGGCCCTTCGGGCCGATCACCATGCCGATCTTGTCGACCGGGATCTTGACGGTGGTGACCCGCGGCGCGTAGTCCGACATCTCGGCCGGCGCCTCGATCGCCCGCTGCATCACGTCGAGGATGGTCTGCCGGGCCTCGTGCGCCTGCTGCAGCGCGGCGGCCAGCACGTCCGACGGGATGCCGTTGAGCTTGGTGTCGAGCTGCAGCGCGGTGACGAAGTCCCGGGTGCCGGCGACCTTGAAGTCCATGTCGCCGAACGCGTCCTCGGCGCCGAGGATGTCGGTCAGCGTCACGTACTGGGTCTTGCCCTCGACCTCGTCGGAGATGAGGCCCATGGCGATGCCGGCGACCGGCGCCTTCAGCGGCACACCGGCCGACAGCAGGCCCAGCGTCGAGGCGCAGACCGAACCCATCGAGGTGGAGCCGTTGGAGCCGAGCGCCTCGGAGACCTGCCGGATGGCGTACGGGAACTCCTCGCGCGACGGCAGCACCGGGATCAGCGCCCGCTCGGCGAGAGCGCCGTGGCCGATCTCGCGCCGCTTCGGCGAACCGACCCGACCGGTCTCACCGGTCGAGTACGGCGGGAAGTTGTAGTTGTGCATGTAGCGCTTGGACTTCTCCGGGGCGAGGGTGTCCAGCGTCTGCTCCATGCGCAGCATGTTCAGCGTGGTGACGCCCAGGATCTGGGTCTCGCCCCGCTCGAACAGCGCCGAGCCGTGCACCCGCGGCAGCACGCCGACCTCGGCGGTCAGCGGACGGATGTCGCGCGGGCCGCGGCCGTCGATGCGGACCTGCTCGCGCAGCACCCGGTTGCGGACCTCGGACTTGGTCAGCGACCGGAAGGCGGCGTTGAGCTCCTTCTCCCGACCCTCGAAGCGCGGGCCGAGCTCCTCCTGCACGCGGGCCTTGATCGCGTCCAGGGCCTCCTCGCGGACCGCCTTGCCGGCGATCTGGAGGGCCTCGGCGACGTCGGCGCGGGCCAGGTCGGCCACCGCCTGGTACGCGTCGTCCTGGTAGTCCAGGAAGACCGGGAACTCGGCGACCGGCTTGGCGGAAACCTCGGCCAGCTCGCTCTGCGCCCGGCACAGCTCGCGGATGGCCGGCTTGGCGGCCTCCAGGCCGCTGGCGACGACCTCCTCGGTCGGGGCGGGGGCGCCGCCGGCGACCAGCGCCACGGTGTGGTTGGTGGCCTCGGCCTCGACCATCATGATCGCGACGTCGCCGTCCGGCAGGGTGCGGCCGGCCACCACCATGTCGAAGGTGGCCCGGGCCAGCTCCTCGTGGGTCGGGAAGGCGACCCACTGGCCGTCGATGTGCGCCATCCGGGTGGCCCCGATCGGGCCGGAGAACGGCAGGCCGGAGAGCTTGGTCGACATCGAGGCAGCGTTGATCGCCACGACGTCGTACGGGTGCTGCGGGTCGAGCGCGAGGATCGTCTCGACGACCTGGACCTCGTTGCGCAGGCCCTTGACGAACGACGGGCGCAGCGGCCGGTCGATCAGCCGGCAGGTGAGGATCGCGTCCTCGCTGGGGCGGCCCTCGCGGCGGAAGAACGAGCCGGGGATCCGGCCCGCGGCGTACATCCGCTCCTCGACGTCGACGGTCAGCGGGAAGAAGTCGAACTGCTCCTTCGGCTGCTTGCCGGCGGTGGTGGCGGAGAGGACCACCGTCTCGCCCAGCTGGGCGACGACGGAGCCGGCGGCCTGGCGGGCCAGCCTGCCGGTGGAGAAGGTGATCTCACGGGTGCCGAAGGACCCGTTGTCGATCACGGCGGTGCGGGATTCCGTGCCGAGGTTGGTCTCGGTCATGTGCTGTAGTGCTCCTTCGCTTCGTGGGTCCCACGACACTGAGGAGCTGCTCAGACGGCCGGTCTTCGATCGAAGCGCCCGGGTGGCCGGCATGATGCCGGGATTCCCGGGGGCCACTACCGGAGACCGGTACGCTGACCGGCTCCCTGTCGGGTGGTCGCGCGGGCCCTGTTCTTCTGTGGTACCGGAACGGGGGAGCGGCCGAGTGGCCACTCCCCCGTCACGTCATCGGCGCAGGCCGAGCCGCTCGATGAGCGACCGGTAGCGGTTGATGTCCTTCTTCTGGACGTAGTTGAGCAGCCGACGGCGACGGCCGACCAGCAGCAGCAGCCCACGGCGGCTGTGGTGGTCGTGCTTGTGCACCTTCAGGTGCTCGGTGAGCTCGGCGATCCGCTTGGTGAGGACCGCGACCTGCACCTCCGGCGAACCGGTGTCGCCCTCGGCGGTCGCGTACTCCGAGCGGATCTTGGCCTTGGCTTCCTGGTCGAGCGCCATGTTCTCCCTGTTTCGATGGGTTGATCACTGATGTCCGTCGTCGAGGTCCGGAGGACCGGAGACGGACGAACCTCGCACCCGCGGCGTCGTGCAGGCACGCGAGGCCCCACGTCGGTCAGCCGACGTCCCCGCCAGCCTACCAGCCCGAGGCGGTACCGCCCGGCGAAGGGCCGCGCGGCGGGTTGGCGGGACGCTCAGCCGAGCGCGCGGCGGGTCCGCTCCACGTCCTCGGCGATCTGGGCGACCAGCGGCTCGATCGCGTCGTACGTCCGCTGTTCGCGCAGGTGCGCGACGAAGTCCAGGGCCAGCCGCTCGCCGTACAGGTCGCCGCTGAAGTCCAGCGCGTACGCCTCCACTCGGCGCTCCCGGCCGGAGAAGGTCGGGTTGGTGCCGATCGAGACCGCTGCCGCGAGCGGCTCCCGCTGCCCCCGGCGCACCAGCCGGGCGGCGTACACGCCGTCGGCGGGGATCGCCGCGTACCGGTGGCAGAGCAGGTTGGCGGTGGGGTAACCCAGCTCACGCCCGCGCTGATCGCCGCGGACCACCACGCCCTCCACCCGGTGCGGGCGGCCCAGCGCGCCGGCCGCCGCCACCACGTCGCCCGCGTCGACGCAGGAGCGGATGTACGTGGAGGAGAAGACGGTGCCCGCCTCGGCGACCAGCGGGGCGCCCTCCACCCCGAAGCCGAAGGTCCGGCCGAGCCGCTCCAGCAGGGCCACGTCACCGGCGGCCCGGTGCCCGAACCGGAAGTTGGCGCCGACCACGACCAGGGCGGCGTGCAGGTGCTCGACCAGGATGTCGTGCACGAACTCCTCGGCCGGCAGCCGGGAGAAGTCCGGGGTGAACGGCACCACGCACAGCACGTCGACGCCGAGCGCCTCGATCAGCTCGGCCTTGCGGGCCGGCTCGGTCAGCACGGCGGGGTGCGAGCCGGGGCGGACCACCTCCGCCGGGTGCGGGTCGAAGGTCACCACCACCGACTTGACGCCCAGCTCGCGGGCGCGCGCCACGGCGTGGCCGATGGTCGCCTGGTGCCCCTTGTGCACGCCGTCGAAGACGCCGATGGTGACGACCGACCGCCCCCAACCACCGGGCGCCGCCTCGTACCCCCGCCACCGCTGCATGCCGCTCCTCCCCTGCTGTCCCGCCGGCCCGCGCCGGCCGGGTCGCTCCGCGGCCGGCTGTCAGGCCGGGGCGAGCACGATCTCCGCGCGGGCCCGCCCGTCCCGCTCGCTGACGATAGCGATCAGGCCGTCCGGGCCGAAGACGGCGTACGGCCCGGTGATGCCGGCCGGGTCCAGCGGCCCGCCGTGGGACAGGATCCTCGCCTCGTCGGGGGTGGCGTCGCGGCGCGGGAAGTACCGGTCCGCGGCGGCGTCGAGCGGCAGGTTGACCACCTCCGGCGCGCGCTGCTCCAGCTCGTCGAGGGTGGCCGCCTCGGCCAGGGTGAAGTCGCCCACCGCCGTCCGCCGCAGCGCCGTCAGGTGGCCACCGACCCCCAGCGCCAGGCCGACGTCCCGGGCGATGGCCCGGATGTACGTCCCGGACGAGCAGGTAACGTCCACGTCCACGTCCACCACGTCAGTCTGGTCCCGACGGATCGAGCGGACGTCCAGCCGGGAGATGGTGACCCGGCGGGCCGGCAGCTCGACGCTCTCCCCCTCGCGGACCCGCTTGTACGCCCGCTCGCCGTTGATCTTGATGGCGCTGACGGCGCTCGGCACCTGGTCGATCTCCCCGGTCAGCGCGGCGAGCGCGGTGCGCACCGCCTCGTCGGTCACCGTGCCGGCCGGCGTCGTGGCGATCACGTCGCCCTCGGCGTCGTCGGTGATCGTGGACTGGCCGAGCCGGATCGTCGCGGTGTAGCTCTTGCCGGCGCCGATGACGTAGGTGAGCAGCCGGGTGGCCCGACCGACCCCGATCACCAGCACGCCGGTGGCCATCGGGTCGAGCGTGCCCCCGTGCCCCACCCGGCGGGTCCGCGCCAGCCGCCGGATCCGCGCCACCACGTCGTGCGACGTCATGCCGCCGGGTTTGTCGACCACGATCAGTCCGTCTGTGCTCACGACCGTCAAGCCTGCCAGAAGCGCTGCGGCCGCCCGCAGGGGACACCACGACGGGCCGCGGGATGCGAAGATCATGCGCCCGCATCGCGTCTGACCTTGGATCCGGAATGACCGACCAGCCGATCCCCGAGCCGTCGCCCCGCCTCGACGAGCTCTTCACCCCCGCCGAGGAACCGGTGAGGGTGCCCGACTGGATGCGCCAGCCCCAAGTGGAGCACGAGGTGACGCGCGCCGAGCGGCTCCGCCTGGGCTGGGAACGGCACAGCGCCAAACTGCTCGCCGGGGTCGCCGCGCTGCTGGTCCTCGGCCTCTTCGCGGTCGTCGGCACCGTCGGCTACCGGTTCTTCGAGAAGGTGGGCGATGGCCCCGCCGCATACCCGACGATCACTCAGCCGGCCGGGGTCCAGGCGACCAGCGCAGCCAGCGCTCCCGCAGCGGCCGGGCCCTTCGCGGGCACGCCCGCCGAGGCGTTCCCCGATGGGGCTGCCGGCATCACCCTGCCGCCAGCGAAGCGGACCGGCAACTTCACCGCCAAGCAGGCGTCGGCCGGGCTGAGGAAGGTCCGCGCCGCCCTGGTGACTGCCCGGCTGGACCGCGCCTTCATGACGTCCGAGGACCCGGAACCGCTGATCCGGCAGTTCGCCCCGGACGCCCGGGCTGGGATGCGCGAGGACTTCGACTCCGCCGTGTTCGCCAGTTACGCCACCCGGCTCGCACCGGGAGCCCGGCTGACGAAGCACCAGCCCCGGGTCAAAGGAACGGTCACCTACCGGGCGACCCGGGACTCCGACGGCATCCGGGTGCTGGAGGTGACCACCAACTTCGCCTGGGCGTACGCCTTCCAGAGCACCGGCGCGGCGCCCGGCGACGGCGTGGTGGTGGTGCACGACACGCTGCTCTGGCACGTGCCGCACCCCGACGACGTCGAATCCGCCTCGGTCGGACTCTGGCTCCAGGATTCGGATTCCTACGCCTCGAACATCGACTGCGCGGCCTTCGACAAGGGGCTGCTCGACGTGGGCGCGCCGACTTACGGCGGACCGGTCGCCACCGAGGACCCGGACGCGATGTTCGATCCGAACCGTTCCCTGGACATCCCGGACACCTGCTGAGTCACCGGCGTTCCCCGACGAGCACCACAGTGTCCGCGGGCCACCACGAGCAACGCGGACTTCAGCGGACCGCGCCGACCACCGCCCAGCCGCCGGAGCGCAGCCGCAGCAGCAGCGCGGCCAGCCGGAGCACCACGAAGAGCGTCAGTCCGGCCCAGATCCCGCCGAGGCCGAGGCCGAGCCCGTAGGCGAGCCAGATCGCCGGCAGGAACCCGCCCAGCGCCGCCACGATGGTCAGGTTGCGCAGGTAGCGGACGTCCCCCGCGCCGATCAGCACGCCGTCGAGGGCGAAGACCACCCCGCCGATCGGCTGCAACGCGACGAACCACGGCCAGGCCACCATCGCCTGCTCGCGTACCTGGGGGTCGGAGCTGAACCAGGACGGCACGACGCCGGCGCCGGCGGCGATCAGCACCGCGAAGGCGACGCCGCAGGCGCCGCCGAGCAGGGCGATCCGGCGCGCGAGGGCGCGGGCGCCGGCCGCGTCGCCGGCGCCGAGCGCGGCGCCGATCAGCGCCTGGGCGGCGATGGCCAGCGCGTCCAGCACCAGGGCGGTGAAGAACCACAGCTGGAGCGCGATCTGGTGGGCGCCGACGGCGGCGGCGCCGAACCGGGCCGCGACGGCGGTGGCGGAGAGGAAGCTCGCCTGGAAAGCGACGCCGCGGATCAGCAGGTCCCGGCTGAGCACGAGCTGCTGCCGGATCAGTCGCGGCCGGGGCCGCAGGGAGACCCGCTCGCGCATCAGCGCCGCGGCGAAGAGGCCGCCGGAGATGGTCTGCGCGGCCACGTTCGCCACCGCCGAGCCGGCCAGGCCGAGCCCGGCGGGGTAGACCAGCAGCGGGCAGAGCAGGGCGGAGAGCAGGTTGGGGGCGAGCACGAAGAGCAGCGGCCGCCGGGTGTCCTGGATGCCGCGCAGCCAGCCGTTGCCGGCGGCGGCAAGCAGCAGTCCGGGCGCGCCCAGGGCCGCGATCCGCAGCCACTGCGCGGCCGCGCCGGCCACCTCGCCCGCGCTGCCGACGAGGGTACGCGCCAACGCCCCGCCGCCGACCTGCATGGCGAGCGCCACCAGCACCCCGACGGCCAGGGCGAGCCAGGACGCCTGCACGCCCTCGGCCACCGCGGCGGCCCGGTCGCCCGACCCGAACCGCCGCGCCGACCGCCCGGTGGTGCCGTACGCGACGACGGTGCCGAGCCAGGCGGTCAGGGTCATCACCGTCCCGCCGACGGCGAGCGCGGCGAGCGGAACCCGGCCCAGGTGCCCGACCACCGCCGTGTCGACCAGGACGTAGAGCGGCTCGGCGGCGAGCACCACGAGCGCCGGCAGGGCGAGCGCCGCGATCCGCCGCGGCGAGGCGGCACGGGACGCGGCGGCGTTGGCGACGGTCTGACTCATCGCCGCCGATCCTGACACGCCCCCCGTAACGGCCGCAACCCCACCCCGCCGCTTACCCCCCTCCCCCCTCCCCTCTCCCGGCCCGCCCGCCCGCCCCGGTGATCATGAAGTTGTTGTCACGACACGCCGGCGCGGGCGACAACAACTTCATGATCAACGCCCCATGGGGGCGGGAGGGGGCCGTGGGGTCAGGGTTGGGGGAGGGTGGTGAGCCACTGGTGGAGGTCGGCGCGGGTGCGGAGGCGGACCACCGGCAGGTCGGGGGCGGTCGACGCGACCGCGGCGAGGACCCGTGGCCGAGAGCGACGGGGGTAGCGCCACACGTAGCGGAGGAACTTCAGGTCGATCCGCTCGGGGCAGCCGTCGGGGAGGTCGGGGCGGGGTGCGGCGCGGTGGGCCCAGCGGCGGCGGAGCACCCGGGCGAGGCAGCGCAGCCGGGGCGGGTCGCAGAGCACCAGCAGGTCGGCGCGGGGCAGGCGGAGGTCGAGCCTGCCGCCGTAGTGCCGTCCATCACCCAGGCCGGGCGGGCGGCGAGCGCGGCGACCTCGGCCCGGAAGCGGGCGTCGCCGGAGGCGACCCAGCCGGGCCGCCAGTAGTGCCGGTCGAGGTGGATCAGCGGGAGGTCGAGCCGGCGGGCGACCTCGCGGGCGAGGGTGCTCTTGCCGGCGCCCGCGCTGCCGACGATGAGGATGCGGCGCACCGGGCGACGGTAGCGCCGGAGGGCCGGCCGTGGGCGCCGGGGCGGCGGTGACGCTGGCGACGGAGCGACGTCGGCGGCGTCACCGCCGGACGGCGTACGTCACTGACGGGTGTCCATCGAGGTCTGCAGCGCGCGGCGCATCTGCTCGCGGGCCTCGTCGGCGGTCTCGGGCTGCGGCTTGCGGGTGGGCTTGGTCGCCATCGGGAGATCCCTTCCAGGGTGCGGACCACCACGGCACGGTGGCCCTACGGGCGGTCGTGCTGAGCGCCCGGCAGCGGTCCGGGATCACCGGAGCGGCTCGCCTGGCAGCGTGAGCCCGGGTCGGTCTGACCCTGGAGGGAGGCGGCACCTGGTGCGGCGCCACCGCCCACGACCTGCGTCGCGGCGCGGCGCCGGTCCTTACCCAAGCTATCGTTCAGGTCCACATACTGCCCAGTGTTCCCGACATTTGGACACGCGGCGGGTCACCGGGCCAGGAAGTGCCAACCCAGCCACCACCAGAAGCCGAAGAGGCCGATCCGCCCGACCGGCACCGGGCCGACCTCGTACCGCATCACGAACGCGCAGACGTCGCCGAGCGACGGGACGCGGGAACCCTCCCGCCGGGACACCCACTCCACCGCCACGAAGAGCAGCACCGCGGTCAGGAAGCCACCGATCGCCAGCGCGCGCATCATCGCCGCACCAGTCCCCAGAACGCGGCCAGCCAGGCGAACCAGGCCGTGGAGCGGACCAGATGGTCCTCCAGCAGCGGATCCGCCAGCCGGGAGAAGGTGGGGAACTCGTCGCCCACCGAGAGCACGAACGTCGCCCCCTCCAGGACCCCGAAGACGGTCACCGGCAGCAGCCACCAGACCGCGCCCGGGGCCAGCCGGCGGGGGGCGGGCCGCCGGGGCACCCGGTTGTTCAGCCCGAGCCAGATCAGCGCCCCGCCGGTGCCCAGGGTGTAGAGGTTGGCCTGCGCGGAGAAGGACGGCAGCTGCCCACCGACCAGGGAGAGGCAGATCAGCATCGGTACGGAGACGACGGGACGGTCCCAGGCTCGGGGCGCCTCGGCGGTGAGCTCTCGGGGGTGATCCATCACCCGATTGTCCTCACCGTCACGGAACGCGGGAAGACCGCCACACCCCGGAGTCGACCCTGATCTCAGCCCGCGAGCAGCGCCCCGTCGAGCTCGGCCCGGATCCGGTCGACCACCTCGTCGGCGCTGCCCCGACCGGTGAACCCGGCGGCGAACCGGTGCCCGCCGCCGCCCAGCGCCACCGCCACTCGGCTCACGTCGACCGCGCCCTTGCTCCGCAGCGACACCGCCCACTCCCCGGGCGCCACCTGCTTGACCACGCAGCTCACGTCCGCCTCGGCCGTGCAGCGCACCGAGTCGATCAGCGCCTCCAGCACGTACGGCGGCTGGTCGTGGCGGGCCAGGTCGTCCAAGGTCGCGTACGTCCAGACCAGGCCGCGCCCGCCGGCCGCGTCCGGCTCCAGGCGGGCCCGGCCGATCGCCTCGCCGAAGAGCCGGACGGCGCCGAACGGCCGGGTGTCGAAGATCCGCTGGGAGATCTCCCCCGGTCGGATGCCGGTGGCCAGCAGCCGGGCCGCCATCTCGTGAACCGCCGGGGTGGTCGCCTCGAAGCGGAACGAGCCGGTGTCCGTGCTCAGCGCGACGTAGAGACAGGCGGCGATCTCCGCGTCCAACGACACGCCGAGCCGGTCGAGCAGCCCCTCGGCGACCACCGAGGTCGCCGCCGCGTGCGGGTCGACCAGGTTGATGCCGCCGAAGCGGGTGTTGGAGGCGTGGTGGTCGAGCACCAGCGCCGTGCCCGCCGACTCGAGCCGGTCCACCAGGTCACCCAGCCGCGACTCGCTCGCCGCGTCGAAGCAGATGACCAGGTCCGGATCCGGGTACGCGGCGTCCTGCGGCACCAGCAGGTCGAGCCCGGGCAGCCAGCGGAACGGCTCCGGCACCTCCGGGGGCCCGGGGAAGGTCGCCTGGAGCTGTCGTACGCCCAGCCGGCGCAGTCCCAGACCGAAGCCGAGCATGCTGCCCAGCGCGTCCCCGTCCGGGTTGACGTGGCAGATCAGCAGCACCCGCGCGTCGGCGGGGAGTTGGCGTACCGCGGCGACCGCGGCCGCCCACTCGGCCCCGGTGGGCGCCTCGGGGGCGCCCGCGGCGGCGTCGGTCACGGGCGGTCGCCGCCGCGCGGCTCGCCCTCGGTCCCGGCAACCCCGGTCTCGGCGGCGGCGTCCTCGACCTCGTCCTCGAGGCGGTACGGCTGGGCCTCGCCGGCGTACTTCGCGCTCGCGGCCAGCCGCTGCACCTCGGCGTCGGCGTTGCGGGCCGCGGCGAGCAGGTCGTCGATGTGCTTGACCTGGTCCTGCACGTCGTCTAGGACGAAGGTCAGGGTCGGCGAGTGCCGCAGCCCGAGGGCCTTGCCCACGGTGCTGCGCAGCATGCCCTTGGCGCTCTCCAGCGCGGCGGCGGTGCTGGACTGGGCCGCCGCGTCGCCGAGCACCGTGTAGAACACCGTGGCGTCGCGCAGGTCGGCGGTGATCCGGGCGTCGGTGATGGTGATCATCCCGAGCCGGGGGTCCTTGATCTGGCTCCGCACCACCGACGCGACCAGTTCACGGATGCGCTCCGCGTGCCGGCGTACCTTGGCCGGATCCGTCATCTCCCCCACCTCCAGGGCATCCTGCTTCCGGCCGGGAACGGCAGCGCGGGGCGCCGCCGGGCCCGACCGCCCGACATCTCGAACACTACCCGCGCGATCGTGACCGTCGTGCGGGGCTGCCGGTGGCGACGGCCACCCTGGATCCGGCCCGCGTCCGGGCCGACGGACGTCCCGGCGTCAGTCCTCCTCGCCGTACAGCCGGCGGCGCACCGACAGCAGCTCGGCCTCGGGGCGCTCGGCCACCAGGCGCTCGCACGAGTCGAGCACCTCGCGGACGTGTGCCGCCTCGGCGGCCACCACGGCCACCCCGATCTGGGCCCGACCGTGCAGGTCGAGCGCCCCCACCTCGGCGGCCGACACCTCGAAGCGGCGCAGCGCCGCCACGATCGGCCGTACATATGATCTTTTCGCCTTGAGCGACCGGGAGTCGCCCGGCAGCAGCAGGTCGAAGATCGCGGTTCCGGTGAACATCGCCCCGGACATTACGGGCACCCCCAGACATGATCAAGGGGTTTACGCCTTTCGGCGTAAACCCCTTGATCACTGTGTCACCGTCGGATCAGGCGCGCGGCTTCTCCCGCATCTCGAAGGTCTCGATGATGTCGCCTGCCTGGACGTTGTTGAAACCGGCCAGGGTCAGACCACACTCGAAGCCCTCGCGGACCTCCGTCGCGTCGTCCTTGAACCGCTTGAGCGAACTGACCGTGAGGTTGTCCGCCACGACCGCCCCGTCCCGCAGCAACCGCGCCTTGGCGTTGCGGCGGATGACGCCGGACCGGACGATACAGCCGGAGATGTTGCCGACCTTGGACGAGCGGAAGACGTCGCGGATCTCCGCGGAGCCCAGCTCGACCTCCTCGTACTCCGGCTTGAGCAGCCCCTTGAGCGCGGCGTCGATCTCCTCGATGGCCTGGTAGATCACGGTGTAGTACCGGATCTCCACGCCCTCGCGGTCGGCGATCTCGCGAACCTTGTTGGCGGCCCGCACGTTGAAGCCGATGATCGTGACCGCCTCGGACGAGGCGCTCGCGAGCATGACGTCGCTCTCGGTGATCGCACCCACGCCCCGGTGGATGATCCTGAGCTGGACCTCCTCCGGGATGTCGAGGTTGAACAGCGCGTCCTCGAGCGCCTCCACGGAACCGGAGACGTCGCCCTTGAGCACCAGGTTGAGCGAGGTCTTCTCGCCCTCCTTGAGCTGCTCCATGAGCGTCTCGAGAGTCGCCCGGCCACGGGAGTTGGCGAATGAAGCCGCCCGCCGCCGCGCCTGCCGCTGCTCGGCGATCTGGCGCACCGTCCGGTCGTCCTCGGCCGCCAGGAAGGTGTCACCCGCACCCGGCACCGCGGTCAGACCGAGCACCAGGACCGGACGGGCGGGACCCGCCTCGGCGACCTGGTTGCCGTTCTCGTCGAGCATCGCCCGAACCCGGCCGTGCGCCCCACCGGCGACGATCGAGTCGCCGGCCCGCAGGGTGCCCTTCTGCACCAGCACCGTCGCCACCGCACCGCGGCCCTTGTCCAGGTGCGCCTCGATCGCCACACCCTGCGCCGGCCCGTCGATCGGAGCGGTCAGCTCCAGCGACGCGTCGGCGGTCAGCAGGACCGCCTCGAGCAGCTCGTCGATGCCGATGCCCGGCTTCGCCGCCACGTTGACGAACATGGTCTCGCCGCCGTACTCCTCGGCGACCAGCCCGTACTCGGTCAGCTGCTGGCGGACCTTGTCCGGGTTGGCCTCCGGCTTGTCGACCTTGTTGACCGCGACCACGATCGGCACGTCCGCCGCCTTGGCGTGGTTGAGCGCCTCGATGGTCTGCGGCATCACGCCGTCGTCGGCCGCCACCACCAGCACCACGATGTCCGTCACCTGGGCACCACGGGCACGCATGGCGGTGAACGCCTCGTGACCCGGGGTGTCGATGAAGGTCACCGCGCGGTCCTCGCCCTCGTGCGGGACGTGGACCTGGTACGCGCCGATGTGCTGGGTGATGCCACCCGCCTCGCCGGCCACGACGTTCGCCTTGCGGATCGCGTCGAGCAGCTTGGTCTTACCGTGGTCGACGTGACCCATGACGGTCACGACCGGCGCACGGCTGACCAGGCGCTCCTCGGCGACCACGGCGTCGAGGTCGATGTTGAACTGCGCGAGCAGCTCGCGGTCCTCGTCCTCCGGGCTGACGATCTGCACGTCGAAACCGAGGTGCTCACCCAGCAGCAGCAGGGTCTCGTCAGAGCAGGACTGGGTCGCGGTGACCATCTCGCCCAGGTTGAACATCTCCTGGACCAGCGAACCCGGGTTGGCGTTGATCTTGTCGGCGAAGTCCGACAGCGAGGCGCCACGGGAGAGCCTGACGACCTGACCCTGACCCCGGGGAGCACCCGAGCTCATGGTCGGAGCCGACAGGTTGTCGAACTCCTGTCTGCGCTGCTTCTTGGACTTGCGACCACGGGTCGGCCGACCACCCGGACGCCCGAAGGCACCCGCGGCGCCACCGCCACGACCACGACCGCCGCCACCAGGGCGACCGCCGCCACCAGCCGGGGCACCCGGACGGAAACCGCCGCCGGGAGCACCGCCGCCGGCACCACCGGGGCCACCGCGGTAGCCACCGCCACCGCCGCCGCCACCGGGACCGCCACGGAAGCCACCGCCACCGCCGCCGCCACCGGGACCGCCACGGAAGCCACCGCCGGCGCCGGCGCCACCGGGACGACCTGCGCCGCCACCGGGGCCGCCACGACCGCCACCGGGGCCGCCGGGGCGACCCGTGGTGGGCCGCTGGGTCGGCATGGACGCCGGGCTGGGCCGCGGCGGCATGGACGCCGGGCTGGGCCGCGGCGGCATGCCGGCCGGGCTCGGCCGGGGACCGCCGGCAGCCGGGGGCCGCTGCTGCTGGCCACCCTGAATACCGAACGGGTTGTTACCGGCGCCGCGCGCCGGCGGACGACCGCCCGGCCGGGCACCCGGGCCCGGGGTCGGGCCACCGGGACGACCGGCGGCCGGGGTACCCGGACGCGGCGGCACCGCGTTCGGACCCGGACGCGGAGCCGGACCCGGACGGGGACCGCCCTCGGCCGGAGGCTCCCGGCGGACGTTCTCCCGCTGCTGCTGGCGGGCGGCCTGCGCGGCCTTGACCGCGGCCTCCTGCTCAGCCTTGAGGGCAGCGGCGCGCGCCTCGGCGGCCGCCACCTCGATGTCGTGCGCGCTCGCCGGCTTGGCGACCGGGGTCGCCGGCTGCGGCGGGCTGGGGACCGGGCCCTTGGGCTTCGGTCCAGGGGTCGGCGCGGCCGGCCGCCGGGGCGGCATCGGCTTGGCCGAGACCCGGGGGGCACCCGGGGTCGGGGACGGCGTCGGGGTCGCCGCCGGAGCGGACGCGGCCGCCGCGGGGGCGGCCGGCGCCGAAGTGCCACCGGCGGACGCGACGAATGCGCCACGCAGCCGTCGGGCGACGGGCGCCTCGACGGTGCTGGACGCGGACTTGACGAACTCGCCCATTTCCTTCAGCTTGGCGAGAACGGTCTTGCTTTCGACCCCGAGCTCTTTTGCCAGCTCGTGTACGCGGGCCTTACCTGCCACTGCACTCCTCACTCCGAGGTCGTGCGGGCAGTACCCGCAGCGACCTCACTCGTGCACTTGAAGCCTGGTCATTTCAGGGACTTCATCGTGTGCTCATGTCGGTCGTCCTACCTTGCTAGCGACCCTCGCCCGGTCGGGCTGACCGGACGTAGTGGTTGGCGCGTCAACATGCTCCGCCAGCTCACCGTGATCGACGACCCCGGTGATACGCAGTGCCCGCCCGAAGGCGCGGCGGCGCATCGCCTGCGCGAAGCAGGCCGGATCCGGGTGCATGTTCGCTCCCCGACCCGGCAGTCTGCGGGCCGGATCGGGCCGGAGGCTGTAACCAGCCTCGTCGCCGATCGCGACGATCCGCAGCAGTTCGCTGGCCGGCGCACGTCTCCGGCAGCCCACACAGGTGCGCTCCGGTAGCGCGCGTCGTACCACTGGAGAAAGTCTACCCCTAGCTGCTCGAGATCGCGCCGCCCGGCTCCGGCACGTGATCAGCTGCGCCCCGGCCGGCCGTCTCGGTCTGCTCCGCGTCGGAGCGGATGTCGATCCGCCAACCGGTCAGTCGGGCGGCAAGCCGGGCATTCTGCCCCTCCCGGCCGATCGCCAGGGAGAGCTGGAAGTCCGGCACGGTCACCCGGGCCGTCCGGCTGGCCAGGTCGACCACCTCGACCCGCAGCGCCTTGGCCGGGGAGAGCGCGTTCCCGACGAAGGTGGCCGGGTCGTCCGACCAGTCGATGATGTCGATCTTCTCACCGTGCAGCTCGCTCATCACCGCCCGGACCCGCTGCCCCATCGGGCCGATACAGGCGCCCTTGGGGTTCACGCCCGGGGTGGTGGAGCGCACCGCGATCTTCGTACGGTGACCCGCCTCACGGGCGATCGCGCCGATTTCCACGGTGCCGTCGGCGATCTCCGGCACCTCCAGCGCGAAGAGCTTCTTCACCAGTGCCGGGTGCGAACGGGACAACGTGATCTGCGGACCGCGCATTCCCTTCGCCACGTGCACCACGACGCAGCGGATCCGCTCGCCGTGCGTGTACCGCTCGCCGGGGACCTGCTCGGACTGGGGCAGGACGCCCTCCAGCTTGCCCAGGTCGACGCTGACGATGCCCTTCTCGGTGCGCGCCTCGTGCGCCTGCACCACGCCGGTGACCAGGTCACCGTCGCGGCCGACGTACTCGCCGAAGTGCACCTCGTCGGTGGCCTCCCGCAGCCGCTGGAGGATCACCTGCTTGGCCGTCATGGCGGCGATCCGGCCGAAGTCGTGCGGGGTGTCGTCCCATTCCCGCACCACGGTGCCGTCGTCGTCCAACTCCTGGGCGTAGACCAGGGCGGCCCCGGTCTTCCGGTCGATCTCCACCCGGGCGTGCGCCTCGGCGCCCTCGGTGTGCCGGTAAGCGGTCAGCAACGCGGTCTCGATCGCCGCGAGGATCGTGTCGAACGGGATCTCCCGCTCGCGCTCGAGTGCGCGCAGCGCCGCGAGGTCGATGTTCACCTCTCCTCGTCCTCCACATCATCTTCGTCGTCGATGTCGTCAGTTTCGCCGGTTTCGCCGGTTTCGCCGGTTTCGTCCGCGTCGTCGAACTCGTCCGCCTCGTCGATCTCGTCGAGGCGGGTGAACTCGACCTGGACCCGACCGGGTCCGAGGTCGGCGTAGCGGTGCTCCGCGCGGCCGGCGTCCGTCTCCAGCACCACGCGCTCGTCGTCGGCCTCGACCACCCGGCCGGTGACCTGCCGGTCCCCGGCGGCCCGCTGCTCGGGCAGCGCCGTCGCGCCACGCACGGTCACCTTGACCAGCCGGCCGACGTTGCGCCGCCAGTGCCGAGGCAGGGTGAGCGGGCGGTCCACGCCCGGCGAGCTGACCTCGAGCTGGTACTCCCCGGCCACGATGTCGCCACCGGCCTCCTCCGCGGCGTCCAACGCCGCGGAGACCGCCCGGGAGATGTCCGCGACGGCGTCCAGGTTGATCCCGCCGTCGGCATCCACGATCACGCGTACCACGTGCCGTCGGCCGGCCCGGGAGACCGAGAGGTCCTCCAGGTCGTAGCCGGCGCCGTCGACCACGGGCTCGATCACCTCGCGCAGCCGCGCGCGCCGGGCGCCGAGGTCACCGCCGCGCGGTGCGCCGGCCCGGTCCCCACCACGGGGCCCGTCGGCCCGCCGGGGTCGCCCGGACGGCCCGGTCGGCCTGGTGGCACGGCCACGCTGCGTCATCTGGCGCCCCTTCTCCTGATCTGGCTCCGGGCCGGGTCGGCCCGCCATGCCGGCACGCCACCGGGGCGATCGCGCCCGGTGGCTGCGCAGAGCGTAACGCGCGCGGCGGGTGACGGACCGGGCGGCGCACCGACGCCGGTGGCCCACGGCCGGCCACGGATGGTGTTGACTTGTCTGGTGGCGACGGGCAGAACAACACAGCGCAACGGTGCACCGGGATATTCCCGGCGAAACGTGCTGCGCGCCGGGGCGCTGGTGGTGGTCGGCGGTGCGGCCGTACCGCTGACCGGCTGTGATCTTTTCGACCGCGACGACGACAAGCCGCCGCCGCCCGATCCGCTCGAGCCGCTGGCGGCCGAGTCCGCCGCGCTGGCCGCCCGGCACCGGGCCGCCGCCGCCACGGACCCGGCCCTGGCCGACCGGCTCACCCCGATCGCCGACGCCCACCAGGCCCACGCCGACGAGTTGCGCCGGGTGATCGGCCGCCCAGCGCCGTCCGCCGCGCCGACCGGCACGCCGGAGGCGTCCGGCGCCGCGGAGCCCGCCGACCCGCTGGCCGGGCTGCGCGAGGCCGAGCGGATGGGCCGGGACAACGCGGCCAAGGCGTGCGCGGCGGCGCCGGCCGAGCGGGCCGCGCTGCTCGGCTCCATCGCCGCCGCCCGGGCGACCCACGTGGAGGCGCTGAAGTGATCCCGCGTACCGCCCCCGCCGGGCCCGCCGAGGCGCTCGCCGCCGCCCTCACCGCCGAGTACGCGGCGATCTGGGCGTACGGCGTGATCGGCGTCCGCCTCGCCGACGCCGCCCGTACCGCCGCCCGCACCGCCGAGGCGGCCCACCGGGCCCGCCGCGACGCCCTGATCCTCCAGCTCAGCTCCGGCGGCGGTCAGGTCCCCGCCGACCGGGCCGGGTACGCCCTGCCGTACCCGGTGACCGACCAGGCGAGCGCGCTCAAGCTGGCGGTCGAGGTCGAGGAGCGGACCGCCGGGTTCTGGCGGGCGGCCCTGCCGCACACCACGGGGGCCGACCGGAACCGCGCCCTGGCCGCGCTGACCGACTGCGCGCTGCGCGCCACCCGGTGGCGGCGGACCGCCGGGGTGACCCCGCTCACCGTTCCCTTCCCCGGCCGCCCGGTCTGAGCGACGTCCCAGCTCAGGGCGCGGGCGTTCCGGTTGCGGGTCGCATACCAGGTATGCATACTCCGTTGCCATGTCCATCCGTCACGGGCTGCTCGCCCTGCTCGAACGCGGCCAGATGTACGGCTACCAGCTGCGCGCCGCGTTCGAGGAGTCGACCGGCTCGACCTGGCCGCTGAACATCGGGCAGGTCTACACCACCCTCTCCCGGCTGGAGCGGGACGGCCTGGTCCGTCCGCTGCCGGAGCACGAGGGCGGGCAGCGGCCGTACGAGATCACCGACGCCGGGCGGGCGGACCTGGCACTCTGGTTCGCCACCCCGATCAGCCGCACCGACCGGCCCCGGGACGAGCTGGCGATCAAGCTGGCCCTGGCGCTGACCACCCCGGGGGTGGACGTCCGCGCGGTGGTGCAGACCCAGCGCAGCGCGACCATGCGGGCGTTGCAGGAGCTGACCCGGCTGAAGTACGCCAGCGACAAGCCGGAGGACCTGCCCTGGCGGCTGGTGCTGGACGCGATGGTCTTCCAGGCCGAGGCGGAGATCCGCTGGCTCGACCACTGCGAGACGAGCCTGGTCCGCTACCGCCCCGCGCCGTCCCGGCCGGCCGCGCCAGACGCCCGGGCGGTGGACCACCCCGACCAGACGGTCCACCGGTGAGCGCGAGGAGCGAGCCGGGCCTGCGAGCCCCGCGGTCGCGGGCGGGGGTGGTCCGGTGAGCGACGGGGGCGACGCCGTGCTGGAGCTGCGGGACGTGCACCGGACCCACGGCGCCGGGGAGGCCGCCGTGCACGCGCTGCGCGGGGTCAGCCTCACGGTCCGCCCCGGCGAGCTGGTCGCCGTGATGGGCCCCTCCGGCTCCGGTAAGTCGACCCTGCTGTCGCTCGCCGGCGGGCTGGACCGCCCCACCGCCGGCGAGGTGCTGGTCGAGGGGGCGGCGCTCGGCGCGCTGGGCCGCCGGGAGCTGGCCGGGCTGCGGCGGCGCCGGATCGGCTACGTCTTCCAGAATCTCAACCTGCTCGGCAGCCTCACCGCGGCGGAGAACGTCGCGCTGCCGCTGGAGCTCGACGGGACGGGCGTCCGGCAGGCCCGGCGGCTGGCCCTGGCCGCGCTGTCCGAGGTGGACCTGACCGGGCTGGGCGGCCGCTTTCCGGACCAGATGTCCGGTGGCCAGCAGCAGCGGGTGGCGATCGCCCGCGCCCTGGTGGGCGAGCGTCGGCTGGTGCTCGCCGACGAGCCGACCGGGGCGCTCGACTCGCAGGCCGGGGAGGCGGTGCTGCACCTGCTGCGCCGCCGGGTGGACGCCGGCGCGGCGGGGGTGCTGGTCACGCACGAGGCGCGGCACGCCGGCTGGGCGGACCGGGTGGTCTTCCTCCGGGACGGGGTGCTGGTCGACTCGACGGCGCCGCTGGTCGGCGTCGAGCAGCTGCTGACCGGCAGCGGACGGTGAGTCGGGGCCGGTTCGCCGGGGCGGTCGGCTCGTGGCTGGTCGCGCTCCGCATCGCACGCCGGGAGGCGCGGCGGGCACGCGGGCGGACCGCGCTGGTGCTGGCAATGATCACGCTGCCCGTGCTGGCGCTCAGCTTCACCGCGGTGAGCTGGGACATGGCGGAGCTGACCCGGGCGGAGAAGCTGGACCGGCGGCTCGGGGGCGCCGACGCGGAGCTGCGCTGGTCGGCCGAGAACGCGCTGGTCCAGGACGCCTGGGGGGAGAGCTCCTGGCCGGCCGAGGGCGAGACGGTGCCGCGTACCCGCCCGGTGACCGCCGCCGAGATCACCGCGCTGCTGCCGCCGGGCAGCCGGGTCAGCCGGGTCCGCTGGTGGGTCCCGTTCGAGGTACGGCTCGACGACCGGAACGTGTCGTTCGACGCGCGGAGCCTCGACCTGACCGATCCGGTCGCCCGGCCGCTGGCCAGGCTGCGCGCCGGCCGGCCGCCGACCGCGCCCACCGAGATCGCGGTCAGCCGGCCGGCCCTCCGCCGGCTGGGCGTACCGCTCGGCGGCACGGTCCGCACCGCGGACGGCGGGGGGCCGTACCGGGTGGTCGGGGTGGTGGAGTTCCCGGACAACCTGGGCGAGGTGGTCGCGTTGCGGCCGGAGGCGCCGGCCGGGCCGGTCGCCCCGCCCGATGAGAGCTGGCTGGTGGACGTGCCCGGGCGGCTGGACCCGGTGCTGGTGGACCGGCTGAACGCGCGCGGCGTGACGGTGACCGCCCGCACCGCCGTCCTCGGCCGGGACGACGCCGCCGGCGACGTCACGTCGGCACCGGACGTGGCGGAGGCGGGCGACGCGGTGCTGGTCGGCGGTCTCGGTCTGCTGGAGGTGGTGCTGCTGGTCGGGCCGGCCTTCGCGGTCGGCGTCCGGCGGCGACGCCGGGACCTCGCGCTGGTCGCGGTGGCCGGCGGGGACCACGTGCACCTGCGCCGCGTGGTGCTGGCCGACGGGGTGTTGCTCGGCGCGGGCGGGGCGGCGCTCGGCCTGCTGCTCGGCACCGCCGCGGCGTTCGCCGGCCGGCCGCTGATCGAGCAGTACGTCACCTCCGCCCGGTCCGGCGGGTACCGCGTCTTCCCGGCCGCGCTGGCCGCGATCGCCGCGGTGGCGGTGCTCGCCGGGGTGCTCGCCGCGCTGGCCCCGGCCTGGGCCGCCGCCCGCGAGGACGTGGTGGCCGGGTTGGCGGGGCGGCGCAGCCCACCACGGCACCGCCGGCGCTGGCTGGTCATCGGGGTGCTGCTCACCGTCGGCGGCGCCACCGTCGCCGCGCTCGGCGCCGCCCGGACCACCCCGACGGTGATCCTGGCCGGGCTGATCCTCGGCGAGCTGGGGCTGGTCTTCGGCACCCCGACGCTGATCGGACTGCTCGCCGGGGCCGGCCGGCTGCTGCCGCTGGCGCCGCGGCTCGCGCTGCGCGACGCGAGCCGCAACCGCGCCTCCGCCGCGCCGGCCATCTCCGCGGTGATGGCCGCGGTGGCCGGCAGCGTCGCCCTCGGCGTCTACGTGGCCAGCGACGACGCCCGCTCCCGGGCGGACTGGCAGCCGGGCATCCCACCCGGGAACGTGCTGCTGCTGCGGTCGGACGCGGCCGGCGCCGAGCTGCCCCCGCTGGCGCAGGTGGCCGAGGAGGTCCGGGCCGTCCTGCCGGACGGCACGGTGGCCCGGCTCGAGGTGCCCGGCTGCGCCGCGCCGACCTCCCCGGACGACTACTGCCTCGCGGCGGCGGTGGTCCCGCCGGACCGGGAGTGCCCGTACGAGCTGACCGGTTTCCTGACCGCCGACGGTCGCCGACGGGCCCTCGCCGACCCGCGCTGCACCCGACCCTCGCGCAGCCCGGACGGCCTCTACCTGCCGGCGTACGTGGACAACGGCTCGGCCCTGCCCGCCCTCACCGGGGCCCCGGCCGCCGAGGTGGCCGCCGCGACGCGCGTGCTGCGGGCCGGCGGGGTGGTGGTGACCGACCCGCGGCAGGTGGTCGACGGGTGGGTGGCCGTCACCGCCAGCCGGAACGCCGCCGGGCGTCCGCCGTCCACCGTCACCGCCACCCTGCCCGGGTACGCGCTGCGCGGCGGTCTGCCGGTCGACCGGCTCTTCCTCTCGGCCGCGGCGGCGGCCCGGCTCGGCCTGGTGGGCGAGCAGCTCGGCTACGCGGTCGACACCACCGGGCCGCCGACGGCGGCGCAGCAGCGACGACTCGTCGCCGACCTGCCGCGGCTCGCCGCGCTGCAGGTGCAGGTGGAGCAGGACGAGCCGTACTCGGACCGGCGGCCGCTGCTGCTCCTGCTGGCGATCGGCTCCGGCGTGATCACCCTGGGCGCCGCCGGGGCGGCCACCGGGCTCGCCGCCGCCGAGGGCCGTCGGGACCTGTCCACCCTGGCCGCGGTGGGGGCCAGCCCCCGGGTACGCCGGGTGCTCTCGCTCTGCCAGGCCGGCGTGATCGCGGTGCTGGGTTCGGCGCTGGGCATCGTCGCCGGTCTCGGCTCGGCGCTGATCATCCTGTCGTCGGTGAACCGCCGGTACGCCGCGGCCTGGCCGGTCGAGACGCCGTACCCGGTGGTGGTGCCCTGGTTGACCCTCGGCGTGCTGGTGGTGGTCCCGCTGCTGGCGATGCTCGGGGCGGGGCTGATGACCCGGTCCCGGCTGCCCGTGGAGCGCCCGCTGGAGTGACGGGCTCCGATGTGGACCGCTCCGCTCGGGGGGTGCCGCCGCGGCGGCGGAGCCGGCAGACTGGCCCCGTGTCCGTCCTGGAACCCTCACGCGCCGACTCGGCCACCAGAAGTGGTTCGGCGCCACGATGCGCCTGTTCGTCCCCGCCGACCGGCTGGTCGGCCGGCTCACGAAGGGCCGGGTGGTCGCGTTCGGCCTGGTGCCCTCCCTGGTCATCACCACCACCGGCCGCCGCTCCGGTCAGCCCCGCAGCAACCCGCTGCTGTACGTGCCGGACGGCGACGGGTACGTGGTGATCGGGTCGAACTGGGGGCAGCGGCACCAGCCCGGCTGGGCGATGAACCTGCTGGCCCAGCCGGCCGCCGAGGTGGACGTCAAGGGGCGCCGCCTCCCGGTCCGCGCCGAGGTGGCCACCGGCGCGGAGCGGGACCGGCTGTGGCGGCTGCTGGTCACCGAGTGGCCCGCGTACCGGACGTACGTCGAGCGGGCCGGCGGCCGGGAGATCCGCATCTTCCGGCTGGTCCCGGTCGGCGCGAAACGGACCGACACCGACCCGTCCTGACTTCCGGGCGCGCCACGCCGGCACGGCGGACGGGCGTGGCTAGGGTGGTGCGCGAGGCGAGCGCGGCCGGACGGCGACGCCCCGGGTCCGGTGGTCCGGGCGTGGACGGGGGTGACCGGTGGACACCAGCGGCATGGAGCTGGGGACCGACCCGCACCTGGCCGATCCACGGTGGCGGGTCGCCGAGCGGGTGAACGCCGCGGTGCTGCGCCGGTTCCCCGCCGACATCCTCGCCGTCGCGGTGCACGGCCCGCTGGCCCACGGCGACGACGACGGCGGCGGGGACGGCGAGGTCGGGCTGCTGCTGGCCACCTACCGGCCGGGCAACGGTCCGGCCCCGGCCACCCGGCGGGTGGACGGGGTGCTGGTCGACCTGACCGTCGCCGGGGCCGACGACTACCTGCGGCAGGCCCGCACGATCACCGCCCTCTGGCCGCTGGCCGCCGACCGGTACGTCACCACCCGGGCGCTGCACGACCCGACCGGGTGGCTGCCCGCCCTGCGCGACGAGCACCTGGCCCGGCTGGCCCGGGCCCGACCGGCCGAGTTCAGCACCGCCGCCCGGCAGGCGTGGTACCGGGGCAGCGCCGCGCACGCCCGCGCCGCCCGGCTCGCCGAGTGGTACGAGACCGACCAGGCGCTGCTGATGCTGGGCGAGGCACGGCTGGCGGCGGCCACGGTGAACGGGCTGCTCAGCCGCACCTACTTCCGGGACCCGGGGGACGCGGTCCGGCGTACCGGGCTGGCCGGGGCGGACATGACCGAGGTCGGCGCGGTGCTGGCCCGCCAGGCCGAGGAGCTGGCGGCCCGTGGCCGCCCCGTCGACGGCACGGTCGACGACCTCCTGGACGCCTGACCGCGCCGCACCGGACGGGTCAGCCGATGCCGCCCTGGATGCCGATGAAGGCGCCGACCAGGTACGTCGCGCCGGCGGCGGCGGCGCCGAGCAGGAACTGGCGCAGGCCGCTGGTCCACCAGGGACGGTTGGTGAACCGGGCGACGACCGCCCCGGCCACGAAGAGCCCCACCCCGCCGACGCCGAGCGCCAGCCAGAGGCTGGTGAAGCCGAGCAGGTAGGTCAGGAGCGGGACCAGGGCGCCGACGGAGAAGCAGAGGAACGACGACGTCGCCGCCGCCCACGGGCTGGGCTGCTCGTCGGGGTCGACGCCCAGCTCCTCCCGGACGTGCACCCGCAGCGCCTCCTCCGGGTTGCGCCGGACCGCGTCGGCGACCTGCACGGCCAGGTCCCGGGGCAGCCCGCGGGCGACCCAGGCCTCGGCCAGCTCGCGGGCCTCCGCCTCGGGGTGCCGCTCCAGCTCGCGCCGCTCCTTGGCCACCTCGGCGGCGACCTGCTCGTTGGCCGAGCGGACGCTGGTGTACTCCCCCAGGCCCATTGAGATGGCGCCGGCGACCAGGCCGGCGGCGCCGGTGAGCACGACGCTGCGCGGGGAGACGCCGCCGCCGCCGACGCCCGCGATCAGGGCGATGTTGGTGACCAGACCATCCATCGCGCCGAAGACGGCCGGCCGCAGCCAGCCGCCGGAGACGTCCGCGTGGTGCGCCTCGCGCAGCGCCGCCGGGGTCTCGGTCACGGCAGGGTCAGGATCTCGTAGCCGTCGTCGGTCACGACGATGGTGTGCTCGAACTGGGCCGTCCACTTCCGGTCCTTGGTGACCACCGTCCAGCCGTCGTCCCACATGTCGTACTGGTAGGTGCCGAGGGTGATCATCGGTTCGATGGTGAAGGTCATCCCGGGCTCCATGATGTCGGTCGGCCGGGGGCTGTCGTAGTGCGGCACGTAGAGGCCGCTGTGGAACGCCTCGCCGATGCCGTGGCCGGTGAAGTCGCGGACCACGCCGTAGCCGAACCGCTTGGCGTACGACTCGATGACCCGGCCGATCACGTTGATCTGCCGGCCCGGAGCGACCGCCTTGATGCCCCGCATCATCGCCGTGTGGGTCCGCTCGACCAGCAGCCGCGCCTCCTCGCTCACCTCGCCCACGCAGAACGTGGCGTCGGTGTCCCCGTGCACCCCGTCGAGGTACGCGGTGACGTCGACGTTGATGATGTCGCCGTCCTGGAGCACGGTCGAGTCGGGGATGCCGTGGCAGATCACCTCGTTGAGGCTGGTGCAGCAGGACTTCGGGAAGCCCTTGTAGCCCAGCGTCGACGGGTAGGCGCCGTGGTCGACCAGGAACTCGTGCACCACCCGGTCGATCTCGTCGGTGGTCACGCCCGGCTTGCAGTGCTCCCCGGCCAGCTGGGTGGCCTGGGCGGCGAGCCGGCCGGCGACCCGCATCTTCTCGATGGTCTCCGGCGTCTGCATGTGCGAGCCGCGCCACTCCTGGGGGCGCTTCTTGCCCACGTATTCCGGACGGGCGATGTGGGCAGGCACCGGTCGCCACGGGGAGAGCGTGCCTGGGGTCAGCGGCGCACGGACGGTCATGCCGACAGCCTATCGCCGCACGCCGGGGTGACCCCCGCCACGGCCGGCTCGCGCGGGTTGTTGCCGCGCCCGGCCGGCTGTGCCATTGTGGCTCCGTGGATCAAGGGGGCGCACCTCCCGTCTTCTCCGCCACGGCGGAGGTCGACGGTGATCAGCTCCGCGTGCTGGTGACCGGCGAGGTCGACATGGCCACCGCCGACACGATGCTGCAGACCGCCCTCCGCGAGCCGGCCGGGCACGTCACGCTCGACCTCCGCGCGGTCACCTTCTTCGACTCGGCGGCCATCCACGCCCTGGTCCGGCTCGCCCAGCGCTTCCCCGGCGCGTTGACCGTGCTGCCGTCCCGGCAGGTCCGCCGGGTGCTGGAGATCTCCGGCCTCGGCGAGCAGGAGTGGCTCCAGCCGGCCTGAGTCCGCGCCGCCGACCAGCCCTTCATCCCGCGCCACCGACCGCCCGGCAGCCCGCGCCGCCGGCCGCCCGGCAGCCCGCGCCACCGGCCGGTCCGGCTCAGTCGCGCAGCTGCCGGCGCAGCGTCAACTCGGTGCCCTCGGCGGTACGCCGCACCGTCAGGTCACCGAGCGCCTTGATCAGCGCGAGCCCCCGGCCGCGGAAGCCCGAGCCGGTGGACTCCCGCCACCGCCCGCTGTCGCGGACCGTGGCGACCACCGTCCGGTCCTCGATCGTCACCTCCACCGCGATCACCGGCTCGGTCGGCGACACCGGGTGCTCGATGGCGTTCGCGGCGGCCTCGGAGATCGCCACGGTGAGGTCGAACAGGTCGTCCTCGCCGACCTGGTGGGCGACGAGGAAGTCCTCCAGCCGCTTGCGCAGCACGCTGAGCCGGGTCGGGTCGGCCGGCAGCCGCAGCAGGAACCGGTTCAGCTCGGCCGCCTCCAGCGCCAGCACCGCCACGTCGTCGTGCCGGGGCCGCCCGGCGACCCGCTGCACCACCGCGTCCACCAGGTCGGCCACGTGCTCACCGGGGCTGGCGGCGTCCAGGCGGAGCTGGCCCAGGGCCGTGTCGATGCCGAGCTGCCGGTCCTCGATCAGGCCGTCGGTGTAGAGCAGCAGACGACCGCCGGGGGGCAGGTCGCCCTCGACGGTCCGGTACGACGCCTCCGGGATCGCCCCGATCGGCGGCCCGAGGGCTCGATCGTGCAGGAACGCCACGTCGTCTCCGCGGATCAGCAGGGGGGACGGGTGACCCGCGCTGGCGTACCGCAGCCGGCCGCTGCGCGGGGAGAACCAGAGACAGACGACGGTGGCGAAGGAGCCGCCCTCGGTGGAGCCGACCAGCCGGTTCAGCCGGGTCAGCGCCTGGCCCGGGTCGAAGCCCTCCAGGACGTACGCCCGCAGCGCGTTGCGCAGCTGGCCCATCGCGGCGGCGGCCCGGACGCCCTTGCCCACCACGTCGCCGATCACCAGCACCAGCTCGTCGTCGGCGGCGCCGATGACGTCGTACCAGTCGCCGCCGACCTCGACGTCGGCGCTGCCCGGCAGGTACCGGCTGGCCACCACCGCGCCGGGCAGCTGCGGCAACGTACGCGGCAGCAGGCTGTGCTGGAGGGTGGTGGCGATCCGGTGCTCGGCCTCGTAGAGCTGGGCGTTCTCCAGCCGGACGCCGACCAGGCGGGCCAGCTGGGTCAGCGCGGCCTGCTCGGTGCCGTCGTCCTGGCGCCGCCAGACCCGCAGCTCCCCGAGCTGCTCGCCGGTGGTGCCGCTGAGCGGCAGCACCGCCGACGGCTCCGCGGCGGCCTCGCCGCCGCCGTCCGCCTCGTGGCGGGCCCCGGTGGCGGTGACCACGACCCGGGCGGCCTCGGTCAGGCTGAGCGCGTGCCGGGCGGCGACCTGCACCACGTCGGCCGTGGAGCGGGCGGTGTTGATCGCCACGGCCGCGTCGGCCAGGGCGCGCAGCCGCCGGATGATCTGGCCGCGAAGCTGGCCCAGCTCGACGTTGGCCCGGACCCGGGCGATCAGCTCCTGGCTGGAGAAGGGCTTGGTGAGGTAGTCGTCGGCGCCGACCGAGAGCCCGGCGACCGCCTCGGCCGAGCCGGCCCGGGCGGAGAGCAGCACGATCGGCAGGTGCCGGGTGAGCGGGTTCGCGCGCAGCGCGGTGACCAGCCCGAAGCCGTCCAACCGCGGCATCATCACGTCGGCCAGCACCAGGTCGAACGGGGTGTCGACGGCCAGCCGGAGCGCCTCCACGCCGTCCGGCACGGCCACCACCTCGTAGGCGTGGGCGAGCAGGCGCCTGACGTGTTCCCGCAGGTCCGCGTTGTCGTCGGCGAGCAGGATCCGACCGCCGCCGGCCGGCGCGCCGACCGGTTCCGGCAGGCCGGCGGGCGGCCCGACCTCGTCGGTCCAGAGCGCGGTCTCGGCGACGTAGAGCCGGGCTTGCTCCGGCTCGGTCAGCGGCACCGGGGCGAGGGTGGCCACCCGGTCGGCGGGCAGATGCCCGTACCCGAACGGGACGGTCACGGCGAAGGTGCTGCCCTCGTCGACCCGGCTGCGCACCTCGACCGTGCCGCCGTGCATCTCGACCAGCTCGCGGACCAGTGCGAGCCCGATCCCGGTGCCCTCATGGGTACGCGAGCGGACGCCCGGCACCCGGTGGAACCGCTCGAAGACGTGCGGCAGCTCCTCCGGTGCGATGCCGACCCCGGTGTCGATGACCTCCACCCGGGCGGCGCCCTCGACCGCCCGGACCCGGACCCGGATCTCGCCGTCGAAGGTGAACTTGACCGCGTTCGAGACCAGGTTGAGGACGATCTTCTCCCACATGTCCCGGTCGACGTGGACCGGCGCGGGCAGCGGCGGGCAGTCCACCACCAGGCGCAGGCCGGCCCGCTCGATCGCCGACCGGAAGGTGCTGGCCAGCCGGGAGGTGTAGTCGGCGAGGTCGGTGGGCTGGTACCGGGCGGCCAGCCGGCCGGACTCCAGCCGGGAGAAGTCCAGCACGGTGTTGACCAGCTTGAGCAGCCGCAGCGCGTTGCGGTGCATCATGGTCAGCCGCTCGGTGTACTCCGCGGGCAGGGCGGGGTCGGCGAGCAGGTCCTCCAGCGGCCCCAGGACCAGCGTCAACGGGGTGCGGAACTCGTGGCTGACGTTGGCGAAGAAGTTGGTCTTGGCGCGGTCCAGCGCGGCCAGCTCCGCGGCCCGGGCGCGTTCCTGCTCGTACGCCTGCTGCTTGCCGACCGCGCGGGAGACCTGCGCCGCGACCAGGTCGGTGAAGTCGCGGTACTCGTCGGTGAGCGGCAGGCGGCTGGCGAGGCCGAGCACCAGCACGCCGGCCGGCTCGTTGGTCGCGGTGATCGGCAGCACGAGCGCCCGCTCGGCCGTGTCCGGCGGCAGCCCGCCGAGCAGCTCGACGACGGGAAGGGTCCGGGCGCCGTCCGGACCGCCCGGCACGGGCTGCGCCTCGGGCGGCCCGCCGGCGACCTGGCCCGGCTCGACGCCGGCGCAGCCGGCCAGCATCGGGCTGCCGTCGGAGTCGGACAGCCAGAGCAGGCTGAACGGCACGTCCGCCCGGTGCCCGGCGAGGACCCGGGCGGCGACCTCGCCGAGTTCCGGGATGCTCTGCACGTCGGCGAGCTGGGAGCCCAACTCGGCCAGGGCCTGTAACCGACGCTCGCCGACCACCCGGCCGGTGGTCTCGTTGACGAAGCAGAAGACGCCGTTGACCGTGCCGTCGGCGTCCCGGATCGGGTCGTAGGAGACGTCGAAGTAGACGTCCTCGAGGAAGCCGTGCCGCTCGATGACGAAGGGGTGGTCCTCGCCCCGGTAGGAGTCGCCGGTCCCGCGCACCCCGTCCAGCAGCGGCCCCAGCACGTCCCAGGTCTCCGCCCAGTGCCGGCCGGCCGGCTGGCCGATGACGGCGGGGTGCTTGGTGCCGATGGTCGGCCGGTAGGCGTCGTTGTAGAAGGCGCGGTGCTCCTCGCCCCAGAACATCACGATCTGGGCGCGGGAGGAGAGCATCATGCTGACGGCGTGGCAGAGCGCGGGGGGCCAGGTCGCCGGTCCGCCGAGCGGGATGGTGGACCAGTCGAAGGAGCGCAGTCGCGCGCCCATCTCCCCGCCGGCCGCGAAGGCCGCGGTCAGCAGCGGTGGCAGCTCCGCCTCGCCGGTGCCCGAGGACGAGCCTCGCCCGTCCTCGCCCCCCTGGGCCGAGCCCATGCAGCCTCCCGCTCCGGCCAACGTCCGCGACGGTCGACGAGACCTCGCCGACCGTGCCCGCCTACTACCCAGACGGAGGAGCAACGTAACGCATGGCGGCCGGTGGTCGCTGGTTACCTACGCCTCATCCTGACGTAACCATCGGCGCTCCACGAGCCCGCCGGGCGGGGCCCGCACCGGACCGGCGCGGGGACGGCTCGTCGCAACCGCGGCAATGTGATCTGGGCTACATTTTCGACGGTCGGCGCTGGCCCGCACCGGCGGCCCGGACGAGGGCGGCCACCGGGCGAGGATCCGGGTCGTTCTCCGGATGCCACTGCACGCCCAGCAGGAAGCGCCGCCGCGGATCCTCCAGCGCCTCCACCACCCCGTCGTCGGCCCACCCCGTGACCGCCAGGTCGCCCGGGTCGGCCACCGCCTGATGGTGGTAGGAGTTGACCCGGTCCACCCCGGCCAGCACCGACCCGGCCAGGCTGCCAGGGGCGAACCGCACCGGGTGCGCGCCGTACACCCCGGGCGCCGGCCGGTGCCGGTCGTGACCGACCACATCGGGCAGGTGCTGGTGCAGCGTGCCGCCGTGGGCGACCGCGAGCAGCTGCATTCCCCGGCACACGCCGAGCACCGGCAGGTCCGCGGCGAGCGCCGCGGTGAGCAGGGCCAGCTCGCCCGCGTCCCGGTCGGGGCGGCTCTCGGTACGCGGATCGGGCGGCTGGCCGTACCGCTCGGGGCCGACGTCGGCGCCGCCGGCGAGGAGCAGCCCGTCGAGCACGCCGACCACGTCCGCGTCGAGGTCGTCCGGGGGCAGCAGCACGGCCCGGCCGCCGGAGGCGGTAACCGCCCGGACGTACGCCTGCGGCACCAGCGTCGCCGGCACGTCCCGCCACACCGCCCAGCCGGCCGGCTCGACGTACGCGGTGATCCCGATCAGCGGCCGGCTCACAGCGGAGTCACGTACGCGCCCGTGATTCCGCCGTCCACCACGAACTGCGCGGCGGTCATGAACGACGAGTCGTCGCTGGCCAGGAAGGCCACCGCGGCGGCGATCTCCTCCGGCTGGCCGAACCGGCCCATCGGCACGTGCACCAGCCGGCGGGCGGCGCGCTCCGGGTCGGCGGCGAAGAGCTCCAACAGCAGCGGGGTGGCGACCGGGCCGGGGCAGAGCGCGTTCACCCGGATCCCCTCCCGGGCGAACTGCACCCCCAGCTCCCGGGTCATCGCCAGCACCCCGCCCTTGCTCGCGGTGTACGCGATCTGCGAGGTGGCCGCCCCCATCAGCGCGACGAACGAGGCGGTGTTGATGATCGAGCCCTTGCCCTGCCGGCGCATGTGCGGAATGACGTGCTTGCAGCAGAGGTAGACGCTGGTCGTGTTGACCCGCAGCACCCGCTCCCAGGCGTCCAGGCCGGTCTCCAGAATGGAGTCGTCGTCCGGCGGGGAGATGCCGGCGTTGTTGAACGCGACGTCGACCCGTCCGTGCCGCGCCACCACCCCGTCGAAGAGGTCCCGGACGGCCGCCTCGTCGGCCACGTCGCAGGCGACGAAGTCGCCGCCGACCTCGTCGGCGGCCCGCTTGCCGGCCTCCTGGTCGATGTCGACGCAGACCAGCCGGGCCCCCTCGGCGGCGAACCGCCGCACTGTGGCCAACCCGATCCCGCTGCCCGCTCCGGTCACCACGGCGACCCGGTCCTGTAGCCGTCCCTGCACTGCGGTCACTCCTCTGTCGAGATGAACACGTTCTTGACGTCGGTGAAGGCGTGCAGCGCGTCCGGGCCCAGCTCACGGCCGAGGCCGGAGCGCTTCATCCCGCCGAACGGGGTCCAGTAGCGCACCGAGGAGTGCGAGTTGACGCTGAGGTTGCCCGACTCCACCGCTCGGGCCACCCGGATCGCCCGGCCCGCGTCGCGGGTCCAGATCGAGCCGGAGAGACCGTACTCGGTGTCGTTGGCCAGCCGGATCGCGTCGGCCTCGTCGTCGAACGGGAGCACCGAGACCACCGGGCCGAAGACCTCCTCCCGCCAGTGCCGGTCGGCCGGCGAGTCGGCGAGCAGCACCGTCGGGGCGTACCAGAAGCCGGGGCCGTCGGGGCGGGCGCCGGTGAAGGCGACCTTCGCGCCGTCGACGTACCCGCCGACCCGGTCCCGGTGCGCGGCGGAGATCAGCGGACCCATCTCGGCGGTCTCCGCCGCCGGGTCCTCCACCCGGAACGCGCGCACGGCCGGTTCGAGGAGCTCCAGGAAGCGGTCGTACACCGGCCGCTGGACCAGGATCCGGGAGCGCGCGCAGCAGTCCTGCCCGGCGTTGTCGAAGACGGCGTACGGCGCGCTGGCCGCCGCCCGCTCCAGGTCGGCGTCGGCGAAGACCAGGTTGGCGGACTTGCCGCCCAGCTCCAGGGTGACCCGCTTCACCTGGGCGGCGCAGCCGGCCATGATCCGCGTGCCGATCTCGGTGGAGCCGGTGAAGCAGACCTTGCGCACCGCCGGGTGGCTGACGAACCGTTCCCCCACCACGCTGCCCGGGCCCGGCAGCACGGTGAGAACACCCTCCGGCAGGCCGGCCTCCAGGGCCAGCTCGGCCAGGCGCAGCGCGGTCAGCGGGGTCAGCTCGGCGGGTTTGAGGACGACGGTGTTGCCGGCGGCGAGCGCCGGGGCGAAGCCCCAGCCGGCGATCGGCATCGGAAAGTTCCACGGCACGATCACCCCGACCACGCCGAGCGGCTCGTGGAAGGTGACGTCGAGCCCGCCCGGCACCGGGATCTGCTGCCCGGTCAGCCGCTCCGGCGCCCCCGCGTAGTAGTCGAGCACGTCCCGGACGTTCCCCGCCTCCCACCGCGCGTTGGAGATGGTGTGCCCGGAGTTGCGCACCTCCAGCAGCGCCAGCTCCTCCAGATGCGCGTCCACCATCGCCGCGAACCGCCGCAACACCCGCGCCCGGTCCCCCGGCCCGACCTTCCGCCACGCCTCGAACGCGCCCCCCGCCCGCGCGATCGCCGCATCCACCTCCGCCCCGGTGGCCCCCACCACCTCGCCCAAAACCTCCCCCGTCGCCGGGTTCCTGACCTCACTCACGCCCCCACCGTCCCCTCTCCCCCGCGATCTTGCAGTTGCCGCCCCGACAAATGCCGCTCACCATCACAAACCGAGAGCCCCAAGTGCAAGATCGCGGGAAGTCGGTGGGGTCAGAGGCGTTCGAAGCCACGGGTCAGTTCCCAGTCGGTGACGGCGGCGTCGAAGGCGGTCAGCTCGACGCGGGCCAGGTTGGCGTAGTGGGCGACCACCTCGTCGCCGAAGGCGTCCTTGGCGACCGTCGAGGACTGCCAGAGGGTGAGGGCGTCGCGGAGGGTGGCGGGGACCCGCTCGGCGGTCGGGTCGTCGTACGCGTTGCCGGCGCACTCCTCGCCCAGCTCCAGCTCCCGCTCGATGCCGTGCACCGCGCCGGCGACCAGGGCGGCGATCGCCAGGTACGGGTTGACGTCCGCGCCGGGCACCCGGTTCTCCACCCGCATGCCTTGCCCGTGCCCGACCAGCCGCAGCGCGCAGGTGCGGTTGTCGGTGCCCCAGCGCAGCGCGGTCGGGGCGAACGAGCCGGGCTGGTAGCGCTTGTAGGAGTTAACGTTCGGAGCGAAGAAGAGGCTGAGTTCGCGCATGGTGTCGAGCAGCCCGGCGAGCACCCGCTGCCCGGTCACGCTCAGCCTCGCCGGCCCGTCCCCCAGCATCGCCGAGCGGCCGTCGCGGTCGCGCAGCGAGAAGTGGATGTGGCAGGAGTTGCCCTCGCGGGCGTTCGGCTTGGCCATGAACGTGATTGACCTGCCCTCCTGGGCGGCGATCTCCTTCGCCCCGTTCTTGTAGATCACGTGGTGGTCGGCGCAGGCCACCGCCTCGTCGTACCGGAAGGCGATCTCGTGCTGGCCGAGGTTGCACTCCCCCTTGGCGCTCTCCGGGGTCAGCCCCGCACCGGCCATCTCGGTGCGGATGCGCCGCAGCAGCGGCTCCACCCGCGCGGTGCCGAGCAGCGAGTAGTCCACGTTGTACTGGTTGGCCGGGGTGAGGTCGCGGTAGCCGCGCCGCCACGCCTCCTCGTACGAGTCGCGGAAGAGCACGAACTCCAGCTCGGTGCCGGCGTACGCGGTCAGCCCGTGGGCGGCCAGCCGGTCCAGTTGACGGCGCAGGATCTGCCGGGGCGAGGCGACCACCGGGCCGGAGCCGTCCAGCCACTCCAGGTCGGCCAGGAGCATGGCGGTGCCCGGCTGCCAGGGCACCCGGCGCAGGGTGGTGAGGTCCGGCTTCATCGCGAAGTCGCCGTAGCCGCGCTCCCAGGACGACATCGCGTACCCGTCGACGGTGTTCATGTCGACGTCGACGGCGAGCAGGTAGTTGCACCCCTCGCTGCCGTGGGAGACCACCTCGTCGAGGAAGTAGGGGGCGTGGAACCGCTTGCCCTGCAACCGGCCCTGCATGTCGGTCAGGGCCAGCACCACCGTGTCTATCTCGCCGCCCCGGATGGCGACCCGCAGTTCTTCCAGCGTGAGCGGAGCTTTCCTCATCGGCGAGCCTCCATCACCAAGGTCTACCGGCCGAACCGGATCATCGTCAATGCCCCGGGCGATGGCCCCGGCAAACGCCGCTCGCCCGACAGATCCGTCGTGCGTCACTACCGACAGGGCGGCGCTGACCCCGGACGTCCCGGTCCGCTGGCGTTCGGCGGACCGGGACGTCGCGGGTCAGGCCGGCTCGTCGGCCCGGGCACCGTCCGGGGCCGGGCGCGGCGCCGGGAGTTCGACGGTACGACGCGGGCCGGTGAACCACTTCCGGGCCGAGGCGTACCACCAGACGGCGACCAGCAGGAGCACCCCGCCCACGGCGATCGGCGCGTAGTTCACCGCCGACCAGGTGAAGTCCGCGTTGCCGGGCACCCCGGCGGGGACGATCGGCAGCACGAAGTAGACCGAGATGACCGCGATCTCGATCACCGCGATCCAGCCGAGGAGCTTGTACCTCGGACCGAGCGTCCACGGTCCCGGGATGAACCGGTCCCCCATCCGCAGCCGCAGGAAGATCGGGATGAGGAACGACAGGTACAGCCCGATCACCGCGACGGAGACCACCGCGTAGAAGGCGACCGGGATGCCGGCCGAGTTCTTGTACAGGGCCGGCAGGGTGAGCACCAGGCCGGCGACGGTCGCCCCGATGATCGCGTTGACCGGGGTGCCGTTGCGGTCCACCCGGGACCAGAGCCGCCAGCCCGGCACCGCGCGGTCCCGGCTGAACGCGTACGTCATCCGGGACATCGAGGTCACGCAGCTCATCCCGCAGAAGAACTGCCCGATGGTGGAGATGATGATGACCGCCTTGAAGAAGAACGGGGTCAGCGCGGTCTCGAAGATCGCCCCGGAGAAGCCGCCGGCGGCGTTGATCGCGTCCACGTCGGTGGCGGCGAAGAGGAAGGCCAGCAGCAGGATCCAGCCGCCGACCGCCGAGTAGAAGATCGAGCGCCAGAGGCCCTTGGCGGCGGCCTGCGAGGCGCCGCGGGTCTCCTCGGAGACGTGCGCGCAGGCGTCGAAGCCGGTGATCGTGTACTGGGTGAGCAGGAAGCCCAGCGGCAGCACGTAGAACCAGAAGGTGAGCCCGCCGGTGTCGCCGTCGCCGAAGCCCGAGTTGTTGAACCGCTCGGTGAAGACGAACCGGAAGCTCTGGTGGTCGTCCGGGACGAGCAGCAGGATGGCGACCACCACGGCCGCGCCGGCCACGTGCCACCAGACGGAGACGTTCTGCAGTACGTCGATGATGTGGTGGCCGAAGATGTTGATCAGCCCGTGCAGGGCGAGGATCACCACGAAGAGCCCGAACGTCTGGTGCAACGTCCCGGCCCAGCCGTCGAAGAGCGCGGACAGGGTGAGGTTGAGGAACGTGGCGCAGCCGTAGTCCACCGACGCGGTGACCGCGACCAGCCCGATCAGGTTGAGCCAGCCGGTGAACCAGCCGTGCACCGGCCGACCCATCTTCGCCGCCCACCAGTAGATCCCGCCGGCGGTGGGGTACGCGGAGACCAGCTCGGCCATGCAGAAGCCGATGATCAGGATGAACAGTGAGATCAGCGGCCAGCCCCAGGAGATGGCGACCGGCCCGCCGTTGTTCCACGCCTGGCCGAAGGTGGTGAAGCAGCCGGCCAGGATCGAGATGATCGAGAACGAGATGGCGAAGTTGGAGAAGCCGCTCCACTTGCGGCGCAGCTCCTGCTTGTAACCGAGTTCGGCGAGCCGTCGGGCGTCGTCGTCCATCGGTTGCTCGGCGGTTGGCGCGGGCGTCGTGGCCACTGCACACCTCCTCGAGGTGGTTCCCCGGTACAAGTGGGCAAAGTGTGGTCCTGCTGATCAAGGCGGTCAATACGACTGCCGTGGGAATCTCACCGTCGCTGCGGCTAATTCCGTTGCCGGACCGGCCCTCCCGGCCGCATCCTTGACCCGTGACCAGGCCCGATCGCGACGGGCCACCGCCGGGCGCTCGGCAACGCCCGGTACGCGACGGCGCGGGGTGCTCACCTCTCTCTCACCAGTGCGGCGATCCGCCGTACCTTCCGGGCACCCCGCGCCGCCGCACCGAGTTCCGACTCATCGATTTCTTTCCACACCCGCCCGATAGAGCTGATCCAGCGGACCGTGCCGCCCCGGGGGAGTCGTTGGGACCAGCCGATCCTCCACCGTCAGGAACCGGTCGGGGTCGTCGCCACCCCAGCGGGTGTAGCCCGCCAGGACCTCCAGATTCATGGCGACGATCCAGAACGTCGTCTCTGGTGAGGACGAGCGGCCCTCGACATCGCCGGACAAAGGGCATACCGCCGGGGTTGGCGTCGACCCGGCGCCGGGCAGGGATCAGGTGAGCAGCAGCCCGGCCACCCAGAGGGCCGCGATCACCACGCCGGCGAGGAACTCCACCAGCATGGACAGACCGGCCGCCTTGAGCGCCTGCACGGTGGCCGGCCAGGCGAGCTGGTTGCTGCCCAGCCGCAGCCGTTCCGCGCCCCACACCCCGGCCACGAAGCCGATCACCAGGCCGACCACCGGAATGACGAAGAAGCCGACCAGCCCGAGCAGGCCCCCGGCCAGCAGCGACGACGTGGGCACGCCGGTCCGTTTCAGGTTCCGCCCGGGCCAGAGGTACTTGACCACCGCGCCCCCGGCGGCGACCACGGTGGCGGCGGCGAGCACCGCCCAGCGGCCGGGCCCGGCGTCGCCGAAGAGCGCCCAGACCAGCACCCCGCCCCAGCAGAGCGGCAGGGCCGGCAGCCCGGGCACCACCACCCCGGCCAGCCCGGCCAGGATGGCCAGCGCGGCCACCACCGAGACCACCGCCTGCGTGTCGCTCAGGCTCATGCCGGCTCCCCACCGCCGGCGAGCCGGGCACGGATCTGCGCGGCGGGGACCGGCGCGCCGAACCAGCGTCCCTGCCCGGTGTCGCAGCGCAGCGCCCGCAGCCGCTCGGCCTGCGCCTCGGTCTCCACCGCCTCGGCGGTGACCCAGAGCTCCAACGCGTGCGCCAGCCGGACCAGCGCGTCGACGATCCGCTCGTCCCGGTGGTCGGCCGCGACGTCCGCCCCGTCGGCCCGGATCCCCTCGACGAACGGGCCGGCCAGCTTCAGGCAGTGGATCGGCAACCGGCGCAGGTACGCCAGGTTGGAGTACCCGGTGCCGAAGTCGTCGATGGCCAGCCGGACGCCCAGGTCGGCCAGCTCCCGCAGGGACCGCAGCGGCTCCCCGGCGGTGCCCATCACCGCGCTCTCGGTCAGCTCCAGCTGCAGCAGCTCCGCCGGGAGCCCGGTCCTGGTCAGCGCCTCGGCCACCGTCTCCACGATCGCCGGGTCGTCGGCCTGCCGGGCGGCCAGGTTGACGCTGACCACCAGCCGCGCCTCCGGGTACGCCCGCCGCCAGCCCTCGGCGTCCCGGCACGCCTGCCGGAGCACCCAGGCGCCGAGCCGGACGATCAGCCCGGTCTCCTCGGCCAGCCCGATGAACCGGTCGGGCCCGATCAACCCCAGCTCCGGGTGCTGCCAGCGGACCAGCGCCTCCACCGCGAGCATCGTGCCGTCCAGCAGCGACACGATGGGCTGGTAGTGCAGCACGAACTCGCCCCGGTCCAGCGCGGCCGGCAGGCCGGCGGCCAGGGCCGAGCGGGCGATGTCGGCGGCGCTGCGCTCCGGGTCGTAGACCGCCCAGCGGCCCCGCCCCTCCGCCTTCGCCCAGTAGAGCGTGGTGTCGGCGGCCTTCATCAGCTCCGAGACGTTGGTCTCCGCGGCCGGGCACTCCACGATGCCGATGCTCGCCGAGACGGCGAGCTGCTGGTCGCCGACCCGCACCGGGGCGGAGACCGCGGCCAGCGCCAGCTCGGCCACCTCCACCGTGTCGTCGAGGCCGCCGCCGGAGTCGACCAGGATGACGAACTCGTCGCCGCCCATCCGGGCGACCAGGTGGCCGCGCCCGGCGACGCAGTCGGCGAGCCGCCGGCTGATCACGATCAGCAGCAGGTCACCGAGGTCGTGGCCGAGGCTGTCGTTGATCGTCTTGAAGCCGTCCAGGTCGAGGAAGCAGATGCCGACCCGCTGCTCCTCGCCGGCGGTGTCGAAGACCCGGCCCAGCGTCTCGAAGAAGAGCGTCCGGTTGGGCAGCCCGGTGAGCGGGTCGTGCAGCGCCTGGAAGCGCAGCCGCTGCTGGAGCTCGTACCGCTCGGTGATGTCCTCGATCATCGCGACGGTGAACCGGGGCCGGCCGTCGTCGTACCGGATCAGCGAGACGGCGAGGTCGGTCCAGACGACGCTGCCGTCCTTGCGGTGGTAGCGCTTCTCCACCCGGGCGCTGTCGTGCTTGCCCTCGACCAGCTCCCGGTACAGCTCCCACATGCCGGCCGCGTCGTCGGCGTGGAAGAGCGCGTCGACGGTGATCTCGCGCAGCTCCTCGATGGGGTAGCCGAGCATGTCGGCGAAGGACTGGTTGACGTCGAGGATCCGGCCGTCGGTGCCGGCGATGCCGATGCCGATCGCCGCTCCGGTGAACACCGCCCGGAATCGAGCCTCGCTGTCCCGCAGCGCCTGCTCGACCGCGTCCCGGGCCTGCCAGGCCGAGCGGGCGATCCGCTCCTGTTGGCTGAAGGTGCGGTCGCGCAGCGCGCGGGCGAAGCCGGCGGCGAGCCCGCCCTGCAATGCCGCCACCCGCTCCCGCGCCTCGGGCCGCTCCGCCCGGGCGGGCAGCACCCGGGCCAGGAAGTCGTCGCCGAGCGCGTGCACCGACCAGTCGAGCACGCCGGGCTCGGTGAGGTGGGCCTCCACCAGCGCCCGCCCGACGTCCTCCGCCGCCTGCCCGGAGAACGTCGGGGCGAGGAGGGCCTGGGCCAGCCGTACGGTGCGCACGAGCAGCAGCCGCTCGGTCTCGGCCGCGCTCAGCGGCACGAATCCGAGCCGGCGGACCGCCCGCGCCCACTCGGCGGCGTACGCCTGGGCGCCCAGCCGGCTGAAGTCCTCCCCGCCGGGCTCCGGCGCGGCGTGCATGTCGGCTCAGCCGGCGGGCTGGTCGTGCCGGGCGACTCCGCCGAAGGCCCCGAACCGCTCGGGGTGTTCGTCCACGTCGGACGGCGAGTCCGGCCGCCAGAGCGGCATGTGCACCACGCCCGGTTCGAGGATCGTCCAGTCGCCGAAGAACGAGCTGATCTCGGCGCGCGAGCGGAGCGTGATCTCGGTGTCGGTACGCGCCGACAGCCGCTGCGCGTCGAGCATCTCCTGCGGCTGGTCCTCGAAGGTGGAGTGCGAGACGACCAGGTAGCTGCCGGGCGCGGCGGCGGCCCGCAGGGTGGCCAGGATGTCTCCGGGACGGCCCGCGTCCGGGATGAAGTGGACCACCCCGGCGAGCAGGATGCCGACCGGCCGGCCGAAGTCGATCAGGCCCGACTCCCGGGCCTCGGCGAGGATCCGCTCCGGCTCGCGCAGGTCGGCGTGGAGCACGGCGGTGAGGTCGTTGCCGGCGAGCAGCTCCCGGCTGTGCGCCACGGCGACCGGGTCGATGTCGACGTAGACGATCCGCGCCTTGGGGTTCGCCGCCTGGGCCACCTCGTGCACGTTGCCGACGGTCGGGATGCCGGAGCCGATGTCGAGGAACTGGTCGATGCCGGCGTCGAGCAGCGCCCGGACGGCCCGGCGCAGGAACTCCCGGCCCGAGCGCATGGTGGCCGCCAGGTTCGGGGTCATGCTCGCGATCTGCTCGGCGAGCTGCCGGTCGATCTCGAAGTTGTGCGCGCCACCGAGGAAGTAGTCGTACACCCGCGCCGCGCTCGGCCGGGTCAGGTCGATCTCGGCGGGAAGTCCGTCCGGCATCTGCATCACGTCGCCCCGTTCGTCGCCGCGGCGCGGGAGGCAGCGGTGCCCGGGCGCGCGGGGGCACGCGGAAGCGACACCGGCCGACCCGCGGATCGGGTGGTGCTGACCACTCTAGGCGCGTCCGTCCATCGACGGGAGATCGACTTTCCGACACCGGCGGGTGACGGTCCGCCGCTGGCGCGGGCGGCGGACCGACCGCTGGTCAGGCGGCGGACTCCAGCAGCAGGGAGATGCCCTGCCCCACGCCGACGCACATGGTCGCGAGGGCCCGCCGGCCGCCCCGGCGGCGCAGCTCCAGCGCGGCGGTGAGCGCCAGCCGGGCGCCGCTGGCCCCGAGCGGGTGGCCGAGTGCGATCGCGCCGCCGTTCGGGTTGACGTGCTCGGCGTCCTCGGGCAGGCCCAGCTCCCGCAGCACGGCGACGGACTGGGCGGCGAACGCCTCGTTCAGCTCGATCACGTCGACGGCGTCGAGCCCCAGGTTGAGCCGGTCGAGCAGCTTGCGGGTGGCCGGCACCGGACCCATCCCCATGATCCGCGGCGGTACGCCGGCCGCCGCCGCGCCGCTGACCCGGGCGAGCGGGGTGAGGCCGTACCGGGACACGGCGGCCTCGGAGGCGACCAGCAGGGCGACCGCGCCGTCGTTGACGCCGGAGGAGTTGCCCGCGGTGACCGTGCCGCCCTCGCGGAACGGGGTGGGCAGCGCGGCGAGCCTCTCCAGCGAGGTCTCCCGCGGGTGCTCGTCGACCTCGACCAGCTTCGTCTCGCGGCGCCCGGCGGGCACGGTCACCGGCACGATCTCCTCGGCGAACCGGCCGTCGGCCTGCGCCTTGGCGGCCCGCTGCTGGGACCGGAAGGCGAACTCGTCCTGGGCGGCCCGGTCGACGCCGTGCTCGGCGGCGACGTTCTCCGCGGTCTCCGGCATCGAGTCGATGCCCCAGCCCCGCTTCATCAGCGGGTTGACCAGCCGCCAGCCGATGGTGGTGTCGTAGACCTCGGCGGCGCGGGAGAACGGAGTGGTCGCCTTCGGCATGACGAAGGGGGCCCGGCTCATGCTCTCCACCCCGCCGGCGACCACCAGGTCGGCCTCGCCCGCCACGATGGAGCGGGCGGCGGTGGCCAGGGCGTCCAGGCCGGAGCCGCAGAGCCGGTTGACCGTGCTGCCCGGGACCTCCTCGGGCAGCCCGCCGAGCAGCGCCGCCATCCGGGCCACGTTGCGGTTGTCCTCGCCGGCCTGGTTGGCGCAGCCGAGCAGCACGTCGTCGGTCCGGGCCCAGTCCACCGAGGGGTGGCGGGCGACCAGTTCGCGGATCACGTGGGCGGCGAGGTCGTCGGGGCGTACCCCGGCGAGGGCGCCGGCGTACCGGCCGATCGGGGTGCGGACTCCGGCCACGAGGTAAGCCACGGTCATCGGCGCTGTCCTTCGGGGGTGGGAAGGGGCTCGGGTGGCGACGCCCGGGTCACGGGGACGCCCGGCGCCAGGATATCCGCGCCCGGAGCGGATAGGTTGACGGCATGGCCCGGGCCCAGTTCAGCGCAGAGACCGCCGGCAGCGGTGAGTTCGTCCGCCAGCCCAACCGGTTCACCGGTCGGGTCACCCCGCACTCCACCTCGCCGGAGGGCGGCGGCCCCGACGACCAGGACCGTTGGCCGCTGGAGGCCGGCCGGTACCGGCTGATCTGGTGCCGGGCCTGCCCGTGGGCGCACCGGGCCCGGATCGTGCGCGGCCTGCTCGGGCTGGAGGACGTCATCTCGCTGGGCACGGTCGACCCGATCCGGGACGAGCGGGGCTGGCGGTTCGCCCTCGACCCGGACGGCTTCGACCCGGTGCTCGGGATCGGCTTTCTCTCCGAGGCGTACCTGGCGACCGACCCGGACTACACCGGCCGGGTGACCGTGCCGGCGCTGGTGGACACGCTGACCGGGCGGGTGGTCACCAACGACTACCCGCAGCTCACCCTGGACTTCTCCACCGAGTGGCGGCGGTTCCACAAGCCGGGCGCGCCGGACCTGTATCCGGTCGAGCTGCGTCCGGAGATGGACGCGCTGATGGCGGAGATCCACCGGGACGTCAACAACGGCGTCTACCGGTGCGGCTTCGCCACCTCGCAGGAGGCGTACGACGAGGCCTACCTCGCGCTCTTCGCCCGGCTGGACGCGCTGTCGGAGCGGCTGGCCGACCGCCGCTACCTGATGGGGGACACGATCACCGAGGCGGACGTGCGGTTCTTCACCACGCTGGTCCGCTTCGACGTGGCGTACCACGGACACTTCAAGTGCAACCGGCAGAAGCTGACCGAGCTGCCGGTGCTCTGGGCGTACGCCCGGGACCTGTTCCAGACCCCGGGCTTCGGGGACACGGTCGACTTCGACCACATCAAGCGGCACTACTACGGCACGCACCGGGAGATCAACCCGACCGGGATCGTGCCGCTCGGGCCGGACCTGTCCGGTTGGACCACGCCGCACGGGCGTGGCTGACCGGGGTCTGCGCCGGGTCGTCGCCGCGTCGGCCGCCGCCGGCTGCACCCTGGCGGGCGCGGTCGCGGTGACGGTCGCCGTGCTCGCCGGTCCCGGTCCGGGCCCCACCGGGTACGTCAGCGAGGCCGGCGTCACCGACAGCCGGTACGCCGCGGCGTACCGGATCGGGGTCTTCGCCCTGGCGGCGGCGCTGCTGCTGCTCGCCGTGGCGCTGCCCACGGCGCTGCGGGTGCCCGGGGTGCTGCTCGCCGCCGGCAGCGTCTTCACGCTGCTGTCCGGCGTGGTGACGTGCAGCGCCGGCTGCCCGCTGCCGCCGTTCGAGACGCCCACCGTGGCCGACCTGGTGCACGGCGGCGCGAGCATCGCGGCGACGGCCTCGGTGGTCTTCGCGATGCTGGCCCTGGTCCGCTCCCCCGCCGCCGCCCCGGCGGTGCGTCGGACCGCCGCCGTCGGCGCGGCGCTGGCCCTGCCGCTGTCGGCGGTGATCGGCCTGACCATGCTGACCGTGGGGCGCGGCGGCCTGGTCGCGGTGCTGGAGCGGCTGCTGTTGACGGTGACGGTCGGCTGGGGTCTGGCCACCGCCATCGCGCTTGGTCGGGCCCGGGGATCGTGACGAACGGATCGCCAGGGCGTGAACCGGTCATGTAAGGAGCGTCACGCCTATCGCTCCTTCCAGCTGTGAGTCGGCCGGGAGTAGCGTCGGCACGCGATGACCAACGTCTGGCACCTCACCGTGCGCCTGTATGTCGACCTCCGACTGCAGGCCAGCGGCGTCTGTCCGGCGCAGCCGCTCTCCTGACGCTGCCCCGCCCGACCCTCTTCCAGACCTTGGACGCATCCTCATGGCTTCCGCCTTGCGCAAGATCCCCTTTTCCGTGCAGATCCTGCTCGGCCTCGTGCTCGGCGTGGCGCTGGGCTTCCTCGCCCGCGCCAACGACCTGAGCTGGCTGGCCAGCACCCTCGACACCGTCGGCGGCCTCTTCGTCCAGCTGCTCAAGCTGGCCGTCCCGCCGCTGGTCTTCACCGCCATCGTGGTCAGCGTGGTCAGCCTGCGCGGCGTGGCCAACGCCGCCCGGCTGGCACTGAAGACGCTGCTCTGGTTCGGCCTCACCGCGCTGATCGCGGTGAGCGTCGGCATCGGCCTCGGCCTGCTCACCGACCCCGGCAAGGGGGTCACCCTGGACGTCGCCGGCGCCGCCGCGCCGAAGAAGACCGGCTCCTGGACCGACTTCCTCACCGGCATCGTGCCCACCAACCCGGTCGGCGCGTTCGTCGAGGGCAACGTGCTCCAGATCGTCTTCCTCGCCCTGGTGGTCGGCGCCGCCGCGCTGCTGGTCGGCCAGGCCGCCGAGCCGTTCGTCGAGTTCAACCGCTCCGTGCTGGCCATCGTGCAGAAGGCGCTCTGGTGGGTGATCCGGCTCGCCCCGATCGGCACCCTCGGCCTGATCGGCCACGCCGTCGCCTCGTACGGCTGGGACCTGATCGCCCCGCTCGCGAAGTTCACCACCGCCGTCTACGTCGGCTGCGCGATCGTGCTCTTCGTGGTCTACCCGGTGCTGCTGGTGGCCGCCGGCCGGCTCAACCCGCTGCGCTTCTTCGCCGGCGCCTGGCCGGCCATCGAGCTGGCCTTCGTCTCCCGCTCCTCGGTGGGCACGATGCCGGTGACCCAGCGCTCCGTCGAGCGGCTCGGTGTCCCCCGCGAGTACGCCTCGTTCGCGGTGCCGTTCGGCGCCACCACCAAGATGGACGGCTGCGCGGCGATCTACCCGGCCCTGGCCGCGATCTTCGTGGCGCAGGTCTTCGGAGTGGACCTGGGCGTGACCGACTACCTGCTGATCGCCTTCGTCTCGGTGGTCGGCTCGGCCGCCACCGCCGGCCTGACCGGCGCGATCGTGATGCTCACCCTGACCCTGAGCACGCTGGGCCTGCCGCTGGCCGGCGCCGGCCTGCTGCTGGCGATCGACCCGATCCTGGACATGATCCGCACCGCCACCAACGTGGCCGGCCAGGCGCTCGTGCCGACCATCGTGGCCGCCCGCGAGGGCACCCTCGACCGGGCCGCGTACGAGTCCGCCGGCAGGCGCGAGCTGGTCGACGCCGACGAGACGCGGCCCGCCGACCAGCTGGCTCCCGTCCCGGCCTGAGCAACCTGAGAAGGGAGGGCCCTCGGGCCCTCCCTTCTCGTGCTTCGAGAGGATCACCGCATGAGTGCCCTGTTCACCCCGCTCGCCCTGCGCGGCGTCACCCTGCCCAACCGGGTCGCGATGGCCCCGATGTGCCAGTACAGCGCCGGCCCGGACGGGCTGCCGACCGACTGGCACCGGGTCCACCTCGGCTCCCGGGCCGTCGGCGGTGCCGGCCTGATCCTCACCGAGGCCACCGCGGTCGTCCCCGAGGGCCGGATCAGCCCGCAGGACGTCGGCCTCTGGTCCGGCGCGCACGTCGACGCCTGGCGCCCGATCACCGCGTTCGTCGCCGGACAGGGGGCCGTGCCGGCCGTGCAGCTGGCCCACGCCGGGTTCAAGGCCGCCACGTACCGGCCGTGGGCGGAGCGGCGCGGCGGCGTGCCGGACGCCGAGGGCGGCTGGACCCCGGCCGGCCCGGGCAGCGAACCGTTCCTGCCCGACTACCGGGAGCCGACCGCCCTGGACGAGGCCGGGATCGCCGGCGTGGTGGCCGCGTTCGCCACCGCCGCCGGCCGGGCGCTGGACGCCGGCTTCGCCGCGGTGGAGATCCACGCCGCGCACGGTTACCTGCTGCACGAGTTCCTCTCCCCGCTGACCAACCACCGGGATGACGGCTACGGCGGCGACCGCGCCGCTCGGATGCGGCTCACCCTGGAGGTGGCCCGGGCGGTCCGCGCCGCGGTCGGCGAGTCCGTGCCCGTGCTGACCCGGATCTCGGCCACCGACTGGGTCGAGGGCGGCTGGACCGTCGAGGACAGCGTGGTGCTCGCCGGCGAGCTGGCCGCCGCCGGGGTGGACCTGGTCGACGCCTCCTCCGGCGGCGCCTCGGCCGGGGCGAGCATCCCGATCGGCCCCGGCTACCAGGTGCCGCTCGCCGCGCGGATCCGCCGCGACGCGGGCGTGCTCACCGGCGCGGTCGGCCTGATCGTCGAGCCGGAACAGGCCGAGCAGATCGTCGCCGCCGGCGAGGCCGACCTGGTCCTCCTCGGCCGCGAGCTCCTCCGCGACCCGTACTGGCCCCGCCGCGCCGCCGCCAAGCTAACCGCCGAACCCCACTGGCCGAACCAGTACACCCGCGCCTTCTGACCTCACCCCGCCCGCCCCGGCCCTCGTTGATCATGAAGTTATTGCCCGGCCACCCGGCGTGTCCTGGCGACAACTTCATGGTCAACGGTGGAGCCGGGGGCGCGGCGCGGTCAGCCGGCCAGGTGGGACCAGCGGGGTTCCAGGTCGCGCCAGGGGCCCTGGGCGGCGACCGTGCCGTCGAGCAGGACGACCACGTGGTCGGCGCGGACCAGCGCGGCCCGCTTGGACGTCGACCCGACCACGGTCACCCCGCGGTCGCGCAGCGCCGCCCAGAGCGCCAGCTCGGTCGTGACGTCCAGCGCGGACGAGACGTCGTCGGCGATCAGCAGCTCGGTACGCGGCGCGAGCGCCCTTGCCAGCGCCAGCCGCTGGAGCTGCCCGCCGGAGAGCCGGGTGCCCTTGTGCCCGATCAGCAGCCCCAGCCCGCCACCGGCCGCGGCCAGGTCGTGCTCCAGCTGCGCCGTCGTCACCGCGTCGGCGGCGTCCACCTCGTGGCCGAGGGCGATGTTGTCGGCCACCGTGCCGGAGAGCACCCGGGGCAGCTGACTGACGTATCCGACCTGGCCGGGGCGGAGAAACAGCTCCGGCTCGGTGACCGGATCCTCGTTCCAGCGCAGCGTGCCGGTGTGGTGCACGATGCCGGCGAGGGCCCGCAGCAGCGAGGACTTGCCGGAGCCGACCGGGCCCACGACCAGCACCAACTGCCCCCGTTCGACGGTCAGGTCGACGTCCCGGACGGCGAGGGTGCCGTCGGTGTGCAGCGCCCCGAAGCCGGTGAGGTCGAGCCGGCGCAGCGGGTGGCGCGGCGGCGGGTCGGGCGCGGGCGCGGTGCCGGCGGCGAGGTCGACGCCCGGCACCGACGCCGAGTACTCCCCGATCCCGGCCATCGCCACGGTCCGCCGGGTCCACACCCGCGCCGACGGGTAGTGCGAGACCAGCGAGGCGGTGGTCCAGGCGAACCAGCGGGCCGCCCCGAGAGTGGAGACCGCGACCAGGGTGGCGCCGGCGGAGAGCCCGCCGGCCAGGTAGAGCGCCCACGCGCCGATCGGCAACAGGCCACTGACCAGCGACGGGGTGGACCGCGCCCACACCTGCATGGAGATCTCCCGGCGCTGCCGGTCGCTGCGGACGGTGTCGAGCGCCGCGAGGTGGTCCAGCACCGGGCGGGTGGCGCCGGCGAGCTTCACCGTGCGGGCGGCGGAGAGCGAGGAGACCAGGGCGGTCGCGAAGGCGGCCCGGGCCTTCACGGTCCCCCCGGCGGTGCGTTCCAGCCGCGGCCCGAACAGTGTCGCCGCGAGCCCGGAGACCAGCATCGTCCCGGCGAAGAAGAGCCCCGGCACGACGCTGCCGGTCACCACGGTCATGGTGACCACGATCGCCACCGAGATGAACTGGTCCATCAGGTTGTCGGCGAGCTGCACCACCCGGTCGGTGTCGCCGCCCTGGGCGACCACCTCGGCCGGGGTGTGCCCGCTGACCCGGCGCGGCCCGGTCTGCCCGTGCACCAGCCGCAGGCTGATCCGCAGCATCTGCCGGATCCACCACTGCGGGAACCACAGGTTGGTCAGGTAGGGCAGCGGCAGGACGACCAGCAGCGCGGCGACGATGCCCAGCGCCGGCAGCCACGGGTCGCCCCCGCCGACCACGTCGGCCCAGAGCCACGGCAGCACCGAGCCGTCCAGGCCGAGCAGCGTCATCACCACGAAGAGGCAGACGGAGACCAGGCCGTACCGCGGGTCGTTGGTGCCCAGCCGCAGGATCTCCCGCATGGTCCGCGCGGGCGGCGCCGGGGGCAGCGGCGGCGGGTCGCTCTTCGGTACGACCACCGGGGCCGGCCGGGCGGCCCCGGCCGGCGCGGACGCCGGCTCGCCGTCGTCCCACGGCTCATCGGGCCCGGGCAGCAGATCCACCCCGCCGCGCCCGGCGCCGGCCGAGGCGTACGCGCTGGCGTGGCTGGTTGCCAGCAGCTCGGCGAAGCGCTCCGACTCGCGCAGCGGGCCGGCCTCCAGCACCGCGCCGTCGGCCATCACCACGACCTCGTCGCAGCGGCGCACCGAGGAGAGCCGGTGCGCGATGACGATGCCGATCCGGTCGGCGAGCAGACGTTCGGTGGCCTGGCGGACGCGGGTCTCGGTGACCGGATCGAGCCGGGCGGTGGCCTCGTCGAGGATCACCACGTGCGGGTCGCGGACCAGGATCCGGGCGAACGCCACGAGCTGCTCCTGCCCGGCGGAGAGGACGTGCCCGCCCTCGCCGAGCTTCGTGTCCACGCCGTCGGGAAGTTCGGCGATCCAGCCGGCCAGCCCCAGCTCCGCCAGCGCCCGGGTGGCGTCGTCGAGCAGCTCGGGGTCGAAGAGGGCGACGTTCTCGGCGAGGGTGCCGGCCAGGATCTCGGTACGCTGCGGCACCACCGCGATCCACCGGCGCAGCGCCTCGACGTCCAGGTCGACCAGGTCGGTGTCGCCGAGGAAGACGGTGCCGCGCGGCACGTCCACGGCCCGGGTGAGCACCTTGGCCAGCGTCGACTTGCCCGACCCGGTCCGCCCGACCAGGGCGTACGACCGGCCGCGGGCGAAGGCGAGTCGGATGTCGCGCAGCGCCGGCCCCCGCTCGTCCCCGCCGGACGGGTACCGGAAGGTGAGCCCGCGGACGGTCAGGTCGCCGTCGGCCGGGGCGGCGCCGCCGGCGGGTTCCTGCCGGGCGCCGGAGAGCAGCTGCACCCGGGCCCAGGCGCCGAGCGCGTACTGCAGGTGCGGCACCCAGCGGGCAATGTGCTCGACGGTCGCGCCGAAGGCGAGCGCGAGCAGCCAGATCGCGGTGAGCCGGGCGCCGTCGATCCGGCCGGCGGCCAGCGCCCACGCCCCGCCGAGCACCACGCCGGCGATGCCGACCCGGATGCACCCGGCGGCGAGGGCGGTGACCCGGGCGGAGAGCCGGAAGACCCGGCCACCCCGGGCGATCACCTCGGCGGCCCGCCGGGCGTAGAGCCGCAGCACGTACGGCCGGGCCAGGCTGGTGCGGACGTCGTCCTGGCCGTGCACCGCCTCCTCCATCACCGCGGCGAGGTCGGACCAGGCCTCCTCCTCGGCCATCCGGGCCGGGGCGATCCGCGCGGTGGGGCGGCGCAGCAGCACGCCGAGCAGGGTGGTCAGCACGACCATCCCGATCCCGGCCGGCCACCAGACGATCAGCGCGCTCGCGGTGGCGAGCAGGCAGACGGCGAGCCCCTGGACGAGGCGGACGCCGGTGTTCCGCATCTCGGCGGCGACCTGGTAGACGTCGTTGTCGATCCGGTCGAGCAGCTCGCCGACGGGGGTGGTCTCCAGGGTGGGCAGGTGCTGCCCGAGCGCCACCCGGCAGAGCCGGCGGCGGACGTCGGCGGACCAGTCGGCGGTCAGCCCGGCCATCAGCAGCCCGATGGCGAGGTCGGTGAGCACGGCGGCGACCAGCGCCACGGCCAGGGCCGCGAACCAGCCGGCCGAGCGGTGCACCAGCACGGGCCCGGCCAGCGCCGAGGCGGCGGCCTGGCCACCGGCGCCGAGCAGGATCAGCAGGACGACGACCGCCATCCGGCGCGGTGCGGTGGCCCAGAGATCACGGAGCAGGCGCATGGGACGGTCCTCCGGACTCGGGTGGGCGGGGCGGTGCCCCCAGCCTTGTCGTCCGGCCGCGACCGCTCAACGCATTTACCGCGCCCCGCTCCGTAGGCGGCCACGGCCGCCGCCCGCGCTCAGGTCTGGGCGACCCGGCGGACGATGCCGAGCAGCGCCTCCTGCACGTCCTCGATCGGCCGCTCCGGCTGGAAGACCAGCCAGTCCACGGCCACCACCAGCCCGACGCCGAACAGCGCCGAGCTGGCCGTCCGCACGTCCAGGTCGGCGGGGAGGTCGCCGCTGGCCACCCCGGCCCGGACGGTCTCGGCGATCACCTCGATCGCCTCGCCGCGCAGCAGCCGCAGGGTCTGCTGCCACTCCCGGTTGGTCCGCCACATCTCTGAGAGCAGCAGCTGGGCGAAGGCCCGGTACCGGCGGATGTACTGCAGCTCGGCGCGGACCAGGGCGGCGAGCGCCTCGCGCGGCGGCAGCCCGTCCACCGCGGCGCGGAAGTCGGCGGTGAGCAGCCCGATGCCGTGCCGCAGCAGCTCCTCGAAGAGCGCCGTCTTGGACTCGAAGTTGTAGTAGATCGTCCCCTTCGCCACGCCGGCGCGGGCCGCGATGTCGTCGACGGTGGTCGCCGAGAAGCCCTGCTCGGCGATGAGCTCCACCGCCGCCACGAAGAGGCGCTGGCGGGTGTCCTCCCGCCGCCGCGACCGTCCGTCCGTCACTCGACCTCCCCGTCGACAACCCCGGCCCGTGCCGGAGCCCCGCGTCACCGCCGTCCGACCCATCAGCATCCTCACATGGCCAGTTCGGGGTGCAGCTTGGCCGGGGTGAGTCGGCGGGAGCGGCGGGTCGCGGCGATGGTCAGCACCAGGGCACCCACCCCGAACGCGACGAGCACGAGGGCCCCGGTGAGCACCGGTCCGGCCGGCCCGCCGTTGATGGTGTGCCGGAGTCCGGCCACCACGTACGTCATCGGCAGCCAGGGGTGGATCGCCTGGAAGAAGCCGGGCGAGGTCTGCACCGGATAGGTGCCGCCGGAGGAGGTGAGCTGGAGCATCAGCAGGGCCAGCGCGGCGAGCCGGCCGGCCGGGCCGAGCGCCGCGCCGAGCAGCTGCATGATCGCGGTGAAGGCGAGCGAGGTCAGCGCCAGCAGGCCGAGGGTGGCCGCACCGTGCACCGGGTCGAGGCCGAGCACCAGGGTGACCACGGCGAAGAGCACCCCGGCCTGGGCCAGCCCGATCGCCGCGGCGGGCAGCCAGCCGGCGAGCGCAACCCGCCAGCCGGGCGCGCCGGACATCACGTGCCGCCGGTTGACCGGCCGCAGCAGCATGTACGTGATCATCGCGCCGACCCAGAGCGCCAGGGCGAGGAAGTACGGGGCGAAGCCCACGCCGTACGAGCCGGCCGGGTGCTGCGAGTTGCGGATCAGCCCGACGGGGTCGCCGAGGATGTCGGCGCGGCTCTCCGCGTCGTCGTACCCGGGCAGCTTCTTCTCCCCGGCGGCCAGCCCGTCGGCGAGGTCGCCTGCCCCGCCCTCCAGCCTGGTCAGCCCGTCGGCGAGCCGGTCGCTGCCGCTGCTGAGCTGGGCCAGCCCACCGTCGAGCTGGCGGGCGCCGGTGGCGAGCCGGTACAGCCCGCCGCGGAGCTGGTCCGCGCCGTCCGCCGCGCCGCCCAGTCCGTCGCGCAGCCTGGCGCTGCCGTCGGCGAGGGTGGTGAGCCCGCTGGCGAGCTGGTCGACCTTGGCCCGGGCGCCGGCGACGTCGTCGGCGAGGTGCGGCGCGGCGGCGGCGACCTCGCGGGCGGTCGCGGCGACCTGGGTCATCTGCTTCTTCAGCCCGGCCAGGTCGCTCTTGTCGAGGGTGGCGACGACCGCCCTGGCGGCGGTGACGGCCTGGTCGGCGGCCTGCCGGGCGGCGACGAGGTTCGGGTCGTCGGCCAGCTCGGGGTGGGCCTCGACCAGCGCGTCCAGCCGGTCGCGGACCTTGTCCGCCTGGGTCACCACCTCGTCCGCCTTCGCCGGCAGCGCGTCGATGCCGTCGGCGAGCGCCTCCGCGCCCTCGGCGACGAGGGTGGCGGCCCGCCCGATCTCCTCGGCGTTGTCCCGCAGCAGCGGCCCGTACCTGTCGGCGGCCGCGTCCACCTGGGCGGCGGCGGCCCGAGTCTCGGTCGCCGCGCGGTTGGTGCCGTCGGCGATCTGCGCCGCGCCGGTGTAGAGCTGGTCGAGCCCGGAGGCCAGCTTCGCCGCGCCCTGCACGGACTTGTCGAGGCCGGCCGCGAGCTGTCCGGCGCCGTTCTCCGAGGCGTCCAGCCCGTCGGCGATCTTCCCGGCGCCGTCCTCGGAGGCGCCGAGCCCGTCGTGGATCTTCCCGGCGCCGTCGGCGGCCCGGCCGGTCTCCGCCTTGGCGTCGGTGAACCCGATCAGCATCTTGTCGAAGTACGACGCGGCGGTGCTCTCCGCGGCGGCGGCCCGGATCTCGCTGAACGCGGAGCGGGCGAGCAGCCCGGACAGGTAGTTGGTGGCGTCGTCGTTGACCACCTTCAGCTCGCCCCGGCGGGCCGGCTGGTCCGGCTCGGGGCTGGCCGCCAGGTTGGCGGAGAAGTCCGCCGGGATGGAGAAGACCAGGTGGTAGCGGCCGCTGCGCAGGCCGGCGGCGGCGTCGTCGGGGTCGGTGACGGTCCAGCCGAAGACCCGGCGGTCGATCAGCTCGTCGGTGAGGTCCCGGCCGGCGTGCACCTCGGTGCCGTCGCTCGCCTTCGCCGGCCGGTCGGCGTTGACCAGGGCGACGGGGATGCGGTCCAGGTTCCCGTACGGGTCCCAGAAGGCGTAGAGGTAGAGGGCGCCGTAGAGCAGTGGGATGACGGTGAGGACGGCGAGCGCGGCGCGCGGCAGCCGGCCCCGGGTCATCCGGCGCAGTTCGAAGAGTGCAAGACGAACGACACTCATGCGGTCACCTCGGGGATCTGGTCCTGGGCCGCCCGGGGGGCGACGAGGGCGGCCGGGGGCAGGGTCAGCTCGGTACGGGCGGGCAGGGTCGGGTCGCCGATCCGGTGGGTGATCGCGGTGCTGCCGGGCTCGACGGCGCGGGCGCTGACGACCACGGCGTACCCCTGGTCGGCGAGGCGGGACAGGGCGGCCCACATCCACTGCCGCTCGGGGGCGTCGGATCCGGCGTCCACGTCGTCGGCGACGATCAGGTTGGGGCCGCTCAGGCTGGCCAGCACCAGGCCGAGCACCTGCCGCTCGACGGGGGTGAGGTCCCGGCCGTACCGGTCGGGGTCGAGCGGGGTGTCGGTGAAGCCGGCACCGGCGATGGCGGCGGCGAAGGCGTCCCGCCGGTACGCCCGGCGGGCCCGGACGGCGGCGACCGGCACGAGCTGGCGGCGGCGGCGCGGCACCGGCCCGAGCAGCAGCAGCCGCTCCTGGATGTGTTCGGCCACGGTCAGCGTCGGGTCGGGCTCGTGCACCCTGGCGACCTGGCCGAGCGCGGCCGGGCCGCGCCGGCGCAGCTCCCCGTCGGTGTGCGGGAAGCGGCCGGCCAGGGCGAGCAGCAGGGAGGTGCGCCCGCTGCCGGGCGGCCCGGTCACCGCGTGCAGCTCGCCGGCCCCGGCGGTGAGGTCGACGTCCCGGTACACCCAGCCCCGGCGGGTCCGCAGACCGAGCCCGCTGGCTTCGACGATCTCCATCGCCCCATCCCGACTTCCGTTGAACTGACCGGTCAGTACAAAAACATGGTCAGCATAACGCCGTACGTCCGGTTCGGCGCAATTCAGCGGAGCGTGATCCCGGCCATGCCCGGCTCAGAAAAGCACGGTGGCGAGGGTGCCGACGGGCCGGAAGCCGCAGCGCTCGTAGACCCGGCGGGCCGGCAGGTTGAAGTCGTTGACGTAGAGGCTGACCGTCGGCGCGACCCGGACCAGCGCGTCCCGGACCACCGCCGCCATCGCCGCCGTCGCGATCCCCCGACCCCGCCACTCCGGCGCTACCCAGACCCCCTGGACCTGGGCGGTGCGCCGGGTCACCACGGCCAGCTCGGCCTTGAAGACCACCTTGCCGTCGACGAACCGGGCGTACGCGCGGCCCGCGCGGACCAGGTCGGCCACCCGCCGCCGGTAGCCACGCCCGCCGTCCTCGGCCAGCGGCGAGACCCCGACCTCCTCGGTGTACATCGCCACCGCCGCCGGGAAGAGCCGGTCGATCTCACCGCCGCGCACCTGCCGCACCTCCGGGTCGGCCGCCACCGTCGGCAGCGCGTCCGTGGCCAGCAGCGGCTGGTTGGGGCGTACGTCCCGGGCCGGCCCCCACTGCCCGGAGAGGCGGTCCCAGAGGCCGAGCACGGCGTCGGCCCGCCCGACGATCGACGAGCAGATCCGCTCCTCGGTGCCGAGCTGGTCGGCGAAGGCGGCGACCGCCGACTCGGTGGCGAGCACCGGGGTCAGGTTGCCGCCCAGCCAGCAGATCGACTCGAGGCTGCGCCGGGCGCCGTAGCCCAGGATCCGGCCGTCGGCCCGCCACCAGGCCAGCCCGCGCGCGGCCACCCGCTCGGCCACCTGCGCGCCCGCGAACGGGTCGAGGTCGAGCAGCCGCTCGACCGCGCGGCGCTCCGACTCCCCCAGTTGGCGTACCGGCACCGTCAGCACGGCTACCAGCCTGCCAGATCGGCCCCCGGGCGCGCCGGCCGACCTGATGACCGGGTCAGCCAACCGGGACCGGCGCGGGCGCCGGCTCGGCCGGGCGGGACCGCCGCGCCCACGCCACGACGGGCGGCACCAGCAGCCCGAGCAGGAGGAAGAGCGCGCCCAGCAGCAGCCAGCCGGGCACCCCCCACCCGACCGCCAGGGTGGTCACCACCACCGGCGCGATCATCCCGCCGAGCTGCATGCCCATCCCGTACGCGCCCTGGTACTGCCCCTGGGCGTGGGCCGGGGCCAGGCCGAAGGAGATCCCCCAGCCGGCCGCCGCGTGCCACAGCTCGCCGATCACGTGCACGAACGCCCCGGCGAGCAGCAGCGCCACCGCGGCCGGGGTCGCCACGCCCCCGCTCACGGCGAAGAGCCCGCAGGCGACCGCGATGACCCCGCCGGCCCGGCGGGCGGCGCGGGCCGCCCCGGCCAGGTCCTCGGTGCCGCGCGAGGCGCGCACCTGGAAGAGCACCACGATGACGGTGTTGACCAGCATGCAGGCCGAGACGAGCCAGTCCGGGGCGGTGGTGTGGTCGGCGATCCAGAGCGGCAGGGCAATGTTGATCAGCCCGAAGTGCATCGAGAGCAGCCCGTCGAGGACCGTGAAGGCCAGGAACGGGCGGTCCCGCAGGGCGATCAGCCGCGGGCCGTGCGCGGGCGCGGGTACCGGCGGGACGGCCGGCAGCCGGAGCAGGATCGCCGCGGCGACCAGGTACGTCACGCAGTCGAGCAGGATCAGGGCCACGTACCCGGCCCGGGTGTCCGCGGCGAGGCCGAAGCCGGCGACCACGGCGCCGACCGAGATGCCGACGTTGGTGACGGCGCGCAGCCAGGCCCGGGTACGCACCCGCTGCTCGGCGGGGACGGCCCCGGCGATCAGCGCGCCCCGGGCGCCCCGGCTTGCCGCGTCGGCGATCGCCATCAGCATCCCGACGACGAGGAAGGTCGGGAAGGACCGGACGGCGATCAGGGCGGCGGTGCAGGCGGCGGAGGCGAGCAGCGCGGTGAGCTGGATGCCGCGCGGGCCGTACCGGTCGGCGAGGTAGCCCATCGGGGTGCTGGCCACCAGGCTGACCAGCGCGGTGACGGTGAGGCCGAGGCCGACCTGGGCCACGGTCAGGCCGACCGAACGGGTCAGGAAGAGCGCGCTGACGGTCAGCCAGGTGCCCCGGCCGACGGTGTTGACCAGCGTGGAGAGGGCGAGGGTCCGGGCCGGGCCCGGTTCGGGAAGCAGGCGCACGCCGGCAGCCTAGCAAGACGTACGTACGGTTTGCCGTCCCGTCCCACGATTCGTCTTGTCGCCGATGCGTTGCCGATATATCGTCGATGCATCAGCGACACTACGGAGTGAAGGAGAGTCCGATGGGATTCCACGGACGGATGCACGCGATGCACGAGGCTCGGATGCGCGGCTTCGGCTTCCCCCCGTTCCCGCCCGGGCCGCCGTTCCACCCCGGGCCGCACGGTCACGGCGGGCGAGGCGGCCGGGGCGGTCGCGGCCGGGGACGCCGGCCCAACGTCCGGGGCGCCGTGCTGGCCCTGCTCACCGAGCGGCCGATGCACGGCTACGAGATGATCCAGGAGATCGACTCCCGCACCGGCGGGGCCTGGCGGCCCAGCCCCGGCTCGATCTACCCCACCCTCCAACTGCTGGAGGACGAGGGCGTCATCGTCGCCACCGACGGATCGGGCGGCGGGCGCAAGCGGTTCACCCTCACCGACCAGGGGCGCCCGGAGGCCACCGGGGCGGCGCAGACCCCGCCCTGGGCGGAGTTCGCCGAGAACACGGTCAACAGCTGGCACGACATCCGGGACGCCGGCGCGCAGGCGATGAACGCGCTGCGCCAGGTGATGATGACCGGCACCGACGACCAGCGCGAACGGGCCGCCCAGGTGCTCGACGAGACCCGGCGCAAGCTCTACGCCATCCTCGCCGAATCCGAGTGAGCAGCTCACCCACGTACGCGGAAGGGCGGCCCTCCCCCACGGGGACGGCCGCCCTTTCCGACGGTGCGTCGGAACGTCAGTGCACGGTGACCCGGGGACCGGGGACCATGTCGCGAAGCTCCTCGGGGATCTCGGCGCCCATCTCGTCGGCGATCCGCAGTGCCTCCTCGATCAGCGTCTCGACGATCTGCGCCTCCGGGACGGTCTTGACGACCTGGCCCTTGACGAAGATCTGCCCCTTGCCGTTGCCGGAGGCGACGCCGAGGTCGGCCTCGCGGGCCTCACCCGGGCCATTCACCACGCAGCCCATCACGGCGACCCGCAGCGGCACCGGCAGCCCCTCCAGGCCGGCGGTGACCTCCTCGGCCAGCTTGTAGACGTCGACCTGGGCCCGACCGCAGGACGGGCAGGAGACGATCTCCAGGCCCCGCTCGCGCAGGCCCAGCGACTCCAGGATCGCGTTGCCGACCTTGATCTCCTCCACCGGCGGGGCCGACAGCGAGACCCGGATGGTGTCGCCGATCCCCTCGGCCAGCAGCGCACCGAAGGCGACCGCCGACTTGATGGTGCCCTGGAACGCCGGGCCCGCCTCGGTCACCCCCAGGTGCAGCGGGTAGTCGCACTTCTCGGCGAGCTGCCGGTACGCCCGGATCATGACCACCGGGTCGTTGTGCTTGACCGAGATCTTGATGTCCCGGAAGCCGTGCTCCTCGAAGAGCGAGCACTCCCAGAGCGCCGACTCGACCAGCGCCTCGGCGGTGGCCTTGCCGTACTTGGCGAGCAGCCGCTTGTCCAGTGAGCCGGCGTTGACGCCGATCCGGATCGGCACCCCGGCGTCGCCGGCCGCCCTGGCGATCTCCTTCACCTTGTCATCGAACTGGCGGATGTTGCCCGGGTTGACCCGGACGGCCGCGCAGCCGGCGTCGATCGCCGCGAAGACGTACTTCGGCTGGAAGTGGATGTCGGCGATCACCGGGATCTGCGACTTGCGCGCGATCGCCGGCAGCGCCTCGACGTCGTCCTGCGACGGCACGGCCACCCGGACGATCTGACAGCCGGAGGCGGTCAGCTCGGCGATCTGCTGGAGCGTGGCGTTCACGTCGGCGGTCAGGGTGGTGGTCATGGACTGCACCGAGACCGGCGCACCCCCACCGACCGGTACCGAGCCGACCATGATCTGGCGGCTGGCCCGACGCGGGGCGAGCGGCGGCGGCGGTACGGGGGGCATACCGAGACTGACAGCGGTCACTTCAGGCACTCACCTTGGGAAGAGCGTGATCGGGTTGACGACGTCCGCGGTCACGGTCAGCAGCGTGAACACGCCACCGATCAGGATCACCGCGTACGTGATGGGCATGAGCTTGAGGTAGTCGACGCGGCCCGGATCCGCCCGGCCGATCCGGCCGTAGAGCCAGGACCGGACCCGCTCGAACCAGGCGATGGCGATGTGGCCGCCGTCCAGCGGGAGCAGCGGCAGCAGGTTGAACACGCCGATGAAGAAGTTCAGCGAGACGAAGAGCATGAAGAACGTGTACCAAGCGTCGTTCGCCACGGCCTCGCCGCCGAGCCGGCTGGCGCCGACCACGCTGATCGGGGTGTCCACGTCCCGCTCACCGCCGGTGATCGCGGTCCAGAGGGCGGGGACCTTCTGCGGGATGCGCTGCATGGCGTGCGCGGTCTGCACCGCCATGGTGCCGGTGAAGTCGGCGGTGCCGCCGAAGGCGCCGACCGGGCCGTACTCGATCAGCTGCGGGGTGCTGGGCCGGAGCGCGACGCCGAGCGCGGAGACCGACGAGGTGGCGCCCTTCGGGTCGCCCAGCGGCGGACGCTGCACGGCAGCGAGGTCGACGGTGGCGGCGGCCGTGACGCCGTCGCGGACGTAGTCGACGGTGGCCGTGCCGGGGTTGGTGGCGCGGACCACGTCCAGCATGTCGCCCCAGCTGTTCACCGGCTTGCCGTTGACCGCGGTGATCCGGTCGCCGTCCCGGAGCTGGGCCTTCGCCGCCGGGCTGGCCGGGTCGCCGGGCTGGCAGGCCCGGTTGGCGTTCTCCACCACCACGCACGGGGCGAGGGCGACCACCGCCGGCTCGGCCAGGAACTCCTGCTCGGTGCCGGGGAACTTCGGGTTGGGCAGGCCGACGGAGACCGCCATGATCCAGAGCGCGACCAGGGCCAGCGCGAAGTGGGTGATCGAGCCCGCGGACATCACGATCGTCCGCTTCCAGACCGGGTAGCGCCACATCGCGCGCGGCTCGTCGGCCGGGTCGACGTCGTCGTCCTGCGGCGTCATACCGACGATCTTGCAGAAGCCGCCGAGCGGGATGCCCTTGACGCCGTACTCGGTCTCCCCGCGCCTGAACGACCACAGCGTCGGGCCGAAGCCGACGAAGTACCGCGTGACCTTCATCCCGAAGGCCTTGGCGGTGAGCATGTGCCCCGCCTCGTGCAGGCTCACCGAGATGAGGATCGCCAGGGCGAAGAGCGCCACCCCGAGCAGGTTTGCCATCAGGCTCCTTCCACCGACGCCGCGATGATCTCCAGGGCGTGCGTTCGTGCCCACGACTCGGCGGCGAGCACGTCCTCGACGGTACCTGGTTCCGCGAAGTCGGGAGCGTCCTCCAACACCCGCTCGAGGGTGTCGACGATGCCGAGGAACGGCAGCCGCCCGGCGACGAAGGCCGCGACGCACTCCTCGTTGGCCGCGTTGTAGATCGCCGGCCGGCAGCGCCCGGCCTCGCCGGCGGCCTTGGCCAGCGCGACCGCCGGGAACGCGGCGTCGTCCAGCGGGAAGAACTCCCAGGTGTGGGCCTTCGTCCAGTCCACCGCGGCGGCGGCCCCCGGCACCCGGTCCGGCCAGCCGAGGCCGAGCGCGATGGGCAGCCGCATGTCCGGCGGGCTGGCCTGCGCCAGGGTCGAGCCGTCGGTGAACTCGACCATCGAGTGGATCACCGACTGCGGGTGGACCATCACCTCGATGTCGGCGTACGGCACGTCGAACAGCTCGTGCGCCTCGATCACCTCCAGCGCCTTGTTGACCATGGTCGCGGAGTTGATCGTGACGACGGGACCCATGTTCCAGGTCGGGTGGGCCAGGGCCTGCGCGGGCGTGACCTCGGTCAACTCGTCGCGGCGCCGGCCCCGGAACGGGCCGCCGCTGGCGGTGACCACCAGCCGCCGCACCTCGGCGCGGGTGCCCCCGCGCAGGCACTGCGCCAGCGCCGAGTGCTCGGAGTCAACGGGGACGATCTGCCCCGGCCGCGTCACCGCGGCCCTGACCAGCGGGCCGCCGGCGACGAGCGACTCCTTGTTCGCCAGGGCGAGGGTACGACCGGCGCGCAGCGCCGCCAGGGTCGGCGCCAGCCCCAGCGAGCCGACCACCCCGTTGAGCACGACGTCGCACGGCCACTGCGCCAGCTCGGTCATCGCGTCCGGCCCGGCCACGATCTTCGGCAGCTTGAAGTCCCCGGTGGCCCAGCCGCGCCGGCTCGCCTCGGCGTAGAAGGCGAGCTGGAGATCCTGCGCGGCGGACGCCTTCGCCACGCCGACCGCCTCGACGCCCAGTTCGAGGGCCTGCGCGGCGAGCAGTTCGACGTTGCCGCCGCCCGCGCCGAGCGCGACCACCCGGAACCGGTCGGGGTTGCGCCGGACGATGTCGATGGCCTGGGTACCGATCGAGCCGGTGGAGCCGAGCAGGACGAGGTCGCGGGGAGAGGTCACCCGGCCATTCTTCCCCAGGCGTCCTGAGCGCCCGCTGGGAGCCTCACTCCCCGCTGTCCGGTTCCTCCACCAGCGCCTCCTCGTCGAGCAGATCGGCCGGGTCGACCGTGAACTCGAACGGCCGCCGCATGACGAAGGTGGTGCCGGCGGCTGCGGCGGAGAGCGCCTGGTACTCCCCCTCGACCAGCTCGTGGAGGGCCAGCGCAGGAACCCGGTTACGCAGGTCGACCCGGAGGAAGAAGGGAACCTCGGCCGCGGCGTACTCGCGACGCCGGTCGATCACACCGCTGCGGTGGTCGGCCGGCGACACGATCTCGCCGAGCAGGACCGCCGATGAGATGTCAATCGCCGTTCGACCGCCTCCCGTAGTGCGCAACATGGCGAGATCCGGGATAAAGAGATCATCCCCAGAGATGACATTGACCGAGTGGTAAGCCCACACGCGAGCCGATCGTCCCGCCTGCCGGAGGCGATAGGCAAGCTCCCGTTGCACCACCCGCCGGTCGGGCCCGCATCCGGGCGTGACCACGACGCAGCCACGCAGCACCTCCACGCGCGGGCCGTGTTCTCCGGCAACAGGTCGAGCGCTGCTCGTGCGGTCCACGCGTCGTCACGCCGACCCAACGGTGCGGCCCGGTGGGCCGCCTCATCGTCGGCAACTTCCATCCGCGCAACGTGACCAAGGCGCTGATGGACCACGTGCTGGACTGGCGGCTCGTCCACCGGACTGAGGAGGACCTGGACCGGCTCTTCCAGGCATCGGCCTTCGGACGCCCGACCACCCGTGTGATGTACGAGCCCGAATCGATCAACCCGGTCATGCCCAGGGTGGATGAGATAGAGCTCGATGAGATCGGTGGATACTCCTACCCCTCACATCTTTATCCGTTTGTTGGCGGGATCGTAGAGCGGTCGCAGCGAGACCACGGCCGGGTAGGTCGAGGCGCCGATCTCGACGGTCCACTTGCCGGAATCGATCCACGCCTGATCGAGCGGCTGGCGTGCGTCAACCATCGCGAGGCCGACCGCCCCACCGAGCGAGAAGCCGTACGAGGCCGCCCGGATGTAGCCGACCGGCGTGCCGTTGCGGCGCACGACCTCGGCGTGGAACATCAACGGTTCGGGGTCGGTGACCAGCACCTGCACGAGCCGGCGGGTGAGCGGCCCCTCGGCCTTCTTGGCCAGCACGGCCTCGCGGCCGATGAAGCCGCCCGGCTTGTCGAGCGCGACTGCGAAGCCAAGACCGGCTTCGAGGACCGAGTCGGTGTTGTCGATGTCGTGCCCGTAGTCGCGGTAGCCCTTCTCCATCCGCAGACTCGACAGCGCCTTGAGCCCGGCATGCCGCAGACCCACCGCCCGGCCCGCCTCGACGAGCCGGTCGTAGACGTGCACGGCCTGCTCGGCGGGGATGTAGAGCTCATACCCCAGTTCGCCGAGGTAGGTGATGCGGATGCAGAGCACGCGGGCGAACCCGAGGTCGATCTCGCGCGCCGTGCGGAACGGGAACGCCTCGTTGGACATGTCCTGCGTCGTCACCGACGCCAGCAGTTCCCGCGAGCGCGGTCCCTGGATGTTGATCTGCGCGTAGCCACCCGAGACGTCGGTGACGAACGCGTGCGCGTCCCCGAAGTGGCGGCGCATCCTCGCTTCGACGTGCCGGTGCGCCGTGTCCGAGGCAACGACCCAGAACCGGTCGTCCCCGAGCTTGGTAACCGTGAGGTCGGCCTCGAGCGTCCCGCCCTCGTTGAGCCACTGCGTGTAGGTGATGACGCCCGCCTCGCCGTCGACGCGGTTGGCGGAGATGCGCTCGAGTTCGCGTCCAGCGTCGCGTCCCTGCACGAGGAACTTCGACATGAACGACATGTCCATGAGGATCACGCCTTCGCGGGCGGCGCGGTGCTCGGCCTCCCAGTACGGGAACCAGTTCTGCCGCCCCCACGACAGCGCATCGACCTTCGGCTCGACACCCTCGGGCGCGTACCAGTCGGCACCCTCCCAACCGCTCACGTCCTTGAAGTACGCGCGCTGCTCGACGAGCCGGTGGTGCAGCGGGGAGAGCTTCGCATTGCGAGCGGTCTGCATCGAGCGGCCCGGGTAGTGGCACTGGTAGACCATGCCGAGCGACTCGACCGTGCGCGTCGCCCGGTACTCCGGGTTGCTCTGGTAGGCGTGCAGCCGGTCGATGTTGATGCCGGTGACGTCGATGTCCGGTCGGCCGTCGACGATCCAGTGGGCGAGTGCGCGACCGATCCCGCCCCCCGTCAGGATGCCGATGGAGTTCAGCCCGGCCGCCACGAAATAGTTCTTCAGCTCGGGCGCCTCGCCGACGATCGGCTGCAGGTCGGGGGTGAAGCTCTCGGGCCCGCAGAAGAACTTGCGGACGCCCACCTCCATCGAGACCGGGATCCGCTCCATCGCCTTTTCCAGGTATGGCGCCATCCGGTCCCAGTCGGGCGGTAGCTCCCCGAACGAGAAGTTGTCGGGGATGCCCTCGATCTTCCAGGGCGCGCAGACGGTCTCGAAGAGCCCGAGCATCAGCCCGCCGCCCTCCTCGCGGAAGTAGCCGTACGACGCCGGGTCTTCGAGTACGGGCAGGGATCCGTCGACGCCCTCGACGGGCTCGGTGATCAGGTAGTAGTGCTCGGCCGCCTGCAGCGGGATGTTCACGCCCGCAGCCGCGCCGAGCTGGCGGGCCCACATGCCCGCGCAGTTGACGACGTACTCGGCCTCGATGTCGCCGTACGGTGTCCGTACGCCTGTCACCGCGCCGCCCCGCCGCAGCACGCCCGTAGCCGGGACGCCCTCCAAGATCTTCACCCCCTTCATCCGGGCGCCCTTGGCGAGCGACATCGTGACGTCCACAGGGTTCGCCCGGCCGTCCTGCGGCACGTAGAAGCCGGCGAGCAGGTCGTCCGTGCGGGCGAGGGGGAACAGCTTCTTGACCTCGCCCGGCGAGATCTCGTGAACGTCGACTCCGCAGTACCGGTTGAACGCCGAGACGCGGCGGTATTCCTCCAGGCGGCCCGGTTCGGTCGCGAGTTCGATGAAGCCGACTTGCTTCAACCCGGTGGCGAGCCCGGTCTCGGCCTCGAGTCGGGCGTACAGGTCGCGGGTGTACCTGCGCATCTCTGTGGAGGTCTCGGACGTCGAGCCGAACGTGACCATCAGCCCGGCCGCGTGCCATGTGGTGCCGGACGTCAGTTGGTCGCGTTCGAGCAGCACCACGTCGGTCCACCCGAGGTGGGCGAGGTGGTACGCGACGGAGGTCCCGATGATCCCGCCGCCCACCACGACGACGCGCGCACGATCTGGGACGCCGCTCGGCGCGGGGCCGCTCTTGGGCGGTGTCGGCAGGGTCATGGTCGCTCCGATCCTGATTGACGAGTTCGCCAGGCGCGTCGATTATGGCCGTCCCGACCGCGCGCACCGCCGTCGGCCGGTCACCTCGACAGGTCTGTCCGATCCTGGACCGCTACCCCTAGACCCGCAGCGCCGCGAACTAGTGCCTCGTCATGCAGCCTTGAACGGGTAATCCGGGTGGCGGATTTTGGATCCGGTGGCGAATCCGGATTTCGGTTTGGCGCGGTGGTTGCGCCAGCGGATGTAGTCGCCGATGGCGGCGTCCTGCTCGGCGTGGCTGCGGTGGTCGGTGCCGTTGAGCGCGAAGTAGCGCACCGCGGCGAACTCGGCTTCGATCCAGTTCAGCCGGGACGCGTAGGTCGGCAGGAACACCAGTTCCACCAGGTTGGCTTCGAGGCCGGTGCCCCGGTACGGCAGGAACAACTGGCGCAGGTGCCGCCGGTACGGGCGGTGAAGCGGACCCGATCGGGGGCGGCGCCGAAGCGGATCAGCACGGCGCCGACGATAGGGCCGCAGCTCGCCTGCACACCCCCTGTTCTAGGCATGGGCGCGCGGCGGAACCGGTCAGTCGGGACGGTTGAGAACGAAGGTCTCCAGTTCGGCGCCGCCGTACCAGTCGGTGCGGACGCCGAGATGGGTCATGCCGAGCCGGCGGGCCACCGCCGTCGACGCCTCGTTGCCCGCCATCACCACCGCGTAGACCTGCCGGGCGCCGCCGGCGAACTCCCGGTCGAGCACCGCCCGGGCCGCCTCGGTGGCGTAGCCGTGCCCCCAGGAGTCGGGGTGCAGGTGCCAGCCGATCTCGATGTCGTCGGTGGGGGTGACGCCGTCACGGCCCGGCAGCGGCTTGAGCAGCACGCTGCCCGCCACCCGGCCGGTGGCGCGCGGCTCGATCGCCCAGAGGCCGTACCGGTCGCGGTACGGGGCGTACCGGTCCCGCCAGGACCGGACCCGCTCGGCCGCCTGCGCCGGGTCGGTCATCCGCCCCGATCCGCCGCCCAGCCAGCGCATCACCTCGTCCCGGGAGTAGATGTCGTAGATCCGGTCCAGGTCCGCTTCGCCCTCGGTCCAGTCGCGGACCATCAGGCGGTCGGTCGAGACGATCGTCATGCTGGCGGATCGTAATGCGTGCGGCGGCGGCGCCGTCCTGCTCTGGCTCTACCTGTTCCCTGTGATCGTCCTGGCCGGCTACTCCGCGACGCTGGCGCTGAGCCGTTGGCGGGCCGCCGCAGTGGCGGGGCTGGGGTCGGCGGACTCGCGGATGCCGTAGCGGCGGTAGATGCCGGCGAGGGGGCCGGGGACCCACCAGTTCCACCGGCCGAGCAGACGCATGGTGGCCGGCACCAGCAGCGCGCGGACCAGCGTCGCGTCGACCACGATCGCCACGATCATGCCGACCCGATCAGCTTGATGTACGACATCCCGCCGGTGGCGAAGCCGGCCACCACGATGATCAACAGCAACGCAGCGGCGGTGATGATCCGCCCGGTGTGCTGGAGGCCGCTGGCCACCGCGGTCGTGTTGTCCGCGGTCTTGTCCCACTCCTCGCAGACCCGGGAGAGCAGGAATACCTCGTAGTCGGTGGCCAGCCCGAACAGCACCGCGAGCATGAGGATCGGGTTTGCTCGGCTCGATGAAGCCGATCGGGGTGAAGCCGAGCAGGTCGGACAGGTGCCCGTCCTGGAAGATCCAGACCACCACGCCGAACGAGGCGCCGATGGAGAGCAGGTTCATCAGCACCGGCTTGACCGGCAGCAACACCGAGCCGAAGGCGAGGAAGAGCAGCAGCAGGGTCGCGCCGGCCCTCAGCAGCGCCATCCAGGGCAGCCGGTCGCCGAGGCTGTCCAGCAGGTCCCGCAGCGTGCGGACCACGTCCTGGGCGACGTCGCCGGTCGGCTCGCCCGGGTAGGTCACCGACAGCAGCGTCGACTCCCCCGCGCTCGGCGCCACCTGGACCCCGGTCACCCCGGGAACCGCCGCAACCGGTCGGCGAAAGGCCGGACCGCGTCGGCCGCCGCGCCGGTGACCAGCACGTCGATCGGCGCGATCGTGCCGCCGGGGAACTCTCCGCGATCTTGCACTTTCGGCCCTCTTTGCGGCGTTCGCGCCTCATGTCGGGGCAGGAAGTGCAAGATCGCGGGATCTATTCCGCGTTGGAGGACCTGGGGAGGTTGCCGGGGCCGCGGATGAGGTAGAGGCCGACGAACGCGAGGTAGAGGACAAGGCTGAGGATCGGGTCGACGGAGACGAACGCGAAGGCGACCAGGTAGAGCAGTGGGCGCAGCATCAAACGCCGCGCGACCGCCCGGGCCAGCCGCGGATCCAGGTCGGGGTGGAGCAGCCGGCGCCGGCGCGCCCACCACCAGCTCAGGTTGAAGAAGAGGTCCTCACCCAGCAGGGTGCCGACGTAGATGACAGCGGTCAGCCGCTGCTCGGTCACGCCACTGCGCAGGTTGTCCGAGAGCAGGTCGGCGCTGAACGGGATCGCGGCGACGAAGAGCAGCAGGAGCAGGTTGAACACCAGCAGCGTCTGGTCGACCCGGACCACGTACCGCCACATGTTGTGGTGGGCGAGCCAGATGTGGCCGACGATCGCGAAGGTGATCACGTACGCCAGGTAGGACGGCCAGGCCTGGGTGAGGGCGTCGGGAAGCTCCTTCCCGGCCGCCCGGGCGGGGCCGTACTGGAGCAGCTCGACGGCCATCACCGTCAGCACGACCGCGAAGATCCCGTCGCTGATCGCCTCCACCCGGGAGGCGCCCCGGGCCATCTCCCGGTCGCGCCCGTACCGGTACTCCCGCTCCTTGGCGTCTGCCCCCGTCACGCCCCGCCCCGCTCTCGCTGGTGTCCGGTCGGTGCCAGCCTGCGGCTTTCGCCACCCTCCACTGCATGGTGGCCCACAGAGGGGGCCACGCGGGCGCGGATCGGGGATGCGGCCGGGGCGCTACATCCGCGCGCTCTGGCCGGTCGTCAGCTGAGCGCCTCACCGACGGGAGCGGGCGTCTGCTCGTCGGCGCGATGCGCGCGGATCTTGTGGCCGACGCTGGTCAGGCAGCGGCCACTGGCCATGTCGAACTTCCAGCCGTGCAGCTGGCAGGTGAGCTGGTCGCCCTCCACGATGCCGAACCGGCTCAGGTCGGCCTTCAGGTGCGGGCAGCGGCGCTGCACCACCCAGCCGTCCAGCGTGATGTCCTCGGCGTCGACGGCCCGCTCGTGCTCGTCGTACCAGCCCTCGGCGTACTGGAGGCGCTCCTCGGAGAGGCACTTGAAGAACGCGTAGACGAACTCGTTGTACTGGCCGATCCGGGCCGCGGAGAAGCGGCAGGAGAGGAAGAGCGAGTTGACCCAGTCCACCTCGCCGATGTGCAGCAGGTGCTCGATCAGCGCCCGCTCGGTACGGAACCGGTAACGCACCTTCTCGTCCACGTACGGCCGGACCTCCTTGCCCGGGAAGTCCACCACGATGGATTCAACGGTCTCCCCGCCCGAGCCGTCAGGCTCCACGAGGTCGAAGCGGACCGGGCCGCCGACCCCCTTGGCCAGGTACATCGACTCGTCCAGCAGCGGCTCGATCCGGCGCTTCATCTCGCCCAGCACGTCCACCTCGGGGTGCCGCCAGGATGCCTTCTCCGCCTCGATGACCGGGCGCTTGCGCTCCCGCATCTCCTCCAGGTGGGCGACCTTGTTGGCGAAGAACTCCTCCACCGGCACCGGATGGGTGGTGGTCGCACCCTCGGTGGTGATCTCGCTGACGCTCCCCGGCAGCAGCACGATGCCGTTGGTGCCGCCGACCTTGGCGTACTCCGCCATGAAGACGGACTGGTCGGGGAAGATGTTGCCCTCGTCGCCGTGGATGTCGTTGAACTGCCACAGCGCGTCGTCGAGGAAGCACGGCGGGCCGGCGATCGGGAAGACGTGGTCGGCCTGCAGGTCGTCGATGTAGCGCCAGGTGCGGTCGAACTGCCGGTCCCGCTTCTGCTTGCCGAACGCGGTCTTCGCCGCCTGCGGCAGCTCGTAGACCATCGGGTACCAGATCGCGCCGGAGAACTGCAGCATGTGCGCGTGCACGTGGCCCAGCTCGGCGAAGACGCTCAGGTCCGTCGGGCGGGCGTCGTTCTGGTTGAGCAGCCGGACCCCGTCGTACTCCACCCACAGCGACGAGTCACCGATCGGGCCGTCGGTCGGACTGGTCAGCGCCTGGATCATGATCTTCAGACCGCCGGGCAACTCCACGACCTGCTCGTTCGGCGCCTTCAGGAACTTCGTGAAGCCCAGCTCCCGCAGCTCGTCCTCCATCTCCGAGGTGGGGAACTCGGGAAGCAGGACGGTGGCGTCCTTCGAGACGAAGTCGCGCAGGTGCCGGGCGTCGAAGTGGTCCCGGTGCAGGTGCGAGACGTACAGGTAGTCGACCTGGCCCAGGGTGTCCCAGTCCAGCAGTGAATTGTCCGGGAAAGGGAACCAGGAGGCGAAGTAGGCCGGGTTGACCCACGGGTCGCACAGGATGCTGCCCGCGGCCGTGTCGATCCGCATGCTGGCATGTCCCGTACCGGTCACTCGCACCGCAGTCCCCCTCAAAAAGACAATCAAGGTGTACGTCAAGACGCTACCGGAGGCAGTGTGGTCGCCGACCCGCGACGCCGCTAGTGCCCTTCCGCCCGCCGGGGACAGGTCGAACGGCCCGGGCGCTCAGCCCTCGGCCGCCGCCGTCCAGCTCCGCCGCTCCCGCGCGGCGGACTGCCACCGTTCCATCAGCGCGGGAATCTCGTCGACCGGCGCGGCCAGGTTCACCCGCTGCCCGCCGGCGACCGCGTGGTGGGAATCCTGGGCGACGCTGCTCTCGCTGCAGCAGGCGCAGATCATCCGTACCCCGCTGGACGGCTCCGCCGCGTACCCGTGCTCATCGAAGAGCGCAGCCAGGGCCCGGACGTCCTCCGGCGTCGCGGCGGTGACCTCGACGGTCGTGGTGGGCAGCCCGGAGGCCCGGAACAGCAGCAGCTCGTCGAAGACCGAGTAGGTCCGGCCGTCGACCGTCCGCTCCCCGTTCGGGGCCCCGTCGTGCACCACGATCTCGCCGAACCGGCGCCCCGACTCCGGCGTCGGCACGTTCAGCACCTGCGCCCGGGCGGGACAGAGCCGCCGCGCCCAGACCACCTCCCCGCCGCCGTCCGGGTTCAGCCGAATCGGGGTGACCCCGAAGTCCGCCATGATCTCGCCGTCGCCGTCGGGGACCGTCAGCCCGTAGCCGCGCCAGGCGTCCCGGGCGGTGGCCCAGTCCTCCATGATCGTGGCCGCGATGCCGAGGTTCCAGAACGCCGGGTCCTGCTTGCCCCGCTTCGCCCGGGCGGCGGCCTCCCGACCCAGCTCGTACGCCTTGACCCAGTTGCGCAGGAACTTGTAGGCCAGCGCCGCGTCGTACCACCACACGCCCGCGCGGCGGTGATCCGGGCGCCGCTGGACCAGCCGCTCCAGCGACTCCCCCGCGACCACCCAGTTCTTCGCCTCCCACGCCTCGTACGCCGTCTTGAACAGCTCGCGGTCGTCCGCGCGGGTCATGCGTCCCCCATCAGGTCGGACCCTGCGCCTGGCCCGGCGCGGGGCGTGCCAGACTAACCGGAGATCCGATCGCGAGGGAAGGACCGACAGTGGCAGGAAGCGAGCCGGTAACCGCGCCAGATCAGCACAAGCCCGGACACCGCAAGTCCGGACGGATCGGGGCGGTGCTCACCGCGCTGGTGCTGCTGGCGATGCTGTGCGGCAACCACGAGGGCAAGGTCGAGGACATCTGGCTGGTCGGGATCGCCGTGCTGCTGCTGGCCATCGTCATCGGCGACGCGGTGCTGCGCCGCAACGGCCTGCGGTCCTGACCCGGCCGACGTTCCGGACCAGAAACAGCCGAAGGCCCGCCCCCGACGGGGGCGGGCCTTCGTCGTCGTACGGCATCAGCGGCCGAAGAGGATGTCCTGCACGTCCTTGAGGGCGGCGTCGACCTCGGCCTCGAAGTAGCCGCCGGGCACCAGACCGAAGCGCAGGGTGTCCAGGTCCTTCGGGTTCACCGGCATCGGGTTACGGCCCTGCATGCCGCCCAGCAGGCTCTCGAAGAAGCGGTCCACCTGGTCCGGGTCGTACCCGCTGCCGAAGCGGCGCACCTGAAAGCTGCGGCGGATCTGGTCCACCCGGTAGAGCTCGCTCCCGGGCGGGCCGGCCATCGGGGGGCCGACCATCGGCGGGCCACCGACGGGCGGGCCGGCCATCGGCGGACCGGGCATCGGGCCCCCGCCCATGCCCTGCTGCGGCAGGGCCGGCGGCCCGCCCGGGCCGCGACCGCGCATGTCACGCGGGTCCCGCTCGGGCATCCGGATCTCGGCGGTCATGTCGGTACGCCCGTGCCGGCCGGCCTCGAAGCCGTCGAAGTGCGGCTCGTCCTGGCCGTACCCGCCGGGGCCCGGGGGCAGGCCGCGCGACGGCGGGCCACCGTGCCCCATCGGGGCGCCCGGACCCATCGGGCCGGGGCCGCCCGGGCCGCGCGGGTCGTACCCGCCGCGGGGGGCGTCGTACCCGCCGGCGAAGGCGCCGGTCGGCTCGTCGTACCGGCCGTAGCGGTCGGCGGGCGGGCCGGCCTGCGCGGGCATCGCCCGGGGCGGCATCGGCGGCTGCGGCACCGGCGACAGGCCACGGTCGTCACGCATCGGCGGGCCGAGCCGATCGCCCATCCGGGGATCGCCGCCCCGCCCGCCGTGGACGCCCCCGCGCTCCTCCAGCTCGGCCAGCTGCCGCTCGACCCGGTCCAGGTGCAGGTCCACCTGCCACTCGTCGTAGCCGTTGAAGCGGACCCGGAAGACGACGTCGTGGACCTCCTGGGAGGCCACGGGCGCGCCCACCGGCTGGCCGGCGAGGGTCGCCTCGACCCGGTCCAGGAAGGCGTCCACCTCGTCGACCTTGTATCCCCGGCGGAGCGCCTTACGCCGGAAACGCTGACCCTGACTCGCCACTATGTCTCCTGGTCTCGTTCGCTACGCCCGGTCACGCCGTTGCTTCGCGCGGCGCATCGGTGTCCCTGTCCTCGGCGGCGGCGAGCTGCCCACACGCGCCGTCGATTTCGCGTCCCCGGGTGTCCCGCACCGTGGTCGACACCCCGGCGTCGCGCAACCGCCGGACGAACTCCCGCTCGACCGGCTTCGGGCTGGCGTCCCAGCGGCTGCCCGGAGTCGGGTTGAGCGGGATGAGGTTCACGTGGGCCAGCTTGCCGGCCAGCAGCCGTCCGAGCAGATCGGCTCTCCACGGCTGGTCGTTCACGTCCTTGATCATCGCGTACTCGATCGACACGCGACGACCCGTCGTGGCCGCGTAGTCCCACACCGCGTCCAGCACCTCGGACACCTTCCAGCGCTGGTTGACCGGGACGAGTTCGTCGCGCAGCTCATCATCGGGGGCGTGCAGCGACAGCGCAAGGGTCACTGAGAGGTCTTCGCTGGCCAGTCGGCGGATGGCCGGGACCAGCCCCACCGTGGAAACGGTGATGTGCCGCTGGGACAGGCCGAGCCCCTCGGGCGCCGGGGCGACCAGCCGGCGGATCGCCGCGACGACCCGCGAGTAGTTGGCCAGCGGCTCGCCCATGCCCATGAAGACGACGTGCGACAGCCGCGGCGGCGACCCGGCGACCACGCCGGAGGCGGCCACCCCGGCCAGGTAGACCGCCTGGTCGACGATCTCCGCGGTGGAGAGGTTGCGGGTCAGCCCGGCCTGGCCGGTGGCGCAGAACGGGCAGGCCATGCCGCAGCCGGCCTGGCTCGAGATGCAGACGGTGACCCGGTCCGGGTAGCCCATCAGCACGCTCTCCACCAGCGAGCCGTCGTGCAGCCGCCAGAGCGCCTTGCGGGTGGCCCCGTCGTCGCAGGCCAGCTCGCGTACCGGGTTGAGCAGGGTGGGCAGCAGCGACCCGGCCAGCCGCTCCCGGGTGGCCGCCGGCAGGTCGGTCATCTGCGCGGGGTCGCGGACCAACCGGCCGAAGTAGTGGTTGGAGACCTGCTTGGCGCGGAACGCGGGCTCGCCCAGCTCGGTGACGAGCGCCTGCCGACCCGGCAGGTCCAGGTCGGCGAGGTGACGGGGCGGCATCGCGGGTTTGCGGCCGCGGGCGTCGGGGTCTACGGAGATCAGTGGCAGGCTCGTCATGGCGCGTCCAGTCTGACACGCCGGGAGCGGGACGCCGCCGTCCGTCCGTGCCGAATCGGCCCCGACCGGGCGGAGGAGCGGCGCCCGCCGACGTGATTCATGCCTCAGCCCACCACCGGCACGAAGACCGCCAGCAGCAGGTACGCCGTCGGCACCGCGAAGAGGATCGAGTCGAGCCGGTCCATCAGGCCGCCGTGCCCGGGGAGCAGATTGCTCATGTCCTTCACGCCGAGATCCCGCTTGATCATCGACTCGGCGAGGTCACCGAGGACCGCCGCGCAGGAGATCGCCACCCCGAACAGCGCGCCCCACCAGGGGGCCACGTCGAAGAGCAGCCAGATCAGCAGGGCGCTGCCGGCCGCCGCCGCGGTGACCGACCCGGCGAAGCCCTCCCAGGACTTCTTCGGGCTGATCGAGGGCGCCATCGGGTGCTTGCCGAACGCGACGCCCGCCGCGTACCCGCCGGTGTCAGAGAGGACCACGGCGACCAGGGTCACCAGCACCCGCAGTCGCCCGTCCCCGGGGGCGGCGGCCAGCATCGCCGCGAAGCCGCCGAGGAAGGGCACGTAGACCGCGATCAGGGTGGCCGCGGTCAGGTCGCGCTGGTAGTTGCCCGGGCCGTCGCCCAACCGCCAGATCATCGTGCCCAGCACGGTGACCAGCAGGCCGAGGCTCAGCGCGTCCGGGCCGGCGAACCAGCCCAGCCCGACGGTGATCGCCCCACCGGCGACCAGCGGCACCAGCGGCGGGTGGGCGCCGCTGCGGCCCACCGCGCGGGCCATCTCCCAGGTGCCCACCGCCACGGCGGCGACGACGACGCCGAGGAACGCCGGCGGGTAGAGGAAGAGCGGCACCAGGATCGCGGCGCCGAGGCCCACTCCGACCGCGATCGCGGCCGGCAGGTTGCGACCGGCCCGGCTGGGCGCGGACTGCTGGGTGGGTGGCCGGTCCGCACTGGCCCGCCGGCGCCCGCGCTGACGCCGGCCCGACGACCGCTCGGGCTCCGGTTCCGGTTCGTCCCGCACCGGGGCGATCTGGGCGGTCGGGTACTCGTCGTCCGGCCCGCCGGGCCGGCCGCCCCACGGCCCGCCCTCCGGGTGACCCCGGTCGAGGCCCGCCGGATGGCGCGGGCCACCGTCGCGCCGACCACGGTCGTCGTAGGCGTCGCGGTAACCGGGGCGGTCGTGCGCGGTGTCCCGGTAACCGCGGTCGTCGCGGTAGCCGAGGTCGTCACGGTCGGGGGCCCGGCCACCGGGGGTGGCGTCGCGACGGTCGCGGTACGGGTGGCCGGGGCCGTCGTGGTTCCGGTCCGGGTGGCCGTTGGCGCGGCCGGGGCCCTCGCCGTACGGGCCGGACCGACGGCCGTCGACGTCCGGCCGGGCGTACGGGTCGCCGGCCGGACCGGGATACGGGCCGGCCGTCGGCCGGGGCCGGCCGGACGGCTCGGCGTACAGCTCGGGGTTGGCGCCCGGGCGGTGCCACGGCCCCGGTCCGACGTCAGGGTCGGGCCAGGGCAGCGCGGGCGGGCGGTCCGGCCGGTCCCAGCCGCGGGGCTCGGGGGCGCCGTAGGGGTCGGGGTGGGACATCACGCACCGAGCGAACGCGGTACGAGTTCCACCACTTGACGCAAGACCAAGACCATCCCCTACAGGCGCGACTGTTCCGGTTGACCGGCCCGACGGCCGGCCGATCCCCGCCGTTCACCCCGTGGTGGGTGGGAATCGTGCCGAGCCTACTGCACCGGGGAATCCGGCACGGCGGACGATGCCCACCACGACGGCGGCACCGGGTCCGCCGCCCGGGCGGGCGGCGGCACACCGGTGCCGTGGCGGGTCGTCGGGCGGCTCAGACCTCGAGCAGCTCCGCTTCCTTGTGCTTGACCAGCTCGTCGACGGTGGCGACGTACCGCTGGGTCAGGTCGTCCAGGTCCTTCTCGGCGCGGCGGCCCTCGTCCTCGCCGACCTCGCCGTCCTTGACCAGGCGGTCCAGCTCTTCCTTGCCCTTGCGGCGGATGTTGCGGACGGCCACCTTGGCCTCCTCGCCCTTGTGCCGGGCGACCTTGATCATTTCGCGGCGCCGCTCCTCGGTCATCTGCGGGAGCAGGATCCGGAGCTGGTTGCCCTCGTTGTTCGGGTTGACGCCGAGGTCGGAGTCGCGGATCGCCTTCTCCATGGCGTTGATCTGCGAGTTGTCGTACGGCTTGATGATCACCATGCGGGGCTCGGGGACGCCGATGGACGCCATCTGGGGCAGCGGGGTGGGGGTGCCGTAGTAGTCGATGATGACCTTGGAGAACATGGCGGCGTTGGCGCGACCGGTGCGGATGGCGCCGAACTCCTCCTTGGCGTGCTCCACCGCACGCTCCATCTTCTCCTCGGCCTCGAGGAGGGTGTCGTCGATCACCGGTCTCCTCGCCTCCTTCTGTTGCTCGTCGTGGGCTCTGCTGGTGTCGTGTCGGAGGACCGCCGCCGCTCCGGCGGAGGCGCTCAGGCGGTGATCAGGGTGCCGATCTTCTCACCGCCGACCGCCCGGACGATGGTGTCGTCGCCCTGCGCGCCGAAGACCAGCATCGGCAGGCCGTTCTCCATGCAGAGGCTGAACGCCGCCGCGTCGGCCACCCGCAGGTTGCGGCGCAGCACCTCGGAGAAGGTGATCGAGTCCAGCTTGCTGGCGGTCGGGTCCACCCGGGGGTCCGCGGTGTAGACCGCGTCCACGCCGTTCTTGCTCATCAGCACCACGTCGGCGCGGATCTCCAGCGCCCGCTGGGCGGCGACCGTGTCGGTGGAGAAATACGGCATCCCGGCGCCCGCGCCGAAGATCACCACGCGGCCCTTCTCCAGGTGCCGGATCGCCCGCAGCGGGATGTACGGCTCGGCCACCTGGGCCATGGTGATCGCGCTCTGCACCCGGGTCTCGATGCCCTCCTTCTCCAGGAAGTCCTGGAGGGCCAGGCAGTTCATCACCGTGCCGAGCATGCCCATGTAGTCGGCCCGGGCCCGGTCCATGCCACGCTTCTGCAACTCGGCGCCGCGGAAGAAGTTGCCGCCGCCGACCACCACGGAGACCTGCACGCCGCGGCGGACCACGGTGGCGATCTGCCGGGCGATGGCCTGCACGACGTCCGGGTCGACGCCGATCGCGCCGCCGCCGAAGACCTCGCCGGAGAGCTTCAGCACCACCCGACGGGCCCGGCCGGGCGGTGGGGCGGTCGGATCATCCGCCGCCAGGCTCCGGTCACTCACAACCTGCGTCATCCGACCCGCCCTTCCCGTCGCGCACCTTCGCGTGCGCCGCGTACCGCATACCTGCCGCTGCCGACCCTATGTGACGAGGAGGCCGCGGTGCCTGTCACGTACACCGGCGGCCTCCTCGTCGACGTTGCTTGCCCACGGGCGCCTCACGCGCCCGCGCTGGCGGCTCAGGCCTGGCCGACCTCGAACCGCAGGAAGCGGGTGACCTCGATGCCGGCCTCGGCCAGCATCTGCTTCACCGTCTTCTTGTTGTCGGCCACCGACGCCTGCTCGACCAGGACGAAGTCCTTGAAGAAGGCGTTCACCCGGCCCTCGACGATCTTCGGCAGCGCCGCCTCGGGCTTGTTCTCCTCGCGGGCGGTCTGCTCGGCGATGCGCCGCTCGGACTCGACGACGTCGCCCGGCACCTCGTCCCGGGTGAGGTACTTCGGCCGCATCGCGGCGACCTGCATGGCGACACCGCGGGCGTCGGCGTCGCCGGCCTCGTCGGTGATGCCGGTGTACTCGACCAGCACGCCGACGGCCGGCGGCAGGTCCTGGCTCTTGCGGTGCAGGTAGACCGCGACGTTGCCGTCCAGCTTGGCGAAGCGGTTCAGCACCAGCTTCTCGCCGATCTTGGCGGACTGCTCCTGGATCAGCTCGGCGACCGGCTTGCCGTCGATCGAGCTGGCCAGCAGCTCCTCGGCGGTGCTGACGCCGCTGCGCTCACCGTGCTCGACCAGCTGCTGGGCCAGAGCGACGAAGGCGTCGTTCTTGGCGACGAAGTCGGTCTCGCAGTTGAGCTCGAGCAGCGCCTTGCCGGAGTGCGCGACCAGGCCGTTCGCGGCGGTGCGGCCGGCCCGCTTGCCGACGTCCTTGGCGCCCTTGACGCGCAGGATCTCGATGGCCTTGTCGAAGTCGCCCTCGGCCTCGGTCAGCGCCTTCTTGGAGTCCATCATGCCGGCGCCGGTGAGGTCGCGGAGCTTCTTGACGTCCGCGGCGGTGAAGTTGGACATGACTCTCTCTTCGGTGTTGAGACTGAGTTGGGATGGTCTGGCTGCCGGGTTACCCGAATCCGGGCCGGATGTGCCCGGCGGATCCGCCGCGCCCCACCGACCGGGAAATCGGACGGTGGGGACGCGGCGGTGCGATCACTCCGCGGCGGCGGGCGCCGGCTGCTCGGCCGCCGGCTGCTCGGTCTGCGGCTGCTCGGCCGGCTGCTGCTCGGCAGCCTTCTTCGGCGCCTCCAGCAGCTCGCGCTCCCACTCGGCCAGCGGCTCGTCCGTGCCGACCTGACCCGGCTCCGGCTTCTCCTCGCCGCCCCGGCGACGGCCGGAACGGGCGATCAGACCGTCGGCGACGGCGGCGGCCACGACCTTGGTCAGCAGCTCCGCCGACCGGATGGCGTCGTCGTTGCCCGGGATCGGGAAGTCGACCTCGTCCGGGTCACAGTTGGTGTCGAGCACCGCGATCACCGGGATGCCCAGCTTGCGGGCCTCGTCGACGGCGATGTGCTCCTTCTTGGTGTCGACCACCCAGATCGCGGCCGGAAGCTTCTGCATGTCCCGCAGACCACCCAGGGTGCGGGTCAGCTTGATCTTCTCGCGGGAGAGCTGCAGCGTCTCCTTCTTGGTGTAACCGGCGGCGGTGCCGCTCAGGTCACCCAGCGCCTCCAGCTCCTTCATCCGCTGCAGGCGCTTGTACACCGTCTGGAAGTTGGTCAGCATGCCGCCGAGCCAGCGGTGGTTGACGTACGGCTGGCCGACCCGGGTCGCCTGCTCGGAGATGGCCTCCTGGGCCTGCTTCTTGGTGCCGACGAAGAGGATGCTGCCGCCCTCGGCCACCGTGTTGCGCACGTAGTCGTACGCCTTCTCGATGTAGTCGAGGGTCTGGCGCAGGTCGATGATGTAGATGCCGTTGCGCTCCGTCATGATGAAGCGCTTCATCTTCGGGTTCCAGCGCCGGGTCTGGTGCCCGAAGTGGACACCGCTCTCCAGCAGCTGGCGCATGGTCACGACGGCCATGGTGGGTACTCCTCAAGATCCCTGGTTGTCACGCCCGGCCGGTGGCCGGGCGTCCTGGCGCCTGGTCGCCGGCCATGGTGGGCCCGACCAAGATCGGGACCAGGGAGGCCGTCGCCCCACGGGACCGTGGAGAGGGCGCGCGAGGTCGACCGCGCGAGGCGGTCGCCAGTCGACCAGTGTACGCCCCTTCTCCGCCCGCCAGTCCCGGGGTGCGGGAACGCCCCGCACCGTCACTTTCCGGGCGAACGGGCCGGTCCGGTCCCCGCGTCCGGGCCCGGCCCCGGCGTGACGGCCAGCCCGCGCCCGGCGCGACGGCCGGGCGCGGTGCCGCGGGACCCGCTCAGCGGGCTCCGAGCGCGGCGGCGACGAAGAGCACCAGCCCGACGGTCAGGTACGCCGTCGGCGGACGGAGCCAGCCACGGCTGCCGTCGGCGAGCGCCAGCCCACCGGTACGCAGCCCGTACAGGCCGGCGGCGAAGATCGGCAGCCCGGCCACCAGGAACGTCCCCACCACCACGTCGGAGGCCGAGACGGGGTCGCCCACCACGCCGTGCATGAGGACCCGCAGGGCCGGGACCTCGAAGACGAGCGTCAGCGCCGCGAGCACCACCGCCAGCGCCGGCCGGCGGGTCCGGTAGACGCCGTCGCCGGCCGGCGGGGCGTCGAGCCGGGGCGCGACCGACGGCATCGGCCCGGTCGGCATCTCCAGCGGATGCGGGGTCGGGACGCCCGCCGCCTCGGGCGAGGCGACCGGACCGCCGGGCCGTTCCCCGACGATGAGCGGGGTCGGACCGGACGGGCGGTCCCCCGCCCCGAACGGCGGCACCGCGGCGTGGGTCGGCTCGGCCGGGCGGGTCGGCTCGACGATCGGGTAGCCGCCGAGCGGAGCGGGCCGCAGCGCGTCCGGCGTGCGGTCCGCGCCGAGCGGGTCCGGCCCGGCGAGGCCCTCCCGGACGCCGGTGGCGAGCTGCTCCGCGCCCTCCCGGGCCGCCCGGCGGCCGCCGCGCTCACCGGGCAGCTCGCCGGAGATCTCCGGGTCCTCCCCGCGTCGCGACCGGGACGACCGGTAACTGTCGGTCTCCGGCTGTCCGTCACCGAGCGGGTCGCTCGCGCCGAATCGTCCCGATTCGCCGTATCGGGAGGTCACCGGGTCGGCGTACCGGCCCTCGTCCGCCCCGGCGCGCTGTTCCGGGGTCCGGAAGTCGTCGTCGCGGTAGCGCGGGTCGCCCGCCCCGCGCCAGTCCGGTTCGGCATACCCGTGGTCGCTCCAGCGCGACCCCTGCTGATCCTCGGGAAAGCTCCGTCGTCCGTCCACGACGGGCACGGTATGCGACCGGCTGCACGCGCGCCATCCGGCGGGCTGGACGTGACACCCCAGGTCAATACCGGCACGGGTCCGGTCATCGCGGGTGCACGTTCGGTCACCGACGACCCGTCTCCTAGCACAGTGCCGGCATGATCGTCCGGCCGTCCACAGCCCCTCCGGTTGTCCACAGGCGGTCCGGGCGGGACGGCCGGACCGAACGGTCAGGGCCCACCGTGGGCGCCATGACGAAGCGGAACCAGGCCGTCGGCGCGTACGGGGAGCGGTGCGCGGTCCGACACCTGATCGAGGCGGGACTGCGGCCGGTCGCCCGGAACTGGCGCTGCCCGGACGGCGAGATCGACATCATCGCCTGGGAGGGCGGCGTGCTCGCCTTCTGTGAGGTGAAGACCCGCCGGACGGACGACTTCGGCAGCCCGGCCGAAGCCGTCGTACCGGCCAAGGCGCACCGGCTGCGCGGCCTGGCCGCCCGGTGGCTGACCGAGACAGGCACCACCGCCGACGAGGTGCGCTTCGACGTCCTCTCGGTCCGGCTGTCCCCGGCGGGCGCCGCCCGGGTCGACCACCTCAAGGGCGCGTTCTGAGATGGGCGGCCAGGCATGAGCTACGCCAAGGTGCTCGGCGTGGGCCTGGTCGGGGTGACCGGGCACGTGGTGGAGGTGGAGGCCGACCTGGCACCGGGGCTGCTGGCAGTGGTCATCTCCGGCCTGCCCGACACCGCCCTGCACGAGGCCCGGGACCGGGTCCGCGCCGCCATCGTGAACTCCGGCGAGAAGTGGCCGAACCGGCGCATCACCCTCAACCTGCTCCCCGCCGACCTGCCGAAGTATGGCTCCGCATTCGATCAGCGATAGTCGAATCGTGCCATACTCAGCGCCATGACGCGAGCTGCTATCTATGTCCGGACCTCCCGCGACCGAGAGGGCGGTGGGCTCGGCGTGGCCCGGCAAGAGCAGGACTGCCGACAGCTCGCCGCGCGGCACGGGCTGACCGCAGCCCAGGTGTACAGCGACAACGACCTATCCGCGTACAGCGGCAAGCCGCGCCCGTCGTACCGCCGAATGCTCGACGACATCGCCGCCGCCCGCGTCGACGCGGTGCTCGCCTGGCACACCGACCGGCTGCACCGCTCCCCCACTGAGTTGGAGGAGTACATCACCGCGTGCGAGCCGCGCGGCGTGCCGACGTACACCGTCAAGGCCGGACCGCTGGACCTCAGTGCGCCGAGCGGCCGCATGGTGGCGCGCCAGCTCGGCGCCGTCGCCCGGTACGAGGTGGAGCACCAGGTCGAGCGGCAGCAGCGCGCCAAGCTGCAGGCCGCCGCGGACGGGAAATGGGGCGGCGGCCGGCGGCCGTACGGGTACGAGCCTGATGGCGTGACGCTGCGGCCCGCCGAGGCCCGGGCGGTCGCCGAGGCCACCGACGCGATCCTGTCCGGGGCGAGCGTGCGGTCACAGGCCGCCGCGATGAATGCCCGCGGCCTGGTCACCTCGACCGGCCGACCGTGGACGCCGCAAGAGCTGCGGAAGGTGCTGCTGCGGGCGCGCAACGCCGGGCTGCGGGAGCACCGGGGCGAGGTGGTCGGCCCGGCCGCCTGGCCACCGCTGGTCGACGAGGACCGCTGGCGCGCGCTGGTGTCGGTGCTGACCCACCCTGGCCGCCGTACGCAGTGGTCGTCGGCCCGCCGGTGGCTGCTGAGCGGCCTGGCGCTCTGCGGGGTGTGCGGCTCGCCGGTGCGCGCCACGCTGCTCAACAGCACCCGGGGCGGAGTGCCGTCCTACACCTGCAAGGTGGCGAAGTGCGTGGTGCGGAACGCCGCCGAGCTGGACCAGCACGTCGGCGCGGTGGTCGTCGCCCGGCTCTCCCGGCCGGACGTGGCCGACCTGCTCGCGGCTTCCGGCCAGCCGGACTCCGGGGTGCTCCAGCTCGACGCCACCTCGCTGCGGGAACGGCTCGACGGCCTGGCGGCGGCGTACGCAGACGGCGCGATCGACGTCCGCCAGCTGCGCGAGGGCTCGGAGCGGCTGCGGGTCCGGCTCGCCGAGGTGGAGGAGCAGATGGCCGCCGCTGGCCGGGGCGAAGCGCTCGCCGGCCTGGTGGGCGCGACGGACCCGGCCGCGGCATGGGACGCGCTGGACCTCCACCGCCGGCGGGCAGTCGTCGACACCCTGCTGACGGTCACGATCAACCGCACCAGGAAGGGCCGGCCGCCGGGCTGGACGCCAGGCAACTCGTACTTCGATCCACGCACCGTCGAGATCACCTGGAAGGGCTGAGCCTCGACTAGCCCGCGCGCCCCCTTGCGGGCCAGCGGGAGGTGGCCGCGGCGACGAGCTTCGGCCACCCACCGGTGAAGGGTCGCCACCGGCACCTCGGCCTGCTCCGCCAGCTCGGCGGCCGGCTTGTTCGATCTCCGCACCGCGACCACATACGCGTCGGCGACTGGCGGTAGAAGCCGTCCGGGTCGGTGCCGTCCGGCCGAGTCAACTTCGGCGTCTCCTCGATCGCGTATGGCGGATCGTCGAGTAGGAAGCCCTTGTCCAGCTCATGCAGCGCCATCCCCGCCGGGTCGCGCTGCGGATCCTTGTCGTCCTGTGCCGCCAACGCCTTCAGCGCCTCCGGCGTATTGACCATGCTCTCGATCCAGCCGATCGGCAGAGCCTTCAGGGTTGCCGAGGTGATCGGCACCCACGGATCGGTGGAGATCGGCACCCTGCCGATCACCCGCCGCCCCTCGCGCTCCGTGGTGTGCACGTACACCACCGGGCTGCCCGGCGTGTCGTCGAGACCGTTCACGCGCGCCCAGCCGTGGGCGCCGTACTGAATCCATCGCATACCCGCCAGCCCTGCTCGGCGGCGCCGGGGAGCTGCCGCTGCTACCGCTCGAGCGGGTGGTGGTCCTGGGCGAGCTGGGGCTGGACGGCACCGTCCGACCGGTCCGCGGCGTGCTGCCGATGGCCGCCGCTGCGGTCAAGGCGGGGCTGGGGCGGGTCATCGTGCCGATCGCCAACGCGGCCGAGGCGGCGGTGATCCCCGGGGTCCGCGTCCGGGCGGTCGACACCCTGCACCGGCTGGTCGGTTTCGTCCGGGACGGCGCGCCGCTGCTGGAACCCCCGGCCACCGGTCCGACGACACCTCGGGGCGGGCCGGATCTGGCCGACGTGGCCGGCCAGGGGCTGGGCCGGCGGGCGTTGGAGGTGACCGCCGCCGGTGGCCACCATCTCGCGCTGCTCGGGCCGCCCGGCGCCGGCAAGACCATGCTGGCCGAACGCCTGCCGTCGATCCTGCCCGAGCTGGACGACGACGCCGCGCTGGAGGTCACCGCGCTGCACTCGATCGCCGGCGTGCTCCCGTCGGACGGGCGGTTGCTGCGCCGCCCGCCGTTCCAGGCGCCGCACCACACCGCCACCGTGCCGGCGCTGGTGGGCGGGGGCGCCGGGCTGGCCCGCCCGGGCGCGGTGTCGCTGGCCCACCGTGGGTGCTCTTCCTCGACGAGGCGCCGGAGTTCAGGAAGGGCGCGCTGGAGGCGTTGCGCCAGCCGCTGGAGCACGGCTGGATCCGGCTGGCCCGGACCCGGGGCGGCACGGAGTACCCGGCGCGGGTGCAGCTGGTGCTGGCCGCAAATCCCTGTCCGTGCGCGAAACCGGCCGGCGACACGCAGTGCGAGTGCAGCCCGCTCACCCGGCGACGCTACCTGGGGCGGCTCTCCGGGCCCCTGCTGGACCGGATCGACGTGCAGGTCACCGTACTGCCCGTGCGGGCGGCCGAGCTGGTGGAGGCGGGCGGGGCGAACGAGTCCTCGGCCACCGTCGGGGCGCGGGTCGCCACGGCCCGCACGGCGGCGGCCGAGCGCTGGGCCCCGGTTGGCCGCCGGCTCAACGCCGAGATCCCCGGCCCGCTGCTGCGCCGCTCGCCCTGGCGGTTGCCGGGTCACGACACCGACGAGCTGCGCGCCCGGCTGGACAGCGGGTCGCTCTCGGCCCGGGGCTTCGACCGGATCATCCGCCTGGCCTGGACGATCGCCGACCTGGACGGGCGAGACCGACCGGACCGGGAGGACGTCCGGGAGGCGATCGGACTACGGACGGGAGAGGGAGCATGAGCCGTGACGAGGAGATCCGCGCGGAGGACCGGCTGGCCCGCGCCGCGTTGACCTGGCTCACCGAACCGGGCACCTGGTCGGTGCACCGGCTGGTCGAGCGGCTCGGCGCGCCGGCCACCCTGGCGCTGCTCTGCGGCGGCGGCGCGACGGAGGAGAAGCTGCACGCCACGGTGGCGGCCCGGCTCGCCGCCGGTGACCCCCGGGCGGCGGCGGCCCGGGCGCTGGAACGGATCGATCGGCTCGGCGCCCGGATCGTCACGCCCGACGACGACGAGTGGCCGGTCGGCGTCGACGACCTGCGCCTGCTCGCCCTCTCCGGCGCCAGCCGCCGGGTGGACACCGAGACCGCGCCACCGCTCTGCTTCTGGGTGCGCGGCGCCTGGCCGCTGGCCGAGGCGATGGCGCGGTCCGTGGCCGTGGTCGGCGCCCGGGCCGCCACGCCGTACGGCGTGCACGTGGCCACCGAGCTCGGCTACGGCCTGGCGGACCGGGAGTGGTCGGTGGTCTCCGGCGGGGCGTTCGGCATCGACGCCGCCGCGCACCGGGGCGCGTTGAACGCCGGTGGGCTCACGGTGGCGGTGCTGGCCTGCGGGCTGGACCGGCCCTACCCGATGGGCAACACCGCCCTCTTCGACCGGATCGCCGAGACGGGGCTGCTGGTCAGCGAATGGATGCCGGGCGCGGAGCCGCTCCGGCCCCGGTTCCTGATCCGCAACCGGGTGATCGCCGCCGCCACCCGGGGAAGCGTCCTGGTGGAGGCGTCCGCGCGCAGCGGCGCGACCCAGACCATGCGCCGGGCGCTGGCGATCGACCGGACGGGAATGGTGGTGCCCGGCCCGGTCACCTCGGCCATGTCGGTCGGCGCCCACGAACTGCTCCGGGAGCAGCCCACGGCCCGACTCGTCACCGGGGTCGCGCACGTGCTGGAGGAGGTGGGTCGGATCGGGGCCGACCTGGCGCCGCCGGCCCGGGGGCCGCGCCGCCCCGCCGACGAGCTCGACCACGAGGCCGCCCTGGTGCTGGAGTCCCTGCCGCGCCGGGGGCTGCGCAGCCCGGACGCGGTGGCCGCGCGCGCCGGCGTCGCCGTCCGGGTCGCGTTGCGCAAGCTGTCCCTGTTGGAGGAGTTGGGGCTGGTGGTCCGCCGGGACGGCGGGTACGCGCTCGCCCCGCCACCGGGCCGGCGTGCCGGCGGCACCCGCCCGGCAGGCGCACCGCCACCGCCCGGATGAGGCCACCCACCGCCCGGACGAGTCCGCCCACAGCGGGCCGAGCCGGGCGGAACCGACCGGGGCGATGTCGGCTCAGTCGCCCTCGAAGCGGATCTCCACCTCCCGGCCGTTCAGGCAGCGCCGGGTGAGGTGCGCGAGCCGGCGCACCTGGTCCACCTCCGCGGACGCCCGGGCCTCCTCGGCCAGGCAGCGCAGCTCGGCGAGGAGTTGCGGCGCCGCCTCGACGCTGACCACCAGTTCCCCGAGCGGATCGATGCGGTCCAGCAACGGCGTACGACCCAAGCCCCGCACCCGCTTCAACAGGTCGAGCAGTACGTCGTCGGGGTCGGCGACCACCCCGGCCGCGATGTACGACGGGCGACCCCGGCCGGGTCCGGCCCGGACCAACCGGTAGAGGACGGCATCCACACCCACGCTCGGTCCCCTCCTCCCGTCGGCGTCACCTTCCCGGGTCGACGCCGCTCCTTTCCGCCTCGCGAGTCACCCCTGCACGCCACCCGCCGGCTCGACACCGTGACGGCCCCTGCCCGGCCCGACACGGTGAATGCCGACGCCGTGATGCGGCCGGGCCCGTGACGCCACCGGCCCCGCGCCGGGGCAGCCCCTGCATGGCCGACCGGCCGTAGCGTTCGGGGCACCCCGGAATCAGCAGCGACACCGGGGCGGTCGTGGTCACGTCCGCTCAGCGGCGCTGCCACCGTCCTCTTCGTACGACCAGTTTCCCCTGTCCAGGGCCCGTTCAGCCACCCCTGACGGCGCGCCGAACCGCAACGCCCCGCCGGCGGCCGCAGACGGGCGGCGCCGGGAGAGGACCAACGCGCGACGCGGGGACAGCAGGGAACGACGGCGCGCCACGGACCTCGGCGCAGCGGACGTCGGCACGCCACGGACGGTTTTCGCACGACGGCACGTCGACGCACCGCGGACGGGACGCCCGCCTGGTGTCCTGCCGTTGCCGGATCAGGCCCGTAGGCTGGGTCGGTGCCCGCCGAGAGCAGGATCAGGCCGCGTCCCGCACCGGCCACCACCGGCGCACAGGAGCCGGTGCGGACGGTCCCCGGCGCGCCGGCACCGGGTCGGAGCGGGCGATGAGCGGCGCGGTGCGCGGCACCCGGGCCGCCCACGAGGGACTGCCGCCGGCGATGCGGGAGGCGGTGGACGAGTTCGCCGACCACCTCGCGCGGGTCCGCAACCGCTCCGCGCACACCGTGCGGGCGTACGTCACCGATCTGATCTCGCTGCTCGACCATGCCGTGCGGATGGGCTGCGCCGACCTGACCGAGCTGGACCTGACGGTCCTGCGCAGCTGGTTGGCGAAGCAGCGGACGATGGGGGCCGCCCGGACGTCGCTGGCTCGGCGCGCCGCGTCGGCTCGTACCTTCAGCGCCTGGGCCCACCGGTCGGGACTGCTGCCCGCCGACGTGGCCGCCCCGCTGGCCAGCCCGAAGGCCCACCGCGAGCTGCCCACCGTGCTCCGCGCCGACCAGGCCGCCGCCCTGATGGCCGCCCCCTCCCGGGCCACCGCGCCACCGTCGGCCACCGACCGGGCCACCGCGCCACCGTCGGCCACCGACCGGGCCGCCGCACCGCCCGAAGCCACCGACCGGGCCACCGCACCGCCCGAAGCCACGGACCGGACCGCCGCGCCATCCGAAGGCACCGACGGGGCCGCCGCGCCGCACGGGGGCGCCGGCCGGGCAGGCGGGCGGCCCACGCCCGGCGAGGACGAGCCGGTGCTGCTGCGGGACCGGGTGCTGCTGGAACTGCTCTACGGCACCGGGATCCGGATCAGCGAGGCGTGCGGCCTGGACGTCGCCGACGTCGACCACGGCCGCCGGGTGGTGCGGGTGCTGGGCAAGGGCGGCCGGGAACGCGTCGTGCCGTACGGCGTGCCGGCGCAGCGCGCGCTGGACGGGTGGCTGGGCCGGGGCAGACCCGCCTTCGCCGGCCCGGGCTCCGGAGGCGCGCTGCTGCTGGGCGCGCGGGGCGGGCGGCTGAACCCGACCACCGCGCGCCGGATCGTCGCCGGGTACGCCGAGCGGGCCGGCCTGCCCCGGACCAGCCCGCACGGGCTGCGGCACTCGGCCGCCACCCACCTGCTGGAGGGCGGCGCGGACCTGCGCGCGGTGCAGGAGCTGCTCGGCCACTCCTCGCTGGCGAGCACCCAGATCTACACGCACGTCTCCGTGGAGCGGCTGCGGGCGGCGTACCGGCAGGCGCATCCGCGCGCCTGACCGACCCGGCGGGCCGCGCCGTCGGTGGGCCGCCGCACGTGGGAGAGCGGCGATGGGCGAGTTGATGATCGACGAAGGGCTACGATCGGCGGATGACGGTCCCGCAGCCGCCCGAGTCGATCGCCGGGGCTCGACTGCTCTTCTCGCTCGACCCGTCGGTCAGTCACCTCAACCACGGCTCGTTCGGCGCCGTCCCGATCGGGGTGCAGCGCACCCAGCAGCGGCTGCGCGACGAGATGGAGGCGAACCCGCTGCGCTTCTTCACCCAGGGCCTGGTCGACCGGATCGCCCACACCCGCCGGCACCTGGCCGGTTTCCTGGGGGCCGACCCGGAGGGCACCGCGCTGGTGGGTAACGCGACCACCGGGGTGGCGGTGGTGCTCCAGTCGCTCGGCCTGCGCCCCGGCGACGAGGTGCTGACCACGGACCACGGGTACGGCGCGGTCGGCTTCTCCGTGCAGCGGGAGTGCCGGCGCACCGGGGCGACGCAGCGGACCCTGCGCGTGCCGCTGACCGCCGGCGACGAGGAGGTCGTCGAGATCGTCCGGTCCGGGCTGCGCCCCGGACGGACCAAGCTGCTGGTGGTCGACCAGCTCACCTCCGCCACCGCCCGGCTCTTCCCGGCCGCCGCCCTGGTCGGGGTGGCCCGCGAGCGCGGCGTGCTCGTCCTGGTCGACGCGGCGCACGCCCCGGGCATGCTGCCGATCACCGTGGCCTCCATCGGCGCCGACTTCTGGGTCGGCAACCTGCACAAGTGGGCGTACGCGCCGCGCGGGACCGCCGCGCTGGTGGTCGCGGAGCCGTGGCGGGAGCGGATCGAACCGCTGGTCGTCTCCTGGGAGCAGGAGGCCGGCTTCCCCGCCCGGGTCGAGTGGCAGGCGACGCTGGACTACACCCCCTGGCTGGCCGCGCCGGTGGGGCTGTTCACCCTGCGCAGCCTGGGCCTGGACCGGGTACGCGCGCACAACGCCGCGCTCGCCGCGTACGGGCAGCGGGTCGTCGGGGACGCCCTCGGGGTGGCGCCGGCCGACCTGCCGCAGCCCGGCGGACCGACGGTCTCCATGCGGCTCATTCCGCTGCCGCGCGGCGTCGCCACCACGATGGACGCGGCGAAGGCGCTGCAGACCCGGATCGCGGAACGGCTCGCCGCCGAGGTGGCGGTGATGACCTGGAACGACCGGGGCTGGCTGCGGCTGTGCGGCCAGGTCTACAACACCCCCGACGAGTACGACCGGCTGGCGGTCCGGCTCCCCGCGCTGCTCGCCGGGCGCTGAGCCGTCGACGGGCAGCAGCCGGACGGGTCCCCGGCCCAGCAGGGCCAGCGGGTCGAGGTATTCGTCGCCCCGGCGCAGCCCCCAGTGCAGGCACGCCGTGACCGGGCAGCCGGCGTGGCCGGCGAGCAGGGTGCCGATCCGGGTACCGGCGGTCACCCGGGCGCCGGCGGGCAGGCCGGGGCGGACCGGTTCGTAGGTGGTCCGCAGCCCGTCGCCGTGCCCGACGGTGAGCACCGGGCGCCCGGCCACCGTGCCGGCGAAGAGCACCACGCCCGCCCCGGCCGACCGGACCTCGACGCCCGGGCCGGCGGCCAGGTCGACGCCCCGGTGACCGGGGAGCCACGGCCGGGGCGGCGGGTCGAACCGGCGCACCGGCCGGGGTGCGCCGGCGAGCGGCCACCGGAATCGCGCCCCGGACCGCGGTGCCCCTCCCCCCGCGGGGACGCCGGCCGGGGACGCACCCGACCGGGAGACGTCCGGCGGGGAGACGACCAGCGGGGACACGCTGGCCGGGGCGGCGCGGGACGGGGTGACCGCCGGGCCGGGTGCCGCCGGGAGGATCAGCGGGAGCATGAGGAGGGCCGCCGTGACGGGCCCGGACGCTGTTCGCACGGCCGGCAGCCTGCCCCCGACGGCGGTCCCCGCGCCACCGGCGGGCACCGCCGACTGTGGACGGCGGCCGGGCTGTGGAGAACGCCCGGTGGCGGAGTCGATCTGCTATGCGACCGCACCGGCCGGCGAACCGCACCGCCTATGCTGAGCCGGTGACGCGGGACTGGTACGCCTGGCACGACGACTACGACCAGCCGGGCTCCGCCCTGTTGCGACGCCTGACCGAGCTGCGGCTGCGCATCCGCGAGGCGCTGGACCAGGCCCCGCCCGGCCCGCTCCGGGTGGTCAGCCTCTGCGCCGGCCAGGGGCGGGACCTGATCCCGGTGCTCGCGACGCATCCCCGGCGGGACGACGTGACCGCCCGCCTGGTCGAGCTGGACCCGCGCAACGCCGAGGTGGCCCGGGCGGCCGCGGCGGAGGCCGGCCTGTCGGCGGTGGAGGTGGTGGTCGGGGACGCGGCGCTGACCGACCACTACGCCGACCTCGCCCCGGCGGAGCTCGTGCTGGTCTGCGGGATCTTCGGCAACATCGTCGAAGCCGACATCCGGGCCACGGTGGCGCTCTGCGCCGCCCTCTGCGCCACCGGCGGCACGGTCTTCTGGACCCGGCACCGCCGCGAACCGGACCTGGTGCCCGCCATCTGCGACTGGTTCGCCGCGGAGGGCTTCGCCCCGGTGGCGGTGAGCAGCCCGGCCGACGGGGTGGGGGTGGGCGTGCACCGCTTCACCGGCCGACCCCGACCCCTGCCGGCCGGCGTGCGGATGTTCGAGTTCGTCGGCTCCGACCGCCTCACCCACCCGTGACCGGGCGTCCGCCCGGCGACCGCCGGGAGCAGAGATGACCACTGTGGACGACGTCAGCCGGCCGTCCCGGATCGCCGGTCCGGATGAGGCGATCAGCGCGGAGGAGCTGCAGCTCGCCGCGCGCAACCACGGCATCCCCCTCGAGGCGCTGCGCTACGACGTCACCCCGGCCGGGCTGCACTACCTGCTCATCCACTACGACATCCCGGACGTCGACCCGGTGGCGCACTCGCTGACCGTCGACGGCGCGGTGGATCGGCCGCTGAGCCTCGACCTGGCCGCGCTGCGGGACCGGCCCAGGGTCACCCACCGGGTGACGCTGGAGTGCGCCGGCAACGGTCGGGCGCTGCTGCATCCGCGGCCGGTCAGCCAGCCGTGGCTGGTGGAGGCGGTCGGCAACGCCGAGTGGACCGGCACGCCGCTGGCGCCGCTGCTGCGCGAGGCCGGGCGCTCGCCGGACGCCGTGGACGTGGTCTTCACCGGCGCCGACCACGGCGTCGAGCGGGGCGTCGAGCAGGATTACCAGCGGGCGCTGCCGGTCGCGGACGCGCTGCGCGAGGAGGTGCTGCTGGCGTACGAGATGAACGGCGCTCCCCTGCTGCCGCAGCACGGCGCGCCGCTGCGGCTGATCGTGCCGGGCTGGTACGGCATGGCGCACGTGAAGTGGCTGCGCGACATCCGGGTGCTGACCGAGCCGTTCGACGGCTACCAGAACGCGGTGGCGTACCGGCTGCGGAACGACGCCGACGACCCGGGCGTGCCGGTGACCCGGATCGAGCCCCGCGCCCTGGTCCGCCCGCCGGGCTTCCCGGACTTCATGTCGCGTACCCGGGTGCTGCGTCCCGGGCCGTGCACGGTGGACGGTCGGGCCTGGTCGGGTCACGCGCCGGTCAGCGCGGTGGAGGTGACCACCGACGGTGGCGCGAGCTGGGCCCCGGCCCGGCTGGACGAGCGGAGCGGCGGGGAGTGGGCGTGGCGGCGGTGGCGGTTCGACTGGACCCCGGAGCCGGGGCGGTACGTGCTGGGCGCCCGGGCCACGGACGCCTCCGGACGCCGCCAGCCGGTCGAGCAGCCGTGGAACCGGGGCGGCTTCGCCAACAACCTGGTGCAGCGGGTCGAGGTGGTGGTCCTGACGGGCTGAGCGGCGCGGTGCCGGCCGCCTCCGTGGAGCGGATCAGCCGGGGACCGTCAGCCGCCGAATCCGGAGTCTGCGGGAAGGGAGATGTCCGGCTTTTCGAGCTCTTCCACATTGACGTCCTTGAACGTCATTACTCGGACATTCTTAACGAAACGGGCGGGGCGGTACATGTCCCACACCCAGGCGTCGTGCATCTCGACCTCGAAGTAGACCTCGCCGTCCGAGTTGCGCACGTGCAGGTCGACCTGGTTGGCCAGGTAGAAACGGCGCTCGGTCTCCACCACGTAGGAGAACTGGCGGACAATGTCGCGGTACTCCCGGTAGAGCTGCAGCTCCATCTCGGTCTCGTACTTCTCGAGATCTTCCGCGCTCATCGCACTCCGCCTTCCATGACCACATCTTCCCCCACCGGCGCCGGAGGTCGAGGCTGCTCGCCCAACGCCACGCCGACGGTACCCCCTGACGCGCCGGAGCGCTCCATCGGCTCGTCCGGGCCGTCCACGACCGGACGCCGGTACCGCGGTGGGCGCCCGTCCCGGCCGGAGATCGTGGCCACGTTGACGTACGAGAAGCGGTGCTCCCGGCACGGCCCGTGCTCCCGCAGGGCCGCCGTGTGCTCGGCCGTGATGTAGCCCTTGTGCTCGGCGAAGCCGTACCCCGGGTACCGGTCGTGCAGCTCCACCATGATCCGGTCCCGGGTGACCTTGGCCAGCACGCTCGCCGCCGCCACGCAGGCCGCCACCTGGTCGCCCTTCCAGACCGCCAGCCCCGGCACGTCCAGCCCGTCGACGCCGAAGCCGTCGGTCAGCACGTACTCCGGCCGGGTGGTCAGCGACGCGAGGGCGCGCCGCATCGCGGCCACGTTGCACACGTGCAGCCCGCGCGCGTCGACCTCCTCGGCGGGGATCACCACCACCGCGTACGCGAGGGCGCGGGCGACCACCTCGTCGTAGATCCGCTCCCGGCTGGCCGGGGTGAGCAGCTTGGAGTCGGCCAGCCCGTCGATCTCGCCGCGCCGCCCCTCGGGCAGCACCGCGGCGGCGGCGACGAGGGGCCCGGCGCAGGCGCCCCGGCCGGCCTCGTCCGCGCCGGCCACGTGCCGGAAGCCCCGCCGTTGCAGGGCGCGCTCCAGCGCGTAGAGGCCACCCTCGCGGCGCACCACGGTGCGCGGGGGCGTCAGCACGGCGTACCACCCTGGGCGGCCGGTCGGGCGGCGAGCGCCCGGATCAGCACCGCCGGCAGGTCCACCGGGTAGTAGCGCTCGTCGGTGCCGGCCAGCTCGTCCAGGGACCACCAGCGGTGGCCGGTGACGCTGGCCCGCTCGACCTCCTCGAAGCCCGCCGTGTCCACCTCCCAGGCCGGGACGCGGACCAGGAAGAACTCCTGCTCCTGCCGGTACCAGACCCCGTCGAACGGGAACTCGACCGTCTCGGCCCACACCGGCGGGCCCAGCTCGGTCGGGGTGAGCCGCAGCCCGGTCTCCTCGGCCAGCTCGCGGGCCGCGCCGTCGGCCGGACTCTCCCCGGGGCCGAGCCCGCCGCCGGGGGTGAACCAGTAGCTGTGGCCGGGCCGGGCCGGATCGGTGCCGGCGAAGAGCAGCACCCGGTCGGCCGCGTCGACGAGCAGCACCCGGGCCGCGCGTCGCGGGGTGTAGACGGTCACCGCCCAAGCCTGCCAGACGGCTCTGACGAACGCCCACGCCCTCCGGGGTCAGGGATTGGGGATCCCGTCGAACTGCTTCGGGACGGTGAGCCAGGTCGCCCGGCTGACCGGCCAGAAGACGGTGAACGCCCGCCCGACCACCTGGTCCTCGGGGATGGTGGCCTCGGTGATGTCCTGGCCAGACTGCTGCCAGTGCTCCAGCGAGTCGCCCGAGGCTTCCCGGTGGTCACCCATGACCCAGAGCCGCCCCTGCGGCACCGTGATCTCGAAATCCTGGTCGGCCGGCTTGTTCCCGGGATAGATGTACGGCTCGTCCAGCGACCGGCCGTTGATCACCAACCGGTCCTGGGCGTCGCAGCAGACCACGTGGTCGCCGCCGACCCCGATCACCCGCTTGATGAAGTCCTCGCCGTCCGGGTTGCCGCTCCACTCGGTGGGTGCCTCGAAAACGATCACCTCGCCCCGGTGCGGCGACCGGAAGTCGTAGACCAGCTTGTTGACCAGCACCCGATCGTCGATCTTGAGAGTGTTCTCCATGGACGGCGAGGGGATGAAGAAGGTCTGCAGCACGAAGGCACGCACCAGCACTGCGACCAGGATCGCCACACCCAGGAGGATGGGCAGCTCCTTCCAGAAGGAACTGCGAGGCTTTTCGGTCTGCTCGTCAATCACGGGAGGAGCCTACGACGCCGGGCACGTGGGGGCCGCCCGGAACGCGCGAGAACGGAGAGGGCCGCCGTGACCGGCAGGATCAGCACCACACCGCCCACCGGGTCGGGGTCGACGGGGGCCGGCGCGCCGTCCGCCCGGGGCAGGCTGGCGAAGGTGTCCGGCACCGGCAGCGAGGTCCACCGCTCGGAGGGCCAGACGATCATGAAGGCCCGGCCCACCACGTTGTCGATCGGTACCGGGCCCTGGCAGCGGGCGTCCTGGGAGACCAGCCGGTGGTCGCCCATCACGAAGATCTGCCCCGCCGGCACGACCACCTCGGTGAACTGCCGGGACCGGCACTCCTTCGGGTTCGGCGGCAGCTCGGCCGGCGAGTCCTCGGAGACGTACGCCCGCTCGTCCAGCGGTACGCCGTTGACCACGACCCGGCCCTTGTCGCAGCACCAGACCTTGTCGCCGGGGACCCCGATCACCCGCTTGATGAAGTCCTTCTCGCCGGGGCGGCTGACGCCGACCAGGTCGCCGAGGGTGCGGCCGACCTTCCCGGCGAAGCCGGCCGGCGGCGCCGGGGTCTCCTGGGCGACCCACCTGTCGGTGCCCCGGAAGACCACCACCTCGCCGCGCACCGGATCCCGGACGTCGTAGACGACCTTGTTGACCAGCACCCGGTCGCCGATGAGGAGGGTGTTCTCCATCGACCCGGAGGGGATGAAGAAGGCCTGGAGCAGGAAGGTGCGGATCAGCACCGCGAGGCAGAAGGCGACCACCAGGAGCAGGGGCAGTTCCTGCCAGAGGGGCATCTGTCGCCTGGAGCGCCGGGCCCGCCGGCGCCAGGGGTCGACGGTGCCGTCCTCGTCAAGCATCTGCACCATGCCACTCTCCGGTCCGCAGAAACGACACTACCGCCCGGGAGCCTCGTCGTGAGGCCCCACGGGCGGTAGTGGAACGCTGTGCCGCGCCGGACACGCCGCGGCGTCGCTGCCCTCCTGCGCCCGTGTCGACCAGGGTAATGCGATCCGGTCGATACGACATCCGCGCAGCTCAGGCGGCGTGGCGAGCGAAAATTCAGCTCGTCGGCTGCTTCTCGCGCAGCTCCTTGATCTTGGCCTTCTTGCCGCGCAGCTCGCGCAGGTAGTAGAGCTTGGCCCGACGCACGTCACCGCGGGTCACGACCTCGATCCGGTCGATCGCCGGGCTGTTGATCGGGTACGTCCGCTCCACACCGACACCGAAGCTGACCTTGCGGACCGAGAAGGTCTCGCGCAGACCGTCACCCTGGCGGCGGATGACGACGCCCTGGAAGATCTGGACACGGGACCGGTTTCCCTCGACGACCCGCGCGTGCACCTTCACGGTGTCACCGGCACGGAAGTCGGGGAGGTCGACCCGCTTCGACTGGGCGTCAAGGGCGTCCAGGATGTTCATCGCTGTGTCCTCGTGAGGCTCACGGCGCACCGTCAATCGGTGCGCGGATGGGTGATTCTGATCCCCGGGTGGTGGACGGCGGGCCGACCCCGGTCGAGGATCCTCGCAGCCGCCCGCGGGCGCGGACGGATGCGGCAACCCCTCTACTTTGCCACATCCCCCGGCGGCGGCTGAAATCCACCCCGGTCCAACGCGGCCCGGTCCCGCTTGTCCAGGCTCTCCGGGGGCAGCGCGGCGATCATGTCGGCGCGGCGCGCGGCCGTCCGGGTCAGCGCCTCGTCCCGCCGCCAGCGGGCGATCCGCCCGTGGTCGCCGGAGCGGAGCACCTCCGGCACCTCGTGCCCGCGCCAGGTCGCCGGCTTGGTGTACATCGGGGCCTCGAGCAGCCCGTGGGCGTGCGACTCCTCGTCCAGCGACCCGGCGTTACCGAGCACCCCGGGCAGCAGCCGGGTGACCGCCTCCAGGATCACCAGCACCGCGACCTCGCCGCCGAAGAGCACGTAGTCACCGAGGGAGACCTCGGTCACCCGCATCCGGGTCGCCGCGTGGTCGAGCACCCGCTGGTCGATGCCCTCGTACCGGCCGCAGGCGAAGAGCAGGTGCGACTCGGCGGCCAGCTCGTGCGCCATGGCCTGGGTGAACCGGACGCCGGCCGGCGAGGGCACCAGCAGCCGGGGCAGCGTGTGGCCGTCCGGGCTGAGCTCGTCGGGGGCGAGGGCGTCCAGCGCCTCACCCCACGGCTCCGGCCGCATCACCATGCCGGGGCCGCCGCCGTAGGGGGTGTCGTCGACCGTGCGGTGCACGTCGTGGGTCCAGGTCCGCAGATCGTGTACGGCCAGCCGGAGCGTGCCGGTCGCCCGGGCCCTGCCGATCAGCGACAGGTCCAGCGGGGCGAAGTACTCCGGGAAGATCGACACGATGTCGACGCGCATGGGCGGTGCTCCGGCGGTCTAGAGATCGAGCAGACCGGCCGGCGGGTCGACGACGACGCGACCGCCGGCGAGGTCGACCTCGGGCACGATCGCCTTGACGAACGGGATGAGCGCGGTACGGCCCTCGGGACGACGCAGCACCAGCAGGTCGGAGGAGGGCGCGTGGTCGATCCCGGCCACCTCGCCCAGCCGCTCGCCGGCCGGGGTGACCACGGCGAGGCCGACCAGTTGGTGGTCGTGGAACTCCTCGGGATCCTCCGGCGGGGCGACGTCGCCGCTGTCCACCGTGAGCAGGGTGCCACGCAGCGCCTCGGCGACGTCCCGCTCCAGCACCCCCTCGAAGGCCACCAGCAGCCGGCCCTGGTGCCAGCGCGCCGCCTCGATGGTCAGCTCGGCGGGCACCCGGAACGGCACACCGGGACCGGGCGCCGGATTGGCCGGGGGTGTCACCCCCGGCTCGGTGCGCAGCACCGAACCGGGGGTGAACCGTGCTTCGGGCTCATCGGTCCGCACCTCCACGGTGACCTCACCGCGGATCCCGTGCGGCTTGCCGATCCTGCCGACGACGAGAAGCATCAGTACGAGTCGACGATGTCGACGCGTACCCCACGCCCACCGACGGAGCCGATCACCTGGCGCAGCGCCTTGGCGGTCCGGCCGGACCGCCCGATCACCGTGCCCAGGTCCTCGGGGTGCACGCGGACCTCGAGGCGCTTGCCCCGACGGGAATCGACCATCCGCACCCGGACGTCGTCCGGGTGGTCGACGATCCCCTTGACCAGGTGCTCCAGGGCGGGACGCAGTGCCATGTCAGGCCTGCTCGCCGGACTCGGCACCGGTCTGCTCCTCGGCCTTCGGCGCCGCGGCCTCGGCCGGGGCGGCCTCCGCCTTCGGGGCCTCCGCCTTCGGCGCCTCCGCCTTCGGGGCCTCCGCCTTCGGGGCCTCCGCCTTCGGGGCCTCCGCCTTGGCGGCCTTCTTGGCCGGCTTGGCCGGGGTCTCCGGAGCCAGGCCGGCAGCGGCCTTCGCCTCGGCCTCGTACGCCGCCTGGCGGTCGGCCCGCTCCGGGGCGACCTTCAGCGGCGGCGGGGCCGGCAGGCCCTTGTACTTCTGCCAGTCGCCGGTGAGCTCAAGCAGGCGCTGCACCGCCTCGCTCGGCTGCGCGCCGACGGAGAGCCAGTACTGGACCCGCTCCGACTTGACCTCGATCACCGAAGGGTCCTCCTTCGGCTGGTACACGCCCACGAACTCGATCGCGCGACCGTCACGCTTGGTGCGCGAGTCGGCGACGACGATGCGGTACTGCGGGTTGCGGATCTTGCCCATCCGCAGGAGCCGGATCTTTACGGCCACAGTTGTTTCGCTCCTGTTGCGATTTCACCGGCCCGGTACGGGCGGTGCACGGGTGAGCGCCGACCGGCACAGTGGGGTTTGGGCCGGAGACTACTCGGTGGACTGGCGACGCGCCCGGGTTAGAGGGCGCCGGACGCGCGCCGGATACCAGCGACCCATTCTGCCAGATCCGGCGCCGATCTCTCACACCGGACCCGGACAGGTCATCCGAGCCGGCACGCCGGGTGACGGACGACACCGTCAACGGACCGGCGGACGGTCCCAGCCAAGCGGCAGTTCGTCCGGTATATCCCATTCGTCGGGCGGGGTGAAGTCGCACCAGGTGCCGTCGAACGGGAACGCGCCGGCCTCGGCGAGGGCGATGACCCGCTCCCCCTCGGCCCGGACCGCCTTCTCGTCGGCCACCCAGTAGTCGTCGGGGAAGGCGAGGCGCTCGAGAAACTCCTCCTCGTCCTTCCACTCCCAGCTCAGGTCCGGCCGGACCACCACGTCCAGGTCCTGGTCGACCATGTCCACGCCGGCCACCGGGCCGTCGTCCCAGCGGACGCCCGGTTCCTCCAGGTTGACGTACCAGTTGTTGAACCGGCCCCCGGCGTCCCGGAACCACCACACCGAGTGGGCCGCGCCGGTGGGCAGGAACTTCAGCACCGGCGGCCCGTTCCACCGACCCCGCGCCAGCCGGTAGGACGACGTGATCCACTCGGCGAACGACATCGCCCGCATGCCCAGTCCCGCCTCGGTGACCTCGTGCGCCACCGGCGAGTCCCGGGCGACCCAGAGCAGCAGACCCCGGTCGTCGTCGAGGACCACCCGGGCCGACCGGACCCAACCGATCCGGCCGTGCCGCACGTTCCGGTGCATGATCAGCCGACCCGGCGCGAACCGGGCGACGGGACCGCCGGGACGCACGTCAGTACGCGCGGGCGAGGATGGCGACCAGGTCCGACTCGTCCTCCGAGTCCGGCACCGAGCCGTCGGCACGGAGCAGGCACCGGACCGTCACGCCCTGGCCGTTCGCCTCGGCCTCGCCCTTGACGCCGACCGCCGACCACGGCACCTTGGCCCAGCCGGTGGCCGCGGCGTCGATCGCCTCGGCCAGCGTCGACACCTCGACGGTGCGGGACTCGCGGTGGGCCAGGGCCTGGTCGTGCAGCGCCCGCTGGTCGGCCTCCAGCGCGGCCAGGACCGCGCCGACCACGTCGGCCACCGGCGTCGGGGACTTCGAGCCGTCCGTACGCCGGACCACGACCGCGTTGCCGGCGGCCAGGTCACGGGGGCCGACCTCGACGCGTACCGGGTAGCCGCGCAGCTCGGCGTCGACGGCCCGGCGGCCGAACGGGGTGTCGGTCCGGTCGTCGAGCGCGACCCGGACCCCGGCGTCGCGTAGCGCGTCGCGGAGCTTGGCCGCCGCCTCGCCGACGCCCTCGCCTTCCTTGACCACCATCACGTACGCCTGGACCGGCGCCAGCTTCGGCGGCACCCGCAGGCCGTTGTCGTCGCCGTGGCACATGATCAGACCGCCGAGCATCCGGGTGGAGGTGCCCCAGGAGGTGGTCCAGGCGTGCTCCCGGCCGCCCTCGGCCGAGGAGTAGCTGATGTCGAACGCCTTGGCGAAGTTCTGCCCCAGCTCGTGGCTGGTGCCGAGCTGGAGGGCCTTGCCGTCGCCCATCATGCCTTCGCAGGTGTACGTGGCGGTCGCGCCGGCGAACCGCTCCCGGGCGGTCTTCAGGCCGACCACCACCGGGATGCCCAGCACGTTGACCATCAGGTCCTCGTACGCCTCGTGCAGGATCCGCCGGGCGTAGGCGCGGGCGTCGGAGCGGGTGGCGTGCGCGGTGTGCCCCTCCTGCCAGAGGAACTCACTGGTCCGCAGGAAGATCCGCGGGCGCAGCTCCCAGCGGACCACGTTGGCCCACTGGTTGAGCAGCAGCGGCAGGTCCCGGTACGAGTCGATCCACTTGGCCATGAACTCGCCGATCACCGTCTCGCTGGTGGGGCGCACCACCACCGGCTCGGCGAGCTGCTTGCCGCCACCGTGGGTGACCACGGCCAGCTCCGGCGAGAAGCCCTCGACGTGCTGGGCCTCGCGCTTGAGGTAGCTCTCCGGGATGAAGAGCGGGAAGTACGCGTTCTCCGCCCCGGCCGCCTTGATCCGGGCGTCCATCTCGGCCTGCATCCGCTCCCAGATGGCGTAGCCGGCCGGTCGGATCACCATGGTCCCCCGGACCGGGCCGTTGTCGGCCAGCTTCGCCTTGGCGATCAGGTCCTGGTACCAGCGGGGAAAGTCCTCCGCACGGGGAGTGAGCACGCGTGCCATGACCGCACATCCTATGCGCCGCCCGCCGGGCCGCCGCGATCGGGCGCGCCCGGTGCACGGGAGCAGCGCCGGGCGGGCACGCACGGGGCAGCGGGAGGCGCCCCACGCTGACTAGCATCTGCGGCCATGTCGCCGCTGCGCTCCCTGTTCGGCCGCGCCTCCGGGCCGGCCCCGCTGCCGTATCCGCCCACCTCGCCGGAGGGGCTGGCCGCCCGCTGGGTGCGCTGGGTGGCGGCGCACGGGCCGGCGAAGAACCCGGTCCGCGACACCACCGGCGAGCACGCCGGGCACCACCAGGCCGACGACGTCTGGTTCCTGGCCGGCACCTACGGCGGGTCGGTGACCCGGCGCTGCGCGGTGCCCGCCGGCCGGCCGCTGTTCTTCCCGGCGTTCAACATGTGGCAGTTCCCGGCGCAGGTGGGCGAGATGCCGGTGGTGCCCCGGGCGACCGGGCACGCCCAGCTCGACGGGGCGCCGCTGCCGCTGGCCACGGTCGGCACGCCGACCCCGTTCGAGGTGCGCGGCGCGCTCGGCAACGGGGTGACTTCGAGGCCCCGCCCGACGCCGGTGACCTGCTGGGGGCTCTGGGCCAGCCTCCCGCCGCTGGCCCCCGGCGCCCACGAGCTGACCTTCGGCGGCACCGACGGCGGCGGGTTCTGGGTGGAGGCGCAGTACCGCCTCGTCGTGAACTGACCCGTCCCGCCGCCCGTAGACTTCCGGGCACCATGGACGAACCCCGGGACTCGGCCCGCCAACGCCTCCGGGACAGCATCGTCGACGCCGCCCGCGCGCAGACCGTCGCGACCGGCTGGGACGGCGTGCGGATGGGTGGGGTGGCGAGCGCCGCCGGGGTGAGCCGGCAGACCGTCTACAACGAGTTCGGCACCAAGGCGGGGCTGGCCGAGGCGCTGGCCCGGCGGGAGGTCGACCGGTTCGTCTCGGCGGTCCGCGCGGCCCTGCGGGAGCACGGCGCCGACGTCCGGGCCGGCGCGTACGCGGCCATCGCGCACACCCTCACCGAGGCGGCCGGCAACCCGCTGATCAAGGCGATCCTGACCAGCGCCCGGGGCGGCTCGGACGAGCTGCTGCCCTACCTGACCACCCGCTCGGAGCTGGTGCTGGCCGAGGCCTCCGGGGCGCTGCTGGAGTGGGCGAGCAGCCACCTGCCGGCGGCGGACCCGGCCCGGCTGGCGTTCGCCGCCGACACGATCGTCCGCCTGGTGGTGAGCCACATCGTGCTCCCCCAGGCCCCGCCCGAACAGACCGCCCGCGCCCTGGCCGACCTGGCCCTGCACCTCTTCCTCACCTCGACCACCCCGACCGACCGCGGGCGTTGATCAAGAGGTTTGGGTCAGAATCCGGCTGCCTCCCGACGCAGACTTCTTGATCAACCAGCCCAGCGGGCGAGGGTCAGCGGATGACCTGGCCGCGGAGGATGATGCGGGACGGGGTGCGGACGACGCGGAGGTCGCGGCGCGGGTCCTCCGGGTAGACGACCAGGTCGGCGAGGCCGCCCTCGACCAGGCCGGGGAAGCCGAGCCAGGCGCGGGCGCCCCAGGAGGCGGCGGCGAGCACGTCCAGCGTGGACATGCCGGCCTGCTCGTGCAGCAGCAGCATCTCCTCGGCGGCCAGTCCGTGGTCGATCCCGCCGCCCGCGTCGGTGCCGACGTAGATCGGCACGCCCGCCTCGTACGCGGCGCGGACCACCTCGGGGAAGCGGTCGCGCAGGGCGAGCATGTGGTCGGCGTACCCGGGGAACCTGGCGCGGGCCTGCTCGGCGATGCCGCCGAAGGTCCGGATGTTGATCATCGTGGGGACCAGGGCGGTGCCCTGCCGGGCCATCAGGTCGATCAGGTCGAGGCTGAGCCCGGTGCCGTGCTCCACCGAGTCCACCCCGGCCCGCACCATGATCTCCACGGCCGACTCGGAGAAGGTGTGCACCGCGGCGCGTACCCCGGCGGCGTGCGCGGCCCGGACGGCCGCGGTCATGGTGTCCGCGTCCCAGGCCGGCGCCAGGTCGCCCACGCCGCGGTCGATCCAGTCCCCGACCAGCTTGACCCAGCCGTTGCCGACGGCGGCCTGCGCGGCCACCGTCGCGGCCACCTCGGCCGCGCCGACCTCCACGCCGATGTCGCGCAGGTAGCGCTTCGGCGGGGCGACGTGCTGGCCCGCGCGGGCCAGTCGCGGCAGGTCCGGCTCGTCGTCGAGCTCCGGGTACGGGTACGGGGAGCCGGCGTCCCGGATGGCCAGCACGCCGGCGTCCCGGTCGGTGCGGGCCAGCTCGCGGGCCTGGTCGAGGGAGGTGATCGGGGCGCCGCCCCGGGCGATGCCGATGTGGCAGTGCGCGTCGGTCAACCCCGGCAGCACGAAGCCGCCGTCGGCAATCGTCTCCGCTCCGGGCACCGGGTCGAAGGTCACCCGGTCGCCGTCCAGCCAGATGTCCCGGACCTCGTCGTCCGGCAGGAGCACACCACGCACATGCAGAGCCATGTGCACAGTCCTACCCGATCACTCCGCGTCCCGCGCGAGCAGCCCGGCTTGGCGGCTCCGGAAACGACGGCGGCCCCGCCACCGGGACGGGTGGCGGGGCCGCGCGACGTCGACGCGGGATCAGCGGGGGCGGTTGTCGCCCTTGCCGAGCTTGTTGAAGTCGATCTTCGGAAGCTTGAAGCCCGGGGGCAGGCCCTGGCCGCCGGCCAGGTCGCCCGGGTCCAGCCCCGGCGGGAGCTGCGGCATGCCGCCCGGGAAGCCGCCCGGCAGCCCGGCGCCCGCCCCGGTACGCGGCCGCCCGCCGCCCTTGGTGCCCTTGCGCTTGTTCTTCGGCGACTTGGTCGCCTTGCGCCGGCCACCGCCGGGCAGGCCCATCATGCCGCCCATCTGCTTCATCATCTTCTGCGCGTCGGTGAAGCGGTTGAGCAGCTGGTTGACGTCCATCACGGCGACCCCGGAGCCGCTGGCGATGCGGGCCCGGCGGGAGCCGTTGATGATCTTCGGGTTGGTCCGTTCGGCCGGGGTCATCGACCGGATGATCGCGGTGACCCGATCGAAGTGCTTGTCGTCCAGCTCGGCGAGCTGGTCCTTCATCTGCCCCATGCCGGGCATCATGGCCAGCACGTTGGCGATCGGGCCCATCCGGCGGACCGCGATGAGCTGGTCGAGGAAGTCCTCCAGGGTGAACTGCTCGCCGCCCATCAGCTTGGCGGTCATCTTCTCCTTCTGATCGGCGTCGAAGGCCTGCTCGGCCTGCTCGATCAGAGTGAGGACGTCGCCCATGCCGAGGATCCGGCTGGCCATCCGGTCGGGGTGGAAGACGTCGAAGTCCTCCAGCTTCTCGCCGGTGGAGGCGAAGAGGATCGGCTGGCCGGTGACCTCCCGGACCGACAGCGCGGCGCCACCGCGCGCGTCGCCGTCGAGCTTGGAGAGGACGACACCGGTGATGCCGACGCCGTCGCGGAAGGCCTCGGCGGTACGCACCGCGTCCTGACCGACCATCGCGTCGATGACGAAGATGACCTCGTCGGGCTGGACGACGTCGCGGATGTCGGCGGCCTGCTGCATCATCTCGGCGTCGATACCGAGGCGGCCGGCGGTGTCCACGATGACGATGTCCCGGGCGGCCCGCTTGGCGTGCTCGATCGAGGCGCGGGCCACCTGCACCGGGTCGCCGACGCCGTTGCCGGGCTCCGGGGCGTACACCTCGACGCCGGCGCGGCCACCGAGCACCTGGAGCTGCCCGACGGCGTTGGGGCGCTGGAGGTCGGCGGCGACCAGCAGCGGCTGGTGGCCCTGGGCCTTGAGCCAGCGGGCCAGCTTGCCGGCGAGGGTGGTCTTACCGGAACCCTGGAGGCCCGCCAGCATGATCACCGTCGGCGGGTGCTTGGCGAACTGGAGCCGCCGCCCCTCGCCGCCGAGGATGTTGATCAGCTCCTCGTTGACGATCTTGATGATCATCTGCGCCGGGTTGAGCGCCTGCGAGACCTCGGCCCCCCGCGCCCGCTCCTTGACGTTCGCGATGAAGCCCTTGACCACCGGCAGGGCGACGTCGGCCTCCAGCAGCGCCATGCGGATCTCGCGCGCGGTGGCGTCGATGTCGGCGTCGGTGAGCCGACCCTTGCCGCGGAGCTTGGTGAAGATCCCGGACAGGCGGTCACTCAAGGTGTCAAACACACGAACATCCCGTTTGTCAGTGTTCCGGCGGGTACAGACTCGGCCGGCACGCACAAGGCCGGCCACCCGCAAGGGTAACCGTCCCACCTCGCCACTGCTTCCCGCCGGCCCGGCCCGCCCGGCATCGTCAAGATCGCCCTACGGAGACGGCCGCGTGCCGTTCCGCCAGAAGATCACGAAACGACCAGCCCCGACTGGTACGCGAAGACCACCAGCTGGGCCCGGTCCCGGGCGCCCAGCTTCACCATGGCCCGGCTGACGTGGGTACGCGCGGTGGCCGGGCTGACCACCAGCCGCTCGGCGATCTCCGCGTTGCTCAGGCCCTCCCCGACCAGCGCCACCACCTCCCGCTCCCGGTCGGTGAGCGTGCCGAGCCGGGGGTGCGGTCGGGGCACCCGGGCCGGCCGGGTGGCGAACTCGCGGACCACCCGCCGGGTCACCGACGGCGACAGCAGCGCCTCCCCCTCGGCGACCAGCCGGATCGCCCGCAGCAGCTCCGCCGGCCGGGTGTCCTTGGTGAGGAAGCCGCTGGCCCCGTACCGGAGCGCGTCGAAGACGTACTCGTCCAGCTCGAAGGTGGTCAGCACGACCACCCGGGTGCCGGCCAGCTCGGGGTCGGCGACGATCCGCCGGGTCGCCTCGATGCCGTCCACGCCGGGCATCCGGACGTCCATCAGCACCACGTCGGGGCGTTCCCGCCGGGTCGTCTCGACCGCGGCCAGCCCGTCGGCGGCCTCGCCCACCACGGCGAGGTCGTCCTCGCTCTCCACGAGGGCGCGCAGCCCGATCCGGACCAGGTCCTGGTCGTCGGCGAGCACCACGGTGATCACTGAGCCTCCTCCACGGGCAGGGTCGCGGACACCCGGAACCCGCCGCCCGGTGCGGGGCCGGCGGTGAACGTGCCGCCCAGCGCGGTCACCCGTTCCCGCATGCCGGCCAGGCCGTAGCCGACCCGCGGTCCGGGGGCCGGACCCCGACCGGTGTCGGTCACCTCGATCGCCACCCCGGTCCGGGTGTGGCGGAGCCGGACGGTGGCGGTGGCCGGACCGGCGTGCCGCAGCACGTTGGTCAACGACTCCTGCACCACCCGGTACGCGGCCAGGTCGACGGCGACCGGCAGGGTCCGGGGCTCCCCGGTGACCTCCACGGTGACCGGCACCCCAGCGCCGGCCAGCCGGTCGCGCAGCTGCGGCAGCTGGGCCAGCCCGGGGGCCGGGGCCCGGTCGTCGGCCGCCTCGTCCCGCCGGACCACGGTGAGCGTGACCCGCAGCTCGTCCAGGGCCTCCTTGCTGGTGCGGCTGATCGCGGTCAACGCCGCCTCGGCCTGCTCGGGCTTGCGGGCCAGCAGGTGCAGGGCGATCTCCGCCTGCATGTGGATCGCGGCGAGGCCGTGGCCGACCACGTCGTGCACCTCCCGGGCGACCCGCAGCCGCTCCGCGTCGGCCAGCCGGCGCGCCTCGTCGACCCGGCCCCGCGCGGCGTTCTCCCGGACCAGCCGGACCGTGGTGCCGACCGCGAACGGGACGACCACCCAGGCGGCTGCCGGCATGGCGCCGAGCAGCCCAGGCGGGCGCACCCCGACCACCACGTGCACCAGCAGGGCCGCCAGCGCCACCCCGCCGGCCACCGCGCCGGTGCGCAGCGGCAGGTACGCGGCGACCGTGTAGACCGCGACGAGGAACGAGAACAGGATCGGCCCGTACGGATAGCCGAGCACGAGGTACGCCGTGGTGGCCGCGGTGACCACCGCCAGCGTCGCCAGCGGCCAGCGCCGGCGTACCGCCAGCGCCAGCGCGGCCACCGCCACCAGCGGGTACGTCGCCCGGCCGGTGTCGATCCCCTCGTTGGCGCCGGCCGGTGCGGTGCCGACCAGCCCGATCCCGAGCAGCACCAGGGCGACGACGGCGTCGTAGATCTGGTCGCTCCACTCAATCCCGCGGTCCCGGTCCACCGTCCCCACCCCCGCCCGGCCTAGCCGATGTCCCGGCGCTGCAGCAGCAGCCCGCCCAGGGCCGCGAAGGCGACCAGGTAGGCGGTGACGACCAGCGCCGCCTGGCCGCCGCCGACGGCCGACGCGACGCCGGGGGTGTCCCCGGGCGCGCCGAGCGTCGCCGCCAGCGAACCCGCGTTCGGGCCGGGCAGGCCCTTCTGCACCTGGGCCACCCAGTCGAGCAGGGGCGCGGCGATCGCGGCGAGCAGGTTCTGCACCGCGAGCATCCACACCAGACCCAGCCCGACCGGCAGGGCCACCGACCGCAGCGCGACGGCGAGCACGGCACCGAGCATGGCCCACATCGTCGCGATGAGCCACCCCGCCCCGATCCCGGTGAGCAGGTCGCCGGCGCTCGGCCAGGACACCGGCTGCGACTCGGCGACGGCGATCAGCGCGGCGGCCACCGCGCCGAGGACGAAGACGGAGAGCACCACGACCAGCGTGGCGGCCGCCAGGGCGAGCAGCTTGCCGGCGTACACCTCCAGCCGGGAGGGGCCCTGGGACAGGACGGTCTTCCAGGTGCCCCAGCCGTACTCGCCGCCGACGGTGAGGACGCCGAGGATCAGCACGATCGCGCCGAGGAAGAACGGCAGCCCGCCGAGCGAGTTCCCGACCAGGTGGTCCGGGAGCAGCATCGGCAGGGTCCGGTCGCTGTTCGGGCCGACGGTCCCGCCGGCGATGCTCGCGTACGGGAAGACGTAGGTGAAGATCAGGGAGAGCGCCAACGTGATGGCCAGCAGCAGCCAGGACGCCGGCCGGCGGACGAGTTTGGCCAGTTCGGCCCGGAAGCTACGCGACATCGGCCGTTCCCTTCTCGATGAGCTCAAAGAACACCTGCTCCAGGTCCCGCTCGCGGGGCCGCAGCTCGCGGACCGCCACCCCGGCGCCGACCAGCTCGGCGTTGAGCCACGCCGCCCGCTCCGGCTCCACCGCCAGCTCCAACCCGCCGTCGACCACCCGGACCCGCTCGGGTCCGACCAGCTCCCCGACCCGGGTGGCGGCCTCGTCGAGCGGGTCGGCGAGCACCCGCAGGCCGGCCGCGCCGCGCAGCTCGGCGACGCTGTCCTCGGCGATCAGCCGTCCCCGGGAGATCACCCCGACCCGGTCGCAGACCTGCTCGACCTCGCCGAGCAGGTGGCTGGAGACCAGCACCGTGCAGCCGCCGGCGCCCAGGCGCCGGATCAGCGTGCGCATGTCCGCCATGCCGGCCGGGTCGAGGCCGTTGGTCGGCTCGTCCAGGATCAGCAGGCGTGGGTCCTTGAGCAGGGCGGCGGCCACGCCGAGCCGCTGCTTCATGCCCAACGAGTAGCCGGCGTACCGGTCGCCGGCCCGGTCGGTGAGGTCGACCAGGTCCAGCACCAGGGCGACCCGGTCGGCCCCGACGCCGGCGTAGCGGGCCAGCACCCGCAGGTTGTCCCGGCCGGAGAGGTAGGGGTAGAAGGCCGGCCCCTCGATCAGCGCGCCGACACCGCCGAGCCGGCCGGCGCCGGGCGCCCGGCCGAACAGCCGTACCGTGCCGGAGGTCGGGCGGACCAGCCCGAGCAGCATCCGCAGCGTGGTGGTCTTGCCGGCGCCGTTCGGGCCGAGGAAGCCGTACACCTCGCCGGCCCGGACGGTCAGGTCGAGGTCCCGCACGGCGGTCAGCCCGCCGTACCGTTTGGTGAGCCCCTGGGTCTGTACTGGCAGGTTCATGCCCCGAGAGTGCCGGCGCACGGGCCGGCGCACGTCACCCCGCGGGCGGCATCCCGGCTACGCAGCCGGACGTAGGCCGGCGTTCAGACGGCGGCCAGCACGGCGGCCTCCAGCCGGCCCCGCTCGGCGTCGTCGGGCCAGCCGCCGACCAGGTAGAACGCGTCCACCACGTCGGCGCCGAGGGTGGAGATGCGGGCCGCCCGAACCTGCGCGCCGGCCTCGTCGAGGGCGCAGGTGACCCGGTAGAGCAGTCCGGCCGCGTCGGCGGCGCGCAGCTCCAGCAGCACGGCGTCGGTGGCCGCCTCCCGGTGCCAGACCACCCGGGGCGCGGCGCCCTCGCCGCGCGCGGCGAGGGCCCGGCCGCGCAGCCGCTGGGTGACCGAGACGTCGCCGGTGACCGCCCGGCGCAGGTCGGCGCTGAGCGCGATCGGGTCGGGCGCGAGCCCGTAGCGGGGTTGCACCCGGCATTCGACCAGGGCCCGGCCGTCGACCGTGGAGGCGTCCGCGGAGAGCACCTCCAGCCGGTGCAGGGCCAGGCAGCCGGCGACCGTCGCGAGCAGGCCCCGCCGGTCCGCCGCGGCCACCGCCACCCGGTCCTCGGTGAGGTGGACGACCGGCAGCGGCCCCGCCACCAGCGCCGGGTCGGGGGCCGGGGGCGCGGGCAGGACGCCGGTGTCCAGCGCGGTACGGACCCGGGCGACCAGTTCGGCGACCAGCCGCCCCTTCCAGTCCGACCAGGCGGCCGGCCCGGTCGCGGCGGCGTCGGCCTGGACCAGGCCGTGCAGCAGGTCCAGGGTGGTGGTGTCGCCGACCCGCTCGGCGACTCCGGCGATGGTCTTCGGGTCGGCGAGGTCGCGGCGGGTGGCCACGTCGGGCAGGAGCAGGTGCAGCCGGACCAGCGCGCCGATCAGCGCCACCTCGTTCTCGGGCAGCCCGATCCGGGCGGCCACCGCCTCGGCCACCGGCGCGCCGACGGTGCTGTGGTCGCCGACAAGTCCCTTGCCGATGTCGTGCAGGAACGCGCCGAGCAGCAGCAGGTCGGGGCGGTCCACCTCGCGGGTGTGCCGGCTCGCCTCGTACGCGGTCTGCACCAGGTGCCGGTCGAGGGTGAACCGGTGCACCGGGTTGTGCTGGGGCAGGCTGCGCAGCCGGGTCCACTCGGGCAGCCAGCCTTCGATCAGGCCGTACCGGTCGCAGGTCTCCCAGGCGGGCACCAGGCCGGGACCGGCGCCGAGCAGGGTGATCAGCGCGGCCCGGGCGGCCGGCGGCCACGGCGCGGGCAGCGGCGGGCAGTACGCGGCCAGCCACTCGCACGTGGCCCGGGCGATGGGCAGCCGGGTGGTGGCCGCGGCGGCGGCGACCCGCAGCGACAGGCTGGGGTCGGGGCGGGCCCCGATGGCGGTGCGGGCGAGCACCAGCTCCCCGTCGTGTTCGACGACGTCCCGGGCCACCGGGCGGCGGATCGGGCGGCCGTCGGCACCCCGGCGGCGGCCGGAGCGGAGCCGGTCGGCGGCGCGCCAGGCGTCGTCGAGGGCGTGGCTGACGGTGCGGGCGTCCCCGGCGACCCGCCGCAGCAGGGCGTCGCCGTCGTCCAAACTGAGCAGCTTGGCGACGCCGTCGCGTTCCTGCGCGACGAGCCGGTCGACCCGGCGGCCGACCTGCTGGTGCAGGGCGTCCCGGGCGTCCAGCAGCCGCAGGTGGGCGGCGCGGACGGCCGGGCGGAGCGCGTCGGTGATCCCGGCGGTGGCGATGGCCCGCAGGATGCCGACGTCGCGCAGCCCGCCGGCGGCCTCCTTCAGGTCGCCCTCCAGCAGGAAGGCGAGTTCGCCGTGGGTGGCCCAGCGGGCGGTGGTGAGCTCCCGAAGGCCGGGGAGCTGGCGGACGGCGGTGCGCCGCCAGTGGTCGGTGGCGGTGCGGATGAGCTGGTCGGCGAGCGCCCGGTCCCCGGCGACGAAGCGGGCGTCGAGCAGCCCGAGGGCGACCTTGACGTCGTCCTGGGCCACCGAGAGCGCCTCGGCGACGGTCCGGACGGAGTGGTCGAGCCGCAGCCCCGCGTCCCAGATCGGATACCAGAGCGAGGCGGCCAGCTCGTCCGTCCCGGGCACCCCGGCGTGCAGCAGCACCAGGTCGAGATCCCCGTACGGCGCGCACTGCCGCCGCCCCAGCCCGCCCACGGCGATCAACGCGATCCCGTCCCGCCGGGGCAGCAGCGACCCCAGCCACGAGTCGAACGCGTCGGCCCGCGCCTCCCGCGCCGCCTCCCCGATCCCGCCGGGAACGCCGACGACCTCGTTGATCAAGAGGTTTGCGTCGCCGTCGCCGGGGTGTCCTGACGCATTCTTCTTGATCAACGAGGTCATCGGTGCGGGTCTCCTACAGGGCGTCCAGGCCGCGTTCGCCGGTGCGGACGCGGACGACCTCCTCGACGCCGGTCACCCAGACCTTCCCGTCGCCGATCTTGCCGGTCCGGGCCGCCGCCACGATGGCGTCGACGATCTTCTCGACGTCCATCTCGTCGGTGAGCACCTCGACCCGGATCTTGGGCAGGAACTCGACCGTGTACTCGGCACCCCGGTAGACCTCGGTGTGCCCCTTCTGCCGGCCGTAGCCCTGGACCTCGCTGACGGTCAGCCCGGCCACGCCGAGGGCGTGCAGGGCCTCCTTCACCGCGTCCAGCTGGTACGGCTTGATGACCGCGGTCACCAGCTTCATGTCCAACCCCTCCATCCCAGGAACGTTAACCGGCGACCTTTTCGCTGACCGGCTCGGCCGGCTCGTCCGCCGGCCCGGCGGACTCCGGGGCCGGCTTGGTGGCGCCGATCCCGGCCATGGCGAACGCGCCGCCCGCGCTGCTGCCCGTGGTGGGCGAGAGGTCGTACGCGCTCTCCGCGTGCTCGGCGACGTCGATGCCGGCGACCTCGTCCTCGGCGTCGGACCGCAGGCCGATCGTCTTCTTGATGACGAGGGCGATCAGCGCGGCCACCCCGAAGGAGTAGACCGAGACGATGCCGCTGGCCAGCGCCTGCCGACCGAGCTGGGTGACCCCGCCACCGTAGAACAGGCCCTCGCTGGCGCCCAGGCCCTCGATGGCCGAGTTGACCTGGAGGGTGGCGAAGAGGCCGATGGAGAGGGAGCCGATCCAGCCGGCGACGAAGTGCACGCCGACCACGTCGAGCGAGTCGTCGAAGCCGAGCCGGTACTTCAGGCCGACCGCGACCGCGCAGACCGCGCCGGCGACGAGGCCGAGCAGCACCGCCGGGAGCGGAGCGATGAAGCCGCAGGCGGGGGTGATGGCGACCAGGCCGGCGACGGCGCCGGAGGAGGCGCCGACCAGGGTCGGCCTGCCGTTGCGCAGCCACTCCACGATCGCCCAGCCGAGCAGGCCGGCGGCGGTGGCGACCTGGGTGTTGACGAAGGCCACCGCGGTGGTGCCGTCGACTGTCAGCTCGGAGCCGGCGTTGAAGCCGAACCAGCCGAACCAGAGCAGGCCGGCGCCGAGGGCGACCAGCGGCACGTTGTGCGGCTTGAAGCTCTCCTTCGGCCAGCCGATGCGCTTGCCGAGGATGAGCACCAGGCCGAGACCGGCGGCGCCGGCGTTGATGTGGACCGCGGTGCCACCGGCGAAGTCCAGCGCCTTGATCTTGGAGCCGATGAAGCCCCCGCCCCAGACCCAGTGCGCGACCGGCACGTAGACCAGCGTGAACCAGGCGAAGGCGAAGAGCAACCAGCCGGAGAACTTGAGCCGGTCCGAGACCGCGCCGGAGATCAGGGCCACGGTGATGACGGCGAACATCATCTGGAAGACCATGAAGACGTACGTGGGGATGCCGGTCCCCGCGCCGAGGAAGAGCCACTCCTCGCCGATGAAGTTCGTCTGCGTACCGAAGTACTGGGTGAAGCTGCCGATCACGTTGTTGGCCCCGGCGCTGTCGTTGGTGCCGAACGCCAGGGTGAAGCCGTAGATGACCCAAAGTACGGAGATGAGCCCGATCGCGGAGAAGCTCATCATCATCATGTTGAGTACGCCCTTGGACCGGTTGAGGCCGCCGTAGAACAGGGCCAGACCGGGCGTCATGAGCAGCACGAGCGCAGACGACAAGAGCAACCAGGCGGTGTTGCCGGTGTTGATCTCCACGCTGCCTCCTCTCGGTGTGGAAGTCCTCCCCCGGCTGAGACCTGGCAGCATCGCCCGTCAGCCGGTTGCGCGGAAGCTTCGTCGCCGGCTGTTTCACTCAACGACCCCAGCCGATTTCCGGTCCGTGACGGCTTGTTTCGTACGTGTGAAGAAACCCGCACAGTCGCCGGGATGGACGGCGGTGGATCGGCCGTACGGCGGGCGTCGATGGCCGGGCGACCAAGCGACGCCCGCGGGGCCGGCCGATCAGCGCAGCGCGTACTCCAGGGCGTGCCGCTCGTAGTCGAGCAGCCGCAGGTCCCGCATCGGGCGGCGGAGGTGCCCCTTGTGCACGATCCGGACGAACGCCGGCTCCCCGGCCGCCGCCATCCGGCGGATCCCCTCGACGTGGTCGACGATCCGCTTGCGGATCGTCCGGATCAGCCGGTGCCGGTCCCGCGGGATCAGCCCGTACGCGTCGGCGAAGAGGCGCAGCCGGCGTGGCCGGTCGGGGTGCTTCCAGCCCAGGGTGATCGAGTCCCGGTCGGAGAAGATCGGTACCCAGGTCCAGGCCGCGTACGCCACGTCGTAGATCCGCGCGCCGGGCGAGGCCAGGTCGAAGTCGATCAGCCCGAGGGTGCCGTCGGGCCGCCAGATCACGTTGTGCGGGGCGGCGTCGTGGTGGCAGATCACCTCGGTGTCCGGCGGGGGCGGGCCGAACGAGCGCCAGACCGCCCCCGGCGGCGGGGTGAAGCCGTACTGGGCGTCATGGAACATCCGCAGCATGGTGGCGACGGTGACCAGCGCCTCGTCGGTGACCCAGTGCCGGGCGAGCGGGTACTCCCCGCACTCCCCCTCCAGGTACGACAGGACCTCCCGGTTGCGCTCGTCCATGCCGAGGGCGCGGGGCGCGCCCGTGAACCCGACGTACTCCAGGTGGCGCAGCAGGGCGTGCACCGAGGGGGTCCACGGGCCGGCGTTGCGCCGGACCGTGTCGCCCACCCGGACCACGGTGCTCACGTTCCCGCCGTGCAGCGGGATCTCCTGCGAAGTCACGTACGGTCTCCCGAGGCGCGGCGACGGGTGGCTGTGGTCGCGCCACCCGGCATAGGCGCGATCGTCGGTCGTCACCCGAGGTTACGCGTCCCGGGCGAGCGGCTCGGTCCCGAGCAGCGCGTCGACGAACTGCGCCGGGTCGAACGGCGCCAGGTCGTCGGGGCCTTCGCCGAGGCCGACCAGCTTGACCGGGATGCCCAGCTTGCGCTGCACGGCGATCACGATGCCGCCCTTGGCGGTCCCGTCGAGCTTGGTCAGCACCACGCCGGTCACGTTGACCACCTCGGTGAAGACCCGGGCCTGCTCCAGGCCGTTCTGGCCGGTGGTGGCGTCGAGGATCAGCAGGGTCTCGTCGATAGGGCCGTGCTTCTCCACCACCCGCTTGACCTTGCCCAGCTCGTCCATCAGGCCGATCTTGTTCTGCAGGCGGCCGGCGGTGTCGACGAGGACGGTGTCCACGCCGGTGTCGATGCCGCGCTTGACCGCGTCGAAGGCGACGCTGGCCGGGTCGGCGGCCTCGGGCCCGCGGACGGTCTCGGCGCCGACCCGGCCGCCCCAGGTCTCCAGCTGGTCGGCGGCGGCGGCCCGGAAGGTGTCGGCGGCGCCGAGCAGCACGGTCCGTCCGTCGGCGATCAGCACCCGGGCGATCTTGCCGCAGGTGGTGGTCTTGCCGGCGCCGTTGACGCCGACGACCAGCACCACGGCGGGCATCCCCACCTTGGGGGCGGTCTTCAGCGACCGGTCGAGGGTCGGGTCGAGGGCGTTGACCAGCTCGGCGGCGAGCAGGGCGTGCAGCTCACCGGCGGAGCGGGTGCCGAGCACCCGGGTCCGCTCGCGGAGCCGGTCGACGATCTCCCGGGTGGCGTCGATGCCGACGTCGGCGGTGATCAGGCTGTCCTCGATCTCCTCCCAGGCGTCCTCGTCCAGGTGCTCCCGGCTGAGCAGGCCGAGCAGGCCCTTGCCGAAGACGTTCTGCGAGCGGGACAGCCGGGAGCGCAGCCGGACCAGCCGGCCGGCGGTGGGCTCGGGGACCTCGATGGCGGGCGCGGGCGCCTCGATCACCGGTGGCGGTTCGACCAGGACGCCGGTGGAGAGGTCGGACTCCGCCGCTTCGACCGGCGGACCGGCCAGGTCCTCCTCGGCCCGGGTGTCGACCTCCGTCTCCGGCAGCGGCGGCTCGGGACGCCGGCGCAGCCGGGGCACCACGAGGCTGAGGCCGCCGAGGATCAGCACGCCGAGCAGGGCGAGTGCGACGAGGAGGTATTCCTTCATGCCGAAATCCTGTCAGATGGCGACGACGGCGTCTCATCGACCGCACCCCGTTGCCTGCGCGGGCCGGCGGTAGGCTCGACGCCAGCCAGCTGTGGTGCGACCGCCGGCCGGGTAGTAAACATGAAGTCCGCTCACCTCGGAGGTCGACCATGCCCAGCGCGCGCCTGCTGATCGGTCCGTTGCTGCGGCGGGTCGTCGGCACGCGGGCGACCGTCTGGGTCGAGACCAGCGCACCCGCCGTGGTCACCGTCCGCACGGCCGACGGCGCCGCCGGGACCGCGCCGACCTTCTCCGCGTACGACCACCACTACGCGATCGTCGTGGTGGCGGGGCTCACTCCGGAGAGCGCGACGACCTACGAGGTGCTGATCGACGACGAGGTCGCCTGGCCGGTGCCGGAGAGCGGCTTCCCGGCCAGCGTCATCCGGACCCGGGCCGCCGACGACCGGGACCAGCCGGTGAGCCTGCTCTTCGGCTCGTGCCGGGAGACCACCCAGCACGCCACGGCCCGCAAGCTGCCCCCGGACGCGCTCGACGCGTACGCCCGCCGGCTGATCGCCGACCCGGACCCGGCCGCCCTGCCGGACCTGCTGGTACTCCTCGGCGACCAGGTCTACGCCGACGTCACCTCGCCGACCGTGCGGACGCTGCTCAAGCGGCGCCGGCGGCGGCCGAAGGCCGCCCCGGCGACGCAGGTGGTCAGCTTCGACGAGTACACCAAGCTCTACCTGGAATCCTGGCGCGATCCGGAGATCCGCTGGCTGCTCTCCACCGTGCCGAGCGTGATGATCTTCGACGACCACGAGGTCATCGACGACTGGAACACCTCGGCCGCCTGGCGGGCGGACATGCGCCAGCAGCCGTGGTGGGCCGAGCGGATCCGCAGCGGGCTCGCCTCGTACTGGGTCTACCAGCACCTGGGCAACCTCGCCCCGGACGAGATCGCCACCGACCCGCTCTACGCCAAGGTGGCCGCCGCCGAGGACGCCACGGGCGTGCTGCACGAGTTCGGCGAGCGGGTCGACACCGAGGCCGACGTCGCCCACGACACCGAACGCTGGCGGGCCGTGCAGTACCAGTGGAGCTACGCGCTGGACCTGGGCCGTACCCGCCTGGTGATGCTGGACAACCGGTCCAGCCGGGTGCTGGAGTCGGGCAACCGGGCGATGCTGCCGCCGGGCGAGTGGTCGTGGTTCCTCGACCGGGCGCACGGCGTCTACGACCACCTGGTGGTCGGCGCCTCGCTGCCCTGGCTGCTGCCGCCGGGCATCCACCACATCGAGGCCTGGAACGAGCGGCTGGCCGACTCCCGCCGCCCCTGGGTGGCCCGGGTCTCCGAGCAGCTCCGCCGGGCCCTCGACCTGGAGCACTGGGCCTCGTTCCGCCGCTCCTTCGAGGCCCTCGGCGAGCTCTTCGCCCGGCTCGGCAGCGGCACGCCGGGGCACCCCGGCGACCGGGTCGGCGCCGGCCCGGCGTACGCGCCACCGGCCTCGATCAGCGTGCTCTCCGGTGACGTGCACCACTCGTACGTGGCCCGGGCCCGGTTCGCCGACCCGGCCGTTCGCACCCCGGTGCACCAGCTCACCTGCTCC